>CAUPNM010000004.1:0-224597 GCA_963512645.1 uncultured Albidiferax sp. | reverse complement strand
GGAGTTCGAGGGCAAGAGCTACCGCCTCAAGGAGGCCGCCGCACGCATCGCCGTCGCACCCGAGTCGTCATAATCCGGCGGTCCTGCCTGGGGGAATTTGGGGTGGCCAAGGGTGGGGGAATTTGACCTGGCCATCAGGGCGTTTCAGCGGCAATGGAAACTCTTTCCCCATCTTGCGGTAGAGGTTCGCCTTTGATTCACGTACAAATACTGTGATGAAGGCCATTCGTAAATCTGGATCAAGACCTGCTGCACGTTGAGCGGCAATCATGTCAAATTCGAGGTGATGCGACCGTAACGCACGCGTGTTGCTTGCCTGAATTTTTGAAGGCGGTTGGTTCTGAGCTTGCTCTGCGCCAACCGGCATGGCTGTTGGTGACGCGTCTGCCACCGGATGTGATGACATCAAGGGCTTCGGGGTGAGCATTTTGAACAGACCAACGATGCGGTAGCTTTTACCCGTTGTGGGGCAAAACGCGATAACACTTTTATCGGCAGTGGATGACGCTTGATAACCGGGCGTGGTCTCGATC
This sequence comes from uncultured Albidiferax sp., assembly GCA_963512645.1. Lineage (GTDB taxonomy): Bacteria > Pseudomonadota > Gammaproteobacteria > Burkholderiales > Burkholderiaceae_C > Rhodoferax_B. Next base: position 224,064 of record CAUPNM010000004.1, on the reverse strand, counting down.
AGGCTGCAGAACCACTTTTTCCGCCCGCTCCCATCAATAAACGGGCGGCGCTCTGAAAGCGTGCCGATGACCAAATGGTTTTGACCTTTGAGCTTGACACGAATTCGACCATCGTTGCTTTGTCCGTGGACAGTGTTGCGTTGGTGGTTGTCCACAGACTGAAGAGGTGGACTGACTGGTACGTGGCTGGCCATTAATGGGCTCCTTGAGTTAAAGAAGCCCGTACTACAACACCAGTAATTAGGATGGTTGCTTATCCCTGTAACGCTGTCGCTACGTGGTCTTTTTTCCTCCACCCATAGCGAAGATGGCATGGTCGAACGTCGAAAGCTCACGATGCATTGCCAGTTCCTTTGGCTCAAAACCGTTCAACAAGGTGAGAAATTTCATTCCGCTGATGTAGCTGTTGGCTGCATCATGCCAACCATCGACGAGCCCGCGCTCAAAGAATTTTTTTTGGACCCCGTGAGCTGCCGTCACCTCGTGGGTGAAAAATGTGCGAATCTCTGCTTCACCAGCGCTGAAAGCGCGTCTTCGCTTTTCATCGCCAAGAAGTATCCGGTCTGACGTGAGGGCATCGTAGCTCCGCAACCAATAGTGCGCCAGCCGCATCACTTCGCGCTCACGGGCGGAACGCAACGACACCAATGTTGGCTTACTGTTTGCGTTGGGTATCGTCAACTGTTCAAGTGCCAGATCGAAATCTTCGGCGGCGGCATCGAGTCTGCGCTTCGCCGCTTCTAATTGAGGTTTCAAACGCATGTCCAAACGAAAACGAATCGCCACCTCGTTTGGGTACAAAAATAGTTTGAAGCTCTTGGTCTGTAAATCGCCATGTCGCTTGATGCCAACTTTGTGAGGCAAAAAACGAATAACGCTAGGGTCATACTTTGTTTCCACGGCCACAGGCGTGGCAAGCGACCACTTATTGACGAAGGTGTTGCAGGGCTTATCAATGCGCCCCTTCTTGCCATTGGACTTATCCGTGGTTCGAGCGAAGTAGTCTTTTGCCGTTTCGTCGGGCTCGGCTGGCGGCCAACACTCCAGTCCGTCCAGTTTCGACATCGAGCTTTTTTTCAAACCACTGAGAAACTCGTTTTCAGCAAGCGCTGCCATTTGGGCGACATGCTCAACATAGTGTGAGTTTCTGCGTAAAAACTCCCAAGCCAACTTGAGTGCATCGTCGCATCCGAGGTGAGGGTACTGTTCCGCTTTTCGCCAATCAGCTTTGTATGGTGGCATTCATCAATCCTTGGTGTTCTTGGATTGTGAAGGTGGCAAACCGTCGTGCCCTTCTGCGCATCAAAAAAAAATATACTAAGTCGCACGGAGTCTCATGAGACCGCAGTGCAGCGCAGTGAGAAACATGGATAGCACTATGGATAGAAAACAAAAAAGCCACCCGAAGGTGGCTTTTTCTGTATCTAAATCAACAACTTAGAATTTTCCTCTGGCGGAACAGGCGGGATTCGAACCCGCGGAGGGCTATTAACCCTCACACGCTTTCCAGGCGTGCGACTTAAACCGCTCATCCACCGTTCCTAAGCCCACAAGTATAGCAGTCAATGGGCCGCATTCCGTCCCGGCACTGCATGTTTCTCAAGATCTTCCAGCAACACGAATTCCAGTGCCCGAATATGGGTCGATTCGAGCACAACCGGTGGGGCCACGCCGGCCTCGAAGGCCTCCTTCCAGCGGTTGGCGCACAGGCACCAGCGGTCGCCAGGGCGCAGGCCCGCAAAACGCCACTGGGGGCGCGGTGTGGTGAGGTCGTTGCCACGGGCCAGCGAGAAGGCCAGAAACTCTGCCGTCACCTTGGTGCAGATGACGTGCGAGCCGCTGTCGGTCTCGTCGGTGCTGCAGCAGCCGTCGCGGAAGTAGCCCGTCAGCGGGTCGTAGGAGCAGGGCACCAGTTCGTTGCCCAGCACGTTATGTTCGATGGTGGGGGTGTCCATGGGGCTCCTAGGATGCTTTGGCGGTGTTGACCATCTTCATGGCGGAGCCGATCAGGGCCGATACCTCGGTCATGTTGCTGGGCACGATCAAGGTGGTCTGGGCGTTGGCGGCCACCTTGGCGTAGGCCTCCACGGCCTTTTCGGCCACCTTGAGCTGTACCGCCTGCTCGCCGCCCGGCTGGCGGATGGCGGCAGCTACCAGTTCAATCGCGTGGGCGTTGGCCTGGGCCACGGCGGTAATCGATGCCGCTTCGCCCTGGGCATTGTTGATGGCGGCTTGCTTTTCGCCTTCGGAACGGGCGATGAAGGCCTCGCGCTCGCCGGTGGCGATGTTGATTTGTTCCTGGCGTCGGCCTTCGGACGCGGCAATCAGCGCCCGCTTTTCCCGCTCGGCGGTGATTTGCGCCTGCATGGCGTGCAGGATTTCCTTCGGCGGGGTCAGATCCTTGATTTCATAGCGCAGCACCTTCACACCCCAGTTCAGGGCGGCTTCGTCAATGGCGGCCACTACCTGGGCGTTGATGATGTCGCGCTCTTCAAAGGTTTTGTCCAGCTCCAGCTTGCCGATCACGCTGCGCAGCGAGGTTTGCGCCAATTGGCTGATGGCCATGATGTAGTTGCTGGAGCCATAGCTGGCGCGCATGGCATCGGTCACCTGGAAGTACAGGATGCCATCCACCTGCAACTGGGTGTTGTCGCGGGTGATGCAGACCTGGCTGGGGATGTCGAGCGGGATTTCTTTGAGCACATGCTTGTAGGCCACGCGGTCCACAAACGGCACCAGAAAATTCAGGCCCGGGGTGAGGGTGCCGTGGTATTTGCCCAGGCGCTCGATCACCCAGGCGTGCTGCTGGGGCACGACCTTCAGGGTGCGGCTGATGAAGATGGCGGCAATGATGAGTACGACGATGGCAATTTCCATAAGGGCTCCAAATTAGATCTTTGAGTGTTTCACAGTTTGTCGACCAACAGCCGGTTGCCCACCACCTCGGCTACGCGGTGCGGGCCTGGGGAGGGCATTTGGCCAGGGCGGTGCAGCACCGTCCAGTTGGCACCCCGGTACTGCACCTGGGCTGTGCCGTCGGCTTGCCAAACATGGACCTGCACGGTTTCGCCGATGTCCAGGTTGACATCCGGGTTGGCGCTGGCGGGCAGGTTGTGGGGGCGTTGGCTGCGGATGCGGTGCCACAGCACCACTGCACCGCCGCCCACCGCGCTGGCGATCAGCGTTTGGACCACGGTGCTGACACCCGCATACGCGGCCAGCGCCGCCGCCGCAAAGCCCAGGGCCAGCATCAGCAAATAGAAGGTGCCGGTGAGCAGCTCGGCCACGATGGCACCGCCCGCCAACAGCCACCACACAGTTGATTCCGCCATAGAGTGCCTTTGCTTGTATTTGTGTCGCCACATTTTGAGACCAAATCCGGGGGCCGCCTCGGAAGCTTCATGCGAAGTCCTTACACTTCGCGCCTGTTTTAAGTTTTACCTCGCACTAACTTTCATGGACTCGGGTGCAGCGCACCGAGAGCCATGGAAGTTATTTAAAGATTATTTGGCTGGAGGCCGGCATGAAGTTTCGTTTCCCTATCGTCATCATCGATGAAGATTTCCGCTCCGAGAACACCTCGGGGCTGGGCATTCGCGCCCTGGCCCAGGCGATTGAGACGGAGGGGTTGGAGGTGCTGGGGGTGACCAGTTACGGCGACCTGTCCAAATTTGCCCAGCAGCAAAGCCGCGCCAGCGCATTTATCTTGTCGATCGACGACGAAGAATTTTCGCCCGGCCCCGACCACGACCCGGTGGTGCTCAACCTGCGCCATTTCATCGAAGAAGTGCGCCGCAAGAACCTGGATGTGCCCATCTACATCTACGGCGAAACCAAGACCTCGCAGCACATCCCCAACGACATCCTGCGCGAGCTGCACGGCTTTATCCACATGTTCGAGGACACGCCCGAGTTTGTGGCCCGCCACATCATCCGCGAGGCCAAGAGCTACCTGGAGGGCGTGCAGCCGCCGTTCTTCAAGGCCCTGCTGGACTACGCCGAAGACGGCTCGTACAGCTGGCACTGCCCCGGCCATTCTGGTGGCGTGGCCTTTTTGAAGAGCCCGGTGGGCCAGATGTACCACCAGTTCTACGGCGAAAACATGCTGCGCGCCGACGTGTGTAACGCGGTGGAAGAGCTGGGCCAGTTGCTCGACCACAATGGCGCGATTGGCGAGAGCGAGCGAAATGCCGCGCGCATCTTTAACGCCGACCACTGTTTCTTTGTGACCAACGGCACCAGCACCAGCAACAAGATGGTGTGGCACCACACCGTGGCCCCAGGCGACGTGGTGGTGGTCGACCGCAACTGCCACAAGTCCAACCTGCACGCCATCATCATGACCGGCGCGATTCCGGTGTTTTTGAAGCCCACGCGTAACCATTTCGGCATCATCGGCCCCATCCCCAAGAGCGAGTTTGAGCCCGAGGCCATCAAGGCCAAGATCCGCGCCAACCCGCTGCTGCAGCATGTGGATGCCGACACCATCAAGCCGCGCATCCTCACCATCACGCAAAGCACCTACGACGGCGTGCTCTACAACACCGAAACCATCAAGACCATGCTCGATGGTTACGTGGAAAACCTGCATTTTGACGAAGCCTGGCTGCCGCACGCCGCCTTCCACCCGTTCTACGGCAGCTACCACTCGATGGGCAAAAAGCGCATCCGCCCCAAGCACGCGGTGGTGTATGCCACGCAAAGTATCCACAAGCTGCTGGCCGGTATCAGCCAGGCCAGCCACGTGCTGATCCAGGACTCGCAAAACGTCAAGCTGGACCGCCACCTCTTTAACGAGGCCTACCTGATGCACACCAGCACCAGCCCGCAGTACAGCATCATCGCCAGCTGCGACGTGGCCGCCGCCATGATGGAGCCGCCCGGCGGCACCGCGCTGGTCGAGGAAAGCATTGCCGAGGCCCTGGACTTCCGCCGCGCCATGCGCAAGGTGGACGAAGAGTACGGCGCCGACTGGTGGTTCAAGGTCTGGGGCCCCGACAAGCTGGTGGAGGAGGGCATTGGCCGCGCTACCGACTGGATCATCAAGGGCGAATCCAAGTCCAACGCCAAGGCCAACTGGCACGGCTTTGGCAAGATGGCCACCGGCTTCAACATGCTGGACCCGATCAAGTCCACCATCGTCACGCCTGGCATGGACCTGAACGGCAAGTTCGCCAAAACCGGCATCCCCGCCAGCATCGTCACCAAATTTCTGGCCGAGCACGGCGTGGTGGTGGAAAAAACCGGCCTGTACAGCTTTTTCATCATGTTCACCATCGGCATCACCAAGGGCCGCTGGAACAGCATGCTGACCGCGCTACAGCAGTTCAAAGACGACTACGACAAGAACCAGCCAATGTGGCGCATCCTGCCCGAGTTCTGCCAGAAGCACCGGCGCTACGAACGCATGGGCCTGGCCGACCTGTGCCAGCACCTGCACAACCTGTACGCCAAGTACGACATCGCCCGGCTCACCACCGACATGTACCTCAGCGACCTGACCCCGGCCATGAAGCCCAGCGATGCCTACGCCCACATTGCCCTGCGCAAGACCGAGCGCGTGGCCATCGACGACCTGGAAGGCCGCATCACCGTGGGCTTGGTCACACCGTACCCACCGGGCATTCCGCTGTTGATTCCGGGTGAAGTGTTCAACAAGAAGATCGTGGACTACCTGAAGTTCTCGCGCGAGTTCAACACCCAGTGCCCCGGTTTCGAGACCGATATCCACGGCCTGGTGGAAGAAGTGGACGACAACGGCAAACACCACTACTTCGCAGACTGCGTGAAGGCATAAGGCAACGCTGAACAAGTCCCTCGCGGTCTGCGCATCCCTGGCCTCGGGCGGTCTGCGGCGTTGCAGATCCTCGCCATAGCCCAAGCTATGTCTGCGGGTTGCGCCTAGCATCCCATCCCGATCCAGTGCGCGCAGCCTCGCGGGGACTTATTCAGCGTCGCCTTAAACCTTACGCCTTGCTCTGCTATTGAATAAAGAGCTGCTCACGCTTATCAAATAAGCGCTGGCGGCTCTTTTTTTATAAATTTTTCGGGTGTTTGAATCCAAAGCCCTGCCGCGCTCCGTATTGGTATCAGCCGCATATTCGGCTTGTTTCCTAACTACCACGAGCCTCGCATGGCCTCGATCCAAACCACCCGCACAATTGCCTCTTTCAGCCTGGCCGCCGTGATGGCCTCCGTGTCTTTTGCCTCCATGGCCGCCGACGTGATGGTCGGTGGCGCACCCATGATGGCCTCCAAGGACATCATCGACAACGCCGTCAACTCCAAGGACCACACCACCCTGGTCGCCGCCGTCAAGGCTGCGGGCCTGGTGGACACCTTGAAGAGCGCAGGCCCGTTCACCGTGTTCGCGCCCACCAACGCCGCCTTTGCCGCTTTGCCCGCCGGCACGGTAGACACCCTGCTCAAGCCCGAGAACAAGGGCACGCTGACCACGGTGCTGACCTACCACGTGGTGGCCGGTAAATTTGACGCCGCTGCCATCAGCAAAATGATCATGGACGGCAAAGGCATGGCCACGATCAAGACGGTGAGCGGCGGCACGCTGACGGCCAAGGCCAGCGGCGGCAAGGTCATGGTGACCGACGAAAAAGGTGGCAGCGCCAACGTGACGATTGCCGATGTCTACCAGTCCAATGGCGTGATCCACGTCATCGACAAGGTTCTGTTGCCTAAATAATTACAAATCTGCGTCCGTACGCAGCCGCAAAAAGCTCGCAAAGCGCGGAATCCCGCTGGGGTTGGTGTCCCGATACCGGTACGTCACCCAGCTCCCCAGCGCAGGCGGATCGCGCCGCTGGGCATCGCTGAACCCGGTGCCCAGCTTGAATCTTTGGCCCTCGGGTGTTTCCACCTGCAGGGCCCCCATCAGGCCCGCATATTTGCCCCGGCCCGCCACATGGGCCACCACCCGGGCTTCGGCATCTTCAAACGGTTTCAGTTTTAGTAGGTCGTCCGTGTTTGGGCGGGCCAGCAGCGCATCGCCCCGGTGCAGCACCAGGCCTTCGCCCCCGGCCTGCACCGTCTGGCGCAGCAGGGCCTGTAGGGCCGCCTGGTTGGCCACGCGCATCTGGGCCACCGGCTGCACCCAGGCGGGCAGCGCCAGTTGCTGCAGGGCAGCCAGGCGCGCGTCAAAAACGCCGCTGTGCCCGGGCAGGTCAAACAGCCGGTAACGCATCTGCCGCCAAGCCGCATCACCCGCATCGGTCTGCCGCACTGTGGACACCGCCGTGGCAAAAGCCCCGTGCCCGGCCCACAGCTCGCCGTCCAGCGCCGTAGACGGCCAGCCCGCGGTAAACCACGCGGGCGGGGTGATGCGCTGGCCTCCCCGGGTCCATAGCTGGCTGCCGTCCCAGTAACCGCGCACGCCGTCCAGCTTTTCGCTGACCCAGTAGCCCGCCAGCGCAATACCGCTGCGCATGGCGGTAGGGCGCTGCAGCACGTGCGGGCTGGCGCGGCTGTGCAGGGGGACGGTGGCCGCAACAACAAGTAACAGGCGTTGCAGCAGCGCCCGGCGGTGGAGTGGAAAGGGCGGTAGAGATGTAAGCATGCCCGCCAATCTACGACAAACCGGTCGGTTTTGGGGTACTTTTGGACGCTTTTTGGCTACTTGGCGGTGGCGAGAACTTGGTACATTGGCCCGGGTTATTTCCTGGTATCCCCGCACCCTACCTACATTCTGGAGACTCTTCCGCATGCACATTCCCTACTTTCGCCCTGCTTTGATAGCCACTGCCGCAGCCCTGTGCTGCGCCGCCCAGGCCGCCTCTGTGGCCCCGGTGGCCGCCGAAAACGGCATGGTCGTCACCGCCCAGCACCTGGCCACCCAGGTTGGCGTAGACGTATTGAAGCGCGGCGGCAACGCCATCGATGCCGCCGTGGCCGTAGGTTATGCGCTGGCCGTGGTCTATCCTGCAGCGGGCAACCTGGGCGGTGGCGGCTTCATGACGGTGCAACTGGCCGATGGACGCAAGACTTTCCTCGATTTCCGCGAAAAAGCCCCCCTGGCGGCTACCGCCAACATGTACCTGGATGCCGATGGCAACGTGGTGAAGGGTGCCAGCACCCATGGCTACCTGGCGGTGGGCATCCCCGGCTCGGTGGCCGGCTTTGAAGAAGCCCGCACCAAGTACGGCACCATGCCCCGCGCCAAACTGCTGGCCCCGGCCATCCAGTTGGCCGAGCGCGGTTTTGTGCTGCAAGAGGGCGACGTGGACATGCTGAAAACCTCCACCGAAGACTTCAAGAAAGACGCGCCATCCGCCGCCATCTTTTTAAATAAGGGCGAACCCTTCCAGATCGGCCAGAAACTGGTGCAAAAAGACCTGGCCAAAACCCTCAAGCTGGTCAGCCAAAAAGGCCCCGACGGTTTCTACAAAGGCACGGTCGGTGCCCACATCGTGGCCGCCAGCCAGGCTGGCAAGGGCATCATCACCCAGGAAGACCTGAACCAGTACAAGGTGCGCGAGCTGGCCCCGGTGGAGTGCGATTACCGGGGTTACCGCATCGTCTCGGCCCCGCCCCCCAGCTCGGGCGGCGTGGTGATCTGCGAGATTTTGAACATCGTCGAAGGCTACCCGCTCAAGGAGCTGGGTTTCCGCTCGGCCCAGGCCGTGCACTACCAGATCGAGGCCATGCGCCACGCCTACCTGGACCGCAACAGCTACCTGGGTGACCCCGACTTTGTCAAAAACCCGCTGGAGCGCCTGCTCGACAAAGGCTATGCCGCCAAGATCCGCGCCGCTATCGACCCCACCAAGGCCGCCGTCTCCAAAGACCTGAAGCCCGGTGTGGCCCCGCACGAAGGCAGCAACACCACCCACTACTCCATCGTCGATAAGATGGGCAATGCCGTCTCCGTCACCTACACGCTGAACGACTGGTTCGGTGCCAAGGTCACTGCGGCCAAAACCGGTGTGCTGCTGAATAACGAAATGGACGACTTCACCGCCAAGGTGGGCGTACCCAACCTGTACGGCCTGGTGCAGGGCGAAGCCAACAAGATCGAACCCGGCAAGCGCCCCCTGAGCTCCATGAGCCCCACCATCGTCAGCAAAGACGGCAAGCCCGTCATGGTGGTTGGTACCCCGGGCGGCAGCCGCATCATCACGGCGGTGACGCACACCATCCTCAACGTCATCGACTACGGCATGAACGTGCAAGAAGCCGTGGACGCACCACGGTTTCACCAGCAGTGGCTGCCCGACATGACCAATATGGACACCTTTGGCATCAGCCCCGACACCCGCAAGATCCTCGAAGGCATGGGCCACAACCTGGGCGTACCGCAGCCCGCCAACCACCTGGCGGCCATCTTGATCGGCGCGCCCAGCCTGGAAGGCAAGCCGCGCGGCAACTACCGTTTCTATGGCGCAAACGACCCGCGCCGCAACACCGGTCTGGCTGCCGGGTACTGATGGATAGAAGCAAGCAGCTATAGTTTTTGTAGCTGCTTGCGCTTATTCCATAAGCGAAGAGTGCCGTTTTAAGGCAGGTATTTTTGCTATGGTTTTTGCGCTAACGCCTTGTCGATAGCCGCCACCAGCTTGGGGCTGTCGGGCCCGGTCATGGAGCTGTAGCTGTCTACCACCTGGCCTTTGCGGTCGATCAGGTATTTGTAGAAGTTCCAGCGCGGCTCCTGGCCGGTTGCCTTGACCAGCTCGGCGTAAAACGCATTCTTGCCCGCGCCCGACACCACCGACTTGCCCAGCATTGGGAACTTCACCCCGTAGGTGTTGAAGCAGAAGTCGGCGATTTCCTTGGAGGTTTTGGCCTCCTGCGCGAAGTCGTTGGACGGAAAACCCAGCACCACCAGGCCCTTGTCTTTTTGCTTGGCGTACAGCGCCTCCAGCCCCTCGAACTGGCCCGCAAAGCCGCAGTAGCTGGCGGTGTTGACCACCAGCACCACCTTGCCGGTGTACTGGCACAGGTTCTGCGGCGCTTCGTCTTGCAGGCGCGGGAACTGGTGCTGCAGCACGGCGGGGCAGGCGGGGCCGGTTTGGGCTTGGCTGGGCAGGCTGCTGGCGGCGAAAGCCAGGGCGACGGCGTAGAGGGTAGGGTGCATGGCGGGCTCCTGAAATGCCCAAACTCTAGTGCTTTTGCATCAGCGCAGCATTCCCAGGGGTTGTTGCGAAGGCGATGAAAGCCTGCAAGGCGGGCGTGATCTGCTTGTGGCGCGGCACGATGACATGGCACTGGCGCTGGATGGCAGGCAGCGGCGTTTGCAGGCAGCGCAACTGCCCCGCAGTCAACTTGTCTTGCACCACCCAGCGCGACAGGCAGGCAATGCCCAGGCCGTGTACCGCCGCCTGCTGCATGGCCTCGGAGCTGCCGAGTTCGATGCTGCGCCGGTAGGCGTGCAGGTGCGGCAGCAGCGCCTGGTCGGTGGTTTCGCGGGTGCCCGAGCCGGGTTCGCGTAGCAGCCACACGGCTTCGCGCAGACCGTCCAATGAAGCGGCAGGGCCCTGTGCCAGCGGGTGCGTGGGCGCGGCCACCAGCACGAGAGTGTCTTGCAGCCAGGGGGTGACCTGCAGCGAGGCCTCGTGGCAGGCACCTTCGATCAGGCCCACGTCCAGCGCAAAGTTGGCCACCGCGCGGGCGATGTGCCCGGTGTTGCCGATCTGCACCCGGGACTGCCAGGCGCTGGCCTGCGCCGCCGCCTGCCAGGCCGCCCAGTTGCCCAGCAACGGGGGCAGCACGTAGTTGCCGATGGTGGTGCTGGCCCCAATGCGCAGCGACTGGGCCTGGCCACTTCCATCGCGTGCCATCTGCTCTATGCCCGCCGCCCCGTCCAGCAGGGCCAGCGCGCGCGGCAGCAGGGCGCGGCCGTTGTCGTTGAGCAGCAGGCGTTTGCCCACGCGGTCAAACAACTGCAGCGACAGCAGCCGCTCCAGCTCCGTCACCGCCGAGCTGGTGGCCGACTGCGACAGCGCAATCGCCACGCTGGCCGCCATGGTGCTGCCACTGTGGGCTACGGCCACAAAAATCTGCAGTTGGCGCAGGGTGAGGCGCAGGACATCCATGGCGGGGTGGCTTTCTGGTTACCGATTAGATGGGTAGATATTACAGAAACAAGCTGTTGGACGGTTTAAACAGGGGTCTTTACAGTCCGCTCCATCCACCGAAACCACCCGCCCGCCACCATGACCGCCACGCTTCTCGCATCCCCACTGGCCCCCCGTTTGCGCATCTTGCCGGGGCTGGCGCTGTGCGCTGCGCTGGCGGCCTGCGCCATGGTGCTGGGTGGTCTGCCCGCGTTCCAGGCGCATGGCCTGGGCGTGCTCACCCTGGCCATCGTGCTGGGCATGCTGGTGGGCAATACCGTCTACCCGCGCTGGGCTCCAGCCAGCGGGCCCGGCGTACAACTGGCCAAGCAGCGTCTGCTGCGCCTGGGCGTGGTGCTGTACGGCCTGCGTCTGACCACGCAGGACATTGCCAGCGTCGGCCTGGCCGGGGTGCTGATCGACGCGCTGGTTCTGGGCTCTACCTTTGCACTGGCGTGTTGGGTGGGCGTGCGCTGGTTGGGGCTGGACCGCAACACCGCCATGTTGGTCGGCATGGGCAGTGCGGTTTGCGGCGCCGCCGCGGTGATGGCCACCGAGCCGGTGCTGCGGGCCCGGGCCGAGCAGGTTACGGTGGCGGTGGCCACGGTGGTGGTGTTTGGCACGCTGGCCACTTTTGTCTACCCCATGCTGTACACCCTGAATCTGCAGGCGCAGTGGGTGCCGGGCGGTGCGCACGGCTTTGGTATCTATGTGGGCTCCACCGTCCACGAGGTGGCACAGGTGGTGGCTGCCGCGCGCGCCATCGGGCCCGAGGCGGCCGATGCCGCAGTCATCGCCAAGATGGTGCGGGTGATGATGTTGGCCCCGGTGCTGCTGGCGCTGTCGGCCTGGCGGGCCCGCGAAAGTGAACAAACTGCCCCCCAGCGGCTGGCCGTGCCATGGTTCGCCTTGGGCTTTATCGGCATGGTGTTGTTCCATTCGCTGCAGCTACTGCCCGCATCTGTGGTGGAGGTGGCTCATGGGGTGGATACGGCCCTGCTGGCCATGGCGATGGCGGCGCTGGGTGTGTCCACCCAGCTGGGGGCCATCCGCCGGGCGGGCTTGCGGCCTCTGCTGCTGGCCGGTTTGCTGTTTACATGGCTCGTAGTGGGCGGCGCGGGCATCCACCACGCAGTGCTAGGGTGGCTCGCTTGATTTATCCTCGCACCTTCACTCTGGGAATCCACACCATGCCGACTTCTTCCTTTATTGCTGCGCTGGTCCTTGGCTGCGCCAGTTTTCTGGCCCATGCCGCCGATGCCCCGGCCAAAGTGTTGGGTGGCGTGCTGGTTGGCCCCAATGGCATGGCGCTGTACACCTTTGACAAAGACCTGGCGGGTAACGGCAAGAGCGTCTGCAACGGCCCCTGTGCCACCCTGTGGCCACCGCTGATGGCCAGCGCCGCCGACCAGCCCCATGGCAACTTCACCCTGGTCACCCGCGACGACGGCGGCAAACAGTGGGCCTACAAAGGCAAGCCGCTGTACTTTTTCCAGACCGACAAATCCTCCGCCGACCGCAAGGGCGACAACTTCAAGGATGTCTGGCACCTGGTGAAATAAGCGTTGCTATCTATTTGGTAGCTGCTTGCGCTTATGCAATAAGCGCAGAGAGCCGATTTGGCTTATAAATTTGGCTTGTGGGTCAGCGCGGGCGGTGCATCTGAAACAGCTGCTCCGGCCCTACGTGGAAGTAGTCCGCCGGGCCGCCGCCACGCAAGATGTGCCCGGCGTGCGCCGTGTCGTACACCCCGTCTTTGAGCAGCGCGGTGTCGATGTGCACCGCCACCACCTCGCCCAGCACTAGCCAGGTGGGTACCGTGTCTCCATTGGCGGCCTGCAGTTGCAGAATTTGCGTGGTGCGGCACTCGAACGCTACCGGGCTCTCCAACACCCGGGGCACCGCCACCAGTTGCGATGCCACCGGGGTCAGCCCCGCGAGCCCGAATTCGCTCACCTCGGGCGGCACGGCGGCGCAGGTCTGGTTCATGGCCTCGGCCAAGGTGCGGGTGGCTAGGTTCCATACAAATTCGCCAGTGGCCTCGATATTGCGCAGCGTGTCTTTGGCACCCACGCTGGCAAAACCAATGATGGGCGGCGTGTAGTTAAAAGCGTTAAAAAAGCTGTAGGGCGCCAGGTTCAGCGCCCCGGCGGCGCTGCGCGAGGCAATCCAGCCGATGGGCCGGGGCCCGACGATGGCGTTGAACGGGTCGTGCGGCAGCCCGTGGCCGAGGCGGGGTTCGTAGGAGTGGATAGGCATGGCCCGAAGATACCAGCCCGGTACAGACCGTTGTGGTTTTAGGCCGCAGGGCCTGCGCCGTTCACCAGCACTTCTTCAAACTCGGCCAGCTCCATTGCGATGGCGGCGTATTTCTTGGACTTGGCTTTGTTGTCGGCCCACTGCAGGGTGGCGGCTTCCAGGTCGGCCTTGTAGTGGGCGAGGGCGGCCTGCTTGGTCTTCTGGGTCACGGACTTGTCGGCGCTGGACCACAGGTCGATCAGTTCGCCCAGGCCGTTGTCGAAGTCGTCATAGGTTTCAAGGGGAATCCATTGGCCGTTTGGGTCGAACATGTGTGCTTTCGGTGATTGCATGGGAAATAAAAAAAGCACTTAGCCGGGAGGGATAAGTGCTTTTTTTGTTTTTGGCTCCTCAACCTGGGCTCGAACCAGGGACCTACGGATTAACAGTCCGGCGCTCTACCAACTGAGCTATTGAGGAATACTAATACTTTTAACTTTTATGGACTCGGGTGCAGAGCACCCCGAGCCATGAAAGTTGTTTCACGTTAACTGAAATAAAAAGGGCCTACGGGTTGGCGTAAGCCCATTTTGGAATTTTGGCTCCTCAACCTGGGCTCGAACCAGGGACCTACGGATTAACAGTCCGGCGCTCTACCAACTGAGCTATTGAGGAATATTGCAGCCTCAAATTATAGCGTGGGATTTCAACGTTTCTGCGCAGCGGCCAAAAACTTCTGGATGGTAGCGCCCAGTTCGGCAGCGGCCAGCTCGGGGTCGGCCGCTGCCGTCAGCGCCCGCACCACGCCCACCGAGCCCACGCCGCTGGCCAGCACCTCGGGCAGCCGCTCAGTATCGATGCCGCCGATGGCCACCAGCGGGTAGTGGCGCAGCAGCCGGGCGTAGGCGGCCAGCCGGGCCGTGCCTTGCGGGGCGGTGGCCATGCGTTTGAGCGTGGTGGGGTACACGGCGCCCAGGGCGATGTAGCTGGGGCTGACGCGGTCGGCGCGCAGCATCTCGGCGTAGCCGTGGGTGCTGACACCCAGGCGCAGGCCCGCGCTACGGATGGCCTGCAAGTTTGCGGGCTGCAGCAAGTCCAGGTCTTCTTGGCCCAGGTGCACGCCATAGGCACCGGCTTCGATGGCGGCCTGCCAGTGGTCGTTGATGAACAGCAGGGCGGGCGTGCCTTGCACCGCGGCCACGGCGGCTTGGATCTCGCGCTGGACCGCCTGTGCGTCATCCGACTTGAAGCGCAACTGCACCGTGGGCACCCCGGCGCGGGCCATGCGGCCGACCCAGGCGGCATCGGGCAGCACCGCGTACAGGCCGAGCTGCTGCGGGCAGGGCGGGAAGGCATCCGGGCGCGGCCAGGGGCGCAGGCCGAAATCTTCCGGGCTGTCGGGCCAGTCGGTGGCGTTGCCCGTGCGTTCGATTTGCGCCTGCCAGGCCTGGGCGATGCAGGCGGCATCGCTAGGAATGAAGCCGAGCTGCAGGCAGGCACCCAGGCGCAGCGCTTCGTCCGTGGCGGGTAGCGCCATGTCGGCGTAGCGGGTGGGGATGGTGATGGGCATGTCTTATTCCTGCGCGTGGTGCCAAAACGGCGTGCCGAGCACCGGGGTGCTGGGCCGGGCGGCGTGCTGCTCCAGCATCGCGCCGCCCAGAAAGGCGTTGCGCCCGGCCTGCACTGCATCGGCAAAGGCCCCGGCCATGCGCACCGGGTCCTGGGCCAGGGCGACGGCGGTGTTCAGCAGCACCGCGTCGTAGCCCCATTCCATCACCTGGCAGGCGTGCGAGGGGCGGCCCAGCCCGGCATCGACCAGCAGCGGCACGCTGAGCCGTTCGCGCAGCACCTGCATGGCGTAGGGGTTGATGGGCCCCTTGCCGGTGCCGATGGGCGCGGCCCAGGGCATCACGGCCTGGCAACCCACGTCCACCAGGCGCTGGCACAGCACCAGGTCTTCGGTGCAGTAGGGCAGCACCTTGAAGCCGTCTTTCACCAGGCGGCTGGCGGCTTCTACCAGGTTCAGGGTATCGGGCTGCAGGGTGTAGTCGTCGCCGATCAGCTCCAGCTTGATCCATGGCGTGTCGAACACTTCGCGGGCCATGTGGGCGGTGGTGATGGCTTCTTGCAGGCCGTGGCAACCGGCGGTGTTGGGCAGCACCGGCACGCCGGTTTGGCGCAGCAAATCCCAGAAGCCGTTGGACGATTCGGGCTGGTCCAGGTTCTGGCGGCGCAGCGACGCGGTCAGCATCGCTGGCTGGGCGCGGGCGATGGCGCTGCCCAGGATGCTGGGCGAGGGGTAACGCGAGGTGCCCAGCAGCAGGCGGCTGGCAAAGCTTTCGCCGTAAAGAATGAGGGGATCAGGTGTCATGGTTTCAGCCGCCTGTGACGGGGTGGATGATTTCGATGCGATCTGCATCGTTTAGTGCGGTCTGCGGGTACTGCGCGCGCGGCACAAAGTTTTTGTTGACGGCGGCGGCAAACGGCGGCTGGGCCTGCAGCAGGGCTACCGCGTCGGCCAGGGTGGCACCTACGGGCAGGGTGTGGGGGAGGTTGTTGATCAGGACGTTCATACAGTTTCTATAGCAAGATCCCATTGATGCGCCAGCACGGAGTGCCCTTTTTCCATGTATTCCAACACGGCGTCTAGCATCGCCGGGGCAATCAGAAAGCCGTGGCGGTACAGGCCGTTGATTTGCAGCACGCGCGGGCCTAAATGCCGGATGGCGGGCAGGTTGTTGGGCAATGTGGGGCGGCACTGGGTGCTGGACTCCAGGATGCGCGCCTCGCCAAAGCCGGGGTGCACGCTGTAGGCGGCGCTGAGCAGCTCCAGGCTGGAACGCACGCTCACGGGCGAGAGGTCGTCGGACTCGATTTCGGTGGCACCCACCACAAACACGTTGTTTTGCTTGGGCGCGATGTACAGCGGATAGCGCGGATGCACCAGCCGCACCGGGCGGCGCAGGTCCACGCCCGGCGCGTACAGGCGCAGCACCTCGCCGCGCACCGCACGCAGGCCTGGCCACTGGCCGCGCGCACCCAGGCCCCGGCAGTCGAAGACCCAGTCCGCCTGGCAATCTTCCGGCTGGCGCGGGCTGTGCCAGTGCAGGTCGACACCGAGCTTTTGCAACTGCAGCAGCAGCGCGGCCAGCAGTTGGCGGTTGTCTAGCTGGCCCTCGCCCGGCAGGTATAGGCCCTGGGCAAAGCGGCTGCCGATGCTGGGCTCCAAATGGGCGATGGCGGCGGCATCCAGTGGCTGGGGCGCGGGCAGGCTGGGCAATGCCTGGCGCGTGGCCGCCAACTGGTGCCCGAAGCGCGTGGCCTCGGCCGCGTCTTGGCGATGCCACAGGATCAAAGTGCCGTTTTGCTGGAAAAACACCGGCGCGTCGAGCTGCGCGATCAGCTCCGGCCAGCGGTGCAGCCCGTGCTGGCCCATTTGGACCACTTGTGTTTCGGTGATGGCCGACTCGGCCAGCGGGGCCAGCATGGCAGCGGCAACGCGGGCGGCGGCCCCTTCGGCATCCGGCCCACCGGCTTCAAACATCTGCACCCGGTGGCCCATGCGTGCCAATGCCAGGGCCAGCAAGCGGCCCATCAGGCCTGCGCCGAGGATGGTGGTGGTGAGGCTGGTAGCCACGTGAAAGTCCTATTCAAGGCAGGACAAAACGAGGCTCAGTCGTTGATGGAAATCTTCCCACGCCAGTATTATCTGGATCGGGTATGAGGGTTTTTCTCAGTCCTGCCATGTTGGCCAGACACCCCTGTTTCATCCGTGGCGTGAATTACATCACACTCGCTCGCCGATAATTTCGGGATGACTGACAACCCCATTTTCCCGCGCTACCTGCGCCTGCTCTCTATTGCCGGGTCCGACAGCGGCGGCGGCGCGGGTATCCAGGCCGACCTGAAAACCTTCAGCGCCCTGGGCTGCTACGGCATGACGGCGCTGGCTGCACTCACGGCCCAAAACACCCGGGGCGTGACAGCCATCCACCCCGTGCCGCCCGCCTTCCTGAAAGCCCAGCTGCAGGCCGTGCTGGACGACATTGGCGTGGACGCGGTGAAGATCGGCATGCTGCATTCGCCCGAAATGGTGGAGGTGGTGGCCTGGGCCATTGACCACTACCAACTGAAAAAGGTGGTGCTTGACCCGGTGATGGTGGCCACCAGTGGCGACCGGCTGATGGCCCAGGAGACGGTGCGGGTGCTGGTAGACCAGCTCTTCCCCCGCGCCACCGTGGTGACGCCCAATCTGGACGAGGCCGCCTTGCTGCTGGGCCGCAGCGTGGAGGACGCGGCTGCATTGGAGCCCGCCGTGGCCGATCTGTTGGCGATGGGCGCGCAGGCGGTGCTGGTCAAGGGCGGGCACCTGCCGGGCCGCGCGGTGGTGGATGTGCTGGGCTTGGCGGACGGCAAACGCCAGCGCTGGGAGTCGGTGCGTATCGCCACCCACAACGGCCACGGCACCGGCTGCACCTTGTCGTCCGCCATCGCGGTCTACCTGGCGCAGGGCCAGGCCTTACCCGAGGCGGTGGGGCTGGCGCGGGCCTACATCCTGGGGGCGATCACCGGTGGGGCCGGGGTGCACACCGGGCACGGCCAAGGCCCGTTGAACCACGGCTTCGCGCCCGTGGCGATGCAGGTGATCAAAGGGTAAATTTATAAGGAATAGGCCGCTAGTGCTTATTCCATAAGCGTGAGCAGCTACTATTTCTGTAGTGCATAGGTGATCCGCAGCGGGCGGCTCATCCAGGCGGCCAGGTACACCACGGCCAGCGTGGGCAGGGCCGCGCCAAACTGCGGCGCGTAGGTGGCCAGCAGGTGGTACAGGGCAATACCGGCCAGCCACAGCCCGGCGGCCACCGGCTCCACCAGGCGCTGCACCGAGGCGGTGGCATGGCTTCCCAGGCGGCCCAGAATTACCCCGAACAGCGGCACAAACACCGAGCTCAGCATCAGCAAAAACGGCTCCAGGCTGTGGATGGGCAACACCAGCGCCAACGCGGTGCAGCCCATGGCCAGCAGCAGGCCCCAGCGGCGGATGCTCAGCTTGGGGTGCAAGCTGTGGGCCGACACCGCGCCCGAGTACACGTCGCCATAGGCGTTGTCGATTTCGTCAAACAAGATCAGCCCCAGCGCCAGCAGGCCGCCTTGGGCCAGCAGCAGGGCGGTGACCAGGTCGGTGCCCGGTGCGGCCACGGTCACCATGACCACGCCCAGCGCATAGCACCAGATATTGGCCAGCGCGTAGCCCAGCCAGGTGCCGGTCATGGCGGATTTGCCGCTGCGGCCATGGCGGGCGTAGTCGGCCACCAGGGGCAGCCACGACACCGGCATGGCAATCACCAGGTCCATGGCCGACAGCAGGCCCTTGCTGCCGTCGCCGGGGCGGTGCCAGAAGGCGGCTGCGTCACCGGCCAGCAGCTTCTGGGCAAACTGCCAGCTCAGCCACAGCAGCGACAGCACCACCAGCGGCAGGCCAAAGCGGCTGATGAACTTGCGCACCAGGGTCAGCATGGAGGCCGCCATCAAAGCGGTAAGCACCGTGCCCCACAGCAGGGTGGTGAGCAAAACCCCCTGGGTGCCGCTGAGGTTCCAGCCCAGGCTGCGCTGGGCGATGGCGGCGGTGCCGTCGCGCATGATGACCAGCTCGAAGGTGGTCCAGCCCACCAGCTGCACAATGTTCAGCAGCACCGGCAGCCGGGCAAAACCGCTGCCAAAGGTGGCGTGCATCAACCCCGCGCTGGACAGCCCGCTGTCGCAGGCGATGCGCGCCACCCAGGCCAGCAGGCCCGCGCCCAGTACCGAGCCCAGCACGATGGCCAGCAGTGCCTGCTGGGTGCCCACGGCGGGCACCAGGTAGGCGCCAATTTGCATGACCAACAGGCCCACGCCCAGGCTGAACCACAGTGCGGCGTGCGATGCGCCACTGAAAACACGGCCTGTGGCCGGGATCGGCGTCAGGGCTTCGTTGTAAAAATTTACTGAATTTGCCATTCATTTGCTCCAAGCAAGATGCTGGCAGGGTGGCTTGAACCGCACGGCGTGGTGGGCCGGAGAAGGCCGCCGTGGTAGAACTTGCTTCCCTGCGCGAGGATTACCTCAATCAGGTTCAAAGGGACTTTCTCAGTCGCGGCTTCGGAACAGGTTCCACAGCCGCAACACCCCTAGCGATACCCCGCAGTGCTGCGGAGTGGGTGGATTCTAGCCCAGTGGTTTACATATAGACACGAAATAGGCCTCCAGTGCCCGTGCCATAGGCGCAAGCAGCTATCAAAACAATAGTCTTACAATGTTCTGCAGCCAGGTACGTGGTTGTGCGCATCCGTATGGATGTGGGCCTTGCACCTCCGAGCCATTTATTTTTTCATCGCCCCATGGATGCATTCTTGATCCCCCACCGGTTCGCCGCCTGTGCCTTGCTGGGCCTGGCTGGCCACGCCATGGCCCAGACGGCCACCGCCCCCGATACGCCCCAGCTCGCCGCGCCGTCAGTGCCGTACCGCTGGCGGGTGGAGCTCAGCCCGTACACCACCCATTTCAGCCCCAGCCCCGAACACCGCCATGTGGTGCTGGTGGGCCTGGAGCGCGAGTCCACCGTGGACAACAGCTTTGTCGGCCTGGCGCTCTTCAGCAACTCGTTTGGCCAGGAAAGTGGCTACCTCTACCTGGGCAAGACCTACTACCAGGTATTCGAGAGCCTGCCGCAGCTGTACCTGAAGTGGTCGGCAGGTGTTTTGTACGGCTACAAGCCGCCCTATAACGACAAGGTTCCGCTCAATTACAAGGGTTTTTCGCCCGCCGTTGTGCCTGCGGTGGGCTGGCGTTTTGAGGGCGGCTGGAACGCCCAGGTGGACCTGCTGGGTACCGCCGGGCTGACCTACTCGCTGGTCAAAGAGTTCTAGGAATCGGGGGGTTTTTTATCTTTGGAATAGCCTGCTTTTTGCAGGCTTTTTTTTGCGTTGTCTTGGCTGAAATAAATGCCGCATTGCCGCACAATGAACCTGTCTCCACCAAGGTACGCCGCCATGCCCGCTGCTGCATTTTGCCCTGAGGCGCGTTTGTCTCCACGCTGTGGCCTGGTGCTGGCCCTGCTGTGTTGCAACGGGGTAGCGCAGGCACAAGATGCCGAGCAAGCCCTCGGTATGGGGCCGCAACTGGAGCTGGCCACGCAAGCGGCACCCTCGCTGCAACGCTTTGATGCACGGCTGGATGCCCGCCTCGCCTTGACCGGCTGGTCGGGCCCCGCGCCCCAGGCGGGTATCGGGCTGGGCTTGGGGCTGACCGCCCCGCGCCAGAATGTGGCAGGGGATGGCCGCCTGACCTCGGGCGCGCCCGCCGGGCTGGACCTGGGCCTGCACTGGCGCTCTGCCGACCTGGGCCAGGGCCGCGTGCGCATTGGCGTGTGGCAGCACCTGGGCCGCTGGCCCGACCCGGTGCCGGGCCTCGCCAGCCAGACCGCCAACCCCATGCAGTACAACACCCGGCTGGAGATGCAGTTCAGCGCCGCCAGTGCGCGCGGTATCCAGTTCGAACTGGGCGGTGCCTTGGGCATGCAGCTCAACAAGAACGAGCGGGTGGTGCTGCGCCTGAGCCGGGGCCGGCCGATGGTGTATTACCGGCTGCGGTTCTAGTTACGCTTAGACCCAGCCGGTCGCCCCCAGGGCCGCGCCAATACCCAGCAGCCACAAAATGTGCACCTTGGTGCGCCACACCACCAGGGCGCTCAGGCCCGTCAACACCCACAGCGGCCAGTCGCGCACCACACCGTGCTGCGCACTCGACAGCAGCCAGCCGGTGGCGAGCATCAGCGCAATCACGATCGGGGCCATGCCCTGCTTAAAGGCCCGCACCGCGCGCAGTTCGCGGTTGCGGTGGCCCCAGCGGGTGGAGAGCCACATCAGCGTGGTGCTGGGCACCAAGATGCCCAGCATGGTGCAGGCCATGCCCAGCAGGGCCGCGCCGTAGCCACCGGCGTTCAGCCCCACGTTCCAGCCCATCAGGGCGACAAACAGAATATTCGGGCCCGGCGCGGCCTGGGCGATGGCGATGGAGGTGTTGAACTGCTCGTCGGTCAGCCACTGCTGCTGCTCGACCAGAAAACGGTGCATGTCGGGTGCGGCGGTGATCGCGCCGCCCACGGCCAGCAGCGACAGCGAGGTGAAGTGCCACCACAGGGCCAGCCAGTCCAGGCCCTGCATGGCGATGCTGTGCAGGCCGTTCATGGTGCCAGCTTACGGTAGGTTTGCACGCAGGCCAGGCCGCCAATGGGCAGCAGCACGTAGACCAGCGGCCAGTGCAGCAGCGCGATGGGCACAAAAGTCAGCACCCCCAGCACCAGGCACAGCGCCACGCCCATCACATGGTGGCGCACCGCCCGCAGCAGGCGCAGGCCGGTGGCACAGATCAGCCCTGCCGCCACCGCGCCCATGCCGCGCAAGGCACCCACCACCGCCGGGTGCTCGGCGTACTGCGCGTACACCAGGGCCAGCGCCAGCACCACCAGCAGCGGCAGCGCCAGCAGGCCGGTGGCGGCGGCCAGGGCCCCGCGCAGGCCAAAGTGGCGGTCGCCCAGCATCACCGACAGGTTCAGCACATTCGGGCCGGGCATGATTTGCGCCACGGCCCAGTCTTCCAGGAACTGCTCCTGGGTCAGCCAGCGCTTTTTCTCCACCATTTCGCGCTGCACCACGGCCAGCACGCCGCCAAAGCCCTGCAGGGCCAGCCAGGTGAACGACAGAAACAGGTCGGTGGGGGATTGGGGCTGTTGCGGGGCGCAGGAACCGGTGGGTGTGGCGGTGGGCGATGGGTGCATCGCTGGATTATCGCCACCGCTTTTGTGTTTGTCCTCCAAATGGAGGATGCGCGCCGGACAGGCTGGGCCCGTGCGGTGGCCCCAAGGTGGTGCGCTACGGTACATTGGCCCGGTCTTCCACCTGCACCCCCATCCGCATGATTGAACGCACCCTCTTCGGCCCGGACCACCACGCTTTTCGCGACAGCTTTCGCCGCTTTGTCGACAAAGAAATCGTGCCTTTCCATGCCGCCTGGGAAGAGCAAGGTTATGTAGACCGCAACGTCTGGCACAAGGCCGGGGCCAATGGGTTTTTGTGCACCTCCATGCCCGAGGAATGGGGCGGCTCGGGGGTGGACAAGCTGTATTCGGTGGTACAGATCGAAGAGCTGGCCCGCGCGGGCATCACCGGCATCGGCTACAGCCTGCACAGCGAAATCGTGGCTCCGTACCTGCTGCACTACGCCACGCCCGCGCAAAAAGCCAAGTACCTGCCGCAAATGGCCAGCGGGGCCATGGTGGGCGCGATTGCCATGAGCGAGCCCGCAGCCGGGTCGGACCTGCAGGGCATCCAATCCACCGCTGCCGTGCAGCCCGACGGCAGCTACCGGCTCAACGGCAGCAAGACCTTCATCACCAACGGCTGGCACGCCGACCTGGTGGTGGTGGTGGCCAAAACCAACCCGGCTGCTGGGGCCAAGGGCACCAGCCTGTTTTTGGTGGAGCGCGGCATGCCCGGTTTTACCGTGGGTAAGCGCCTCAAAAAGCTGGGCATGAAGGCGCAAGACACCGCCGAGCTGTTTTTTGACAACGTGCACCTGCCGGCCGACCAACTGCTGGGCGGCAGCCTGCATGAAAACCGGGGCTTTGTCTGCCTGATGGAGCAGCTGCCCTGGGAGCGTCTGCAAATCGCCATCACCGCCGTGGCCGCCGCCCAGGCGGCCATCGACTGGACCGTGGCTTACGTGAAAGAGCGCAAGGTGTTCGGCCAGCCGGTGGCCAGCTTTCAAAACACCCGCTTCACTCTGGCCGAGCTGCAGACCGAGGTGCAGGTGGCCCAGGTGTTCATAGACCGCTGCACCGAGCTGCTGCTGCAGGACCGGCTGGACACCGCCACCGCCAGCATGGCCAAGTACTGGACCACCGACCTGCAGTGCAAGGTGATGGACGAATGTGTGCAGCTTTTCGGCGGCTACGGCTACATGTGGGAATACCCCATCACCCGCGCCTATGCCGATGCCCGGGTGCAACGCATCTACGGCGGCACCAACGAAATCATGAAAGAAGTGATCACCCGGGCCATGGGGCTGGGCTGATTGCTACTTATTTAATAGCTTGTAACGCCCATGGAATAAGCGCTAGAGGGTGATTGGGCTTATATTTTCTCGGCCAGATCGGCGCAAATGGTCTCGACCTGGTCGATCCATTGCGCCAGTGGCGCGGGCAGCGCCTCGCCGGGGGCGGCGGCCCAGCGCCGGCCCGCTTCGCGCTCGACCGCACGCAGTTGCCAGGCCATTTCGCGGGTGATCAGCGACAGCTCGTCGGCCAGCAGCCCGGTGATGGAGTCGGCATCCAGGCTTTGCAGCTGCTCGGGGGATACGCCCGACTCGACGATGGTGCGGTGGATACGTGCGCAGCGGTCGCCAATCGACACCAGCCCGGTGCGCCGTGCCGCCGACCAGCGCATGTCTTGCGCCAGGGCCGCAGGCCAGCCCAGCAGCGCCTGGTAGATGGCCTTGAGGTGGTGCACCGGATCGGCCACTGCGTTGTCGATGGCCTCGCCGCCAGCGGTTTGGGCGTTTTCGGTGTTGATGCGCTGCAGCATGGGCAGCAGGCGTTGGGTCAGGCGCGCGTCAAAGCGGTGGCGGTTGGTGCGCAGCAGCACCGACAGGCGCAGCATGGCGTGGCTGCGCCCAGGCCGCAGTTGCGATGCCACCACCTGCGCCAAAGACAGCACCCGGCCCCAGGGGCTGATGGCGTTGGCCGCCAGCCCGGCGGGGTAGCCCGAGCCGTCCAGCATCTCGTGGTGTTCGCGCACGGCCCGCAGCATCTCATTGCGGTATTCGGCGTGGCGCTCCAGCAGCAGCACCGACACCAGCGGGTGCGAATAGAGCTGGCGGCGCTGCTCCGGGCTGATGTCGGTGCCGGGGGCGAGCAGCACCGGGTCGATGTGCACCATGCCCAGGTCGTGCAACAAGCCCGCGGCGGCCAGCATCACCAGGTCGTGGCGTGTGGCCTTGGAGTGGTTGCCCAGCCAGACGGCAGTGATGGCGGTGGCTACCAGGTAGCGGAACAGCTGGGGGTGCACATCGCGCACCACGGTGAGCTGGAAGGCAATGGTGTCGGGCAGCGGCACCGCTTCCAGGCAGTCCAGCAGCAGGCTGCGGTCGGCCTGCAACTCGGCCATGCGGGCCACCACGGGGTTCTGGTCCAGCAGCTCTTCGGCCAGGGCCCGCAAGCTTTGGCCATTGACGGCGGCATCGATGGAGATGGCATCTTCCAGCGGGGTAGTGGGCCGGTGCTGTACCAGGCGTTCGTAGAGCCGGGGGGTGACTTTGACTCCGGCATCCAAAATCTTGACACCCTGGGCCCCCCACACCGGCTTGGTGGTGTGCATTTCGCGGTGGTCGCCCAGCTTAGCGACGGATTGGCTGAAATACGTGGAGTCGGTAGCTGCATCGGACATGGCGCCGTTTGTAGCACAGCCGGTGATAGGGTTATTCGTCAGTCGGCCTCGAACTGGCTGGCATTCTTGCCCTGGATGGGGGCGTAAAACGCTTTGATGGCCCGCATATCGGCCTCGATGTCGCCCGTGGGTTGGAACACCGGCCCCAGCCCGGCCACTTTGCGTCCGTAGTCGATATAGGCCAGCACGATGGGCACCTGGGCGCTCTGGGCAATGTAGTAAAAGCCGGTTTTCCAGTAGCGGGTTTTGCTGCGCGTGCCCTCGGGCGACAGCACCAGCTGCAAGCTGTGCTCGGCCTGCCGGATGGCCTGGGCCGAGGCCTCCACCAGTTTGCCCGAGGCCACGCGCTGCACTGGGATGCCGCCCAGCCAGCGCATCAGCCCGTTAAACGGCGGTTTGAAAATCGACTCCTTGCCCAGCCAGTAGATCCGCAAATGCAAACCAAATGCCGCCATCAAGGTGTAGGGCAGGTCCCAGTTGCTGGTGTGGGGCGCGGCAATCAGCACGCATTTGGGCATGTTGGGCGGCAGGCTGCCTTCGAGGCGCCAGCCGGTGGATTTCAAAAAGGCCATGCTCAAGCCGCGTAAAACGGTGTTGACCACCGGGGTATCGAAAATGGTGCGGTGCATGCAGTGGGGCAAAAACGGGGTGGATCGGCTGGCCGGTAGCGTAGCCGATGGCGCAGCCGCCCCCGCGTGGGGCTTTCCCGTGGGCCCATGTGCCGCAAAACCCGTCCAGCCCTTAAAATCAAGGGTTACTCCCCACAAAGACTCCCATGAACGCCCCCGTCGACGTTTCCTTTTTTGCGCGCGCCGCCAAGCCGCTGACCAGCTACCGCAAGTACTGGGCGGTCCGCTTTGGCACCTCCAAATTTTTGCCGATGAGCCGCGCCGAGATGGACAAACTGGGCTGGGACAGCTGCGATGTGATCATCGTTACCGGCGATGCCTATGTAGACCACCCCAGTTTTGGCATGTCGGTGATTGGCCGCATGCTGGAGATGCAGGGCTTTCGCGTGGGCATCATCGCCCAGCCCGACTGGCAAAGCGCCGACCCGTTCAAGGCGCTGGGCAAGCCCAACCTGTTCTTCGGCGTCACGTCGGGCAACATGGATTCGATGATCAACCGCTACACGGCCGACCGCAAGATCCGCAGTGACGACGCCTACACCGCCGGTGATATTGGCGGCAAGCGCCCCGACCGCGCCGCCATCGTCTACAGCCAGCGCTGCCGCGAAGCCTATAAGGATGTGCCCATCGTCCTGGGCGGCATCGAAGGCTCGCTGCGCCGCATCGCGCACTACGATTATTGGTCCGACAAAGTCCGCCGCAGTGTGGTGGTGGATGCCAAGTGCGACCTGCTGCTGTACGGCAACGCCGAGCGCGCCATCGTCGAAGTGGCGCACCGCCTGGCCGCCAAGGAGCCGGTGCAAAGCATCACCGACGTGCGCGGCACCGCCTTTATCCGCCGCAGCGACGATCCCACCGGGCGCGACTGGACCGAGATCAACTCCACCTCGGTCGATGCGCCGGGCCGCGTTGAATCGCACATCAATCCCTACCAGACCACCTCCGAGCAGGCGGCAGAGCAGGGCGCGAGCTGCTCCAAGGACGACGCGAACCCGCAGGGCGTGCCCGCCCAGGCCGTGGTGAAGATGAGCCCGTCGCTGGGCGATGCCCTGGCAAGGTCGCAAGCCCGTGAACTCGCCAAGATCAAGGTGCCCGCGCGCGACCGCTCGGTGATCCGCCTGCCGTCGTACGAGCAGGTCAAGGCCGACCCGGTGCTGTATGCCCACGCCAACCGCGTGCTGCACCTGGAGACCAACCCCGGCAACGCCCGCGCCCTGGTACAGGCCCACGGCGAAGGCGTGACCGCCCGCGACGTGTGGATCAACCCGCCGCCCATTCCGCTGACTACGGCAGAGATGGACACCGTGTTCGACCTGCCGTACGCCCGCAGCCCGCACCCGGCCTATGCGGATGAGAACGGTAGCCATGACGGCACCACCAAGATCCCCGCCTGGGAGATGATCCGCTTCAGCGTCAACATCATGCGTGGCTGCTTTGGCGGCTGCACCTTTTGCTCGATCACCGAGCACGAGGGCCGCATCATCCAGAGCCGCTCTGAAGAATCGATCATCAAGGAAGTCGAAGACATCCGCGACAAGGTCAAGGGCTTTACCGGCACCATCTCCGACCTGGGCGGCCCCACGGCCAATATGTACCGCCTGGGTTGCAAATCGCCCGAGATCGAAGCCGCCTGCCGCAAGCCCAGCTGCGTCTACCCCGGCATCTGCTCCAACCTGGGCACCAACCACGACCCGCTGATCAAGATCTACCGCCGCGCCCGCGCGCTCAAGGGCATCAAGAAGATCCTGATTGGCTCCGGCCTGCGTTACGACCTGGCCGTGCAAAGCCCCGAGTACGTGAAAGAGCTGGTGACCCACCACGTCGGCGGCTACCTCAAAATAGCGCCCGAGCACACCGAGCAGGGCCCGCTGACCAAGATGATGAAGCCCGGCATCGGCAGCTACGACAAGTTCAAAACCTTGTTTGAAAAGTTCAGCCTCGAAGCGGGCAAGAAGCAGTACCTGATTCCGTACTTCATCGCCGCCCACCCCGGCACCAGCGACGAAGACATGATGAACCTGGCGCTGTGGCTCAAAAAGAACGGTTTCCGCGCCGACCAGGTGCAGACCTTTTACCCCTCGCCTATGGCCACGGCCACCACCATGTACCACAGCGGCAAGAACCCGCTGCGCAAGATCACCCGCGACAGCGAAACCGTAGACATCGTCCGTGGCGACCGCCGCCGCCGCCTGCACAAGGCCTTCTTGCGCTACCACGATGCCAACAACTGGCCGCTGCTGCGCGAAGCCCTGAAAACCATGGGCCGCGCCGACCTGATCGGCAACGGCAAGCACCACCTCATCCCCACCTACCAGCCGATGACCGACGGTGGCTACGAGAGCGCCCGCAAGAAGAACTCCACCACGGTGACCACCAAGTCCTCCCCGGTGACCAAGGGCCGCCTGCTGACCCAGCATACCGGCCTGCCGCCACGCGACAACGGCGCGGGCAAGCCGGCCAAGCCTGCCCGGCCTAGCTATAAATCCAAGGTATAAAAAGTGGCTTCCGTGCTTATTCCATAAGCACGGGCAGCTATTTTTTTGGTAGCAATTGCCAAAAGTCCAGGTCTCCGCCAAAGTTCTCCCCGTCTGCACTGGATAACTTTGGGGGTAACTCTGTACTCTGTTTGTATGGCCAGGTTAAGCTGTTGTTTTTAAAGGGGAAAGATTGCGCTGCCTGTTAATTGGGCAGTTGGTCAATAGCCTGCCATCCGGGGCTGCAGCCAAAACAGCCAGCCCAGCAGCAATGCGAGGTGCAATCCCACCGAGCCCCAGTACAGGCGGGCGAACGCGGGGTTGTGGGAGTGGTAGCGCAGTATGGTTTGGGCCAGCCCCGCACTCGGCCAACCGCCCAGCAGACTGAGCAGGTGCAGCACGGGCTCCGGGATGCGCCAACGGCGGCTGCGGCTGCCCCGCGGATCGGTGGCGTAACCCAGTGCCGTCAGCAGGTTCACCGCCACTGCGGCGGCTACCACCCACATCGGCAAACGGTAGCTCCACACGCCCCATACGCCCAGCACCACCCACAGGATAAGCAGCAACACAAAGGACCGGGTGTTGGACTTGCGCCCGATGTAGCGGCGGGGCCGGTGGGAGTGCACATCGGCGTTGCCGCTGACGGTGCTGACTTCGATGGCGCGCGGCCTGGTGCGGCCGGAGGTGATTTCATCAAACCACACCGTTTCGCCTTCGCGCGGAGCGGTTGAGCCGCGGTAGTCCTTCAGGTGGAAAAAAATGTCATAACCGGTTTTCGGGCTGCGGATGAACCCCATACCGCGCGAGGTATTCCAGTGGTGAATCTTTCCCTTTTTTTTCATCCCCGTCACTCCCATGTGTACCGAGGTGGAATTCTGAACCTGTACGCTTACGTGTATACGGTAGTTACATTTTTTTACCGGCCTGTATAGAGTGGAAGCCCCACGTAGTTTTCGGCCAGTACGGTGGAGGCGGCGGTGGAGTTCACCAGGTACTCCAGCTCGGCTTCCTGCATGCGCTGGCCAAAGGCTCCGGTATCGGGAAATTTGTGCATCAGCGTGGTCAGCCACCAGGAGAAACGCTCGGCCTTCCAGATCCGGGCCAGGGCGCGTTGCGAATAGGTGTCGATGCCCGCCGCGCTCTTCTCCGTGTAGAACTCGATCAGCGCGGTTGAGAGGTACTTCACATCGCTAGCCGCCAGGTTCAGGCCCTTGGCGCCGGTGGGCGGCACGATGTGGGCCGCGTCGCCCGCCAGAAACATGCGGCCAAAACGCATCGGCTCGGCCACAAAGCTGCGCAGCGGGGCAATGCTTTTCTCCAGCGTGGGGCCGGTGACGATGCGCTCGGCCAGCTCGGGGTCGAGGCGGCTGCGCAGCTCGTCCCAGAAGCGCTGGTCGCTCCAGGCTTCGACCTTGTCGTCCAGCGGGCACTGCACGTAGTAGCGGCTGCGTTCCAGGCTGCGCATGGAGCACAGCGAAAACCCGCGCTCGCTGTTGCCGTAGACGATGGAGTGGGGCGACACCGGTGGCACATCGGCCAGCACGCCCAGCCAGCCAAACGGGTACACCTTTTCATACTCGGTGACCGCGCCTTCGGGCACGCTGGCGCGGCAAACCCCGTGGAAGCCGTCGCAGCCCGCGATGAAGTCGCATTCCAGCTCAAAGTGTTGACCGTCCTTCTGGAAACGCACGCGGGGCGTGGCGCTGTCGAAGTCGTGCACGCTGACCTCGGCGGCCTGGTACACCGTGGTCAGGCCCGCCGCACTGCGCGCATCCATCAGGTCGCGCGTCACCTCGGTCTGGCCGTAGGCGGTGACCACCTTGCCGCCGGTCAGGCCATGCACGTCGATGGCGTGGCGTATGCCCGAAAACACCAGTTCAATGCTGTGGTGCACCACGCCCTCGGCATGGATGCGCTCGCCGATGCCGGCTGCGTGTAGCAAATCCACCGTGGTCTGCTCCAGAATGCCAGCGCGGATGCGGCCCAGCACGTAGTCAGGGCTTTGCCGCTCGATGATGATGTTGTCGATGCCGGCTTTGTGCAGCAACTGGCCGAGCAGCAAGCCGGAAGGGCCTGCACCGATGATGGCAACCTGGGTACGCATTTTTGTCTCCTTAATTTGGTGGCTCCAAGCTTAGGTTCTAGCGTTTGCATTTGCCAGATTGGAAATGTGTCTTTGTGCGATGATCGGCCTGCTTGTGCGATCACCGCGCAGAAATGGAGCCGCTGTGGAGATTCAGAAAGCCGATTTGATCGAAGGCATGGCCAAAGGCATGGCGGTGCTGGAAAGCTTTGACACCGAACGCCAGCGCCTCAACGCCACCCTGGCCGCGCAGCGCGCCGGGCTGACCCGCGCGGCAGCACGACGCCACCTGCTGACGCTGGCGCATCTGGGCTACCTGGACACCGACGGCAGCTATTTCTGGCTGGCGGCCAAGGTGTTGCGCTTCTCCGGCAGCTACCTGGCATCGGCCCAGTTGCCGCGCGTGCTGCAGCCCACGCTGAACCGGCTGGCGGCGCAAACGCTGGAGTCGTTTTCGGCGGTGGTGCGCGACGGCGACGAGGTGGTCATCGTCGCCAGAAGCGGCAACGACCGCAGCGGCGGACCGTTGCGCGTGCTGGCCTACGGCCTGCATCTGGGCGCGCGCCTGCCCGCCCACGCCACCTCCACCGGCAGGGTGCTGCTGGCCAACGAGAGCAAGCTGGCCTTCAACGCCTGGATGAAAAACCGCAGCCTGCCCCGGCTCACTGCCCGCACCACCACCGACCCCAAAGCCTTTCGCGCCGCGATCGCCCAAGTGCGCGCCGACGACTTCTGCGTCGCCAGCGAAGAACACGAACTCGGCGTGCACGCCCTGGCCATCCCCCTGCGCAACCTGCAAGGCAAGACGGTTGCCGCCCTGAACGTGGTCACGACGCCGCAACGGCTGGAGCAGGCAGCGCTGCGCCGGGACCTGCTGCCGCTGTTGCTGGAGGCCGCGCGGGAGCTGCGGCCATTATTGTGAATAAAAAGAGCTGCTCGCGCTTATTCCATAAGCGCGCGCAGCTCTACTATTTGTAGCAATTACATCTGGATCAAACCCATTTTGCTGGCTTCGTACACCGCTTCATTCTTGGAATGCACGGCCAGTTTTTGGTAGGTGTTTTTCAAATGCGAGGCGACGGTCACGTTGGAAATGGCCAGCGCGCTGCTGACCTCTTTGTAGGTGCAGCCACGGGCGATCAGGCTCAACACCTCGGTTTCGCGCGCGCTCAAAACCACCTTTTCCATCACGCTGGTCGGTAGAGCCGCAGTGACGGGCAGGGGCACGCGCAAGCGCTCCAACAGCAAGCGCGCCACGCTGGGCGACAAGGGCGAGCCGCCCTGTAATAGCGACTCCACCTCGTGCGCCACCGACACCGTCAGCGCGTCCTTGAGCAAGTAGCCCGAAGCCCCCGCCCCAATCGCCGCCAGCACATTGGTCTCGTCCCCAAACACCGTCACCACCAGCGTGTGCACCGGCGTGGGCAAGCCCGCCGCAAAGCGCACTACCGACAAACCCGAAGCATCCGGCAACCCCAGGTCCACCAGGCACACATCCACCGTGTTGTTCTCCAAAAACCGAATCGCCTCCCCCGCCGTGTGCACCACCGCCACCAGGGACAGCGTAGGCACCGCGCCCAGGGAGTAGGCAAACCCCCTGGCGGTGAGTACATCGTCTTCTACGACCAATACGTTTTTTTGCATAAGGGGATTGTGCGGGGGAGGGTGGGAAAAACATCCTCAATATTGGGGATGTAGGGGGGTCTTTTGAGGAGCAAAGTGATCGCCTAACGAACATCTTCAGGAGAGTAATCATGACGAAATTTGTGGTAATCGGGGTGCTGAACAAATATATAGATCCAGATGCTGAATATGCAAAAGATTTTTTTGCTAAATATAAAAAATATACACCTGGCCATGCAGATGGAATAGCTGGAAAATTATTAAATCCGGGTGACGTTGAAGGTCGGAATGGAGGTGATCACGATGGAAATAACAATGTAAACCTACCATTTCGCATCAGCGATGAAGGTTTTACGGCGCAGCGTTGGATTAAACATGCAAAAGTAGGTAATGTGGATTCGCCCGATTCTGAATTTCCAGATGTTGAGTTTCCATATATATTGCGACCACAGTTCTGCTTAATTTTTAATGGAAGAACTGAATATAGTAATCATATGATGATATTTAAGCCATTTTATGAAAGATATTTTTCATATGTCACTACATTTTTGGAAACTGAGGAAAATATTTAAAATGGACGATGAACTAATTAAAAAATCAGCCCACTCTGTGGGTGCTATTTTCTCTGTCGACAGCACGGAAAGTTGCACCCTAGTTGGAAAGAAATGGGTTTTAGGTGTCTGCCATGGTGAGAAAAATATCTCGGATATTATATCTGTTAATTTAAGTTTTGATTTGTTGGAGGATTGGACTATTCCGCCGGAGAGAAATAATTTTTCACTGGATCCTTTTTTTGTGAATCCAGGGAGTACTATAAAAAATTGGCAAATCGCAGAAGACTATGGAGTTGGCTTTTTTGCTGTTAATGAAAATATAGATGGATATACGCCTTCTTCTGTCGGTGTTAATATCCCAGCAGTATCGTATGATTTTAGTATTGACGATGAAATATTTGCAGTGGGATACCCTCGTGGGCTCTGGACGAGAAAAGTAATTGTTGGTCGTATTGTTTCTGAGAGCGGTAGATTTAAAAAATTTAATGATGAAATTCATGCATGTGCAGAATTAGGTGGTGTGACTGGCGGATTTTCTGGCGGAGCTGTTTTTTCTAAACACGGGGAACTTATTGGTGTCGTGACAAATATGAATAAAAATTATGCTCAATTTACGAAAATAGGCGCAATTTATAAAATATTTTCAAATCCAGGTATGGATTTTCCGATGAGTGAGGTGGAAAATTATAAGGAATTCACATGAATCTCTACAATATAAAAAATTGGAATAAAGAAGTTGAAATCCTTGTTAAAAAGAAAAACTTAGGGCAAGTTGGTCTAGATCACATTTATCCCGGAGATTTTCCTGAGGATATAAATAATATTTGCAAAAAATTATTATTCTCATGTACCAAGGATGAAAACCCTTTTCCAGGAATTAAGGATGATATTAAAAAAGAGTTCTTTCCTTTATCGGCAATGAAGTCTATTGGGTTGATTTCTTCAAAACATTCTCGGGATTTATCAAACAATCCAATACCGATTGGAACTTGCTTCCTAGTGGGGCCGCAATGGGTGCTTACGGCCCACCATGTTTTACCAAGCCATGAATTTGCCCAAAATTTTTGGGTTGTTTTTGGATTTATAAATGAAAAAGATAAAACAATGTCGGAGTTGTTTGAGGCGGCACAAAAAATTGAATTTTCATGTAGTAATAAGTTTGATTATTACTCAAGTGTCGATGGTGCACGGATTGGAAATGGACATGAGTATGAGGCTGGAGATTGGGTGTTAATTAAGTTGAAAAATGAACCTGAGGGTATATATCCAATTTCCCCAAGAACCGTAGTTGCTAGTGATTTTGAGTCTGGCAATAGAAGTTTTGTTATTCCATATTATTTGAGTAAAATGTGGAGCCCTGAAAAAGTAGGAGTAGGGTTTCCTAGTGCTGAGGGTGATATGCCAGATGTCGCACCGCTACATGTTTTAATTACTCCTAAAAATCATAGCAAATTTGAGGACGCCCATCGCCTGATGTTGTATCCTGGATTTGATTTTAAAAATAGTTGGAAAATAAGGCATTTCATTAGCGCCGCTTCAGGTGCGTCTGGTGCTCCTTTAATGGATTCGGATGGAAAGTTTGTTGGTCTACACGTACAGTCGGAAAAGGTCGACAAGGGAGTTAATCCAGGAGTTGCATCTAATGCACATGTAATAGCAACTGATCTTGAGGCATTGGATTTTCCATTTAATGATGAAGGTGTAACTTTAATAAAAGGTAATTTCAAATAAAATTATGAATATTAAATTATTGATTCCTAAGTGGTTGATTTGCGGATTTTTTTTGTTTTCTGGCTACTCGTTTTCTCAGTCTAATTCCGAGAATTTTCGCATTAGTTATATATCCACCCAACCTCTTGAGGTAGTTCGGGATAGAGCAAAGGCAATTCAAGCAGAGTTTTCTAATCGATGGTCGCAAGGCTCAGTTAAGCCAGTTTTGGAATTTGATATTCGACATTTCGAAATATCCCCAGATGGTTCGAATCCATTATCTGTTTTAGATGCAAGAAATAGACTGATGGTAGAAGATGTGGTGCGTAGTAAGCCTCATGTTATTTATGCCGCTGGGGCTGGGGCCGCCGTGCTTGCAAAACAAGTAACTAAAGATATTCCTATCGTGATTGGCTGTGCCTGCAATCCAGGTCCTACTTCGGTGCGGCGATTGGTGATGAATCTATGTGCGCCAGAAGGAAACGTGACGGGCTTCACCCGCTACGATGTACGCATCGTCGCCCCTACCGCCATTTCCGCCTGCGACCCCTCTGCCAACACCAAGTCAGTGCAATTGGATTCCCTTTTTTCTAGAAGGCTGGAAATTTTGAAGAACTCGAAGGAGCCCGCGATACGCCGCATTGCCTTGATTTACGGCGAGGACTTTGATGAAGAGAAATGGCAATACGATGCGAAAGCGAAAGCATTAGGGCTTACGCTGATTCGCTTACGGTTAACCGAGGAGTCAATTCAAAATTTACCACTTTTAATGCAGCAAGCACAGGCCGAGGCTGGCCTTGTTTTTGACGATAACTTACTAGGTCGTTCTAGCGGGGCTTTGATTCGCATTACCAGTAGTATCCCGAAACCCTTTATTTTCCCCTCCGACGAAGCCGACTCCGGTGCCTGGATGCATTACGGCACTAAAGTAGATTTAGCCGCCCGCGCAGTCGATTACTTCATCCCCATCCTGCAAGGCAAAAAAATCTCCGAACTCCCCGTCGGTTTTCCCACCGAATACGAACTGGTCGTCAACCATGCTTTAGCCCAACGCCACGGCTGGGTCTTCCCTAAGCGGTTTTTGATGCTGCCGCAGCGCGAGGCCGGGGCCAACTAGGTTGCCATGGCCGGTGCGCCACACCAACCCACGCCCGTCGCTCGGCGTTACGCCCTGACCCTGGGGCTGGCCTTGGCCACCATTACGCTGCTGGTGGGCGTGTTGCATACGGGGGTGCTGTACCGGGCCACCGAACAGCAGGTGGCGGTGGCGCTGGCTTTGCAGGGCGATGTGATCCAGGAGCGGGTGAATGCCTTGCTGGGGTCGGTGGAGGCGCAGATGAAGGCCTTGGCCAGCATGCCGTGGACGGCGGTCAACCTCACCGCGGACGACCGCATTTTGGAATTTCGGCGGCTCATCCAGCTAGCTCCCGCCATTTTGGACATGCGCCTGGTCACCCGCACCGGTAACCAGGTGTTGTTGGTGAGCAGTGCTTACCCCACCGACACCCAACTGCAGCCATTTGCGCAACTGCCCTTGATCGACGCGGCCAACACCGCCCGGGCTGCCGTGTTTGGCGCGGTAGAGCATGAGCCCGGGCGGGTGATGCCGTTTGTGTACCTGGCTGTGCCCGACAAGGGGCGATCGGGCATGGTGAGTGTGGCGCGGGTGAGTTTGAAGGCCATTTCCGAGTCGCTGACCCAGATGTCGTCTTTGCCGGGCACCACCGCCTTCATCACCGGGCCGACGGGCCAGGTCTTGGCCCATTCTTCGCCCACCTTGATTCTGCAAGTGGCGGGCCGCGTTGGCAGCCCCGTGCAAGCCAACGGGGTGGTCACCGTGGAGCACGACGGGCTGCTGTACTACAGCTACACCCGGGCGCTGGGCAAAACCGGCTGGCACTTCCATTTTGAGCAGCGGCGGGATGTGGTGCTGGCACCGGTGCACACGGCGGTGAAGATCACCTTTGGGCTGGTGCTGGCCAGTTTGGTGTTGGCCCTGGGCCTGGGCCGCTGGCTGGCCCAGCGGCTGGCCGGGCCGCTGGTGCAGATATCCAACAGCGCCAAGCGCTTTGCCCTGGGCGAGTTTTCGCACCGCGCGGGACCCCAGGCCGATACCGAACTCAACGAGGTGGCCAGCAGCTTTAACCAGATGGCGACCGAGCTGCACGCCTACACCACTGATTTGCAGCGCTGTCTGGAAGAAAAAAGCCTGCTGCTACAACAGGAGTTTGTGGCCAAAGAGGGCAAGTCCCGCGAGATCGCCAAGCTGGAGGAGCGGGCCCGCATCATGCGCGACCTGCACGACGGGTTGGGCAGCCACCTGATCGGCCTGCTGGGCATGGCCAAGCAGAGCAGCCCCGATACCCACGCCATCGGCGGCATGGTGCAAGACGCGTTGATCGAGTTCCGCATCGCCATCGACTCTTTGGCCCCGCGCGAGCCCGGCCTGTTGGCCGCCCTGGCCAATTTGCGGCACCGGCTGGCCCCGAGGCTGGACGCGACCGGGATTGCTTTTTTTTGGGACCTGAACCAGCTAGATGAAACCTTGCAGGTAGGGCCCGAGAAGGTTTTTCACCTGCAACGCATTTTGTTGGAAGCCATCACCAACGCCGTACGGCATGCCCGCAAGGCCACCCAGATCAGCATCCGCGCCAGCCTGGGCGCCGCGCACGACCTGCTGGACCTGCGCATTGCCGACGATGGCGAGACCCGGAATCTGGACGGCGTGGAGGACATGGTGGCGGCCAGCGGATCCCGTGGCTTGGCCAATATGCGTGCCCGTGCCGAACTGATCGGCGCCACGGTTACGGTTACGCCCAGAGAGACCCGGGGCGTGGAAGTGTGTCTGCAGTTGCCGCTGTAGCCGTACCGGGTCTTCGCCGCACTCAATCTGGCGCAGCAAGGTCTGCGCATCGGTTGCGAATCGTTGCCCTGGCACGTAGTAAATGCTATCTAAGTAGTAGCTGCTACCGCCGATTGAATAAGCGCTAGAGGCCTATTTCTTATAAATTTCTGCGCTCCGTTAAACTGTAAGCCCATCCAGCTTTTGTTTCTGTCGCACCCATGTCCCCCGAACACACCGCACAAAACGCCCTTGCCGCGTTTGACAAAGTCGTCAGCGCTGCGGGCGACTTCCGCAGCCGCCCGGGCCAGCGGCTGATGGCGCAGCGGGTGGCGCAAACCTTCAGCGAAGCCACGCTGGGCAAGATGGAAAACGAAGACGGAGAAGAAAATAAGCCGCTGCGCTCGATTGCCGTGATCCAGGCCGGTACCGGCGTGGGCAAATCGCTGGCCTACTGCGCCCCGGCCATCGCCGTGGCCCTGGCGCGCAAGACGCGGGTGCTGATCTCGACCGCTACCGTCGCTTTGCAAGAGCAACTCGTCACCAAGGATTTGCCCGCGCTGGCCGCGCTGATGGACGAGCCGTTTCGTTTCGGCCTGGCCAAGGGGCGCGGGCGTTATGTGTGCAAGCTCAAGCTGTCGCGCCTGGCCGGGGAGGGCGGGGCGGACGATGACGACATGTTTGCCGACGAGCTGGCCGCCGCCAGCTTTGTGCGCCACGATGAAGAAGCCCGCATGCTGCAGTACGCCAGCCTGGCCCGCGATTTGTCGACCGCCGCCTGGGACGGCGACCGCGACAACCTGGCCCAGCAGCCCGATGCCGATATCTGGCAGCCCATCGCCGCCGAGGCCAGCAGTTGCACCGGCAAGCACTGCCCGGCCTTTAACGGCTGCACCTATTTTGAAAAACGCAAGGAGCTGGTCGGCGCGCAGGTGATCGTGGCCAACCACGACCTGCTGCTCTCCACCCTGGGCACGCGCACTTTGCCGGATCTGGACAACTGCCTGCTGATCCTTGACGAAGGCCACCACCTGCCCGCCGTGGCGCTGGACAAGTTCTCCACCGCCATGGACCTGAGCCGCCTGGGCTGGATCGACACCCTGGCGGGCCGCGCCAAGCGCATCGGCAGCCTGATGGGTGTGTCCGAGGTGGCCGACGTGGGCCGCTATGCCTCGCAGCTCAAGCAGACCCTGGAAGACATCGCCAAAACCGTGGCCACGCTGTACGCCGAGGCTCTGAGCGCGCCGCCCAGCGCCTTTGGCCCGGCCCGCGTGCGCCTGCCCAAGGGCGAGCTGCCGCCAGAACTGGTGGAGCCGCTGGGTATGGTCAGCGTGATGGCCGAGAGCTTTTTGGGTGTGCTCAACGACATCGCCAAAGCCCTGCGCGCCGAGATGAAGGACGCGCCCAACGAAGCGCGCCGCCTGTCGGTGCTGTACGCGCAACTGGGCATGCTGTCGCCGCGGCTGGAGTCGGTGCACGCCACGGCGCAGTTGCTGCTGCAAGAGTCGGAGCCGCCCCGGGCGCCGGTGGCCAAATGGTTCACCCTGGCTGAGACCGATGGCCGGGTGCAGATCAAGGCCTGCGCCAGCCCCATCCTGCCGGGCTCTACCCTGCGCAACCAACTGTGGGCGAATGTGCGGGCGGCGGTGGTGACCTCGGCCACGCTCACCAGTTGTGGCGAGTTCGATTTCTTCCTGAAAGAAACTGGCTTGAAAGACGACGAAGCCACCACCACCCTGGAAGTGGTCAGCCCCTTCGACTACGCCACCCAGGGCCAGTTTGTCACCGTGCAGACCCTGGCCGACCCGCGCAACGCCAGCGCCTTTGTGGCCGAGATGGTGCTGGCCCTGGTGCGCGACCTGGCGCAGGTGCAGCACGGCGCGCTGTGCCTGTTCACCTCGCGCGACCAGATGCGCCAGGCGGTTTTGGCCCTGCCGGAAGCGCTGCGCCCCAAGGTGCTGGTACAGGGCGACCTGCCGCGCATCCGCCTGATGCAGCAGCACCGCGAACGTGTGGGTGCAGGCGAGGTGTCCATCATCTTCGGCATGCAAAGCTTTGGCGAAGGGCTGGATCTACCCGGCCAACTGTGCGAAACCGTGTTCATCGCCAAGCTACCTTTCGCCTCGCCCGACGATCCGGTGGGCGAGTCGCGGGCCGAATGGCTGCGTGGCGTGGGCCGCGACCCGTTCAGCGAATTGGTGGTGCCCGCTACCGCCATCAAACTGGCCCAATGGGCTGGCCGCGCCATCCGCACAGAAACCGACAAATCTTTCGTCTACTGCTACGACCGTAGACTTTCGGACACCAGCTACGGCCAGCGCCTGCTGCAAGGCCTGCCGCCGTTTGCGCGCAAGCGCTTGGACGCGCAGGGGCGCGTGCTGGCGTAAATGACAAAAAATACCGGAGGAGACACCATGCGTTTTGGACTCATCGCCCACCGCCTGCACCGCCAGGGCTCCGACAGCAGCTTGCTGCGCTGGCTGCAGGCCGCAGAGCCCACCGTGCGCGGGCTGAACCTGGCGCTGCACGCCGTTGGCGGCACCTATGACGCGGTGGAGCGTTATGGCCTGCTGGAAAACTTTCCGGGGCTGGTGCGTTACCCGAACGGGCACTCGGGCGGACTCACGCGGCTGGTATCGCACATCGTGGGCGGCGTGCAACCGGGGCAGGCGCTGGACGGGGTGATTTTTCTGATCGACCCGGTCGATCCGTCCTCGCTGTTCCCCGAGGCGCAGGCCCTCAAGCGCCAGTGCGTGATCCACGGCAAGCCGTTTTTGGCCACCGAAGCTGCCGCTTTGGAGTGGCTGCAGGTCGAGGCTTTACAGGCCGATTTGCACATCGCCCAGGCCCCCGGCGCGGCGCTGCTGCAGGCCATGCCCGCGCAGGTGGTGGCGCTGATCGCCCACGACGCGCTGAAGACCCAGATGGTGGAGTTTGCAGGCACCCAGTTTGACTTGCTGTCGCGCTTTGCCGAGCGGGTGGCCACCGGCACCACCGGCGGCCTGCTCAACGAGATGGCCTGGCGCCGGGGCTGGCCGCGCGATACGCCCTGGGTCACGCCCTATCGCAGCGGCCCGCTGGGCGGCGACGCGCAAATCGCCGAGCGCGTGCTCGACGGCACCTGCCACAAGGTGATCTTTTTTGAAGACCCGCACGTGGCCCGCCAGCACGAGGCCGATATCCAGCTGATGGAGCGCGCCGTGTGCAGCGCCAGCGAGCGCACCACCTGCATGAATTCGCCCGCCATGGCCTGGCGCTGGGCCGAGGCGTTGGCCAAAGTGGCGGGCTGAACACGCCCATATCGGCGAATGTCCCCGTCCTTGTGTACGGTTTGAAATAGGCGCATTCTTGGCGGGAGGGCATCCATTTCGCCCCAGGAGTTCACCATGCAAACCCGTTTATCCCGTTGCAGTCTGCGTTCCCTGGGCCTGAATGTGGGCGTGGGTTTATGGGCCTTTTGGGGCTCTGCCTGCTTGGCACTGGCGGCCACCACGGCAGTGCCTGCGCCGCAGGCCACCATCGATGCCCTGGCCAAGGCCAACGCCGCGGTAGTGGGCGTGCGGGTGAACGCGCAAGAGGGTGCGCGATCGGCCGACACCTTGGGCCAGCGGCGCAGCGGCTCGGGCGTGGTGATTGGGCCGGACGGCTTGATTCTGACCATCGGCTACCTGATGGTGGAAGCGCAAAACATCGAGATCGTCACCCAAGACAACAAAACCCTGCCTGCCCAGGCCGTAGCCTACGACCAAGCCACCGGCTTTGGCCTGGTGCGGCCGATTTTGCCGTTGCGCGGTGTGCAGCCGGTCAAGCTGGGCAGCCTGCAGGAGCTGCGCACCGGTGAGCCGCTGATGGTGTCCAGCGGCCCGCAGCCTGGCGGCGAGGAGGCCGATGTCAGTATGGTTCAGGTGGTCAGCCAGCGGGCGTTTTCCGGGTACTGGGAGTACCACATCGACAGCGCCATCTTCACCAGCCCGCCGGTGGGCAACCATTCGGGAGCCGCAGTGTTTAACCAGCGCGGCGAGTTGATGGGTATTGGCAGCCTGCTGGTGGGCGATGCCCTGGGCCGCGCCCCGCGCCTGGCGGGCAATATGTTTGTGCCGGTGGATTTGCTCAAACCCATTTTGGCCGAGCTGCAGACCACCGGCAGCAGCCAGCAAAGTCGCCGACCCTGGGTGGGTTTGACATCGAGCGAGCAGGCCGGGCGGGTGCAGATCTTGCGCGTCAGCAAAGAGGGCCCGGCCGCCCAGGCGGGCCTGGAGCCCGGTGACGTGGTGCTGGCGGTGGACGGCACCAAGGTCAGCACGCTGGAGGGCTTCTACAAAAAACTCTGGGACCACGCCCAGGCCGAGGTGGATATCGAACTCACCGTGCTGCAAGGTGCCGACATCAAGACCATCGTGCTCAAAGCCGTGGACCGCATGAGCACCCTGCGCAAGCCTACGGGCATTTAATGCCTCTCGCGCTTATGGAATAAGCGTGAGCAGCTATTAAATTGATAGTTCAGGCGTGTCGGCGCACGGTTAGCAAGATGCCACCCATGGCCGCAAACAAGCCGCCGCAAATGCGGTTGATCCAACGCACGTGCGCGCTGGAGGCCAAAAAAGGTGCAATGCGGGCCGTGCCCAGCGAGCACAGTGTCAGTACCGTCATTTCCATCGCCATGAAGGTGGCGGCCAAAATCGCCATTTGCGGGCCCCAGGCGGCAGCCGGGTCCAGAAACTGGGGGAAAAACGCGGCAAAGAACAGCAACGCCTTGGGGTTGCTGGCCCCCACCATCAGGCCCTGCAAGTAGCAGGCACCCAGCGTGGGCAGGGTGCGGGTATCGCCATGGGCGGGGTTAAAAGCCACCGCCGGGCTGCGCCAGGTTTTGACACCCAGGTAGATCAAATAGGCCGCACCCACCACCTTGAGCACGGTAAATGCCGTCTCGGATGCCGCCAGCACCGCGCCCAGCCCCAGGGCCGACAGCAGCATGATGCCCAACGCCGCCGTCACGCTGCCCAGGCCCGAGACAATGCCGCGCGCCCAGCCGTGCTGCAAGGCCCGGGTAATGCACATCAGCATGGTGGGGCCGGGCGATAGCACCAGCACGGAGACCGCAGCCAGGTACAGCAAGTAGGTAGAAAGTGTCATGGGGAGGGGTGGAAGTTGAGCCTTGATGGTAATTCAAGCTATTTGCGATTTAATCGGCGGCCCGGCCAGAACCCCTGAAAACTCGTTGTAGAATACGAGGCTTGTCGGGGCGTAGCGCAGCCTGGTAGCGCATCTGGTTTGGGACCAGAGGGTCGAAGGTTCGAATCCTTTCGCCCCGACCATTGAATGAATTGAAAGCCACCAAGAGGTTTCTCCTGGTGGCTTTTTTTCGTTCCTCTGTGAGAACTTAAATACTATGCAAATGATAGCTGCCCGTGCCCTATCCATAAGCGCTAGGGCCTTGTTTGTCTTGGTTTTTTCGGCGCTGCTGCTGTGGAACTTGCCGGTGCAGGCGCAGGCCCCCGATGCCGACCCCGAGGTCACGCTGGACCAGCTGCGCCAGCAGGTAGAGACCATGCAGAAGGGCTTGCTCAACCCCGACCCAGAGGTAGATCTGCAGGCCTGGCGCAGCAGCGCTTTGGCCGCACAGGCGCAGGCGCAGGCTATGGCTGACGACCTGGAACCCCAGCGCAGCAGTGTGCAGGCCCGGCTGGCCGAGCTGGGCGCGCCGCCCGCCGACAAAAAAGAAACCCCCGACATCGCCACGCTGCGCAGCCAGCTCGACAAAAGCAGCAATGCGCTGGATGCCCAGGTCAAGCTGGCGGGCCTGGTGGCGGTGGAGGCTGGGCAACTGGCCGACCAGATTTCGGTGCAGCGCCGCGCCCAGTTCCAGACCGAGCTGGGCCACCGCACCGCCTCGATTCTGGCCCCGGCGTTCTGGAGCGAACTGCGCGACAACTATGCGGTCGATGCGGGCCGCCTGGGGGCGCTGGCGGGTGAACTGTTGCGGGCCTTGCGCGCGGCAACCGTCGGGGTGTGGCTGGGCATGGCTGCGGCCTTGGTCCTGTTGGTCCTGTTGCGCCGCAAAGCCGAGACTCTGCTGCTGCACATCGCCACCACCCGCATACCGCATGGCCGCTTGCGCCGTTCGCTGTTTGCGGTGGTGCACATTGTTTTGTCGGTGCTGACCTGGGGCCTGGTGGCGGTGATCGTGCGCACCGGGCTGGAATGGCGCACCGATCTGTCGGCCTTGCCCCATGCCTTGCTGCTGAGCAGCTTGGGCTTGGCCTGTTTTGGCGGTTATGTGGTGGGCCTGGGGCGCGCGCTGCTGGCCGCAGACCGGCACAGTTGGCGGCTATCGGCTTTGCCCGATGCGGTGGCCTCCGGGCTGGCCTGGTTTCCACTGGTGTTTGCCACCATCACCACGGCGGGTTGGCTGGTGGAGCGCCTGTACGCGCTGGTCAACGCCAGCCTGGCGAGCACCGTGGCCCTGAACTGCATTCTGGCCCTGCTGCTGGGTCTGAGCATGGTGGTGGCGGTGGGCCGGGGCGAACGCCTGCGCCGCCAGCTCGACCGGGGCCCTGATGCCGACCGCGTCCCGCCGCGCCCTCTGTGGCTGGCCGTATTGACGGCCCTGGTGTGGCTGGTGCTGGTGTGCAGCGTGGCGGCCTTGCTGATGGGCTATGTGGCGCTGGGCGGCTTCATGGTGCGCCAACTGGCGTGGGTGGCGATAGTGGCCAGCACCACGTATTTGCTGATGGTGCTGATCGACGACGTGTGCATGGGCTGGCTGGCCACCAACGATCCGGACAAGATGCCCGCGGGTGCCTGGCGCCTGCGTGACCAGGCCGCCGTGCTGGTGTCGGGTGTGGGCCGCACCTTGGTGGCGATTGCGGCGCTGACCTCGGTGCTGTCGCCGTTTGGCGATGGGCCGCCCGAGCTGCTGAACCGCGCCACCCAGTTCAGTGACGGCCTGGCGATTGGCGAGGTGCAGGTGCGGCCTGCAGCCATGCTGTTGGCGATTGTGGTGCTGGTGGTGGGGCTGTCGTTGGTTCGGGTGCTCAAGCGCTGGCTGGTGAACCAGTTGCTGCCCACCACCAATATGGATACGGGCATGCAGATGTCGGCCAGTTCGCTGTTTGGCTACGCGGGCGCGGTGCTGGTGGTGG
Organism: uncultured Albidiferax sp.; assembly: GCA_963512645.1. Classification (GTDB taxonomy): domain Bacteria; phylum Pseudomonadota; class Gammaproteobacteria; order Burkholderiales; family Burkholderiaceae_C; genus Rhodoferax_B. The sequence goes on along the minus strand of CAUPNM010000004.1, from coordinate 180,226 downwards.
CGCTGGCCTTGTCGGCGGTGGGCATCGGGCTGGAGCGGGTGGCCTGGGTCGCCAGCGCTTTGTCGGTGGGTATTGGTTTTGGCCTGCAGGCGGTGGTGCAGAACTTTGTCTCGGGCCTGATTTTGCTGGCCGAGCGGCCGGTGAAGGTGGGCGACTGGGTGGTGCTGGGCACGGTCGAGGGCGATATCCGCCGCATCAATGTGCGCGCTACCGAAATCCAGATGAGCGACCGCTCTACCGTGATCGTGCCCAACTCCGAGTTCATCACCAAGACGGTGCGCAACATCACCCACGCCAGCCCCTTGGGCCTGGTGCAGATCAAGCTGCCCATGCCGCTGGATACCGATGTGGAGCAGGTGCGCACCCTGATGCTGTCGGCTTTCCAGGACCACACCGAGGTGCAGGCCAGCCCCGCGCCCAGCGTGGCGCTGGACGGCATCGACAACGGCAAGCTGGTGTTTAACGCCACCGCCTACGTGGGCTCGCCGCGCCTGTCTTATGGCGTGCGCAGTGATGTGCTGTTTGAGATGCTCAAGCGCCTGCGCGAGGCCAAGTTGCCCCTGGCCAACCCCGCCACCATGGTGCTGCGCGAAGTGGCCCCCGTGGTGCAGGCTGTGGCGGAGCCGACTACGCCGATCTCCCCCATTTCCCCGCTGAGTCCTTAAGCCGCCAGCGCTTGTAGCAGTTCGGTTTCGATCTCGATCTGGTTACGGTTGTACTGCAGCTCCGGGCCCTGGATCAAAAAGCTGTCTTCCACCCGCTCGCCCAGGGTGGACACCTTGGCCAGTTGCACGCTGAGGTTGTGCTTGGCCAGCACGCGGGCCACCAGGTAGAGCAGGCCGGTGCGGTCGCTGGCCGAGATGAACAGCAGCCAGCGCTGGGCTTTTTCATCGGGGCGCAGCTCCACGCGCGGGGCGATGGGGAAGCTCTTGACCCGGCGCGACACCCGGCCACCCTTGCTGGGCGGTGGTAGCGGGCCTTGGCGCATCAGGGTCACATCCAGGTCGTTTTCGACCATGCTGGTGAGTTCACGGTAGTGCTCGGGCAGCATGGCGGTGACCACCTGGAAGGTGTCCAGCGCGTAGCCATTGCGGGCGGTGTGCACCTTGGCATCGACGATGCTGAAACCGGCCTGGTCGAAAAAGCCGCAGATGCGGGCAAACAGGTCGGGCTGGTCGGGTGTGTACACCATCACCTGCAGGCCTTCGCCCACCGGCGACAGGCGGGCGCGGACAATGGCTTTGTCTGCCTTGTCCAGCCCCTCGGGGTTTTTGGCGATATGGCGCGACAGCTGTCGGGTGTGCCAGGCGATGTCGGCTGCGTCGTGGCGCATGAAATAGCCGACGTCCAGCGTTTCCCACAGCAGCTTGTGCGACTCGAAGGGCTGGGCATGCAGGGCCAGCATCACCAGCGCCTCGCGTTTGCGGGCTTCGATCTCGGCATCCGGGTCGGGCGCGCGGCCGCCCAGCACCCGGATGGTGTAGCGGAACAGGTCCTCCAGCAGCTTGCCCTTCCAGGCGTTCCAGACCTTGGGGCTGGTGCCTCGGATGTCGGCCACCGTCAGCAGGTACAGGGCGGTGAGGTAACGCTCGTTGCCCATGCGCTTGGCGAACGCGGCAATCACGCTGGGGTCGCTGAGGTCGGCCTTTTGGGCCACGCGGCTCATGGTCAGGTGTTCGGTGACCAAAAACTCGATCAGCTGGCTGTCTTCGGCACCGATGCCGTGCTGGGCACAAAAGCGCCGTACCTCCAGGGCTCCCAGGTCGGAATGGTCGCCGCCCCGGCCTTTGGCGATGTCGTGGAACAGCGCCGCCACAAACAGGATCCAGGGCTTGTCCCAGCCCGCACCCAGCTGCGAGCAGGCCGGGTATTCGTGCGCGTGCTCGGCCATGAAGAAGCGGCGCACATTGCGCAGCACCATCATGATGTGCTGGTCGACCGTGTAGACGTGGAACAGGTCGTGCTGCATCTGCCCCACGATGCGCCGGAATACCCACAGGTAACGGCCCAGCACCGAGGTGTCGTTCATCAGCCGCAGCGCGTGGGTGATGCCCGACGGGGCCTGCAAGATCGCCAGAAAGGTGGCCCGGTTCACCGGGTCGCTGCGGAACTTGGCGGTCATCAGCCCCCGGGCGTTGTACAACGCCCGCAGGGTGCGGGCCGACAGGCCGTGGATGCCCACGGTGGTCTCGTACAGCAAAAAGGTTTCCAGGATCGCGTGCGGGTGCCGGGTGTAGAGGTCGTCGCTGGCCACCTCGATCATCCCGGCCTTTTCAAAAAAGCGTTCGTTGATGGGTCGCAGTGCGTGGGTGGACGGGTTGAGTCGCTCCTCGATGTTGAGCAACACGATCTGGTTCAACTGGCTCACGGCCTTGGCGGTCCAGTAGTAGCGGCGCATCAGCGCCTCGCTGGAGCGCACCGGCAGGCCGGTCTCGTCGTCTGACACCGTGGTGTAGCCAAACGACTCGGCCACGGCGGTTTGCAGGTCGAACACCAGGCGGTCTTCACGGCGGCCTGCGGTGAGGTGCAGGCGCGCGCGGATCAGGCACAGCAGGGCTTCGTTGCGTTTGAGCTGCTTGGCCTCGTGCGGGGTGGCGATGCCGCTGCGCACCAGTTCGTCCCAGGTCTTGCCCAGCTTGGCGGCTTTGGCCACCCACAGAATCATCTGCAGGTCGCGCAGGCCGCCGGGCGACTCCTTGCAGTTGGGCTCGAGCGAAAACGGCGTGTTTTCAAACTTGGTGTGCCGCTGGCGCATCTCCAGGGTTTTGGCCACAAAAAATGCGCGCGGCTCCAGGGCGTCGGACAGGCGTTTGCGGAACTGGGCGAACAGCTTGGGGTCACCAGTGAGCAGGCGCGATTCGAGCAGCGAGGTCTGTACCGTCACGTCTTTGGCGGCTTCGGCCAGGCATTCATCGATAGTGCGTACGCTGGAGCCGATCTCCAGCCGGGTGTCCCAGCAGCTGCCAATAAAGCCCTCGATGCGGGCCTTGAGTGCCGGGTCGGCTTCGGCCGAGACACCTTCGGGCAGCACCAGCAGCACGTCGATATCCGAGCTGGGAAACAGCTCACCCCGGCCAAAGCCGCCCACCGCCACCAGCGCAAACGACGGGGTGAACCCGGCAATCGCCCACAGGCCGCGCAGGGTGCTGTCGGTCAGGTGAGAGAGTTGTTGCAAGGCGGCGCGCACGCCCCGGGTACTGGCACCGCTGTCGCGCACGGCTTGGAGCAGCAGCGACTTCTCATGCAGGTAGTGGGCCCGCAGTGCGGGCACGTCGGTCATCGGACCCGCATCGCGTTTCACGCGGTGGCGGTCGCTTGAACTTGGACCGGTACAAAGGCTGGCGTGGGCGGGCTGCCCGCCGACAGCGTCAGCACCTCGTAGCCCGTCTCGGTGACCAAAATCGTGTGTTCCCACTGGGCCGACAGGGAGTGGTCTTTGGTGACGATGGTCCAGCCGTCTTTTTCGGGGCCTGGCTTGATGTCTTTTTTGCCGGCATTGATCATCGGCTCGATGGTGAAGGTCATGCCGGGCTTGAGCATCTCCAGCGTGCCGGGCTTGCCGTAGTGCAGCACCTGCGGCTCTTCGTGGAAGATGCGGCCAATGCCGTGGCCGCAGAACTCGCGCACCACGCTGAAGCCGTTGCTCTCGGCAAAACGCTGGATGGCGTGGCCGATATCGCCCAGGTGGACCCCGGGCTTGACCATTTTGATGCCATGCCACATCGCGTCATACGTGAGTGCCGCCAGCCGCTTGGCCAGGATGCTGCCTTCGCCCGCGATGAACATGCGGCTGGTGTCGCCGTGCCAGCCGTCTTTGATGACAGTCACGTCGATGTTGACGCTGTCGCCCTTCTTGAGGGGCTTGTCATTGGGAATGCCGTGGCAGACCTGGTGGTTCACCGAGGTGCAGATCGACTTGGGGTAGGGGATGTTGCCGCCGCCGGTGTAGTTCAGGGGAGCGGGAATAGCACCTTGCACCTGGGTGATGTAGTCATGGGCCAGCTTGTCGAGCTGGTTGGTGGTCACGCCGGGCACGACGTGGGGGGTCAGGTAGTCGAGCACTTCGGAAGCCAGGCGGCCCGCGACGCGCATGCCTGCGATGCCGTCTGCGTCTTTGTAGGTGATGGTCATAGCCCCTAATTATCCTAGATGCCGTGGTGGGCTGCTGCGCTGGCCGTCGGCACCGGCGTAGCCGTTAAAATTCTGCGCTCTAGGGTTTGCCCGTACCAGCCTTTTGCAGGTTGGGCCACCGGGCCACCCAGTCCCCATTCTTCCCCAACCAGGCCGCCACCGTGACCTTGCATATTTCCCAGTTTGAAGGCGGCAACGCCCTTAGCGATTTCCGCGTCCAGCAACTCCTGCCCCGGCTGCAAGCCATCCATGACAAGATCACCGGCGTGGCCGCACGTTTTGTGCACCTGGTGGCCAGCGATGCCGCGCCTGCGCAGGCCGTGGTGGAACAACTGACCGGTTTGCTGGCCTATGGCGACCCGTATGCAGGCCCCACCGAAGGCCCGCTGCTGGTGGTCACACCGCGTTTCGGCACCGTGTCGCCCTGGGCCTCCAAGGCCACCGACATTGCCCATAATTGCGGCCTGGCAGTGCGCCGGGTCGAGCGTTTTGTCGAATACCGCTTGACAGTCAAGCAGCCCTTGCTGGGCAAAACTGTGCTGACCCCCGCGCAACTGGCCCAGGTGGCCGACCTGTTGCATGACCGTATGACCGAGAGCGCCATGCTGGACCGCAGCCAGGCGCAAGAACTGTTCACCGCGTTGGAGGCCGCGCCCCTGGCCCAGGTGGACGTTTTGGGTGGTGGCCGCGCCGCACTGGTGGCCGCCAACACCGAGTTCGGCCTGGCCCTGGCCGACGACGAGATCGACTACCTGGTCAATGCCTTCACCACGCTCAACCGCAACCCCAGCGACGTGGAGCTGATGATGTTCGCCCAGGCCAACAGCGAGCACTGCCGCCACAAGATCTTTAACGCCGAGTTCATCATCGACGGCGTGCCGCAAGCCAAGAGCCTGTTCGGCATGATCCGCAACACCCACCAGCTGGCACCGCAGCACAGCGTGGTGGCGTACTCGGACAATGCTTCCGTCATGGAAGGCTATGAGATCGAAAGGTTCTTGGCCAAATCGGCAGCTGGTGCTGATGGGAAAAGCGCAAGCAGCTACGAAAAGAGTAGCGCCTTGCACCACGTGCTGATGAAGGTGGAAACCCACAACCATCCCACCGCCATCTCGCCATTCCCCGGCGCGTCTACTGGCGCGGGCGGCGAAATCCGCGACGAAGGTGCCACGGGCCGCGGCTCCAAGCCCAAGGCGGGCCTGACTGGCTTCACGGTGTCCAAGCTCTGGCCGCAAGAGGGCGACGTGTCCCTGGGCAAACCCGAGCATATCGCCAGCCCCTTGAGCATCATGACCGAGGGCCCGCTGGGCGGCGCGGCTTTCAACAACGAATTCGGCCGGCCCAACCTGCTGGGCTATTTCCGCGAATACGAGCAAACCGTCACCTCCGACGTGGATAGCATTCGCCGGGGCTACCACAAGCCCATCATGCTGGCCGGTGGCCTGGGCACCATCGATGCCACGCAGACGCACAAGATCGAGTTTCCCGCCGGTTCGCTGCTCATCCAGCTCGGCGGCCCCGGCATGCGCATCGGCATGGGCGGCAGCGCGGCCAGCTCCATGGCCACGGGTGCCAACGCGGCCTCGCTGGACTTTGACTCGGTGCAGCGCGGCAACCCCGAGATCGAACGCCGGGCGCAAGAAGTCATCAACCAGTGCTGGATGCAAGGCGCGGCCAATCCCATTCTGGCCATCCACGACGTAGGTGCAGGCGGCCTGAGCAATGCCTTCCCCGAGCTGACCAACGACGCAGGCCGGGGCGCACGTTTCGACCTGCGCGCCGTGCCGCTGGAAGAAAGCGGCATGAGCCCGAAAGAGATCTGGTGCAACGAAAGCCAGGAACGTTACGTGATGGCCATCGCGCCGGAGTCGTTGGCGGCCTTCACTGCGCTGTGTGAACGTGAGCGCTGCCCGTTCTCTGTGGTCGGTGTGGCGACTGAAGAGCGCCAGCTCATCGTTGCCGATGCCACTGCGGAAACGCCTGTAGACATGCCCATGAACGTGCTCCTCGGCAAGCCGCCCAAGATGCACCGCGATGTGAAGACGGTTGCCCGCACCTTTGCCCCCGTGGACCTGACCGGCGTGAGCCTGCAAAAAGCCACCATAGCCGTGCTGGCCCACCCCACCGTGGCCAGCAAGCGTTTCCTGATCACCATCGGCGACCGCACCGTGGGCGGCATGAGCCACCGCGACCAGATGGTCGGCCCCTGGCAAGTGCCGGTGGCAGATTGCGCCGTGACCCTGGCCGATTACAAAGGCTTCGCCGGTGAGGCCATGGCCCTGGGCGAGCGCACGCCGCTGGCCGCAGTCAACGCCCCCGCATCCGGCCGCATGGCGGTGGCCGAGGCCATCACCAACCTGCTGGCCGCGCCAATAAGCCTGCCCCGCGTCAAGCTCTCCGCCAACTGGATGGCCGCCTGCGGCGAACCCGGTGAAGACGCCGCCCTGTACGCTACCGTGAAAGCCGTGGGCATGGAGCTGTGCCCGGCGCTGGGCATTTCCATCCCGGTGGGCAAAGACAGCCTGTCCATGCGCACGCAGTGGACCGACGATGCCGACAAAAAGAAGGTCACATCCCCGGTCAGCCTGATCGTCACCGCCTTCGCCACCCTGGCCGATGTGCGCGGCACGCTGACCCCCCAGCTCAACGCCACAGAAGACACCACGCTGATCCTGGTGGACCTGGGCAAGGGCCAGAACCGCATGGGCGGCTCCATCTTGGCGCAAACCCTGAACCAGGTGGGCGACACCGTGCCCGACCTGGACGATCCGCAAGACCTGGTCAATCTGGTCAACGCGGTCAACGCGCTGCGCCCGAAACTGCTGGCCTACCACGACCGCAGCGATGGCGGCCTGTTCGCAGCCGCCTGCGAAATGGCTTTTGCCGGACACGTTGGCGTGGCCTTGAATGTCGATCTGCTGGTCACGGAAGGCGACGGCATCAGCGACAGCCGCATGGACGTGGGCGACAGCAAGAACTGGGCAGGCCAGGTCGGCCCGCGCCGTGAAGAGCTCACGCTCAAAGCCCTGTTTACCGAAGAACTCGGCGTGCTGCTGCAAGTGCGCACGTCCGACCGCGATGCCGCCATCCAGACCCTGCGCACGCACGGCCTGGCTAAGCACAGCCACATCGTCGGCAAAACCCGTCCTGCGGGTAGCGCCATCAGTGCAGGCGTGGGCGAAGTGCAGGTCTGGCGAGATGCCAAGGCCGTGTTCACCGCCAAGCTGGAAGACCTGCACCAGGTCTGGGACAGCGTGAGCTGGAAGATCTGCCAGCAGCGCGACAACCCCGCTGGTGCCGATGCCGAGCACGCCGCGGCCGGTGCCGCTGCCGATCCAGGCATGCATGTTTTCTTGCCAAATAGTGCCCCAGCGCTTGCTGGATCGGCGCAAGCAGCTAGCAAAGATGTAGCGGCACCGGCTTTGATGCTGACCCGCCCCAAGGTCGCCGTGCTGCGCGAGCAGGGCGTGAATTCGCACACCGAAATGGCCTACGCCTTCGGCCTGGCCGGTTTCGACGCGTTTGACGTGCACATGACCGATCTGCAAACCGGCCGTGCCCAGCTGCAAGACTTCCAGGCCGTGGTGGCCTGCGGCGGCTTCAGCTACGGCGACACCCTGGGCGCAGGCATTGGCTGGGCGCGCAGCATCACCTTCAACCCGGTGCTGGCCGCACAGTTCAAGGCTTTCTTCGCCCGCCAGGATACCCTGGCCCTGGGCGTGTGCAACGGCTGCCAGATGTTTGCCGAGCTGGCCGACATCATCCCCGGCGCGCAGGCCTGGCCGCGCTTCACCACCAACCGCAGCGAACGTTTTGAGGCCCGCCTGTCGATGGTGGAAGTGCTGGATTCTCCCAGCGTGTTTTTGCAAGGCATGGCGGGCAGCCGCCTGCCCATCGCGGTGGCGCACGGCGAGGGCTACGCCAACTTCGCCTACCGGGGTGATGCCTCCCAGGCCATCGCCGCCATGCGTTTCGTCGACAACTTCGGTGCCGCCACCGAGGCGTATCCCTTCAACCCCAACGGCAGCGCCGGTGGCCTGACCGCCGTGACCACGGCAGACGGCCGTTTCACCGCCATGATGCCGCACCCCGAGCGCGTGTTCCGCAACGTGCAAATGAGCTGGACCAGCGGCGACGTGAGCGACTTCAGCCCCTGGATGCAACTCTGGCACAACGCGCGGCGTTGGTTGGGCTAGGCACACCCCCAGGCTACAGCGCAAGCGCTTTCCGCCATCCCCCCCTTGCAGGGGGCGATGCCTGCGGCCCGGCAAAGCCGGTTCCGCGGCACCTCTGGAAAAGTCGGTTCGCCTGCGGCTTTGCCTGAGAGCCTTAACCCTCCAGCCGGAACCGGCTCACCGCCTGGGTCAACGCATTGGCTTGCTCGCGCAGCGACTCCGAGGCGGCGGCGGATTCTTCTACCAGGGCCGAATTTTGCTGGGTCACCTGGTCTACCTGGCCGATGGACTCGCTGATCTGGGCGATGCTGCTGCTTTGGCCGCTGGCCTGGTTGGACAGGGTTCGGATGATGGTGGTGACCTGCTGCACGCTGCCCACGATATCGTCCATGGTGGTGCCTGCGCGGGCCACCAGCTGCGCGCCTTCGTCGGCCTTGGCCACCGAGGTGTTGATCAGGGTGCTGATTTCCTTGGCCGCCTGGGCGGAGCGCTGGGCCAGCAGGCGTACCTCGCTGGCCACCACCGCAAAACCCCGGCCTTGTTCGCCCGCGCGGGCGGCTTCCACGGCGGCGTTGAGCGCCAGGATGTTGGTCTGGAAGGCGATGCTGTCGATCACGCTGGTGATATCGGCAATCTTTTTGGAGCTGGCGTTGATCTCGCGCATGGTCACCACTACCTGCGACACCACCTCGCCACCGCGTGTGGCCACCTCGGCGGCCGACTGGGCCATCCGGTTGGCCTGGGTGGCGGCTTCGGAGCCTTCTTGCACGTTGCTGGTGAGTTCGGCCATGGCGGCTACGGTTTCTTCCAGGTTGGCGGCGGTGTGCTCGGTGCGGTGGCTCAGGTCCTGGTTGCCTTCGGCGATTTCGGTGCTGGACGCATGGATGGTGCGGGCGGCCAGTTGCACCTGCGCGACCAGCTCCCGCAAAAACACCTGCATGCGCCCCATGGCGTTGACCAGCTGGCCAATTTCGTCGTTTTGCTGCGCTTGCACCGGCACAAACAAATGGCCCTGGGCGATTTCTTCGGCAATATGGCAGGCCTGGGCCAGCGAGCGGGTCAGGCTGCGCACACTGAAGAAGGTCAACGGAATCAGCACCAGCAGCGCCAGCACCAGAATGCCCATCTGGATGCCCGACAGCAGCAGGGCGCGTTGGTCGATGCCCGCCTGTGTGGCCTGCATCTCTTCGCGCGAGGTGGCCGTGGCTTTTTGCAGCAGGCTGTCGATGGCATCTGCATGGACCTTTTGCCGCTCGGCATAGGCTCCACCCACCGAGCCGTCGATCTGCGCGCCCTCGATCTGGGCCAGCACCGGGCCCAGCCCTTCGGTGTAGGCCTTGATCTCGGCCTGGGCGGTATCCAGCATTTTCAGGTAGGTGGTGTCGCTGCCCTGGCCGCTGCGCAGGTCGGCCAGCCCTTTGTCAAAGCTCTTCAGCGACTTTTGCCAGGATTCGCGCAACGTGGCGACTTCGACCGCGTTGTTGAAGCTGATGATGATGTCTTTTTCATTGCGGCGCACCTGGGCCAGGGTGATGCGCAGCTCGTTCATATCGGTCAGGGTTTGCACCTTTTGCTCCACCAGCACCTTCACTGTGCCCCGGGTGGAGTCCAGTGCCCAATAGCCCACCAGGCCAATGGCAACCAGCAGCAGCAGTGAAAACACCATGCTGAAGTACAGGCGAAAACGGATCGAGAGGCGGTTGAGCGGGTTCATAGGTCTTGGTTTCGCGTAAAGGTCAATGGGCGAGGGCCCATCTGGTAAGCAATCGTAACAATAAGCGTGCCATTTTGCGGCAATCTACGCATATTGGATACAAGACCTTGGATACGGGCACCGGCATAGCTGACAGGACCCAGCGACGGAGTCGCAACCGTTACACCGTGGTGCGGCATCCCGCTGCCCGCAGCGGTTTGGAAAAAGGAGGAGAGGGCGAGCCGCCGTGGCGCAGGGCGGGGCGCGGTATGTGCGCGGGCAAGGTGGCCAGCGCATGGCCGGAGCGATCTCCAGTGGGGCCGGGCCTTTGGTAAATTCTAAAAACTAGCCAAATGACATGCTACCGCCCATGGATAGGGCGCAAGCAGCTACTAAAAATATAGCATGGCCATGCGGCGGGGGCCGCACGGTCCTGGGCTAGCCTGGGGCTTACTTGGTGGTTTCGTGGCCGATGACACCGCCGACGGCCGCGCCGGCAGCGGTGCCCAGGATGCCACCGCCCAGTACATTGCCGGCCACGCCGCCGATCACGGCACCGGTGGCAGTGCCTTTTTCCTGGCGGGTCATGCCCGCGCAGCCGCTCAAGGTCAGCACTGCTGCGGCGATGGCGGTGATGGTCACGGTGCTGGCGTAATGGCGTAGGGAGTTCATGGTGTTCCTTGTGGGTGGTAGATGCCCCAGTATGGAAAATCCGCCACCCGACCACCAGCGGACGGTGCCGCCAGTGGGTGTAGTCGCTGTCCTACACGGGCCGGGCTGGGTTGCGCCCTGGGTAAGCAGGCGTGCTGCCGGTCACGCTCCCAGCGGATGCGGCTGCGGGTGCTGCTCCAGGTACCAGGCGCGCAGGCCGTCGTCTTCAAACGCGTAGTCGCCGCGTCCGGCGCGCCAGATCAGCTCCTTGTCGCGCAGGGCATCCAGCGCGCCCTGGATGGCCGAGTTGTTCAGCGGCTTGCCCACCACCGCCTGGTAGGCGGCCAGCGCGGCTTCGGCAAACGGGGTGTAGTCGGGCGACAGCCGGGCAATTGCGTCCAGCACGGCTTTTTGCGCGTCGGGCAGGGCGTTGTAGGTGGAGGCAAATTCCTGCCAGGCCCGGTGCTGTATCTCCTGGGCGTTGCGCTCGATCAGCGCGTCCAGCGCCTGCGCGCCGCCCCAGTCGGCCACTGCCTCGCCCACCACGCGCTTGAGCATTTCGGGTCGGCGGCCCACCAGGGTGAAGGCCCGCTCCAGCGTGTCGGCGCTGAAGGCCTTGCCGTCGGCAAACTGGGGCCGCAGCCATTCGGCATAGGCCTCCACAAAGCCCCGGTCTAGCAGCGGAAAACGCGTCACCCCCGCGCCGTAAAACGGCTCGCTGCGGCGCAGCACCAGGTGGGTGAGCTTGTCGCGGTTGGAGCCGGTCATCACCAGGTGCAGGCCGCGCACGGCCCGGCCCTGGTTGAGCCGGTCGCGCGCCGCCTTGAGGGCAAACATGGCCCGCGTGCCGGCTTCGGTAGACAGGGCGTGCTGGGCCTCGTCGACCAGCAGCACCAGGGGTTTGCCGCTTTTGGTGTGCAGCCGCTCCAGCGCGTCGGACAGGGTGGCCCCGCCGGGCTGGCCGATCTTGGACAGGTCCAGGCTCAGCGCGCCCAGCACGTTGAGCTTGTCCAGCCCCACGCTTTTGGCGGCCTTGAGCACCGGGCCGTCCAGCTGGGCCAGGGTGTCGCGCACCACGGCGATGATCAGTTCGGCCGGGTCGCGGCTGCGATCGGACCACAGATCGACATACAGGGTTTGCCAGCCGCGTGCCTGCATCTCGGGCACCATGTCTTCGCGCAGAAAGGTGGACTTGCCGGTGCGCCGGGGCGCGGCCAGAAACAGGCCCGAGGTGGCGTCCAGAATGCCACGGCCTTCCAGCGCATCGCAGTAGCTGGCGGCCAGGGCGGTACGGCGGTAGGTAAAGGTATCGGCCATAGGCTCCCAGGTTTTAGGGTGGAATTATCCGTTACGGGGTAATATTATCCCCGCGTGGATAATTTGACCATAAAACCTGCAACGAACGGGTAAAAACCGGGGCCAGGATGGGGCATAAAAATGGCACTCTGTGCTTATTTTGTAAGCGTAAGCAGCTACGTAAAATATAGCTGTTTGCCCCCCACCTGTGCCTGTGCCCTGGAGGCCTCGGGTAAACTGACTTTCCTTTGTGCCGCCTGCGGGCTGCATGTAAACCCTTAGCAAAAGCCCTCCACACTCCCGGTGCGCCTCCAATCCATCAAGCTCGCGGGCTTCAAGTCCTTTGCCGAACCCACCACCTTCCACCTGCCAGGGCAGCTGGTTGGCGTGGTGGGTCCGAACGGCTGCGGCAAGTCCAACATCATGGACGCGGTGCGCTGGGTGCTGGGCGAGAGCAAGGCCAGCGAGCTGCGCGGCGAGTCCATGCAGGACGTGATCTTCAACGGCACCACCACCCGTAAACCGGCCAGCCGCGCCAGCGTGGAGCTGGTGTTCGAGAACAACGACCACCGCGCAGGCGGCCAGTGGGGCCAGTTTGCCGAAATCGCCGTCAAGCGCGTGCTCACCCGCGACGGCACCAGCAGTTACTACATCAACAACCAGCCGGTGCGCCGCCGCGACGTGCAAGACGTGTTTCTGGGCACCGGCCTGGGGCCGCGCGCCTACGCCATCATCGGCCAGGGCACCATCAGCCGTATCATCGAGTCGCGCCCCGAAGAGCTGCGCCTGTTCCTGGAAGAAGCCGCCGGTGTCTCCAAATACAAAGAGCGCCGCCGCGAAACCGAAAACCGCCTGGGTGATACCCGCGAGAACCTGACCCGGGTGGAAGACATCCTGCGCGAGCTCAACGCCAACCTGGAGCGCCTGGAAAAGCAGGCCGAGGTGGCGCAAAAGTACAACAGCCTGCACGCCAGCGCCACGCTGAAGCAGCACCAGCTCTGGTTTTTGAAAAAGGTGGATAGCGAATCCGACCAAAGTAAGGTCAAGGCCGATGCCGCCCAGGCGGTGAACGACCTGGAGTCGCGCATCGCCGACCTGCGCCAGGTGGAAGCCGAGCTGGAAACCATCCGCCAGGCGCACTACGACGCGGGCGATGCCGTCAACCGCGCCCAGGGCAAACTCTACGAGGCCAGCGCCGAAGTAGGGCGGCTGGAGGGCGAAATCCGCTTTGTGGTGGAAGGCCGCCAGCGCGTCGAGCTGCGCATGGCCACCCTGAAAGAGCAGATCCAGCAGTGGGCCACGCGGCAGGAAGATGCCCAGTACGAGCTGGAGAATTTAGAGGCCACCGGCATCGAAGCCGAAGAAAAGGCCGAACTGCTGGCCGCCCAGGTGGAAGAACAGGCCGGGCAAATCCCCGACCTGGAAGATGCCCTGCAAACCGCCAGCCGCGCCGCCAACGAACAGCGCACGGGCGTGGTGCAGGTGCAGCAGCAGATCCAGGTGCTGGCCGCCGACCAGCGCAGCATCGAAGAACAAAGCCGCCAGCTCGACCAGCGCCGCGAGCGCCTGCTGGTCGACAAAAAAGCCCTGGCTGCGCCGGACGAAGCGCGTCTGTCGCAACTGCAAGCCCAGCTGGAAGAAGCGTCTGAAGCCGCCAGCGTCGCCGATGCGCGCCTGCACGAGCTGCAAGAATTTTTGCCCCAGTTGGACGAAGACCGCCGCGCCAAACAAACCGCCGTCAATACCGAATCCGCCCGCCAGGCCGATATTTCGGCCCGCATGGAAGCCCTGAAGGCGCTGCAGGAAAAGGTCAAGACCGACGGCAAGCTCAAGCCCTGGCTGACCCGCCACGGACTGGACGGCCTGCAAGGCATCTGGACCCAGCTCCACATCGAGCAGGGCTGGGAAAACGCACTGGAAGGCGCTTTGCGCGAACGCATGGGCGCGCTGGCCGTGTCCAAGCTGGAGATGGTGCGGGCGTTTGCCGGGCTGGATGGCCGCGACGTGCCGCCCGCCAAACTGGCCTTCTACAGCCCGCCGCCCGCAGGCCCATCGCAGGGTTCGGCAGCCTTGCCACGCCTGGCAGATTTGCTGCGTTTGAACGATGCCGGGCTGGCCGCCTTGCTGGCCGACTGGCTGCACGGCTGCTATACCGCGCCCAGCTTTGAAGATGCCCTGCACCAGCGCAGCCAGTTGCAACCGGGCGAGGTGATCTACGTGCAAAGCGGCCACGCCGTGGGTCCGCACAGCGTGTCGTTCTACGCGCCCGATTCCGAGCAGGCCGGGTTGCTGGCGCGGGCGCAGGAGATTGAGAATCTGGAAAAGCAACTGCGCGCCCAGACCCTGATCAACGAAGAAACCCGCTACGCCCTGGTGCGCGCCGAAGCGGCCTACAACGAGTCGTCCAGCCGCCTGGTCTCGGCCCGGCGCGAGGCCACCGAGGCACAAACCCAGGCCCACGCGCTGCAGGTCGAAACCCTGCGCCTGGGCCAGTTGGCCGAGCAGGCCCGCGTGCGCAGCCAGCAGCTGGAAGGCGACCTGGCCGAGGTCGAAGCCCAGCTGGACGAGCTGCAAGAGCGCCGCGTCAACGCGGAAGGCCGGTTCGAAGAACTCGACATGCAGCTTGCCGACAGCCAGGAGCGCCACGCCCAGCTCGACGAGCGCGTCATCGAAGTGCAGCGCAAGCTGGCCGAGTGCCGCGAACAGCAGCGCAGCCTGGAGCGCCAAGCGCAAGAAGCCACCTTTGCCCAGCGCAGCCTGGGTGCGCGCCGCGCGGAATTGAGCCGTTCGCTGGACATGGCCCAGCAGCAAACCGTGGCCCTGACCGACGAGCAGCAGCGCGCGGCAGACGAGTTAGGCCGCCTGAACGACGCCGCCGCCCAGGGTGGCCTGCAAACCGCCCTGGCGGCCAAGCTGGAGCGCGAGGCCGAAATGGCAGCCCAGCGCAGCCAGTACGACGATCTGACCGCCCGCCTGCGCGCCAGCGACGAGGCCCGCATGCAAAACGAGCGCGCCCTGGAGCCGCTGCGCCAGCGCATCACCGAATTCCAGCTCAAGGAGCAGGCCGCGCGCCTGGGCTCCGAGCAGTTCAGCCAGTTGTTGACGGAAGCCAACGCCGACCTGGAAGCCATTGCCACGTCCATCGTGCAGGGCAATGTGCGCATCCCTGGCATGCAAAGCGAAATCGACCGGCTGAACCGCGAAATCGCCGCCCTGGGGGCCGTGAACCTTGCCGCGCTGGACGAGCTGACGGTGGCCCGCGAGCGCAAGCAATTCCTGGATGCCCAGACCGCCGACCTGGTGGAGGCCATGACCACGCTGGAAGATGCCATCAAAAAAATCGACGGCGAAACCCGCGAGCTGCTGTCGGGCACCTTCAACACCGTCAACGGCCACTTCGGCAAGATGTTCCCCGAGCTGTTTGGCGGCGGCAATGCGCGCCTGGTCATCACCGGGGACGAGATTCTGGACTCGGGCGTGCAGGTCATCGCCCAGCCGCCGGGCAAGAAGAACCAGACCATCCACCTGCTGTCGGGCGGCGAAAAAGCCCTGACCGCCATCGCCCTGGTGTTCGCGATTTTCATGCTGAACCCCGCACCGTTTTGCCTGCTCGACGAAGTGGACGCGCCGCTGGACGACGCCAACACCGAGCGTTACGCCAAACTGGTCTCCAGCATGAGCCGCGAAACCCAGTTTCTTTTCATCAGCCACAACAAGATCGCCATGGAAATGGCCCAGCAACTGATTGGTGTGACCATGCAGGAGCAGGGCGTTTCACGCATCGTGGCAGTCGATATGGAGTCGGCCCTATCCATGGCCGAAATGTAATCCTAGACTCCGCAGTTGACCGCTTGTTACTACTTAGAACATCGCATGGCTATTGAATTTTGTGGCTGTCAAGTCACCTACCTCTTGCATGAACCACGCTACACACCCGATTGCACCACTGGAGCCGCGTCTGGGGTCGTTGCTTCGCCTGGCGGGCATGAGCCCGCTGCGTTGTCGCGCCTACCCAGCCACACCCCCAGCGGCACACTCGGGCGTGTCCAACTACGGAATCTAGGATCATGACCACCACCCTACAACTCGGCCTGGCCGTCGGCGGCGGGCTCGTCCTGGCCGGCGTCGTGGCCTACAACACCTGGTCGGCACGTAAAAACGCCCCCAAGCAGCCCGACCCCTTGCCCACCCCCATCGAGCCCAGTGGGGCGGATGCCGAGCGCCATGAGCGCCTTGACCCCGCTTTCGACAGCGGCGAGCTGCCCCCGCTGCCCACGCCCGAGCGCAAGCCCGGCATGGACGCGCTGATCGACGTGCTGGCCCCCATCGCGCTGGAGCAACCGGTGTCGGGCGATGCCGCGCTGGCGGCCATGCCGCCCACCCGCCGCGTCGGCAGCAAACCCTTTGCTATCGAGGGCCTGAACGTGGCCACCCAGCAGTGGGAAACCCCGGTGGCCGGTCAGCGCTACAGCCAGCTGCAGGCGGGCGTGCAACTGGCCAACCGCACCGGTGCGCTCAACGAGATCGAGTTCTCCGAATTCGTCATCAAAACCCAGGCCTACGCCGACACGGTGAGCGGCCTGCCCGAATTCCCCGACATGCGCGAAGAAGTGGCCCGGGGCCGCGAGCTCGACCAGTTCGCCAACGACCACGATGCCCAGTTGGGCTTCACCCTGCGCGCGGTGCACGCAGCCTGGAGCCCCGGCTATGTGCAGCAGCACGCCGCCCGCTTAGGCTTCGTGCCCAGCCTGATCCCGGGCCGCATGCTGCTGCCCAGCAGCACGCTCGGCATGCCGCCCATCCTGGGCCTGGCGTTTGATGCGCAAGCGGCTTTGGCGGAAGACCCCGACCAGTCGGCCCTGCGCGAAGTCACCTTGAGCCTGGACGTGCCGCAGGTCGACCGCGCCGAGCAGCCCTTTGTGCGCCTGCGCGACACCGCCGCCGCCCTGGCCGAGGCCATGGACGGCAGTCTGACCGATGACCGGGGCTACCCGCTGCAGCGCGACGCGCTGGACGGCATCGGTGCCTCGCTGGAGCAGCTGTACGACACGCTGGACTCGCGCGAACTGGCGGCGGGCTCGGTTTTGGCGCGCAGGTTGTTCAGCTGAGCATGATGGAAAGTTCAGACCTTTTTAGCCCTCCAGCGCTTATTCCATCAGCGCAAGCAGCTACAGAAATAGAAGCACTTCGCACCCAGCTCAATGCCTGGAGCCACAGCTACTACGTGCTGGACGCGCCCAGCGTGCCGGATGCCGAGTACGACCGTGTCTTTCGCGCCCTGCAGGCGCTGGAAGCCGCCCACCCCGAACTGCTGACCGCCGACTCGCCCACCCAGCGCGTGGGCGGCAAGCCGCTGCCCGAGTTCACCTCGGTGCGCCACGCCGTGCCCATGCTCAGCATCCGCACCGAGACCGACACCGAACCCAGCGGCGCGCAAAATTTCGACACCCGCATCCGCAAGGAGCTGGCGCTGACCGAGTCCGACCCGCCCGTCGAATACGTGGCCGAGCCCAAGTTCGACGGCCTGGCCATGAGCCTGCGCTACGAGAACGGTGTGCTGGTGCAGGCCGCCACCCGGGGCGATGGCGAATACGGCGAAGACGTAACGCAAAACATCCGTACCATGCGCCAGATTCCGCTGCGTTTGCAGGGCAGTGCGCCGCCGGTGCTGGAAGTGCGCGGCGAGGTCTACATGCGCCTGGCCGATTTCGATGCGCTCAACGAACGCCAGCGCGAAAAGGGCGACAAGACCTTTGTCAACCCGCGCAACGCCGCCGCCGGAGCCGTGCGCCAGTTAGACCCCGGCATCGCCGCGCAGCGGCCCCTGAGCTTCTTCGCCTACGGCCTGGGCGAGGTGACGCCTCCGGAGCAGGGCGGCCCGGTGTTCGACACGCACTATACGCTGCTACAAGCTCTGAAAAAATGGGGTTTTCCGGTTGCAGAGCAGGTAGAAACGGCGCAAGGCGCTACAGAATTAGTAGCGTATCACCAGAAGATCGGTGCCGCCCGCGACAGCCTGCCGTATGACATCGACGGCGTGGTCTACAAGCTTAACGCCCTGGCACTGCAGCGCCAGCTTGGTTTTGTGTCGCGCGAGCCGCGCTGGGCCGTGGCGCACAAATACCCGGCACAGGAGCAGCTCACCACCATTACCGCCATCGACGTGCAGGTGGGCCGCACCGGCAAGCTCACCCCCGTGGCGCGGCTGGCCCCCATTTTTGTGGGCGGGGTTACGGTGACCAACGCGACCTTGCACAACCTGTTCGAGCTGCGCCGCAAACGCGTGCGGGTGGGCGACACCGCCATCGTGCGGCGGGCGGGTGACGTGATTCCCGAAGTCGTCGGCATCGTGGCCAAACCACGGGCCAGCTACGTCCCCAACTTCCGCATGCCCCGCGCCTGCCCTATTTGCGGCAGCAAAGTGGTGCGCGAAAAGACCGAGATGAACCACCGCTGCAGCGGCGGCCTGTTCTGCCCCGCGCAACGCAAAGAAGCCATCCTGCACTTCGCCCACCGCCGCGCCGTCGAGGTCGAAGGCCTGGGCGACAAGCTGGTGGAGCAACTGGTGGACACCGGCGTGATCCGCACCTTGCCCGACCTGTACAAGCTGGGCTTTACCGCCTTGTCCGCCCTGGACCGCATGGCCGACAAGTCGGCACAGAACATCCTGGACGCGTTGGAAAAGTCCAAAAACACCACCTTGCCGCGCTTCTTGTTCGGCCTGGGTATCCGCCACGTCGGCGAAGCCACGGCCAAGGCGCTGGCCCGGCATTTCGGCAAGCTGGATGCGGTGATGGATGCCACGGTAGAGCAGCTGCTGGAAGTGGCCGATGTTGGCCCCATCGTCGCCCTGGCCATCCGCACCTTTTTCGACCAGCCGCACAACCGCGAAGTGGTCGAGCAACTGCGCGCCTGCGGCATTACCTGGGAAGAGGGTGAGCCCGCCCAGCAAGCCCCCAAGCCCTTGGCGGGCCAGACCTTCGTCCTCACCGGCACCTTCCCCACCCTGAGCCGCGACCAGGCCAAAGACTTGCTCGAAGCCGCCGGTGCCAAAGTGGCCGGCTCGGTGAGCAAAAAAACCAGCTACGTGGTTGCGGGCGAGGAGGCCGGCAGCAAGCTCGACAAGGCGCAGGCGCTGGGTATTACGGTGCTGGACGAGGCGGGGATGTTGGTGTTGTTATCACCGGAAGCAGACACATGACCCTCCACACCATCCTCAAAATGGGCGATCCGCGCCTGCTGCGCACGGCACAGCCGGTGACCGCATTCGACACCGACGAACTCCACTTGCTCATCTCTGACATGCTCGACACCATGCGCTCGGTCAACGGCGCGGGGCTGGCGGCTCCGCAGATCGGGGTGGATTTGCAGCTGGTGGTGTTTGGTACGGCCGATGTGAATCCGCGCTACCCGGACCGGCCCGTCGTGCCGCCCACAGTCCTGATCAACCCGGTCATCACGCCGATTGGCGATGCGGAAGAAAACGACTGGGAAGGTTGCCTGTCGGTGCCCGGCCTGCGGGGCCTGGTGCCGCGCTGGTCGCGCATCCGCTACACCGGTTTTGACCAGTACGGCGACGCCATCGACCGCACGGTGGAGGGCTTTCACGCCCGCGTGGTCCAGCACGAGTGCGACCACCTGATTGGCAGGTTGTACCCCACGCGCATGCGGGATTTGACGCAGCTGGGCTACACCGAGGTGCTGTTCCCCGCGCTGGACCCGTCGGACGACGATTAAGCGCCAATGCAAAGCGCATAAATAGCCCGGTTTGCACCCGCTTCCCTGCGCTTAAGCCCCTGGGCCACGGGGCTACCATCGCGCGATGAAAGCAATATTTCCTGCACTTGCGGCCACCTTGGCTTTGCTGGGTTGCGCCAAGATGGAGGCCCGCATACAGGGTTGGATGGCCAGCATCGTGCCCGCTTACGCGGTGGTCAACGGTGTACTGCTGGAAGGCCAGGCCACCATTTTCCATGACCGCTCCGGCGGTACGCTGCGGCTTTCCGCCAGCCAGCCCAGCCAAACCTGTGTGGGGGACTTGCGCTACACCGCTACGGCGGCGGGCCGCCTGGCGCTCCAATGCGATGGCGGCGTGCATTTGCACATGGCATTTACCGCCACCGACGCGCTACGCGGCGTTGGCACTGGCAACACCGAGCAGGGCCCGGCTGCCTTCACCTGGGGCATGGGGCCCGCCGATGCTGGCGCCTACCTGCCGCTGCCTGCGGGCCAGCGCATGCCGCAACCGGTGGCCGAGGAAGCCTCCGCGCCAATTGCAACACCGGCACCGCTGGCAACCCCGGCCCCTGCACAGGCCCTCAGCGCACCACCGGGAACATCTTGAAGTAGTTGTTTTCCAGCTGCTCCAGATTTTGTTTCTGCAAGGCGGCATCGAAAGCATTGCGCATCTGCAAACCGCCGGGGGTACGCCGAAAACAAACGTGCAGGCTGAGTTCAGCGATGGGCCGGGCGTTGAACGTAATTTGCTCTGCGCCACCGGTGCGCGACAGGGTGTAGCGCAGCACGTTTTTATCCACCACGATGCCACGCAGCTTGCCCGCGCGCAGTTTCTGGATATTGACCGCATCGCTGGCCCCGGCCACCACCGGTTGGCGCTTGGCCTGGATGGCCTGGTCCAGCGTCTCGCCGTTGAGGTAACCATCGACGATGCCCAGTGTGTAGGGGGCCAGGTCGCTGATGGCATTCCAGGTGATGGGGCTGGTGCGCAGCGTGGCCAGCCCCAGAACGCTGTTGCCGATCGACTTCGACAGGTGGCAGGCCTGTTCCCGCTCCTGGCTGTAGTACTCGGGAAAGTAGCCGTCGAAACTGGGATCTTTCTCGCCTTTTTGCACGGCCGTGGCCCATTCGAACGAGGCACTGAGCAAGCGGTAACCGGCCGCCTTCGCTGCCACCGAGGTGATGTGGGTGGACAGGCCGCCTTGGGGCAGGAGCAGGCCGTTGTAGGGGGGCCATTCCAGGGTGGCCAGGCGGATCAATTTGGTGTCGGTCTGGGCCTGGCAGTGCGCAGTGCAAAAAAAACCCAGCGCCAAGACGAATACAAAGCGGTTCACGGATGTCCCTAGTGGATGGCAGTCGGCCATAGTATGGGGCCTTACAGGGTACTATTTTTCGCATACAAAAAGATTGTGTCTTTATCGATTGTCAGATTTTCAGGGACCGGTTGGCCGGTAGCCACCTGTGCGATGTTCCGCTCGAATTGCTATAATATCAGTAGCTAGCAGTGCAGGCTGAAACGGCACGAGAGCCTTTTTTTACCGATATATCCCATGCCCCATCCTTTGGTCCAGGTTCATCCGCAAACCCACGGCATCGTGCTCGACCTGGCCTACGCCACGGCCAACAACATCGCGGGCCGCCCGATTTACGACCGGGCCCACTGCCTGCTGCACCGCGATGCCGAAGCCTGTCTGTGCAAGGCCGTGCTGCTGGCAGCGGAATCGGGTTTGCGGTTAAAAATCTTCGATGCATTCCGTCCCCACGAGGCGCAGGTGCTGCTGTGGCAAACCGCGCCCAACCAGGCCTATGTGGCCGACCCCGCCATCGGCTCCAACCACACCCGGGGCACGGCGGTCGACCTGACCCTGGTGGACGCGCAGGGTGTGGAGCTGGACATGGGCACGGCTTTTGACGACATGAGCGAAGCCTCGCACCATTTCAGTGAACAGGTGTCGGCCCAGGCGCAGGCCAATCGTTTGCTGCTGCTGCGGGTGATGGAGGGCGCGGGTTTTGTGCACCTGGCCCATGAGTGGTGGCACTACGCGCTGCCCGGCCATTACGGTCTGATCGACAGCGCTGCGCTGGGCGATTTGAGCCCGATGCGCCCGGCTGTATAGGCGGGCAGTGCCGTTTGTGGCGGGCGCAATCTTGGCAGGAAAAGACTCTACACCAGCCGCACCTGCCTAGACAGGAGGGTTAGCATGGATCTTGCGATGTGAACTGCTTGGTATGCTGTTTCTGTTTTGTCCATTCAACCCTGAGGAATTCCTGATGCGTTTTTCGACACCTGTGTTTTCCCGCCGCGCGATGGCGGTGGCTGTTGCCTCTACTTTGGTTCTGGGTTACGGCATAGCGCCCGCCCAGGCGGCCACGCCCAAAGACACGCTGGTGCTGGCCTTTGCGTTTGACGACATCATCACCATGGACCCGGCCGAGGTGTTTGAAATCTCGGCCAGCGAGGTGATGGGCAATACCTACGACCGGCTGGTGCGATTGGACATCAACGATCCGTCCAAGTTAATCAACGACATCGCCAAGTCCTGGACGGTGTCGGCCGACGGCAAAACCTTCAGCTTCGAGCTCAAGCCCGGCCTGAAGTTTGCATCCGGCAACCCCCTCACGGCGGAAGACGTGGCCTTCTCCTTGCAGCGTGCGGTGCTGCTCGACAAATCCCCGGCCTTCATCCTCACCCAGTTTGGTTTCAATAAGACCAACGTCAAAGACAAGATCAAGGCCACCGGCCCACTGACCATGACGCTGGAAACCGACAAAGCCTACGCGCCGTCGTTTGTCATGAACTGCTTGACCGCCGACGTGGGTGCGGTGGTGGACAAAAAGCTGGTGTTGGCCAACGAGGTGGCGGGCGACCTGGGCTATGCCTGGCTCAAGACCCATTACGCGGGTTCCGGCCCCTTGAAGCTGCGCGAATGGCGGGCCAACGAAGTGATAGCGCTGGAGCGCAACGACAGCTATTACGGTAAAAAAGCCCCGCTGGCCCGTGTGCTGTACCGCCACATCAAGGAGTCCAGCACCCAGCGACTGCTGCTGGAAAAGGGCGATATCGATATCGCGCGCAATCTGGCCCCGCAGGACCTGGCCGCCATGGCCAGCAACAAAGACATCAAGATCGAATCGGCCCCCAAGGGCACGGTCTACTACATCAGCCTGAACCAGAAGAACCCCAACCTGGCCAAGCCTGAGGTGCGTGAAGCCCTGAAATGGCTGGTGGACTACGCGGCCATCGGCGACACGCTGATCAAGAACATCGGCACGGTAGACCAAAACTTTTTGCCCGTAGGCCTGCTGGGTGCCAGTACGGTCAACCCCTACAAGCTGGACGTGGACAAGGCCAAGGCGCTGCTGGTCAAGGCCGGTCTACCCAATGGCTTCAAGGTCACCATCGACATGCGTACTATCCAGCCGGTGCAGGGCATTACCGAGTCCTTCCAGCAAAACGCCAAGCGCGCGGGTATCGACATCGAAATCATTCCCGGCGACGGCAAACAGGTGCTGACCAAGTACCGCGCCCGCACCCACGACATGTACATCGGCCAGTGGGGTGCCGACTACTGGGACCCGCACAGCAACGCCACCTTTGTGCAGAACTCCGACAACAGCGACGATGCCAAAGCCAAGCCCCTGGCCTGGCGCAATGCCTGGGTGGCCCCCGAGCTAGAAAAAATGGCCGATGCAGCCGTAGTGGAGCGCGACACCGCCAAGCGCAAAAAAATCTACGAAGACATGCAGGCCGAATTCCGCAAGACCAGCCCGTTCATCATGCTGTACCAGCAGGTGGAAGTGGCCGCCGTGCGCAGCAACGTGGCGGGCTTCAAGCTCGGCCCCACGTTCGGCTCGGACTACATGTTTACCGCTAGCAAGCGCTAAACCTGCATGCGAAAACTCCAGGCCGTAGGGCGGTTTGCGGTCGTCATCCTCCTCACCTACCTGGGCCTGCTGGCGGTCACCTTCTTTATTGGGCGGGTCATGCCCATCGACCCGGTGCTGGCCATCGTGGGCGACCGGGCCTCGGGCGAACTGGTGGCCCGGGTGCGCGAAGAAATGGGCTTCAACAAGCCGCTGTGGGAGCAGTTTTATATCTACATCAGCAAGGTGCTGCGCGGCGACTTTGGCACCTCGGTGCTGAGCTCGCACCCGGTGATGGACGACATCCGCCGCGCGTTTCCCGCCACCTTCGAGCTGGCCACGCTGGGTATCCTGATTGGCGTGGGTTTTGGTGTGCCGCTGGGCGTATGGGCCGCTGTGCGCCGGGGCGGGGTGGTGGACCACATCGTGCGGGTGATGGGCCTGGTAGGTTATTCGGTGCCAATCTTCTGGTTGGGGCTGATGGCGCTGGTGCTGTTCTACGCCAAGCTGGGCTGGGTCGGTGGGCCAGGGCGTATCGATGTAGTCTATGAATACACCCTGACCCCGGTCACCGGCCTGCTGCTGCTGGACGCAGCCATGGCAGGGCAGTGGGACGCGTTTGGCAATGTGCTGTCGCACCTGATTTTGCCGGCATCGCTGCTAGGCTATTTTTCGCTGGCCTACATCAGCCGCATGACGCGCTCTTTTATGCTGCACGAGCTGGGGCAGGAGTACATCGTGGCCGCCCGCGCCAAGGGTCTCAGCGAGACCCGCATCATCTGGCGGCACGCGCTGCGCAATGCCATGGTGCCGCTGGTCACCGTGATCACTTTGTCGTACGCGGGCCTGTTGGAGGGCTCGGTGCTGACGGAGACCGTGTTCGCCTGGCCCGGCCTGGGCCTGTACATCACCAATTCGCTGCAAAACGCTGACATGAACGCAGTGCTGGGCGGCACCATCGTGGTGGGCTCGATCTTCATTGGCCTGAACCTGCTGTCGGACCTGCTCTACAAAACCTTAGACCCCCGGACCCGAACCCGATAACTTTCCGATGAGCACAAGCAATTTGCATGACTGGCTGATGAGCGACCGGCCCGCCTCGCGCCGCCAGGCCGCCTGGGGCCGGGCCTACGGTGCCTGGCGCATCTTTCTGCGTAACCGGCTGGCGGTACTGGGCCTGGGCATCGTGTTGGCGCTGGTGCTGGTGGCGATTCTGGCGCCGCTGATCGCGCCGTATTCGCCCACGGTGGGCGATTTGCGCACCACCCGGCTGCTGCCACCCTCGCACCTGTTCTGGCTGGGCACCGACGACCAGGGGCGGGACATTTTGTCGCGCCTGATCCACGGCTCGCGCATCACCCTCATGGTCGTCGTGCTGGTGGCCGTGCTGGCCGCGCCCATCGGGCTGCTGGTGGGCACGGTGGCGGGTTATGCGGGGGGCATGGTGGATGCGGCGCTGATGCGTATCACCGATATTTTTCTGGCCTTTCCCCGGCTGATCCTGGCGCTGGCCTTTGTGGCGGCCCTGGGCCCCGGTATCGAGAACGCGGTGATCGCCATCGCCATCACCGCCTGGCCGCCGTATGCGCGCATGGCCCGGGCCGAGACGCTGACCGTGCGCCAGACCGACTACATCGCTGCGGTGCAGCTCATCGGTGCGTCGCCCTGGCGTATCGTGCTGCACCACATCATGCCGCTGTGCCTGTCTTCGGTGATCGTGCGGGTCACGCTGGACATGGCGGGCATTATCTTGACGGCTGCCGGGCTAGGCTTTCTGGGCCTGGGCGCACAGCCGCCTACGCCCGAGTGGGGCGCGATGATCGCCAATGGCCGCCAGTACGTGCTGGACCAATGGTGGGTGGCGGCGGCACCGGGGGCGGCGATTTTCCTGGTCAGCCTGGCTTTTAATCTGGTGGGCGACGGCTTGCGCGATGCGCTCGACCCGAAAGGCGTGAAATGACAGAACCCCTTTTGGTGGTCGATGACCTGCGGGTGGCATTTCCCAACCGCGACGGCGGCTGGGTGGAGGTGGTGCGCGGCGTGTCGTTCACGCTGGGCAAGGAGCGGCTGGGCATCGTGGGCGAATCGGGTTCGGGCAAGTCGCAGACGGGTAGGGCGATTCTGGGCCTGACGGCCCCCGAGGGCCGGGTCACCGCCAAGCGTTTGGCGTTCAAAGGCACCGACCTGCTGCACTGCAGCGCCCAAGAGCGCCGCAAGCTGCGCGGAGGCCGCATCGCCATGGTGCTGCAAGACCCGAAGTTTTCGCTCAACCCGGTGATGCGCATCGGCGACCAGATCGTCGAGACGCTGCAGGCGCACACCCAGGTATCCAACGCCCAGGCCAAAAAGCAGGCCCTGGCGGCGCTGGAGCAGGTGCAGATAGACGACCCGGCCCGCGTGTACAAGCTCTATCCGCACGAGGTATCGGGCGGCATGGGCCAGCGCGCCATGATTGCCATGATGCTGATCGCCAACCCCGACCTGCTGATTGCCGACGAACCCACATCGGCCCTGGACGTGACCGTGCAGCTGCAGGTGCTGGCGATTCTGGACGCGCTGGTGGTGCAGCGCGGCATGGGCCTGGTCTTTGTGTCGCACGACCTGCGCCTGGTCTCCACCTTTTGCGACCGCATTCTGGTGATGTACGCCGGGCGGGTGGTGGAAGAGCTGCCTGCGGGCGGGCTGGCGCAGGCCAAGCATCCCTACACCTTGGGGCTATTGAACTGCCTGCCGCAGCTCGGCGACAACCGGCACCCACTGCCCACGCTGAACCGGCAGCCGGAGTGGGCTTTATGAGCGCGTCGGTAGGCCTGGAGGTCAAAAACCTGCGCGTCAGTTTCGACGACTTTGTGGCCGTGGCCGACACGTCTTTCACCGTGCAGGCAGGCGAGAGTTTTGGCATTGTGGGCGAATCAGGCTCGGGCAAATCCACCGTGCTGCGCGCCATCTGCGGGCTGGCGAAGCGCGAAACCGGCACGGTGCAGCTCTTAGGCCCGGCACCGCAACCCTTGACCGGGAGCAAGCCATTTCGCAGGTTGGTGCAAATGGTGTTCCAGGACCCCTACGGTTCGCTGCACCCGCGCCACACGGTGGACCGCCTGTTGGCCGAGCCGCTGGCGATCCACGGCATGGGCGACGAGCAGGCGCGCATCGAACGCGCGCTGGACGAAGTCGGCCTGGGGCAGGGTTTTCGTTTCCGTTACCCGCACCAGCTCTCGGGCGGGCAGCGCCAGCGTATCGCCATCGCCCGCGCCCTGATTCTGGAGCCGCAAATATTGCTGCTGGACGAACCCACCTCGGCCCTGGATGCCTCGGTGCAGGCCGAGGTGCTGAACCTGCTGGAAACCCTGCGCGCCCGGCGCGGCCTGACCTTCATCATGGTCAGCCACGACCTGGCCGTGGTCACCCACCTGTGCCAGCGCCTGATGGTGATGCAGCGCGGCCAGACGGTGGAAATGCTCGCCTCTGCCGACCTGGCGGCCAGCCGGGTCACCCAGCCCTATACCCGCCAATTGATGGAGGCCGCCGTAGGCTTCCAAAGGAAAGAAACCACACCATGATCCATTGGGAATCCCACGCCTGCCTGCCGCTGCACCCGCAGGCCAGCTTTGCGCCGATTGACCGGCTGCACGTCGCCGGAGTGGACTACGTGTCGATCAACGTCGGCATGGACATGAACCCGATCCAACAGGTGATGGCTGTGATCGCCGGTTTCCGCGCCACCATAACCGCCCACCCCGAGCGCTACCGGCTGGCCGACAGCGTGGCCGATATTGCGTTGGCTAAGTCTGGCGGCCAGATCGCCATCGGCTTCGACCTGGAAGGCGCGATGCCGCTGCTGGAACAGCCCGAAATGGTGGCGCTGTACGCCGCTTTGGGCGTGCGCCAGATCCACTTTGCCTACAACCGCAACAACAGCGTGGCCGACGGTTGCCACGACACCGAGCGTGGCCTGACCCCGCTGGGCGAACGCATGGTGCAGGCGGTGAACGCGGCAGGCATGTTGATGGACTGCTCGCACACCGGCCGAAAGTGCAGCCTGGACATCATGGCCGCCTCCAGCGCCCCGGTGATCTTCAGCCACGCCAATCCGCTGGCGCTGGTGGAGCATGGCCGCAACATCACCGACGCACAAATCCGCGCCTGCGCTGCCACCGGCGGGGTGGTGAGCGTGTCGGGGGTGTCCTTCTTTTTGGGTGTTGATGCGCCCACCGCTGCCGACGTAGCCCGACACGCGGCCTATGTGGCGGAGCTGGTGGGTGTGCAGCATGTGGGGATTGGGCTGGACATCAGTTTTGCGCAGCCCGAACTCGACGACACCCCGCCCGGCGGCTACGACCCCACGTACTGGTGGCCGAAGTCTGCCGGCTACAACCGGGCCATCAGTCGCGCGCGCTACACCCCGGTGGAGACCTGGCAGGTGCTGGGCCAGGCTTTGCAAGACGTAGGGATGGCGGCCGATGATGCCGCGCTGGTGATGGGCGGCAACATGCTGCGGGTGGCGCAGCAGGTGTGGAAATGAGTTTTAGATAAAAACAGGTTCTAGCGCTTATTCTATAAGCGCTGGTAGCTATTTATTATGTAGCAATTGCCTGTTATCGCACCAGCAGCGCATTGATGGCCTGCAGGTCTTCGGGCTTCAGGCTGCCGCTGGCCTGGCGCAGTTTCAGGCTGCCCAGCAGCACGTTGTAGCGGGCCAGCGCCAGGTCGCGCTTGGTCTGGAACAACTGGCTTTGGGAGTTCAGCACGTCGATGTTGATGCGCACCCCCACCTGGTAACCCAGCTTGTTGGCATCCAGCGCAATCTGGCTGGAGGTTTCGGCGGCTTCCAGCGCGCTGACCTGGCCCACACCCGACAGCACGCCGTAAAACGCAGCACGCGTGGCCTGGGTGACAGCGCGGCGGGCGGCATCCAGGTCGGCCTGGGCCTTGTCTTCCAGAGACAGGGTTTCGCGGATACGGTTCTGGATGGAATAGCCCGCAAACAGCGGGATGTTGAAACTCAGGCCGATCTGGGTGGCATTGGTGCGCGAACCGGGCAGGGCGCTGGTGGTGCCGTTGGGGTAGCGGTTGATGTTGTAACCCGCCGTCAGGTCCAGGGTGGGCAGGTTGGCGGCCTTGGCCTTTTGGGTTTCCAGGCGGGCGACTTCCAGGGCTAGCGCGGCTTGCAACACGTTGGGCTGCAAGGATTCAGCCTGCTGCACCCAGGTGCTGATATCGGCCGCTTGCAGTGTGGGCAGCACCACCGGCTGGGCCAGCGGGATGGGCTGGGTGTTGGCCTTGCTGGCCAGGGTGTCGAGCGCCAGGCGCTTGACGACCACGTCGTTGTCGGCGGCAATTTCCTGCGCACGCACCAGGTCGAACCGGGACTGGGCTTCGCGGCTGTCGGTGATGGTGGCGGTACCCACCTCGAAGTTGCGCTTGGCCGAGGCCAGTTGCTCACCCACGGCGGTTTTCTGGGCCCGCACAAAGGCCAGCGTGTCCTGCGCGGCCAGTACGTCAAAGTAGGCCTGTGCCACGCGCACCACCAGGTCTTGCTCGGCCACCTGGAGCTGGGCCTCGGCCACGTCGATCAGCTTTTTGCCCTGCTCGTAGGCGATACGGTTGGCCGGACGATACAGGGGCTGCGAGCCGCTCAAGGTGGCGGTTTGGGTGGTGTAGTTTTTGTCGAAGCTGGGGTTGCGGCCTTCGACCAGGCTGCGGTTCAGCCCGGCAGACAGGCCCACGCTGGGCAGCAGCCCGGCCTTGGCCTGGTCGGCCTGGGCCAAATTGGCATCGTACTGCGCCTTGGCCGACTGGTAGGTGGAATCGCTGGCGCGGGCTGCGTCGTACAGTTCGACCAGGCTTTGCGCTGGCGCAGCGCCAGAGAAAACGGCCAGCAAGGCCCAAGTGCAGGTGGCGAGCGGAAAGCGTTGCATGGTCATCCTTGTCAATTCCAGTTTCAAACCCAGGACTTACGCAAGTTCCCCCTGTAAGCCCGAAGGGCGATACAGGGGCGTTGCGTAAGTCCTAAAACCTTTAGTACCGTGGCACGCCGGCATCGCGCTGCAGCGACCAGGCATCGATGCCACCGGCGATATTCACCACATTTTCAAAACCGTTTTGCACCAGAAACTGCGCCACGCGCTGGCTGCGTGCGCCGTGGTGGCACAGGCAGGCAACAGGCTGGTGCGGGTCCAGCTCGGCCAGGCGGGCGGGGATTTCGCCCATGGAGAGCTGGACCAGGGTGAAGCCGTCGGCCTGCACGCTGGCAGCCTGCCATTCACCGGGTTCGCGCACATCCAGCACCACCGGGGCGGTCTGGGCTTGCAGCCACTGGGGCAGGTCGGTGGGGGTGATTTGGGCAATCATGGATTAAAAAGAAAACTTCGAAGGCTCGGCAAAGTGCACCAGGCGCGGGGCCACGGTGTCCCAGGGCTGTGTGGTGGCATAGGTGGTTTCGCCGGTGCGGGTGATGAAGTTGGCGCACATCATGGGCTCCTGGCCGACCACGGCAAACAGGCGGCCACCCACCTTGAGCTGGGACTTGATCTGTTCAGGCACTGCGGCGACCGAGCCGCTGAGCACGATGACATCAAACGGACCGTCTGCCGCCGCACCCAGGGCGCCGTCGGCCTGGCGGACTTCGGCGTTACGTACACCGGCATTGCGCAGGTTGTTGCGCGCCAGGGTGGCCAGCTCGGGCAGGATTTCCAGCGTCAGCACGCTGTGGGCGCTGGCGGCCAGCAAGGCGGCCATGTAGCCCGAGCCGCTGCCGATTTCCAGCACTTTTTCATGCTTCTGGATCTTCAGGTCTTGCAGGACGCGGGCTTCCACTTTGGGCGACAGCATGCACTGGCCACCGGGCAGCGGGGCTTCCATGTCCACAAAGGCAAAGGCCTGGCTCTCGGCAGGCAAAAACTTCTCGCGCTTGACGACGTGCAACAGCTCCAGCACCGATGGCTCCAGCACATCCCAGGGGCGAATCTGCTGTTCGATCATGTTGAAGCGGGTCTGTTCAAGCTGGGCGGTGGTGGTCATGGTGGTGTTTGGGTTCAGGTGCAATTAAGCTTTGATTTTAGGGGGGGAATTTGGCAGGGCCGGGCGTTTTGCTATCCATTTACGTTGTAGCCAGCCTGCCAAGTCGTCCATATAACAATACACCACCGGCACCACCACCAGGGTCAGCAGCGACGAGGTGATGACACCGCCCATCACCGCCTGCCCCATGGGGGCGCGCTGCTCCGAACCTTCGCTGAGCGCAAAGGCCAGCGGCACCATGCCAAAAATCATGGCCAGCGTGGTCATCAGGATGGGGCGCAGACGCACCTTGGCGGCCAACAAGAGCGCCTCCGAGCGCTCCAACCCATCCTCTCTGGCGCGGATGGCAAAGTCCACCAGCAAAATCGCGTTCTTGGTCACCAGGCCCATCAGCATCACCACGCCGATCACCGAAAACATCGACAGCGTGGACTGGAACAGCAGCAGCGCCAGCACCACGCCGATCAAAGTCAGGGGCAGGGCGGTCATCAGCGCCAGTGGCTGCAAAAAGCTTTTGAACTGGCTAGCCAAAATCATGTAGATGAACAGCACCGCCAGCACCAGCGCCGAGATGGCGTAGCCAAAAGCCTCGGCCATGTTCTTGGTGGAGCCGCTGAACTGGTAGCGGTAGCCGGGCGGCAGGGCCATGCCGTCGAGCACCGTGCGGATGTCGTTGGACACTTCGCCTGCCGAGCGCTGGTAGACATTGGCGTTAATCGACACCTCGCGCGCCATGTTGCGGCGGTTGATCTGGTTCGGGCCGGTGGCGTCGGTGATGCGGGCCACCTGGTTCAGGCGCACCACGCGCGGGCTGCCGTCGGCGTTGGTGGCGGTGATGAAAGGCAGGCGCTGCAGGTCTTCGGCCGTGCTGCGCGCGCTGGGGGCCAGGCGCACGTTGACATCGTAGGTCTGGTCGTCGGGGGCGCGCCAGTTGCCCACGGTCTGCCCTGCTACCAGGGTGCGCAGCTGGCTGGCGATGCTGGGGACACCCAGGCCCAGGTCGCTGGCGGCCTCTGTGCGTACTTCTACCCGCACGGTGGGCTTGTCGGCCTTGACGCTCGAATCCAGATCCACCAGGCCGGGGATGCCACGGATCTTTTCGCTGGCCTCGCGCGATAGCCGCTCCAGCACCTGCAAGTCCGGCCCTTGTAATGAGAACTCCACCTGCTTGCCGCCGCCCACCGAATCCAGCAGGCCCACATGGGTCACGGTGATGCCCGGCACCGTGCGCAGGCGCTCGCGCAGCACGTTGGCCATCTGGTCTACGCTGCGGCTGCGGGCCTTGCGGTCTACCAGCCGGATGTAGACCGCCGCGTACATCTTGCCCGCCGCGTTGCCGGTGTTGAGCGTGGCCAGGGTGTAGCGCACCTCGGGAAATTCGCGCACGATGGACTCCACCTGGCGGGCCTTGGCCTCGGTCACCTCCAGCGAGGAGCCCACCGGGGTGTAGAAATTGAGCGTGGTTTCCGAGAAGTCGGCCTTGGGCACAAATTCGGTGCCCAGCAGCGGCACCATGAAAAGGCTGGTGGCAAAGATGGCCAGCGCCCCGGCCAGGGTGGTGAGCTTGTGCCCCAGCGACCAGCGCAGGATGGTTTGGTAACCATCGGCCAGCCGGTCGGTGGCGCGCTCGAACCACTGGGTCACGCGGCCTATGGTCTTGTCGTAGATGCCCACCGGCGCATGGTGTTGGCCATGCGCCTCGACAGCCGGGTCGTGCCAGATGCTGGACAACATCGGGTCCAGCGTGAAGCTCACAAACATCGAAATCAGCACTGCCGCCACGATGGTGATGCCAAATTCATGGAAAAACTTGCCGATGATGCCGCCCATAAAGCCAATCGGCAAAAACACCGCCACGATAGAGAACGTGGTGGCCAGTACCGCCAGGCCAATCTCTTGCGTGCCCTCCAGCGCGGCCTGGTAGGGCGTTTTGCCCATTTGCAGGTGGCGCACGATGTTTTCGCGCACCACGATGGCATCGTCGATCAACAGGCCCACGCACAGGCTCAGCGCCATCAAGGTGATCATGTTGATGGTGAAGCCAAAGATGTTCATGAACAAAAAGGTGCCGATCAGCGCAATCGGCAGCGTCAGCCCGGTAATCACCGTAGAGCGCCAGGAGTTGAGGAACAAAAACACGATCAGGATGGTCAGCGCCGCGCCTTCGAACAGCGACTGGCGCACGTTGTCCACCGCCACGCGGATGGGCCGGGCCGCATCGGTAATGGGCTCCAGCCGCAGGCCGGGCGGCAGCTGGGGGGTGAGTTCGGCAATCGCCTTGTTCAGCCCATCGACCACCTCGATGGTGTTTTCGTCCTGCGACTTCTGCACGCTCAGCAGCAGGGTGCGCTGGCCGTTGTACAGCGCCAGGGAGTCGATTTCCTGCGCGCCGTCCACCACGCTGGCCACCTGGTCCACGCGCACCAGGCCGTTTTTGCGGGCCACGATGATCTGGCCAAAGTCTTCCGGGCGCTGCATGCGCGCGTCGATCTGCACCACCCGGTCTTGTGCCAGGTTACGGATGGAGCCCAGCGGCAGGTTCTGGTTTTCGCTGCGTACCGCGTTGACCACCTGGTCTGCCGTGATGCCCAGGGCCTCCATGGCGCGGGGCTGCAGGTAAATGTTGACCTGGCGCTGGGTGCCGCCCACCAGCGTGACCGAGCCCGCGCCGCGCACGTTCTGCAGCCGCTTCTTCAGGACCTGGTCGGCCCAGTTGGTCAGTTCAATCGCGCTGAGCGCTTGGCCTTTGCTGGCATCGGGTATGACGGCCAGGGACCACACCGCGCGGCTGCTCGGGTCGAAGCGCAGCACGCGCGGCTCCTTCACCTCGTCGCGCAGCAACGGGCGCACGGCGGCCACTTTTTCGCGCACATCCTCGGCGGCCTTGCGGCCATCCACTGAGAGCTGGAACTCGATGATGACGACCGACTGGCCTTCGTAGCTGCGCGAGGTGAGTGTGTTGACACCGGCAATCGCGTTCACCCCTTCTTCGATCTTTTTGGTGACCTCGCTCTCTACGATGTCGGGCGAGGCCCCCGGGTATTCGGTGGTCACCACCACCACCGGAAAGTCGATGTTGGGGAACTGGTCCACCTGCAGGCGCTGGTACGAAAACGCGCCCAGTACCACCAGGGCCAGCATCACCATGGTGGCGAAAACCGGGTTTTTCAGGCTGACCTGGGTGAACCACATAGCGGGTTACCGGGCCTGGGTAAAAGTAACGGGCGTGCCTTCGGCCAGCATGCCCAGACTGCCCTGGATGACCTGCGCGCCATCTGCCAGCCCGGTCACGGCCACCATGGCCTCGGCGCCTACCTGGCCACGCAGGCCAGGCAGCACGGTTTGGTGTTGCACTTTGCCGTTGGCGACCACCTGCACATAGGGCAGGGGTTTGTCGGTGCGCAGCGCGCTTACCGGCACGGCCAGCGTGGCCACCTGCGCCGTGCCCAGCGTGCCCTCGGCAAACAAACCCTGGCGCAGGCCGGGGGCGGGCGCCACGGCCAGGTACACCAGTACGCTGCGGCTGCCCGCCTGGGTGCTGGGGTTGATGCGCGCCACGGTGGCGGCAATCTGGGCGTCGGACGCACTGCCTTCGATGTGCAGTTGCGCCGTCTGGCCGACCCGCAGGGCCACCGCGTCGGCGGCACTGACCGAGGCTTCCAGCTCCATGCGGCGGATGTCCACAATCTCCAGCACCCGGGTGTCTACCGCCACGCGCTCGCCCGGCTGGGCCAGACGCTGGGACACCACCCCCGAGATGGGCGCGCGCAGCACCGCGTCGGCCACCGTCTGGCGCGCGACGGCGGCGGCGGCTAATGCTGCGCGGTGGGTGGACTGGGCGGCGGTCAAGGTGGCCCGCGAGGTATCCAGCGCGGTTTGGGAGATAAAGCCCTGGTCCACCAGCGCCTGGTTGTTGGCAAACTGGCGCTGGGCAATGTCGATCTGGGCCTGGGCCGCACCCGCCTGCTCCACCGCCTGCTGCAGGCGGGCCTGCACTTCGGTGGGTGCGATGCGGGCCAGCACCTGCCCGGCCTGCACGCTGTCGCCCTCGCGCACCGCCAGGCCTTGCAGCTCTCCGGCCACGCGGGCCTTGACCACGGCGGAGTCGGCCGCTTTTAAGGCCCCGGAAATCGGCAGGCCCTGGGCCAAGGTGCGGGTTTGCGCCAGCACCACGTCGCTGCGGGCCAGCTCGATGGCGTTGGCGGGTTTGGCCAGCGCGGCGGCGGCCACGGCGGCTTTTTGCTGCTGGCGGGTGTGTATGGCGCGGGCAATGCCGCCGACCAGCACCACCGCGACCACGGCCACAGTGGCCCACTTTATCCAGGGTTTCATAGGTCTTTTTGCGGGGGCCGCACGCGCAGCCCGTTCAACAGAATATGGAGTTGCGAGGCCAGGTAGGCCTGCGGGTCCAGCGCCTCCGGGGCGCAGGGTGGGCGGCCCATGGAGTGTTTCCACAGGGCCAGAAAAATCAGCGGTGCAGTCACGCTGTAGGTGGCCAGGTCTGGGTCCACCAGGGCGAATTCGCCGCTGTCCATGCCGCGCTGCAGAATGCGCCGCAGCAGCGCCTGGTAGGGCAGGGCCACTTCGGTTTGGTAGAAGGCGGCCATTTCGGGAAAGTTGTGCGCTTCGGTCAGCATCAGCTTGGTCATGCCCGATGCCTGGGTGTTGCCCACGCGTTCCCACCAGCTCAGCATGCCGTGGCGCAGCAGGTCGGCGCTGCTGCCGGTGAAATCATCTACCTCGGCGCTCCACTCAAAAAACCGGGCCGACAGGCTTTGCCGCACCACCGCCTTGAACAGCTCTTCCTTGCTGGGAAAGTACAAAAACAGCGTGCCCTTGGACACCCCGGCGCGTTGGGCCACTTCTTCCACCCGGGTGGCGGCAAAGCCCTTTTCCACAAACAGGTCCAGCGCCGCCGCCAGCAGCTCGCCAGGCCGTGCTTCCTTGCGGCGCGCGCGCTTGGCGTGCGGCTCGGCTGGGGGGGCGGATAGGGGGGTGGGCATGGGTTACTGACTAGCGGGTTATTAATGTAGCCCTTGCCCCCGCCAACCGTCAATGCAGGGGCTTTGCTACCCGTAAACCCAGCCACTCGCGCAGCACCTCGCGAGACGATTGCAGGCCGTGGCCGGTGGGCAGCCACTCCAGCAGGCTGCGCTGCTGCGGCAGGGTGAAGCCGGTGGGTGCGGGTACCACGGTGAACCCGGCCCGCTCGAACGCCATTTGCGCGCGCGGCATGTGCCAGGCGTGGGTCACCAGGGCAATGCGCTGCACGCCTTCGGCGGCCAGTACGGCGTGCAGGCGGCTGGCGTTTTCTGCCGTGTCGCGCGACTGGTCATCGACCCAGCGCAGGGCGAAGCCGTAGTCCCGGGCCAGGGTGGCGCGGGCGACCGCCCCTTCGGACGGCGTGGCCGTGCCGCTGTTGGCCCAACCCACGCCCCCGGCAAAGGCCAGCGGTAACTGCGACTGGCGGGCCAGCCACACGCCGTAACGCAGGCGGGTGGCGGTGTCTGCCGTGGGCTGGGCCGCGCCAAACTCGGGCGCGAACGCCTGCACACCGCCGCCCAGTACCACTACCGCCTGCACCTGGCGCGCCTGCAGCACGGTAGCCGCCGTGGCCGGGGGCAGGGCGGGCACCTGTGGCAGGATGTTGAGCGCCAGCCACACCGCCACCGCGTTGCAGCCCAGCAGCCACAGCCCGCCCAGGGCACCCACACAAATTACGCTGCCCAGCGCTTTTTTGCGCCGCGCCAGCCACAGCCCCCCCAATGCCAGCAGCAAGGGCGCAGCAGGCGGCAAGACCAGCGCGGTCAACAGCGGTTTGAATTCGCCCAGTTCCATATGCTCACTTTTTAATAGCTGCTTGTGCTTAATCGGTGGGCGCTAGCACCCGTTTTAATCCGAAATTTTGCGGCGGTAAAGTTGAAGACAATCCAAGTGTACAAGTGCGTACGCTTAAAAAAGGAGTACAAAGCAGCCTATGCAAAACACGTCCTCCTTTACTCCCTCCACACCCGCCGCACGCCACGTAATTACCCTAGGAGGGGGATGTTTTTGGTCTTAGGAAACGACATGCGTTGTTAATTTACAACCAAAAGTGATCTAAGTTATTGATCTATATAGAGCCAATTTTATTGGCTCTTTTTTATTGGTCTTTGAATTGGTGAATTGAAAACTGTGCTGATCCCTTTGGCTGGCGCCGGTTCCCAGGAACCTCACGAGTTAGAAGGACCCAGGCGAGCTGGCCCAGATACGCCACTACGTGAAAAATGGCTCAAAAGCTGTTTAAACCATTCCTATGGGGTGTTTTAAGCAGGCCTGCTTTATTTTTGCAACGCATAAATGAAGTAGGAATTAAATTCTAAATTTCATTGAACTATTGCTATTTTTAAACCTGTTGGCATTTTGATTGATTAGTTCTGCTTCAATTGCTTGTTCTTGCTTGGCTTTTAAAACTGAAATTTGTTGTTCTAGATCAGCAATCTTTTGTTTAAGTTCAAAAATTTTCTTAATATCGGATTCTTTAAATATGCTTAAAATTCCGATCTGTAATTCTAAATTTAATTTTGAAAATAAAACTTGATTAATTTGAACCGTCAACAATAGAGCACTTGAACTTGTAGCGACTTGACTAAATGCAGATATTGAAGGTTTAGAACTTGTATTTTTACTATCTGATTTAATTATTATTGGCTCACTAGGTTTTTTTGCAACCTTCTGATCCTTTTTTTCTTGTGCAATTTCATTTTTATTTGCTTCATTTTCAGCTTTTTTGCCTGCAATCATGGCGTCTTTAATTGAGCTTGACACATTCGGATCTTGTAGCTGTTTATCTTGAACTGTAAGAGTAGTTTCACTTTTTTGAATTGATTGCTGTTGAGGTTGGTTTTTAACACTGGGAGTTTTATCTTTGAACTTATAACCTAGTTTTTCAAAACCTTTCTTTTGATTTTTACCTAGTTTCATTTTTCTTTTACTAGATTTATTACGAACTTTTTTTGTTGAATGAACTTTTTTGTAAAAATTTCCTCTGCTTTCAACAAGGTCATTTCTTCTCATTTTGATTAATGAAGCCTTGTTGTCATCTAATTTTTGATTAGCATTTTTATTTTGATTTATAGAATTTTTGAAAGACTGTTTTAGTTCGTCATAATTAGTATTAAATTCAAACATTGGACCATTTAATCTAATCGCTTTATCTTTTCCGTCTAATTTAACGGAAACTGTAAAATCATTTTCTCTTGTTATTTCTCCAAGATCACCTAAAGAATTTTTTAAATCAAGTCTATTATTTATAGATCCATCTAAAATTTTATCTTTAACATAATCAGCAACAAAATCTTTTTGTTGTTGCATTGACTTTAATTGTTTAAAAAAATCGCTCTTGCTTTCTGGTAAAACTAGCTTGCCTTCTTCATTTTTAACTTTTATTGAATTGAATTGCTTCAATAAACTATAGGTGCTAGTTTTCATTGGATTTTGAAAACTATAAGAATCTGTTTTTATTGGGTTTCCTTCTTCGTCAAGTTTTATTTCTATTTGATTGACTTGATTTAATCCAAGCTCATGATTCACTATTGAGTCAAATAAATCTTTTAATTCTCTGGATTCCGTGCCAGGCGGAAAAGGATTTAATTGTTTTCCTGATTTGATATGAGTAGTTGCAATCGCAAAATTTAGCTCAAATTGCCCACTATTCTTTTGGTGTATATTCCAATAATCTGCAAAATCTTCACCTTGATTTAGTCCAGGTAAAAAGGTTTGGTGAAATTCTTTTATTACACTTTTGATTTGTTTTTCTGTGAGTGGTTGTTCGAAACTAAGAGTTCCTGAGACATATTTATTTTTTCTTTCAGTGGATTCAGCAACTGTAAGAAACAAATCTTTATCACCAGAGATTTCATTGACTGGCGCGAAGTCTCTTTTTTCCCCATTACTTTGGATCATTCCCTCAAGGTAATTAATGCAACTTTGAGCACTTCCAGATTTGTTATTTATTAAAGTCATTCCACTCATAAAATCATTCCTAAATTATTTTTTTACTTTCTTTTTAGGATTAAATTCTTCGACCTTAACAAGCATTGTTTGAACATCAGTTTTTAAATTATTCATAACTTCTATTGTTCTAGCAATTTCTTTTTCAGACATTCCAAATTTTTTGGCAGACTCTAAAGTCTTGGCAATTGCATTAATATTTCTGCCTTGAATTTTTAGTTCGGATAACAATCTCGCATAGTCCAATTTTTGATCTTCAAGCTCGTCAAGAACTAATTCAAATTTATGGGCATTCTTAAAAATGATATTTCTAATTAAAGAAGCCATTGAATTATAAAGTTTACCTTCTGAATTTTTTCTCTCAATCCATTGCTTCATTAATTGATTGTATTCAAAAGGGCTCAATCTCATTTCTACTCTATGAGTTCTAATTGTGTTGTTATGGTCATCATTGCTTGATCTGCCTGTATGCTTTTTTATTTTTTCTTCTTCCATATGATTTAATCCTCTCTATTTTTAAAACTTCTTAAGGGTCGTAGGGGAACCCTACAATAAAAACATTTTAACTAGAACCTTTTAAGGTTCGTATCGGTTTAGCCGATAGTTAAAATTAGTCTTGCTTAAAGTAATTTTCCCCTCTTGTTTTAATCATAGGGTTTTATTTATGATTGTAAATAGTCTTTAAAAAAGTCGATAGCTGATTTAAGAAGACAAAAAACAAGGAATTAATATTCTTCAATCCGACTGATTTTTTAGATATTTTTTAAAAGTGTCGAAGATAAATGGCTCGTGTCTGATTTAATCCTCTTGCTTTTTGTGTTGTCTGATTAAATAATATTTTCTATCTTCTTTAATCCGATTGATTTTTTAGATATTTTAAAAGGTGTCGAAGACAAAAGGCTTCGGTCTGATTAAATCCGAGTTCGATAGCCTTTTAATCTTGTTCTTTCTTTTTGACTTGTTATTATTAAATTACATTCAAGGAGAATTTATGGAAAATTTAGAACAAGAAAAAATCATTAAAGAGAAAAGCAAAAGCAAATTTGAAAAAGAACACGTAAAGATTTCTGTATTTCTAAGAGTTGACCAGGTTGACTATTTGAGTAAAGAGCACGTAGATCCAAACGGTTCTAATATGTCTTTGGTCGTAAGAAATGCTGTTGATATTTTTATTGAAAAAGAGAAAAAGCAAAAACTTACAATATTAAAAAAAGTTCTTGGCGAAGAAGTGTATGAAAAATTAATTCAGCTTTCTAATTCACATGGAAAAGAAATTGAAGCAACTATGATTGATCTGGTTGAATTAAATTGCAGTTCAGATCAGAAGGAAGAAAAAATTCTCGATGACCAATGGAGTAATTTTTCTAATAGTTAATCACGTAGTGAAAAGGGGACCGCTCGCCGTGTCCTTCCGAAATAAAAAAGCCACTCAATTGAGTGGCTTTTAATTTGTATGTGTAAATTTTCGCGCTGGGAAATTGTTTTTAATTCTAGGTTAGTAATGTCTAATATATATTTGCTGAATGGTATGTATTGAATAGAAGAATGATTGATATATGGTGCTGAATGTCAAACATTCTTTATCAAACATACGAAAAGGGCTTCAACGACATAGCGCGAAGCCTTGTTAATCAAGCCCTATGAGGCTTCCATGAGATTTTTAGGGGCTTCCATGAGGTGCTTCAATGACATAGCGCGAAGCCTTGTTAATCAAGCTCTATGGGGCTTCCATGAAGGGGTTGGGTGAATTTCTTCTAAGCTTGACTTGTGATTGCTTTACTTCTATGAGGTCGTAATAAATCCCGTTTCGGGGATTAGTCATTAAAGCCAAAAATATCATTTAATTCTTCTGGTGTTGGGTTGCTTGGGTGATTGTCTGGAACTATGGATTTTTTAATTTTTTCTACGAGAATTTGAGAATTGTATTCTTTGAAAGTTTCAAAAAATGCTGTTTTTCTCTTCATATTTCTATGAAAATTAAATTGCTGTGGATTTATATGAATGTAAAGTAATACGGCTTTAATATCGTTAAATATGGGTGCTTGTGGAACCTCTAAAACCTGCAAGACAAGGGGGGTAGTGTTGAATATCTTAATGAAGTTCAATTCTTCAAGTTGCTTTAGGTATCTGGTTATATGGCCGTCATTTATACCTAGTTCTTTTGCCAAACCTGTTTTATGAATTTCACTATGAACACCAACAAGACCATTTTTATAAGTGACCTTACAAGCAAGGTGAACCATTATTTGAAATAAAGTATTTTTTGGTCTTGGTATCAATATCAATTCATTGAAAACTTTTTTATTTAATGTAAAATAATTTAATTCTTCATTTGAGTTATTGACAAGTCTGGATTTATTATTTATATTTAATGACATAGAGATCCTTATTTTTGTTTTGGTTTAGTCACTATTCATTAAAACAGGTTATCTAAAAAAATCAAGCCCCGAAAGGGGCTTAATTTTTAATTTTCTATACTAATAAATAAATTCTATAAATTCACAATTTCATCATCTTCTGTATCTGTTTCCGTATCTGTATAATTAAATTCAACTTTACTTTGAATGATTATTTCTTCCATTACTTGTTGTAATGAATTCGATTGAACGATAGTATTAAAGTGATTAATTAAATCTGGGACATTAATTATTTCCTCTATTGAACTCATATAAGAATCTACTATTGCTTTTATTTTATATTTCGATTTTGCTTGTTCTCTAATAGATTCTTTAATTTGATCTGCCGAATCTTCCGTTTTCACAACAAAGGTAATTGGAAAACGTTGCACCTTATCAATATCAAGGAAGTATTTACTTGCATCTATCGTTTCAGTAACTTGGAAAAATCGTCCAAGAGGTTTCATTACAAAGTCAATTCCACCATCATTTGCATTGGTCCGACCTGTTTTATATAGAATCAAAACCTCTTCCGTTAAATCTTCTCTTGTCTCACCAATCCAGATAGTTTGCTGTCCATATTTTGCCTTTAATACTGCATAACTAACAATTTCAAAAACTCGCGCATCTACATTTGGTTTAAGCTGTTCTTTTACAAATTCAATTGCTGATTCAATGTTCTCTTCGCCCAGTGATGCTATTTTCTGGCATGCTTCAATAAAGCCTTCAAAAGCCACTTTTTTTGTAGCCACATATTGATCAATGATTTTAATAATAGCTCTTGAAAGATTTATTTCCAAATCAGTTCCATCTTTATCACGAACGGATATTTTTAAGAGATCTTCTTGAATCCAATATCGTTGTGTTTCAACATCTCGAAC
The DNA here is from genome assembly GCA_963512645.1 of uncultured Albidiferax sp. GTDB lineage: Bacteria > Pseudomonadota > Gammaproteobacteria > Burkholderiales > Burkholderiaceae_C > Rhodoferax_B. The sequence goes on along the minus strand of CAUPNM010000004.1, from coordinate 138,390 downwards.
AATTGGAGTTTTTCCAATAGTTGGATAAAACTTCTTAAACTCATCGTTTAATCTGGCATTAAGAGCATGGTTTTGAAGTTTTGCACCGAATGGGAGTTGTCTTTGTCTTTTAAACAAATCACTGAATATTGCACCTTCATAATCGGAGTAATCCTTGGAATTTTCATCAGCATAACCCTTCTTTATGTAATCCTCTATAACAACATAAAGAGCATAGTGATTCGCAAATGCACCTCGTGCCTTCGAACCTTTTCCAGCAGACTTGGTTTTTGTATTCAGGTATCCAATAATGGGACTATTCTCAAATATATAATCTCCATTATCCCCAAAATCCGATTTCAAAATCTCCAAAATTTCGCTTGAAAAAGAGTGGATTATTGATAAATTTCTTGTCATAAAAGTTCCAGATTTGCTTGCTCTTTATCAGAAGAATTTTTTCCATTTTTTCTGACAAATGTTTTATTTAATTTTGTTAATTCTTCGCCATTGAACTCATTTGCAATACCTAATCTTCGCAATCCAATCTTGAAGTATTCTTCTTGAAATTCTATGCTTATACTTTTTCTTCCAAATCGCTGCGCAACAGCACTTGTTGAAAATGTGCCGCCAAAAGGATCAAGAACCACATCACCTATATTGCTACTTGCCTTGATAACTCTTTCAAGCAAAGCTTCTGGCTTTTGACTTGGATGTTCTTCGTATTCATCCATCCTGTATCTTACTCTTGAAAAATACCAAGCATTTCCTGGAATTTTTGTGGTTTTATAAGGGGTAGGAACTTCTTTTCGGTAGTCAATTAGTTTTCTTGTTGCGCCGGTTTTAGCTTCAACTTCAATGTCAGAGGCATTGAAGGTATAAGACTTTTGATTCTTCACTGCGAATAAAATAGGTTCAAAAAGTGAACCATAATATTTTTTTGCTTGAACCCCAGAGCTATCATAGTGCCAAATTATTCTTGATAAGATGGTCATTTTTTCTCTTAACCATAAATCTAAATATGGCATAGCTTGAGTGCTAGTCATAACGTATAAAGAACCATTCGGTTTCAATTTTTTTATACACAATTCAAGCCACTGATAGCACCATTCTGCATAGTCTTTATCAGTTGACCATGAGTCATGAAAATTACTAAATTGTTTTCCAATGTTATATGGTGGATCTGCAAAAACAAGATCTACAGATTCGTCTTCAATATCATTTAATGCTATCAAACAGTCGGCAAGATAAATTTTTGCAGAATCATTTTGGTAAATTTTCAAAGTAAATCCTACTCTTAAAAGAAAAATGGCAGTAAGCAACCGCCATTAATTAAATTTAAATTATATAAGTTATTATTTTGGTGTTTCATTAGATTTCAAAATCAGAAAATCTTCTTTTTTCCCACCATTTGCAATATGGTCAGTAACCCATTTAGGAGCGATTCCGCGACCTGACCATGTCTTACCTTCAGCATTGGCATATTTTGGTTCTACGGGCTTCTTATCGCTTGTAGCTTCTGCAATTTTTTGACTAATAGGTTTTTCTGTGTAGACCGTAATTGGTTTTAAATTGAAACCTAATTCCTCGGCACTAATTCCATATTCTGAAATTTTCAATTTCATATCTGCAATAACCGAAGTCAATTCATTTTTACGAAGTTCTTCGGCTTGCTCTTCCAAAGCTTTGATCTGCGCTTTAAGGTCAAGATATGTAGTTGCCATTGGTTTAGCTTTCTTGCTTGTGGTTGTGGTTAAGGTGGTCATTGTATCAAGATTTTTTAAAAGGGTTGTTGTATTTAATTATGTGAGTTCAAGCAATAAATTAAGAAGCTCATTTTTTTCCTCTTCTGATATTGTTTTTAATTGTTGTTTTTCTTTAAGAATTGAAAGCCTTTTTATTTTATGAACATCATCTAAAATGGGGGTTAAATAATGTTTATTTGTAATATCTGGGTTATCGTGTCCAAAAGTTCGCAATGCTCCTAATTGTGTATCTGTGGTCATTAAACGATTTCTAACATGCAGTTCGTCAAATTTTCTAACTGAAGAAAAACCCAGAATATTGGCAACAAGTAAACTATTGCCGTCTGCTTTTGAAAGTGTTCTTGAAATAGAAGTTTTTCTAAAATCGTGAAACTTTAAATCAAGTTTTAATCTTATAACTTGAGCCCTAAAAATTCGATCAAAACCTGTAATCGTATAAGTGAAATATCGACCATCTTTGGTTTTTGGTTTTAGGGTTGTTAAAAATTCCTGAGCTTCTTTTGTAAGATAAACCTTTCGAGGTTTTCCAGATTTTGTATGAGTGAGTTGAATGAAATTCTCTTTAACTTGCTCCTGCTTTAAAGTGATTACTTCACTTCTTCGCATTGAAGTAATTAAAGATAAATTGCAAATTTGGTAAAGTTCTGGATTGCTGTAATTTTTGAAGTCGTCAAATATAAATTTAAGTTCTTCGGCTGTTAAAAATCGCTCTCTTTTTAGTGAGTTATTTTTAATTAAATCTCTATCATAATCACGACAAGGATTTTTCAATCCTTCCAAGAATTCAGAGAAATATTTAACCTTATTGAATACATTAGAAATTTGGGTTATTTCTCTTTGAATGCTTATGGGCTTCATATTCATTCTTTTTCTTGTTCTAATGTAGTTATTTATATCAATAGGATTAATTTTTCTTATGTCATAAGTCCCAAAAAATTTATAAATTGGATTTTCTGGATTGCCAATTCCTAAGTCTTCCTTTTCTTGATAAGTAGTGCTTCGATCAAGAATTGAGGTTCTTAAAATTGTATTGAAGAATGAAATAATATTGGCGTTGGCTCTTCTTTGACGTTCGGTTGAACAAGGTTTTGTTTCAATGTAATCACGAATATATAACCTTGTGAAATGCTCAAAAGTAAAATTATTTTTATTCTCGTTATCTAATATATATTTCTCTTCTTCGGTCTGTTCAACTGAATAAATTAATCTTTTTCCTCGAACAGTTTTTGAAAGAGTTAAATATTCTTTTGCTTCATTGAAGTCATCAAAAACTTTTGATCGCTGACCCTTAAAGTCTTTACGGGTTATCCTTACGCGGTAGGCAGTTCCAACGGTTTGATCTTTCCGTTTCCATTGGATTTCTTGTATGCCTCGGACTGGTGAACTTGCCACTTTTGGCCTCTAAAAATTGGTTGTTTGATAGGTGAATTTTACACGGATCAACCAATGATTGCCATAGGGTGTTTTTGTGTTGAAAAGGCTGTAAACCCTTGTAAAACAAGGACTTAGGAGAGAAAAATGACAGAAATTATTACTTTAGGATCAGGCTGTTTTTGGTCTTACGAGGCGGTATTTGTAAAAGTGCGGGGCATTACCGATGTGGAAAGCGGCTACTGCAACGGCCAGGCCCTCCATCCCAGTTACGAAGAAGTGTGCAGCGGCGAGACCGGCCACAACGAGGTAGTGCGGCTGGAGTTTGACCCCGCGCAGATCAGCCTGCGCGAGATTCTGGAAGTGTTTTTTGTCATCCACGACCCGACTACGCCCAACCAGCAAGGCCACGACGTGGGCACGCAGTACCGCAGCGGCATCTACACCAGCACCCCCGAGCAGTTGCCGGTGATCGACACCTTCCTGGCCGAGCTGGCAGTGAGCGGTGCGTACCGTAAGCCGGTCGTCACCGAGGTGCAGCCCCTGCTGAACTACTGGCCCGCCGAGGCCTACCACCAGGACTATTTTGAGAACCACCCCGGCCACGGCTACTGCCTGATGGTGGCCGCGCCCAAAGTGGAGAAGTTTCGCAAGACGTTTGCCAACCTGGTGAAACATTAAGAGCCTTTTAGGCCCCCTGTGCTTATTCCATAAGCGCGGGCAGCTATAAAAAGTGTAGTTTTTGCAGGTGCGCCGGCGTATGCTTGGCACACCATGCTGCGCCTCACCCAAGCCCCCAATCTCGCCATCGCCACGCTATGGGTGGATGCGCTGCAGTTTGAGGGCATTACCGCCAGCGTGCAGCGCCAGTACCTCAGCGGCATTGCGGGTGATTTGCCACCCGACCAGTGCCTGCCCGAGGTCTGGATCCACCACCCCACCCAGGAAACCCGCGCCCGCACGCTGCTGCACCATCTGCAAAACGTGCCCCAGCACCGCTGGCTGTGTGCCTGCGGCGAGCTGGTGGAGGGCGGGTTTGAGCAGTGCTGGCACTGCGCGGCCTGGATGCCTGCCTAATTGGATGCCGATGAACTTTCCCCAGCACAGCCCCGCCGCCGAACGCAACCTGCCGCCCATCCTGAAGGTGTTGCAACGCATCCTGCCCGCCCAGGGCACGGCCCTGGAAATCGCCAGCGGCACCGGCCAGCACATCGCCGGTTTTGCCCACGGCTTGCCCGGATGGACCTGGCAGCCCAGCGATGCGCAGGACGATGGTTTTGACTCGATAACCTACTGGTGCGCGCAAGCTGGGGTGGCGAATGTGCTGCCGCCTGTGCGCCTGGACGTGCTGGCCCCGTGGCCGCCGGTGGACAGATTCGATGCCATCTACTGCGCCAACATGCTGCACATCTCCCCCTGGGCCACCTGCGCGGCGCTGATGCGCGGGGCGGCGACCCATCTGGTGCCCGCCGGCGTGCTCATCACCTACGGCCCCTACCTGGAGCGCGGCGTGCCCACCTCGGCGGGCAACCTCGACTTTGACGCCGACCTGCGCCAGCGCGACCCGGCCTGGGGCATCCGCCAGCTCGACGATGTGGTGCAGCAGGCGGCGTTGGCGGGCCTGGCGCTGCGCGAGCGGGTGGCGATGCCTGCCAACAACCTGCTGCTGGTGTTTGGCCGGACGGCCATCTAGCCAAACACCACCCCGGCCCGCCGGTGCGCCGCCTTGTGCGCCATCTCGGCATCGTGCGTAACCAGCAACAGGCCCCACTGGTGCTCGGCGGTATGGGCACACAGTAGCGCCAAGGTGCGCTGCTGGGTGATGGGGTCCAGCCGCGAGGTGGGCTCGTCGGCAAAGATGAAGTCGGGTTGGAGCAGCAGCACCCGCAGCAGGGCAAAACGTTGCAACTCGCCGCCCGAGACCTCGCTGGGCAGGCGCGCCAGCAGGGCTTTGTCCAGCTTCAACTCTGCCATCAGGCCCTGGGCATCGGCGCTGCTGAGGCGGTGCAGTTTCACCAGATCGGCCAGGCTGTCGCCCACCCGGCGTTGGGGGGCAAAGGCAGCGGGCGGGTCCTGGTAGAGCTTTTGGAACGCGTGGGGGCGGTTTTTGGCGCGGCGCACCGTGCCGTGGTCGGGCGGCACCAGGCCCAGCAGCATATGGCCCAGCGTGGTTTTGCCGCAGCCGCTGGGGGCGGTGATGGCGACAATTTCGCCCTGGTGCAGCGCCAGGTCTACTCCGTCAAACAGGCGCTGGGACCCAAAGTTTTTGCCCAAACCCAGTCCTTGCACCACCGGCGCGGCATCGGCCCGCAGCGGCTGTGCCAGCTGCGGCCAGTGCGCGGGTTCGGCCTGCACCAGGGCCTGGGTGTAGGCGTGGCGCGGGTGGCACAGCACCTGGTCGGCGGGGCCTTGCTCGATGATTTCGCCGTCCAGCATCACCGCCACCGTACCGCCCAGCAGGCGGGCCAGGGCCACGTCGTGGGTGATGGTGAGCAGGGCCTGGTCGGGCTGTAATTGGCCGAGCAGCAGCGCGCCGATCTGGTCGCGCAGGGCCGTATCCAGGCCCTTGGTGGGCTCGTCGGCAATCAGCAGTTTCGCCCCGGAAGCGCGTGTGGCGGCAAAGGCCAGGCGCTGCCCCATTCCGCCTGAAATTTGGTGCGGGTACTTGTGCCGCGCCGGGCTGAGGTCCACCTGCGCCAGCGCCTGGTCGGCGTGCAAGCGGGCTGCGGGCCAGGGCTGGCCGCGCACGCAGTGGCGCACCTCGGCCACCTGGGCGTGCAGGTGCATGCTAGGGTTGAGCGACAGCCAGGGCTCCTGCGGCAGCATGGCCACCTCGATGCCCCAGTCACGCGGTGTGCCGGGCAGCAGGCGGCGGCCCCACAAGGCGATGTCGCCGCTGGCAGCCAGGCTAGAGGGCAGGGTGCCCATCACCGCCTGCGCCATCAGTGATTTGCCCGAACCGGATTCGCCCAGCACCGTAAACGCTGCGCCCGCGTGCAGTTGCAGGTGGATGCCGCGCACCACGGGCTCGGCCCCGGCGGTGATGGTCAAACCGTTGATTTCAAGTGCCAGTGGCATGGTTGTCCTTTTTTTCGCTCAAGGTTTGCAGCGCCAGCACGGTGGCCAGCAGCAGGAGCACCGGCGCGGCCAGCATCCAGGGTGCGTCGGCGTAGTAGGGCATGGCCTCGGTCATCAGCAGGCCCAGCTCGGCCTGCGGCGGGCGCAGTCCCACGCCGATAAAGCCCAGGGCCGACACGGCGAGTACGGCGTTGCACACGGCCAGCGCGGTCAGCGCCAGCAGCGTGCCGCGCAGCGCGGGCCAGACATGCTGGCGCACGATGTACAGGCGTCCAAAGCCCAGCAAGCGGCTGGACTGCACCTGCGGCCCGCCCAGCAGGGCAGCGGCCGATACGCGGGTGGTGCGGAAAAACTCCACCCAGGCGGTAAGCACCAGGCCCAGGTACAGCGGCCAGGTCTGGCCGGGCGCCAGGGCCGACAGCAGCAGCACCCACAGCAGGCCGGGCAGGGCCACCACGGCATCGGCCAGGGCCAGCAGCAGCCGCTCCACCCCGCCCCGGCACCAGGCCGCTAGCAGGCCCAGGCCCGCGCCCAGGCTGGCGGCCAGCAGGGCGGCCCCCAGCGCCAGCGACAGCGAGATGCGCAGCGCCTGTGCCAGCCGCGCGGCCACTTCGCGGCCCAGAGCATCGGTGCCCAGCCAGTGTTGGGCGCTGGGCGGCAGCAGGCTGGCCGAGAGGTCTTGGGCCGCCGGGTCGGGCAGTGGAACCAGCCAGGCCCAGGCTGCCACCAGGGCTAAAAGCAGGTAACAGATACGGCGGGCGGTCATGTGCGGCTCCTCGGGTCCAGCCACGTGCACAGCGCGTCCACCCCGGCGTTCAGCAGCACAAACAGCAGGCCCATGCACAAGGCCGTGCCCTGCACCATAGGCACGTCGCGGGCCAGGATGGCGTGCACCAGCGCGTGGCCGATGCCGGGCCAGGCAAAGAAGGTTTCCACCACCACCATGCCCTCCACCAGCAGCACCAGCTGGGTGGCGGCAAAGGCGGCGACGGGCACGGCACTATTGCGCAGCACATGGCGCAGCACCACCCAGCGTGCGGGCAAGCCCTTGGTGCGGGCGAACTGCACATAGGCGCTGGCAAGTACCTGCGCCACGCTGTGGCGGGTGACTTGCGCCAGCCCAGGGGCCAGGGCCAGGGCCAATGTGAGCGCGGGCAGCACGTAATGGCTGGCATCGCCATGCCCGGCCACCGGCAGCCAGCCCAGGTGCTCGGCCAGCAGGGTGGCCAGCAGCAGGGCCAGCACAAAGGCCGGGGTGGCCCGCAGGGTGACGGCCATGCGGCCCACCAGCCGGTCCAGCCAGGGCCGTTGCAGCAAGGCCGTGGCCAAGCCCGCGCCTACTCCCAGCAGCAGGGCCAGGCCCCAGGCCAGCAGCGACAGCGCCACCGTGTGGCCCCACTGGTGCGACAACTCAGTCACCACCGGCTCACCGGACACCAGCGACACGCCCAGGTTGCCCTGCGCCACGTCGCCCAGCCAGGCCAGCAGTTGCTGCCACATCGGGCGGTCCAGCCCCAGCTCGGCGCGCACGGCTTCGGCCGCTGCGGTGTTGACCATGTCGTAGCCATAGCGGCTGGCGGCAATGCGGTAGGCCGCGTCGCCCGGCAGCGATTGCAGCAGGGCAAACGATAGCAGGCCCACGCCCAATGCCACGCCGAGGATGCGGATCAGTACAGCCCTCATGGCTTCCACACCATTTGCGCAATGCGGTAGCTGCGCTCCAGCGGGTCGATCACCACCTGGCCCAGGCGTTGGCTGCTGGTGGCCGTGTGCTGGTACCAGGCCACCGGAATCACCGGCAGCTCGGCCTGTAGCACGGTGGCAATGCTGCCGCGCTGGGCCGATCGGCGCTTGGCATCGGCGGTGGTGCTGAGGGTTTGCAGGGCATCGCGCACCAGGGCGCTGGTCCAGCCCATCGCGCCCCAGTCGCCACCGGTTGCTCCAAAGTCTTGCAACAGCGTGCCCATGGGGTCTGGCACTAGGCCGTAGTTGCGTGCCAGCAGGGCCAGCTCCAGCGTGCCGTCTTGGTGGCCCGCCGGAATTTCGCTGGAATTGGCCACCGCTACCGCCATGCCAATGCCAATCGCCTTGAACTGGGCCTGCAAAGCCGTGGCCACCACCGGCAGCTCGGGCCGGTCGGAGAACGTGCGCAGCGTGACCTGGAAGGGCTTGCCGTTGCGTTGCAGCATGCCGTCCGTACCCGGCACCCAGCCAGCCGATTGCAGCAGGCGGCGGGCCTGGGCCAGGTCTTGCACCAGCGGCTGCAGGCCGGGCACATGCCATTCGCCCAGCACCGGCGGAAACAGCTGCGTGGCCGCAGCCTGCGGGGCGCGCAGCACGGTGGCGGCAATCCCCGCGCGGTCGATGGCCAGGCTCAGCGCCCGGCGCACCGCCACATCCTTCAAATACGGGTGGCCCGCGTTCACCTTGATGTACATCACGCGCGGAATTGGCAGGCTGTGGAATTGCAGCTTTTTGTTGTTTTGCAGGCGGGCGAAGTTGGCTGGGTCGTGGGTGAAGACCAGGTCCGCCTGGCCGCTGCTGGCCAGCAGTTGGCGGGTTTCCGCGCGGCTCACGGCCAGGTAGCTGACCTTACCAATCGCCGGGCGCGGGCCCTGCCAGCCGTCAAACCGCTCCAGGGCGATTTTTTGCGGTGCGTCGATACGGGTCACTTTGTACGGGCCGGAGCCGATGACGGCCTGCACCGTGCCATCGGCTGCATAGGCAGCGGGGGCCAGGATTTGCGTGCTGGTGTGGGCCAGAAAGGCGGGCAGGGCGCTGAACGGGCGGGCCAGCTCCACCACCACGCTGTCGCCGTCTGCGCTGATTTTCTGGATCGGCGTGTTGCCCAGCACGCCGGGGGCCTTGTGCGCCCGCTCCAGCATCTGGGCCACGTGGGCTGCCGTGACCGGGCTGCCGTCGTGGAAACGCGCGCCCTGGCGCAGGGCAAAGCGCCAGACCTTCTGGTTGGCGCCTACCAGCCAGCCCGTGGACAGGCCGGGCACCAGCGCGCCGCTGGGGTCCACATCGACCAAGGTTTCGGTGATTTGCAAACGGCTAAACACATAACCGGTGCGCGAGGGTTCCAGGCTGCTGATCTCCCAGGGGGAGACGACGCTCAGCGTGTCTTTGTCAGAGGCTGCGGCCCAGGCGGGCAGTAGCGGGGTGGATACGGCAAGGGCCAGGGTGTGGCGGCGGGTGATGGTCATGGGTCTAAAATTGAATGAAAATGGCAGCTTGCGCTTATTCCATAAGCACAAGCAGCTATCAAATAAATAGTGTCTTCAGTTCTTCTGCAACCCCGCCACCAGCGCCGTGATGTTGTGGCGGGCCATCTTCAAATAGCTGGCACCGGGCTGGTCGGGGGCCGATAGCGCGTCGGCATACAAGGTGTCGCCAGGGGTTACGCTGGCTTCTTTAGACAACTGCGCCAGCAGCTTGGGGTTGGCCATGTTCTCCACAAACACCGCCCTGATCTTCTCGCGCTGGATCTGGCGGATCAGGCTGGCGACCTGTTTGGCGCTCGCCTCGCCATCGGTGGACACGCCTTGCGGGGCCAGAAATTTCAGCTGGTAGTGGGCGGCAAAGTAGCCAAACGCGTCGTGCGAGGTGATCACCTTGCGCTTGTCGGCGGGTATGGCGGCAAACTGGGTGGTGGCCCATGCATCCAGCGCCTGCAGCTCCGCAACGTACGCGGCGGTGTTGGCCTGGTAGCTGGCGGCCCCGGCGGGGTCGAGTTGTTCCAGGGCCTTGCGGATGTTGTTCACATAGAAGATCACGTTGGCCGGGTTTTGCCAGGCGTGCGGGTCGGTTTCGGTATGGCCATCGTGTTGCATTTTGCGGGGCTGCACGCCGGTGGATGCGATCACGCTGGCCCCTTTGTAGCCCGCAGATTTCACCAGTTTGCCCATCCAGGGCTCGAAACCCAGGCCGTTGCTCACCACCAGTTTCGATTGGAGGATGGCCTTGGCATCGGCGGGTTTGGGCTCGAACACATGGGCATCTTCGTTGGGGCCGACCAGGGTGGTCACAGCCACCCGGTCGCCGCCCACCACCCGCACCAGGTCGCCCAGGATGCTGAAGCTGGTAGTGACCGGGATTTGGGCCGAAGCACCAAAGGACATGGCTACGGCCAGTGTGGCGATAACGCGTTTGAAAAGCATGAGGAAGCTCCTTTATAAAAATCGGCAGGACTTACGCAAGTCGATCTGTGTGCCCGAAGGGCGATACAGAGCGCGCTGCGGAAGTCCTTTCAGTGGGTGCGCAGCCAGCCGCGTGGGGCCAGCAAGAGCGACAGGGCATACAGGCTCCCGGCGCAGACGATGACGGTGGGGCCGCTGGCGGTGTCCAGGTGGTAGGACAGCAGCAAGCCCGCATAGCTGGCCACCGCTGCCTGCGCCACGGCGTTGAGCATTTGCGCGGGCAGGGTGTGGTGCCACAGGCGGGCCGACACGGCGGGCAGCATCATGATGCCCACCGCCATCAGCGTGCCCAGGGTCTGGAAGCCCGCCACCAGGTTCAACACCACCAGCAGCAAAAAGCCCTGCTGCACCACGGCGGCCTTGCGGCCACTGGCGCTTTGCAGATAGGCCGGGTCGAAACTCTCCAGCAAAAAAGCCCGGTAAAACAGTGCCAGCGCGCCCACCGTGACCGTAGCCACCCCGGCCACCAGCACCAGCCCGCTGGCATCCACGCCCAGCGCGCTGCCAAACAGGATGTGCAGCAAGTCCAGCTGTGAGCCGCGACGCGACACCAGCATCACGCCCAGCGCCAGCGACACCAGGTACAGCGCGGCCAGGCTCGCGTCCTCGCGCAGCACCGTGGCGCGGCTCACCAGGCCCGACACCGCCGCCACCAGCATGCCCGCCAGCAGCCCGCCCAGCGTCATGGCGATGGCCGACAGTCCAAAAAACATAAAGCCCAGCGCCACGCCGGGCAGGATGGCGTGGCTGAGCGCCTCGCCAAACAGGCTCATGCGGCGCAGCGTGAGCAACACGCCCAGCGGGGCCGCACCCAGGGCTAGCGCCAGGGCGGAGACGAGTGCGCGGCGCATGAACAGGAAGTCGGCGAAGGGGGCGATCGCCAAGTCGTAAAAATGGGGCATGGGTTCAAGCGGCATGGAGGTGGTCGTCCCAGCTTTCGCCCAGCAACCGGGCTTGCGCCAGGTGGTGTGGGGTCAAGACGTCCGATGTTTCGCCCCAGGCCACCACCCCGCGCGCCAGCAGCAGGGTTTGCGGGAAGTGCTGGTGCACCTGGCTGTGGTCGTGCAGCACCGCAATCACCGTGCGCTGGCGGGCATGCCAGTCGGCCACCAGGGCCAGCAGCTCGGCGGTGGTTTTGCTGTCGATGGCGTTGAAGGGCTCGTCCAGCAGGATCAAATCTGCGTCCTGCAGCAGCAGCCGGGCAAACAGTACCCGCTGGAATTGCCCGGCCGACAAGGCGCTGATGGGCCGCTGCGCAAACCCGCACAGGCCCACGGTGTGCAAGGCGGCATCGGCCTCGTCCAGCACCGCGCTGTTCAACCCACCCAAAGCACCCGCCGCCTGCCAGGCTCCCAGCAGCACGCAGTCAAACACGGTGATGGGAAAGCTGCGGTCGATGGCCGACTGCTGCGGCAAATAGGCGATGCGCGAGCGCGGGGTATGCACCTGCACGCTGCCCTGGGCGATGGGCAGCAGCGACACAATGCTTTTGAGCAGCGTGCTTTTGCCCGCGCCGTTGGGCCCCACCACCGCGGTAAGCGAGCCGGGCGCAAAGTGGCCGCTGACCCCGTGCAGGGTGGGGCGGTCGCGGTAGGTGACGGTCAGGCCGTCTAGCGTCACCATGGTCCGGATGCCCAGGCCACAGCCAGCCACAAAAGGAGCAGGGCGGGGACGGCGCGCAGCAGGCGGGCGGGTGCCGATAAAGCCAGAAAGCCGGAACGGGGGTTTTTCATTTAGGGTAATAATGCAACTCGATTGCAAAAGTATATCGCAACACAGTTGCGTTTTAGAATGCGAGTAGCCATGACCTCTGCTTCCACCTCTGCCACTTCCTCCGACGACCTGCTGGTCGCCCACGGCCTGCGCCGCACCAATGCCGCCCGCTTGGTGGTGGACTGGCTGCGTGCCCACGCCGACAGCCGCTGGACCCACGCCCAGATACAGGAAGCGCTGGCGCAAGAGTCCAACACCACCCTGGACCGCGTCACGCTCTACCGCCTGCTGGACCGCCTGTCCGAGGTGGGCCTGCTGCGCTGCAAGGTGGATGCCGAGCGCGTGCGCCACTACCAGGCGGTGGTGGACGACGCGCCCGCCGCGCCGCATTTCGAGTGCAACGCCTGCCACCGCGACCTGCCCCTGGAAGGCCAGATGGACAAAACCAACGCCGAGCTGGCCCAGGCCGCCATTGCCGCCATCCAGGCCCTGAAAACCCTGGGCCAGCAAAACGTCAGCGTGGACCTGGCGCTGCGCGGCATCTGCGGCGACTGCGCGCCCGCCAAGGGATTCCAACGTTGATTCGCACCACGCAACTGGCTTACCGCTACCCCGGCGCAGCCCAGCTGGACTTTCCCGATACCGACGTGCCCCAAGGCGCTGTGCTGCTGCTGCGCGGCCCGTCGGGCGCGGGTAAATCCACCTGGCTGGCGCTGGCGGCGGGCCTGCTGCGCCCCGCCAGCGGGCAGATCACGGTGGCTGGTCAAGACCTGAACGCACTCCAAAAGATAGCTGCCGATGCCTGGCGGGCGAGCGCTATCGGCTTCCTGCCCCAAAAACTGCATTTGAGCGAAGCGCTTACCGTGGCGGGCAACCTGGCCATGGCGCAGTGGGCCGCAGGCGTGCCCGACGACCCGCAGGACGTGCGCCGCACGCTGGAGGCGTTGGACTTGGGCGACCTGGCTGCGCGCAAGCCGCGCCAGCTCTCCGGCGGCCAGGCCCAGCGGGTGGCCCTGGCCCGCGCCGTGCTGCTGCAGCCCCAAGTGATCCTGGCCGACGAACCCACCGCCAGCCTGGACGATGCCGCCGCCGAATCCGCCCTGGCCCTGCTGCAGGCCAGCGCCCAGCGCTGCCACGCCACCCTGGTCATCGCCACCCACGACGCGCGGGTCGCTGCGGCCTTGCCCCAGGCGCTTGTATGCAAAATCGGCGCCCAGCGCTTATCGGATAAGCACGGGCAGCTATGAAGATCGTAGCAATTGCCTTTCGTTACCTGTGGTCGCGCCCCTTGTCTGCAGCGCTGAATTTGCTGCTACTGGCGCTGGGCCTGGCCAGCATCACTTTCGTGTGGATCACCAGCGCGCAAATGGACCGGGCGTTTGAGCGCGACCTGGCCGGTATCGACGCGGTGGTGGGTGCCAAGGGCAGCCCCATGCAGCTGATTCTGGCGGGCGTGTTCCACATCGACGTGCCGCCGGGCAACATTCCTTTGGAGGCTGTGCAGCAGCTTGAAAAAGACCCGCGCGTGGCCCAGCTCATCCCCATCAGCCTGGGCGATACGCACCTAGGCTTTCGTATCGTCGGCACCACCCCGGCCTATGCCGCGCACTACGGCGTAAAACTCGCCCAGGGTGCTTGGTGGAGCCAACCCATGCAGACCGTGGTGGGCGCACAGGTCGCCAAAAATACCGGCCTGGCCGTGGGCAACAGCTTCTACGGCTCGCACGGCCTGGGTGGCACGGGCCATATCCACGGCGACTTCCCCTACACCGTTACCGGCGTCCTGGCCCCTTGCGGCTGTGTGCTGGACCGGCTGGTGCTGACGGCCACCGAATCGGTCTGGAAAGTGCACGAAAAAGCCACCGCGCTGGACGAGGAAGACCAGAAAATCCTGGAGCAGGAGCGCGAAATCACCCTGGCGCTGGTCACCTACAAGAGCCCGCTGGCCGCAGTGACCTTCCCGCGTTTCATCAACACCACCACCGAGATGCAAGCCGCCGCGCCCGCGGTGGAAATCACCCGCCTGTTGCGCATGGTGGGCGTGGGCACCGAGGTGCTGCGCGGCTTTGGGGCGGTGCTGCTGCTGACGGCGGGCCTGAGCGTCTTCATCGCCCTGTGGAACGCGGTGCGCGAACGCCGCGCCGACCTGGCCATGCTGCGCATGCTGGGCGCGCCACCATTGAAGGTGGCCGGGCTGGTGTTGGTAGAAGCCCTGCTGTTGGCCGCCATGGCTACCGTCCTGGGCCTGCTGGGCGGGCATGTGCTGGCCGAACTGGTCGGCACCTGGCTACAAGCCGAACGCTCGCTGCCGCTGACCGGCTGGATCTGGCTACCCAGCGAGTGGTGGGTGCTGCTGCTGGCCACCGCCACCGCCACCCTGGCCGCCGCACTGCCCGCCTGGGAAGCCTACCGTCTCGACGTCACCACCTTGCTTAACCACCGTTAACTGGAGTTTTCTTTATGACCAAAACCCTCGCCGCCTTGATCTTCTCCAGCCTGTTTGCCGCCAGTGCCATCGCCGCCGAGAGCGCCCAGGACACCCAAGCCGACGTCGCCCGCCACCGCGCCATCGCCGCCGCCCACCAAGCCGCCGCCCAATGCCGCGAGGCGGGGAAGGGCGAAGAGGCCTGCACCAAAGCCTTGCAGGCCGCTTGCAAGGGCATTGCGATTGGCAAATACTGCGGGATGAAACATGAGCACTAGGCCCGTGGAGCACCGTATGAAATTTGCATCCGTTCTCGCAGCCTGTGTTGTCGCCGCAGGCAGTGTTTGCGCCCAGCCCGTCGACCTGCCCGCAGGCTCCGGCCCCGGCTTCCACAGCCCAAACAGCCCGTTTGCGCCTTTGCCCGAGCGGGCCGATGTGGTGCCGTGGTCGGTGCTGTCGGCGGTCAAGACCCGGGCCATCAAAAACCGCATCCTGCCCAATTTCGGCCAGCAGCAGCTGGCCCTGCACCAGAAAACCCAGCGCATCCAGGGCTTCATGGTGCCGCTGGACGCGGGCAAAACCCAAAAGCATTTTTTGCTTACCTCGGTGCCACTGACCTGCTCGTTCTGCCTGCCTGGCGGGCCGGAGAGCATGGTCGAGGTGAAGTCCAAAACCCCGGTGAAGTACAGCCTGGAGCCGGTCATCGTGGAGGGCAAGTTCGCGGTGTTGCCTGACGACCAGTACGGCCTGTACTACCGGATGGTGGATGCGGTGGGTGTGCAGTAGGGTGGGACTGCCCATACTTTTACAAGCCTTTTAGGCCGCCAGCGCTTACTGCATAAGCGCAAGAAGCTATCAAGATAGTAGCGGCCAATCAGCAGGGTACGCCCTTGCGTTCCACCAGCCAGGCCGGTGCATCCTGCAAGGCCACGGGGCGCAGGAAACGGTCTACCGCCGCATAGCCCACCGAGGTGGTGAAGGGCTGGGTGGAGGCCGGGAACGGCCCGCCGTGGTGCTGTGCGCCGGTCACGGCCACACCGGTGGGCACGCCTGCAAACAGCACGCGGCCCGCGACCTGGGTGGCGGCGCGGACCAGGTTGCGGGTGGATGCGTCTTCGGTCTCGGCACCCCACAGCGTGACGGTCAGCGTGCCGCCGATGGCGCGCAGCACGGCGATGGTTTCATCGACGGATGCCACGCGCACCACCAGGGCGGCGGAGCCAAACACCTCTTCGTGCAGCGCGTGGCTGGCGATGAAGTCGGCGGCCTGCACTTCGGCCAGGAAGGGGCGGGGTGTGGCGGCATCCGACACATCGGCCACCAGCGGGGTCAGGGCCGCGTCGGCGCGCCAGCGGGCCACACCCTTGTCGAAGGTGGAGCGGATGGCCGTTGAGAGCATGGCGTGTGGCTGCAAGGCCTGCAACGCGGCGGCCAGGGCCGTGACGAACGTGTCCGACGCGGCATCTTTGTGCACCAGGATGATGCCGGGGCTGGTGCAGAACTGGCCAGCGCCCTGGCAGATGGAACCGGCCAGCGTGGCGGCCAGCTCGGGGCCGTTTTTAGCGGCAGCGGCGGGCAACACCACCAGCGGGTTGACCGAGCCGAGTTCGCCGTAGAACGGGATGGGGCGGGGGCGGTCCCCGGCGATCTTGGCCAGCGCGGTGCCGCCCTTGAACGAGCCGGTAAAGGCCACGGCGGCGATGGCCGGGGCCTGCACCAGTTGCACGCCCACTTCGATAGAGCCACCTTGCACAAAGCCGAACACGCCTGCATCCAGGCCCTGTTCTGCCACCACACGCTGTGCCAACGCGGCGGTCTGGCGTGACAGCTCGGGGTGCGCGGGGTGGCCTTTGACGACCACCGGGCAACCGGCGGCCAGCGCCGCAGCGGTGTCACCACCGAGCACCGAGAACGCAAATGGGAAGTTGCTGGCCGAGAACATCGCCACCGGGCCCACCGGCACGCGCACGCGGGCCAGGTGCGGGCGGCCTGCGGGTGGCGGGCCTGCGACGGCTACGTCGTCCACAAAGGCGTGCACCGTGCCGGCATCCAGCACATCGGCAAAGCCGCGTAGCTGGAAGGTGGTGCGGTCGAGTTCGCCGTTCAGCCGGGGCAGGCCCAGGCCGGTTTCGCGGTCGGCCAGGGCCACCAGGGTGGCACGCTCGGCTTCCAGGGCGGCGGACAGGGCGCGCAGCAGGCTGGCGCGCTGGGCGGCGGAGGTGGCGGCAAACGCATCCGATGCAGCGGCGGCGGCGGCCACGGTCTGGTTGATCTCGGTTTGCGTGGATTCGGGCCAGGGCGCGCCGACGGCGGTGCCGGTGCGGGCTTCGATGGATTGCAGCATGGGGGGTGTCTCGGGTTGGGGGAGAAATGGGGGCCGGGTTGATTTAGGCCGGGCGGTGCACTAAATCGTAACATCCTGTTGCGACGGGATGCAGCGTGCGTGGAATGCTCTAATTGGGGCCAAAGTTTCACAAGGGAAGAGAGAAGAGCATGGCTACGCAAGGATTTACCACCACCATCATCCACGGCGACAAGGCCTTTGGGGTTGAAAACGGTGCGGTGCACATGCCCGTGCACACCTCGGTGCAGTACGGGTTTGACAAGGTAGAAGATTTGATCGGCGTGTTCCAGGGCACGCTCAAAGGGGCCTACAACTATGCCCGCCAGGGCACGCCCACTACGGCGGCTTTGGAAGCCAAGATCACCAAGATGGAAGACGGCCTGGGCAGCATCTGCTTTGCCACCGGCATGGGCGCGATCTGCGCCATCTTTTTGACCCTGCTGCGCGCGGGCGACCACCTGGTGGCCAGCCGTTATGTGTTTGGCAACACCAACAGCGTCTTCGGCACCCTGCGCAGTTTGGGTATCGAGGTGACCACGGTCGATGCCACCGATGCCGCCGCCGTGGCCGCCGCGGTGCAACCCAACACCCGCATGGTGTTTGTGGAAACCATCGCCAACCCCGGCACGCAGATTCCCGACTTTGTGGGCATTGACGCGGTCTGCAAACTGCACGGCCTGGTCTACGTGGTGGACAACACCATCACCTCGCCGGTGCTGTTCAAGCCCAAGAGCGTGGGGGCCAGCCTGGTGGTCAACGCGCTGACCAAGACCATTGCGGGCCACGGCAGCGCCATGGGCGGATCGGTCACCGACACCGGCCTGTTCGACTGGAGCAGCTACCCGGCCATTTTTGCCAACTACCGCAAGGGCGACCCGCGCCAATGGGGCCTGCAGCAGATCCGTAAAAAAGGCCTGCGCGACATGGGCGCGTCGATGATGAGCGAGCACGCCCACCAGATCGCCCTGGGTGCCGAAACCCTGGCCCTGCGCGTGGCCCACAGCAGCGCCACCGCCATGGCCCTGGCGCAGTTTTTGGAAGCCCACCCGGCGGTGGTCAAGGTGCACTACCCGATGCTCGAATCGCACCCGCAGCACGCGCGGGCCAAGGCGCATTTCGGCGCCGGGTCGTGGCTGTTGTCGTTCGAGCTGGCCGATACCGATGCCTGCCTGGCCTTCATCAACCGCCTGCAGATCCCCATCAAGGCCACCGGCCTGGCCGACACCCGCACGCTGATCATCCCCGTGGCCCCCACCATCTTTTGGGAAGCCGGTGCCGAGGTGCGTGCGCAGATGGGCATTGCCGACGGGTTGATCCGCCTGTCGGTGGGCCTGGAAGATGCCGCCGACCTGCTGGCCGACTTTGCGCAGGCGCTTTCGGCCTGATGTCCGGCCCGCGCCAGGCGCTGCATGCCATCGCGGCGTTTGAGGCGCTGAAAGGCTTTGCCGCCCTGGCCGCTTTGCTGGGCCTGCTGGACCTGGCCCACCGCGACGTACGCCACCTGGCCATCGAGTTGATTGGCCGCTTCGGTCTGGACCCGCACGCGCACTACCCGTCGCTGCTGCTGCACTACGCCGACCTGCTGCCGGGCGCGCACCTGCAGTCGCTGGTGCTGCTGGGCGTGTGCTACGTGGCGCTGCGGTGGGTAGAGGCCTACGGGCTGTGGTTCGACACCACCTGGGGCGAGCTGCTGGCGGCGCTGTCGGGCGGGCTGTACATCCCGTTTGAGCTGCAACACCTGTGGTACAGCCCCACCGCCATGACCGGCCTGGTGCTGGCCAGCAATGGGCTGCTCACCGGCTACCTGGTATGGCGGCTGTGGCAGCGCCGCCGCGCCGGTGAATCCAAACGGTGATCTGCGGCGTACTGTCTGCATGCCCCATTTGTCCCCTCCCACACCTTTCCCTGTGACCCGCCGCCTGGGCCTGGTCGGCATCGGTTCTGCCATCGCAGCCCTGGTATCGGGCTGCTCGGGTGCCCAAGTGTTAAACCGCCTGGTCGCCCACGACACCTACCACGGGCCCACCGGCACGCGTTACGGCCCCGACCCGCGGCACCGGCTGGATGTGTACCAACCCGCTACCGGCACCGTCCCCGGCGGCGCACCGGTAGTGCTATTTTTCTACGGCGGCAACTGGACGCGGGGCGAGCGAGCCGACTACCGCTTTGTCGGCGAGGCCCTGGCGGCGAACGGCATCATCGCCGTGGTGGCCGACTACCGGCTGAGCCCGCAGGTGCGCGTCGAAGGTCTGCTGGCCGACTGCGGGCTGGCCCTGCAGTGGACTCTGGCGCACGCCGCCAGCCTGGGCGGTGACCCGAAGCGCGTCATGGTGATGGGCCATTCCGCCGGTGCCTACAACGCTGCCATGCTGGCCCTGGACCCACGCTGGCTGCTTCCTCTGGGCCTGGCACCGAAACAATTGGCGGGCTGGATCGGCCTGGCAGGACCGTACGACTTTCTGCCCATTGGCGACCCCGAGGTGCAGGTCGCCTTCGGCTGGCCGCAAACCCCGGCCCAATCCCAGCCTGTGTTTTACGCCTCCTCGAAAGCGCCCCGCACCTTGCTGCTGGCGGGCCAGAACGATTCGGTGGTGAACACGCAGCGCAACACCCTCGGCCTGGCCGCCCGGTTACGCGCCGCAGGCACCCAGGTGGACGTGCGCATCTTCGACCGCATAGGCCACGTCACCACTATCGCCGCCCTGGCGCGTCCTTTGGACTGGCTGGCCCCGGTGCTGCCCACCGTGGTGGCCTTCGTGCGCGGGGAGCCGCTGCCTACAGAGCAATAGGGGTGTTTTGGAGGGCTGGCAATGGCTGCTTGTACTTGCCCTACAGGCACAGCTCCCACTTCTTGTGGCACTACAAAATAGATAGCTGCCTACGCTCACCCGAAAAGCACAAGCAGCCGATTTCGTCCCTTAAAAGTCGATGCTGGCACCCCCATTGAAGCTGCGCAGGGCGGCGGCCACCCGGTAGCCCGCGCCGGTGTGCACCACGCGGTTATCCAGGGCCAGGCCGGGTAGGCCGATGACGCGTTGGCCGCCGGGGCTGGCCGAGTCGGTGGATTTTTGCTGGGCCAACAGCAGGATCAGCCCACACCGCAGACGCAAGCCCTCGATGGCCCAGGCTCCTAGCCTTGCACGCTGGGTTCCATGCCCTGGTGGTGGCTTTTGCCGCTGGCGATGGACTGGTTGGCGCTGCTGACGGTACCCAGCAGGTTATGCAGGCCATGCCACCGCTCTGCTGTCAGGGTTGCGGTGTATCCCGTATCCTCGACACCTTTAGATACAACTTGCCGCCCACAGGCACTCTCCTTATGCAAGTTCATTCTCGACTCTCTTCTTTGTCCATTCCCAGCCGCCTGGGTCTGGGTTTTGGCTGCATGCTCGTACTGGTGGTAGCGGTCGCCGCTGTGGGCCAGTTGGCGGCAGGCTCGGTGCAAGAACAGATGCACCAGATCACCGGCCCCAATGCCACCAAGACCCGGCTGGTCAACAGCATGCTGGAAAGCGTCAGCACCCTGGGTATCCAGAGCCGGTCGGCGGCCATGCTCAATGAGATCGACACCAAAAGGTCGTCCGAACTGGTCAAACAGCTGCAAGCCACCCTGGCCCAGTACAGCGAGCGCGAAGCCGCGCTGACCACGCTGTTTGCCGCTGCCGACACCACGGCGGCCGAACGCAAGCTGCTGCAGGACATTACCGCCGTGGGCCGCAGTACCCGGCCCGAGCTGGAGCAGGCCATCCAGGCCGCCACCGATGGCGATACCGTGGCCGCCACCATCGGCCTGATGAACCGGGTGGAGCCCGGCGAAACCCTCTGGCGCGCCAAGCTGGCCGAGCTGATCGAGCTGCAAAACACCCTGAACAAGGACACCACCGCCCTGGCCGAGCAGAACCAGGGGCGGGCGCGTTTCACCGGCGGCCTGCTGGTGCTGCTGGCACTGGCGCTGGGCGGCCTGATTGCCTGGCGTACCACCACCAGCATCACCCAGCCGCTGGGCCGGGCGGTGGTGGTGGCCGAGCGCATTGCGCGGGGCGATTTGACATCGCAGGTCGAGGTGCGTGTCCATGACGAAACCGGCCGCCTGCTGGAAGCCATTGCCGCCATGCAAGACCGGTTGCGCGCCATCGTGGGCGAGATCAGCCAGACGGCAGAGTCCATCCAGGTGGCCAGTGGCGAGGTGGCTTCGGGCAACCTGGATCTGAGCCACCGCACCGAGCAGGCCGCCACCAATCTGCAAGCTGCGGCCACTGCGCTGTCGGACCTGAACGGCACCGTCAGCCAAAGTGCTGGCTCGGCGCGCCAGGCCAATACCCTGGCCGCCTCGGCTTCGGCCGTGGCCCAGCGCGGCGGCGAGGTGGTGCTGCAGGTGGTGCACACCATGGACGAGATCAGCACCAGCTCGAAAAAAATCGCCGACATCATCGGCGTGATCGACGGCATTGCTTTCCAGACCAACATCCTGGCGCTGAACGCCGCCGTGGAAGCCGCCCGTGCGGGCGAGCAGGGGCGGGGTTTTGCGGTAGTGGCCAGCGAGGTGCGCAACCTGGCGGTGCGCTCGGCCACGGCGGCACGGGAGATCAAGGCCTTGATCGGCAGCAGCGTGGAGCGGGTGCAGGTGGGCAACCAACTGGCCAACCACGCGGGCCAGACCATCCAGGAGCTGGTGCAGTCGGTGCAGCGGGTGTCCGACATCATGGGCGAGATCACCTCGGCATCGGACGAACAAAGCCAGCGCATCGGCCTGGTGAGCTATTCGATGGAACAGCTCGATGCCGCGACCCAGCAAAACGCGGCACTGGTGGAAGAGGGGGCCGCTGCCGCCGACAGCCTGCAGGACCAGGCGGGCAGGCTGGCGCAAATGGTGCACACCTTCCGCCTCACGCGCGACGGCCCGCAGGCGCTGGCCTGGAAGGGCGACGCGTCCTGAAGGGTTGGCTGGCTTACACTTGTCCTCAGTCGACCCGGTTACCCCGGGCCAGCGTGTTTTATTTACTTGACACCAGCGCAAACTGCGCAGCTTTCTATTTTTGACAGGCCTCCGCCATGCAACCCGGCAAAGACCCCAGCCTTCACCCCACCCCTTCTGCCAACCCCGAAGTGCTGGTGCGCAAACGCCGCAAGGGCATCTACATCCTGCCCAATCTGTTCACCCTGGCGGCCTTGTTTGGCGGGTTTTACGCCATCGTGATGGCGGTGGATGGGCGTTTCGACCAGGCCGCTATCGGCGTGTTTTGCGCCATGGTGCTCGACAGCCTGGATGGCCGCGTGGCCCGCATGACCAATACCCAGAGCGCGTTTGGCGAGCAGATGGATTCGCTGTCCGACATGGTGTCGTTTGGTGCGGCCCCGGCGCTGATCGCTTACATGTGGACGCTCAAGGGCCTGGGCCGCTGGGGCTGGATCGCCGCGTTTGTGCACTGCGCCTGCGCGGCCCTGCGGCTGGCGCGCTTCAACGTGAACACCACCGTGGTCGATAAACGTTACTTCCAGGGCCTGCCGTCGCCCGCTGCTGCGGCGCTGATTGCTGGCTTTATCTGGCTGATGAACGACCTGGGCGTGGCACCCACCGATGTGGCGTGGGTGATGTTTGCGCTGTCGATTTACGCGGGCCTGAGCATGGTGACCAATGCGCCGTTCTACAGTTTCAAAGACGTGCAGATGAAAAAGAGCGTGCCGTTTGTGGTGATCGTGCTGATCGCCCTGGGCCTGGCCGTCATCACCATCCACCCGCCCATCGTGCTGTTTGGCGCGTTTGTGGTGTATGGCTTTAGCGGCTACGGCGTGTACGCCTGGCGCAAGTTCAAGGGCGTGCAGACCAGCGTGATCAGCACCTCGAAGGATGAACCGGATGAGCGCGGATTGCATAAGTAAAAACAAGGCTAGAATCCACGCCTATGAACTTTATTTCCCTAGCGCTACTACTGATCCCCTTCGGGCGGAGACGGTAGCGCACGCGACTTAAAGCGTCATCACCCGTCACAACGGCCCGTATGCACCAGCAACGGGCCGTTTTTCATGGGGTTGCTGGTTTTGGAAAACCTTGAAAGAAACGACCATGTTGCAACACCCCGCCAGCAAGTACCCCGCGTTTGCCCCCATCCGCTTGACCGACCGCACCTGGCCCGATGCCGTGCTGGCGCAAGCCCCCATCTGGCTCAGCACCGACCTGCGCGACGGCAACCAGGCGCTGATAGAGCCCATGGACATGGAGCGCAAGCTGCGGATGTTCGAGATGCTGGTGGCGATTGGTTTCAAGGAAATCGAGGTGGGTTTTCCGTCCGCGTCGCAGGTCGAATTCGACTTTGTGCGCAAGCTCATCGACGACAACCTCATCCCCGATGACGTAACCATCCAGGTGCTCACCCAGGCCCGCGAATCCCTGATCCGCCGCACCTTCGAGTCGCTGGTGGGTGCCAAGCAAGCCATCGTCCACATGTATAACGCCACCGCACCGGTGATGCGCCGCGTGGTGCTGGGCATGGACGAAGACGGCATTGTGGATTTGGCGGTGCGCCACGCGCAGATGTTTTGCGACATCGCCGCCACCCAACCTGGCACCCGCTGGACCTTCCAGTACTCGCCCGAGATGTTCTCAGGCACCGAGCTGGCATTTTCCAAGCGCGTGGTGGATGCGGTCACTGCCGTGTGGCAGCCTACGCCGCAGCACAAGTGCATCGTCAATTTGCCGTCCACCGTGGAGCATTCCACGCCCAATATTTTTGCCGACATGATCGAGTGGATGCACCGCCACCTGGAGCGGCGCGACAGTATTGTGTTGTCGGTGCACCCGCACAACGACCGGGGCACGGGCACGGCGGCGGGCGAATTCGCCTTGATGGCCGGGGCCGACCGTATCGAAGGCTGCCTGTTTGGCAACGGTGAACGCACCGGCAACCTGGATCTGGTCAACGTGGCCTTGAACCTCTACACCCAGGGCGTGTCGCCGGGCCTGGACTTCTCGCAGATCGACGAAATCCGCCGCACCGTGGAGCACTGCAACCAGTTGCCGGTGCACCCACGCCACCCGTATGCGGGCGATTTGGTCTACACATCGTTCTCGGGTTCGCACCAGGATG
Organism: uncultured Albidiferax sp.; assembly: GCA_963512645.1. Lineage (GTDB taxonomy): Bacteria > Pseudomonadota > Gammaproteobacteria > Burkholderiales > Burkholderiaceae_C > Rhodoferax_B. The sequence goes on along the minus strand of CAUPNM010000004.1, from coordinate 114,433 downwards.
CCATCCGCAAGGCGTTCTCGGCACGGCAAGAGGGCGCGGCCTGGGATATTCCGTACTTGCCCATCGACCCCAAGGATCTGGGCCGCAGCTACGAAGCGGTGATCCGCGTCAACAGCCAGTCGGGCAAGGGCGGCATCGCCTATTTGCTGGAAAGCGAATACGGCCTGGAGTTGCCGCGTCGCCTGCAAATCGAGTTCAGCCAGATCGTGCAGGCCGTGATGGACGGTGCGGGCAAAGAACTCACCGCGCAGGATTTGTGGGCCTTGTTCGAGCGCGAATACGGCACCGCGACCATCGCCACACCGGAAGTGCCTTTATCCAGTTTGGCCGGGCAGGGCGTAGGCCCCATCGATGCGTTTGTGAACCACCTCAACGCCACCGGCACCACCCAGGTCCGCGTGCTCGACTACCACGAGCACGCACTGGGTGCCGGGGCCAATGCCCAGGCCGTGGCCTATCTGGAACTGCGCATCAACGAGCAGCACACCGTGTTTGGTGTGGGCATGGACACGAACATCGTGTCCGCCTCGCTCAAAGCCATCCTCAGCGGCTTGCAGCGTAACCAAAAGCGTGAGAATACGACCCGTGCAGAAGCGGCAACCGCCTGAAAAATAATCCCCACAGGAGCATCCCATGACCGACAAACTCATCATTTTTGACACCACCTTGCGTGACGGCGAGCAGTCGCCCGGCGCATCCATGACCCGCGACGAAAAGCTGCGTATCGCCCGCCAGCTGGAGCGCCTCAAGGTGGACGTTATCGAGGCAGGGTTTCCGGCCAGCTCGATCGGGGACTTCGAATGCGTGCAGGCGATCGCCCGCGCCATCAAGGACGCCACCGTGTGCGGCCTGTCGCGCGCCAACGACCGCGACATCTCCCGCGCCGCAGAGGCCCTGAAAGATGCGGCCAGCGCCCGCATCCACACCTTCATTGCCACCTCGCCGCTGCACATGGAGAAAAAACTGCGCATGACACCCGACCAGGTGTTCGAGCAGGCCAAGCAGGCGGTGCGTTTTGCCCGCAACCTGGTGGGCGACGTGGAATTCAGCCCTGAAGACGGCTACCGCAGCGATGTCGACTTTTTGTGCCGCGTGCTGGAAGCCGTGATTGCCGAGGGCGCCACCACCATCAACGTGCCTGATACCGTGGGTTACGCCATCCCCGAGCTGTACGGCAACTTCATCAAGACCCTGCGCGAACGCGTGCCCAACAGCGACAAGGCCATCTGGTCGGTGCATTGCCACAACGACCTTGGCATGGCAGTGGCCAATTCGCTGGCCGGCGTGAAGATCGGCGGCGCACGCCAGGTGGAGTGCACCATCAACGGCCTGGGCGAACGGGCGGGCAATTGTTCGCTGGAAGAAATCGTCATGGCCGTCAAAACCCGGCGCGACTACTTTGGCCTGGACCTGGGCATCGACACCAAGCACATCCTGGCCACCAGCCGCATGGTCAGCCAGACCACCGGTTTTGTGGTGCAGCCCAACAAGGCGGTGGTGGGCGCGAACGCGTTTGCCCACGCCTCGGGCATCCACCAGGACGGCGTGCTCAAGGCCCGCGACACCTACGAAATCATGCGCGCCGAAGATGTGGGCTGGAGCCACAACAAGATCGTGCTGGGCAAGCTCAGTGGCCGCAACGCCTTCAAGCAGCGCCTGCAAGACCTGGGCGTGAGCATGGAGAGCGAGTCCGACATCAACGCCGCCTTCGCCCGCTTCAAGGAGCTGGCCGACCGCAAGAGCGAGATCTTCGACGAAGACATCCTGGCCCTGGTCAGCGACGAAAGCGTGGCCCACGACAACGAGCAGTACGGCTTTGTGTCGCTGTCGCAGCACAGCGAAACCGGCGAGCGCCCGCAGGCCAGCGTGGTGTTTACCGTCAACGGCAAAGAGGTCAAGGGCGAGTCCGACGGCAACGGCCCGGTGGATGCGTCGCTCAAAGCCATTGAAATGCATGTGCAAAGCGGTGCCGAGATGGTGCTGTACTCGGTCAACGCCATCAGCGGCTCCACCGAAAGCCAAGGCGAAGTCACCGTGCGGCTGCAAAACAGTGGCCGCGTGGTCAACGGCACCGGCTCCGACCCCGACATCGTGGTCGCCTCGGCCAAGGCCTATCTAAGCGCGCTGAACAAGCTGCAAAGCAAGGCCGACCGGGTCGCGGCGCAGGGTTGAAAGACTTGAAGGCCCGGTTCGACCGCGTCGATGCCCTGCGGGGTGTGGCCGTGGTGTGGATGACGGCCTTCCATTTCAGCTTCGACCTGGCCCACTCGGGCTTGTGGGCGCAAAACTTCTACGCCGACCCGTTCTGGACCTGGCAGCGGGTGGCCATCGTCAGCCTGTTTTTGTTTTGCGCTGGGCTGGGCCAGGCGGTGGCTGCCCAGCACGCCGTGGGCTGGCCGCATTTTTGGCGGCGCTGGGCGCAGGTGGCCGGGTGCGCGCTGCTGGTGTCTGCCGGGTCGGCGTTCATGTTTCCGAACAGCTGGATCTACTTCGGCGTGCTGCACGGCATCGCGGTGATGCTGGTGATTGCCCGGCTCACCGCCCGCTGCCGTCTGTGGCTATGGCCCATGGGCGCGCTGGCCATAGCTTCTAAATTTATAGCTGCTTACGCCCTATCCATGGGCGGTAGCTCCGATTTCTTTAACCAAAAGGCGGTCAACTGGCTGGGCTGGATCACCCAGAAACCGGTGACCGAGGACTACGTGCCCCTGTTCCCCTGGCTGGGTGTGCTGTGGTGGGGCATGGCCGCCGGGTTCTGGCTGCTGCAGCGCCATCCGCAGTGGCTGCAGGGCAGCGCACCCCGCGCGTTGGCCTGGCTGGGCCGCTGGAGCCTGCCGTACTACATGCTGCACCAACCGGTGCTGATCGGCCTGGTGACCGCCTTCGCCTGGGCCAAAGGGTAGCGGGCCACGCCGTTGGCGTGCGGGCGGAGGTGCCCGGATTTTTCTCTGTGCGCTGCAGCACAGACGGCAGGCAGCCCGCCATGCATCATGGCTGCCTACACGCCGCCAGCACCCATGCTTCTCCCAAAATTTGAAGAAAATAAGCCCATTACGCAATGGAGATGGGCGCTGGCAGCTATATTTTGTGTAGCGGTCTGCGGGTGCAGCACCGCGCCGTCTTCTGGCCGTGTGTATACGGGCGTAGCCGTGCCTGCGGCATGGTCTGGCAGCCTGCCGGTGCCTGGTGCCACCGCCCCGTTGGCGCAGTGGTGGCTGCAATTTGGCGACCCGCGCATGGCCGAGCTGATTGCCCTGGCGCTGCAGTCCAACACCCGGATCCAGGCAGCGCAAGCTACTTTGCGCCAAGCCCGCGCCCTGCGCGATGTGGCGGCGGCTGGTTTGCTGCCAAGCGTGGGCAGTTCCGCATCGGCGCAGCGCAGCACCGCCAACCGCAATACCGGCAACCGTTTCCAGCTGGGTCTGGATGCCCAATGGGAGTTGGACTTTTTTGGCCTGAACCGCAGCGCGCTGGACGCCAGCAGCGCTACGGCCCGCGCCAGTGCAGCCAGCCTGGGCGATGTGCAGGTGTCCATCGCCGCCGAGGTGGCGATCCACTACATCCTGCTGCGCAGCACCCAGGCACGCTGGCGCATCGCCCGCGACAACCTCGACAGCCAGCAAGAGACGCTGCAAATCACCCAGTGGCGGCAACAGGCGGGGCTGGTGTCTGCGCTGGAAACAGAGCAGGCGCTGGCCGCTGCCGAGCAAACACGGGCGCTGTTGCCCGCCTTGCAGACCACCATGGACCAAACCGGGCACGCGCTGGCGGTGCTGACGGGCCAGCCGCCCGCTGCGTTGTCGGCGCTGTGGGCCACGCCGGGCCCCGTGCCCCAGGCGGCAGGCGCGCTGACGCTGGCCATCCCCGCCGAAACCCTGCGCCAGCGGGCCGATGTGCGTGCCGCCGAGCACCAGGTGGTGGCCGCCGTGGCCCGTGTGGCGCAGGCCGAAGCCGCCCGTGCACCGCGTTTTACCCTGGGGGGATCGCTGGGGCTGGGTGCTGCCACGGTGGGCGCGCTGGGCAGCGGGGCATCGGTGGTGGGGGCGTTGCTGGGTAGCGTGGCGCTGCCGCTGGTGGACGGCGGTGCCGCCCGTGCCCAGGTGCGTGTGCAGCAGGCCGGGCAGGCACAGGCCGAGGTGGCCTACCGGGCGACGGTGCTGGCCGCCTTGCAAGAGGTAGAAGACGCGCTGGCGGCTTTGGCCGGTGACCGCGACCGTTTGCTCCGCCTGCAAAGCGCCGCCGTGGCTGCGGGCAACGCCGACCTGCTGGCCCGCCAACGTTACAGCAGTGGGCTGGTGGATTTTCAAACCGTGTTGCAAACCCAGCGCACCCAGTTGGCAACCCAAGACAGCGTTGCCAGCGCCCGCGCCGACCTGGGGGCCGACCACGTGCGCCTGTACAAGGCCCTGGGCGGCGGCTGGCTGCCCACCACGCCAGACACCCCCAACGAGACACTTTTTCCATGACCGATTCCATGCCTCCTGCCACGCCGCCGCCCACTGCACCAGCCGCCGCGAGCCCACCGCCGTCGGCCCCGCAGCAAGACATTGCCAGCTTGTTGGCCGAGTCCGGCGCGGGAGCGTGGTATCGCCGCCCGCTGCTCTGGGTCGGTGTGGCGGTGTTGGTGCTGGCAGGCGGGGGCCTGTGGTACTGGCAGCTGCGCAAGGCCGCCAATGCTGCGCCTGTCTACACCACAGAGGCGGTAGCGCGCGGTGATCTCACCTTGCTGGTCAGCGCCAACGGCACCATCCAGCCCACGCGCTCCATCACCATTGGCAGTGAACTCTCAGGCACGGTGCTGAAGGTCAATGTCGATGTCAACGATCCCATCAAAAAGGGCCAGGTGCTGGTGGTGCTGGACACCGCCAAGCTCAAGAGCCAGATACTGCGGTCGCAGGCCACCCTGGCCGCCGCCCACGCCCAAGTGGCGCAAACCAGCGCCACCGTCCAGGAGGCCCGGGCTGCGTTGGACCGGCTGGAAGAGGTGGCGCGGCTGTCGGGCGGCAAGGTGCCGTCCCAGGCCGAGCTGGACACGGGCCGCGCCGCGCGGGACCGTGCGGTGGCCGACAGCAGCAGCGCCCGCGCCGGGGTCAGCGATGCGCAGGCCGCGCTGTCGACCGACCAGGTGAACCTGTCCAAGGCCTCCATCACCGCACCGGCCGACGGCGTGGTGCTGACCCGCACGGTCGACCCCGGCAACACCGTGGCTGCCTCGCTGCAGGCGGTGACCCTGCTGACGGTGGCCGAAGACCTGCACAAACTGCGCCTGTGGGTGTATGTAGACGAGGCCGATGTGGGCGCGGTCAGCGTCGGCCAGAACGCCAGCTTTACCGTCAGCGCCTACCTCAGCCGCAGCTACCCGGCACGCATCACGCGGGTGGGCTTTGGCTCCACCATCACCGACAACGTGGTGACCTACCTGACCTATCTGGATGTGGACAACGCCGACCTGAGCCTGCGCCCCGGCATGACCGCCACCGCCACCATCACCGCGACCCAGCGCAAAGATGTGCTGCAGGTGCCCAACACGGCGCTGCGGTTTGCGCCCGCCCAGGCTAAGGTTGCGCCAGCAGAGGGCAAAGCCACTACCCCCAGCCTGTTACCCCGTATGCCCAGCAACACCACGCGCCGGTCGGCCGCAGCCGGTGCCAGTACCGCCAACGCCAAGCAGGTGTGGGTGCTGCGCGATGGCGCAGCGGTGGAGGTGGCGGTGACACCTGGCATCAGCGATGGCCGCATGACCGAGATCGCCGCCGGTGCCCTCCAGCCGGGCGAGCTGGTCATCACCGGCCAAAAGTCGGCGGTAAGCCCATGACCGACCCGCTCATGCAGTTGCGCGGCGTGACCAAGCGTTACGGCGGTGGTGCCACGGAACTGATGGCGCTCAAGGGCGTTGATCTGGACATCGCCGCAGGCGAGTTTGTGGCCATCATGGGCCCCAGCGGATCGGGCAAATCCACCGCGATGAATATTCTGGGGTGTCTGGACACCCCCACCGCCGGGCAGTACCTGTTCATGGGTGCCCACGCCGAGGCCTTGTCGCGCGACCAGCGGGCGCGGCTGCGGCGGCGCTACCTGGGCTTTGTGTTCCAGGGCTTTAACCTGCTGGCCCGCACCTCGGCGCTGGAAAACGTGGAGCTGCCGCTGCTGTACCGGGGCGACAGTGCCAGCACCCGGCGCGTAGCCGCCACCCAGGCCTTGGAGTCGGTGGGCCTGGGCGGTTGGGAGCACCACACGCCGGGCGAGCTCTCGGGTGGGCAGCAGCAGCGGGTGGCGATTGCGCGGGCCATCGTGACCGCACCCGCGGTGGTGCTGGCCGACGAGCCGACCGGCAACCTCGATACCCAGCGCAGCCACGAAATCATGGGGCTGCTGCTGGCTCTGAACCGCGACCACGGCATCACCGTGCTGATGGTGACCCACGAGCCGGACATGGCCGCCTACGCCCGGCGCATGGTGCACTTTGTAGACGGCAGCATCGCCCGCGATGCCACCAATCCGCACCCCGTGGTGGGCCCGCCGGCGGCCATCACCCCGGCAGAAAGCACCTGATGCTGTTTAGCGTGTTCATGCTGGCGATACGTTCGGTGCAGCGCAATATGCTGCGCTCGTTCCTGACCACCCTGGGTATCGTCATTGGTGTCAGCGCCGTCATCACCATGGTGACCCTGGGCAACGGTGCCACCGCAGCCATCACGGCGCAGATTTCCAGCCTCGGCACCAATCTGTTGATGGTGCGGCCCGGCCAGCGTGGTTTTGGCGGAGGCGCTGGCGGCGGCGTGCCCCAGTTCACCGAAGCCGACGCGGTCGCTATCGCGGCCCAGATTGGCGGCGTGGCCGCCGTGGCACCCCAGGGCACGACCAATGTGACCGTGGTTGCCAATGGCCGCAACTGGGCCACGGGTGTGACCGGCAGCAACAACGCATGGTTCGAAACCGGCAACTGGAAACTGGCCAGTGGCCGCATCTTCGACGAGGACGAGCAGCGCGCCGGGGCGGCGGTGTGCGCCATCGGCGAAACCGTTCGGCGCGAAATGTACGGAGGCACCGTGGGGCAAACGGGCTTGGGCGAGCAACTGCGGGTGAAGAACTTTTCGTGCGAGGTGGTGGGCATCCTGGCCTCCAAGGGGCAGGGCGGTATGGGCGACCAGGACGATGTGGTGGTGGTGCCGCTGCACACCCTGCAGCGCCGCGTCACCGGCAGCACCAAGGTCGGCACCTTGCTGGTGTCGATGGAGCAGGGCAGTAACAGCGTGCCGCTCAAGGCCAGCCTGCGCCAACTGCTGCGCGAACGCCGCAAGCTGGCCGAGGGCGATGACGACAACTTCAACATCTTCGACACCCAGCAACTGGCCGAGACTCTGTCGAGCACGACCAAGGTGCTCACCACCCTGCTGGGTGCGGTGGCTGCCGTGAGTTTGCTGGTGGGCGGCATCGGCATCATGAACATCATGCTGGTCAGCGTGACCGAACGCACCCGGGAAATCGGCCTGCGCCTGGCGGTGGGCGCGCTGGAAGGCGAAGTGTTGCTGCAGTTTTTGATAGAGGCCGTGGTGCTGTCCGCCCTGGGCGGGCTGGTGGGCATCATCATTGCCACCGGTGCCTCGTATGTGCTGGCGGGCGTGATGGGCGTGCCCTATCTTTTTAACCCCGGCATCAATGCGCTGTCATTCTTGTTCTCGGCGGGCATTGGTGTGGTGTTTGGCTACTTTCCGGCCCGGCGTGCGGCGCAGATGGACCCGATCGAGGCTTTGCGGCACGAATAGGGGTAGCGCAGGTTCTACTGCATGTCCCATTGCAGGCCTTTGCAGGTCGGTTTGTGGACCCTTGGGCGTAAAAAAAGCGGCCGAAGCCGCTTTGGGAGGGGATACCCAGGCTTATTCCACCTTGGCCGCTGCGCGCAGTTGTTCCTGGAACTGCACCAGCTTTTGCTGCGTCATTTGTTTGGCGATTTCGGGCTTCACTTCTTCAAACTTGGGCAACTGGGCCTGGCGCTCGTCGTCCAGGCGGATGACGTGGTAGCCGAACTGGCTCTTCACCGGGGTGTCGGTGGTCTGGCCCTTTTTCAGCTTGATCAGGCCTTCGGTGAACTCTTTCACGTAGCTGCTGGGGTTGGCCCAATCCAGGTCGCCGCCCTTGGCGCCCGAACCCTTGTCGGTGCTGGACTTCTTGGCGATAGAGCCAAAGTTGCCGCCCTTTTTGAGCTGGGCAATGATGGCCTTGGCTTCGGCTTCGGTGGCCACCAGGATGTGGCTGGCCTTGTATTCTTTGCCACCGTTGGCAGCCACGAACTTGTCGTACTCGGCCTGCATGTCGGCGTCGGTAACGGGGTTGGTCTTTTTGTAGTCTTCAAACAGTTCGCGGATCAGCAGGGTCTGGCGGGCCAGGTCCATTTGCAGCTTGAAGCTGTCGCTGGCATCCAGGCCGCGCTTTTGCGCTTCTTGCATGAAGATTTCGCGGGCAATGATTTCTTCCTTGATCTGGCCTTCCATTTCGGGCGTGACCGGGCGGCCCGAAGCCGTCACCTGCTGCACCAGCGCGTCGATGCGCGCCTTGGGCACGGCTTTGCCGTTCACGATGGCGATGTTTTGTGCAGAGGCCGACAGCGCCAGGCTACCCAGCAAAGCAGCGGCGACCATGGTGGATAACAGTGTTTTTTTCATGCGATTCCTAGGAGGGGGTTGCGAGCTGCCGGGAAGGGTCGGCTCTGAATAAAAGAGGGCTAGAGGACTTCAATCGCGATGGCGTGAACGCCCTGGTCAATGAATTCTTGCAGCGCATCATACACAAGGCGATGGCGCGCTACGCGGGGCTTGCCCGTAAACAAAGGTGAAGCAATCCGCACCCGAAAATGCGTGCCAAATGCGCTGCCGTTGGAGCCCGCATGGCCGGCGTGGGCGGCGCTTTCATCCAGCACTTCGAGCTGGGTGGGGCCCAGCCGTTCACGCAGGCGCTGGTCGAGACGGTCGGCGGTGATGTTCATACGGACTTGTCGGTTTTGGCGACTTCGGCGGCTTCGGCCACCGGCTCGTCAGAGCCGAGGTAACGCGAGATGTACCAGCCTTGCCCGCCCATGAACACCAGCGGAAACACCTAACCCCAGAGCTTGAAGTTGACCCACTGGTCGGTGGTGTAGTAGGCCGCCACATAGCCGTTGACGGCGGCCATGAACAGGCAGTACAGCATCCAGGCCACGTTCAGGCGCATCCACACCGGGTCGGGCAGGTCCAGCTGGCTGCCCAGCATGAGTTTGAGGTAGTTTTTCTTCATGACCCACATGGCCACGCACATGGCCAGCGCCATGGCGATGTAGAGCACGGTGGGTTTCCATTTGATGAAGTTTTCGTCTTGCAAAACCAGGGTGAGTGCGCCAAAGCCCAGCACCATGCCCAGGGTCATCTTGTGCATGGTGGTGAGCTTTTTGTCGATCATGTAGGTCACCGCCATTTGCAGCACCGTGGCCACCATCAGCACACCGGTAGCGACGTAAATGGTGCTGAATTTGTAGGCCGCCACAAAAAGCAATATAGGCAAAAAGTCGAGCAGGGTCTTCATGGGCAAAAGCGGTTATTGGGGTTTGAAATCGAGCGAAGCCGAATTCATGCAGTATCGCAGCCCGGTGGGCGAGGGGCCGTCTTCAAACACATGGCCCAGGTGCGCGCCGCAGTCGGCACACACGGTTTCCACCCGGCGCATGCCGTGGCTGACATCGGTGATCTCTTCGATCGCACCCGGCGTGGCTTCTTGCGAGAAGCTGGGCCAGCCGCAGCCCGCGTCGAACTTGGTGGCCGAGTCAAACAGTTTGTTGCCGCAGCAGATGCAGCGGTACTCACCCGCCGCCCAGTTCTGGTCGTATTTGCCGGTATGGGGGCGCTCGGTGGCCGCATGGCGGGTGACCTGGAAAGCGACGGGTTCTGCGCCTTTCTCGGCCAGCAGGGCTTTCCATTCGGCGTCGGTTTTTTCAATTTTGTGGGTCATGATGAGCAGCTGATGGCTATGGAGGAAGCCCAGTCGGGCGGGAAGTCGGCGTAGTTTTCAAACCCCGGATGTTCGCCATACGGGGTTTCCAGCAGCGCCAACAGTTGTTGGACTCCGGCAAAGTCCTTTTGGTTCGCACGGCGTATGGCTTCTTCGCCCAGGTGGTTACGCAGCACAAACTTCGGGTTGGTTTTGAGCATCAAATCGCCCGCCTGCGCCCTATCCATCGGCGCAAGGCGCTCTAAATATTGTAGTAACCACGCGTCTGCGGCATCGCGGTCTACCCACAGGTCGCGCACCGCGTGGGGCGAGTGGCCGGGGGTTTGGGCGACCCAGTGGCTCAGGGTGCGCCAGAAGATGGTGAAGTCCACATGCTCCTGGGCCAGCAGGGCCAGAATGCCGTCGGCCAGTGCCTGGTCGCCGCTTTGCGCATCCACCAGACCGAGCTTGGCGCGCATACGGCGGGCCAGGGCGGCGGGGAAGGCGGTCTTGTAGGTTTCCAGCGCGGCCAGGGCGGGCTCTTGCGCGCCGATCAGCGGCAGCAGGGCCTGGCCCAGGCAAAACAGGTTCCAGTTGCCGATGTTGGGCTGCTGGTCATAGGCGTAACGGCCATGGTCGTCGCTGTGGTTGCAGATATGGCCGGGGTCATAGCCGTCCAGAAACTGGAACGGGCCGTAGTCCAGCGTCAGGCCCAGGATGGACATGTTGTCGGTGTTCATCACCCCGTGGCAAAAACCCACGGCCTGCCACTGGGCGATCAGCTCGGCGGTGCGCTCGGTCACTGCCTGCAGCAAGGCGGCGTAAGGATTCGTCGTATCGCGGCAGGTAGGGTAGTAGCTGTCGATCACGAAGTCGGCCAGTTGGCGCAGCGACTCGATCTGGTTGCGCGCCGCAAAGTGCTCGAAGTGCCCAAAGCGGATAAAGCTGGGCGCCACGCGGGTTACCACGGCGGCGGTCTCGATGGTTTCGCGGCGGATGGGCGCGTCCGACCCGGTGACGCACAGCGCCCGCGAAGTGGCAATACCCAGGCCATGCATCGCCTCGCTGCACAAGAATTCGCGGATGCTGGAGCGCAGCACCGCCCGGCCATCGCCCATGCGTGAATACGGCGTGCGGCCCGCGCCCTTGAACTGCACTTCCAGCCCTTGGCCATTGGGCGACACCACCTCGCCCAGCAAAATCGCCCGCCCATCGCCCAGTTGCCCGGCCCACTGGCCGAACTGGTGGCCGCTGTAGACACTGGCCAGGGGCTGCGTGCCGAGGACGGCGGTGTTGCCGGTAAAGGCCTGCGCAGCGTCCTGGGAGATGAGCCAGGCCGGGTCCAGCCCCAGCTCGCGCGCCACCGCCAGGCTGTGGCCCACCCAATAGGGTGCGGGCAGCGGGGTGGGTTGCAGGTGGGTATAGAACGCGCTGCCCAGGGTGGCAAAGCGGTTGCGCCAGGTCAGGCCCAGATCAAGGTCCAGATGTGGTTCGGTGGCGGTCTCTGCGGCAATAGTCATAGGGACGGATTGTCCCGCAGATGGGGAGCACGCATGGCGCGCAGGGGCATGTGGATAATTTAAGCGCCTTTTTGGCACTCTGTGCTTATGGCATGGGCGGTAGAAGCTATATATTCAGTAGCAATTTGGGCTGCAACCAAAACAGCCAGCCCAGCAGGGCTGCGTTATGCGCCAGCACGGTCGTCCAGTAGGTCGCCTGGAACGCGGCCTTGCGCGACTTGTGGCGCAACACCGCCTGGGCCACGCCCGCGCCGGGCCAGCCGCCCAGCAAAGCCAGCAGGTGCAGGCTGTTTTCTGGCGTACGCCACTGGCCGGTTTGGGCGGCGTGCTTGTCGGTCCAGTAGACGAAGAAAGCCACCAGGTTCAGCGCCAGCGCCGCTGCGGCGACCCACCAAGGGAGGCGGTGCATCCACAAACCCCAGGCCAGCACAGCGGCCCACGCCAGCACCAGCGGCAGGAAGGCCTTGGAGCGGTCACTGGCCGGGGGCGCGGCCCGCTGCGGTGCTGCACGGACGGGCTTGCTGGCAGCCACATGCTGGGTGTGCACAGCCACTGCGCGCGGCCCTTTGCCACCCACGGTGATCTCGTCAAACCACACCGTCTGGCCCTCGCGCGGGTTGCCATCGCCCCGGTAGTCCTTGATGTGGAAAAAGATGTCGGCCACGGTGTCGGGGCTGCGGATGAAGCCAAAGCCCCGGGTGGCATCCCAGCGTTGTACGGTTCCTTGTTTTTTCATGGGTGGATTTTGGCATCGCCTGCGGGTCAACACCGGGGCGCGCAGGGCCGTGCCTGGGCAATACTGGGCGCTTTTTGGGAGACTGCCGATGCTGGGCCTGATGCAAAACCAACCGCTGTTGATCTCGACCCTGGTCGCGTTCGCCGACCGCCACCATGGTGACGGCGAGATCGTCTCGCGCCGGGTCGAGGGCGACATCCACCGCACCAATTACCAGCAGGTGGCCGCCCGCGCCCGCCAGGTGGCCAACGCGCTGGACGGCTGGGGCCTGGCCTTCAGCGACCGGGTGGCCACCCTCGCCTGGAACGGCTACCGCCACCTGGAGCTGTACTACGGCGTGAGCGGCTCAGGCCGGGTGCTGCACACCATCAACCCGCGCCTGCACCCCGCGCAAATCGCCTGGATCACCCAGCACGCCGAAGACCGGGTGCTGTGCTTCGATGCCACGTTCCTGCCGCTGGTGCAAGCCATCCACGCCCAATGCCCCACCGTGCAGCACTGGGTGATGCTGTGCGATGCCGACAAGCTGCCTGCCGACACTGGCATTCCCAATTTGGTGAGCTATGAGGCCTGGATCGCCGCCACCTCCAGCGCCTACCAGTGGCCCACGTTCGACGAAAACACCGCCTCCAGCCTGTGCTACACCAGCGGCACCACCGGCGACCCCAAGGGCGTGCTGTACAGCCACCGCTCCACCACCTTGCACGCCTACGCCGCGGCCTTGCCCGATGCCATGGACCTCAGCGCCCGAGACGCGGTGCTGGCGGTGGTGCCCATGTTCCACGTCAACGCCTGGGGCATTCCGTACAGCGCCGCGCTCACCGGCTGCAAACTGGTGTTCCCCGGCCCGGCCATGGACGGCCCTTCGATCTATAACTTGATCGAGTCGGAAAAGGTCACTTTTGCTGCAGGCGTGCCCACCGTGTGGCAAATGCTGCTGGGCCACATGCAGCCCGCAGGCCTGCGCTTTAGCAGCCTGCAGCGCACGGTGATTGGCGGCTCGGCCTGCCCGCCGGCCATGGTCCGGGCCTTCCAGCACGACTACGGCGTGGAGGTGCTCCACGCCTGGGGCATGACCGAGCTGTCGCCGCTGGGCACGCTGTGTACTTTGAAGAACAAGCACCTGCTGCTACCCAAAGAAGAGCAGCTGGCGATGCGCCTGAAGCAGGGTCGGGCGTTGTTTGGGGTGGACATGAAGGTGGTCGATGCCGATGGCCAGCCCCTGCCGCACGACGGCCAGTCGGCCGGCGACCTGCTGGTGCAAGGCCCGTGGATCGTGGCCGACTACTACCGCAGCCCCGAGCCCAGCCCGCTGGTAGACGGCTGGTTTCCCACCGGCGACGTGGCCACCATCGATGCCGACGGCTACCTGCAGATCACCGACCGCAGCAAGGACGTGATCAAGTCCGGCGGCGAGTGGATCAGCTCCATCGCGGTAGAAAACATCGCCGTGGCCCACCCCGCGGTGGCCATGGCGGCCTGCATCGGCGTGCCCCACCCCAAGTGGGACGAGCGGCCCATCGTTGTGGTGGTCAAAAAGCCCGGCGCAGAGGTCAGCGTGGCCGAGCTGCTGGCCTTTTACGACGGCAAAATCGCCAAATGGCAAGTGCCCGACGACGTGGTGTTTGTCGATGCCATCCCGCTGGGCGCCACCGGCAAGATGCAGAAAATGCGCCTGCGCGAGATGCTGAAAGACTACCGGCTGCCAGGTTGATCCCGCTGGAATTGCTACGATTACAATAGCTGCTCACGCTCATTGATAGGGCGCTAGGGGCCTAAACGGCTTGTAGATGCACCGCCGCCATTGGATACGCCCGCCCGCATGGAATTCTTCACCCTCTCGCTCTTGAACGGCCTCAGCTACGGGCTGGTGCTGTTCATGCTGAGTGCGGGGCTCACGCTGATCTTCAGCCTGCTGGGCGTGCTCAACCTGGCCCACGCCAGTTTCTACATGCTGGGGGCCTACGTGGCCTACAGCCTGACGCTGGTGCTGGGCTTCTGGCCTGCGCTGTTGCTGGCCCCGCTGCTGGTGGGCCTGGTGGGCGCGGCGTTTGAGCGTTATGTGCTGCGCCGCGTGCAGGCCCACGGCGCCGGGCGGCACAAGGCCGAGATGCTGGTGACCTTTGGCCTGGCCTTGGTGCTGGCCGAGCTGGTGCAACTGGTGTGGGGGCGCGGCCCGGTGGACTACCGGGTGCCCGAGGCGCTGGCCGGGCCACTGTTTACGCTGTGGGGCACGCCGTTTCCCGCCTACCGTGCCTTCATGGTGCTGGTGGCGCTGGGCATGTGGCTGGCGCTGTGGCTGCTGTTCACCCGTACCCGCACCGGCCTGGTGGTGCAGGCCGCGCTGACGCATCCCGACGCCGTGCAGGCCCTGGGCCACAACGTGCCGCGCATTTTTATGCTGGTGTTTGGCGGCGGTGCGGCGCTGGCTGGGCTGGCGGGCGTGGTGGGCGGCAATGCTTTTGTCACCGAGCCGGGTATGGCGGCCACTGTGGGCTCGGTGGTGTTTGTGGTCGTGGTGGTGGGTGGCATGGGCTCGCTGACCGGGGCGCTGGGCGCGTCGCTGTTGATCGGTGTGCTGCAGACCTTTGCGGTGGGGCTGGACCCCATCAGCCGGTTTGCGCCGCTGTTGCCATACCTACTACTGGTTCTGGTGCTGCTGGTGCGCCCGCAAGGTTTGTGGGGGCAGCGTGCGGACTAAGACCAGCGCAGCCGCATTTGCGCTGGTGCTGCTGGCCGCACCCTGGGTTTTCAACAGCAGCCTGGGCCTGAACCTGCTCACACAGATGGGCATCGCCGCCATCGTCTGCCTGAGCTACAACATCCTGCTGGGGCAGGGCGGCATGCTGAGTTTTGGCCACGCCATTTACTCTGGCCTGGGCGCGTTTGCCGCTATCCACGTGCTGAACGCGGCCGTGCTGCCGGTCAGCCTGGTGCCCGTGGTGGGCGGACTGGCCGGGGCTGGCGTGGCGCTGCTGCTGGGCTGGCTGACGGCGCAAAAGTCGGCCACCACCTTCGCCATGGTCACGCTGGGCCTGGGCGAGCTGGTAGCCGCCCTGGCGTGGCTGGTGCCGCAGGTGTTTGGCGGCGAAGCGGGCGTATCGGGCAACCGGGTGGCGGGCGCGGCACCCTGGGGCATCACCTTCGGGCCGCAGCTACAGGTGTACTACCTGGTGGCGGCCTACACCCTGGTCTGCACCGGGCTGATGTTCGCCTTCACCCTGACCCCGCTGGGCCGCATGCTGAATGCGGTGCGTGACAACCCCGAGCGGGTGGAATTTGTGGGCTATGACGCGCGGCGCATCCGTTTCATGGCGGTGGTCATCGCCGGGTTTTTTGCGGGCATCGGCGGCGGGTTGGCCGCGCTGAACTTTGAGACCGTGACCGCCGACGTGCTGGGCAGCCAGCGCTCGGGGGCCTATTTGCTGTTCACCTTTCTGGGTGGCTCCGGCCACTTTTTCGGCCCCGTGGTGGGTGCCGTGCTGATGGTGCTGGCGAACGTGCTGCTCAGCGGCATCACCAAAGCCTGGCTGCTGTACGTGGGGTTGCTGTTTATCGCCATGGTGGTGTGGGTGCCGGGCGGCGTGGTCAGCCTGGCGGGGCGGCTGCGCTGGCGCGATGTGCCGAAGTATGTGGCCTGGGCGCTGGCCTTTGCCGGGTTCGCGGCCATGGTGGAGATGGTGTACCAGCTGCAGCTCTTGGCATCGCTGGGGCCGCAGTTGCGCTTCATGGGCCTGGCGCTGGACGCAACCAGCGGCTTGAGCTGGGCCGGGGCCGCCGCGGCCTTGGGTGTAGGTTCCATTCTGGGAATGCGCAAATGACCCCCGCGCTGCAACTCATCGCCGTGCGCAAAAGTTTCGGCGCGGCGCAGATCATCCAAGGGGCGGACCTGGCCGTGGCTGCCGGTGAACGCGTGGCCCTGATCGGCCCCAACGGCGCGGGCAAGTCCACGCTGTTCAACCTCATCAGCGGCCGCACTGTGCCCAGCAGTGGCCAGATCCTGCTGCACGGCCAGCCTATCCACGGCAAAAAGCCGTTCGAGATCTACCGCGCGGGCCTGGCCCGCAGCTTCCAGACCAGCAACCTGTTTGCCCAGCTCAGCGTGTTCGAGAACCTGCGCTGCAGCCTGCTGTGGAGCCGGGGCTACGGTTACACCGTTTGGCGGCTACTGGCTGGTTTGCAGGACGTGCGCCAGCGGGCCGAGCAGGTCATGGCCCAGGTGCAACTGGACGGCAAACGCGACGTGCTGGCCGCCCACCTCACCTACGCCGAGCAGCGCGCGCTGGAGCTGGGCATCACCATCGCAGGCGGCGCCAGCGTGGTCCTGCTGGACGAGCCCACAGCGGGCATGGGTGTGCACGAGGCAGCCCGTTTCGTGCAGCTCATCCGAGAGGTAACCCAAGGCAAAACGCTACTGATAATAGAGCACGATATACAGGTGGTATCGGCGGTAGCGGCCAAAATCGCTGTATTGGTGGCGGGCGAAGTCATCGCGTTCGATACCCCCGAGGCGGTGCGCGCCAACCCGCGGGTGCAAGCCGCCTACCTGGGGCAGGTGGCCTGATGCTGCAAGTCCAGAACCTGCGCGCCTTCTACGGCCAGACCCCCGTGCTGCACGGCGTGTCGTTCGCCATCCAGCCCGGTGAAACCGTGGCTCTGTTGGGCCGCAACGGCGCCGGTCGCTCCACCACCGCAAAGGCGCTGATGGGGCTGGTGCGCTGCGAAGGCTCCATCCTGTGGCGTGGCCAACAACTGGTGGGCCAGCCACCCTTTGCCATCGCCCAGCAAGGCATCGCCTATGTGGCCGAAGCCCGTGACATATTTCCGCGCCTGAGCGTGCAGCAGAACCTGCTGCTGGGCCAAAAAGGCAGCGGCCCGTGGACCTTCGAGGCTGTCTACACCCTGTTTCCGCATTTAAAAGCCCGCCAGCACACTCCCGGCGGCGTGCTCTCGGGCGGCGAACAGCAAATGCTGGCCCTGGCCCGCGCGCTGATGGGTAACCCCCAGCTCCTGCTCATCGACGAACCCACCGAAGGCCTGGCCCCGCAGGTGGTAGCGCAGGTGGCATCGGTCCTGCGCCTGCTGAAAACCCAGGGCGTGGCGGTGCTGCTGGTGGAGCAGAAACAGGCCCTGGCGCTGGAGGTGGCCGACCGGGTGCTGGTGATGGGGCGGGGGCAGGTGGTGTGGGACGGAGCGCCCGAAAATCTGCGTGCGGACACTGCGCTTTGCGCCGAGTGGTTGGGGCTCTAAATTCTGTCCCAACCGGGACAAACCAGCAGACGTGAACCTGCCGTGAGCCTCTAGAATAAAAATCGAACGATCGTTCTATTTCAACCCCGAGGTGTACGTATGACGGCTCCCAATCCCTATTACCAAGTCCACGGCAACATCGCCGTGATAACCCTGAACAACCCGCCGGTCAACGGCCTGGGCCTGGCGACGCGCCGTGCGGTCACTGCCGGGCTGGCGCAGGCGAATGCCGACGCGGCGGTGGGGGCGATTGTGCTGACCGGCGCGGGCAAGGCGTTTTCGGGCGGGGCGGACATCAAGGAATTCGACACCCCGCAGGCCATGCAGGAGCCGAACCTGCTGAGCATGATTCTGGCCATCGAGCACTCGGCCAAGCCGGTGGTGGCGGCCATCCATTCGGTCTGCATGGGCGGCGGGCTGGAGACGGCCTTGGGCTGCCACTACCGCATTGCCGCGCCCGGCTGCAATGTGGCGCTGCCCGAGGTCAAGCTCGGCTTGATCCCCGGCGCGGGCGGCACGCAGCGGCTGCCCCGGGTGCTGGGCGTGGAAGCGGCGCTGAACATGATCGTCAGCGGCGAGCCGGTCAAGAGCGAGCTGCTGGCATCGTTGCCGGGCCAAAAGCTGTTTGACAAGCTGGCCGCATCGCCCGAATCGCTGATGGAAGAAGCCTTGGCTTTTGCCCAATCCGTTGCCGATGTACGCCCCTTGCCGCTGGTGCGTAACCTCAAATGCAAGCACCCGCAAGGCGACGCCTACTTCCAATTCGCCCGCAACATGGTCAAAGGCATGGCGAAGAACTACCCGGCCCCGCTGAAGTGCGTGGACGCGGTGGAAGCCGCCACCAAGCAGAAGTTTGAAGCGGGCATGGCGTTTGAGCTCAGCACCTTCCTGAACCTGATGTGGACGCCCGAGAGCCGGGCGCTGCGGCATATTTTTGCGTCCGAACGTGCAGCATCCAAAATACCCGACGTGCCCGCCGATACGGCACAACGCGCTATCAACAGCATAGCAGTCATCGGTGCGGGCACCATGGGCGGCGGCATTGCCATGAACTTCCTGAACGCCGGTATTCCCGTCAAGATGCTGGAAGCCAAGCCCGAAGCCCTGGAGCGCGGCGTGGCCACCATTCGCAAAAACTACGAAGCGCAGGTCACCAAGGGCAAGCTCAAGCAAGACAAGTTTGACCAGCGCATGGCCCTTTTGAGCACCACGCTGAGCTACGACGATCTGAAAGACGCCGACATGGTGATCGAAGCCGTGTTTGAAGACATGGGTGTGAAACAGGCCGTGTTCACCGAGCTCGACCGCGTAATGAAACCCGGCGCGATCCTGGCCAGCAACACCTCCACGCTGGACCTGGACCAAATCGCCAGCTTCACAAAGCGCCCGCAAGACGTGGTGGGCACGCATTTTTTCAGCCCGGCCAATGTGATGAAGCTGCTGGAAGTGGTGCGCGGCAAGGCCACCGCCAAGGACGTGCTGGCCACCGTGATGGCGCTGGGCAAAAAGATCAAGAAGACCTCGGTGGTGTCTGGCGTGTGCGACGGCTTTATCGGCAACCGCATGATCGAGCAATATGGCCGCCAGGCGGGCTTTTTGCTCGACGAAGGCTGCACCCCGGCGCAGGTGGACAAGGCCATGGAGAAGTTCGGCATGGCCATGGGGCCGTTCCGCATGGGTGACCTGGCGGGCAACGACATCGGCTGGGCCATCCGCAAGCGCAAATACGTGGAGCAGCCTAATCAGAAGTACAGCAAGACAGCCGATCTGCTGTGCGAGATGGGCCGCTTTGGCCAGAAAACCGGCGCGGGCTGGTACGACTACCAGGCGGGCAAGCGCGACGCGATCCCCAGCGCGTTGGTGGAGAAGATGGTGGCCGACCACCGTGCGTCGCTAGGCATTACGCCGCGCAAGATTGGCGACGAAGAGATCGTGCAGCGCCTGGTGTTTGCCATGGTGAACGAGGCCGCGCACATTCTGGAGGAGGGCATTGCCTCCAAATCTGGCGACATCGACATGGTGTACCTCACCGGCTACGGCTTCCCCATCTACCGCGGTGGCCCCATGCACTACGCCAACGAAATGGGGCTGTTCAACGTGGTGCAGGCCATGCAGCGCTTTGCCCAAAACCCGCTGGACGATGCCGCCTTCTGGACCCCCGCGCCCCTGCTGGCCAAGCTTGCCGCCGACGGCAAAACCTTCAATTAAGGAACAGACAACATGACCGCCGCTGTAATTGTTTCCACCGCCCGCACCCCCCTGGCCAAAAGCTGGAAGGGTTCCTTCAACATGACCCACGGCGCCACCCTGGGGGCCCACGCGGTGCAGCACGCTATCCAGCGCGCAGGCATTGAAGCCGCCGAAGTCGATGACGTGATCATGGGCTGCGCCACGCCCGAGGGTGCCACCGGGGCCAACATCGCCCGCCAGATCGCCCTGCGCGCGGGCTGCCCGGTGACCACTTCGGGTGTCACCGTGAACCGCTTTTGCTCGTCCGGCCTGCAAACCATCGCCATGGCCGCCCAGCGCATCATCGCCAACGAAGGCGATGTGTATGTGGCGGGCGGGGTAGAGAGCATTTCTTGCGTGCAGCAAGAGATGAACACCCACATGCTGACCGACCCCTGGCTGGTAAAAAACAAGCCCGAGATCTACTGGAACATGCTGCAAACCGCCGAAATGGTGGCCCAGCGTTACGGCATCACCCGCGCGCAGATGGACGAATACGGCGCGGCCAGCCAGCAAAAAGCCAGCGCCGCCCTGGCCGCCGGGCTGTTCACCGCCGAGATTGCGCCCATCACCGTCACCATGGGTGTGGCCGACAAGGTGCGCGGGCTGATGACCAAGGAGGTCACCGTGAGCCAGGACGAAGGTATCCGCGAAGGCACTACGGCGGAAGGTATTGCCGGGCTGCGTTCGGCCATGCCGGGCGGGCTGATTTCGGCCGGTAACGCCAGCCAGTTTTCCGACGGCGGCGGCGCGGTGGTGGTCATGAACGAAACCCTGGCCAGCCAGCGCGGCCTGCAGCCGCTGGGCCGCTTCCTGGGCTTTGCGGTGGCGGGCTGCGAGCCGGACGAGATGGGCATCGGCCCGGTGTTTGCCATTCCCAAGGTGCTGAAACGACTTGGCCTGAAAGTTAGTGATATCGACCTGTGGGAGCTGAACGAAGCCTTTGCCGTGCAGGTGATTTACTGCCGCGACAAGCTGGGCATTCCCGCAGACCGCCTGAACGTGAACGGCGGCGCAATTGCCGTGGGCCACCCCTACGGCGTAAGCGGCCAGCGCCTCACCGGCCACGCGCTGATCGAAGGCAAGCGGCGCGGTGCCAAGCGGGTGCTGGTCACCATGTGTATCGGCGGCGGCATGGGCGCGGCGGGGGTATTTGAAGTACTCTAAAAATAATAGCTGCTCTCGCCCATTCCATGGGCGCTAGCGGCCTATTTCTTGTAAATCTGGCGCACAGTGACACACGGGGTTACAGTGCGCCCATGTTCACCGAAAAAACCATTTCCCGGGTCGAAAACACCATCTGGATCCTGCTGTACGGCGGGCTGCTGACGTTGGTGCTGGGCCTGTTCACCCAGCGCGCCGACGACGACCTGGGCCTTGGCCTGGTGGTGGGCGGCGGTATTGCGGCGGCGCTGGGCGCGGTGTTGATTTACCTGCGATCCCGGATGAACTCCAAGCAAAAATAGGGGAGACCTGCATGAGTGACCTGATCCTGCACCACTACAAAACCTCGCCCTTTGCGGAAAAAATCCGCCGGGTGCTGGCTTTCAAACAACTGGCCTGGCAGTCGGTGAACATTCCGCCGATTGCGCCCAAGCCCGATGTGGAAGCTCTCACCGGCGGCTACCGCAAAACCCCCATCTTGCAAATCGGTGCCGATATTTACTGCGATACCGCCCTGATCTGCGACGTGCTGGAGCACCGCCAGCCCACGCCGTCCCTGTCGCCCCCCAGCCACAAGGGCTTGGCACGGGTGCTAGCGCAGTGGGGCGACACCACCTTGTTTGCCGCTGCCATGGCCTACAACTTCCAGCCCCGGGGTGCGGCGCAGTTGTTTGCCAAGGCCCCGCCCGGGTTCGCCCAAGCCTTTGTCGATGACCGGGCCAAGATGGGCGGCATCGCCCCGCGCCTGCGGGTGCCAGATGCCACCACCGCCTACAAGTCGTACCTGCGCCGCATCGCCAGCATGCTGGAAGACCAGGCGTTTTTGGTGGGCAACACCCCCTGCCTGGCCGACTTCGCCGTGTACGCGCCGCTGTGGTTCACCCGGGTGAATGTCTCTGATATCGCCGGCATTCTGGATGCCACCTCTGGCGTGCTGTCCTGGATGGACCGCATGGCAGCCTTGGACCTGGGTGAGGCCGGGCGCATGACCTCGGCAGACGCGATTGCCGTGGCCGCAGCCGCCACGCCGGTGGCCCTGGCCGACGAGGTGTTCCAGGACGACCACGGCATCCCCTTGGGCAGCCAGGTCCGGGTGCATGCCGAGAGTTTTGGCACGGAAGCCACCGAGGGCGAACTGGTGGCCGCCACCCGCATGCACCTCACGCTGCGCCGGGTGGATGCGCGCGCGGGCACGGTGCATGTGCACTTTCCACGCATCGGCTACGTGCTGCAAAAGATTTAGCAGGGTAGGGCCAAAATACCGACCCTGTGCCCATGGAAAGGGCGGTAGAAGCTATAAATTGCATAGCGTTTTCCATGGGGCATTGTGGGGAGGCAGGTACTGCCTGCGGGACGGGGCAGGGCGGCAAAGCCTACAAAATTCTTGTGGGCAGATAACGAAGTAGTAAGCTAGTCTGCACCGCTGGGACAGGCGACCGGTAGCCCTGAAGCACGACGTATATTGGCATCCACATGCAGCACACCCACTCCATACGATTCCGGTTCATTTTCCTCATGGTGCTGATTATTTCCGCCAGTCTGGGGTCGTTTGGTGCTTGGAATTATTTCCAAAACAAAGATCTGCAAGAGCAGGCCCTGCAAAAGAATATTCTAGGCACGGTGGAACGTTTATCCATCAGCCTGCCCAGTGCGGTTTGGGAATACAACGCTGGCCAAATCAAGAAAATCGTCAACGCGGAAATGAATGCGCCCTACATCAACCGCATTGAAGTGGTGTACGGCAACCAGCAGAAATTCGACGTGCAAAACCAGCGCGGGTTTGCCGACGATATTGTGCAAACTGCCGAACTCAAACTGCCGGGCAATGAACAGATCGAAAACTTTGGCCAGGTCACCATCCACGCCACCCGGCACGAGATCAATACCAATCTGCGGCAGAGTTTGAAGCTGCTGGTGCTGCAGATCATCGGCCTGAACATTGCCACGGTAGCGGCTTTGTACTGGGCGCTCACCTCCAGTGTGCTGCGGCCCCTGAGCCGGGTGCGCGATGCCCTGCGGCATATCGCAGCGGGCGACGCGCATCTGGCGGTGCGCCTGCCCGCCAGCAGCAGCCTCGAGTTCAACGAAGTCTCGGGCCAGTTCAATACCTTTGTGGACAAGCTGGAGCGCGTCATGGGCGGCTCCATCGACACGGTGCACGGCAGCATCCAGCGCATCTCGGCAGGCGACCTGGAGTCACCCATCGATGCCCACCCGCAGTACCCCGACAGCGTGCTGGCCCAGATGGCGGTTATGCGCAGCAATCTGCAAAAAATGGTGGCCCAGCAGCAGCAGGTGGCCAATGAGTTGCAGCGGGTTAACCACCTGGCCCACCAGGCCCTGGAGCTGACCCAGTCGGGGCATTGGACCATCAACGGGGACCAGCCGGATGTGCTGTTTTCGTCCGAGCGTAACGCCTTGATTTGCGGCGAAGAACTGCGCCCGCCCGACTGGAAATATGATGCCCAGACCGAGATGTGGGCCCGTATGGTGGAGGCCGACCCGGTACTGGCCTCTACCGCGCGGCAGAACTTCCAGGATGCCGTGGCCGGGCGGGTGGCCGCCTTCGATGCCACCTACCGCTACCAGCGGCCCAGCGATGGCCGGGTGGTGTGGCTGCACACCCTGGCCCATGTAGAACGCGACGCCGACCAGCGTATGGTGCAGATGCAGGGGGTCAGCCAGGACATTACCCATATCAAAGAGGCCGAAATCGCCATTACCCGGGCCCGGCAATCGGCAGAGGATTCGAACCGCGCCAAATCGGATTTTCTGGCCAATATGAGCCATGAAATCCGCACGCCCATGAACGCGATTATTGGCATGACCGGTTTGGCCTTGAATACCGAGCTGAACCGCAAACAGCGCAATTACATCGAGAAGGTGAATGTGTCGGCGGTAAATTTGCTGGGCATATTGAACGATATTTTAGATTTTTCCAAAATAGAAGCTGGCAAGCTGGATATGGAAACCACCCATTTCCAGCTCGACGAGGTGATGGGCCATTTGGCCGATTTGATTTGCCCCAAGGCCGAAGACAAAGGCATCGAATTTCTATTTGACACCCGCGCCAATATTCCCCACACCCTGGTCGGCGACCCCATGCGGCTGGGGCAGATTCTGCTGAACCTGGCCGGCAATGCGCTGAAGTTCACATCGCAAGGCGAAATCGTGGTGGGAGTGGAACGGGTCGACCCTCCCGCCCAGGGCGGTACCGCCAACCCAAAATACATCACCCTGCATTTCTGGGTGCGCGACACCGGCATCGGCATGTCGCCTGAGCAGCAGCAAAAGCTGTTCCAGGCCTTTACCCAGGCCGATACCTCCACCTCGCGCAAATACGGCGGTACCGGCCTGGGGTTGACCATTTCCAAAACCCTGACCGAGCTGATGGACGGCCAGATGTGGGTGGAAAGCCAAGTGGGCGTGGGCAGCACCTTCCACTTCACGGTGCAGTTGATGCGCCAGTCGGAGCAGGACTTTGAGCGCCGCCGCGCCCGCCGCGAAGACTTCCAGCGCACCCGCGTGCTGGTGGTGGACGACAACGAAAGCGCCCGCGAAATCCTCACCAAGCTCAGCACCGCCTTTGGCCTGCAGGTCGATGCCACCGACAACGGCCTGAGCGCCGTGGCACTGACCGCCAAGGCCCAGAACAAGGGCGCACCCTACGACCTGATCCTGCTGGACTGGATGATGCCCCAGGTGGACGGCATCGAAACCCTCAAGTGCCTGCAGGCCCAACCCCGCATCATCTTGCCCAAGGTGGTGATGGTCACGGCCCACAGCAGTGTCGATGCGCTGCAGGCGGCCCAGCAGTCGGGGGTGGGCATCTACAGCGTGCTGACCAAGCCGGTGACCGCGTCCACCCTGTACGACACCCTGACCAAGGCCGTTGGCACCGAGGCCTATGTTGAAAAGTCGCGCCAGATGGCCAAGCGCGAAGGCAACCGCGAGAGCTCGGCCAAACTGCGCGGCATCCGCCTGCTGCTGGTGGAAGACAACGAAATCAACCAGGAACTCGCCCACGAGCTGCTGACCAGCGCCGGGGTCCTGGTGGACGTGGCCGCCAATGGCCGGGAGGCGGTGGACAAGGTGTTCGCCAACCCCTATGACGTGGTGCTGATGGACTGCCAGATGCCTGTGATGGACGGCTACGCCGCCACGCTGCTGCTGCGCGAAGACCCGCGCTTCACCGCGCTGCCCATCATCGCCATGACCGCCAACGCCCTGTCCAGCGATCGCGAACGGGTGCTGGCCGTGGGCATGAACGACCACATCACCAAGCCGCTGGATGTAGGGGCCATGTTTGCCACCATCGGCAAATGGGTGGTGGCGGACTCTGCCCCGGCACCGCTGACGGCGCTGCCCATGCCGACTCCGCAGGGCGCTGCCGATGCACTGGCCGAGCTGGAGAACCTGCCCGGCATCGACGTGCGTGCGGGCTTGCGGGTGATGGCGGGCAACACCACCTTCTACCTGCGCATGCTGCGCAAGTTTGCGCTCAGCGAACGCGATTTCGGGCCACGTTTCCAGGCTACGCTGGAGGCGGGCGATGCCGGGACCTTGGTGCGCCATGCGCACACCCTCAAAGGCCTGGCGGGCAATATCGGTGCGCTAGACCTGTATGCGGCGGCCGATCGGCTGGAAACTGCCAGCGCCGCAAAACCACAGGATGCTCAGGAGCTGGCCCGCCTGCTAGCCACCACCACCCAGGCGCTGGACCAGGTGCTGGCCAGCATCGACACCCTGGGCGGCGGTGCGGACGGGTCTGCGGGCGCGGCGGCGCAACCCACCGTGTTGTCACCGGACGACCGGACCAGGCTGCGCGGGCTGCTGGCCCAACTGGCTCTGCTGGTGGAGCACAACGATGCCGATGCCATGGACCTGGGCAGCCAGTGCGTGGACCAGCTCAAAACCACCACCCTGGCCCCGCTGGTCCAGCCCCTGGAGCGGGCCCTGCGCGACTTCGACTTTGAACGCGCCGCCGAGCTGCTGCAGCCCATCCAAAGCGCTTTAAATTAATCGGCGTATCCCTGTGTAACAGCCGAAAACGCAGTGAGGTGTGTGGTTCAATAACGGCTCCTGCGCCCCTGCGGTACAGGCCCCAGCGAGACAAACCCACCACAAGAAATGGACCCCTCCATGTCCCACAGCCCCTTAGCCGGCCACACCGCTCCGCTTTCCATGCTGGTCAATTTGCCACGCCTGGTGACCGCCTACTACAGTCTGCGCCCCGACCCGTCCCAAAGCACCCAGCGCGTGGCGTTTGGCACCTCGGGCCACCGGGGCAACGCCTTCAACAGCAGCTTTAACGAACAGCACGTGCTGGCCATCACCCAGGCCATCTGCCAGTACCGCGCACTCAACAACATCACCGGCCCGGTGTTTTTGGGAATCGACACCCACGCCCTGTCGGAGCCTGCAGGCGCCACCGCACTAGAGGTGCTGGCCGCCAACGGCGTGCACGTGATGCTGGCCGAGGGCGACGAATACACCCCCACGCCCGCCGTCTCGCACGCCATCCTGGTCTACAACCAAGGCCGCACCACCGGCCTGGCCGACGGCATCCTGATGACCCCGTCGCACAACCCGCCCGAAGACGGTGGCTACAAATACAACCCCACCAACGGCGGCCCGGCGGATAGCGATATCACCGGCTGGATCGAAAAAGCCGCCAACGTACACCTGGAAACCGGCCTGAAAGACGTCAAGCGCATGCCTTACGCCCAGGCCCTGCGCGCCGACACCACCCACCGCCACGACTACGTCACGCACTACGTGGCCGACCTGGCCAACGTGATCGACATGGACGCCATCCGCGCATCCGGCGTGCGCATGGGCGTGGACCCGCTGGGCGGCGCAGGCGTGCACTACTGGGCCCGCATCGCCGAAAAATACGCGCTCAACCTCAGCGTGGTGAGCGAGCAGGTGGACGCCACCTTCCGCTTCATGTCGGTAGACTGGGATGGCCGCATCCGCATGGACCCGTCCAGCAAAAACGCCATGGCCTCGCTCATCGGCCTCAAAGACAAGTACGACATCGCCTTTGCCTGCGACACCGACCACGACCGCCACGGCATCGTCACCCGCAGCGTGGGCCTGATGCAGCCCAACCACTACCTGGCCGTGTGCATCGACTACCTGTTCCAGAACCGCCCCGGTTGGGGCAAAGATGCAGGCATCGGCAAAACCCTGGTCAGCAGCAACATGATCGACCGTGTAGCCGCGCGCCTGGGCCGCAACCTGTACGAGGTGCCTGTGGGCTTCAAGTGGTTTGCCAACGGCCTGTGCGACGGCAGCCTGGGTTTTGTGGGCGAGGAGAGCGCGGGCGCGTCCTTCCTGCGGCGCGACGGCAGCGTGTGGACCACCGACAAAGACGGCCTGGTGCCCGCTTTGCTGTCCGCCGAAATCATCGCCCGCACCGGCCGCGACCCCGGCGAAGCCTACAAGCTGCTCACCGATGCCTTTGGCGCACCCGCCTACGACCGCATTGACGCACCCGCCACCCCTGAGCAGAAAAAGAAGCTCGGCAAGCTCACCCCGCAGCAGGTCACCAGCGCCGAGCTGGCGGGCGAGCCCATCACCAAAGTGCTGACCAGCGCCCCCGGCAACGGTGCCAGCCTGGGCGGCCTGAAGGTGATGACTGAAAACGGCTGGTTCGCCGCGCGCCCCTCGGGCACCGAGAACATCTACAAGATCTACTGCGAAAGTTTCCACGGCGAAGAGCATCTGCGCCGCATCGCCAAAGAAGCGCAAGGCATTGTGGATTTGGCCCTGGCCTGATTCTGCTATGCATTAAATAGCTGCTTGTGCTTATGGAATAAGCGCTGGCGGCTGTTTTTATCTTTATTTTCTGAGGAAAGCCCACGTGCTTGTTTTGATTCTGGTGGCGGGGCTGTGGGCGGGTTTGCAGAACTCTCTGGCCGGTGGCGGCTCGTTCGTCACCTTGCCCGCGCTGATGATGACCGGCATGTCGCCGCTGGCGGCCAACATCACCTCGACCGTGGCGCTGTTTCCGGGCCAGCTCACCTCCGGCTTTGCGGGGCGCAAGCTGGTCACCGGTGCAGGCGCGCTGCCGTTTTGGGCACTGCTGCTGGTCAGCGTGCTGGGTGGGGCGGTGGGCGGCCTGCTGTTGCTGCACACCCCGTCGGACATCTTCACCCGGCTGGTGCCCTGGCTGGTGCTGTTTGCCACGGTGGTGTTTGCCTGGGGCAGTTTTTTCCGCAAGCCAGGCGAGGCCGCAGTGCGCATCGGCCCGGCGGGCGCAGCGGTGGCGCAGTTTTTCATTGCCATCTACGGCGGCTACTTCGGCGGCGGCATCGGCTTTTTGATGATGGCGGCGCTGACCATGGCCGGCCTGCCCACCCGCAATGCCGGGGCCACCAAGAATGTGTTGGCCGGGGTGATGAATGCGTCTGCCGTGGCCTTGTTCATCACCTCGCCGCAGGTGCAGTGGCAGCCCGCCCTGGTGCTGGGTGCGGGGGCCATTGTCGGCGGGCTCATCGGGTCCTGGGCGCTGCACCGGGTGAACGAGCGTTACCTGCGTATCGCCATCGTCGGTATCGGCGTGTGCCTGACCATCGGTTTGTTTGTGAAGCCTCTGTAGGCCGGGCCGCCGGGGCCGGGTTCCTACAATGCGGGGCATGTCTGCACTGCTCGCCACCATGGACTGGTTTCCGCTCATGCTGTCACTCAAAGTGGCAGCGGTGGCAACGCTGCTGGCCGCCGTCGTGGGCATTGCGTTGGGCTGGGTCTTCGCCCGCAAACAGTTCCCTGGCAGCGGTGTGCTGGAGGCGGTGTGCATGCTGCCGCTGGTGCTGCCGCCCACGGTGATCGGCTACGCCATTCTGGTGGCCGCCGGGCGGCGCAGCCCGCTGGGCAGTTGGCTGCGGGAGCACCTGGACTACACCATTATTTTCAGCTGGCACGGTGCGGTGGTCGCGTCGAGCATCGTGGCCTTGCCGCTGGTACTCAAGTCCGCCAGCGCGGCGTTTGCCGGGGTCGACCGGTCGCTGGAGGCGGCGGCCAGCACATTGCGCCAAAGCCCGCTGTCGGTTTTTTTGCGCGTTACCCTGCCTCTGGCTTGGCCCGGCATCCTGGCCGGTACGCTGCTGGCCTTTGCCCGCGCCATGGGCGAATTTGGCGCGTCGCTGATGGTGGCGGGCTCGATTCCGCAGCAAACCCAAACCTTGTCGATGGCGATTTACGACTCGGTGCAGGCCGGGCAGGACGACCTGGCGCTGCTGCTGGTGGCCATCACTTCGCTGCTGTCGATCACGGTGCTGGTGCTGTCGAACCGCTTTTTTTCACTCCGTTAGACGAACGTGCGACTTTTCAGCTTCTTTCTGCTTCTGCCGTGGGCCGTGTCCGCCCAGCAAATCACTGTGTCCACCGCTGCCAGCCTGACCGATGCATTCAAGGAAATCGGCCCCAAGTTCGAGGCCGGCCAGCCCGGCGCTACGGTGCGTTTTAACTTCGCCGCGTCCGGCGTGCTGCTGCAGCAGATACGCCAGGGCGCGCCGGTAGACGTGTTTGCCAGCGCCGACCAAGACACCATGGACCGCGCGGCAGCGCAAAAGCTGATCGAACCCGCCAGCCGCAAAATTTTCGCCACCAACAGCCTGGTGCTGGTGGAGCCCGGCCAGGACGGCCTCGGCCTCAAGACATTGCAAGACCTGGCCAACCCCGCCGTGCGCAAAATCGCCATCGGCAAGCCCGCCACCGTGCCTGCGGGCCGCTACACCCAGCAAACCCTCACCAGTGCCAAGCTGTGGACGGTACTGGAGCCCAAGTTCGTGCAGGCCGACAGCGTGCGCCAGGTGCTGGACTATGTGGGCCGGGGCGAGGTGGAGGCCGGTTTTGTCTACCGCACCGATGCGATGCTGTTTGGCGACAAGGTGAAGATCGTCCTGGCCCCGCCCGGCCACACGCCCGTGTCGTACCCGGTGGCGGTGGTCAGCGACAGCGCGCACAAGGCCGTGGCGCAGAATTTTGTCAACTTCTTGTCCACCGACCCGGCCCAGCAGGTCTTGTCCAAATACGGCTTCGGCAAACCTTGATCGACGTCGACATCCAACTCACGGTCTCCGATGGCCGCAGGCGCTTCGATCTGGCGGTCCGTTTCGCCAGCGACGTGCCGTTTGCCGCCTTGTACGGCCCGTCGGGCGCGGGCAAAACGCTGACGCTGCAGGCGGTGGCCGGGCTGCTGCGGCCCACGCGCGGCCATATCCGGCTGGACGGGCGCACGCTGTTTGACGCGGCCCAAAAAATCAATATCCCCACGCCCCAGCGCCGTGTGGGTTATCTGCCGCAAAACTACGCGCTGTTTCCGCATTTGTCGGTGCAAGAGAACATCGCTTTCGGCTTGAAAAGCTGGCGCAAACGCAGCCTGTCGGCTACCGAACAAACCCACATCCAGACCCTGCTCGACAGTTTTGGTCTGGCCGCCCTGGCCCATAGCCGCCCGGCCACGTTGTCGGGCGGGCAGCAGCAGCGCGTGGCCTTGGCCCGTGCCCTGGCCTGCCAGCCCCAGGTGCTGCTGCTGGACGAGCCGTTTGCGGCTTTGCACCCGGCCTTGCGCCAAAGCCTGCGCGAAGAGTTGGCCCAAGTGCGCCGCCAGTGGGGCATTGCGGCGCTGATGATTACCCACGACGTGGACGATGTGCTGGCGCTGGCCGACGTGGCCTTTGTGTTCGATGCCGGGCAGGTGGTGCAAGAGATCAACCTGGCGGATGCCACGGCACGCAGCCAGGCGCGGGTGGCGATGGGCGGTGTGGCGCATACCCCGTGGCAAGCCAAACTGCGGCAAATGCTATTGAATCAGTAGCTGCTTGCGCTTATGAAATAAGCGATAGAGGCTGATTTGATGCCTATATTTGGCCCCTAAACGGCTGTGGCAAACTCTCGCCCTTGTTTCCCAACCGCTTCCGTTCATGCAGAAAATCATCCGCCAGCTGGCCACAGAAATCAAAGCCCGAGAAGAACAGATCCGCGCCGCCGTAGAGCTGCTCGACGGCGGGGCCACCGTGCCGTTTATCGCCCGCTACCGCAAGGAAGTCACCGGCGGGCTGGACGACATCCAGCTGCGCGAGCTGGAAACCCGCCTGGGCTACCTGCGCGAGCTCGAAGACCGCCGCGAAGCGATTGTGAAAAGCATCGAAGAGCAGGGCAAGATGACCGACGCGCTGCGTGCCGCCCTGTTCACCGCCAGCACCAAGCAGGAGCTGGAAGACCTGGACCTGCCCTTCTAAACCAAGCGCCGCACCAAGGGCCAGATCGCCCGCGAGTCCGGCATCGAGCCGCTGGCCGACCTGCTGTTTGCCAACCCGCTGTTGGTGCCTGCCGAGGCCGCGCAAGCCTTTGTGAAGGCCGAGAAGGGTGAAAACGGCGACGACTTCACCACCGTGCAGGCCGTGCTGGACGGCGTGCGCGACATCCTCAGCGAGCGCTGGGCCGAAGACGCCGCCCTGATCCAGAACCTGCGCGGCTGGCTGTGGAATGAAGGCCTGCTGCGCAGCAAACTGGCCGCAGGCAAGGACGAAAACCACCCCGACATCGCCAAGTTCCGCGACTACTTCGACTACGACGAGCCTATGGGACGCATCCCGTCGCACCGCGCGCTGGCCGTGTTCCGTGGGCGGGCGCTGGAATTTCTGGATGCCAAGCTGGTGCTTCCCGTCGAACCCGAGCCGGGCAAGCCTTCGCTGGCCGAGGGCCGCATCGCCATCCACCTGGGCTGGAGCCACCAGGGCCGCCCTGCCCATGATTTGATCCGCAAATGCGTGGCCTGGACCTGGCGCGTCAAACTTAGCCTGTCTACCGAGCGGGATTTGTTCGCCAAGCTGCGCGAAGAGGCCGAGAAGGTCGCTATCAAGGTCTTCGCCGACAACCTGCGCGACCTGCTGCTGGCCGCGCCCGCCGGGCCCCGTGTGGTGCTGGGCCTGGACCCCGGCATCCGCACCGGCGTGAAGGTGGCCGTGGTCGACACCACCGGCAAGCTGGTGGAAACCGCCACCGTATTCCCCCACGAGCCGCGCAAGGACTGGGAGGGCTCGCTGCACACCCTGGCCAAGCTGTGCATCAAACACGGCGTGAACCTGATCGCCATCGGCAACGGCACCGCCAGCCGCGAAACCGACAAGCTGGCCGCCGATTTGATGAAGCTGCTGGAAAAGCATAACGACCCGAATGGCGCTCCCAAGACGGCCATGCAGCGCGTGGTGGTCAGCGAGGCGGGCGCGTCGGTGTACTCCGCCAGCGAATTCGCTTCGCAAGAAATGCCCGACGTGGATGTAAGCCTGCGCGGTGCCGCCAGCATCGCCCGCCGCCTGCAAGACCCGCTGGCCGAGCTGGTGAAGATCGACCCCAAGTCCATCGGCGTGGGCCAATACCAGCACGACGTGAGCCAAAACGACCTGGCCCGCAGCCTGGAGGCGGTGGTGGAAGACTGCGTGAACTCGGTGGGTGTGGACCTGAACACCGCCAGCGTGCCCTTGTTGACCCGCGTGTCCGGCCTGTCGGCCACGGTGGCCAAGGCGGTGGTGCGCTGGCGCGAAGCCAATGGCGCGTTCAAAAACCGCAAACAACTCATGGAAGTGAGCGGCCTGGGCGCCAAGACCTTTGAGCAGAGTGCGGGCTTTTTGCGCATCCGAGGTGGCGACAACCCGCTGGACATGACCGGCGTGCACCCCGAAACCTATCCGCTGGTGCAAGACATCATCAAGGTCACGGCCAAGCCCGTCACCGAGCTGATGGGCCGCGCCGACATGCTCAAAACCCTGCGCCCCGAGCTGTTTGCCAATGAAAAGTTTGGCGTGATCACCGTCAAGGACATCATTGCCGAGCTGGAAAAGCCCGGCCGCGACCCGCGCCCCGACTTCAAGGTGGCCCGCTTTAACGACGGGGTAGAAGACATCAAGGACCTGGTGGAGGGCATGATTTTGGAGGGCACGGTGAGCAACGTGGCCGCGTTTGGTGCGTTTGTCGACCTGGGCGTGCACCAGGACGGCCTGGTCCATGTGAGCCAGCTGAGCCACAAGTTCACCACCGATGCCCGCGAAGTCGTCAAGACCGGCGACATCGTCAAGGTGCGGGTGGTCGAGGTGGACGTGGTCCGCAAGCGTATCGCCCTGAGCATGAAACTCGGCGAGGCCCCGGCCCGCCGCGATGGGCCGCGCGACAACCGCTTTGAAGGCGCAGCCCGTGGCCAGCAACAGCCCCGCCGCAATGACGGCCCGCCCGCCCAGTCGGCCATGGCTTCGGCCTTCGCCAAACTGCAACGGCGCTAGATTTTTAAGCCCCTTCCAGAGGAGGCGGGTTGCAGCGGGGGCGGTTTTCTGCCTTACCATGCACCATCCCTCATGCTAAGAAATCCGCCCCCATGGAGTTAAAAGTACTGCTCGCCTCCGAAGCGGCCTTGCCCAGCATCCCCAAGGCGGTGGCGTTGCTGCTCAGCGAGCTGGCGCGCCCCGAGCCGGACCTGCGCAAACTCGGCCAGCTGATCGGCACCGACCCGGCCCTGACCACGCGGCTGCTCACGCTGGCCAATTCGGCCATGTTTAACCTGTCGCGCAAGGTCAGCAGCATCCCCGAGGCGCTGGCCATTCTGGGTATTGACCATTTACGCAGCCTGGCCCAAGCCGCAGCGCTGGGCCTGAGTTTTCGGGCGGTGCCGGGGGTGAATCTGCAGCAGTTCTGGCGCTACAGCCTGAACGTGGCCAAGCTCTCCAGGGCGCTGGCGGGCGCTGTGCGGCACAACCCGGCCACCGCCTTCACCGCAGGCTTGGTGCACGCCGTGGGCGAGTTGGTGATGCACATGGGCATGCCGCAGGAGATGGCCGCGCTCAACCAGCAGGTGCTGCCACTCGACCTGCGCCGTGCCCGCATGGAAACCAAGCGCCTGGGTTTTTGTTACGCCGATGTGGGCGCGGGTTTTGCCCGCAAATGGCAGTTTCCCGACCGCATCGTCGATGCCCTGCAGTCGCAAATCTTCCCGTTTGACGACGGCGTGTACGAGCCCCTGGCGGGCGTGGTGCACCTGGCCGCCTGGCGCGCCCGGGCCAAAGAGGTGGACTTTGACGAAAGCGCGCTGGCGGGCAGCTACCCGGGCGAGGTGGGGCTGGCGCTGGGCCTGGACATCGACATGGTGCTGCAGCAGGACCCGATCGACTGGTCGGCCAAGACGGACCTGGGGGCCTTTGTTTGAGGGCTTTGAGCCTGTATGCCGGGCCTACGGCCTTCAAACATCTGCAGCAACACGGCCTGCAACCCCGCGATGTACGGGTGATCCCGGCGGCCGCAGGCGGGCCCAAGGGCCTGGTGCTGGGGCGGCTGGACCGGTTTTTGTTTGGCGACTGGCTGCGTGCCAGCGCCCACACTATCCACCTGGTGGGCGCGTCCATCGGTGCCTGGCGCATGACCACTGCCTGCCTGAAAAACCCTCTGCAGGGCTTTGACCGGCTGGAGCAGGAATACATTTTTCAGCACTACGACCTGCCGCCGGGCCGCAAATTGCCCACGCCCGACACCATCAGCCGGGTGTTTGGCGGCAACCTGCAGGCGTTTTACGCGGGGCGCGAGGCCGAGGTGCTGCAGCACCCGTGTTTTAAGCTGCACATCATTACCTCGCGTGGCCGCCATCTGCTGGCGCGTGACCAGGGCTTGCGCACGCCGCTGGGCTTTGCGGGGGCCTATGTGGCCAATGCGCTGCGCCGCAAGACCATGGGGGCCTGGCTGGAGCGGGCGGTGTTTTCCAGCCAGCACGCGCGCCTGCCGTTTCGCAGCCGCGATTACCCGACCCGCCAGTTCGACCTGACTGCGCAGAACCTGGTGCCGGCGCTGCTGGCCAGCTGCTCCATCCCCTTCGTGCTGCGCGCGGTGCACGACATCCCCGGTGCGCCGCCGGGTGCCTACTGGGACGGTGGCCTCACCGATTACCACATGCACCTGCAATATCTGCGGCCCAAGATTGCTATGCAAACAGTAGCTGCTCACGCCGATAGAATAAGCGCAGAGGGCCTAAATGGTATAAAAAATGTGTCTACCGCCGGGCTGGTGCTGTACCCGCACTTCCAAAAAGCCGTGGTGCCCGGGTGGCTGGACAAGCGCCTGACCTGGCGGCACAAGTCATCGTCTTTTCTAGACAACATGCTGGTGCTGGCCCCAAATCCCGACTGGGTCAAAACCCTGCCCAACGGCAAGCTGCCCGACCGAGCCGACTTCAGCCACTACGGCCTGGACCTGCCCAGCCGCGCCAAGGCCTGGACCGGTGCCATCGTCGCCAGCCAGCAAATGGCCGACGAGTTCGCCCAGTGGCTGCAGCGGCCCGATATGGGGTTGGTGCAGCCGCTGTAGAAACCTCAGTTCAGTTCGCCGAAGTGCGAGGTGCGGTCTTGCGCGCCTTGCTCCTGGATCTGCAGCGACAGGTCGTACAGCTTGGACTTGCCCGCAATGTAGCGGTCCAGCCGCCATTCCTTCAGGATATCCAGCGCCAGGTCAAACCGGTCCAGGTCCAGCGCGTACAGTTTTTCCAGCGGGAAAGGCTCGGTGGACTCCAGTGTCAGCACCAGTTGGGCCAGCGTGCGGGCAGCCTCGGATTCGGGGTGCTTGGCGATGAATTTCTGGGCTTCTTTGATGGCGTTCATGGGGGGATCCTGAGGGGTGGTATACAAATACCCCTATTGAAACCGATGCAGACCCCTGAAGCATGACTATTTGGTGTCAATGCTGTGACAGCACCGCGCAGGCATGGCAGGCGCTGCCCAGCACCACAAAACCATGCCACACCGCATGCGCATAACGCCAGCGCCCGTCTAGCGCAAAAAACACCACCCCGGCGGTATAGGCCACGCCGCCCGCCACCAGCCAACCCTGCCCCGAGGGCGACAACTGCCCCACCAGCGGCACCGCAGCCACCAGCACCAGCCAGCCCATCACCAAATACAAGCCCGTGGACACCCAGGGGTGCGACAAACGACCCAGCACCTTCAAGGCCGTGCCCGTGATGGCCAGCAGCCAGACCAGTACAAACAGCGTCCAGCCCCACACGCCCGCCATCGCGCCCAGCGCAAACGGTGTGTAGCTACCCGCAATGAAGAAGTAAATCGCCCCGTAGTCCACCCGCAGCCAGAGTTGCTTGGCCCGCCCCGCAGGCAGCGCGTGGTACAGCGTGGACGACAGGTACAGCAGCAGCATGGTCGCCGCAAACACGCAGGTGCCCAGCCGCAGCGGGCCCGTAGCCAGCAGCAAAAACAGCACACCCACCACCACCGCCGCCAGCGCAAAGCCGTGGCTCAGGGTGTTGGCGATTTCTTCGCCCCGGCTTTGCGGGCGCTCCTGGGTAGGCATGGGTGGGGACCTTCCATAAAACCCCCAGTAAACAAGCTTTCGGTGGCAAAACCATGACATCGGGCCGTTACGATGGTGCCCAATGCATTCAAGCTCCTACCACCCACTCACCCCCGCCATGGCCGGTGTCCTGCACCGCATGGCACGTGCCCGCCGCACGCCCATGCATCTGCTCACGCCCCAGCAGGCCCGCGATGCCTATGAAATCGGCGCGGCCATGCTGGAAGTACCCAAAGCCCACCTGGCGCTGGTGGACGATTTCACCATTCCCGCCCGCGACGGCTTTGCACTACCCGCGCGGCGTTATGCACCCTCTTTGGAGCCCTTGCCCACCTTGCTTTTTTTTCACGGCGGCGGCTTCATGATCGGTAGCGTCAACACCCACGACATCCTGTGCCGCGAACTCAGCCGCCTCAGCGGCTGCGCCGTGGTGTCGCTGGGCTACCGCATGTCGCCCGAGCACCGTTTTCCCACTGCGGTGGACGATGCCTGGGACGCGCTGGCCTGGCTGGCTGAGCAGCCCGATACCGTTGGTGTGGCCGTGGGTGGCGACAGCGCAGGCGGCACGCTGGCGGCGGTCTGCGCCATCCTGGCCCGCGATGCCCAGTTACCCCTGGCCTTGCAACTGCTGTTCTACCCCGGCTGCGCAGCCCACGCCGATACGCCCTCGCACAGCCGCTTTGGCAGCGGTTTTTTGCTGGACCATTCGCAAATCCACTTCTTCTTCAGCCACTACCTGCCGCACGCTGCCGACTACACCGATTGGCGCTTCGCCCCGCTGAACGCCCCCGATGTCGACGGCGTGGCCCCCGCCTGGTTTGGCCTGGCCGAATGCGATCCGTTGGTGGACGAGGGCGTGCTCTACGCCGACAAACTGCGCCTGGCCGGTGTGCCGGTCGATCTGGACATCTACCGTGGCGTAACCCACGAATTCATCAAAATGGGCCGGGCGATTCCTGAAGCCAAATTGGCGCACCAGGCTGCTGCGCAGGCGCTTCGCAAGGCATTCAATCTATGACTACTTTGACTATCGGAACCACGGCTTCTAGCCAATGGGGGTCAGACCCCCATTGCGCGCCGAACGGTCAATGGGCGACGGATCACCACCCGCATTGGGGTTCTGACCCCTATTGGCGGGTTGACGTTAGCAAGCGATCCGGCACCAAAGACCGTGCAAACCTGCACCGTCCGTCACGGAGAACCGCCAGGAGGGGTCAGAGCCCAAATGCGGGTTATGCGGGTTCTGCTACGGCAGTGATGGAGCGCGCAATTGGGATCTGACCCCACCCGGCTCACCATCGGCCCCTGGAGCCAACTGGGCACCCAGGCCTCCCAAGTCCGCACCGCCGTATTCGTGCACGAGCAAAACATCCCCGCCGAGATGGAATGGGACGTGGCTGACCAGACTGCTGTGCATGCGGTCATCTGCGATGCCCAAGGGGAGCCAGTAGCCACCGGGCGGCTGCTGGTGCACGCACCGGGCGTTGGGCGGATCGGGCGCATGGCGGTACTCGCCAGATTGCGCGGCAGCGGCCTGGGCCAGCAGGTGTTGGAGGCCCTGGTGCAGGCCGCGCGGGCGCGGGGCGACGTGGAGGTGTGCCTGCACGCCCAGACCAGCGCCCAGGGGTTTTACGAACGGCTGGGCTTTACGCCCCGTGGCGAGGTGTACGCGGAGGTGGGGATTGCGCACATCGAGATGTTTTTAGATATCCGCCAGTAGTTCGTACGGCAGCGGCAGCAGGGTCAAAGCGGCCCCATCCACCGCCAAAGTCCCGTCCTGCATCGCAGCAAGCTGCAGCGAAACAATCGCGTCCCACCCGCCTTCGGGGGACTTTGCCGCTTGCACCACGATGCCGCAGGGCTGCTCGGCATCGGCGGAATGGAAGACCTCCTGCCCGGCGGCCATCGCTACGTCCGCATGCACGATGGCCGCGCGGCGCTTCAGGGTGCCGCGAAACTGGCTGCGGGCCACGATCTCCTGGCCGGGGTAGCAGCCTTTTTTGAAGTTCACGCCGCCGACCGACTCGTAGTTCAGCATCTGCGGCACAAGAGCCTCAAAAATCGGGGTGGACACGGTAGCGATGCCGCTGCGCACCTCGCTCCACAGCCACAGGTCCAGGCCCAGTGCCGGGCCTGCGGGCGCGGGGCTGCCTGCCGGGGTTATGACCATCGCGCGGGCTTGGCCCTCGGCGGGATAGAGGGCGACGGTGGTGGTGCCGTCCACCGTGGCGGTGGTCCAGGCGGGCTGGGCCGGGCCGCCGACCACTCCGTACAGGGCAAAGTCCGCCGTGGCATCCGTCAATTTAGCCTGGGCGCGCATCACAAACATGCTCAAGCGCTTGAGCGTGGCGGCCAGCAGGTCGCGGTGGCAGATGAGCAAAATCTCGGTCGTGCTGCGTTTGAAGCCGATAAAACTGGCCTGCATGCGGCCCTTGGCGTTGCAAAACGCGGCCAGGCGGGCGGTATCCTGGCCTAGCAGCGCGAAGTCTTGCGTGAGCTGGCCGTGCAGAAATTTGGCGGCATCGGCACCTTCGGCGCGGATGACACCCAGGTGGGTGAGGGGGGCGGAGCCGGTGGGTAGATGGGTCATAGTGTGAATTATCATCGCCCCTTGTTATCAATAAGGCTTGTAAGGCTGTGCGTCGTCTGATCTTGGTTTTGCTCTTGGTAGCGGGTGTGGGCGGCGGCGCAGCATGGTGGTGGTTACACCAGCCGCTGGCCCTGGCCGCACCAATGCTGGATTTGTCGGTCGAGCCCGGCACCGGCGCGCGCGGTGTGGCGCAGGCGGCGGTGGCTGCGGGCGTGCAAACCTCGCCAGTGCTGCTCTACGCCTGGTTCCGCGCCTCGGGCGATGCCCGCCAGATCAAGGCGGGCAGCTATGAAATCACCACCGGCGCCACGCCCATCAGCCTGCTGGACAAGCTGGTGCGCGGCGACGAAGCGCTGCGCTCGGTCACGCTGGTAGAGGGCTGGAGCTTCACCCAGGTGCGCACCGCGCTATCCAAAGCAGAGCAGCTCAGGCCCGACAGCCAAGCGCTAGGCAATGATTCCATCATGGCCGCGCTGGGCCGCCCGGGTGTGCATCCCGAGGGCCGCTTTTTCCCCGACACCTATACCTACTCCAAGGGCAGCAGCGACTTTGCGGTGCTCAAGCGCGCCATGCACGCCATGGACAAAAAACTGGCCGCCGCCTGGGCGCTGCGCCAGCCTACCAGCGAGGCCAAAACCCCCGAACAGGCGCTGATCCTGGCCAGCATCATCGAGAAAGAAACCGGCCAGTCGGGCGACCGCACCCTGGTGGCGGGCGTGTTCAACAACCGGCTGCGCATCGGCATGCCGCTGCAGACTGACCCCACGGTGATCTACGGCCTGGGTGCGGCATTTGACGGCAACCTGCGCCGGCGCGACCTGCAAACCGACTCGCCCTACAACACCTACCTGCGCCGGGGCCTGCCGCCCACGCCGATTGCCATGCCCGGCACCCAGTCGCTGCTGGCCGCCGTGCAGCCCGCTGCCACCACCGCCCTGTACTTTGTGGCGCGCGGCGACGGCACCAGCCAGTTCAGCAGCAGCCTC
The DNA here is from genome assembly GCA_963512645.1 of uncultured Albidiferax sp. Taxonomy (GTDB): domain Bacteria; phylum Pseudomonadota; class Gammaproteobacteria; order Burkholderiales; family Burkholderiaceae_C; genus Rhodoferax_B. Next base: position 74,656 of record CAUPNM010000004.1, on the reverse strand, counting down.
GACGAGCACAACAACGCCGTCAACAAATTTCAGCGCAACAAATGAACCTACCCGGCATTTTTATCAGCTTTGAAGGCATAGACGGCGCGGGCAAGTCCAGCCATATCGCCGCTGTGGCCGCCGCTTTCCGGGCGCAGGGCAGGGTGGTGACGTTGACCCGCGAGCCCGGCGGTACGCCGCTGGCCGAGAAGTTGCGCACCCTGGTGCTCAACGACCCCATGGACCCTTTGACCGAGGCCTTGCTGGTCTTCGCCGCCCGGCGCGACCATCTGCAGCACGTGATCGAACCTGCTCTGGCGCGGGGTGAGGTGCTGGTCTGCGACCGCTTCACCGATGCCACCTTTGCCTACCAGGGCGGTGGTCGGGGCTTCGACCTGGGCGTGCTATCTTATTTGGAGCTGCTTGTGCAATCAGTACCAGCGCTAGGTGCCGATTTCATTCGTAACCCGGATGTGACGCTGTGGTTTGATTTGCCACCCACCGTGGCTGCCGAACGGCTGGCCGGGGCCCGCGTGCCCGACCGTTTCGAGTCCCAGCCCGCCGCCTTTTTCGCCCGCGTGGCCGATGGCTACGCCCAGCGCGCGGCCCAGGCCCCGGCCCGGTTTGCACGCATCGCCGCCGACGTGGAGCGCGAGGCGGTATGGCAGCAGATCCACGCCGTGCTGGTGGGCCGTGGCTGGTTGGAGACTGCATGAGCAACCCCCTTTTACCTCCCTGGGTGGCGCAGCAGCGCGACAGCCTGCTGGCCCAGCGCGGCCACGCCTGGTTGCTGCAAGGCCCCAGCGGCCTGGGCCAGTACACCTTGGCGATGGAGCTGGTGCGCGCCTGGCTGTGCGATATGCCCACGTTCAGGCCCACCGCCCAGGGTGCCTGCGGCGCGTGCGCCAGTTGCCACGCGATCGACGTGCACGCCCACGCCGACCTGTGCCTGCTGATGCCCGAGGCCATGATGGTCGAGCTGGGCTGGCCGCTGAGCGAAAAGGCCCAGTCCGACATCGACGACAAAAAGCGCAAGGCCAGCAAGGAAATCCGCGTGGATGCCATGCGCGATGCGGTGGAATTTGCGCAGCGCACCAGCGGCCGGGGCCGGGGCAAGGCGGTGCTGGTGTACCCGGCCGAGCGCATGAACCACATTACGGCCAACGCCCTGCTCAAAACCCTGGAAGAACCACCGGGTGACGTGAAGTTTGTGCTGGCCACGGGGGCGGCCCACCAGTTGCTGCCCACCATCCGCAGCCGCTGCATGGGCCACAACATGGTCTGGCCCGAAAAAGACGTATCCACCGCCTGGCTGCAGGCGCAGGGCGTGCCCGCTGCCGATGCCGCCGTGCTGCTGGCCGCCGCCGGAAGCCGCCCGGAAGATGCCCTGCAATGGGCCCGTGCCGGACGCACCGCGCAGAGCTGGTCGGCCATTCCGCGCGCCGTGGGGCAGGGCGTGCTGACCGTGTTTGCCGACTGGGCTCCGGCCCAGGTGGTGGACGCGCTGCAAAAGCTCTGCCACGACCTGTTGCTGGCCCGCGTGGGGGCCGCACCGCGGTTTTTTGCGGCCAGTGATTTGCCTGCTGCACCTGCCGTGGCCGTGCTGACGCAGTGGTCCAAAGACCTGAACGCCACCGCCCGGGTGGTCGAGCACCCCTTCAATGCGGGGCTGCTGCTGGAATCGTTGGTGGGCCGGGCCCAAAACGTCCTAAACTCGCGGCCATGAGCAGCAACAATTCCTCACCCCGCCCCAGCGTCATCCAACTGGCCATCAAGGAAAAAGGCGCGCTGCACGCGGCCTACATCCCGATGTTCACCGAGGGCGGCCTGTTCATCGCCACCTCCCGCGATTACCAGCTGGGCGACGATGTGTATGTGCTGCTCTCGTTGCCGGACGACCCGCAGCGTTATCCCATCGCCGGGCGCGTAGCCTGGGTCACGCCCGCCCGCGCCGCAGGCAACCGCACGCAGGGCGTGGGTATCCAGTTTCCCAAAGAGGAAAAGGCCCGCGTGCTGAAGATCAAGATTGAAGAGATCCTCGGGCCCCACTTGGCATCCGACCGCCCCACGCAAACGATTTAGCTTTTCTCCGCTCTTTTCTCCGCTTTCTAGCGGCTGCCATGTTCACCGACTCCCATTGCCATCTCAGCTACCCCAATCTGGTAGCCAACCTGCCCGCTATCCGCACCGCCATGGCCGAGGCGCAGGTCACCCGCGCCCTGTGCATCTGCACCACGCTCGAAGAATTTGCCGACGTGCATGCGCTGGCCACGGGCTATGACAACTTCTGGGCCACGGTGGGCGTGCACCCCGACAACGACGACGTGTTAGAGCCCACGCTGGAGGACTTGCTGCAACGCTCGGCCTTGCCCCGCGTGGTGGGCATTGGTGAGACCGGGCTGGACTACTACCGCCTGGGCGAGCGCAGCGTGGCCGACATGGAGTGGCAGCGCAACCGCTTTCGCACCCACATCCGCGCCGCCCGCCAGGTGGACAAGCCGCTGGTGATCCACACCCGCAGTGCGTCGGATGACACCATCGCCATCCTGCGCGAAGAGGGCGAGGATGGATCGGCGGGCAGCGCGGGCGGCGTGTTCCACTGCTTTACCGAAACCCAGGCCGTGGCCCGTGCCGCGCTGGACCTGGGTTTTTACATTTCGTTCTCGGGCATCCTGACCTTCAAGACCGCCCAGGACATCCGTGACGTGGCCGCGTTCGTGCCCATGGACCGCCTGCTGATCGAGACCGACAGCCCCTACCTCGCACCCATGCCGTTTCGCGGCAAGACCAATACGCCCGCGTACGTGCCGTATGTGGCGAAGCAGGTGGCGCAGATCAAAAACATCTCGGTAGAAGAGGTGGCGTACACCACCAGTGCCAATTTCGACCGCCTGTTTCGCGGAGTTTTGTCGTGATAAAGCACTTCAAGAAAGCTGCCTACCTTGTTGTTTTAATGGGGTTTAGTGCAGTTCAAGCCGGTTCGTTCGACGACTTTTTCACCGCCGTCCAACGCGACGATGCGGGAGGCATCCAGACGTTGCTGCAACGCGGTTTTGACGGTAACACCACCGACGCGCAAGGCCGCTCGGGCCTGTATCTGGCGCTCAAGGGCGAGAACTTCAAAGCCGCCAACGCCTTGCTGGCCTGGCCCAAAATCAAAACTGAGACCCGCACGCCCCAGGACGAAAGCCCGCTGATGCTGGCTGCCCTGCAAGGCCAGTTGGCGCTGTGCAGCCAGCTCATCGCCAAGGGCGCAGACGTCAACAAGACCGGCTGGACCCCGCTGCACTACGCCGCCACCCACGGCCATCTGGACGTGATACGCCTGCTGCTGGAGAACCATGCCTACATCGATGCGGCCTCGCCCAACGGCAGCACCCCGTTGATGATGGCCGCGCAGTACGGCACGGACGATGCCGTCCGGCTGCTGCTGGACGAAGGCGCCGACCCGATGCTGAAGAACCAGAAAAGCCTGACCGCCATCGACTTCGCCCAAATCGCCAACCGCCCGGCCACGGTGGAGATGGTGTCTGCCGCCGTGCGGGCGCGCAAACCCAAAGGCACCTGGTAACTACATTGCCAGCGCCATCGCCGCCATCGCCGCCATGGCCACCATGCCCACGTCTTCGATGATGGTGACGGTAGACATGGGCAGCTGGAACACCGTGCCCAGGCAGGCACAGCGGATGCTGCGTTTGTTGAGCACCGCGCTAACCACCCCGATCGCCGAAAAGCCCATCACCACCAGCGTCACCGTGTTGGTGAGCATGGGCTGAAAGTTCGCCAGGTAGGCCACGCCCAGCGCCAGCTCCACAAACGGGTAGATAAACCCCCAGGGCCGCCAGCGCCGCGCCAGCAGGTCGTAGCCCGCATAGGCATCGGCAAACGCGGCCACGTCCAGCAGCTTAAAGAACGAAAACACCAAAAAGAACCCGGCCATGAAATAACGCATGGTCTCCATGGCGCTGGCCTGCGCGCCCTGCACCAGCAGGCTGGCACCCAGGATGTACGCCACGATCAGCAGCAGCGGGCGGTAGGTGGCGAACCAGTTGGGGGCGATGGCAGGCGGCGCAGGCGGCGGTTCCACCACGGCGGGTGCGGTGATGCTGTAGTGGCTGCCCGCCAGCGCGGCTTGCAGGGTGGCTACATCCATGGGGCCGGGTAGCGTGGCCTGGGGTGGCTTGAGTTGCACTTGCACGCCGGGGGCGACGGCTTCCAGTTTGGCTTGTACGCGCTTGACGCAGCCGCCGCAGGTCATGCCGGTGATTTCAAAAGTAGTCATGTTCCTCCTAGCCTATCAGTGTGGTTCGTTTCTAAGTTTCGCGTGGCGCAGGCGCAGGGCGTTGGTGATGACCGAGGCCGAGCTCAGGCTCATGGCCAGCGCCGCCACCATGGGCGATAGCAGCCAGCCGGTCCACGGGAACAGCACGCCTGCGGCCAGCGGCACGCCCAGCGCGTTGTAGACAAAGGCAAAACCCAGGTTCTGCCGCATGTTGGCCATGGTGGCGTTGGACAAGGCCCGCGCGGTGGCGATGCCGCGCTGGTCGCCTTTGACCAGGGTGACCTGGGCGCTGTTCATGGCCACGTCGGTACCGGTGCCCATGGCAATACCTACATCGGCCTGGGCCAGCGCCGGGGCATCGTTGATGCCGTCGCCCGCCATCGCCACCTTGCGGCCTTCTTTTTGCAGCCGCACCACCAGCGCCAGCTTGTCGGCGGGCTGGACTTCGCCAAACACTTCGGTAATGCCCAGTTTCTGGGCGACGGCCTGCGCGGTGCCCACGCCGTCGCCGGTGGCCATCACGATGCGGATGCCTGCTGCGGTGAGGGCCGCCAAGGCTTCGGCGGTACTGGCCTTGATGGGGTCGGCTACGGCCAGCAGCCCGGCCAATTGGCCATCCACCGCCAGGTAGATGACGCTGGCACCGCCACGGCGCAAGGTTTCGGCCTGTGCCTCCAATGCTGCCACCGAGATGCCCATTTGCTTCAGCAGCACAGTGTTGCCCAGCGCCAGCGCATGCCCTTTCACCTGGCCTTGCACGCCAATGCCACTGGCCGATGTAAAGCCCTCCACGGGGGCCAGGGCCAAGCCTTTGTCGCGGGCAGCCCGCACGATGGCATCGGCCAGCGGGTGCTCGCTGCCCTGGTCCAGGCTGGCGGCCAGCCGCAGCACGTTGTCGACATCGAAGCCCGGCAGGGGCAGGGCGCTGTGGAACACCGGCTTGCCTTCGGTCAGCGTGCCGGTTTTGTCGACGATCAGGGTGTCGATCTGGCGGAAGTTTTCGATGGCCGCCGCATCGCGGAACAGCACGCCCTGGGTGGCACCGCGCCCTGTGGCCACCATGATGGACATGGGCGTGGCCAGCCCCAGCGCGCAGGGGCAGGCGATGATGAGCACGGCCACCGCGTTGATCAGGCCATAGCTCCAGCTGGGCGCGGGGCCAAAAAGTCCCCAGGCCACCAGCGTCAGCAAGGCGATGGCCACCACCGCCCCCACAAAATAGCCCGCCACCGTGTCGGCCATGCGCTGCATCGGCGCTTTGGAGCGCTGGGCCTGCACCACCATTTGCACGATTTGCGACAGCATGGTGCCGGAGCCCACCCGCTCGGCCTGCATGGTGAGCGCACCGGTGGTGTTGAGGGTGGCACCGATCAGTTTGTCACCGCTGCGCTTGGTCACAGGCATGGGTTCGCCGGTCAGCATGGACTCGTCCACCGCGCTGCTGCCGTCCAGCACCAAACCGTCCACCGGCACTTTTTCGCCGGGGCGCACGCGCAGGCGGTCGCCGATGTGTACGTGGGTGAGCGGAATGTCGGCCTCGCTGCCGTCGTCGGCAATGCGGCGGGCGGTTTTGGGCGCCAGGCCAAGCAAGGATTTGATGGCCGCCGAGGTTTGCGAGCGGGCCTTGAGCTCCAGCAACTGGCCCAGCAAGGTGAGCGAAATGATCGTCGCCGCCGCCTCGAAGTACACCGCCACCCGGCCCATGGACATAAACGATGCCGGAAACACCTGCGGTGCCAGCGTGGCCACCACGCTATAGACAAAGGCTGCGCCCGTGCCCAGACTGATCAGGGTCCACATATTCGGACTGCGGTTGCGCAACGATTGCCAGCCGCGCACAAAAAACGGCGCACCCGCCCACAGCACCACCGGCAGGCTCAAGACCAGTTCGATCCAGCTTTGCACCTGCATGTCAAACCAATGAAAGCGGTGCCCCAGCATGGCCAGCACCATCACCACCACGCTGAGCGGCAGGGTCCACCAGAAGCGGCGGCGAAAGTCCACCAGCTCGGGGTTCTCTGCCTCGTCCAGGCTGGGCATTTCCGGCTCCAGCGCCATGCCGCACTTCGGGCAACTGCCAGGATGGTCTTGCCGCACCTCGGGGTGCATGGGGCAGGTGTAGTTGGCCCCGGCCACCGCAGCCTGGGGAGGTGCTTCGGGCGCAGCGAGGTATTTCTGCGGGCTGGCCGCAAACTTGGTTTTGCAACCTGCACTGCAAAAATAATAGCTGTAGCCTGAATGGACGTGGGCGTGGGCGGACTTTTCAGTCACTGTCATGCCGCAGACCGGGTCTTTCAGGACGGGCGGCGCGTGGCCGTGGGGGGAAACCGTTGACTGGTCCATGGTGGACTCCTTTGCAAACTCAATGGACCGAGCATAGACTCCGTAGTCAACCCCAGAGTCAAGCGTTTTTACAAATATATCTATGCAAACTGCTGCAAACACCACCCTGACTATCGGCAAGCTGGCCCAAGCCGCCGGGGTCGGGGTGGAAACCATCCGCTACTACCAACAGCGCGGCCTGCTGCCGGTGCCCGAGTCGCGTGGTGCCTACCGCTACTACCCGGTGGCGCTGGGCCAGCGCATCCGCTTCATCAAGCGGGCGCAGGAGCTGGGCTTTTCGCTGGACGAGGTGGCCGAACTGCTGTCGCTGGAAGACGGCCTGGACCGCAGCGCCATCCGCCAGATTGCGGGCCAGCGGCTGGACGAGATCCGCACCCGGCTGGCCGACCTGCAGCGCATGCAGCAGGCGCTGTCGCATTTGATCGATAGCTGCGAACACACCGGCAAAGAGCTGCCGTGCCCGATCATTGAGACGCTGGCGCAGGCTGGAGATCGGTGACGACCAACGCGCTCCCGATCTGCTCGGCGGTGAACTTCACCTTGTCGCCTGGTTTTACGTTTTCCAGCAGGGCCGGGTTTTTGACCTGGAACACCATGCTCATGGGCGGCATGTCCAGGTTCTTGATCTCGCCGTGGCGCAGGGTGATTTTTTGGGCTGGCAGATCGACTTTGCGGACTTCGCCGTCGGCCCAGGGCAGAGTAGCCTGTGCCAGAGCGGCAGTGCAAAAAGTGGCGATGGCCAGGACGGTGGTGATGGTGCGCATGGTGGTTCCTGGTGGTTTTTGGGTTTATCGGGCTGCAACGGTGATCTTGCCGACCATGCCGGCCTGGTAGTGCCCGGGGATCAGGCAGGCAAAGGCGAAGCTGCCGGGGCGGTTAAAGGTCCAGACGATGCTGCCGTGGTGGCCCGCGCCCACATGGGCCATGTAGGGCTCGTCGTGCTCCATGCCGGGGAACTTCACCATCAGCGCGGCGTGTTCATCCAGCGCGGCCTGGGTGCCAATTACCAGCTCGTGGCCCAGCGTGCCGGGGTTCTTCATGGTGAAGCGGATGGTTTCCCCCAGCTTGGCGGTGATGGTGTCAGGGCTGAAACGCATGCTGTCGAGCATGCTGATCTGCACCGTGCGCTTGGCCGCTTTGGCATCGCCTGCAATGCCCCAGTCGGTTTGCTCTTTTTTCACCGGGCCGTGGGATGTGGCGTGGCCGGGCCCGGCCAGCACCGGGCCTGCGGCGGCCAGCAGGGCGGTGGAGGCGAGTGTGTGGAGAACGTGTCGGCGGTGTGCCATGGGTGTGCTTTCAGTTAATTTAAGGAAAATCGGGCTCTAGCGCTTATTCGATGGGCGAGAGCAGCTATCAATTCAATAGTATTCAGGGGTCAGTGCCCGCTGTGCGCGCCCGCACCGGGTTTGCGTACCTGCACCGCATCGGTGGGTGCGACGGCTGCAGGGCGTGCGGGCTCCGCCAATTCACCAGTCCATTCGAACGCCCGCGTGCCCGGCGGCTGCCGGTAGGCACCCGGGTCGCTGTAGTCGCCTGGCTTCTGGTCTTTGCGCACTTTGAGCGTGGTGAACATGCCGCCCATCTCGATGGGGCCGTAGGGGCCGGTGCCGGTCATCATGGGCAGGGTGTGGTCGGGCAGGGGCATTTGCATCTCGCCCATGTCGGCCATGCCGCGCTCGCCCATCAGCATGTAGTCGGGCACCAGTTTCTGGATCTTTTGCACCAGGCCCCGGTGGTCTACGCCCACCATGTTGGGCACGTCGTGGCCCATCGCGTTCATGGTGTGGTGGCTTTTGTGGCAATGCAGCGCCCAGTCGCCGGGCTCGTCGGCCAGAAATTCGATCTTCCGCATCTGGCCCACCGCGATGTCGGTGGTCACCTCGGGCCAGCGGGCACTGGGGGGCACCGGGCCACCGTCGGTGCCGGTGACCACAAATTCATGGCCGTGCAGGTGGATGGGGTGGTTGGTCATGGTGAGGTTGCCCACCCGGATGCGCACCTGGTCGCCCTGGCGCACGTTGAGCGTGTCAATGCCGGGGAAGGCCCGGCTGTTCCAGGTCCATAGGTTCTGGTTCAGCATGGTGTTGGGCCGGGGCGTGGTGCTGCCAGGGCTGATGTCGTAGGCGTTGAGCAAAAAGCAGAAGTCGCGCTGGACTTCGGCGATGGCCGGGGTTTTGACCTTGGGATGCGTCACCCAAAAACCCATCATGCCCATGGCCATTTGCACCATCTCATCAGCGTGCGGGTGGTACATGAAAGTGCCGGGGCGGCGCGCCACGAACTCGTAGACAAAGGTTTTGCCCACCGGTATCTGCGGCTGGGTGAGCCCGCCCACGCCGTCCATGCCGTTGGGCAAGCGCTGGCCGTGCCAGTGGATGGTGGTGTGCTCGGGCAGGCGGTTGGTGACGAAGATGCGCACGCGGTCGCCTTCCACCACCTCGATGGTGGGACCGGGCGACTGGCCGTTGTAGCCCCACAGCGTGGCCTGCATGCCGGGGGCGATTTCGCGCACCACCGGCTCGGCCACCAGGTGGAACTCTTTCACCCCCGCGTTCATGCGCCAGGGGCAGGTCCAGCCGTTGAGGGTGACCACCGGGTTGTACGGGCGGCCATTGGGCGGGGTGAGCGGCGCGGCGGTGGCGGCTGTGGTGGCGATCACCGGCTCGGGCAGGGCGGCCAGGGCGACTTTGCTGACGCTGGCGGCTGCCACAGCGGATAGGGCTGCGCCGCCAAAAAAGGTTCTGCGGTCCATATCAATGTCCTTGGGTGGGTTCGGGGCTTGCGCCAGATGAAAGGGATGCCAGCGCACCGGGCGAGGTGCCGGTCAATGCGGTTTGCAGGTCGGCCTCGGCCAGCCAGAAGTCGCGCTGTGCTTCGATGGCGCTGTTCACGGCCAGGCTTTGCTGGCGGGTCTCGGCCAAGAGATCCCACACGCTGGCCAGCATGCCGTTGTAGCGCAGCACCTGCTCTTCAACAATGAACTTGCGCAGCGGCACGATCTCGTCGCGGTAGTGCACCGCCAGGTCGAACGCGGTGCGGTAGGCAAAGCTGGCTTCGCGCGCCTCCGATCGGGCCTGGATGGCCACGGCACGCACCTGGGCGGTGGATTGCAGATAGACCGCCTTGGACCGGGCATGGCGGGCACCACCCCAGTCAAACAGCGGCAGGGGCAGTTCCAGCTCCCAGCCGCGCTGGGTGTCCTTGCCACCGTGGGCGTTGTCGAACGTGGTGTTGCGGCTGTAGCTGAGAGCCAGGCCGTCGAAATAGCCCACCACCTTGTCAAAGCCCTCCTGCCGGGCGATGGTTTCGGTACGCGCCACGGCGGCCCGCACGTCCAGCCGCTCGCGCAGAGCCTGGGCTTCGATGTCGGCCATCTCGGTAGCGGCCTTGGGCAGGTCGGGCAGGCGGTCTGGTAGGGTAAAGCTGGTTTGCGCACCCCACAGGCCCATCAGGCGGATGAGCTTTTCGCGGCTGCTGAAGGCCGCTTGCTGGGCGCGGGCCAGTTGTGCGGTGGCCTCTGCCAGCAGCAGCTGTTCGCGGGCCTGCTCCAGGCGGCTCCAGTTGCCCACCCGGGCCATGCGCCGGGCCAGCTCGGCACCGGCCTCGGCGGCCTCTTTCACCTCGCGCAGGTACTGGGCGCTTTGCTGGGCGGCCACGGCAGTGATCCAGGCCTTGCGGGTGTCTGCGGCCAGCCGCACCACGTCTTGCGCGGCCTGTAACTTGGCCATTTCGTGCTGCTGGCCTTGCCACTGGGCGCGCCAGGGCAGGGCCAGCAGCCCGAGCACGTTGAAGCTGAGCACACGCTCAATCTCGCGGGTGTCGCCCTCGGTGAAGCGGCCTATGGCGAAGTGCGGGTTGGGCAGGCGGCCCATTTGCACGCGGTCTGCGTCGCTCACGCCCAGCGTCGCAAGTGTTGCTTGCAGTTGTGGGCTGTTTAGCAGGGCGATGCGCACTGCGGCCTCGGCGCTGAGCGGCTGGGCCAGCAGGTCTTGGATGGCTTGCGGATCGGGTTTTAGCTGCGGGTTGACACCGCCGGTTTTACCTTGGGTGAGCTGCTGCACCGCGCCCAGGTCGCCGTCGGGCGAGAGCGTGGCGCAGCCCGTCAAGACCAGCAGGGCCAGGGCCGTGCCGGTGGTTTTCAAGCGGCGGCTCATTTGGCAACCTGGGGATTTTGGGCAGGCTGGGCCCGTTCCCACTTGAGCACATCGGCATGGCCGCGCGGGAACTGGGCGACGTCGGCATGGGCGCGTTTCCAGTCCAGCGACCGGGTTTCGACCCCGGTGGGGGTCTCGATAAACACCGAGCGGTAGGCCACGGCGGGCACGGGTACAGACGGATCCAATGGGGATAAAGGGCTTTGCGCGCCCGCAGCGGCGCACAGCAGCGCACTGGCGCTTAAAAACAAAGTTCTCAAAATAATCTCCTGAACGACTCAAGCGGTGCCCGCAACGCTGCCGGTTCAGGCAAATTGCGGACGGACTACGGCTAGGGCGTTCAGGAAATCGGTGGTTTCAACGCAAACGCAGCGGGTGCGCTGGCGAACCGGGCGGGGCCGGTGGTGGGCTGCGCGTGGGGCAGCCAGGGGGTGGGGAGGATGGAAAACGGCGCCGGGGCGGCCACGCTGTGGCACATCTGGCACAGCGGGCAGGTGCCGCAATGGGTGCCGGAGGAGGTGCTAGTAGTGGAGTCGGACGGTTCAGCGCCTGTAGCCTCGTGGCAATCCGCCTGCATTTCTGCATCAAAAGTGCTCTCAGCGCTTATTCCATGGGCGTGAGCAGCTACTGTTTGTGTAGCGCCTGCCTGTGTGGCCATCATGTCCATCGCCATGGCCTCGCCCACCCAGCCGCGCAGGGGCAGCAGGACAAGCATGAGGATGAGGACGAGGCGGCGCATGGTGGACGGATGCTATCCCAAGTTTTAGCGGCTGCGCGACTTCATGGCGCGCTCGACTTCGCGTTTGCCTTCGCGGTCCTTGATGGTGTCGCGCTTGTCGTGCTCGGCCTTGCCCTTGGCCAGAGCAATTTCGCATTTGATCTTGCCCGCCTTCCAGTGCAGGTTCAGCGGCACCAGGGTGTAGCCCTTTTGTTCCACCTTGACGATCATTTTCTTGATCTGCTCCTTGTGCAGCAGCAGTTTTTTGGTGCGCACCTTGTCGGGGCTGATGTGGGTAGAGGCCGAATTCAGCGGGTGGATCTGGCAGCCGATCAAAAACAGCTCGCCCGCGCGCACCACCACGTAGCCGTCGGTGAGCTGCACCTTGCCTTCGCGCAGCGACTTGACCTCCCAGCCTTCCAGCACCAGGCCGCACTCGATGCGCTCCTCGAAGAAGTAGTTAAAAGCGGCCTTTTTGTTGTCGGCAATGCGGGCGGTAGGATCGGGTTTTTTGGCCATTAGGTACTAGAGGAGAAGAGGGCGGGGGCAGGTTCTACAATCCCGCGCAGCCCTCCATTCTATGAAAAACGTCCACAAGTCCGTCCTTATCTGGTACAGCGCCGAAGAAATGTTCGCCCTGGTCACCCAGGTGGCGCTGTATCCGCAGTTTTTACCCTGGTGCGACCAGGCCGCCGTACTCAGCGAAGAAAGCAACGGCATGACTGCCGAAGTGGGTATTGCTTTTGGCGGCATCCACCAGAAGTTTGTCACCCAAAACACCCACGTGACCAGCCCGGAGAACCGCCAGGTGCTGATGAAGCTCATCAAGGGCCCGTTTTCCAACCTGGACGGCACCTGGAGCTTCACCCCCGTGGGCGACGGCAGCCAGCGGGCCTGCCGGGTCGATCTGCAGCTGAACTACGGTTTTGACAACATCGCCCTGTCGGCCCTGGTCGGCCCGGTGTTCGACCGTATCGCGGGCAGCCTGGTCGATGCCTTTGTGAAACGCGCCGAGCAGGTCTATGGCGGATAGCACTTTGCACATCACCGTGGTCTGCGCAGTGGCGCCTGGCCAGGTGGTGGAAGTGCTGCTGGATATGCCCGCAGGTGGGTGTCTGGCGGATGCGCTGCGGGCCTGCAGTGCCTTGCCCGCTTTGGCGGGTGTGGATTTGCGGAGCCTGGACACCGGGGTGTGGGGTACATCGGCACCACCTACCCAGCTACTGGCAGACGGCGACCGGGTAGAGCTGTACCACCCGCTCACCGTCGACCCCAAAGTCGCCCGCCGCACCCGTTTCACCCGCCAGGGCGCAGGCCGCGCGGGCCTGTTTACCAAGAAGCGGGCGGGGGCGAAGGCCGGGTACTGACGGGGTACTGAACCTACTTGCAGTCGGCGCTGATCACGTCCTGCAGGCGCTTGAGTTCAGCGGCACGGGCTGCGTCATCGAGGATTTCGCGTTCGCCTTTGTCATTGGTGCGGGCGATACGCAAACCCGAATCGAAATTGGCCTTGGATTGCTTGGCCCGGGTGCAGTTTTCGGCCTGGGCGGCGGCGTTTTTGTCTGCTTCGGCCTTGCGCTGGGCTGCTTCGGTGGCTTCAGCCTGCTTTTTCTTCTCTTCCAAAGCCTTGTCCACGCCACTGATCTTGGGCGCAGCGGCTGCAGAGGCGGGCGCTTCCGTCGCGGCGACCGGTGCCACTTTGGGCGTACCGCCGGGTTGGCGCAAAATATTTTTTGCCGGAATATCGGGTGGCGGCCCCCGGTCGCTGAACACTTTGCGGCCGCCGTTGTCTATCCATTGCCACTGGGCGACCGCACCCCACGACAGGGCAGACCCAATAGCCAACGCAAGCAATTTGTGCAGTTTCATGCGCGGAGTTTAGCGGTGGGCTGTGCGGTTTTGCGCGTTTTGGACAGGTATGCACGCAATTGCCCCAAGCTTGTTACAGAAAGAGGGGTGCTTGCAGGCTTGTACAATCTGTCTTTTGGAGCTTTCTATATGCGTCTGCTAGGAAAAGCGCTCACTTTCGACGATGTGTTGTTGGTGCCTGCGTTCTCCCAAGTCCTGCCCAAGGACACCTCTCTTGCGACCCGCCTCTCCCGCAACATCACCCTGAACCTGCCCCTGGTGTCTGCCGCCATGGACACCGTGACCGAAGCCCGCCTGGCCATTGCCATGGCCCAGGAAGGCGGCATGGGTATCGTGCACAAGAACTTCACACCCAAGCAGCAAGCTGCCGAAGTGCTCAAGGTCAAGCGTTACGAATCTGGTGTGCTGCGCGACCCGGTCATCATCACCCCCAGCCACACCGTGCGCCAGGTGATCGACATGTCAGCCCAGCTGGGTATTTCGGGCTTTCCGGTGTGCGATGGTGGCAAGGTGGTCGGCATCGTCACCAGCCGCGACCTGCGCTTTGAAACCCGCTACGACGTACCCGTGAGCCAGATCATGACCCCGCGCGAAAAGCTGGTCACGGTCAAGGAAGGCGCTTCGCTGGCCGAGGCCAAGGCGCTGCTGAACAAATCCAAGCTCGAGCGCCTGCTGGTCATCAACGATGCGTTCGAGCTCAAGGGCCTGATCACCGTTAAAGACATCACCAAACAAACCAGTTTCCCCAACGCCGCACGGGATGCGCTCGGCCAGTTGCGCGTAGGCGCAGCGGTGGGTGTGGGCGAAGGCACCGAAGAACGTGTCGAAGCCCTGGTACGGGCCGGTGTAGACGCCATCGTGGTCGACACCGCCCACGGCCACAGCAAGGGCGTGATCGACCGCGTGCGCTGGATCAAGCAAAACTACCCCCACATCGATGTGATCGGCGGCAACATCGCCACCGGTGCAGCTGCCTTGGCCCTGGCCGAAGCCGGAGCGGACGCGGTCAAGGTCGGCATCGGCCCTGGCAGCATTTGCACCACCCGCATCGTGGCGGGGGTGGGCGTGCCGCAAATCATGGCCATCGACAACGTGGCCACTGCCTTGCAAGGCAGCGGCGTACCCTTGATTGCCGATGGCGGCATCCGCTACAGCGGCGACATCGCCAAGGCCATCGCTGCCGGTGCCAGCACCGTGATGATGGGGGGCATGTTTGCCGGCACCGAGGAAGCGCCGGGCGAAGTGGTGCTGTTCCAGGGCCGCAGCTACAAGAGCTACCGGGGCATGGGCAGCATCGGAGCCATGCAGCAGGGCAGTGCAGACCGCTACTTCCAAGAGGTCAACACCGGCAACCCGAACGCCGACAAACTGGTGCCCGAAGGCATCGAAGGCCGGGTTCCGTACAAGGGCTCCATGGTCTCCATCATTTTCCAAATGGCGGGCGGCATCCGGGCCAGCATGGGCTACTGCGGTTGCGCCACCATCGACGATATGAAAAATAAAGCCGAATTTGTGGAAATTACCTCAGCCGGCATCCGCGAAAGCCATGTACATGACGTGCAAATCACCAAAGAAGCACCCAACTACCGGTCAGAATAGCCCCGACAGTATTTTTGCTGTTGGTTTGTATACCGTTTAAAGGAGAAATTCCATGGGCATGATTTCGTTTATCAAAGAAGCTGGTCAAAAACTGTTTGGCAACAAACCTGAAATTGCTGCGGCTGTCGCGGAGCCAAGCAACCAGGAAAAGGCCGCTGCGGCCAACACCGCGGCATCGGAGGCCATCGGTACCTACATCAAGGCGCAGGGCTTGTCCACCGACGGGCTGACCATCGCTTTTAACGGTGCCGACCAGATCGTCACCGTGGGTGGAGCGGTAGCCGACATGGAAACCCGCGAAAAGATCGTCGTTTGCTGCGGTAACGTCCAAGGCGTAGCCGGTGTGGCCGATGAAATGACCTGCCCGGATGTGCCCGAGTGCACCTACCACACGGTGGTCAGCGGCGACACCTTGAGCGCGGTGGCCAAAAAAGCCTATGGCAACGCCAATCTGTACCCCCAGATTTTTGAAGCCAATAAGCCCATGCTGAGCAGCCCGGACAAAATCTACCCAGGCCAAGTTCTGCGGATTCCCGCGCAAGCCTAAAGCGCATTTTTGTCGATAGATCCGGGCAGCCTCGCGCTGCCCGTTTTTCATTTTTAGCCCCACGCCCATGTCCATCCACCAAAAAATCCTCATCCTCGATTTCGGTTCGCAAGTCACCCAGCTCATCGCCCGCCGCGTGCGCGATGCCCATGTGTTCTGCGAAGTCCACCCCTGTGATGTGACAGATGAATGGATACGCGCCTACGCAGCCGACGGCAACCTCAAGGGCATCATCCTCTCCGGCAGCCACGCCAGCGTGACCGAAGACACCACCGACCGCGCCCCCCAGGCCGTGTTCGACCTGGGCGTGCCGGTGCTGGGCATTTGCTACGGCATGCAAACCATGGCCCAGCAGCTGGGCGGCAAGGTGGAAACCGGCAACACCCGTGAATTTGGTTTTGCCAGCGTGCGCGCCCGTGGCCACACCGCGCTGCTCAAAGACATTGCCGACTTCACCACGCCCGAGGGCGAGGGCATGCTGAATGTATGGATGAGCCACGGCGACAAGGTGACCGAATTGCCACCCGGCTTCAAGTTAATGGCCAGCACCGACAGCTGCCCCATTGCCGGTATGGCGGATGAATCCCGCCGTTTTTACGCCGTGCAGTTCCACCCTGAGGTGACCCACACGTTGCAGGGCCAGGCGCTGCTGAACCGTTTTGTGCTCGGCATCTGCGGCACCCGACCCGACTGGATCATGGGTGACTACATCGCCGAGGCGGTGGCCCACATCCGCGCCCAGGTGGGCGACGAAGAGGTGATTCTGGGCCTGTCGGGCGGCGTGGATTCCTCCGTGGCCGCCGCCCTGATCCACCGCGCGATTGGCGACCAGCTCACCTGCGTGTTCGTGGACCACGGCCTGCTGCGCCTGAACGAAGGCGATATGGTGATGGACATGTTCGTCGGCAAGCTGCACGCCAAGGTGATCCGCGCCGATGCCAGCGACCTGTTCCTGGGCAAACTGGCGGGCGTGACCGACCCCGAAGCCAAGCGCAAGATCATCGGCGGCGAGTTCGTCACCGTATTCAAACAAGAAGCCGCCAAGCTCAAGGCGGCGGGTGCCAACGGTGAGGCAGGAGGCCGCACCGTCAAAGGTGCGGCGTGGCTGGCCCAGGGCACGATTTACCCTGACGTGATCGAGTCCGGCGGTGCCAAAAGCAAAAAAGCCGTCACCATCAAGAGCCACCACAACGTGGGCGGCCTGCCCGCCGAGTTGGGCCTGAAGCTGCTGGAACCCCTGCGCGAGCTGTTCAAAGACGAAGTGCGCGAACTCGGCGTGGCCCTGGGCCTGCCCGTCAATATGGTGTACCGCCACCCGTTCCCAGGCCCCGGCCTGGGCGTGCGCATTTTGGGCGAGGTCAAAAAAGAATACGCCGACCTGCTGCGCCGCGCCGACGCGATCTTTATCGAAGAGCTGCACAACTTCAAGGATGAGGCACCCGGCCCCAATTTTGGCAAGACCTGGTACCAGCTCACCAGCCAGGCGTTCGCCGTGTTCTTGCCCGTCAAGAGCGTGGGCGTGATGGGCGATGGCCGCACCTACGACTACGTGGTGGCCCTGCGCGCGGTGCAAACCAGCGACTTCATGACCGCCGACTGGGCCGAGCTGCCCTACGCGCTGCTCAAAAAAGTGTCGGGCCGCATCATCAACGAAGTGCGCGGCATCAACCGTGTGACCTACGACGTCTCCAGCAAGCCGCCTGCCACCATCGAGTGGGAGTGAAATCAGGTCCTTCAGGGACTATCGCCAACTATCGAAAAACTGCCGTAACGTATTGATCTAGAAAGAAATACGTCGCGGAAGCTATCGGTGGCTATCGCCGGCCAGCAAAACAGGTTGGCGGTAGAACTGACGGTAAGAACTGGAGGTCTGATTAAGACCCTCCCGTTTACTATTGAGACCAAACCGGTCTTTGACGGTAAATGTCTCCTCTGGAAAGCTTGTTTCATGCGGCTTTCCAGGCATCAGCAGGTCTCCTGACCCCTGACGGTAAAAGCCGTCAAGAACAGGAGGAAAAACCTCGATGCTTACCGACACCGCACTGCGTAACTTCAAGCCTAAGTCCCTGACTTACAAGGCTTCCGACCGTGACGGCATGTACGTGACGGTATCGCCCACCGGTACCGTCACCTTCCGCTACGATTACCGTCTCAACGGCCGGCGTGAAACGCTGACCATCGGCCGTTATGGGCCGGCCGGCATCTCACTGGCCTTGGCCCGCGAAAAGCTGCTCGACGCCAAGAGAGCCGTTGCCGAGGGCAGGTCCCCGGCGCACGAGAAGCAGCGCGAGAAGCGCCGGCTGACCGCTGCCAAGAATTTCGGCGACATGACTGCCCGATGGCTTGCCGACGCCAAGATGGCCGACAGCACGCGTGCGATGCGCAAGAGCATCGTTGATCGGGACATCCTGCCGGCGTTCAAGAACCGGCTGCTCAACGAAGTCAGCGCCGACGACCTGCGCGCTTTGTGCAACAAGGTGAAGGCTCGCGGCGCGCCCGCCACAGCCGTCCACGTGCGCGACATCGTGAAGCAGGTCTACGCCTTCGCCATCCTGCACGGCGAGAAGGTCGACAACCCGGCCGATGGCGTGGGCGCGGCTTCGATCGCGACCTTCGTGCCCAAGGATCGAGCGCTGTCACCGATGGAGATCCGTCTGATGTACCGGCAGATGGAATCGGTGGCCACCTATCCGACCATTCGCCTGGCGTTGCGCATGATTCTGTTGACGCTGGTACGCAAGAGCGAATTGATCGAGGCGACATGGGCCGAGCTTGATTTCGAGAACGCGACCTGGACGATCCCAAAATCACGAATGAAGGGTCGCAACCCGCACGTCGTCTATCTGTCCCGCCAGGCTGCGGACATCTTCGTTGCGCTGCACACCTGCGCAGCGGGGTCGAAGTTCGTCCTGCCGTCGCGCTACGATGCCGACCGCTGTATGTCCAAGGCGACGCTCAACCGCGTGACCCAGATCGTGTCCGAGCGCGCCAGAGCTGCCGGT
This sequence comes from uncultured Albidiferax sp., assembly GCA_963512645.1. Classification (GTDB taxonomy): domain Bacteria; phylum Pseudomonadota; class Gammaproteobacteria; order Burkholderiales; family Burkholderiaceae_C; genus Rhodoferax_B. The sequence goes on along the minus strand of CAUPNM010000004.1, from coordinate 56,163 downwards.
TTGCCGCTAGAACCTTTCACGGTGCACGACCTGCGCCGCACCGGCTCGACGCTGCTCAACGAGGTCGGCTTCAACGGCGACTGGATCGAGAAGTGCCTGGCGCATGAAGACGGCCGTTCCTCGCGCTCGGTCTACAACAAGGCCGAATACGCCGAGCCGCGCCGCCACATGCTGCAGGAGTGGGCCAACATGGTCGATGCCTGGGTGGAGGGTGGCGCATACGCGCCCACGCTGTTGCCGAGCAATACGGTCGTGCCTGTGCTGAGCGCATCGGTCTGAGTCACTTCACGTCAGGTTGTCAGTTGACAACCTGACGATTCATCCCCATACTGGAGACCTTGAATGGCCCGTTCCTCTCATCCAAAGAAGGAGGTCGAAGATGCGCTCAAGCATGCGGAAACGCAGGGCTGGCGCGTCACGGTCGGGGGCAGTCATGCGTGGGGCAAGATTTACTGCCCTTACAACGACGATGAGTGCCGCTGCGGCGAGTTCTGCATTACGAGCGTGTGGAGCACGCCGAAGAACCCTGGCAATCATGCCCGAGCACTGCGGCGGGTCGTGGATAACTGCACGATCCATCAGCAACGAAACGAAGCTGAATCGTCATCTGAGGACTGATCCATGGAATACACCTTCATCCTGAAGTACCAGCTCGCCGAGCACGACAGTGATCCGGATGTGCTGGTCGAGCGTCTCGGCAGTGCCGGCTGTGATGACGCCTTGGTGGGTATCGGGCAGCCGGGTCGCTTGGCGCTTGAGTTCACCCGCGAAGCTGAAAACGCGCAGGCCGCGGTGCGCAGTGCGCTGGCCGACGTGAAGCGTGCTGTCCCCTTGGCGAAGCTCGTGGAGGCGGCACCGGATTTCGTTGGGCTGACCGATGTCGCCGAATTGGTGGGCGTGTCGCGCCAAGCAATGCGTAAGGTGATGCTTTCTCATGCTGCGACTTTTCCAGCACCGGTGCACGAGGGCAGCGCCTCAATCTGGCACTTGGCCGAAGTGCTGGGCTGGCTGGAAGAGAAGGGGGGCTATGCCTTTGAGCGAAAGATGCTGGAGACCGCGCGTGCAGCGTTGGAAGTTAATTTGACCAAGGAAGTTCATCGACTGCCCGTGGCAGCGGCGCGAGAGCTCAAACTGCTGATCGCCTAGCCACATTGCTACGTCGAAGCTACATCGAGCACGGGTCGGCGCTTGCGTAGCCTGACATCAGGTCCGTTGGGCTTGGTGATAGCACCGGACCGAGAGGACTGCTTGCGAGCTTCAATCCAAGCTTCGACTTCCTCCAGATCCCAAACAACGCAGCGCGAGGTCAGATTGAATCGGCGTGGAAACTCGCCACGTTGCTCCATTCCATAGATCGTCGTGTCCGCCAAAGGGACGATCTGGTGCAAATCTTGGCGGCGAATGGTGCGGCGGAACGGGAGGGGAAGTTTGGCCGAAAACTGAGGAAGGTCTTCGTACCCATCCGTACCCGGACGAGGAATGGATGCCTTCGGCGGCAAGGCGGTATCGCCAGCATCGGTGCAATGAACGTGAGCGAGCATGAGGGTTCCTAAGGCGCTGTGTTCGTATGGATCTATGGTGACTATCGTCAGCAATCGGAACAACTCGCTGGGGCGAAGCGGGGAGGGTGCCATCCAACTTGGCTCACAAAATTGACCGTGAATTGTTCTGTCAGAGCAGGGTCGATTAGATAATTTACGAAACAATGTTCATGAGGCCACCTGTACTGTGATGGAGCAACCACTCAGCGCGCCGCTCAATGGGATTGCCATCGAGTTCGGCTACTACCCCAAGCCCTGCGACATCGCGACCGGCCGTTTCTCCGTCCAAACGCTCCCGGACCACGAAAATAGCGTGGCCACCGTTGTCGGGGACCCCAATGCCTTCAAGGACTGGATTTATCCGGGTGCTCAGCAGCAGCGGGACTTCATGAGCGGAAACGTTCGCTCGATGCCGTACAACGCCCGGGTCTTCGGCCTGCCCAAGACCCATGTCCTGACGCTGCATGAAGGCAGGAGCCGAGAAGAGCTCGATTTCGTGGTTTGGTGTTTGTCCTTCTTTTTCGGTATGCGGCTGACGACAACGGAGGCGGGCTTTCTTGATGCGACGCCCATTAAATCTGGGGTGCTTGTTGATTTCGCCCTGGTTCGCTGCACTGTGGCTGACGTCATCGAGTTAGCGCTGGACTACCTGGACTCGGAAGGCGGCGATCCACGTGCGCCCAAGCGCGTTGCGGCTGTCATCCATGCCTTGTTCTTGGCGCAGTATCCGCATAGCCTTCCCTTCGAGCAGTTCCAATACCTTTACATGGCGCTGGAAGCCTGCTTCAAGCTCGTCGTAGTCAAGGAGGCGCAAAAGCCTTCTGTGCCACATGCGGGGCGCGTCCAGTGGATGTGCGAAAAATTCGATATGCCCGTACCCGATTGGGCCAAGAGCGACAAGGCGACTCCCTCGTCGCTATCCGTCGTCCGAAACGACACCGTTCATGAAGCCTTGTTCTTCGATGGACCGCTGGGCTTTTCGATCTACGGTGGCAACCAGCCCGCAGCAGATCCGGGCAACACCACACTGCAAATGCAGGCGATGGTGTGCCGGTTGCTGGTGGCAGTTCTTGGAAATCCGGGAATCAGCTACGTGAAGACGCCCGTCGACACTCGGCAGCGACACGCGCTTGAACTAAGGGGGTGAGTTCCGCAGCGGCGGCTTCGGGATAGCAGGGGTCGAGTCTTTCCTGAATCCCCGATCGCCCGCGATGAACGCCTCAAGCATGTGCGGGATCAGTGTCACGGCATCGACCGCCTCGCCATACGCCTGCGCATGCAGCGCCGCGTAGCGGTCAAGGTCGGCTTTCAAGCTGGCCGGGCAGGCAAAGGTCAGTTTGACGCTTTCGGTCTTGGGCAGCGGCCCGAGCCGCAGCTTCTTGGTCGTGCTCATTGCGAAGCTCCCCGATTGAAGAACAGCGGCTGGTACGGCCGCAGCACCAGATCCCGGTTGACGATGATTCGCACGGGCAGGCCAGGCCGCTCGGTCAGCGTCGGCTGGATGTTCATGTTGCGTCGGGTGATCTCCTGGCCGACCTGATTGATGCTGTCCTGGGCGCTGTCACGCCCGGCGATCACGATGCGGTTGCCGTCCTGGCGGTTCTCCGGCGCAGCCAGTTCTGCGCCGACGCCCAGCAGCGTCGTCAGCACCGCACCGGCAAAGATGCGGTTCCAGTGCCAGTCCACGTCGTCCTCCAAGCCCGCGTAGCCGGCCGGGTCGGTGCCCACTAGGTTGTCGAGCGTCAGCGAGGACGTGTCGGGCAAGATGATCCGGTTCCACACCACTTGCACGCGGCTCTGCCCGTAGCTGACCTGACTGTTGTAGCGCCCGAGGATGCGCGACCCCTGTGGGATCAGCAGGAACTTGCCGGTGGCCGTGTCATAGACCGGCTCCGTCACGGTGCCGATCACGTCGCCCGGCAAGTCCGACTTGATGCCTGTCACCAGCGCGCCGGCGATCACCGTTCCGGCCATCACTTGATAAGGGGCGCGGGCAGCGCCAGATTGCCGGAATTGCGGGTTTCCGTAGAACCGGCTTTCAGGAACGCCTCTTTCTGGTCTTGCCGGTTCTGCGCGGCGGTCGGGTCGGCAGGCTGGGCCGCCGTCGAGGCCGGCCCAGCAGCAAGCGGGTCGAAGGCCGCGAGCGTGTTTGCCGCGCCAAGCGCACCCGGCGCTGCCTGCGCTACCGTGGCGGCACCTTGGCCACCCGAGCGGAAGAACATCGACGAAGCCGCCGCCGCATCGGCCTCCTTGCGCAAAGCATCTTCGGGGTTGTGGCCCGGCGGCGCATACGCCGGCGTCACCGGCTGCTGCGAGTTCACAATGGCCGGGCCGAGATCACCCGGCAGCGGCGGCCCCAGCTCGGGCACTTTCGGCGGCAGCTTCGAGTAGTCGGCCGGCAGGCCATCCAGTCCTTCGGACTTTGAGACGCGATCGACGTTGTAAAGCTCGGTCTGCTCGTTGGTACCACGCCACTGCGGTTGCAGCGACCAGATCGTGGCCCCGAGCACGGCGACCGACAGGCCGCCGACGAGGATGGCCAGCGTGCGCCGGTTCAAGCGCGTGACCGGGCGCGGCTGGGCGCGCAGCGCCACCGCCTCGGGCGCCATCTTGCCCGCCTGTGGCGTGGCAAGGTCGGGAGCGTCGTCTTGGCTCATGGTCAGTTCCTCCGCGCAACGCCGTCCGTGCGCTCAATTCGCACCACGTCGCCCTTGTCTCCGCCCAGGCGGAGTTCGGCGGCGCCAAACAGCCGATCCACGATGTAGTACGGTGAGCGGAAGCGATAGTTGACCAGTTGCCCGTCGCCTTCCGGCCCGATCACGAACAGCGGCGGCAGCTCGCCTTGCGCGATGCCGGCGGGGAACTGGATATAGACTTTCTGCCCGTCGTCGAACGCGCGCAGCGGCTTCCACGGCGGGTTGCTACCGCTGATCGCGTAGCGGAAGCGCAGGTTCTCCAACGACAGCCCGGTATCGACCGGCGCGGCAGCGCTGGCCGCCTGCGCCTGGCGCTGCAAAGCCAGCATCCGGTCGCGCGGGTACTCCCAGGACACCGACGCCATCCACGTCTTTTCCGTCGAAGCCAGCTCCAGCAGGTACGTCCTGCGGCTGGTGGTGATGACGAGATTGGTCTTCAGGCCCGAGCGGATCGGCTTGACCAAGACATTCACGCGCAGCTCGACACCGCTGCCGCTGGACGTGTCGCCCACGATCCAGCGCACGGTATCGCCAGCGGCTACGGTCACCAGCTCCTCGCCCGGCTGGAGAGAAACCACGGTCACGCGGCCCACGGCCGCATAGACCTGATAGAGCGCGCCATCCGTGAAGGGCCATACCTGAATCGCGTTGACGTAGCCCTCTCGCGTGGGCGCAACACGCGCCTCGGCATTGGCGCGCGAGACGCGCACCTTCTCATCGGCTGGCTCTGGCACGGGCTTGGCGTCCTCGGCTTCGGGCTCTGGCTTCAACTGCGCTGGCATCGGCAGCACCTCGGGCACGGCCACCACCTCCACCGGCGCAGGTGGCTCGGGCAATGGCTGGGCCTGCACCGGCTCATCGAGCGAGATGGTCGGCGGCGGTTTGCCCTGCGTGGCGCAGCCCGCGAGGGCAAGCAGGATCACCGGCAAAGCGGTTTTACGGAAAAGATCATTCATGGCTTGGCTCCTTCGGAAGAATCCAGTTCGCGGCTCCACGACAGGCCGTTGACGTAGATGCCCAGGGGGTTCTTGCGCAGGCGTTCTTCGGTGCGCGGCGGCTGAAGCACGATGGACACCACTGCCGTCCACCGCTCCAAGCCCGCCGCGGCGCCGTTGACGTAGCGGCGTTCCGTCCAGCGCACGTTGAAAGACGTGTCGCTGGCGCGCACGACGCTGGTGATCTGCACCGTCACCGACTCCTTGCCGATGCGCGCGAACGGGTCGTTGACCCGTGCGTAGTCGTTGAGCACGGCCGCGCCCTTGTCGGTCGTGTAGTCGTAGGCGTCGAGCCAGTTCTGCCGCACCACGATGGGGTCGATGGACAGCGAGCGCACCAGCGTCACGAAGCGCGCGATGTGGTGCGCGGTCTGCGCATCGTTGGGCCGGTATGGCGTGGCCGCTTCGCCCACGGCGCGCACCTGGCCCGCGTTGTCCACCTCTACGACGTAGGGCGTCACGATGGACTGTGCCGAGCGCCACACCAGGCCGCCGGCCATCAGCAGCGCGAGCGTCAGGCAGCCGAAGGCCATCAGGCGCCAGTTCTTCGCCTGCACGCGCGGCGAGCCGATGCGCTCGTCCCACACCTGGCCGGCAGCTTGGTACGGCGTGGCAGGCTGCGGCGTGTCGGCGTAGCGCACCTGCGGTTTCTTGAATCGCATGGTCGGTTCTCCTTATGAATCGGAATCGCGCAGGCTCGGCCCCTGGCCGGAGCCGCCGCCATCGCCACCGCGCAGCGCGTGGGCGGTGGTGGTCGCGGCATGGGTGAGTTGCTGGCGACGATGCAGGCGCTTGGCCCAAGCGGGCTGTTCCTGCGTCTGCGCGGTAGCGGCGCCGGATGCGGCCTCGCCTGCGGCGCCCTGACCGGATGCCGCGCCCGCGCCGCCATCGGCGGCAGCGCCATTCCAGCCAGCGCGGAAGGGAGCGACCATGCGTTGCCCGGCAGCGGAGGCGCGGGATGCAGCCGCGCGTCCGGTGGACTGCGCGCCGGTCTTGGCGACGTTGCCTAGGCCCGCCATCGCGCCCTTTGCGCCGCCGCCAGCGGCGGCGGAACCGGCCTGGAACGCCGACTTCGCACTGCTGGCCGCCGACGTGGCGGCGCGCGCACCGCTACCGGCCAGCTTGGCGGCAGCCGGGGCCATGCGCGCGCCAGCAGCCACGGCGCCACCCACGCCCGTCGCGGCGGCGCCGATGGCGACGGCCGTGCCGGCAGCGCCGACAGCAGCACCGGCCATTGCGCCAGCGCCGAGCTGCGGCGCACCGGACACGAGGCCCGTGGCGATGCCGGGGCCGAAGATCCCGAGCGCCAGCAAGGTGAGCGAGGCCAGCATGATGACCAGCGCGTGGTCGATAGACGGCTCGGCGGGATGGACTTGGAACTGAGCGAACAAGCCCGAGCCGATACCGACGATCACGGCCAGCACCAGAACCTTGACGCCGGAGGCCACCACGTTGCCCAAGACCTTTTCGGCGAGGAACGCGGTCTTGTTCCAGAGCGCGAATGGCACCAGCACGAATCCGGCGAGCGTGGTCAGCTTGAACTCGATCAGCGTGATGAACAGTTGGATCGCCAGCACGAAGAAGCACAAGACCACGACCAGCCACGCGAGGAACATCACCACGATGGGGTCGAGGTTCACGAACACTTCGGGAAAGCCCGCCATCTCGCCGATCTGCTCCAGAATCGGCGCCCCGGCGTCGATGCCGGTTTTCGCCAACCGGCCCGGCTGCAGGAAGTTTTCCATCGTGATGGCCGAGCCGGTGGCGGTGATGCCCAATCCCGCAAACGAGCGGAATACGATGCTGGCCAGCCAGTTGAAGTTATTGATGATGTAGGCGAAGGCGCCGACGTACAGCACCTTGCGCAGCAGCTTGGCGATCACGTCCTCGCCCTGACCGGTGGCATGGCTCATGGCCCAATACAGGCCGGCGATCGTCATGTCGATGACGATCAGCGTGGCCGTGAGGAACGCCACTTCGCCCCGCAGCAGCCCGAAACCCGAGTCGATATACGCGGCAAAGGTGTTGAGGAACTGGTCGATGATGGTCACGTCATTCATGGCGTGTTCTCCGGTTCGGCGGGAACGGCCGGCTCCATGCCATCGGCCGGTTCATCGAAGCTCGGCGGGATCGGCGGCAAGTCGGCCAAGGTCTGGTATTCATCCGGCCCAGCCTGGCCGGAGAAGAAGCGCCGCCGCAAGGCTTCGGCGGCGGCGCGGCAAGCGTCCTCGCCCGCGGCCTGCCGGTCTGCCGCGCATTGCGCGCGCAATGCCTTCAGCCGCACGGGATCGGCGGCCAGAGCATCGGCAAGGTTGTCGGCCGGCTGCTTGCCGCAAGCGGCCAGCAGCACGACAAGCACCACAACAGACGGGGCGAGGACGCATCGCATGGCGGCCTCCCGTCAGTTGCCGTAGAAGTTCACTGACTGCGGCGTGTACGGCGTGCCATCGCCCAGGAAACGCCGCCGCACTTCGCGGGCGCGCTCCGTGGCCGCCGCCTGCCGCGCCAGCTCCAGCGAAGTGGCCCGGTCTTGCGTAATCTGAAGCCGCTGCGACTGGATCGACTGCTTGGCCTGCAAGGCCAGCAACTGGTTCATGGCCTGCATCGCCTGCAGCGCGCCTTCGGCCGACTGGCTCTTGCCCACAAGATCGGCCAGCACGCTTTCGTCTTCGCCCAGGTTCTGCGACACCTGCGCCTGCATCTGCATCGTGGTCTGCAAGCCGTTGAGCGTGTTCCGCCAACGCTCCTGCGCGTCGCGGTACATCTGGTCGCCGCTGACGGTGGCGGCGTACTGCTCGGGATACAGGCGCGCGAACTCCCGATCCAGATTCGTCACGTCATAGGCCAAGCCTCGGGCCTGGGCGATCAGCCGCTCGGTCGTCGCCAGGTTGGCGCGCAACTGGTTCACCACGCTGGACGGCAGGCTGGCGAGGTTGCGCGCCTGGTTCATCAGCATCTGCGCTTCGTTCTGAAGCTGCTGGATCTGGTTGTTGATCTGCTCCAGCGTGCGGATCGCGGTCAGCGTGTTCTGCACGAGGTTCGTGGGATCGACCACGACCCATTGCGCATGGGCGGTGGCGGTGCAAAGCATGGTCGCGATGGCGGCGGCGACAAAACGCTTTTTCATGGCAGGTTCTCCAGGGGTTGGTCAGCGAGGGAACCCGGCGCGAGGCCGGGGAACGAGGGCAGCAGGTCGGCCGCCCAATCGAGGCCGCGATGGCGCAGCCAGGCGCCCGCGAAGCCGGGCACGCCGGCGTCCAGCAGCACGCGGTCTATGTCGCGCTGGTCTTGCGGCGTAGAAGCGCCCGCAAACGCCAGCGTCGCCGGCCCCAGGTCGAGGTCGAACACGCGATTGCCGAGGCGGGACTGGTAGTAGTAGTCGCGTTTGGGCTGCGCGGTGGCGACAATTTCGATCTGCCGGTTGTTGAGACCGAAGCCCTGGTAGATCGTGCGAATCTGCGGCTCGGTAGCCTGCGGGTTTGGCAGGAAGATGCGGCTAGCGCAGCTTTCGATGATCGCGGGCGCGATGCTCGAATCCTTGATGTCGGCCAGCGACTGCGTGGCGAAGATGACGCTGACGTTCTTCTTGCGCAGCGTCTTGAGCCACTGGCGGATGCGCGCGGCAAACACTGGGTCATCGAGGAACAGCCACGCTTCATCGAGGATCAGCAGCGTGGGAGCGCCATCAAAGCGTTCGTCGAAGCGCGCAAAGAGGTAATGCAGCACGGCCATGACGGCGGCCTTGCTGTGCATCAGCTCCTCCATCTCGAAGCACTGCACGTCGGCCATGCCCAATCGGTCATGGTCGGCGTCCAGCAGCTTGCCGTGCGCGCCGCCTAGCACATAGGGCGCGAGCGCTTGGCGCAGCGCGTTCGATTGCAGCAGCACGGAAAGCCCCGTCATCGTGCGCTGCTCCACCGGCGCGCCTGCGAGGCTTCCCAGCGCCGACCAAATAGCGGCCTTCTCGTCGGGGCCGACTGCGACGCCTTCGTGCAGCAAGCGGCCCTCGATCCATTCGGCCGCCCAGGTGCGGTAGCTCTCGCGGTCGATGCGGGCCAAGGGTTGGAAGGCGATTTCGCCATCCGTGCCAAGGTCGTAGTGCTCGCCGCCCAGGCCGAGAATGGTGGCGCGCATCGAGCGGCCCATATCGAACGCGAAGATGCGCGAGCCGCGATAGCGGCGGAACTGCATCGCCAGCGTGGCGAGCAAGACCGATTTGCCCATACCCGTCGGCCCCGCGACCAGCGTGTGGCCCACGTCGCCGATGTGCGTGACCAGCCGGAACGGCGTTGCGCCTTCGGTGCGGGTGACAATCAGCGGCGGCCCGCCCAGGTGGTCGTTCTTCTCCGGCCCGGCCCATACCGCCGACACCGGCATCATGTGCGCCAGGTTCAGCGTCGAGACGATGGGCTGCCGGACATTTGCATAGGCGTTGCCGGGAACGGACGACAGCCACGCATCCACGGCGTTGAGGGTTTCGGGGATGGTGACGAAGCCGCGTCCCTGGATGACGCGCTCCACCATGCGCAGTTTCTCGTCGGCCACCGCAGGGTCGGCATCGAGCACCGTCACCGTGGCGGTGAGGTAGCCGAAGGCGACTTGATCGCTGCCCAGCTCCTGCAGGGCGGCGTCCGCGTCCGCCGCCTTGTTGCTCGCGTCGGTATCGACCAGTGGGCTTTCCTGCTGGAAGATGGTTTCGCGCAGCAGCGCGATCACGTTCTTGCGCTTGGCGAACCACTGGCGGCGCAGGCGTCCCAATTCCCGTTCCGCCTCGGCTTTGTCGAGGCACAGAAACCGCGTACTCCAGCGATACGCAAAGCCCAGGCGGTTGAGGTCGTCCAGAATCCCCGGCCAGGTCGAGGTCGGGAAGCCCCGCACCGACACCACGCGCAGGTGCTGGTCGCCCAGCATGGGCGCCAGGCCGCCGACCAGCGCGGAATCGGTCAGTAGCGCGTCGATATGGAATGGCACTTCGGGCACGCCGACGCGGTAGCGCCGCGTCGAGATGGTGGCGTGCAGGTAGGTCAGCGCCTGCCCGTCGTCCAGCCACGCGATTTCCGGCATCACGCCATCGAGAAGGTCGAAGACGCGATCCGTTTCCGCCATGAAGGCCGCCAGGCGCTCGCGCCAGTCCACGCCTTCGGTGGGCCGGTTCTCGTACAGCATCCCGGCCGCTCGGGCGCGGGATTCCTCGGGCGGCAGGTACACCAGCGTCAGGTGATAGCCGCTCTCGAAGTGGTTGCCAGATTCCTCGAAGGTGGCGCGGCGTTCCTCGTCCACCAGCCACGACAGCGGCTCGGGAAACGCCGAGTGCGGATAGTCGGCAGCGGCCCGGCGCTCGGCTTCGATGAACAGCGCCCAGCCCGATCCCATGCGACGCAGCGCGTTGTTCAAGCGCGCCGACGTGGCGATCAGCTCGCCCTGGGTGGCGCTGTCGAGGTCAGGCCCGCGAAAGCGCGCCGTGCGCTGGAACGAGCCATCCTTGTTCAGCACGACGCCCGGCGCCACCAATCCGGCCCAGGGCAGCCAGTCGGCAAGCAAGGCCGGGCGCTGGCGGTATTCGGCAAGGTTCAGCATGGCATTCCCCTCACACGTCCAGCAGCGGCCTGTGCTTGATGTGCCGCGCGAACACGGCCATGAACTGCGGATCGACGCGCGCACCCCACACCGCCAGCGAATGGCCGACGATCCAGAGCACCACGCCGGGAATCCACAGTTGCAGGCCCAGCCCGACAGCGGCGGCGAGCGTGCCGTTCGCAATGGCGACCGTTCGCGGTGCGCCGCCCAGCAGGATCGGCTCGGTGAGCGAGCGATGCACCGGCACCTCGAAGCCGGCCGCGAAGGTATCCGGGGCACTCATACGACGGCCCCGCCCGAGAAGCTGAAGAACGACAGGAAGAACGAGGACGCGGCGAACGCGATGGACAGGCCAAAGACGATCTGGATCAGCTTGCGGAATCCGCCCGACGTGTCGCCGAACGCTAGCGCCAGGCCCGTGGCGATGATGATGATGACCGCGACGATGCGCGCCACCGGCCCCTGGATGGATTCGAGGATGGATTGCAGCGGGCCTTCCCACGGCATCGAGGAACCGGCGGCCTGTGCGGTTCCGGCCAGGAACAGCAGCAGCGCGGCCAGCAGCAGCCCTTGCCCCGCAGGGCGGGCCAGGCAGCGCAGCCGCGCAAGACGCAAAGCCGGATTTGCAGAAAAACGGAAAGCAGGAATGGTCATCTGCGTCATGGCAGTTCTCCAAGTGAGTCAGGGGATGGGGAAGTCGCCGCAGCGGGTGCGGCATCGGGAAGTGGCGGCAGCTCGGGAAACGGCGTTTCCAGCGCGTCCGCCAGTTGGTAGCCCACGCCGTCGAAGCCAAGGACGCGGGCGATGCTCTCGATGCGGCGCTTGCGCCCGCGCCCGGCGATGTGGATCACCACGTTGACCGCTTCGGCGATCAGCGCACGGGGCGGATTCACCGCCACTTCGAGAATCAGTTGCTCCAGGCGCAGTAGCGCGCCCAACGCGGAGCCGGCATGGATCGTGGCGATGCCGCCGGGGTGGCCCGTGCCCCACACCTTGATGAGATCCAGCGCCTCGGCGCCGCGCACTTCGCCAACGACGACGCGATCAGGCCGCAGGCGCATGGACGAGCGCACCAGCTCGGTCATCGACACCACGCCTGCGCGGGTGCGCAGGGGAACGTGGTCGCGGGCCGCGCATTGCAGCTCCACCGTGTCTTCAAGCACCAGCACGCGGTCGCCCGTGGCGGCGATCTCAGCCAGCAGCGCATTGGCGAGCGTGGTCTTGCCGCTGCTGGTGGCGCCGGCGATCAGCACGTTCTGCCGCTCGCGCACGGCGCGAACGAGAAAGCCCGCCTGCGCGCTGGTCATCATCCTGTCGATGACGTACCGCTCCAGCGGAATCACGCCGATGGCGCGCTTGCGCAGCGCGAAGGCCGGCCCCGGCGCTGCCGGCGGCAAGATGCCCTCGAAGCGTTCGCCCGTTTCGGGCAACTCGGCGGACAACAGCGGCTGGCCGCGATGCACTTCCGCGCCAACGTGGGCGGCCACGAGGCGGATGATTCGCTCGCCGTCCGCCTCGGGCAGTTCCACGCCCATCGGCGCGCGCCCACTGGAAAGCCGATCCACCCAAAGGGTGCGATCGGGATTCAGCATCACCTCCACCACGTCCGGGTCTTCGAGCGCGGCGGCGATCAGCGGCCCCATCGCCGTGCGCAGCATCTGGATGCGGCGGTCGAGCGACGTGGCGGTCATGGATTGGGGAACGGCGCTCATGACGCACGCTCCCGCGCTTGGGCGGCTGCCGCCGCGTCTTCCATCCGCATCGGATCGGGATGCAGTTCCTCCACCACGTCGCGCACCAGGCTGCGACCCCGCAGCAGGTGGCGGCCCAACTGTTCAACGAACTGCTCGAAGCGCGCCTTGCCCTGGGCGCGGGCGGCCTCTTGGTGCGCCTCGGGGACTGGCGTGCTGACCGTGAGGTAGTAGCGAATGAATAGCGCCAGCGTCTCGATCTGGATGTTCTGGTCGCTCTCCAGGCGCTCGGCTTGGCGCGACAGACGATCCAGCCGCTTGGCAATGGCCGCCTCGCGCTGGTCGCCGGCATCGGGCGACAGCCACGATGCGAGCGCCGCCGCGACGATGGACGACTTGGAAACGCCCTTCTTGGCGGCCAGCTCGTCCAGGCGCTTGGCGTGCTCGGGCTGGATGAACAGATTGAGGCGGTAGTGGCTCATAGCTCGATTCCGTCGTTGGGGTCGAGGGAAGCCAGCCGGGCCACGCGCTGCATAGCTGGATCGAACTGGCGAGGAAGGGGAAGCGGCAGGTCGTCGTCGTCGTCGAGCAGCCCGAGGTCAGCCGCAGGCGCAGCCAGCTCGGGGTCGTAGGCGACGGTTTCGGAGAGTTCGGGCTGACGGCGTGGGCCGCCGTCGTCGGCCGAAGCGGCGAGGCCTTCGGCGGCATCGGTTGCAGGCGCGGTAGGCGTGGCGGGAATCACCAGGCCGCTCCAGTCGTCCGGGCGCGTCGGCGGCGCGTCGGCGTATTGCCCGTCTGACAGCGGCGGTGGTGGCAGCACGCGCCGCTTGAAATTGCTGTCCGCGTAGTAGCGCAGCTTCTTCGCCTTGATCGGCGCCACGCTGGACACCATGACCACCGCCTCGTCGGGCGGAAGCTGCATGACTTCGCCGGGCGTCAGCAGCGGGCGTGCGGTTTCCTGGCGCGACACCATCAGATGCCCAAGCCACGGCGCGAGCCGGTGGCCCGCGTAGTTGCGCTGCGCGCGCAGCTCGGTCGCAGTGCCCAGCGTTTCGGAGATCCGTTTGGCCGTGCGCTCGTCGTTGGTGGCGAACGTCACGCGCACATGGCAGTTGTCGAGGATCGAATGGTTCTGCCCATACGCCTTGTCGATCTGGTTCAGGCTTTGGGCGATGAGGAAGCTGCGGATGCCGTAGCCGGCCATGAAGGCCAGCGCCGTCTCGAAGAAGTCCAGGCGCCCCAGCGCCGGGAACTCATCGAGCATCAGCAACAGCTTGTGGCGGCGCTCGATGCCGTCGGAGCCATCGAGCGATTCGGTGAGGCGCCGCCCGATCTGGTTGAGGATCAGACGAATGAGCGGCTTCGTCCGCGAAATGTCCGAAGGCGGAACCACCAGATACAGCGATACCGGGTGCTCGGCAGAAATCAGATCCGCAATGCGCCAGTCACAGCGCGAGGTGACTTCGGCCACCGTGGGGTCGCGGTACAGACCGAGGAACGACATGGCCGTGGACAGCACGCCGGAACGCTCGTTGTCCGACTTGTTGAGCACTTCGCGCGCAGCGGAGGCCACCACGGGATGCGGGCCATCGCCGAGATGCGGCGTGGTCATCATCCGGTGCAGGGTCAGCTCGAACGGGCTGGCCGGATCGGAGAGGAAGTTGGCGACGCCGCGCAGCGTCTTGTCCTCGCCCGCGTAGAGGACGTGCAGGATGGCGCCGACCAACAGCGCATGACTGGTCTTCTCCCAATGGTTGCGCTTCTCCAAGGCACCTTCGGGATCGACCAGAATGTCCGCGATGTTCTGCACGTCGCGCACTTCATGCGCGCCGCGGCGTACCTCCAGCAGCGGGTTGTAGGCCGCCGACTTCGCATCGGTCGGGTTGAATAGCAGGCAGTGGCTGAACCTGCTGCGCCAGCCGGCGGTGATGCTCCAGTTCTCACCCTTGATGTCATGGATGACGGCCGATGCTGGCCAGCTCAACAAAGTGGGCACCACCAGGCCCACGCCCTTGCCCGAGCGCGTGGGCGCGAAGGTCAGGACGTGTTCCGGGCCTTCATGCCGCAGGTACTGGTGCTCGTGCTGGCCGAGGAACACGCCGGCAGGCTGTGTGAGGCCAGCCTTGCGAATGTCCTGCGCGCTCGCCCAGCGCGCAGAGCCGTAGGTGGTGACGAGGCGTGCCTGCCGCGAGCGCCAGACCGACATGGCGATGGCAACGACCACGGCGACCATGCCGCTGATGCCAGCAATGGCACCGCCGGTGTCGAAGACCTCCGGCGCATAGGCGCCGAAGAAGAACCACCACTCAAACAGCTTCCACGGGTGGTAGATCGACGTGCCAAGAAAATCGAACCAGGGCGAGCCAAGGCGTACTTGATAGCCAAGAGCGGCGGCTGTCCATTGTGTGGCGCCCCACACGCCGGCGATCACGATGCCGAATACGACGGCGATCTGACCGAACAGCACGTTCGTCCCTTGCATGACCTGGCCTCCGATTTCTCCTGCGCTGATTCCTCGTGGAAGAAGCGGCACAACAACGTGCCGCAGGCGTCAGGATCGGTGCCGGGTCAGTGCCGGTCAAAGACCGTTTCAAGCAGAAAGGTCGAGCAAAAAGACAGAGTTCGCGCGACGGCGAGCCAAAGAAAAACGCCGCAAGCGATGGCGCATTGCGGCGTGTCGGCCAGAAAGATGAAGGCGAGGCGGCGAGCCGCCAACGGTCAGAACTTCGGCGATTCTTTCGGCGGCGTGTAAGGTGTTTCGCCGTCACCATAGAACCGCTTGCGCGTGGCTTCTGCCACCCTGTTGCACAGCACGTCGCCGAGCTGGGAACGGTCGGTCTTGCATTGCTGGCGCAGTTCTTTGAGCCGTTCGGGGTTGGATGCCAGCTCCTCCACCGTCGGAATGCTCGCCTCTGAAACGGTGGGTCTTTGAGGTGCCTCGGATTGGCCGCAGGCAGCCAAGATTGCCACTAACAAGAACGGGATGATCTTCTTCATGGCGTAAGTTTCTCCGGCGGATCAGGATCGTCGCCCAGCTTGGGCCTATGGAAGTCCGGCAATTCGATGGCCTGCACGCGCTCAATGAAGTGCGCCAGCTCATCGGACGGCTCGCCTTCGAGACGCAGCAGATAGGTCGTCAGCGGCGGCACGCGCGATGCCAGTGGTCGAGCCACCACGCCTGATTCACGACTCGCGGCAATATGCGCCTCGCCCGTCAGTCCGAGTGCGAATCCGGCCGATACCAATGCCATCATCAGGTCGCAGGAGGCGACCCGCTCCGCAATCAGCGGCTCTATGTCGGCGCGGCGAAGCACTCGTTCGACGTGCTTGGCATGGCCTTCGCAGGCCTGTGGGTCGCAAAGCACCAGCGGATATCGCAGCAGTTCATCCAAGGGGATGCGCTTGTGGACCAGCAGGGGATGGCGTGCGGGCACCGCCACCATGAGCGCATCGCTCCAAGCAGGCATGGTGACGATGCCGTCGCCCACATCTTCGGATTGCGCAAACCCCACGTCGTATAGGTCGTCATGCAACCCCTTGATCTGCTGCGACAGCGGTACTTCGAAGAAGCGGATTTCGACTTCGGGTTCTTCCTGTCGGCAGAGTGCAAGCAAAGCAGGAAGGCGCGACGGTGAAATGCCGTCTGACAAAGCAACGCGCAACTGCCCGTGAAAACCATTCGCCGCTGCTTTCACACTGTCGCGCGCTTGCTCCAAGGCGGAGAACACGCGGCGCACGTGCTCCAAGAACAGCTTTCCGGCACGGGTCAGCAGAGTGCTGCGCGTGGTGCGGGCAAACAGCACTACGCCCAGTTCTTCCTCCAACTCCTTGATGGCCCGCGACAATGGCGACTGCTCGATGTGCAGCCGCTCAGCAGCACGAGCGAAGTGAAGTTCTTCGGCTACGGCAATGAAGCATCGCAGATGTCTTAACTCCATAGATCATCCTCAGTCACGGTTGCTTCGCAGATCCTGTTGAATCTGGTGATTACGGCGCTGAATCCAGGCATCGCGCACAAGAAGGTAGTCGTCGAGCGCGTCGCGGCGAAAGTTATCCATGGGCAGCAACTGCGTTCGCACATCGACTATCTCCAGTGCTTGCAATCCGCTGGCTACACCGCTGTCCTGAATCTGGGCGATGGGCGACAGCGGTTGATCACCCACGATGCCGAGCGCGTCGCGCACCGTGCGCGGACCAAGCAGCGGGAGCACCAAGTAGCGTGAGTCGCGCCAGCCCCAGGTCGCCAGCGTCTGGCCGAAGTCTTCATCGTCGCGGCTGAGCATGCCAAAGTGGGACGCCGGGTCGAACACGCCGACAACACCAACCGTCGTGTTGACGGCGAATCGCCCCAGCGATCTGGCTGCATCGCCGGGCCGCCCCTGCAAGGCCTGGTTCACCACCGTTACCGGCATGCTCAGGTTGGCAAAGAAGCGGGATACACCTGCCTGGACAGGCTCAGGCGTGATCTTCTTGTACCCGACCGCCAGAGGGCGCAGAACAAACTTGTCGGCAGCGTTGTTGAAGCCGTGCATCTTGCGGTTGAAGCCCTCCCAGGGGTCGGGAACGAGTTTCTGTGCATAGATGTCTTCGGCATCCAGTTCGGCTTGGTTGGGGTCTTCGGCTGCGGCTGCGTCACCGGCCTCGGCAGCAATCCCGGTAGTGCTCGCCGCATCCTGGTAAGGTGGCATCGCAGATGCTGGCGGGACGTTGGGCTGGGAGACAGCCACTGTTGCCGACGCCGGCGGCATCTCGACCGCAGGGGACGCGGCCTGATCTTTGATGGCGTTGCTGGCGCAGGCGGTGGTGGCCAGCACCATCGCTGCGAACATAAGGGTTCGGAAGGCTCTCATTCAGGTGCTCCGTCGAGGTACAGCCGAGATTCGGCGAGATAGCGGGCAAGGCAACCTCCATGCTCCGCGCCAACCTCTTACTGAACACTTACCTGCCGAACACCCTCTGCGTTCAGTTCGCTCCCGCTGTCATCCGTCCGTCCCGGAGGAATAGAACCTTGTCCGCAAGCTGGTGGATGCGGTCGTCGTGAGTGACCATCAGCGTGGTCACGCCACGCTCGCGGCCAAGGGCTTTGAGCATCCTCACGACGAGCAGGCTGGAATGCCCGTCCAATGCGGCGGTCGGTTCGTCGGCCAGCACCACGGCCGGGGTGGACACCAGTGCGCGGGCAATCGCGACCCTTTGCTTCTCGCCGCCGGAGAGCCTGGCAGGGAGATAGGTGATGCGCTCACCCAGGCCGAGGATGTTCAACAGATGGGTGGCCGCCGCTTCCTGGGCATCGGCATCGCCGCCCCGGCCATGGACCTGAAGACCCACCAACACGTTCTGCAGGGCCGTCAGGCTTGTGCGCTTGGAAGATCACGCCCAGTCGGCGCCGCATGGCCTGCTGCTTCATCGCGCTGGCTCCATGTAGTTCCGTGCCCAGCAATCGAACCGACCCGTCCTGCACACTGCGCAGGCAACCCACCAGCGTGAGCAGCGTGGTCTTGCCGCAGCCCGACGGGCCGGCGAGCACGGTCAGGCTGCCGCGCGTGACTTCGAGCGACACATCGAAGATGGCCTGCCGTCGCGCCTCGCCGTCCCCAAACCAGTGGTTCACCCCTTGCATCACGATGGATGTCGTCACGTGCCAGTCCCTCAAAAGAGTTCGGCCGGATCGATCGTGCGCAGACGCCGTGCAGCCAGTGCCCCCGACAGCATGCAGGCCATCAGCGTGCCCACGAACACCGTCAGCGAGCGCCCCACGTCCATGCCGAACGGCAGGTCGGTGGCATGCGCCAGCAGCGCGTAGATGGCGCTGGCGGAGGCCAGACCCGGCAGGAAGCCCAGCACTGCGAGGATCAGGGCCTGCTCGAAGATGACGCCGAGGATGTAGGGGTGCGAGTAGCCGATGGCCTTGAAGGTGGCGTAGTCGCGCAGATGTGCGGCGACATCGGTGGCCAGGACCTGGTAGACGATCACCACACCGACCAGCAGGCCCAGCAGCACGCCGGCGCCTACGATGCTGCCCATTGGCACTTCTGTGGCCTGGAAGCTCACGTTGTCCTCGACAGCCTGCGTGAAGCTGCGCACCTTGACCGGCTCCATGGACAGCGCGGCGCGCAACTGCGCGAGCGCGGGCGCCACCTCCATGCCGGATTCCAGATCGACGAGTACGTGGCTTGGCGTACCCATCGAGCGCTGCCGGATCAGCCGCATGAAGGTCAAGTCCGAAACCACCAGCGAACCGTCCCAACCGAAGCCGGCGCCCATCGAGTAGCTGCCGATGGCTGCGATCGCCTTGCCGTCCACCTCGAACTCCAGAGGCGTGTCGGGTGACGCGCGCGCCGCCCACGCCGGATCGACGTCGCGCGAAAGCGCATCCACGATAGCGCGCATCGGGGCGGAGACGGCATCGAGTTGCTCAGCGATTGCTGCTCCCGCAAAGCGCTTGGACTCGGGTGGCAGCGCGTAGACGATGAGCGAGGTCGCCGGCACATTCGGCCGCTCCCAGGCGACCTGTCCGACGTACAGCGGCGCGGCGGCGGCCACGCCCGGCTGCGCGATGGCCTGGTACACGACACGCCGCGCCAGCGTCGCGCCATCCGTCAGCGTGTTGGCGTTGGACGGGGAAATCACGATATCGGCGCGGAACGGGCTGTAGCTCGTGCGCACCACGTCGTTCATCGCGCTGAGGATGCCAAGCTGCACGAAGACAAGCATGTTCGCGAAGGCCACGCCAGCCACGGCGGCGGCCAAGCGCATGCGGTGATGGCGAAGCTGCAGCCAGCCGACCGGCAGGCGGCCGAACAGCCGCCGGGTGATCCAGTTCATGGCGTGCCCACCGCGATCTTTCCGACGACCTGCAGGCCAGTCAGCGCGCGAGCGTGCTCGGACGATGCGGCGTCGAGTTCCACCTTCACCTTCACCACGCGGGCGTCGGTGTTGGACACCGGATCGGACGACAAGACGGATTGCCGCTGTACTTCCATGCCAATCTGCACGACGACGCCGGTCAGTGGCGCTGCTAGCGATGTCGAGTTCAGCACAACCCTTTGGTCCAGGGCCACCCGCCTGATGTCGGTCTGGTAGACCTCCAGTTCCGCTGCCATGCGATCGACGTTGCCCAGGGTAGCGATGCCTTGATCGCCGGGCTTCTCGCCGACGCGGACATGCACGGCGAGCACCGTGCCATCCAGGATGGCCGTGACGCGGGCACCGGCCAGGTCCTGCTCGGCCTGGGCCAATGCGGCTTGGGCGACGTGCAGATTGCCGAGGGCGAGCCGCACGTCGGGCTGGTCGTCGGCGTCACGATGTGCGTAGCGCTGGATGGCAGCCGCGGCTTGCGCCTGATCCGCCGCAGCCTGATCGGCCACTGCGCGCGCCTGCTCCAACTGTGCCTGCGTGGTCACGCCGACCGGCACCAGCGACTGAAGCCGTGCCAGGTTCTGGTCGGCCACCAGGCGCGCCGCGTGTGCGCGCTTGGCTGCGGCCTGCGCCTCGGCCCAGCCAAGACGGGCTTCGCTGCGCGCCTGATCGAGCGCAGCCCGCATGGCCGTGCGCTGCGCCGCTGCGGTGGCCTGTAGCGCCCGGCGCTGCGGAAGGTTGTCCAGCTCGGCGATGACTTGTCCGGCGCTCACGCGCTGGCCCTCTCTGACCAGCCAGCTTGCAACCCGCGCATCGCCCGCGCCAAAAGGTAGAGCCAGCGTGATCGTGTCACCCTCTGGCATCAGCCTGCCTAGAGCGCCCACCGTGTTGGCGGCAGCCGCCTGTGCCGCGACGGCGCCTGCTGGCGTGGTCGCCGAGCAGGTGGGTTCGGAGAAATGCGATATGCCACGCAGAAGGTCGGGGCCAAGGTAGGCGCCCAGCACGGTGCCCAAGACCAATGCCGCCACGGTCAGCACGGCGGTACGGCTTGGCGAGCGCCACAACGGCTTCGTCGGCAGCGTGTTCTGCGCAGCGGTCGCCTTGCCGGAATCGACCAGCGGCAACGGGGAATCGCCGGGGTCCGTCATGCTCCCCGTTCCGGCGTATGGGCGAGGACATGGGCGGCCAGCGGCCGTCGCGCCTGATGTTTAGCGGTGAAGCGAGCCTTGGCCCATTGCACGCCGTCGTCCACATAGCTGTAGAGAGCCGGAATGACCAGCAGGCTCAGGAAGGTCGAGGTGATCAGCCCGCCGATCACGACCACCGCCATCGGCACGCGAAAGCTCGGATCGCCGCCCAGGCCCAGGGCCACCGGGATCATGCCGCCGCCCATAGCGATGGTGGTCATGATGATGGGCCGCGCCCGCTTGCGGCAGGCATCGAGAATGGCATCGGCGCGGCCCAAGCCGTGATCGCGGCGCGCGATGACGATGTAGTCCACCAGCAGGATCGAGTTCTTCGTCGCGATACCCATCAGCATGATCAGGCCGATCATCGAGGGCATCGACAGCGTCAATCCGGTCAGGAACAGCGCCAGCATGGCGCCGGGCACCGAGAGCACGAGCGCGGCCAGGATGGTGCCGGGTTGCACGAAGTCCTTGAACAGGAGCACCAGGACCATGTAGATGCACAGCACGCCGGTCAGCATGGCCATGCCGAAGCTGGTTGCCAGCTCCTTCATCTCCTCGGCTTCGCCGAGCGCACTGCGCTGTACACCAGCGGGCATCAGCCGCAGGCTCGGTAGCGCCAGGGCTGCTTTCTCGATGTCACCCAGCGGGCGGCCACCCAGTTCGACCTCGATGTTGATGTTGCGCACGCGGTTGTGGCGTGTGATCTCCGCCGGGCCACTGCCGATGTCGAGTGCGGCGACGTTCTCCAGCGCCACCGGCCCACGTGCGCCAGGCACTGGCAGGCGTTTGAGCGTCTCCAGGTCTCGCCGGGCGGCGTCATCGAGCCGCACCATGACAGGCACCTGCCGCTCGCCCAGGTTGAGCTTCGCCAGATCCTGCTCGTAGTCGCCGATGGTGGCCACACGCAGCGTCTCGGCAATGGCTGACGCTGTGACGCCAAGATCGGCGGCGCGAGGGAAGTCGGGCCTGACCGTCAGCTCAGGGCGTACCAGGCTGGCGCTGGACGTCACCGCGCCGATTCCGGGAATGGTGCGCAGCTCGCGCTGGACCTGATGCGCGTGCCGTTCGAGGGCGTGGCTGTCCTCACCCGTCAGCACCAGGACGTACTTCTCTCCCGATCCGCCCATCCCGACTGCCACCCGCGCGCCGGGCAGAGGCGCCAGCGCCACGCGCAATCGCTGCTCGATCTCCTGCTTGCGCAGGCCATTGCGCTCGGCACGTGGTGTCAGTCCGAGTGTGAGCACTGCGGTGCGCACGTCTGCGGCAGCGGTGGCAGACCCCTCGGCCGGGTTGCCGCCCGTACTACCACCGCCAATGGCCGTGTAAACCTGAAGCACATGCGGGTTCTGCGCCAGCAGCAGGCGGGCGTGTTCGGCCAGTGCCACCGTCTCCTGCAGTTCGCTGCCCGGCGCCAGTGTGAGCGTCACCTGCGTTTGCGCGTCATCATCGGATGGCACGAACGCGGTTGGCAGTAGTGTTGCCAACCACAGGCCGCCGACGAACAAAGCGAAGGTGGCGGCAAGCGTCGCGGCGCGATGGCGCAGGCACCAACCAGCCAGGCGCAGGTAAGGGGGTATCCACGTCGGCTCGGGCCGGTCGCGCTGCGCTGGTGCCCGCAACAGGTAAGCCGCCATCATGGGCGTCAACAGACGGGCCACGACGAGCGAGAAGAACACCGCGCCTGCGGCCGTCCAGCCGAACTGGATGAAGAACTTGCCAGCCATGCCGCTCATGAAGGCCGTCGGCAGGAACACCGCGATCAACGTAAAGGTCGTCGCCACGACCGCAAGCCCGATCTCGGCCGCCGCGTCCGTAGCGGCTTGCAAGGGCGTCTTGCCCATCAGCAGATGGCGCTCGATGTTCTCGACCTCGACGATGGCATCGTCCACCAGCACCCCGACCACCAACGACAGCGACAACAAGGTCACGGTGTTGAGCGTGAAGCCCATCGCGTACATCAGCGCGAACGCCGGGATCACCGACAGCGGCAAAGCCACGGCCGAGACGAAGGTGGCGCGCCAGTCGCGCAGGAACAGGAAGACCACCAGTATCGCCAGCGCCGCGCCTTCGAAGAACAGGCGCATGGACCCGTCGTAGTTCTCGACCACCGGGTCGATGAGGTTGAAGGCTTCTGTGACCGTGATTTCGGGGTGACCGGCCTTCAGCTCGGCCAGCGCCCGGCGAACACCCTCAGCGACGTCGATCTCGCCGAAGCCTCTGGCCCGCACGATCTCGAAGCCGACCACCGGCACCCCGTCCAGGAAGGCGGCCGAACGTGGCTCGGCAACGGAGTCGCTGACCGTTGCAACCTGGTCGAGCCGGATATGGCGGCCATCGCTGAGCGTCAATTCGATGGCGCCCATTTCCTCCGCCGTCTGCACCGTGGCGATCACGCGCACCGACTGCTCCGCACCGCCGAAGCCCACACGGCCGCCCGAAGCCTCTTGCTGTACCTCGCCCAACCGGCGGGAAATGTCGGCTGCCGTCGTATGCAGGGCGTACAAGCGATCCGGGTCGAGATCCACGCGCACCTCGCGGCTGACGCCGCCAACGCGGGTGACCGCACCCACGCCAGGTACGGCCAGCAGGGCCTTGCGGACCTTGTTGTCCACGAACCAGGACAGGGCCTCGTCGTCCATGCGGTTCGAGGCGACGGTGTAGGTCAGGATCGGGGAGCCTGACAGCGCATCCTTCTGGATCACCGGATCGCGCAGGTTGGCGGGCAGGTCCGAGCGCACGCGGGCGACCGCATCGCGCACGTCGTCCACCGCCTCCTGGGTCGGCTTTTCGAGCCGGAACTCGACCGTGATGTTGGCCACACCGTCCGTCAGGGTGCTCTTGATGTGCTTGATGCCCTGCACCGTGGTAAGTGCGTTCTCGATCTTGCGTGCGACCTCGGTCTCCAATTGCGATGGTGACGCGCCGGGCAGGGCTGCCATCACGGTGACCGTGGGCACGTCCATGTCGGGGAAGTTCTGGACTTTCATGCCTGAGAAGCCCATCAGCCCCCCGATCGTCATGAGAATGAAGGCCAGGATGACGGGAACCGGGTTGCGGATGGCCCACGAAGAGACGTTCATGTTCATCGCGTGCCCCCGCTGCTGATCAGCGTCAGTCGCTGTGATGCCGATGGCGAAGCCGCCGGCCGTGCGGCCTTCTTCGGCCCATCGGCCACGAGCACGAGGTCGCCATCGCCCAGGAAGGCCGCGCCCGAGACGACGACGCGATCGTCCTTGTCGAGGCCGCTGGTGATCTGGACGCGATCACCCGAGCGGCGGCCCGGCGTGACCTTGGTCTGGATGACGCGGGAATCCGGCCCGACGCGCATCACGTAGCTGAAGCCCTCGCGCAACTGCACCGCGCTTTGAGGCAGCGTCATGACCTCACTGGCGCCGATCTCGAACTCGCCACGTGCAAACATTCCGGCACGCGCGGTGTCGCTTGGAGGCAGGTCCACATAGACCATGCCGTTGCGGGTCTGAATGTCGATCACAGGTGCCAGCATCCGCAGCCGGCCTTCGATGGCATCCCCTCCGTTGGGCGTGATCCTGACCTTCTGACCGGGCTTGAGCCTGGCGAGGTCCGTGGCTGCCACCTCTGCGCGCCATTCGAGCCTGCCGCCTCGGATCAGGCGAAACAACTCTTGGCCTGCGGGCAACACGGCGCCGACCGTGGCCGCACGCGCGGAAATGACGCCATCATCCGGCGCGGCTATCCGGGTTTGGGCAACACGAAGCCGCTGCGTCTTCTCGACGGCCCTGGCTGCATCGAGCCGCGCCCGCGCCGTGCGCTCCGCGCTGAGGTACTGGTGAATTTGCTGCGCGGACAATGCGCCGCTTTCCTGCAACAAACGAGCGCGTTCGGCATTGGCGGCGGCTTCGGCCAGCGCCACGTCGGCCTCGGCGACCGCCGCGCGGGTTTGCGCCAGCTCGGCTTCCACCGTATCGGCGGCGAAGATCGCCAGCGACTGGCCACGGCGCACTGTGTCGCCCACGTTGACCTTGACGTCGGTCAGGCGCAAGCCGTTGGCCTCGGTGCCGATGCTGGCCTCCTGCCACGCCATGATGTTGCCGTTGGCCGAGACCCGAATGGGAAATGTGGCGGGCTGCAGGCTTGCAACCGTCACGGTCAAGGAAGCCTGCCCCGCAACAGGCGTTTTGGCTTCCTGTGCGTTGGCGTCTGGCACCTCCCATGCGAGCACGATGGTGATGGCGGCGGCGGCGACTGCGATGCCCATCGCGGCGAGCAAGAGCTTGTCAGGTACTTTCATTTTCAGTTCCGGGATAGGGGGTCTTGAAGACGTGGCGCCAAGAAGCGCACGCACCCCGCGGCAATGAATGCAGAAGCCAGCACGTCGCTCGGGAAGTGCTCCAGCGTCAGGACACGGCAGAAACTTGCGATGACCGCCAGCACGAGCAGCGGTGTGCGCCATGCTGGTAGGAGGTAGGCCAGCACACACGCCGCAGCGAATGCCGTAAAGGCGTGACTGGATGGGAATGAGTTGAAGGGGTGCCCGGCAAAGGGCGT
The DNA here is from genome assembly GCA_963512645.1 of uncultured Albidiferax sp. Classification (GTDB taxonomy): domain Bacteria; phylum Pseudomonadota; class Gammaproteobacteria; order Burkholderiales; family Burkholderiaceae_C; genus Rhodoferax_B. The sequence continues at coordinate 31,088 of CAUPNM010000004.1, read as the reverse complement.
GGCAAACCCGTAGTGACCAAGCTCGATGAGCACGCTCGGACGGGCTCGCGCCACGACATGCTTGAGCGCCAGCGTGATGAGCCCGCCCATCAGCAGAGTGAGCAGCATGAGCAGGCTGCCCTGCTTGACATGCTCCCACCAAGGGAGCCAGCGACGCGCTGCCGGCCATGCCTGCGCAACTCGGCTGGCGCCATAGGTGCATAACGTGGCAATGGACAAAATCGTGGCGTTGGCGAGTTCGCTGACCGCGTCGAAGAAGTCATCCAATGTCGGTGTCAGGCTGCGGTGGACGAACCGGATCACAGCAGCGTCCACACCGCACGCCAAAATGCCCAGCACGGCGAGAACCTGAAAGGCGGCGAGCGCCCATTTGTGTGGCGTGCCCATGTTCAGCGCCTCGCGGACTGCGGCCCGGCCAATTCGCGAGCACTGGGAGTGCTGCCCGGCATGAGCGTGCCGGCCCGGTCAGAGCGGCCGGCCAGATGTTCATTCGCTTGGGGTGTCCAGCCACCTCCCATCGCGCGATACAGGGAAACCCAGGCCAGCAGGCGCTCGCGGCGCAAGTCAATCAAGGTGCTCTGCGCGGAGACCAAGCTACGGCGTGCATCTTCCAGATCGAACAGGCTGGCCGCGCCCACGTCATAACTCGTTGCCGTAGCCCGGTACGAGCGTTCGAACCCGTCCACGGCAACGCTGGCGCTCTCGCTGCGCCGCGTCGTGCTCTCCAGCGTGACCAGCGCACCTTCCACCTCCTGGATCGCCGTGCGCAAACGCGCCGCATAGACCGTGGTGACGGATTCGTAGCGGACTTTTGCCGCCTGTGCGTTCGCCCGCCGTATGCCCCCGTCGAACAGCGGAAAGGTGATGGCGATGGGGCCGACGCTCCAGACCGTTCCGTCGGTGCTGACGCCGAGACTGGAGACGCGCGTGGAGCCGATGCTGCCGGCCAGCGTGATGCGGGGCCAGCGTTGGGCGTCGGCTTGCGTCGAGTCAGCGCTGGCGGCGACGACGTTCCGCGCGGCCGCATGAATGTCAGGGCGTTGTGCAAGCACTTCGGCCGGTACCGTATTCACACTGAACTCGGTTGGCAGGGGCAGTTGGGCCGTCTTCTCAGCGAGTTCGCGCCGCAGGGTAGGCTCGTCCTGGGCGGTCAAGGCCACGAGCGCCTTGACCAGTAGATTGCATTGCGCCTTGCGTTCCTCCAACGCTACTTCACCCTGGGCCGCACTGGCTCGCGCCAGATCCGCTGTCGCAGGCGACCGAATACCGCCCGCAGCAGCCAACTCGGTGAGGCGAGATGTTTGCGCGCGGGAGGCTGCGTCGATCCGGGATTGCTCAACGTGCGCCTCACAGGCCCGCAGCTCGACGTAGTTCCTCGCCACGTCGGCGGCGACCGAAACCCGAGCGTCATGCCAGCCAGCCTGGCTGGACGAGAACCTTGCTTCGGCAGCAGCGAGGCCGGCGCGATTGGCTCCAAAGAGGTCCAGTTCCCACGCGGTCTGTAGGCCCAGCGACGAGACCTTACCTACGGGGGCCGCCAGCTCCGAGCGCCCCCTCGTGGCGCTTGCGGCGATATCCAGGGAAGGCAGCAATGCCGCGCCGCTGGTCACACTCGACGCCCTGGCGTCGGCCATGTTCGCGGCGGCTTGCGCCAGGGTCGGACTGGCGCGCTGAGCCGCCTCGATCAGATCGGGCACGAGCGGGTCGTCGAACTGCGACCACCACTGCCTCAGATCATCGACTCGCCCACCGTGCGGAAGCGGTGCGTGCCATTGCGTGGCGACTTGCGCGCTGGCGCTGTCTGGCATCAAGGCGGGTGCGGTCGATGCACAACCCGCGAGCACAAGTGGCATGCCAATGGCAATGCACAGCATGAGGCGACGCGCCACTTGGGGAGGCTCGTGAGAACGAGCCCGTGAACGGGAGTGTTGGAACCTGGATTGGACGTTCATTGATTGGGCTCTTGGAGGCTCGCAAGCCTTCGCCTTGATCTGCAATGAACGCGACTATCTGGCCGTATGACTTTCCAAACACTTACCGGGATCTCGGTCAGCCACCCCGAGCTACGGCCCTTGGATCGGGTAAGTGTTCCGTAAGACGGGGGGCTGGAGCATGAGGACTTTCAACACCCGCAAGGAACCTGCTCATGCCTCCCTCCCCAGCTTTCACCTCCCGCTTCAAGGCAAGCGCTGCCAACATGGCCCGCGTCTCCGCTCTCGCGGCGGTATTCGCCTGCGCCGCTCCGGCGTTCGCCCAGCAGCCTCCCGGCGAAGGCGAGCCCGAGGGCTCCTCCTGGGGGCTGGGGTTGGCCGTCATGAGCGTACAGAATGCCTACAAGGGTACGGATCGCGAGACCAGAGTCTTGCCCATGATTTCCTATGAGAACCGGTACGTGAAGCTGGGCGGCCCGAACCTGGAACTGAAACTGCCAGGAATCGAGTTGAGTGACTCGCAGCGCCTCAATTTCGGCGTCATGACCCAACTGTTCGACGGTGCAGGTTACGAGGCCAAGGACTCGCCGGCCCTGGCTGGCATGTCCGAGCGCAAGTCCAGCATCTGGGTCGGCGCCAAGATGGAGTGGGAAAATGACCTGGCCGACGTCAAGCTGGAGTGGCTGGGCGATGCCTCGGGCAAGAGTAAGGGCCAGCGCTTGGCCCTGGGCCTGGAGCGCAAGATCATGCTGAGCCCACGCCTGATGCTGATACCGCAAGTGGGCGTCGAATGGGTGGACAAGAAATATGTGGACTATTACTACGGCGTGCGCGACAGCGAAGCAACGGCGGGGCGTGCGGCCTATACCGGCAAGGCCACGCTCAACCCCGAGATCAGCCTGAGTGGCATTTACCGTTTTGACAGGCACCATTCGATGATGCTCAATGTCGGCGTGAGATCCTTTGGTAAGGAGATCAAAAACAGTCCCATCGTGGGTCGCTCGACCGAGAACCGCGTGATGCTGGGCTACAAATACAGTTTCTGATGAGCCGAATACTCCTGATCGAAGACCATGAGCGGATGGCCCGGCTTATACACAAAGGCTTGGTAGCCGCAGGAATCGGCGTCGATGTGGCCGACCGCATCGACGCCGCGTGGACGGCTGTTCAGCAGATGTCCTACCAAGCCTTGGTTCTTGATCGAGGGTTGCCAGACGGGGACGGGCTCGTCCTGTTGCAAAGGTTGCGAAATGCCGGCATTCGTGTTCCTTGCCTCGTGTTGACGGCGCGAGATGCCCTGCATGACCGCGTGGAAGGTCTCGACGCTGGAGCCGACGATTACCTTCCCAAGCCGTTCGCGATGGACGAGATGGTGGCGCGAGTCCGGGCATTGCTGCGTCGGCCCGTGGAATTCCGCTCGCTCGATCCCAGTCACGGTGATTTGACACTGCATTCCGCCGCCAGTGTTTTGCGCTGCGGGGATGAAAGGGTCACGCTCGCCCCGGCGGAAGTACACATCATGTTGCTGCTCTTGCGTAAACACGAGGAGGTCGTGCGTCGCAATGCACTTGAGGCGGCAGCATGGGGGTTGAGCGAGGCGGTCACACCGAACGCGCTGGATGTGGCCCTCCACCGCATACGCCGCAAACTGGTCGCTATCGGTTCGCGGCAGCGGATCGTCAATGTCAGAGGTCTCGGCTATGCGCTCCGTGAAGACGATTCGGCTCAGTAGCCTGGGACTGAAGGTTCTGGCGGCCTATGTCGTCGGCGCCCTCCTGAGCATCGCGCTGGCCGTCGCCGCTGCGGTCTGGATGGTGGAGCACGACGTTCTGGCCGATCTGGAGCTGCGGGAGCGCGTTGGGACGCTCGCGAGCAAGATCAAGTTCGACACCAGTGGCAAGCCTGTCGGACTCGATGCCAGTGAAGCCGACTTGGACTGGCTGTACGAAAGCCTACCCCATGAGACCGCTTATCGGGTGCTGGATGCGGAGGGAGCCGTGGCGCTCGTTTCAGAGGCTGGGGAAGCATTCTGGCCATCTGGCAGCAGTGAGCCTCGATTAGAGCGGGACACCTTTATCTTCGAGCACAACGGCATGACACTGCATGGTGCCACCGAACCTTTCGAGCATCAGGGACGGCAATGGCACGTGCAGTTCGCCACCAGCGAGCGCCTCATGAAGCTCATCCAGCACAAGTTCGCGCTGCCGTACATGGGAATCGGCATTGGCATCTTCAGTGCCGTACTGATCGTCGCCTTCGGCCTGTGCGCATACATCACGCTGCGCTATGCGCTCAAGCCGCTGCGCGGCATCTCCGAAGCTGCGGCGGCCATCTCGCCGCGCTCGCTTCATGCTCGGCTGCAAACCGAGGTGGTGCCCGCGGAGATCAGCCCGCTGGTTGATAGCTTCAACCGAACGCTGGAGCGTCTCGATCAGGGCTACCGCGTGCAGAAAGAGTTTCTTGGCAACGCAGCCCACGAGTTGAAGACACCCCTCACACTAATTCGCGCCCAGATCGAGCTGATGGAAGGTGACGATAGCGATCGGGGTGCGTTGCTGAGCGACGTCGAATACATGACGCGCCAGGTGCAGCAACTTCTGCTCTTGGCTGAAGCCAGTGAAGCTCATAACTACGACTTCACCACCGTCCGAGTACAAGAGGTGGCAGAACAAGCTGTCTCCTATTTGCAGCGCATGGCCGAAGCGGCCGATGTGCGCTTGACGGTATCCGCGACAGCCGACAACGTGGAGTGGAAGGCTGATCGCGGCGCATTGTTCACGCTGCTGAAGAATCTATTGGAGAACGCCATCCAGCATGCGCCCGCGAAGACGACGGTCGAAGTGGCGATCCAAAGCGATGCGGTGTCCGTGCGGGACTGGGGGACGGGACTCGATGCTGCCCAACTCCCGCTGTTGTTCGAGCGATTCTGGCGCGCGGCGCATCGACGCGACCAGGGGGCAGGATTGGGCTTGTCCATTTGCCACGAAATTGCGTTGGCGCATGGATGGCGTCTGACAGCCGAACGGGCTGAGCCAGGACTGCGCTTCCGGCTGACGAATGCACAGGGAAGCCATGTATCACGATAGGCCCTCGGGGATTCTCATGTGGTGAAGCGCACCTCGGCTATGCGATGCCCTGCCCACGTTGGTGTCCGAGAATCCAATTGACTCCCTTGTCGCTAACATGAGCGGCCACGCTTTGCCCCAGCCGCTTTTCAATCACCGGTTTCCACGGCACCAGACTGAATCCCATGCCGTCATCGAGCATCGCGTAACGCCCGCTGGCGAGCATGACGGAGCGCCGGTAGATGCCGGCTACACGCTGCCCGTCGGCCACTGGCCGATGCTCCAGACCGGTGTCGGCGGCAATCTCCTTGGCGGCCTGTGCCAGCTCCCGGTTGCGCAGCGTGCCCAGCAGGTTGCGCGCCAGGATCACACGCTGCCCACGCCGTTCGGCCAGCCCCTGTTCGGCCAGAAAGTTGGTGCGCTGCTGCATCGCCTGTTTGGTCTCGCTGCCAAAGCCCAGGTCGCCCAGCCCTCGGCCGCCGCCGATCAGTTGCTGGTCGAGCCAGGTGGCCCCGATCACGCGGGCCTGCCGCTCAATGGGCAGGTGCGATTTCAGCTCCACGGCCACGCCGCCCAGGCGCTGCGCATCGTACTGACGGCCGCGCTCGGGCAAGTCGTCCGGCACTTTCCATAGCCCCTCGGCCACGCGCTCCACGATGCCGGCCCGGCGCAGGGCTTCCAGTCGGCGGACATGGGCCGCCACGACTTCCTGCGGGTCGCGGCCCGGTACGGCCTGACCCTGCGCCACGGCCAGGTGATGGTCGGTGCGGTACAGGCCATCGCTCGCCAGCGCAGCGATGTTCCGGTCGGCCGCCCGCACGTCGGCTGAACCCTTCACCTCCACCACGGCGCCGGTCGGATAGTTCGCCAACTCGTCGCGGGCGTTGAGCGCGACGTAGTGGGCCTTGCCGTCCACCCCGTCGATGACCAGATAGCCTCGGTCGCGCAGCTCGTCGGCCAGCCCCTTGGCAGCCACGCGGCCGATGATGGTTCGGCCATCGTCGCCCGGCTCGAACACCGCCAGCTCGCGCGGCTCGCCGCGCATGGCCCGCTGCATCGTGCGGATGATGTCGCCACGCTCGCCCAGGGTGCGCAGCGTCTTTTCGGCATCAGCATGGACGGCCCAGGTGCCGGACTGCATCTCGTCGGCCAGGCCCAGGCGCTGCAAGCGTTGTAGGCGGCCGATCAGCAGCAGGCGCTGGCGTTGCAGCCGAGGTTCGTTGAACCGTTCGATCTGCACCCGACCATCCTCGCCGGCCTCTCGTTGCAGGGTACGGTCGAGGCTCGTCCACCGCTCCTGCTCCACCTCGCGTTGCAAGGTCTGCTGGATCTCCAGTTCGGTGCGCGGCCCCAGCCATTCGGTCGCCAGCTCGGCGGCCCGATGGCGGAAGCCATCGGCGATGTAGTCGCCCGCGATGATGAGGTCTTTGCCGGTGTCATCGCGCCCGCGCACGACGATGTGCGTGTGCGGGTTGTCGGTGTTCCAGTGATCGACGGCCACCCAATCGAGGCCCGTGCCCAGGTCGGCCTCCATGCGGCCCATCAGGTGCCGGGTGTAGGTGCGCAGGTCTTCCAGCTCGGCACCATCCTCGGGTGAGAGGATGAAGCGGAAATGGTGCCGGTCGTCGGCGCAGCGTTCCTTGAACGCATTGAGGTCGGCTTCGTTGGTCTGTGGCCCATAGGCCCGGCCCGGTTCGCCATCGCGGCCCACCCCATCGCGCTCGATGTAGCGCAGATGCTTGGCGAGCGACTGCGGGCTGGCCTGGCGCTGGTTGACCAGCAGCGTCTTGATGGTCACGCGCCGCGACATGGGCGTCAGCTTCGCGCCCGCGAAGCGCGCCGCCGTGTGGCCGCGTCCCAGACGCGAGCTGGGCCGATGGCCGGTTCCAGCGCCCTTGCCAGCTCCCCCAGGACGGCGCACCGAGGATTTGCCGCTGCTGGCCTTGCCTGCCTGCTTGAGCACCTTGGAAACGAAGCTCTGGCCCCGGCTCTTCGGGGCGCTGGGACGGATGCGGAAATCGTCGTCACGGCGGTCGCTCATGGTTGTCTCCCCAGAAAGTTGAGGCGTGTCCGGTCGTGCGAAGCACGCGGACATGCCTGCATTGGCGCGGGCCTCGCGCCCCACGCGGCACGACGGCGAAGCCGCTGCGTGCCGCGCCACCCCCACGTGCAGACTGGCTTTGCGGGCCGACAGGTGCCGCACCCTTTTGTCTTGCCTTCCGCCTTTTCCCCTCGCTGACGCTCCGGGCGTCGGCGGCCCGGCGGCGCTGCTGCGCGAGCAGCCAGCGCGCCGGCGAACGCGGACACGGCCGCAGGCCGGGCGCGTTCGAGGCAAGACGCCTGCACGTTGGACGGCTGAGCCGAAGGCAGCGCGAAGTGCGGTGCGAATGCACCAGCACTGCACGCGCGACGACACGGCGACGAACAGCAGAACGACACGCCCGATGGCACGATGAGACGCACGGCGACGTGCAGCGAATCAACGGCCTTCATGGGCGGGAATCCAGCCAGACCGGATGCGCGACGCCGATCACGGCGTATGTGCTGACCGGCCCGAAATACCGGCTGTCGAACGACGCCGGGTTGGTCACGCTGAGCAGGAACAGTTCGCCGGGTTCGAGGCGGCGGCATCGCTGCCAGGATGGCAGCGGCCGGCCCCAGCGGTCAGCAGGCAGCACGGCGGCCGAAGGCACGCCGTCGATGCGGACGATGCCGCCCGCGATACACACTTCCTGCGGCGCGACGGCACCCACACGCTTGAGCAGCGGCACGCGCGCCGGCAGGTAGCCGCGCTGCGCGGCCAGCGCAGCGGCTTCTGGCGGCAGCGTGGTCAGGACGATGCTGTCCACAGACAAAGGACGTGGCAGCGAGCCGGTGCCGTGGCCCAGCGGATCAACGCGATACCAGCCGACCGCCACGCTGTCGGACGGGTTGTAGATCAGGCGCGGCAGCGGATGCACGAAGGACGCCCAGGCCAACGCAGCGAGGCCGCAGGCGGACAGGCCCGCCAGCACGATGCGAGCGCGCAAACGTGCGCGGGGCGAGCGAGGACGCGGCGCGGTGCCGGCAGTCGAAACGGTGGTCATGGCAGCGCCCTCCCGATGAGCCAGGCGGCGTGCCGCTCGGCGTTGTATTCGGGCAGCGGTAGGCGCGCAGCGAGCCGGTTGGCGAGCGTGCGCCAGTACACGGGCGAGGCAGCGGCAGGCGCGATGCCCAGCGCCTCGATGGCGTCGATGCGCTCCAGCACGGCGCGCACCTGATTCTCGCCCTCGGCGTGCAGCAGCAGGCGCGCGCCCGGCTGCACGCCGGGAATGCGCTGCGCCGCATCGAGCGGCGTGCAAGCCTGCATCACCATGAGCTGCCAGCGAATCGTGCCGTAGTCGTTGGCCTGCCAGCGGATGCGGCAAAACATGGCGCCCGGCTGGAACACCGCGCAGCGCCGCCAGCGATCGAGCTGATGCATGCGCGCGGGTTCGCCGAAGCGCAGGTAGAGCTTGAAGCGTGGTTCGATGTAGGCCAGTGCCACGCGCGTCAACGGCGCGCTGGCAAGCTGGCCGGAAGGCGCTGCGAGCGCAGCCGTAGCCGCGCCAGCGGCAGGCGAAGCGGATGCGGTCATGGTGCGTTCTCCCTGCGATGCTCTGGAAACTCACGCTCCAGCAGGCCGCGCAGCAGATCGGCCACGGTCACGCCCTGCGTGAAGGCCGACACCTTGATGCGCGCGCGCAGCGCGGGCGTGATGTCGAGGGTCAGGCGGGCGGTGTAGAGGTCGCCCTTGTTGAGCGCATCGACGTCGCCTTGGCGAATCCACGCCTCGGCGTGCGGATTCGCGGGCGGACGCGCGCCGATGCCGACGCGCTTTGCCGTGCTTCTGCTGTTCGGTGGCGGCTTCTCGGTCATGTCGGCCACCGCAGCAGTTCGTCCACCAGGGCGGTGATTTCACGCGCGGCGGCGCTGTCCGGCGCCGTCTCGCGTGCCAGCCGGCCAGCAGCCACGCTGTCGGCGAACACGATGCGTTGATGCACTTCCGAGCGCAGCGCAGGAAGCGGTTGGTCGGCGAGCGCCTGGCGCGCTTCGCGCCCGATGACGGTGGTACTGACGCGCCGATTGATGACGAAAGCCGCGCGCAGCGCAGGCCGAAACACCTGCGCCTCGCGGATTAGCGCCACCATCTCGGCGCTGGCCCACAGGTCGTAGGGGCTGGGCTGCACGGGGATCAGCACGCGCTCGGCCGCCAGCAGCGCGGAGCGCGCCAGTGCCGCGATGCGTGGCGGGCCGTCGATGATGACGTGATCGGTTCGCCTGGCGAGTTCTGGCGCCTCTTGGTGCAGCGTTTCGCGTGCGAGGCCCACGGCGCTGAACAGCCTTGGCAAGCCTTGCTGGCTTCTGCGCTGTGTCCAGTCCAGCGATGAACCCTGCGGGTCGGCGTCCAGCAGGACGACGTGTTGACCGCGCATCGCAAGCTCGCCGGCGATGTGGGTGGCGAGCGTGGTCTTGCCCACGCCGCCTTTCTGGTTGAGCAGAGCGACGATCATGGCGCGGCCCTCCGTGTTGGAAAGCCTGGCTTTTGCTGCTGCGCTTGTGGCCGCGTGGTGGTTGTCCACCGCAGCGGCGTTTCTCTACTAAAAGTTAGAGAAATTAAGTTAGGGAAGTTAGAGAGCGCGCAAACCCAATGCTGGAGCGGGTTTGCGGCCGATCGGCACGCCTGATAGCACGATAGTCCCACGCCTGATAGCACGATACCCCGCACGCCTGATAGCACGACACCATCCACAGGCTTTCCCGGAGTTATCCCCGTGCCGTATGCGGCACGGGTCGGAACGTCAGCAGCTCCATGCCGCTGTCCGGCATCCGCTCGATGCCCAGGACGTAGCCGGGCAGCGACTGCCGCGCGACCAGCGCGCGCAGGTCGCAGGCGAAGTCGTAGGGCTTCGCAGTGCTGCCGGATTTCCGGTGCAGGTAGCGGAAGTCGAATTGCCAACCGTGCGCCTGCCTGCCGCCATGCTTGCGCACTAGGCGGTACAGCCACCGCTCGATGCCGCCGGTCAGACGGAAGTACGCCGGGTCGATGGTCAGCACCAGGGCGGCGTCGAGCACGCCCGCATAGAACCAGTCCGGCAGGATCAGCTCGATGCCCAGCGGTGTGCCGCTGGCATCGGCCAGTTCTTTCCATTCGTTGATCCACGAGAAGCGATGCAGGCGCCGCCCGGTCGTCTCGCGGATGGACGTGGCCACCGTAGTCGATTGCAGCCGGTCGAGCGCGGCCTTGAGGCGCTGGTAGTCGCGCAGCGACTTGCCGCGCCCGATGTAGCGCAGGATCTCGTAAGGCGTGGCGCGCATCAGCCGCGACGGCCGCAGGCCCGCGTCCTTCGCTTCCACGATCTGCGAGGCCGCCCATATCAGCACGTCCGCATCCCAAATCGTGGCGATGCCGTGCTCGGCTGTTCCCTCCACGCGGATCGTCACGTTGCCCGCACGGAAGTCGATGGGCTTGACCCGCTTGGACTTGCCGAGCGAGAAGAACGGATAGGCCATCAAGTCCTGGCTGTCGCGCGGCGCCATGTCGCCGGGCAAGGCGCGGAACAGGTCGAGCTGTTCGCGCTCCTGCAACGGCCGCTGCCGGGGCGGCAGCGCAGTGCTGGACATGGCGATGGCCTGCCGCGCGCCGCCGATCAGCGCGCACGACTGTCGGCCGAGTGATGCTCGGCGTATTCGGGATCGGAAGTCGTCTCGAAACTGCGGTCGGCAGCCCAGGCATCGAGGTCGGCCACGGCGTACATGACGCGACGGCCGAACTTGCGAAAGCGCGGGCCGCCGCCGATCACGCGCTGCTTTTCCAGCGTGCGCGGCGACAGGCGCAGGTACTCGGCGGCTTCGTCGTTGGTGAGATAGCGTTGGGGCTGCGCAGCAGCGGTCGAGACAGTGGCGGCAGGCCGCAAGGGAGCGGGACGCATGGTGTGAACCTCCATCGGTTGAAAACGCCGGCTGCACCAGCGCAACCGGGATGGAGGCAGTCTCAGAAAACGAAGCTCTCCTGCTCAGGGTCGTTTTTCTTGGTCTTCAAAACGACCCTTCTCAAGCGGCGGAAGCTGTGCTAGGTGGCGGTAGCCGCCGCGCATCAGCGCATCGCCGCGACGCACTAGGCGGCGCACCTTGGAGCGCAGCCCGCCATCGCTGTACCAATCGGCTGCGGCATCCACGCCGAACAGTCCTTCCGCGACTTCACGCAAGGACGCGCCCGCCAGGGTCGCGTCGAGCGCCTGCAAGCTGTGCAGTTCCAGCAGCGCGGTAGGTGTTGGCCTGGGTTTGGCATCGGCCAGAGCGGCGCCGGGCACCTGTCCGCGTGCAGGCGCGGCAGCGCCGCCGCGATAGGCATAGGCGACAGCCATGCCGTCCTCCAGGCCGGCCGCGAGCGCGAAGCGCAGGCAGTGGCCTGGGCTGCGCGCGATTAGCGCCAGCCCTTTGCCGTCATGCAGCAGTTGCTTGTGGCCGGGGATACGCCAGAACGCGAACGTCGCCGCGTCCAGCGGCGGATCGGCATCGGGGTAGAGCTGCACCACGGCGGCATGGCCGGGCAGCCAGGCCGGATGCGCGTCGCGCGCATCCAGGGCCGGGTCTTCCAGCAGGCGCAAGCCCCAGTGATGCGCCGCCTGCTGGGCTGCTTGTGGCCGACGATGACGGCGCAGCCAGTCGAGCCGGTAGTCGGGATGCCGGCGCAGGTATTCCCAGGCAAGCGCAAGGCCGTCCAGATGCAGCACGTACAGATACGCGGCAGTCGGATACCAAGGCTCGGCGCTGTGATCGACCATGACGCCTCCTCCTGCGAACAGGACTCGCCACCACGGAAGAACTACGCGCTACATCGCCATCGTCAAAAGGTCATGGGTCAAAAAGGTGGATCGGGTTGTCAAGACCGATTGGCTCCGATGCGTTGCGGTATTCGTCTCAATGCTGCGGCGACAGCGCCCCGAGTTGGAGTGCTGCACAGGCCAGCCTGCCGCAGCCCGTGCCAGCCATCATGTCTATTTGGATCAGACTGGTGGGGCTACGCCGCAAGAATGCCGATTGAGACCTGCCCGGCATGACATCAGACTGAAAAAGTCACAGTAGGCTGTGTTCAGTCCGGGATGGCGCCGTCACGCTCGGCCGCGCGGGTGTACTCCGACAGCGTGCGCGTGGGACGGAAATAGAGGTCGCGCATCACGGGCTGCTGGCGCGGCCCAACGATGCCGGCCAGCTCGGACAGCTTGACGGTGCCCTGTGCCGGCATCCCGATCCCCAGGTCGATGAGGCCCCAGGCCGTGTCGCCATCGGCCGGATCGAGTGCGGCCAGCAGCCAGGTCACGTGCGCGTCCGGGGTGAACAGCCGCACCACGGGCACCGGGTCGATGGCCCGGCCAGCGGCGCGGGCCTCGCCGTTGGCGAGCAATTGCGCGCGCTCCGGGGCGGTGGCGAATGGCTGGGGCATGGTCGGCAATCCCACAAATCCAATGATGCACGAATGCGGTTTCACGTCGAAGCGCAGAACCACGAAACCGGATTTGCGCCTTCGTGCGCAAGCACGGATGCGGTTCTATGGCTTTGCCGGAATCCGCCGATACGGATTTCCGTAGAGGCACAAAAACGGAGAGCACCAAATGAACACTATAGATTGTAGCCCTATAGGGCGCAATGGGATGTCATCTTGGTTTTTGAGAGGAAACCATAGGTGGCGGCTGGGAACTCATTGGCGAAGGCGTTGAAGACAGTCAGAAAGGCGCGTGGCTTGAGCCAGGAAGCCTTCTCTGACGTGTCCAGCCGCACCTATATGAGTACCCTCGAACGCGACCTGAAAAGCCCCACCTTGAACAAGCTGGCCGAGCTGTGCGAGGTGATGGAGATCCATCCGCTCACGCTGCTGACGCTGGCCTACGCGGGCGACAGCCCGCGCAAGGCCGACGAGCTGCTGGCGCAGGTGCGCCAAGAGCTGGAGGCGGTGTTGAGCGAACGCGACGCGGCGGAGCCGCGCGCGTGATGCGGTGATGTGCTGCTATTAGCAGCACAGCGCCCCGCCCATCGCGGCGGGGCGCTGCGGCGGTCACGCCGCTTGGGGCTTGCTGCGCGACCAGATCAGGTCGTGCGTGCCGTCCTCACCTTCGATCAGGCGGGCATAGACCGCTGCCGGGAACGAAGGGTCATCGAGGGTCACGGACAGGTACTCGCGCCCAGCCTCGCTGGTCTTCTTCCACGCCGCGCCGATGTCGTGGCTGGCGGCCTGGAGGCGGAAATCGGGGGCGTTCTCGCTGCTGCCCTTGTCGTTGGGAACCAGCTTGACCTTGACGTTGAGCGTCAGGGTGCGAAGCGTGCCGGTGAAGCCGTCTTTGTCGGTGGTGAAGGTGCCGATGTTGGCCATGATGTTTTCTCCTTTCGGTTGAACAAGGTTCGCGCCCATCGCGTCCTTGTTGTGATCCGGCCGGCGGGGGACGGGCTGGCTGCACCGCTTGCGGTCGCAACGCAGTGGAGAGCCGGGAGGCGAAAAGAATTTGGCCCGCGAGGAATGCGCGCAGCGCAGGGGAAATTGTTTTCGCCGGACGGTTGCAGCCATGAAGCCCGAGGCGCAGCCGCGCCACCGCCAGGATTCACAACGAGACAAGGACGCCTTGGGCCGGACCGCTCCGAAAGGAGATGGGGCCGGCTCGGCATCCCCGCACGAAGGCTTCTCCGGCTCGCCCACTGACGCGGGCCAGGTCAACCACCCGACGACAGGCGAGAACGCCCCCGCCGCACCTTGCGGCGCCGCTCTTGAGGCGTGGCGTGGAAGCTCCATAGCGATGCCGGGCGGGTTGTCCGTGAACCGTCCTTCGTGACGTGATGGGCAGGAACCGCCAGCGTTGAGGACGGCACGCACCTGCACAACCTGCCGCAGCGAGCGCCAGCGTGTTCGCCAGCGCCCCGCCCATCGCGGCGGGGCGCTGGCCGGGCCGATCCGGCGCAGCCGGTTCGGCGTCATCGAGGGGCGCCAAGCATCGCGCGGCGGGGATAGCCCGCAGGACTTTCCCCTGGAGGCAAGCGAAGCGCGCAGCGCCGCAGGCGCGAAGGCGTGAGGGATTGAAGCCGAATGGCCGTGACGGCAAAGGCGGCACGGGGCGCAGCCCGAAAGCCCGGCGGCGCAGTGCGCCGACACGCCCAGGCTGTTCTATATTTTCAGGAAGCAATCGAAGACAAGCCCATGACCCTCCAGCTCCGACACGAAACCCCGGACGACATTGCCGCCATCGAGGCCGTGACCATCGCCGCGTTCGCTGATGCACCACACACCAGCCACACCGAGCAATTCATCGTGCGCGCCTTGCGTGCCGCCAACGAACTGACGCTTTCCATCGTGGCCGAAGAACATGGGCGCGTCGTCGGTCACGTCGCGCTGTCGCCAGTAACGATCACCCATGAGCACGGGCGAAAGACCGAGGGCTGGTATGGGTTGGGGCCGATCTCCGTCCTGCTGCCAAGGCAGGGGCAAGGCATCGGTTCGCGCCTGATGGAACAGGCGCTGTCTGAACTGCGGGCTATGCAGGCCGCAGGCTGCGTGCTGCTGGGCGATCCAACGTACTACACGCGCTTTGGCTTCCAGGCCCATGCGGGCTTGCAACTGCCGGGCGTGCTGCCCGGCTATTTCATGGCGCTGGCCCTGCATGGGACAGTGCCGGAAGGCATCGCGCACTACAGCGATGCCTTCAACGCCGCCGCCTGAGCCAGCGCGAAGGCGGCGGCGTTTTAATTCGGCTATTGGGCCTTGAACACCGGGCGCGGCCACTGTCGCACCCGGATTTCGCGTCCACCGCGCCCAGGGCGCGGTGCTGATCGCGGTTATTCCTTCGTCTCGGTGCGCCACCACACAAAGCGAAGCGCCCCGGTCGAGGCCGGGGCGCTTGCCTTCAGCGCGGGTCAAGCGGCCAGCGCCTCGGCGGGTTCATCCGCCATTGCTTCGGCATCCTCCGGGGCTTCCTGCTCCGAGCTTTCCTCCTGCGCGGCATCCTGCGGGCTTGCGGCCTTGAAGATAGCGGGCATCCAGCCCGTGCCATCGGCCAGCCGCTCGGCCTCGCTGGCAATGTCGGCCTTCTTGAGTTTCGCCAGCCGGGTGACGGATTCCGGTGCAAACGCGCCCACGGCATCCAGAATCACAGCCTTGGAAACGTGCTTGAAGTAGCCTTCTGCGGTCGGCTTCCACCATGCGGCCATGTCGAGGCCCACGGCCTGCGCCAGTTCCTCGCCGGGCTGGTGCGGCGTGGCACGGGGCGTCACCACGTCCACCGTGGAAGCCACGCACACGGCCAGCAGCCGCACCAGTTCGTCTTGCGACTTCGCCAGCAGCGCGGCGAACAGTTCGGCGCTGTCCTCCGGCAAGGCTTCGCCGGCTACCTGTTGCAGTTCGCGCAGCGCCACGGCGGCAGGCGATTCCGGCCAGTCCGGGGCCATGCCTTCCAGCCGGTCTTGCGCCGTGAGGCGCACGCCCAGCGGCAGGTCGTGGCCGTAGTGGCTGTCCTGCAAGACGGTCTGCACCATGCCATGCACCAGCGCGGCGAGCGCGACGTGCGGATGCCGGGCGACTTCGATTAGCAACGCGGCGGTGCGGTGCGCGCTCAACCGCTGCGCCAGCCGGTCGGACAGGCTCGCGGCCTTGGGCTGCTCGGCGTCCTCGCTGTCGTCGTCGTTCCCGGCTTCGCCTTCCGCGCTGCCGAAACCCTGCCGCAAGCGTTCCAGCGTGCGCAGTGCCTTCGCTTCGGCTTCGCGCAACAGCCCGCGATGAATCACGGCTGCTCCCTCGCGGTCGAGCGTGACGATGGCACCGGCCACGGCGCGCACGTCCGGGGCGTAGCCCTGCAAGGCATCCTCCACGGCTTGCAGTTCCCCGGCGACCTGTTCGCGGCGCGGTTCCAGCGCCTCGGTCTTGTCCTCGTCCCCGGCGTCGTAGGCTTCTTCCAGTTCGGCGTCGATCTTGTCGAGGCGGTTTTGCAGCGAGGTAATGCGCCGGGCTTCGCGGGCGGTCGGTTCGCGGCGCTGGCGCGGCGCGTTCTGGAACGCCTGCCGCTCGGCGTAGCTTACGTGCGGCACGGCTTCCACCCACGCCCAACCCTCGGCGCGCACGTCCTCGGCATGCGCGTCCAGCTTGCCGCGCACCAGCGTTTCCAGCAGTGCGGCGTCGGTCAGGTAGGTTCCGGCATCGCCTTCGGCGAACAGATCGCGCCGGATGCCACCGCTTGCCGCCGTGTACATGTCCAACCCGACAAAGCGCACCAGCGGATGCGTGGCGTCGATTTCACGCTCAGTCAGGCGCTCGCGCAGCGCGGATGCGCCTCGCTGCCACTCGGGCGCACCGTAGAACGCGGCTTCCTGCGCGGCGTGGTCGTCGGTGATGGTCAGGGCCATCAACTGTTCCAGCGTCACCGCGCCCGGATCGCCGCTGCGGTAGTCCGCCAGCAGACGCGGCGAGACGTTGGCCAGCTTCAAGCGGCGCTGCACCACGAGCGGAGACACGCCGAAGTCGGCGGCAATGTCCTCCACCGGACGGCCCTCCTTGACCAGTGCGGCGAACGCCTCGAACTGGTCGGCGGGGTGCATGTTCTCGCGCAACAGGTTCTCGGCCAAGCTCACGGTACGCGCCGAAGCATCGGGCACCAGCAGGCACGGTACTTCGTAGTCGATGGCGATGCGCTTCTTCTTCGCCAGCAGCTTCAAGGCGGTCAGTCGGCGGTCGCCCGCCACCACTTCGTATTGCTCGCCATCGGCAGCGAGGATGACAACGAGGTTCTGCAGCAGGCCGACGCGGGAAATGCTCGCGGCCAGTTCGGGGATGGACAGGCGCGGAGTCGTGCGCGCGTTGCGCTTGGAGCGGCGCGGCAGCAATTGCGAGAGCGGAACCAAAATCAGGTTCTTGGTCGGGTCGGCCACTTCCAGCGGGGCGGCAGTTTCGATGGCGGTGGTTTCAGTTTGGGTAACGGCGTTCATGGTGATAACTCCAATCAGTTGAGGGATGCAGCAGCGAGAGAAGCGGCAAGGGCGGCTGCCTGCCCCTGCCGCGTGGGGTTCAGGCTTTCAACTGGCGCAGGCCGTCGGCCAGCAGCCACAGGGCGCGATTCAGGCGGATGCCGTTGTCAATGCCCTGCACAGGTCGGGTGGTCTGGCGGCGACCGTTCGCGGTGCGGGCGGACAGTCCGCCTTTGACGAGGTTTTCCTGCGTGCGGTTGAACACGCTCCACAGGTCGCGGCGTCTGTCGTCCGTGCGGCGCGGCATCAGGATTTGGCTTTCCGTGATGGGCGCGGGCTTGTCCTCGTCGTACTTCAACGCCAGCGCGGCGCGGGCGAACACTTCCGATTCACCCGTGTCGAGTGCGATGGCCTGCATGGCGTCGCGGGATTCCTGCGCCCGGTCGAAGCCGTGCAGGACTTCGTAAGCGCCTTCGATAACATGCGCGGCCACGTCGCCCTTGTGGGGTATGCGCACGTCCGCCACGGTGTCGCCGCAGACCAGGCCGTTTTGGCACACGAAGCGGAACATTCCAGCGAGCATCTGATAGCTGCTGGTGCCGTCATGCGAGTTCAGCAGAATGATTTCGTTGGCCTCACGGCCGTTGATCTGGCTGGCATGGCGCAGCCGGATCATGTGTTTGGTGTAGTCGCGGCGGTCGTCGTTGCGCACGCGGGTCTGGCACACCATGAAAGGCTCGAAGCCTTCCCCGCGCAGTTCTTGCAGCACGGTGGCGGTGGGGATGTAGCTGTAACGGTCCGATCGGCTTTCGTGCGGGGCGCCCGCAAAGATGGACGGAGCCACGGCGCGGATTTGGTCATCCGACAAAGGACGTTCCGAGCGCAGCACCGGCGAACGGGAAGCGAAGCGGGAAGCAAGTTGCATGGTCTTTCTCCTGACAAAGTTGGCTGTTGAAGAAACCGCACACCGGATTCCTAGATTCGGAGCCCAGCCTTTCGGCTGTTCGGTGCGGTCGGCACGAAGAACCCGGTTGGCCTCGTTGCCACCGTCTTTCCTGAGTTCATCGCCCGCGACGGAAGGGAGCCCGCGGACGGGGGCCGTCAAGGAGGCAAGCGCAGGGTTGGTGCGGCCCGCAGGCGCAGCCGAGGACACGGCCCTGCGCGCCTTGACGGCACACGGACGCGGGCTACAGTCGCGGACAAGGTGATGAGGTCAGGGAAGACGGCCTGGACAGGCAACGGCCATCCCTTTGTGCCGACCGCACGCAAGCGAAGCGCGCAGGCCCGAAGCTGGAAGCCGGGCCGAAGGCGTCAGCCGAGCGGAGCGAGGGAACGATGGAAGCCCGAAGGGGGCGAGACGCCAGGACCGCAGGGCAGGGTGGCTCGATGCGCAGCACGACAGCGCGCCCGGCCGCCTTCTTGGCCGGGGACGTCCAGACTTAGGTCGGTATCCGGATACCTGAGCATCCGTTCGATGACGCGCACTGGGGTACCGACAGAAGTGGCTTGGTCAAATACGCTACCAGCCATGTTCACTATCAAAGACAGGCCATGAGCGCACCCCAATCCGATAATCCGAAGCAGATCTGCGAAAACATCCTCATCGAGGGGAAGCGCTACAACGTCGAGCACCGCATCCTGCCCAGTGAAAATGCCGTTGCCGATCGACTGCTTGCTCGTGGCATCGAGCTGACTGAGGCCTATGAGGAACTGCACGGCAAGCTCCACACACATCCGCATGCGCTGCAGGTCTTTCTAGGGCTTGTCCTGAGCACCGCCGCCTTCTGGAGCCCGGAGAAGATCGCGCAGGCGCGTACCGCACGAGGCGATCTCGGCAACGTCAACCAGCAGATTGCGAGGAAGGCGGCAGAACTGGCTGGTCTGCTGCAGCAGCGCTCGGATCTGCACAACACCTCCGGCTTCAGCACCGACACCCACTACCACGTGTGCGATGTGATCGAGGCGGCGGCCAAGCGCAACTACCTTTTCACGTCGTACGTTCAGGAGCGTCTCGATGACCTTCACGGTCAGTTCGATCTGAAGTATTGGCCATCGCTGAGCGACTTCCTGCAAGAGCTGGCCTCCGATGCCGAGGATGCAGTCGCGGAAGCCAC
This sequence comes from uncultured Albidiferax sp., assembly GCA_963512645.1. GTDB lineage: Bacteria > Pseudomonadota > Gammaproteobacteria > Burkholderiales > Burkholderiaceae_C > Rhodoferax_B. The sequence continues at coordinate 12,020 of CAUPNM010000004.1, read as the reverse complement.
AGACCCCTTGACTGCGGCCGCCACCGTGGCCTCGCGCCCGTCCCGCGCCGATTTCATCAAGGCGCTGCTCGCAGCCATCGACGAGAACAGGGGGCGCAACCACGGCCAACTGCCCAACGATTTCAAGGTCACCGACAACACGCTCGCTACCTTGGCGAGCTGTGTGTTGGACCTGGGCCCCGACGAGCTGGTCGATGGCCCTTACGTCAAGCGGCTCCGTCAGCGTGAGCGCGACGGAGCCAAGTAGTCACCGACGGGGCGCTTCGGTGACTTCGTTTCGGGCCGATCAGGCGCAGCCTGTTCGGCGGCTTTCAGGGGCGCCAAGCAACGCGCGGCGGGGATGGGCTGCCGGCCAATCCTCTGGATGCATGCCCGAAAACCGGAGACCGACACACAGGGCACAGCAAAAAAAAGGGGGCAAAGCCCCCATGCATCAGATCAGGCCCCTCTCAGCGAACGATGTCGTGTCGTTGCCCGCCACAATGATGTGGTCCAGAACGCGCACGTCCACCAGCGCAAGTGCCTCCTTGAGGCGCTTGGTCAGCAGTTCGTCGGCCCGCGAAGGCTCTGGGTTCCCGCTCGGATGGTTGTGGCTAATGATCATGGCCGCCGCGTTGTGCTGCATGGCCAGCTTCACCACCTCGCGTGGATAAACTGCCGCCTGGTCGATCGTGCCCTGGAACAGTTCGACGTACTCGATCAGGCAATGCTTGGTATCCATCAGCATCACGGCAAACACTTCGCGCTCGTAGCCCGAGAGCTTGGCCTTCAGATAGTCCTTGACCTCGCTCGGCGACGTGAACGAGGCGCCGCGTCTAGTCTTCTGGTCGATGATTTGTCGTGCGGCTTCCAAGATCTGGTCGGCCGTCGCCATGAGGTAACGCCCCTGGTCGTCACGCACCAGCAGGGAAGAATCGAGTGACAAAGAAAGTTGCGACATGATCGTGCTCCAGTTGCTCGGGCGGAATTGCCCGGAACCGGCTGCAGCACGGCGCAGCGTAAGCAGTCAGGGGTCGAAGACGGCCACGGCCGCAAGTGCCAAAGGCGCGAAGCCCTTGACGGCGAGAACGCCGTGATACGGTGAAAGGTTCAGCAAGACCGTCCACCCACCTCCAGCAAATCACGGATGGGCAAGCGCAGCGCGCAGGCCCGCCAGGGCCGGAGGCGTCAGGGATCAAAGCCGGACGGCCGCGACTCGGCACGAGGCGCGGGGCGCGGGGCAACGCCCGCGAGCCCGACGGCGCGCCGCGCCTGACGTTCAGATCGGCTCTCTCGGACTCTGTGCCGAGCTAATGCGCCTGGGGATCGAAAATCTTTTTGTTACTATTCTTCGGGGCCTAGTCACGGAGCCGTCTGGGGACGAGGCTAGTGAGGAACAGCATTGAGACCTCACGGAGCGTCGATGGGCTGTGGCGCTAGCTTGCCCTTGGAGCAAACGCCACCGGCAGTTCAATGGACAGAAAAATCTACATGGGGACTTGAGTATGGCCGAGGCTTCTGCCGATCAATACGCCGCAGGCGAGCAAGGCTTGGGGTACATCTATCAGCCTCGTTTCGGTCTGCTGAAGCTTTTGCAACTGCCAGAGAGCACGTCGATCCTGATTGAAAAGGACGATGACCTTGACTTCATCGACAAGGATGGTGTCAAGACCCTGGCCTCTCTCAAGCACAAAGGGGTCGGCGATCGCCTGACGGACTTATCCACGGATTTCTGGAAGTCGGTCCGAATCTGGCTGGCCCGCTACAACCGCGATGGACGCAGCGAAGCCAGCCTTCGCTTCTTTCTGTTTTCGACAGGCACGGTTTCAAGCACGTCTTTCTTGCGGCGTTTCCTGTTGGAAGCGCCTACGGCAAACGACGAGGCCACGTCGTTGGCACAAATCGCGTCCGATGTCCTTGCCAAGACCGAATCGAAACTCATCACTCCAATCGGCGAAGAGTTTCACAAGCTCAACGACGACGAGAAAGAAGATTTTCTCTCGCGCATCGTGATCTTTGATGGCGGACCTCGCATCGAGGATGTGCCGTCAATCATCAAAGACCAGCACATGCGCAGCATCCAGCGTGACAACCGAGATGCCATCTTTGAGCGACTCGAAGGTTGGTGGAATGACACCATCGTCAATTTGCTGGTCGGGAAACGCACCGAGCCAATCTTCGGCTACGAGGTCTCAGACAAGCTTTCCGCGTTTGCCGAGGAGTACAAGTCAGACAACCTCCCGATCACATTCAGAGGGAAGGTGCCGGCTGGAGAAATCGATGCAGACAACGATCCACGGCTTTTCGTTGTGCAACTGCGAGAAATTGGCGTTGCCTCCAACCGCATCCGCAACGCCATCTTGGATTACTACCGGGCTTTCGAGCAGCGTTCTTCCTGGGCTCGCGAGAGCCTCCTGATTTCGGGGGAAATGGAAGAGTACGAAGACCGCCTTGTCGATGAATGGAGCCGCTATCGGGACGTGGTATTCGAAGAGCTCGATGAAGAAAGCGCCGATGCGGTTCTTCTGGACGCAGGAAAAGCACTCTATCGCTGGGTTGACCTGGAGACCGGTAACAGCAGCACGCTTCGCATCAGGGAGCGCGTGACCGAGCCCTACGTGGTCCGTGGCGGATTTCACATTCTTGCCAACAGCCGGCCAATTCCAAGGGTCTATTGGCACCCTCGGTTCCTTGATCGTGTCGGCCAGGTGTTGGGGGCTGCGAAATGAAACGATGGGATCAACGGCCATTCGAAGTAAGAAATCTTTTCAATCCCGCCTTCTGTGGCCTCGTGTTGTTCAGGGCATTGCTGGGCTATGAGGAAGAAAACCCGGATGGCATGCCGTTTTCTCTCGCGCTGCTCGTGCTGCCATTGTGTCTGCAGAAAGACGCGCGTCAAGTGATCGCGGGAAACTCTCGCAGCTATCTGCTGAAGATCGTGGAGAAGAATCCTCAGCTACTGGTTGGCTTCGCCGAGCGGACCAGGGACATGTTGCCGTTCGCACTGGAGGCCTTCGGCTTGCTGATGGAGCGGGGATGTTTTGACGTATCGCAGGATGGTCGGTTGAAGACCGTATCGGGCCGGGTTCGAAAGTCGGTGACAGGGACTGACGAATCGGTTTCCTGCCAGCGTGTGGCACGCATCGTTGGAAAAGAATTTGCCCGCATCGCAGACCGCGTGACGGTGTACACGACCTTTGGAATACGCCCATGAAGATCAAGTCGATTCATATCTACAGCCACGACGGCCAGCGTCGGGATCTTCAGTTCAAGGTGGATGGCCTGAACGTCATCACCGGACGCTCCTCCACCGGAAAATCAGCACTCTCTGAGATTGTTGAATACTGCATGGGGCGCTCGACCTTCAATGTCCCCGAAGGCATCATTCGCGACAAAGTGGCTTGGTTCGCTGTGATCTATCAGTTTCCCCAGGAACAGGTCATGATCGCGAAGCCCACGCCAACTGCAGGGGGGACGAGTTGCAGCACCGCCATGCAACGACGGGGAAGTCAGCTGGCAGTCCCGGACTTCAAGGATCTGGTGGTCAATACCGATGACGATGCGGTGGTTGTACTGCTGTCACGGTTACTCGGTATTCCGGAAAATCGAACCGATGTCGCGATTGAGCACAGCCGAGAGAGCTATGACGCGAACGTCAAACACACCTACTACTACCTGTTCCAGAAACAAGGCATTGTCGCCAATAAGGATCAGCTCTTCTATCGTCAGAATGAAGGGTTTCAGCCGCAGGCAATCCGCGACACATTGCCGATCCTTCTTGGCATTTCTTCCAGCGATCGGTACGAATTGGAAGTCAAGCTGCGCGCTGCCCAGCGAGAAATGAAGCTCAACTCCAAGCTACTGGAGCAAGCTCGCGACGCCATAGACACGTCCCAACAAAAGGGCATCGGTCTTTTTTCGGAGGCCAAGACGGTCGGCATCATTGGGCTGGAGAACCAACAGGCTGGGGCTGATGGTGTGATCGACGCCTTGCGTACTGCTTTGGAGTGGAAGCCAGCCTCGGTTCCCGAGGACGACGGCCACCGGATATCTCGGCTCGAAGAAGAGATCGGCCAGCTACGCAAGGATCGACGCGAGGTTCAGTCCAAGATTGATGCCGCCCGCCAGTTTTCGAAGCAGGCCGGCGGTTTTGAGAGCGAGGCGCTGGAACAGAAAGATCGGCTCGCTTCCATCAAGGCTCTTCCCAAGAATCCTGAGACGGGTGAATGGCAATGGCCATTCTGCGAAGCGAATCTGGCTTTGGAGTCTCCTGTTGCGAAAATGCTCCTCAACGAACTGACGACGCTCGACGAGGAGATGAGCATCGTGGCCGGACAACGCCCCAAGCTGGAGGCTTACTTGGCCGAACAGGATGACAAGGTGCGAGAAGTCGTAGACGCGATCAAGAGCAAGGAAGCGGAGCTTTCTGCGGCGATCGCTGCAAATGAAGTGATTGCTCAAATGGGGACGCGCAACAATGCGGCTGCACGGGTCGTAGGTCGCGTGAGCTTGTTTCTAGAGAATATTGTCCCCAATGCAGAACTCGTCTCGCGCGAGGCAGAGCAACGCCGTTTGAAGTTCAAGGTTGAGGAGTTGGAGAAGAGGGTCGGTGCCGACGACAGCCATGATCGACTGATCTCCATCTTGAACAACATCTCGGCGCAGGTGTCGCGTTACATACAGACCTTCGAAGCGGAGTTCAGCGCATTCCCTGCGCGGCTTGATCTCAACCATCTCACCGTCGTGTTTGATCGTCCAGATCGTCCGGTACCGATGAGTCGAACTGGCGGCGGTGAGAATCATCTGGCGTATCACCTTTCGGCATTGTTGGCTCTGCATCTTTTCGCCGCGAAGAACAACTGCCCGATTCCTCAGTTTCTGCTCATTGACCAGCCTACCCAGGTTTATTTCCCGTCGGAGAAGATCTACCAGGAGGCAGACGGATCTGTTCAGAAAACGGAAGCTGACGCCGATCTAGCGGCGGTGCGCCGATTATTCGAACTGTTGTTGAAGTTCACGCAGGATGATGTCCCGGGCTTTCAGCTCATCGTGACCGAACATGCGAACCTTCGCGATCAATGGTTCCAGGATGCATTGGTTGAGCAGCCTTGGACCAAGCCTCCGGCGTTGGTGCCGGAAGACTGGCCTTTGCTGCCGCGGTCGTCATCCTGACCAAGAGAGCAAAAGAAGCATGAGCAGCAAGATCCCGAACTCTGCCATTGGTGCCGCCTCTTCCGTTCTCGCGGCGTACTCCTACAGCCATTCAATGCTGAACTCTCTGTTCATAGAGTGCGGTGTGCCGGGAGGCGCGCCCGAGGGAAACTGCGAAATGGGAGTATCCGGATCAAGATCGGGAGGAATTGACAGATGAAAAGGGTGTTAACCGTCGGGTTGAACTATACGGACGATGTAATTGAGGGGGTGGAGATCGATAACCTCGGACTCTGCCAGCCGGAAGTAGACCGTGAACAGGCGGCCTATCCTCTCTACGAATATGACACGATCATTATCAATCCGGAGAGCTACACACACTTCCTATTCGGTAAGGCGGGCGAGTTCTCGAACGAGATTCACGAGCTTGGCAAGCTGAAGGGGCAAAACGAACGCTACGACGTTGACTCCGCCTTCGATGGCGAAGACCGGCGCAAGGAGATGGAGGCGGCGATCGCGGGTGGCGCGACAGTAGTCTGGTGCCTGTCGGAGCCGAAGCGTGTGAACTTCTTCGGCTATCGTGAGACCCATCTCGGATACGTGGCGCCGCCGGTGGCAAGGCTTGTGAAGCGCTCGGAGCTTATCGTGAAGAAGGGGCGCAGGGTGGGTCCGATGGATCCGGATAGCCCCTTCACACGCTATTTCGAGGTGCTGTCACGAACGGGCGGCTGGGCCCTGTGCCTGACCGATCCCGGCGAGGGCTATACCTCGATCGCGGCGACACCGGAAGGCTACAGCTTGGGTGGCCAGGTCACGCTCGGGACCATGACGGGCTGGCTACTGACCCCGCCGACGTCACAGGAAGCCCAGAACCAACTCGTTCGCGACAGCTTGGCGCTGGAGAAGGCCAATCCAGCGCATGAGAAATATCATGGCATTTTCCTGAGCCACACCGGCGTCGATAAGCCTTTCGTGCGCCAATTGCGCAAGGATCTCCTCGCCCATGGCGTTGAGCGGGTTTGGTTGGACGAGGCCGAAATCGAAATCGGTGACTCGCTCATCGCCAAGATTGAAGAGGGCATAAAGCTCAGCCGCTACATCGCCGTCGTTCTGTCGAGTAAGTCGATCGACGCCCCTTGGGTGAAGAAGGAACTCGACGTGGCGATGAACCGCGAGATCGCCAGCGGTGAGGTGGTCGTACTGCCACTGCTCTATGAGGAGTGCCAACTGCCGGAGTTCCTGAAGGGCAAGCTATACGCGGACTTCTCGAAGCCGGAGAACTATGAAGCGGTACTCGGCAAGCTTTTGCGCCGGCTCCGGATCGCTTGATGAGCGAGGCTGCGACCCGTCCGAGCGAAGCGATGATCTCCGCGATGACGGACCTTTGGCGACTGCGCCCGCCAGGGCCTGACAACGTCCTTGCGCATCCGGCCTTCGAGCGGCTGCGCGAAGTTTGCCGAGACGGCTATCCGAACGCTGGCAAGAAGGGGCCGGCTTTTGCGCTCTCAACCGCATTGAGGGCCTTGGGGCTCCCATGTGAACTGCGAGAAGATATCGCCTATCTCGCCTTGCCAATAGAGGAGGCGGCGAACGGCCTCGATGTAGCGCTGCGCGCCACTCACGCCAGACGCATTCACCTTGCGCCGCTTGATCTGGCTGCCGACCTACCGTCGATAACTTTTGGCCCGGCGAAAGTGGGCCGGCTGACCGCGGGCGATCTGCGAACACTGGTCGAAGAAAGCAGGCTGAAGCGGCTCTATCCGCACCAGAACTTCGACGCGGAGCGTTTTTCACAGTTCCACTGGCTGGTAGTCGAGGAGACGGTCGTGCTTGAGCAGGAGCCTGAGGCTCGTTCTGTCCCGGTACTGTTCATGGATCTGAGCCAAGACTTGGGGCGGATCGAACCGCACAAGGGACGATTTCCAGGAGTTGTCGAGGAGGCGCTGTTCTTTCTGTTGCTGGCGTCGTGGGAAAGCTGGTCGACGATGACCGAAGTCGATTGGCGTGGGTTTCGCGTCCCGTGGGTCTACACGGTCGACAGCGACATATTCGTCCGCCTCAATGCGCCACCATCTCCAGATACGCTGAGTTGGGAAGATCGGGTCTACGACGACGGCCATGGCGGTACCTATGAGGAGGAGCGGCCCATTGAGCTGCCCCTGGAAGATGTGGCTGCAACCGAGTTGCCGGTCTGGGACAACCGTCGTTGGGCAATCATCGAGGAGGCGAAGCAATCGGTTCTCTTCGAAACACCAATCGCTCACTTCCTAGTCCGCGCATTCCTGGCCGAGGGCGTCGACGAGTTTCTTGCGCACATTACTACGATTGAAGCGGCGTTGGGCCTTCGCGCTGACTATCAAAAGAGCTTCCGGGTCGCGCCCGATCGCCACAACGGAATGCGCGCCACGAACAAGATGCGAGGCCGCGTCGCCGGACTTCTCGGCGACCGCCGTTACGCCGATCAATATGAGCGGCTATTCGACGTGCGAAGTGCCTTCCTGCACGGCCGCGCCATGGCAGCCATTTCGACGAAAGAACGAGTGATGGCTCGTTCTCTGGCTCGGGCAGTCGTGGAAGCGCTGATCCTTGCAACCCAAAGGAGCCCAATTTGCTCCCGCGAAGATTTCCTCGATGGACTCCTCGACACGGGCAAATTGCTAATTTGAAGAAGAGGCGACGATGTACATTTCCGAAATCTACGCGAACGGCTTCCGATGTTTCAGTCCGAACGCTCCATTGCAGCTGAAACTGTCGCCCGGTTTGAATATGCTCGTCGGACCGAATGATGCAGGTAAGAGCGCAATTGTTGACGCTGCCCGTTATGTCCTCTGGACGCGCGGCGACGATTACATCCGCCCCGACGAACACGACTTTCATGTCGGGGAGGAGGGCGTGAGAGGATGCGACTTCATCGTTCGCTGCACCTTCGATAATCTCAGTGCTGATGAAGAGGCTCGCTTTCTCGAATGGTGCTCCAACGAGAAAGGTAAGTTGCGGCTGCATGTGTGTATGCGTGGCACTCGGCGGATTTCTCCTGGCGGCGGCGCCGTGATCACGAGTCAGCACCGTGCTGGTGCTCAGGGCGAGGGCTTGCCGTTAGAGGGCGAGTTGCGCGAGTATCTCAAGGCCACTTACCTCAAACCTCTACGCGACGCGGAGAGAGAGATGCATGCAGGGCGGCGCTCGCGCTTGTCGCGCATCCTCGGTGCGATGCCGATGATGGGGTCTCAAGGCAAGCCAGCGGCGTTAGGAGCCAGTTCCACGCTTCATGACACGCTGACAGCAGCGGATGCTGACATTCGAAACAACAAGGCTGTCGGTGGTGTTGCTGACAGCGTCAACACCGACTTCCTCGACAAACTTTCGTTCGAGAATGATCGCCTCGTCGCGACGCTGGACCTCGGCGCCGGGGGGTCTTTCGATCAGATTCTCGAACGATTTGAACTCTATTTGAATGCCAGGGTAGGCACCGAGCGCATCCAACGCGGATTGGGCTACAACAACCTGCTATTCATGGCCGCCGAATTGTTGCTTCTGCAGTCTCATCCTGATCAGGTGCCGTTCCTGCTGATTGAGGAGCCGGAAGCGCATCTGCATCCACAGCATCAAACGCTCTTCATGGAAGTGCTCGCGGCCCGCGCTGCCAAGCCAATTCACGAGAAGGGTGAGGTTCATCAACAAGTCCAGGTCTTGCTTACCACCCATAGCTCGCAGCTCGCAGCCGGCGCTGAGCTTGAGACCATGACCATGGTTGTGGGTCACCGTGCTTTTCCGCTGGGTATGGCACACACGCGACTTGAAGCCGACGATTACGAGTTCCTCCGCCGGTTCCTAGACGCGACCAAGGCCAACCTCTTCTTTGCCCGCGCGCTGATCGTCGTCGAAGGGGCCGGCGAGCAACTATTGCTGCCCGCGATTGCCGAGAAGCTCGGCCGCCCGCTCAGTCGCCATGGTGTATCGATCGTCAATGTCGGCCACCGCGGCTTGTTCCGGTACAGCCGAATCCTGCAGCGCAAGGCTGGGAACGCAATCGCGGTGCCTGTGGCGTTGATCCCCGACAGGGACATCCCGCCCCCTGAAGCGAAGGGCCTGGTCGGCGACCGTAAGACCGAGAACGAGTTAACCCAGGATGAGATCGCCGCGAGGCTTAAGACGCTGCGACGCGATGTCGGAGACCCTGTGGATGCGTTCATCGCTGATAGCTGGACGCTCGAATTCGATCTTGCTCTCAGGTCTGAGCTTGCCGAGAGCGTCCACCAAGCGGTCCAACTCGCCAAGACCAGCAGTCGCAAGCCTGAATGGCTCGCTAAGGTTGTGAAAAAGGCGAGCAAAACCTACGCGGAATGGAAAGAGGCCGGGCTCTCTGCGACTGAGATCGCAGTCAAGATCTACCAGCCGGTACATGACAAGGAAGCCTCCAAGGCGGAGGTCGCTGAGCAACTCGCCGCCCTAATACTCAAGCGCGCCGACACGCCGGAGCAGATGCGTGATCGGCTGCCGCCTTATCTGGTGCGCGCGATCGACTACGTGACGGGCGGCTATGTGCCAGGTGAGCCGGCCATCGCACCAGAGCCGGATGCCGCAGAGATTGGGGTGGCCGAGGTAGATGGCGTGGCAGCAGCCGAGGCATAGCGCCATGTTCGAAATTATGCAGCTCACCCCCGAACTGCTTGCCGAACTTGGCAGAGAGTTAGGCGGTTGCGATTTCACCGATCCTAGCCAAGCCGATTTCTTGGCAAAGGTAGGCCCGTGCGATGTTCAGGCGGCGCCTGGCAATGGCAAGACTACGCTGCTGGCAGCGAAGCTCGCCCTGCTCTCGCGCAACTGGTCTACCCGCAGAAGAGGTGTCAGCGTCATCTCGCACACTAATGCCGCTCGGACGGAGGTAGAAGATTTGATCGCAGGCCACCCGACGGCGGCGCGGCTCACGGCCTACCCTCATTTCACGGGCACGGTTACTGCGTTCATCAACCAGTACCTCGCCTTGCCCTATCTCCAAGGTTTGGGTTGGAGCGTGCGCCAGATCGACGACGATGCTTTCGCGGCCGAGGCGTTGCGGCGCTATCAGGGTTGGCGCGTCCTAGACAACCTCGCGAAGAACCAGAAGCTCAAGCTGAAGCGCAGGCTGGAGGAGTGGATTGCGTTGCTCGATCTGGACCCCGCCTTCATGGACACTAGTGCGGAGCCCCGCGCGCTGGCTGTGCGCTGCCGCAAAGGGCAATGGGGCGCTCACACCGATTGTGGGAAGGCACTCGAGTCTCTCAAGGCCTCTATGGTGAAGAGCGGACTCTATCGCTATGCGGACATGACCGCGCTCGCGTGGCGCGCACTCCTTGAAAGCCCGGCTCTCGCTGAGCGGCTTCGCGACCGCTTCCCGCTCGTCATTCTCGATGAGGCTCAGGACACGAATGGGGACCAGCTCCGGTTGCTGGAGCATGTGTTTAAGCATGATTGCGCAGCGTTCCAGCGCCTCGGGGATAGCAATCAAACGCTTTATGAGGATGGTGGAGCAGAGCCCGCCTACTGGACGCCGGGGCCGGGTTGCATCCCCCTTGATACCAGCCGGCGTTTCGGCGGGGAGATTGCAGCATTCGCAAGCCGGCTGACCGCGCGCCAGACGCAGACCATTGTGGGGCTGGGTGCAAAACCAGCATCGCGTGTGATGTTCCTGTTCGATGAAACCACGATCAGTAAAGTGCTTGGAGCGTTTGCCGAGGAAGCGCACGCATTCTGGGGCAACGACTGCGGTAGCCGAGACGTCTGGGCGGTCGCCTCGCGTCACAATCTGGTCGGTAAGAAGGGCGTGTGGCAGCCGAAGAGCCTTGTTGACTACCATCCCGGATACCGTAGCGAGAGCGGAGTCCGCGGGAAGGCCCATCTTCTTTGCCGACATTTTCAGAGGGCTGCGGTGCATCACGCGGCAGCCCGACCTCCGGCAGAAGTCGGCGCGATACTAGCTGTCGGGGTTTCTGAGTTGGCGCGCGCGCATGGTTGGAGAGCAGCCAGTGATCGTCCGATTACTGCGCACAATGTATGGGTAACACTGTCGCATCGCGACGTTGCGTTACCGCGCGTCTTACGGCGGCTTTTGCGGGACCACGTGCTTAACGGCGATGCCGTTTGGAATGAGGCGGCATGGCTAGTTTTCATGGAAGAACTGCTGCCGCTTTTTAGTCCGCATCCTCAGGATGCGGAAGGCGAAATCGGCGATATGTGCGCCTTCGTGGCCGAGCTAAAGGCCGATATTGCGGACCCCCGACACCGCTCTACTAAACACGTGCAATTCGACGACCTCACGCTGCGGCTGGGATCCATCCACTCGGTTAAGGGCAAGAGCGTCGATGGCATACTCGTTGTCGAGAGCGAGGTGTGGAAGGGTGGTCGGGCAGACGAACAGTGCATCGACCTGAGTACGGTTCTTCCCCGTGCTTTCGGTGTTACTGACGAGGCCTTTACGGGAGTTCGACTTGCGGCTGCTACTAACATTTTTGTAGGCGTGACCAGAGCCCGGGAGCTGCTTGGGCTAGCGTTGCGGAAATCTGAAGCCGCGAAGCTTATTGCGCCTGCGAGGGAGCAGGGTTGGAAAGTCGTTGACTTAGTTGATCGCGTTGGATAATTGGTCTCTCGGAATCGGTCAGTTTACCCGTCGTCGAACACGCACAGAATCCTAAAAACCGCTCTACAAGATCAGCCGCTATGCAGCCGTGACTCGCCCAACGTTAGCCGAGCTGACCATGGCGTTCGAGCATCGTAAGCGTCCGGCCAACCCCATCTTGAGTTGATACCCTGTGTCTCGCAAGATCGTGTGCACGCAACGATCGTGCACACCATGCTTAAAGATTCAGAGATTTCCAGAGATACAACCCGACGCACCCATCGGACTTACACGC
>CAUPNM010000003.1:0-239437 GCA_963512645.1 uncultured Albidiferax sp. | reverse complement strand
GGGGGGGGCGGGGTGGGGGGGCGGGGCCAAACACGGTGGGGGTGGGGTGTGGGTGGGGGGGGGGGTTGTGGGGGGGGGGGGGGGGGGGGGGGCGGGGGGGCCTGTTGGGGGGGGGGGGGGGGTAAGGTTCGAGCGAAGCGGGCGACAGCGGCAGGACGCCAGGCCCGGGCTGGCGAAAATGTACCGCGAGCTGCCAGACCGGGCCTGGTGGTCTGCCGTTGGCGCTCCGCTTGAGCGAGGGGTTGGGACTCTCCGCGCCGCCAGCGCTTATAGCCCAAGCTGTTTCTCAATATAGCTTTGGAGTAATCCAAATGCTACGTCGCCTGTCTTTTTTCCAATCTCAATTAGAAAGGCTGTGAGTTTCTGCTTAGCCTTGAGGCGATCAGCTCTGTCAACGCCGCTGTCGGCGATTTCATAGACGGCTGTCTCGAGGGTCTTGGCTTCAGAGCCGCCGTGTTGACCTACGAGTTCAATGAGTTGTTGATGCTCGGGTTCGAAGTGCTGGTTGCCATTGATCTCTTCGGCAATCACCCCGTTGACAGTATTTATGAACTGTGGGCGGAAGTTGTATGTAATCTGGGTTGGGCCAGCTCCAACGCTTGGACCCGGTCGTCCGAGATACAAAGGCTCACCGGAAATTGGGCCCGTTGTCTGAGGTATCGCTTGGGATACCAAGTTTGGCAGCTGGCCCCACTCTTCGGGTGTGACATCGGCATCGATGAGTTCCGACTCTAGGCGGTGCCGGATAGAGATCGATTTTGACTCTGCTTCCTGTTTAATATCAAGGTGGAGTCGCCGGGCTTCCTTTGCGTATCTGGAAACAATTTTCAGAACATCTTGCGGATTTCCGCCCTTCGATGCAATGAGCGCAGCAGCAGCCTCAGTGTCAGCCTGAAATAGGGTCATGAGCTTGGAGAACTCCTTGAACTCGGGTTCCAGGCTTCGCTGGCCTTCTGGCGGATGACCGTGGAACTCGTAAACGACACCATGCTCGGTTCTCTTCTGATCGAGCCGAACTTTAAGACCTTCGACCTTCACCAAGTAGTCTTGAAACAGTTGCAAGAATCGATCGGCTTCGCCCGACCAGAGTCGACCAATCGGGACGTAGAGGCGAAAAATCAGGTTCTTGTCGCGCTCGTCTAGGAACGCGTCTGCCAGAACGGTGACCTCCGCCTTGCGGGCGTAGGGGATGACTTCGATGTTGTGTTTCTTAAGAAAAGCCAGGGCCTCTTCCAATATGGCGCGTTCAGGGTACGGCTTGTACTCTTCACGGAACTTGTCGGATTGCTCCCCAGCTAGGATGTCCTCGAACAAATAGATCTGATTGGGCACCGATCCAATAGCAGAGAAGAGGCGATCTCGAACTTCGCGGTAGTTGTTGTCAACTATCAGTCGGAGCACATTCGCCGGGAGCTTGCCGATAACCGAAGAAATCTTGAACTGACTGAATAGCTCAGCTGTAGCTGCCCAGTTTTCGGGGTATGAATTCAGTATCTTCTTTTTGTACTGACGGCCAGACGTCTTCAAGGAACTCACGATACCTTCGTGGTCGATCCAGCCCAAAAGCAAAACGAGCGGCTTGCTGGGATCAAGCTGATAGTCGAACTCGATCTCTGGCTCTTCTGGAAGTGGTTGCATCGCTGATGGAGTTGGTTGAGAGGCCTAACGTATTGTCTACCGCAAACCCTGAGGTTTAAATCGACTGCTGAGGTTCAAGTTGCTCATCGAAATCTCTTGAAGGTGGCTTGTAGACTGGTTCTTCAGAGGGTTGGTTGGTTTTTATACAGGTATAAAAATTCTGACAAACTCCGCAGCTTAATGGTGGGCAACTATATCTCGGTCACGTCTTAAGACTTTTACCGCATCGGTAGCTTTTCCTCAAAAAGTGGAGACCCGAAATGCTCTTCTTTTAGTAGCTTCTAACGCCCTTGGAATAAGCGCTATAGGCACTTTTCGTTAAGATGTTTTTGTCTAGGTTTGTGGTGACTTGTGGGGCGCTGTATGCCACAGTCGCCGCTGGCCGGGATGTGCGCCCGGCGGCGCAGTCACTTGTTCTTTTGCGCAAAAGAAAAGTAACCCAAAGAAAGGCGCCCCAACTGTCTGCGCCCTCCGCTGGCGCTACGGGAACCTGCGGTGCGCGCTTTGGGCGGGGTCTGGCTAAACTCGCTGGCGCTCAGACAGACGCCAGCCCTGATCCGCCCAAAGCTGTGCTCCTCGGCGCATACAGATGGGGACCCCGGGGAGCGGGATCGGGGGCGCGCAGCGCCCCATCGCGCCTCGCGCGCGAGCCCGACTGCGCCGGGCTGGGGTTGGCTGTTGGTTGTTTGGTTGTTTGGTTGTCCGATCCCCCGCCGTGTGGCGTCGGCGAGTAGCGCAGGGCTGGGCGGATCAGGGCCCGCGATTGTTTGAGGCCGTAGGCCGAGTTCGAGCGGGACCCCGCACAGACCGAGCAACGCAGCGTACCGGCGCAGCCGGGCGACGACTTCGGCTCGCCTTTTCTTGCTGACTTCTTTTGGCGAAGCAAAAGAAGTTAGTCGCCCGCCGGGGCGAGACCCGGCCAGCAATGCCTGTGGCGCACACCCCAACCAAGATACCCCTATGGCATTCGCGCCAAGCTCCGTCTTACAACGGCGGTTTGTCCTACCGTCGCAAAAAATTAAAGGATCAAGATACAGGCACCACTACCGAAAGACCTATGACCGATCCCAGAAACGTTGCGCACGACAAGAAAGTCCAGCAAGAGAAAAAGCACCGCGGCGAAGAGGTCGCACCCGGTGCCGACGAAACCCCGCAGCCCGGCAAAAAGACCCACATGGAACACCATGCATCCGACACGCCCAAAGTGCCCGACGAGGCCTTGCCGGTGCCCACGGAAGAGAAGCCGCTGAACTGATCCCCCGCGTCAGGCCGCAGGGCAGGCCGCCGCCTGGGGCTCCGCAGCTTGCGGTCGCCGCGCGGTGGCGGCGCTGCCCATCGAGGCGGCCATGATGCAGGCGATGGCCAGCCACTGCCGGGCATCCAGGTGCTCGTCGAGCAGGCCCATGGCCAGCAGCGCGGCCACCGCAGGCTCCATGCTGATCATGATGCCGAAAGCCTCTTTGGGCAGCCGTTTCATGGCCACCATCTCCAGCGAGATCGGGATGGCGCTGGAAATCGCCGCCACGCACACCCCCACCAACAGCACCGTGGGCGACAGCAGCGCGGCACCGGCGTGTGCGATACCCACCGGCACCACCACGATGGCCGCCACCAGCACACCCAGCGACACCGAATGCCCGGCATGCAGATGGCCGATGCGTTTGCCAAACACGATGTACATGCCCCACAGCACCGCCGCCCCCAGCGCGTACAGCACACCCACCGGGTCCAGATCGCGGCCACCCAGGCCCAGCGGCAGCAGCATGAGCAGGCCGAAACCGGCCAGCGCCAGCCAGGCAAAGTCCACCTTGCGGCGCGACGCGGCGATGGCCACCGCCAAGGGTCCGGCAAATTCGATCGCCACGGCCAGGCCAAACGGCAGCGTGCGCAGCGACATGTAGAACATCAGGTTCATGCCCCCCAGCGTGGCGCCATAGCAGGCGGTAGAGATCGCGTCGGCACGCGACAGATGCCAGCGCCAGGGCCGCCACAGCAGCAGCAAAAGTAGCGCCGCAAAGCCCACCCGTACCGCCGTCGTGCCCTGCGCGCCCACCAGCGGAAACAGCTGTTTCGCCCAGGAGGTGCCGATGCCCAGCGCGGTCACCGCGCCCAGAACTGCCAGGAAAGGAATTGCCCGTTGAAAATGTGTGGTCGCCATGGGTGAAAATATAAATTGCAACCTGCCTGGTTTTCGCTGCAAAAACAGGTCGCAAACGCAAGATTCGCTCACCTTACTGCGTATGCCTGCCGCCATGACCCTTGATCCATTCGACATTGCCATTCTGGAAATTTTGCAAAAGGACAACAGCGTGCCCCAGCGCGCGATTGCCGAGGCGGTGCATCTGTCGGCCCCGGCGGTGCAGCGCCGCATCCGCAAGTTGCAAGACAGCGGCGTGATCCGCGCCAATGTGGCGGTGCTCGACGCGGCCAAGATCGGCCTGCCGCTGACCATCATCACCGAAGTGCACATCGAGAACGAACGGCCCGACCGCACCGCCCCCTTGCGCGCCCGTATCGCCGCCGAACCTGCGGTGCAGCAGTGCTACAGCGTGACCGGCGAGGCCGACTACGTACTGATCGTGACGGTCGCCTCCATGGCCGACTACGAGGCGCTGACCCGGCGGCTGTTCGAGGGCGACGACAACATCCGCCGCTTTCGCACCTCGGTCACGCTGGGCTGGCTGAAGTCCAGCATGCAACTGCCGCTGGACAAGGTGTTGCCCGGTGGTTGAGGCGGGGTCACCCGCCTACCACCAGCAATCCATTGTGTGGGCCGTGTGGCCCACCTGCATCTGCAGTGGGGGGCGTCGGTAGCGTTGGGTATGTGAGAGGGTTACTCGCTGCCTTTGACGGCGGCACCGGGCCATCGTTTGCCCTGAAACCCGTGGTCATGGAATCCCCATCGTTCGCGCAAGGTGGCGCGCAGCTGCGATATTTCTGGGTTCTCCGAATTTCCCTCGGCCGAACGCCAGAAAGCGCTTTGCACAACAGGTGCGCGGCAGGCGAGCAGAACGGACTCACCGCCCGTTTTAGTGACAAGTTCCAGCAGGCTCACCGTGTTCGTACGGCCTGCCAAAAAGGACCGGATGGCGCCGAACGTTTCGAGCGGGTAGGCTGCTGCAGTGGTCTTTCCCCACATTCCGCGCCGGTGGATGCGCAAGGTTTTCTGGGGTGTCAGTTCTATCTCGACCTGCTTCAAAAGCCAGAGCCGCCACAAAAGCAAAACCGAAACTGCGGCCAGGGCGAGTCCAGCACCGGCAGTAGGCGGACTCCAGCCATTTTTCAGAATAAACAGGGAGTAGAAGAAGGCTGCGAACAGGATGCCCACCGTGGTGGTCAGGCCCCGCCGGTCGCGCCATCGGTAGAACCGCAGGCTGGTAGTGCCGTCGTGTTGTTGCTCCATACAGGCGTGGACCTCAAGAGTCCAGCGGCGGCCGAAACGCAATCCCCAGCTCTGTCGCCAATGCCGCCTGCCTTTTGTCCAGCGTCCACAGTTGAAGACCAGGGTGGGCCAAAACGGCAGCCAGCAGGCTGAGGTCCACCAGCCCGCAGCCGCGACCAAACCATTGTCGGGTTTCAATGGCTGCGATGGTCTCGGGGATGGTGGTCAATTCGAGTTGCTGCAGGTAACCCAGGCCTGCCAGCGTGCGGGCGCGGTGCGGCGGTGTTCCGCAGGCAATCTCTGCAACGATGAAAGGGTGGCACGCCACCTGGTCGGTGTTCAGCAGCGCGCTCAGCGTGTGGTTGACGTGCCGGAAATGCGCGATCCAAACAGAGGTGTCGACAAGCACCATGGCCCGCTTCAGCCCGGCAGCGGTTCGCGTCTGCGTGGAATGTCCGCCATATTGGGGGCCTGGCCGCCCATGGCTATCAGGTGCTTGGCGCTTTCTGCGCGTATCCATGCCAAGAGCGCCTGGCCGACCAGTTCCGATGGCTTCATCGGACTTGGTAGGAGCCCCATGGCTTGGGCGTAGAGCTTGTCGTCGATGGTGATCGTCGTTCGCATGGCGTTCTCGGTGGGTGGAAGTGCATCATTTTATGAATAAAGGTGCATCAAATGTACGCCCGGTACCGCGTGGAGGCAGTCGGCGATCGGCCAGAATCGTGCAACTGCAACCTTCTCACTCGGATTGCGTAAAACACCATGAAGCTTTCTCCTGCCATCCCCATCATTCGCATTTTTTCGGTAGACAAGGCCAAGGAGTTTTACCTGGACTTTCTCGGTTTTTCCCTGGAATGGGAGCACCGGTTTGGGGAGAACTTCCCGCTGTATGCGCAGGTCCAGCGGTCTGGCTTGACGCTGCACCTGAGCGAGCACCACGGCGACGCAACGCCAGGGTCCACGACCTTTGTGCCGGTGGAAGATCTCGACGCGCTCCACCGTGAACTGCAAGCCAAGTCCTACACCTACGCGAAACCGGGCATTGCCACCCTGGACTGGGGGCGTGTGATGGAAGTGGCGGACCCCTTTGGTAACCGTCTACGGTTTTGTGAATTGCTACCAAATACGTAGCTGCTTACGCCCTATCTATAAGCGGTAGGGGCCTATTCGTTACATAAATGCCCAATGGGCTTTTAGCCGGTTGCGCGCCACCGCCCCGTCGCCGCACACACCTTAGCCGGTGCGCCATCGCACCACACCTGCTCCTCCGCCAGCCCCAGCGCCGTGGCCGGGTCGGTATCCATGGCGACCCCCAGCAGGCGCGCCACACCGGGGTGGGTGATGGGCAACTCCCAGGTCAAAAACACCTGGCTGCAGTCGTATCCGGATGGGAAGTCGGCGGCATCAAAACCGTTGCTGCCGCGTGGGATGACGGCGTGGGGCTGGCCGGTGTCGAAGACCAGCACGGTGCCCCGGGCCAGGGGGATACGCTGGCCGGTGCCGGGGAAAAGCACGTCCAGGCCCTTGTCTTCGCTCAGGAACAGGTTGCAAAACGCGGCACCCGCGTACAACGCGCCGTCGTGGTGGTAACGCGCGCCACGGCAGGCCATGAGGGCGGTGTCGCAGCCGGGCAGCAGGTCGGGCAGGCCCAGGGTGTGCAGCCAGTCGGCCACGGCCTGCACGCAGCGGGGGTAGTCGGGCCAGCGCATGCGGGCGCGGGCCAGGGGCAGGGTGTCTACGTCGCCGGGCTCCAGGCGCAGATTTAAAGTGATGTCGCGCTCCCAGTCGGCCAGTAGCCGGGCCGGGGGCGCGGGTACATCCACCGTGCCGTGCAGCACCACGCCGCCCACGCTGCGGCTGCGCAGGGTGTCGCCGTTGTAGAAGTACGCGGTGAGGTGGTCGCGTGGGGGCGTGATAGTTACTCCATCTCCATGCGCTCTACCGCCAGCTCCAGCGTCTCCACCAGCGCCTCGGTGCCCAGGGCGTTGAGGGGCGAGAAGTGGTAGTTCACCGGCCGGGCGTTGCGGAATTTCCAGACCATCACCACGTCGCCATGGTCTTCGCTGAGCAGCCGCACGGTGATGTTGCGCTGGATGCCTTGCTCGCCGTTACGCATGGCGTTCCACCAGGCGTACCAGTTGAGCGCACCCAGCGCGCCGCGTTTGAGCACCAGGTTGCTGTACTGGGTGGTGGTTTGCAGTTTTTTGATGGCGTTGTCGCGGTCGTTGCCGTTGCGGTACTTCAGCACCGTCAGGGCGGCGTGGGGCAAACCCACTTCGAGCAGGCCCGTGCCGGTGCCGTCTTCCTGGCCATCGCCCAGGTCGACGCTGAAGTTCATGCCGCTGTAGGGGGTGTCTCGCTGGATGGCCATGGTGCGCTCCTGGATAAGTACGTCGATTCCAGTCGCATCCTATCCGCATAAGATCCCGCCATGACGAATAAAACGACTTCGCAGCCTGTGGATGGACAACGGTTTGGGCGGCCCGATACCGGCTGGCGGCTGAAGGTGTACACGGTGATTTTCGAGGCCGATACGCGGGCGGGCAGGTTGTTTGACCTGGTGCTGATCGGCCTGATCCTTGCCAGCGTGGGGGTGGTGATGCTCGACAGCATTGCCGAGGTGCATGCGCGGTACAGCGCCGTGTTCAATGTGCTGGAATGGTTTTTTACGATTGCGTTTACCGTGGAGTACATCGCCCGGCTGGCCTGTGTGCGGCGGCCCCTGCGTTATGCGCAAAGCGGCTTTGGCATCATCGACTTGCTGGCCTTGCTGCCTACCTACCTGGCGATTCTGGTGCCGGGGCTGCATGCGCTGATCGATGTGCGGGTGCTGCGCCTGTTGCGGATCTTCCGTATTCTGAAACTCACTGCCTACGTGGCGGAGTTCCGCGCCCTGGGGCAGGCGCTGTCGGCATCGCGGCGCAAGATTTTGGTGTTCATGAGTTTTGTGATGGTCGTGGTGGTGGTGATGGGCACGCTGATGTATGTGGTGGAGGGCGCGGCCAACGGCTACACCAGCATCCCGGTGGGCGTGTACTGGGCCATTACCACCATGACCACGGTGGGCGTGTACTGGGCCATTACCACCATGACCACGGTGGGCTTTGGCGACATCACCCCCAAGACCGACCTGGGCCGGGTGATCGCCTCGCTGATGATGCTGCTGGGCTGGGGCACGCTGGCGGTGCCCACCGGCATTGTCAGCGCCGAGTTCACCCTGCAGCGCATGCCCCGCGTGCCCACCACCCGCACCTGCCACGAATGCCTGAGCGAAGGCCACGCACCCGGCGCGCGTTATTGCTGCGACTGCGGTGCCCGGCTGCCACGCTGGCAGCACGATGCGGCGGAATAGGTGGATGCTATTCAATAAGGAGCTGCTTGCGCTTATGGAATAAGCGCTGGCGGCCAATTTCATTCAAATTCTCAAGCCGTCCACCCCAGCCAATGCTGCATGGCCCAGAGCAGGGCGCTGGTGCTGAAGAACGAGGCCACGGTGGTCACTAGCAGGGCGGCGGCGGTGAAGCCCTCTAGCCCGTACTTCTGGGCCACCACCGGGTAGATGCTGAGCATGGGCATGGCGGCAAACAGCACGGCGGCCACGCGCAGTTCGGGGGCGATGGGCGGCAGCAGCCACAGGCATACAAACACGGCCAGCGGGTGCAGGATGAGCTTGCCCATGGCCACCCAGGCCAGGTCGCGGCGCACGCCGTCCAGCTTCAGGCCGACCAGGCTGCCGCCGATGACGAACAGGGCCACCGGGCTGGAGGCGGTGGCCACGATCTGTATGGTCTGGGCCAGCACGGCGGGCAGGTGCAGGTCGAGCATGGAGAAGCTGAAGCCCGCCAAGATGGCCAGCACCATGGGGTTTTTCAGCAGATTACGCAGGCTGATCCACAGCGTGTGGTGCCAGCGCTGGGCGGCATTCTGGCCGCCGTTGTCGGCCATGGCAAAGCACAGGGGCAGCACCAGGAGGTTCTCGACCAGCATGGTCAACGCCAGGGCGACCCCGGCCGTGGGGCCCAACAGTTGCAGCACGATGGGGAAGCCCACAAAACCGCTGTTGGAGGCCGCCATGCCCAGGCTTTGCATGGTGGCCATGGGCGTGCTTTGGCCACGCAGCCGCCGCCCCACCAGCATGGCCAGCGTGATCACCGCCAGCGAGCCGCCTGCGTAGGCCAGCAGGTAGGTGCCGTTGAGCACCTCGGCCAGCGGGCGCTTGGACAGCGCGTTAAAGATCATCGCGGGCAGGCAGAAGTGGATGACAAAGCGGCCCAGCACCCGCATGTCGGGTTTGCTGAACATCCCAAAACGCCCCGACAAATAGCCCGCCGCGATGATCAGGTAGATGGGCGCGGTGATGGCAAGAATGTGGAGCATGGGGCCTGTTTCAGCCCCAGCCCGGCCCTGTGACGGGCGTGGGAGAGGGCGGTAGAACTCAGTATTTCAGCGTGGCCAATGCGCGCAGATTTTCGGGCGTGGTGGTGGGCAGGCCGAAGAACTCCAGGTAGGCCGGAATCTGCTCGAACAGCATGTCGGTGCCCACCTGTACCGGGCAGCCCCGGGCCACGGCAGCACGCAAAAAGGCGGTCATCTCCGACTTCATCACCACTTCGCCGACGAAGGTGGTGGGCGCGATGCGCTCCACGTCCATGGGCAGCGGGTCGCCGTCGTTCATGCCCATGGGCGTGCCGTTGACCACCAGGTCGCAGCCTGCGGGGTCGTTGCTGCCGGTGGTGACCTGCAGCGCCGGATAGTGCTGGCGCAGGCGGCTGGCCAGGCCTTCCATGGAAGGGGTGTAGGCATCAAACAAGGTGATGGCCCCAATGCCTGCCGCCGCCAGCGACGCGGCAATGGCCGAGCCCACGCCGCCGCAGCCCACCACCAGCGCGTGGATGCCTTGGAGCGCAAAGCCCTTGCGCTGCACGCCGCGCACAAAGCCTTCGCCGTCGAACATGTCGCCGACCAGTTGGCCCGCTGCGTTGCGGCGTACCGCGTTGCAGGCCCCGGCAATCTGCGCGGTGGGCGACACCTCATCGAGGAGCCCGGCGGTGGTGACCTTGTGCGGCATGGTGATCAGCGCGCCACGGATGTTTTGCAGGCTGAACACGGCCTTCAGAAAGGCCGGGTAGTCCTCGGCCTTGCAGCCCATGGGTACCACGACCGCGTCGATCCCGGCGTGGTCGAAGTAGGGGTTGTAGATCATCGGTGCCTTGAAGGCGTGCGTGGGGAAGCCGATGTGGGCGATGATTTCGGTGTGGCCGCTGATCATGGGGTGCTCCAGAGCGCGTTTTTGGGCGTAAAAAATGCTGCTACCGCCCATGGAATGGGCGAGAGCAGCTATTGAATTAGTAGCGTTTGACTTAAGCTGATTTGGCTGCCTGGGCCGCCGACACACCGGCGCGCAGACCCAGCAGGTAGCTGTCGACCCCAAAGCCGCAGATCTGCCCCTTGACGATTTCGGCAAACACCGACACGTGGCGGAAGGCTTCGCGGGCGTGGATGTTGGACATGTGCAGCTCCACGATGGGGCAGGTCAGGATGGCCAGCGCGTCGCGGATGCCGTAGCTGTAGTGCGTCCAGGCCCCGGCGTTGATGAGGACCGCGTCCACACCGTCGGCATAGGCCTGGTGGATACGCTCGCACATCGCCCCTTCGCTGTTGGTCTGAAAAGCTTCCACCGTGGCACCCAGCTCCTGGCCCAGGGCCGACAACTGGGCGTTGATTTCGTCCAGCGTGATGGTGCCGTACTGCTTGGGGTCGCGTTTGCCAAACATGTTGTGGTTGATGCCGTGGAGCATGAGGATGCGCATGGGTTTCCTTGACTGATAAACGGGGTGCTTACTTTCGGATCTTGGCCAGTTCCGCTTGCATGGCCTGCACAGTTTCCTGGCCGACCGACACCGCGTATTTGGCGATGACAGGGCGCATTTTGTCGCGCAGTTTGTCCACTTCGGCAGCGGGCAGCTCGGTGACCTGCATACCGGCTTTTTTCAGCGCGTCCAGTGCGGTGGTGGCGGCATCGCGGGCCACCTGGCGCTGGTATTTACCGGCTTCCACGGCGGCATCGCCAATCAGCTTTTTCTCGTCGGCGCTGAGCTTGTCCCAGAACTTCTTGCTGATGATGACCGACTGCGGGTTGTACTGGTGGTTGGTCAGGGTCAGGTTCTTTTGCACTTCAGAGAACTTGTTGGCCAGGATCACGCTCAGGGGGTTTTCCTGGCCGTCCAGCGCCTTGGATTCCAGCGCGGCATAGACCTCGGGGAAGGCCATGGGTGTGGGGTTGGCATCCAGCGCCTTGACCCAGTCCAGATTGATCGGGTTGGGGATGACGCGGATCTTCAAACCGGCCATGTCGGCCACGGTGTTGATGGGGCGCTTGCTGTTGGTCATGTTGCGAAAGCCCAGCTCCCAGTAGGTCAGGCCGACCATGCCTTTGTCTTGCAGCTTGGCGTGCATCATCTTGCCGAACGGGCCGTCGACCACAAAGTCGGCTTCCTTGCCGCTGGCAAACTGGAACGGGAAGTCGTAAATGGCGAATTCCTTGACCTGGCTGGCCAGGATGCCGGAGTTCATGGACACCATCTCCAGCGTGCCGCCTTGCAGGGCCGACACATTGGGCGCGTCGCCGCCCAGCACGCCGCCGGGGAACATGTTGACCTTGATCTTGCCGCCCGACTTGGCCGCCACGATTTCGGCAAACTTTTCCATGCCCATCACCAGGGGGTGGCCCTTGGGGTTTTGGGTGGCGAACTTGATGGTGCGCTCGCTGATGTCGGCGGCGCTGGCGGCACCGAAAGTGGCCACGGCAGCAGCGGCGATCAGGGTTTGGATGAACAGACGTTTCATGGGGAGCTCCTGGAGAAATAAGGGGTGAATTGGGATAAGGGGCGGGGTAAAAATCAACCGTACAAGAACTTGGCCGGCCACATGATGATTTGCGGGAACAGCACCATCAAGAACATCACGATGAACTGCACCAGCATGAAGGGCAGCACGCCGCGCGTGACATCGTCCATGCGCATCTTGCCCACACCGGCCACCACGTTGAGCACCGTGCCCACCGGCGGGGTGATCAGGCCAATCGAGTTGTTGATGATGAACAGCACGCCAAAGTACACCGGGTCGATGCCTGCGGCCTTGATGATGGGCATCAGCACCGGTGTCAGGATCAGGATGGTGGGGGTCATGTCCATCGCGGTGCCCACCACCATCACCAGCACCATGATGGCCATCAGCAGCAGCGTGGGGCTGTCCAGCAGGGGTTGCAGCAACGAGACCACCTGGTCAGGCAACTGCGCCACCGTGATCAGCCAGGCCGACACCATGGCCGCCGCCACCAGAAACATGATCACCGCCGTGGTTTTGGCCGCACCCAAAAACACGTCATACAGCTGCTGGATGCTCAGCTCTTTGTAGATAAAACCGGCCACAAACAGGGCGTACACGGCAGCCACCACGGCGGCTTCGGTGGGGGTGAACACGCCCATGCGCAGGCCCACCAGAATGAACACCGGCAGCATCAGCGCCCAGCCCGCGCTGCGAAACGCCTCCCACACCTCGGCCTTGGTACGGCGGGGGGGCGGCTGCAGCAGCTCGCGGCGGGTCAGCCACCACCAGGTGAACCACAGGCCCGCGCCCAGCACCAGGCCCGGGAAAATACCGGCCAGAAACAGCTTGCTGATCGACACGTTGGCCGACACGCCAAAAATCACAAAACCAATCGACGGCGGAATGATCGGGCCGATCACGCCGCAGGCTGCAATCAGGCCGCCGCTGCGCGCCTTGTCGTGCCCGGCCTTGACCATCATGGGCAGCAGCAGCGCGGTGAGCGCCGCCGCATCGGCCACCGCCGAACCCGACAGGGCCGACAGCAGGCACGCCGCCACAATGGTCACGTAGCCCAGGCCGCCGCGCACATGGCCCACCAGCGCCATCGCAAAGTTCACGATGCGTTTGGACAGGCCGCCGGTGTTCATCACCTCGCCTGCCAGCATGAAGAAAGGCACGGCCAGCAGGGGGAAACTGTCGGCACCGTTGATGACGTTTTGCGCCAGAATTTGCGCGTCAAACATGTCCATGTGCCACATCAGCGCGGCACCACAGAGCAACAGGGAAAAGGCGATGGGCACACCCAGCGCCATGGCGGCGAGCAGGGAGCCCAGGAAAACAGCAATAGTCATGGTCTAGAGGTCCGGCTGGGTTATTGGATGGGCTTGGGGATGTCGATGGGTTCTTCTTCCGACTCCCGGATGCCAATCAGCTCGGCCTCGGACAGTTGGCCGGCCATCAGCCGCCACAGGTGGTTGAGCAAAATCACCGCGCCCGACACGGCAAACACCATGCCGCAGCCGTAGAACCAGGCCATCGACACCTCCATGGCGGCGCTGGTCGAGTCCAGGTTGATCTTCACCTGGTCCAGCGCGCCCTTGAACAGCAGCCAGCAGATGAACAGCATCAGCACATGGCCCACCACCAGGCAGACCTTTTTGCCTGCCACCGGCAGGCGCGACACCAGCGTGTCGGTGCCCAGGTGCGCACCTTCGTGCAGGGCAATGATGCCGCCCAGAAACGTCAGCCAGACAAACAGCCAGCGCGACAGCTCCTCGGACACCGCGATGCCCGAGTTCATGGCGTAGCGCAGCACCACGTTGGTAAACACCAGCACCACCATCAGCGCCAGGCAGCCCACGATCAGCCACGACAGCAAGCGACAGTATTTGTCTAACAGCTTCTGAATCACGTTTGTCTCCTATGACAGTTCTGGGGATTAATGTACTAACTGGATACTTTTTGCCGTTCAGGGCTTACCCTATGCCAATAATCGAATTCAGCGCTAGCTGTTATGCCACATATATATAGCTTGCGGCGGCATCTTGGCGGGTAAAGGGCGTAGCGGTTGTACCGCAAAATTGCATTTGCTTACACCGCGAACCCGTTCTTAGAACCCAAAGGCTTCTCCCATGGACTTCCCCAAGATCGACTGCCATGTGCACCTCTTCGACCCTGCGCGTTTTCCGTATCCACCCGACAACTTCTACCAACCCACCGGCCACGAGATCGCCACCGCCGCCCAGCTAGGCCATACGCTGGATGCCCACGGCGTGCGCCATGCGCTGCTGGTCGGCCCCAACTCGGGCTATGGCCTGGACAACCGCTGCATGCTCGATGCGATCGCCCACAGCGCGGGCCGCTACAAGGGCGTGGCCGTCGTGCCGCTGAATGCCAGCCTGGGGGAACTGCAAGACCTGCAGGCCGCCGGTGTGGTGGGCGTGGCGCTGAACGTGGCCCTGCTGGGTGTGGACTACTACCGCGCCGCCGGGCCGCTGCTGGAGCGGTTGCGCCAGCTGGACATGTGGGCCCAGGTGCAGGTGCAAAACGATGAACTGGTACCCCTGCAGCCCCTGCTGGTCGGCAGCGGCGCGCGCCTGCTGTTCGACCACTGTGGCCGCCCCAACCCCGCGGCAGGCCTGGGCCAGCCCGGCTTCCAGGCGCTGCTGGGCCTGGCCGAGACGGGCCGGGCGGTGGTGAAAATTTCCAGCCTGGTCAAAACCTCGGTGCAGCCCTTTCCCCACCCCGATGCCTGGCCGTTTGTGCAGGCGCTGGTGGAGGCGTACACCCCGCAGTCGCTGGTGTGGGCTTCTGACTGGCCATTTCTGCGGGCCCCGGCGCGGGTGGACTACGGGCCGCTGCTGGCGCTGTTCGAGCGCTTGGTGCCGGATGCGGCGGCACGGCAGGCCATGCTGTGGGACACGCCGCGCCGCCTGTTTAGCTTTATCGATTAGGCCCCGCCAACCAGGCTGCATCCTCCCAGCCCGGCACATATGCGTCGCCATAGTTGGCCAGGTTGCGGTTCACCAAAGGCCGGGCAAACGAGGCGTGCCGCATGCTGCGTACCTCGTGCTCCAGCGTGGCCAGCACGCGGCCTGTGTCCAGATCGATGATGTCCTGGAACCGGTACTGGCTCTGGCTGCTTTCCTCGGTCACCAGCCCGCGCGCCTGCAGCCGCCGGTGTGGGCCGGAGAAATCGGCCACGCTGATCTGCACATGGTGGCCGTCGTAGGCGGGCAGGGGGCGGGCGGTTTCGCGGAACAGCAGGCGGCCATTCAGCCCCGCCGAAATCCGCGCAAACGCCCCCCGCCCATCCTCGCCCGCGCTGGCCAGAGCACCCAAAACCTCGGTATAAAACCGTGCAATGCCTGCCGCCGTGCCGGGCGCGCAGTCCACCTCCACATACGGCATGCCTAAGCGCAGCGGGCCAAACTGCGCCGTATCGGGTGCATGGACGCGGATGCGGTTGCCCCAGGGGCAGGTGGCCAGCACCACATCGCCACGGCGCTCAAAGCCAAACTGCGTGCCGGTCAGCAGCGGCGCAACCTGGCCCAGCCGCGCCAGCAGTCCGTCCAGGTCGGGCACCACCAGCCCCACTACGCCGCGCAGCACCTCGGCCCGACCCGTAGGCAGGTGGAACTGGCTGCTACCCACGTTCATCCAGGCGTTGTCGATACCGGTGCGCTGGTAGGGGTCGCGCGTCAGGCCCAGGCCCATGGCGTAGAAGATGACGGCCCGCTGCTGGTCGGCCACGCGCAGGTTGACGTGGCCGAATTCGATGATGTTGCCTACGTCTTCGGTGGCGCGGTTAAAGGGGTTGTACATGGTGTGGGGTGCCCAAAGTGGTCAGCGTCGCAAACACTGCGGCTTGCATGTTCCACTGTAACATTTAAGCCAAAAGTGCCGCCACCGCCCATTCCATAAGCGCAAGCAGCTACTTTTTAGATAGCGCCTTCAAACCCATCCCTACCCCGCCACCGCCTTGGCAATAGCCTCTCCCATCTGCACCGTCGTTGCCGCCCCACCCAAGTCCCGCGTTAGCGGCCCGGCCACCAGCACCTCTTCGATGGCTTTGACAATCGCGTCGTGCGCGGGTTTGCAGCCTAAAAAGTCGAGCATCAGCGCGCCCGACCAGATCATGGCAATCGGGTTGGCGATGCCCTGGCCGAAGATGTCGGGGGCGGAGCCGTGGACCGGCTCGAACAGCGAGGGAAAGTTGCGCTCGGGGTTGAGGTTGGCGGACGGGGCCAGGCCGATGGTGCCGGTGCAGGCCGGGCCCAGGTCCGACAGGATGTCGCCAAACAGGTTGCTGGCTACCACCACGTCAAAGCGGTTGGGTTGCAAGACAAAACGGGCGGTGAGGATGTCGATGTGCTGCTTGTCCACCGTCACGCCGGGGTAGGCCTGGCCCACCGCGTCGGCGCGGCTGTCCCACCAGGGCATGCTGATGGCGATGCCGTTGCTCTTGGTGGCCACCGTGAGGTGTTTGCGCGGGCGGCTCTGGGCCAGCTCAAAGGCGTATTTCAGCACCCGGTCCGCACCAAAGCGGGAGAACACCGACTCCTGGATGACGATCTCGCGCTCGGTGCCCGCATACATGGTGCCGCCCAGGTTGGTGTATTCGCCCTCGGTGTTTTCGCGCACCACAAAGAAGTCGATGTCGCCGGGCTTGCGGCCCGCCAGGGGGCAGGGCACGCCCTCGAACAGGCGCACCGGGCGCAGGTTGATGTACTGGTCGAATTCGCGGCGGAACTTGAGCAGCGAACCCCACAGCGAGATGTGGTCGGGCACGGTAGCGGGCCAGCCCACGGCACCGAAGTAGATGGCATCCATGCCCTGGAGCTGGGCTTTCCAGTCGTCCGGCATCATCTGGCCGTGCTGTTGGTAGTAGGCGCAGCTGGCCCAGTCGATGGGGGTGAAGTGCAGCGCCAGGCCGAAGCGGCGGGCGGCGGCTTCCAGCACGCGCACGCCCTCGGGAAGCACCTCCTGGCCGATGCCGTCGCCGGGGATGAGTGCGATGTGGAAAGGGCGGGTCATGGGTGGCTCCTGGTGTGGTGGTTGGACCGATGTTAAGTGTTCACAGTTCAGATTACTATGGACTAACTAGTGAATCTACTGTGCACGAAATATGAACAAAACACCGCCCATCGAAGACCTGCGGGTGTTTGCCGCCGTCACCCGCAAAGCCAGCTTTCGTGCGGCGGCGCTGGAGCTGGGCGTATCGCCCGCTTACGTGACCAAGCGCATCCGGCTGCTGGAAGAGCTGCTGCAGGCCAAGCTGCTGCACCGCACCACCCGCAAGGTGGCGGTGACCGAAGAGGGTGAGCGGGTGTTTGTGTGGGCGCAGCGGGTGCTGGACGGTATGGACAGCCTGGTGGAGGAGGTGTCTGCCGCGCGCCAGGCTCCGCGCGGGCTGCTGCGGGTGAGCAGCAGTTTTGGTTTTGGCCGCCAGATCGTGGCCCCGGTGCTGGCGCGCATGGCGGCCAGCCACCCCACGGTGGCGGTGCGGCTGGAGCTGTTTGACCACCTGATCGACATCGCGGGCGAAGGCTTTGACCTGGATGTGCGGGTGGGCGACGAGATTGCGCCGCAGTTCATCGCCACCCGGCTGGCGGCGAACCACCGGGTCTTGTGTGCGTCACCGGCCTACCTGGCACGGCGCGGCATGCCCGCTACCTTGGCAGATTTGGGAACCCACGACTGCGTGGTGATCCGCGAGCGCGACCACCCGTTTGGGGTGTGGCGCTTGACCGCCGGTGGCGGCGTGGAAACCGCCAAAGTCACCGGCTCCATGTCCACCAACAACGGCGAGATTGCCGTGCAGTGGGCGGTGGACGGCCTGGGCATCGTGCTGCGGTCTATCTGGCAGGTGGGACCGCTGATCCGCAGCGGCCAGCTGGTGCAGGTGCTGCCCGCCTACCGGCAAGAGGCCAATGTGTGGGCGGTGTACCCCACGCGCCTGGGCAACTCGGCCAAGGTGCGGGTGTGCGTGGAGTTTTTGCAGCAAGCCTTGGGCGCACCTGGGGATTGATGGGCTCATGCGGGTGCACGGCGGCACCGCGTGTTGCCCATGCCAGGCAGATAATGAGACAACGAAATTGCTATTTTTTTAATAGCTTATAACGCCTATTAAATAAGCGCAAACTGCCTATTTGACTCTTGAATATCTACCACATTTTGTGCGATGAGATTACCAAGACGTGGTTACAAAATATTTCATTTATGTGCATGCGATTGCAACAAAATAAACAGGCTGTAGCTATCGACCCTGTCCATAGGAAGGTACACAAACATGCTGAAAAACATGACCGTCAGAAGTCGGCTCATCTGGGCTTTTGGTGTGCTGGTGGCCCTGGTGCTGCTGGTTTGCGCGGTGGCCCTGCATACGCTGGGCGAGGTGAATGAAAGCCTAAACCGTTTCCACAATGTCGATGTGCAGCAGTACCGCTTGACGGTGGCCGTGCGCGATGCGGTGAACCGCCGGGCCATTGCGGCGCGCAACCTGGTGCTGGCCACCGCACCTGCGGATGCCGAGGTGGAAAAGCAGGCCGTCAACCAGGCCCACCGCGACACCCAGGAGGCGCTGGCGCAGCTCAACGCCAGCGCCAAGAGCAACGCTGAAAACGGGCCCGACGTGCTGCGCATGCTGGAGGCAATCAACCAGGTCGAGTCCCGCTACGGCCCGGTGGCGCTGGCCATTGTGAAGCTGGCGCTAGAGGGTAAAAAAGACGAGGCCATCGCCAAGATCAACCTGGAATGCCGCCCCTTGCTGGTGGCCTTGCTCCAGGCCAGCAACGACATCTTGGAGGCCAGCAACAAAAAAGGCGACGCCAACGTGGAGGCCTCAGCGGAAGAAAACTCTGAGGCGAAATGGTTGCTGGCGGCCATCAGTACCTTCGCCATCGGCGCGGCGGCGGTGATGGGTTTTCTGCTGACCCGTAGCCTGGTGGGTGCCTTGGGCGGGGAGCCCAGCGCGGCGGCCGACCTGGCCCGTGCGGCAGCCCAGGGCGACCTGAGCCAGGCCATCGCGCTGCGCCCCGGTGACGGCAGCAGCCTGATGGCCCAGCTCCTGGCCATGCAGCAAAGCCTGGCCCGTGTGGTCACCGACGTGCGCCAGGGCTCCGAAGCCGTATCTACCGCCAGTGCCGAAATCGCCCAGGGCAACCACGACCTGAGCGCGCGCACCGAGCAGCAGGCCAGCGCGTTGCAGCAAACCGCCGCCTCGATGGAGCAACTGGGCTCCACCGTCCGGCTCAACGCCGACAACGCCGTCCAGGCCAACCAGTTGGCGCTGCGGGCCAGCACGGTGGCGGCGCAAGGCGGTGAGGTGGTGGCCGAGGTGGTCACCACCATGAAAGGCATCAACGACAGCTCCAAAAAAATCGCCGACATCATCGGCGTGATCGACGGCATCGCTTTCCAGACCAATATCCTGGCGCTCAACGCCGCCGTGGAGGCTGCCCGTGCGGGCGAGCAGGGCCGGGGCTTTGCCGTGGTGGCCAGCGAGGTGCGTAGCTTGGCCGGGCGCAGCGCCGAGGCGGCCAAAGAAATCAAGGTGCTCATCGGTGCCAGCGTGGAGCGGGTGGAGCAGGGCACCTTGTTGGTGGACAAGGCGGGGGTCACCATGACCGAGGTGGTCAGCTCCATCCGCCAGGTCACCAACATCATGGGCGAGATCAGCGCCGCCAGCACCGAGCAAAGCGCCGGTGTGGCCCAGGTGGGCCAGGCGCTGACCCAGATGGACCACACCACCCAGCAAAACGCCGCCCTGGTCGAGCAGATGGCCGCCGCCGCCAGCAGCATGCGCAACCAGGCCCAAGACCTGGTACAGGCCGTGGCGGTGTTCAAACTGGGGCAGCCCCGGCTGGGCTGATACGGGGGGCTTGCACCCCCGCCGCCCTTGGCTTGGGTTTTGCGCCTAACTGCGCATCCCGAACAGGCACCTGCGCGGCCCTAAAAAGACCTTGAACACGTTCTTACATCGCCCCCGGCAGCGTCTCGGCCAGAAAGTCGTACACCGCGCGGATGCGCTGGCTGGTGCGGATCTCGCGGTGCACGGCCAGCCACATGGGCAGCGGAGGGATGGGCAGCATGCCGGGCAGCACCGGCAGTACGTCGGCATCCTGGCGTGCCGTGAAGTCGGCGATGAACCCGATGCCCAGGCCCGCGCGCACCGCGTGCCATTGCACCAGCAGGTCGTCGGAGCGCAGCGCAAATGCCTCTTTGCCTACCTCAAAGCCTGCCGCCTTGAAGCCGTCGCGGATGGTGGGGTCGGTATCAAAGCCAATCAGGGCGTGGTCCAGCAAGTCCAGTGGCTGCACGATGGGGCGGTGCTGCGCCAGGTAGCTGCGGTGGGCGAAGGCCCCCATGGCCACATCGCCGATTTTTTGGGCTACCAGGCTGCCCTGTTCGGGGCGCACCATGCGCACCGCAATGTCGGCTTCGCGCCGCAGCAGGTTGCTCACCGTGTTGCTGGCCACCAGCTCTACCTGGATGTCGGGCAGGGCCTGGCGCATGTGCAGCAGGATGGGCGGCAGCATGTGCACGGCCACCGGCGGGCTGGCGGTGATGCGCACGGTGCCGGTTTTCTGCGCCTGCGTACCGGTGAGGGTGCGCGCCAGCTGGTCGGCACCATCGGCCATGCCGCGCGCGGCGTCGGCCAGCTTCAGGGCGGTGGCGGTGGGCACCAGGCCGCGCCCGGTGCGCTCAAACAGCACCACGCCGAGCTGGCTTTCCAGCTCGGCAATGTGGCGGCCCAGGGTGGGCTGGCTGGTGTGCAGCAGCTTGGCCGCCCCCAAGAGGCTGCCGTGGTCCAGCGCCGCTAAAAAAGAGCGCACCAAGTGCCAGTCAAACGAGGGGCGGGCGCTGGGGATCATGGTCAGGTATGCGTATTTGCATTTCAGGTATGGACATATATGCAATTGTGAATTGGGCGCTTTGTTTTCACAATCCCTACCTATCGGTACCACATCGAACCGTACCGCCTACAGGGATTTATTGCATGCAACCTACCGTTTTGATTTTGGGTGCGCGGGGGCGTTTTGGCCTGGCGGCGGCCCTGGCTTTTGCCGACGCGGGTTGGCGGGTGCTGGGCCTGGTGCGCCCGGGTGCCGAGCTGCCCCCCGAGGTGGCCGGCGACCACCGCATCGAGTGGCTGGTGGCCGATCTGCACGCCACCACCGCCCTGGCCCGCGCGGCCCAGGGAGCCTGTGTGGTGGTGCATGCGCTCAACCCCCTGTACACCCGCAGGGCCTGGAGAACCCATGCCATGCCCATGACGGAGGCAGCCATCCGCGTCACCCGGACCCTCAACGCCACGCTGATGTTCATGGGTAACGTCTACAACTTCGGTGCCAACATGCCCGCGCTGCTGTCCGAGCGCACGCCGCAGCAGGCCAAGACCTGCATGGGCCAGGTGCGGGTGGCCATGGAAGACCAGCTCCGCCGCAGCGGCGTGCGCGCCGTGGTGATCCGCGCCGGGGATTTTTTCGGCAGCGGGTCGGGCACCTGGTTCGACCAGTCCATGGTGAAGGACATCCAGCGGGGCAAGTTTGTGGACCCCGGCCTTCTCGACGTGCCCAAGGCCTGGGCCTACCTGCCCGACCTGGCCCGTACCTTTGTCGAGGTAGCGGTGCGCCGCGATGTGTTGCAGACCTTCGAGGTGTTCCATTTCGCGGGGTACAGCATTGGCGGGCAGCAGTGGCTGGATGCCATCGAGCCCATCGCCCAGTCGCAGGGCTGGGTGCAGCCGGGCGCGGGTTTGCGTTACAGCAGTTTGCCCTGGGCCTTTATCCGTTTTGGCGCGATGTTTTCGGCCACCTATGCGGCCATGCTGGAGATGCGTTACCTGTGGCACACCCCGCACGCGCTGGACAACCGCAAACTGCTGCGCCTGTTGGGCGCCGAGCCCCACCGGCCGCTGGCCCAGGCCGCGACCATGGCCTTGCACGACCTGGGCTTGACCCGCAGCGCGGTGGGCGCGCCGGTGGCCGGGAGTTAGGGCGCATAGCTTGGATGTGCTCTGTTTTTAATAGCTGCTTGCGCCCATTGAATAAGCGCTAGAGGCCGATTTTGCCCTAAGTCCTCAAGCCTAATCCTCAAGCCTCGGCCAGCTCTTCGCGCAGCTGCCGGGCGGCCTGCACCATGTTGCCCAGCGCCGCCTGCGTCTCGCTCCAGCCACGGGTTTTCAGGCCGCAGTCGGGGTTGATCCACAGGCGCTCTACCGGCACCACGCTGGCGGCTTTGCGCAGCAGGGCGACCATCGCGTCCACCGTGGGGACGCGGGGGGAGTGGATGTCGTACACGCCCGGGCCGATGCCGTTGGGGTAGGCAAAGTCGCCGAATCCTCGCAGCAGCTCCATGCCGGAGCGGCTGGTCTCGATGGTGATCACGTCGGCATCCATGGCGGCGATCTCGGGCAGGATGTCGTTGAACTCGGCGTAACACATGTGGGTATGGATTTGCGTGCTGTCAGCTACGCCGCTGGCCGTGGTGCGAAAGGCGCGGGTGGCCCAGTCGAGGTACGCCGCCCAGCCTGCGCGGCGCAGCGGCAGACCTTCGCGCAGGGCGGGTTCGTCGATCTGCACCAGGCGGATACCGGCGCGCTCCAGGTCTTTCACCTCGTCGCGGATGGCCCAGGCGATTTGCTGGGCGGTGGTGCTGCGCGGCTGGTCGTCGCGCACAAACGACCACTGCAGGATGGTGATGGGGCCGGTGAGCATGCCTTTCAGGGGGCGGGTGGTGAGGCTTTGGGCGTAGACCGTCCAGTCCACCGTCATGGGCGCGGGGCGGGCCACGTCGCCAAACAAAATCGGCGGCTTGACGCAGCGCGAGCCGTACGACTGCACCCAGCCATTGGCGGTAAAGGCAAAACCATCGAGCTGCTCGCCAAAGTACTCGACCATGTCGTTACGCTCGGCCTCGCCGTGCACCAGCACGTCCAGGCCCAGGGCTTCTTGCTGGCGCACCGCGTGGGTGATTTCGGCCTCCATCTGGGCGCGGTAGTGGGCGGCGTCCAGCGTGCCGCGTTTGAAGGCGGCGCGGGCCGCGCGGATGGCGCTGGTCTGCGGGAACGAGCCGATGGTGGTGGTGGGCAGCAGTGGCAGCTTCAGGTGCTGGCTTTGCTGCGTCTGGCGCTGGGGGAAGGGCGTGGCGCGGCGGTCGTCGTCGGCGGTGGCGCGGGCCAGGCGCAAGGCCACGTCGGCGCGGTGCACGCGGGGGCTGGTGCGGCGCGAGCGGCAGGCGGCGCGGTTGTCGGCCAACGCAACGTCGGCATCCTGGCCGTCCAGCGCGGCTTGCAGGGTGCGCAGCTCGGCCAGCTTTTCTACCGCACCGGCCAGCCAGGTGTTGACTTCCGGGTCTTGGGTCGCGTTCGTTCCCAGGCTGTAGGGCACATGCAGCAGCGAGCACGACGGGGCCAGCCACAGGGGCCCCTGGTGTTTGGCAACCACCGGGCGCAGGCGGGCCAGGGCGGCGTCCAGGTCGGTGCGCCAGATGTTGCGGCCATCCACCACGCCTACCGACAGCACTTTGTGCGCGGGTAGCCAGTCGGTCACGCCCACCAGCTCTTCGGGGGCGCGCACCGCATCCACATGCAGCCCGGCCACGGGCAACTGGCAGGCCAGGCGGAGGTTGTCTTGCAGCGGCGAAAAGTAGCTGGCCAGCAGCAGCTGTGCACCGCTGCGGGCCAGTTGCCAGTAGGCGGGCGCGAAAGCGTGGCGCCAGGCATCGGGCAGGTCCAGGCCGAGGATGGGCTCGTCGATCTGCACCCAGTCGGCACCCAGGGTTTTGAGCCGGGTGAGGATGGTTTCATACACCGGCAGCAGCTGGTCCAGCAGGGCCAGGCGGTCGATGTCTGCCGCCTTGCCCAGCCACAAAAAGCTCAACGGCCCCAGCAGCACCGCCTTGACCGGGTGGCCTGCAAGCCGGGCCTGGGCGACCTCGTCAAACAGGCGCTCGGACGCGACCCGGAAACGCGTGGTGGCGCTGAACTCGGGCACCAGGTAGTGGTAGTTGGTGTCGAACCACTTGGTCATCTCCAGCGCGGGCTGGCCCGGGGTGGTGGTGGCGGTGGTGGTGCAGCCGCAGTCCGCACGGTGGCCATGGCCCGCGTGCACGCCCCGGGCCATGGCGAAGTAGCGGGCCAGTTCGGGCTCGGTGCCCTCAAAGCCGAAACGGGCGGGTTCGCAGCCCAGCAGCTGGATGTGGTTGGCCACGTGGTCGTAGTAGGCGAAGTCGCCCACGGTCACATAGTCCAGCCCGGCATCGCGCTGCACCGCCCAGTGGCGCTCGCGCAGGTCGGCCCCGGTGGTTTCGAGTTCGGCGGCGCTGCTGTCGCCGCGCCAGTGGTTTTCCAGGGCGAACTTGAGCGCGCGGTGCTCGCCCATGCGGGGGAAGCCCAGGGTGTGGATTTTGGTCTGCATGTAGTTGTCTTTCTGTGTTCAAAAGGAATGACAGCGATGGTCCCGGAATCCCGTTTATTATTCAAACGAAAGTTTTTAAGCCTTAACGTGAAAGATGCTCATGGTGCAATCGCCTTTGGAGTTTCGCCACCTGCGCACCCTGGTGGCCCTGCGCGACGCGGGCAGCCTGGTGCGGGCGGCGCAGTTGCTTAACCTGACCCAGTCGGCGCTGTCGCACCAGGTCAAGCTGCTGGAAGACCGCTACGGTGCGGCGCTGTTCGAGCGCAAATCGGTGCCGCCGCAGTTCAGCGCGGCGGGGCTGCGGCTGCTGGCCCTGGCCGATGCGCTGCTGCCGCAGATCGCCGAGGCCGAG
This sequence comes from uncultured Albidiferax sp., assembly GCA_963512645.1. Classification (GTDB taxonomy): domain Bacteria; phylum Pseudomonadota; class Gammaproteobacteria; order Burkholderiales; family Burkholderiaceae_C; genus Rhodoferax_B. Next base: position 214,815 of record CAUPNM010000003.1, on the reverse strand, counting down.
CGCGACGTGGCCCGCCTGCAGAGCGGCCAGACCGGCCAGTTGCGCATCGCGGTGGAATGCCACACCTGCTTCGACTGGCTGATGCCCGCCATGGACGCGTTCCGCCACCGCTGGCCCGAGGTGGAGCTGGACATCGTCTCCGGCTTCCACGCCGACCCCATCGGCCTGATCCACCAGAACCGGGCCGACGTGGCCATCGTCTCCGAGCTGGACACGACCGAGGCGGTGGACTACCACCCGCTGTTCAGTTTCGAGATCCGCGCGCTGCTGGCCCACAGCCACCCGCTGGCGGCCCGGCCCTACCTGGTGGCCGAGGACTTTGCCGACCAGACCCTGATCACCTACCCGGTGCCCGACGACATGCTGGACATCGTGCGCCAGGTGCTGGAGCCCGCCGGGGTGCGCGTGGCCCGCCGCACCACCGAACTCACCATCGCCATGCTGCAGCTGGTGGCCAGCGGGCGCGGGCTGGCGGCCCTGCCGCTGTGGGCGGTGCAGGGCTACCTGGACCGGGGCTACGTGGTGGCCCGCCCGGTGGGGCCGCAGGGGCTGACCGGGCGGCTGTATGCGGCCAGCAGCAAGGGTGCCAAGCCCTACCTGGAAGATTTTGTACAGACCACCCGCGAAAGCTGTTTTCTGAGCCTGAAGGGCATTGCCTTGCTGTGAGGTTGTCCATGGAAACTTGCTATCGAATATATAGCTTCTTGTGCTTATGAAATAAGCGCTAGAGGCCTAAAATAGGGTTATAATTGCGGTGTGCAAAAATGCACATGGGTGTTTGCTGCAGGTGCTGTAAACAGGTTGATGCGCTGGTCGGGCCGCCACGCGGAGTACCTGCGACCATGACCCCCACCCCCTCGCGGCAAGACCCGCACCTTGCCTCTCGTAATGGCCCTCGTATGGCCCAGCGCGTCGCCCAACGCGCCTTCGCCACCCTCGACCGTTTCCTCCACATCGAAGCCGCCAGTGGCGTGGTGCTGCTGATCGCGGCGGCCATCGCCCTGGTGTGGGCCAACTCCTCCCTGGCCGACGGTTACCACGCACTCTGGCACGCCCCCGTGTCCATCGGTGTGGGGCGTTTTGTGTTTTCGCAAACGCTGCATTTCTGGATCAACGACGGCCTGATGGCCATCTTTTTTCTGGTCGTCGGCATGGAGATCCGCCGCGAAATCCACGAGGGCGCCCTCAGCAGCGTGCGCCAGGCCGCGCTGCCCCTGGCGGCGGCTATCGGCGGGGTGGCGGTACCGGCCTTGGTCTACCTGGCGCTGAACCCCCAACCCATTCTGCAAGACGGCTGGGCCGTGCCCACCGCCACCGACATCGCGTTTGCCGTGGGTATTCTGGCGCTGCTGGGGCGGTCTATCCCCGGCAATGTGCGGGTCTTCTTGCTGGCCCTGGCCATCATCGACGACATCGTGGCGGTGCTGATCATCGCGCTGTTTTATTCCGGCGGCCTGGACTACAGCGGCTTCGCCGTGGCGGCCCTGGGCATTGCCATGGTGCTGGGCCTGCAGCAAATGGGTATCGGCTCGGCCTATGCCTATGTGCTGCCGGGGGCGATTGTCTGGATCGGCTTTCTGATGACCGGTGCGCACCCCACCCTGGCCGGTGTGGTGCTGGGCCTGATGACACCGGTGCGGCCCCCCCGCACCCGTGAGAGCCCGCTGCACGTGGCCTCGCGGGTGGTCAACAACCTGCTCGACCGCGAGGCGCACGATGCGAACAGTGCCGACAGCCTGGCCTACCCGCTGCGCGAGTTGCGCCTGGCGCAGCGCGACATCCTGCCGCCGGTGACCCGGGTGCAGATGGCGCTGCACCCGTGGGTGGCCTTTGCCATCATGCCGCTGTTTGCGCTGGCCAATGCCGGCGTAGGGCTGGGCGGTATCGACCTGTCGGCCCCGGGCCCGCAGTGGGTGATGCTGGGTGTGGCCTTGGCGCTGGTGCTGGGAAAGCCGCTGGGTGTCGTTTGCCTGAGCTGGCTGGTGGTGCGGCTGGGTTGGTGCCAACTGCCGCCGGGCGTGTCCTGGGGCGGTATCTGCCTGACCGGCTTGTTGGCCGGTGTGGGCTTCACCATGTCCATCTTCATCGCCATGCTCGCCTTTACCGACCCCAACCTGCTCGGCGCGGCCAAGCTCGGGGTGCTGCTGGGCTCCGTGGTGGCGGCGGTGCTGGGCCTGGCCTGGGGCGTGGTGTACGCCCGAGGGCTGCGCGCCCAAACCCCGGGTCTGCGGTAGATTGAATTGCTATTGATTATGTAGCTGCTTGCGCCCATGGAATAAGCGCTAGAGGCCTAAAAGGCTTAAAAACCTACTTCCCTTTCCCCGCCTCCCGAAAAAACCGCACCCGCTCCGCATCGGTGGGGTGCGACGCAAATGCGATGCCCAGCCAGTCGTCCGGATCGGCGGGGTCGTCATGTTCGGCTTTGCGGGCCTCGGCCAGTTTGTCGAACAGGGTGACCATGGCGGCGGGGTCGATGCGGGCGGCTTGCAGGAACTGCACGGCGGCGACGTCGGCGGCGTGTTCGGCTTCGCGGGAGTAGTGGGCCTGGCCGAGCAGGGCGGTGGTACCGGCCAGCAGGGTGCTGAAGTCGCCCAGTACCAGCGAGCCCACCGTGCCCAGCAGCGTGACCTGCACCAGCATGCGCACACCGTCGCGGTGCTGCACGTGGCCCAGCTCGTGGGCCAGCACGGCGGTGAGTACATCGGTGTCGCGCCCGACCAGGTAGACCAGTTCGTCGGTCATGATGATGGTGCCACCGGGCAGGGCCAGGGCGTTGGGGCCGATGCCGCTGGCGCGGAACACCAGCTGCCAGTCGGGCAGGCTGCCGGGGGGCAGGTGGGGCTGGGCTTGGGCCACGGCTTGGGCAAAGGCGGCCTGCACGCGGGCCTGTTCGGCCCGTGGCAACTGGCTGGGGCGCATCAGGTCTTCGTCTACCGCTTGCAGGGTGGCATCGCCCAGCGAGGCATCCACGCTATGGGGCAGCAGGTGCAGGGTGGCTTGCGCTGCGAGCGGCAGGCCCCAGGCGTGCAGGGCTGCCAGCACGGCCACCAGGGCCACTGCGCTGGCCAGCACGCCGCGCCAGCTTTGCTGCAGGCGCACCACCAGCGATTCACCCAGGCCGTTGTGCTGGCTCCAGGCATCCCACACCGCGCTGTTGGCGCAGTGCAGCTCGCCCCCGTCGGCCAGGTGGGTGACGCGCACGCCATGGCGGGTGCGTTCGGGCCAGTGCACCTGGGGCAGGGGCACGCGGCGGGCGATGCCGTCGCCGGAGATGTGCAGTGCGCCGTCGGCTATCTGCAGCGTAACCGCCTGGGCGCGGGCTTGCAGGCCGTCGAAATAGGTGGCTGCCAGCGGCGGGGTCGGCATGCTCACAGACCCAGGTCAAAGCCCAGCATGTCGCCTGCGGCATCGCCCGCAGCGTCCTGGCTGCCGTGGGTGCGCTGGCCGACCAGGGTGCCGGGGGCGATGTAGGTCTCGATGGACACGGCCTGCAGCCGCAGCCGCGCCATGGCGATGGCCGCGAATGGCCAGTACAGGCCCAGCGTGACCAGCACCAGCAGCCAGTTTTTCACAGTCAGCCAGAGCAGTGGCACCAGGCGCAGGGCGCTATGGAACTGCAGCTGGTCGCCGCCGGTGTGGTTCCACACCAGGTTTTGCGTGCGCGAGATGGCGTAGGGCTTGACCGCCACCAACACCAGCAGCATCAGCAAAAACGGCAGCATGGTGGCCAGGGGGCCCAGGCCACGCAGTCCTTGCGAGGGGCTTGGGGCGGTAAAAACCAGCGCGGCGATGGCGGCCACCGGCAGGGCGATAGCCAGCAGCGCAAAGCCGCAGACCTTCAGCCCCAGCTTGTAAAAGCTCCAGGGGGTGGCGGTAAAGCGCGTTTGCACCGTGGCAAAGGCGTAGTGGTTGTGCTGGTACTGCTTGAGTTTCCACAGGGTCCAGGGCTGCACCACCAGCATCAGGACCAGCAGGCCCAGCATCGTCAAGCCGAATCTGGTGGCGGCGGCGGTGTCTTCGCCGGTGTCTGGTGCGGCCATGGCTGCATAGCCCAGGATCAGCACCGCAGGCGCGTACAGCGGCAGGACCGCGCGGTAGACCTCGGGCATGCTGCCCTTGAAACGAAAGCGCAGGCCGCGCCAGCTGGTGTTGGCCAGCCGAAACTGCATGGACGCGCGCAGCAGCGCCGGGCCAATCAGGGCCACCAGCACCAGGGCGATCAACCCCGCCACCGGCGAGAACTGGCCCGCCAGCGAGTACAGGCCAAACAGCACAGCCACCAGCGCCGAGCCCTTGAGCATTTTTTTCGGGTCGCCATGGAAGTCCAGCGCCGCCCCGTCCACCAGGGTGTTGCCATAAAAGTAGCGCAGCCGCCGCACCTTGGCCCAGGGGTAGTAGATGCCCAGGGTCACCAGGGTCAGCAGCAGGTTGACGATCCAGATGCGGAAGTACTCGCTGCCCGAACCGGTAAAGACGATGTCCAGTGGCAAGGTGTCTGTGACCGGGGTGGCGCGGGGGGGCGTGAACGCGGTGGCGGCCCGTGGCGGCGCAGCCATAGCCATCGGGTGGGTGTCGGCGAAGGTCGGTTCGGTCATGGTGGGGAAGGGCGTGGGCAAAGGCGTAGGCAGGACTTCTTTAGCCATCCACTGTAACGCGCCCCCAAGAGGTCTTTACATTCAGTTGTGTATGCAAATGCAGCTCGGAGCCCATTCCATGGGCACGAGCAGCTATCAAATTGATACTTTTTGTGTAAAGCGATAGCGCGGCGGTACCTTGGTACCTGGGCCTGCCAGGCCCATGTCCAGGCGGTGGCAGGCCGCGCACGCCCTGGCAAACCGCGCCAAACTGCGCGTTATAGCCCGCTAGACAACAGGAGTTGTTAGAGCGTGTAAATTCCATGACAAGATTCCCAGATAGGCCCACTGCTTGCAAATGTCCCACCACCATATTCTTGTCACCGGCGGCACCGGTTTTTTAGGGCAGGCGCTGTGCCGCATGCTGCTGGCCCAAGGCCACCAGCTCACGCTGTGGGTGCGCCATCTGGACAAGGGCCGCCGCATGTACGGTGATGCCGTGCGCTGCATCACCCAGCTGGCCGAACTGCAAGACACCCCGGTAGATGCGATCCTGAATTTCTCGGGCGAACCGGTGCTGGGCCCGCGCTGGACACCCGCGCGCCAGCAGGTGCTGCACGCCAGCCGCAGCGGGGTGACGCAGGCCCTGGTGGAGTGGGTGGCGCAGCTGGCGCACAAGCCGCGCTGGCTGCTGTCGGCCTCGGCCATCGGTTTTTATGGCGTGCAGGCGGTGGACAACCCCGGCGCGCTGGGCGAGGGCGCGCCGCCGCAGCCCATTTTTATGTCTGAACTCTGCCAGCGCTGGGAGCGTACCGCCCAGGGGATGGCCGCCCATGGCGTGGCCGTGGCGACCGTGCGGCTGGGCGTGGTGCTGGGGGCGCAGGGTGCGCTGCCGCAGATGCTGCGGCCGTTTCGTTTGGGCATCGGCACGCAGATGGGTGGGGGCGACCAGGTGCTGAGCTGGGTGCATCTGGACGACGTGCTGGGGGCGGTGGCCTTTTTGCTGGAAAAACTCGATAGCACACCGGCGGTCGGGGCCTACAACCTGACTGCGCCCCAGCCCGTGACCCAGCGCGAATTCACCCGCACCGCCTGCAAGGTCCTGCACCGGCCGCTGGCCGTGCCGGTGCCCGCGGCGCTGCTCCAGTTGCTGCTGGGCGAGCAGGCCACGCTGCTGACCGATGGCCAGCGTGTCGTGCCCCAGCGCCTGCTGGCCGAGGGTTTCCGTTTCCGTTTCGATACCTTCGAGGCTGCGCTGCGCGACCTGGAGCAGCGGCGAAAATAGGTGCCATGACTGTTTCCACCATCCTGCAACCTGCCGCCCAGCTCCTAGCCCTGCTACAGGCCCAGCCCACCCGCCGCACCATCATTGGCATCGTCGGGTTGCCGGGCTCGGGCAAAAGCACCATCGCCGCCCAGCTCGCTGACCAGGTCAACGCCCAGGCCGGGCCGGGTACCGTGCAGGCCTTGGGCATGGACGGCTTTCACCTGCCCCGCGCAGCCCTGGCGCAGATGCCCGACCCGGCCGCAGCCCTGGCCCGGCGCGGATCGCCCTGGACCTTCGACCCCGCCGGGCTGGCCGATCGCATCCGCGCGCTGCGCAGCGCGTCGCTCGCGCCCGGTGCTGCGCCGGTGCTGTGGCCCGGGTTTGACCACGGTGTGGGCGACCCGCAGGAAGATGCCGTGGCGGTCGGCCCGGCCACCCGGCTGGTGTTGGTCGAGGGCCTGTACCTGCTGCACCAGGGCCACGGTTGGAACCTGGACGGCCTGCTGGACGCCTGCTGGTACCTGGATGTGCCCATGGAGGTGGCGATGCAGCGCCTGGTGGCCCGCCACCAGGCGGCCTGGGGATTTACCGTGGCGCAGGCCGAGGCCCGGCTGGCCTTGAACGACCGGCTCAACGCTGACACCGTGGCCCAGACCCGGGAGCGGGCCGACGGGCTACTGCCCAACGGATGATCAAAGGCATGGCTGCCACGACCGATCCCATCGCGCTGCAGCTGCTGGCCTCCCAGCAGGACTCGCCCTTGCTGGTGGCCCTGTTTGACGCAGGCGACCAGCTGCGGTTTGCGAATGCGGCGTTTCGCCAAAGCTACGGCCTGGGTCCCGACGAGCAGCCCACCTGGGCCGAGATGATGCTGCGTAGCCATGCCAAGGGCGTGGGCGCGCTGATCAACACCAACGACATCACCAACTGGCTGGTATCGGCCCGGTCGCGGCGCGGCAAGTTGCCGTTTCGGGCGTTCGAGGCCGACCTGTGCGATGGCCGCTGGGTCTGGATGACCGAAACCCTGCGCACCGACGGCTGGATGCTGTGCGTGGCCAGCGACATCTCCGAGCTGCGCTCCAACGAGCGTGCCCTGCGCCAGGCCCGCGACGTGGCTGTGCGGGCATCGCAGACCGATGTGCTCACCGGCATCAGCAACCGCGCGCACATCCTGCAGCAGGTGGAGCACGCCATCGAGCAACTGAACCTGTACGACACACCCTGTGGCGTGGCGCTGGTGGACCTGGACCACTTCAAGGTGGTCAATGACACCTATGGCCACCCAGCGGGTGATACCGTGCTGAAGCATTTCGCCCATGCCGTGCACAGCGTGCTGCGCCGCGACGACGGCCTGGGCCGGGTGGGTGGCGAGGAGTTTCTGATCCTGTTTCCGGGCATTTATGCGGCCGGGCTGGAGAGAATCGTCTCGCGCATCCTGGATACGGTGCGTGCCGCGCGCCCGCTGCCCGAGCAGCCAGCGTTCGGCTACACCTGCTCGGCCGGCATTGCCGTCTTGCAGCCCTTGGAAAACCTGCGCAGCCTTTACAACCGCCTGGATCTCGCTCTGTACGCCGCCAAGACGGAGGGGCGCGACCGGTACGCTTGGGCCCGCTAGCGGGGCCGCTGTCCCGGCTTGCCGCCACAAGTGAATGCTATATTATTGGTAGCTTATCGTGCTTATGGAATAAGCGCTGGCGGCCAATTCCTTATATTTTTTTGGTATCCTTCCCATGACCCTCGCCGCTTGCACCATGGTGCTGGGCACCACCAGCGGTGCTGGCAAAAGCTGGCTGACCACCGCGCTGTGCCGCTACTACGCCCGCCAGGGTCTAAAGGTCGCGCCCTTCAAGGCGCAGAACATGAGCAACAACGCGCGCGTGGTGGCCGCCGCGCAGGGCCGCCCCAAGCTAGGCTCGCCCCCATCGGGGGGCAGCGCAGTACACGAAGTGACAAGCGTGGGGGCTTTTTTAGGCGGCGGTGAAATTGGCAGCGCCCAGTATTTCCAGGCGCTGGCGGCCCGCGCAGTACCCGAGGTGCGCATGAACCCGCTGCTGCTCAAGCCCGAGCGCGACACCCATAGCCAGGTGGTGCTGCTGGGCGAGGTCAACGCCGAGCTGACCGGCATGGACTGGCGCAGCCGCAGCGCCCGCGTCTGGCCGGTGGTGGCCCAGGCGCTGGATGATCTGCGCGCTGAATACGATGTGGTGGTGATCGAGGGCGCGGGTTCACCGGCCGAGATCAACCTGGCCAGCAGCGATATCGTCAACATGCGCGTGGCCCGCCACGCCGATGCGCGCTGCCTGCTGGTGACCGACATCGACCGGGGTGGCGCATTCGCCCACCTGTATGGCACCTGGGCGTTGCTGCCCCCTGAAGACCGGGCGCTGCTGCACGGTTTTGTGCTGAACAAGTTCCGGGGCGACGCGTCTCTGCTGGCCCCCGGCCCGCAGATGCTGCAAGATCTGACCGGCGTGCCCACCGTGGCCACGCTGCCGATGTGGTGGCAGCACGGCCTGCCGGAAGAAGATGGGGTTTTCGACGACCGTAGCCGCGCCAGCGGCACGGTGACCCGCACCATTGCCGTGGTGGCCTACCCGCGCATCAGCAACCTGGACGAATTCCAGCCGCTCAAAAACATCCCCGGCGTGCGCATGGTCTGGGTGCGCAGCCCATCCGATCTGGCCGGAGCCGACTGGGTCATCCTGCCCGGCTCCAAGCACACCAGCGGCGACCTGGCCTGGCTGCGCCAGCAGGGGCTGGATGCGGCCATCACCGCGCATGCGGCGCGTGGCGGCGCGGTGCTGGGCATCTGTGGCGGCCTGCAGATGCTGGGCGAGGCGCTGATCGACCTGCATGGCATCGATGGCAACGCGCCCGGCCTGGGCCTGCTGCCCCTGGTCACCCAGTTTGAAGTGCAAAAAACCGTGCAGCACCGGCACACCCGCTTTGCCCCCGAGATGACCGGCCCCTGGGCCGCGCTGGCCGGGGTGGCGGTGGCGGGTTATGAAATCCACCATGGCCAGACCCAGCAGCACACTGCCATGGCCCGGGGCGGTGACGTCGCCCGAGCGGTGCTGCCCGACGGCCTGGCCTGGCAAAACGCAGCGGGCAACGTGCTGGGCCTGTACCTGCATGGCCTGCTGGAAGACCCGGCGGCGCTGCAGGCCTTGTTTGGGGCCACGGTACCGACGCTGGACGCGGTGTTTGACGGTTTAGCCGACTATATTGGTATACATTTCCAAGCCGATTTTTTAAATGGATTAATCCGCCTTTAGCTGTTTACACTGGTTAGCCATGACTTGCATGTATGCCTAACTCCCCATTTACCGATTGGCTCATCAGCTGCTGGCGCGACCCTTCCGCCTCTGCCGAGCAGGCGGCGAGCTATCGGGGGCGCCAGTTCCATGCGGTGGTGCGGCAGTTGCCCATGAGCAGCATCGGCAACACCATCAGCGCCCTGGTGCTGGCAACGGTGTTTTGGGGCCAGGTGAACTCTTGGGTGCTGGCGGGTTGGACGTCGGTGGTGTCGGTCATCGCTCTGGCCAACGCCTGGCTGTGGTGGGCGCGCCGGGCGGTGCTGCCTTCGACCCCCGTTTCGGTGCGCGCGGTGCGGCTGCTGGTGGCGGATGTCGCTACATCAGCGCTGGCGTTTGTGGCGATGTCGGGTTATTTGTACACCTCTGTCGATGGCGATGGCCGCCTGCTGCTCACCGCTGTGCTGGCTGCGTTCATCGGCATGGGCAGCTGGATGTACAGCTGTCTGCCGCAGGCTGCGCTGTTGTGGTCGTGCATCTTGTGCGCCGGTTTGGCGATGCTGTTTTCCAACCGCCCAGAACCCGTCTACACCTACCTCATGGGCCTGCTGGTGTTTTACGCGGCGGTGGTGTGGATCACCACCTTGCTGACCTCGCGCATGTTCTTGAACGGCCTGAAGTTCGAGGCCGAGATCGAGCGCCAGAACCAGCTCGTCGGCCTGCTGCTCAACGATTTTGAAGAGCACGCCAGCGACTGGCTGTGGGAGACCGACCGCGAAGGTTGCCTGCGCCATGTGTCGCAACGCCTGGCACAGGCCATGGGCGTGTCGCCCAGCGAGTTGCAAGGCCAGCACCTGGTGCAGCGCATGGCCGCCATGTCGCCGCAGATGGTGCCCGCGCATGCGGCCATGTTCCGGGCCCTGGAGCAGTGCCTGGTGCGGCAGCAGGCGTTTCGCGGCGTGCTGGTGCCTGCCAGGGTGGCCGGGCAGTTGCAGTGGTGGTCGCTTACTGCCAAGCCCCTGCATGACGGCGCAGGCCAGTGGCAGGGTTGGCGCGGCGTGGGCTCCGATGTCACCGCCGCCCGCCAGCGCGAAATGGAAATGGCCCGCCTGGCGCATATCGATACCCTGACCGGGCTGGCCAACCGTTACCAGTTTGGCAAGCGGCTGGCGGGCCACTTTGCGCCCGCCATCACCGCAGGGCCGTGTACCTTGCTGCTGCTGGACCTGGATAACTTCAAGGCCGTCAACGATTCGCTGGGCCACGCCGTGGGCGACCAATTGCTGCAGGCCGTGGCCTTGCGTTTGCAGTCGGTGGTGGATCCCACCACGCTGCTGGCCCGCCTGGGCGGCGACGAGTTTGCCGTGCTGGTGCCGGGCATACTTGCGCGATCCCTGGTCGAGCGTCTGGGTACCCAGCTGCAGGCCGCGCTGGCCCATCCGTGGATGGCCAATGGCCACCGAATCGAGGTCCAGGCCAGTATCGGCGCGGGTTTCGCGCCGACCGATGGCGACACTGCCGAGCAGTTGCTGAAGGTCTGCGACATGGCCTTGTACGCAGCCAAGGCGGCGGGCCGCCATACGTTGCGGTTTTTTGAACCGGCTCTGGCGTTGCGCGCCCAGCAGCACCTGGCGCTGCTGAGCGACCTGGGCCTGGCCTTGCAACGCGGTGAGTTTGTGCTGCACTACCAGCCCCAGGTGGACCTGGCCAGCGGTGCGCTGGTGGGCTTTGAGGCGCTGGTGCGTTGGCAGCACCCGCTGCGCGGGCTGGTGTCACCGCTGGAATTCATTACCGTGGCCGAAGAAAGTGGATTGATCGTGCCGCTGGGGGCCTGGGTGCTGCGCCAGGCCTGTGTGGACGCGGTGATCTGGCCCGCGCATCTGCGGGTGGCTGTCAATATGTCGGCGGTGCAATTTAGCCAGGCCGATGTGCTGGCAGTGGTCGACAGTGCCTTGCAGCACAGTGGCCTGCCCAGCTCCCGGCTGGAGCTGGAGATCACCGAGTCCACGCTGATGCAGGACAGCCAGGTCGGGCTGGCGGTGTTGCAAGCGTTGCGTGCCAAAGGGGTACGGGTGGCGTTGGATGACTTTGGCACCGGCTATTCCAGCCTGGCCTACCTGCGCAGCTTCCCGCTGGACAAACTCAAGATCGACCGTTCGTTCATCAGCATTCTGGACAATGCCGATAACGACCCCAGTGCGGCGGCGATTGTGCAAACCATCATCCAACTGGCCCGGGCCCTGCAGCTGGACACGAACGCCGAGGGGGTAGAAACCGCATCCCAGTTTGCCCAGCTGCGCCGCATGGGCTGCGCCCAGGCCCAGGGGTACTGGATTGCCAAGCCCATGGATGCGGCGCAGGCCCGGCGCTTTCTTACGGCGGGGCCGCCCGTGCCGGTTTGATAACGCCATCGCCATCGTAATCGCCCTAGCGCGCGGGCCGCAGGTAACCGGCCAGGTCGGCAGGCGTGGCGGTATAGGCGTGCAGCACTCCGGGCAGCAGGGTGTAGGCCGCTGTCAAAGTGGCGGCCGCCCCGCCGGTGGTGAAGGTGCAGCCGGTGGTTTGGTCCAGCGGGCACTGGATGGAGGCGGCCAGCGGGTCGGGCGCATCCATCTTGAAGTACACGTCGAACTGCGCGCCGCTGCCGGTTTGGGTCACGCTGTAGTCGTTGTCGGTGCCCGCCAGCAGCAGGAAGCGGCCATCGGGTAGCTGCGGGCCAATCGCCAGACCTTCCCATTTTTCAGGCGACAGGTTGCCTAGTGCGGGCAGGGTGTTGGCGGCCAGGTCGATCACTGTGGCGCTCTTGGCTACGGCTACGACGCCGGTGGGCAGCGCGGCCCCGCTGGTGGGCAGGACGGTGTTTGACACGTCGCTGGCCCCGGCCAGGTGGATGTGGTAGACGCGTTTGTCGGGTGTGGCCAGCGTGGCACCGGCACCTACGCCCCGGTTGTTGCGCTCCAGCACCCAGAAGCTGTCGTGGTTGATGGCCACCAGTGCCGAGATGCCCTGGCCCTGGCCCGCCCGGTCCAGCAGGTAGGCGTATTGCGCCACGGCCTGGCCGGTGGCGGTGTCGAACTTCACAATGCGGGCAAAACGGCCGTCTTTGGCACCGCCTTCGTCCAGCATCGGGCTTTGCAGCATGGCATAGGCAAAGGCTCCGTCGGGGCTGATGGCCAGGCCCTCAAAGCCCCGGTTGTGCCGTTTGCCTGCGGTGTTGCCGGTGTCGCCATCGTGGTTGGCCACGCCGGTGGCGGCGTTGCGGGGCAGCAGGTTGGTGGGAATGGTGAAGGCCCGCACAAACTGGCCCGTGGCATTGAATTCAAGCAGCGATGGGCCATATTCATCCGACACCAAAAAGTGCCCGGTGCGCGGGTGTACCACCAGGCCCTCGGGGTCCAGCGCCCGGCCCAGCTGGTGTGCCGGTTGCGGGGCCAGGCCGTTATAGGCTTGGCCTTGCGCATCGGTGAACAGCACGGTTTGCGCCACCTGGAAGCGGGCAATCGCGCCGGTGGCGGGGTCGATGTCCAGCGTGAAGCGCTGCACCCGGGTGGCGTAGTCGATCAGGCCACCGCCCGGCCCCCGGTCCGATAGGCCCCACCAGGCGTTGCGCTGCGGGTCAAAGTAAATGTCCGAGAAAAACCCCAAGCGCCCCTGGTTGGCGCCGGGCACGCCGGTGGCATCCAGTGTCTGGCCGGGGATGGCGATGCCATTGACGAAAACGGGTTGGGCGGTGGCTGCGGTAGGGGCAGCGCAGAGCATGCAGGCCGCAGTGGCAATGGCAGAAAGGGTCAGTTGCACGGTTTTTTCCTGGGGGACAAACCGAAAAGTATCGGCAGTCCAGGTGTCAACCGTGTGACGGACTTACTTCAAACTGCCAGACAGGAATTGCTGCAGCCGCTCGCTCTTGGGTTGGGTCAGCACCTCACGCGGCACGCCTTGCTCGGCGATCAGGCCCTTGTGCAGGAAGATCAGGTGGTTGGCCACTTCGCGGGCAAAGCCCATTTCGTGGGTCACCACCACCATGGTGCGGCCTTCCTGGGCCAGGGTCTGCATCACGCGCAGCACTTCCGAGACCAGCTCGGGATCCAGGGCGCTGGTGGGTTCGTCGAACAGCATCACCTCGGGCTCGATGGCCAAAGAGCGGGCAATCGCCACGCGCTGCTGCTGGCCGCCGCTCATGTGGGCGGGGTAGGCGTCTTCTTTCTGGCCCAGATCGACCAGCTTGAGGTACTTTCGGGCGCGGGCGATGGCTTCGTCCTTGTGTACGCCCAGCACGTGGATGGGGGCTTCGATGATGTTTTGCAGCACCGTCATGTGGGCCCACAGGTTGAAATGCTGGAACACCATGGCCAGCTTGGTGCGCATGCGCTGCAGTTGTTTGGCCTCGGCGGCGATCAGTTCGCCGTTTTTATCGGCCACCAGCTTGAGCTCTTCGCCGGCCACGATGATGCGGCCGGCATTGGGCTTTTCCAGCAGATTCATGCAGCGCAAAAACGTGCTCTTGCCGGAGCCGGAGCTGCCGATGATGCTGATCACATCGCCTGCGCGGGCTTCCAGCGAAACGCCCTTGAGCACCTCGTTGGAGCCGAACTTTTTGTGGATGTCGATGGCCTGGAGTTTGAGGGGCTGGGTGGTCATAGAACGGTCATTTCAAGAAATTAAGCGCCCAACAGATTGCCGGTGCGAAAGGGCACGCTGCCCGCGATGTTGGCCAGGTCGTCGCCAGGGGTGGCGTAACGTTCGGTGGTGCGTGCGTACAGCACACCAGGCACTTCAGCGCGCAGAGCGTGCACCGTGCCACTGACCGGGTCGATGATTTCGGCGACCAGCTCGCCCAAGGCCAGGTGGTCGCCCGGTTGGGCTGCAAATACCAGCACGCCCGGTACCGGCGATTTCACATACTGCGCGCCGGCCAGCGGGGTGGCGGCGCAGGCCAGGTCGGGCAGCACCGGTGGCTCGCCTGCCAGCACACCGAGGTGCTGCAGGTAGCCCAGAATCGCGCGGGCATCGGCCCGGCCCAGGGCGTGGCTGACATCGGCCTCGCCGCGCAGCTCGACGGTGGTGCTGGCACAGGCCTGGGGGATGGGGAAGGGCAGCTTCTCGGCCAGTTGCCACCAGGGACCCGACAGGCTTTCGTCAAACGACAGGCCACCCGAATTTTTAGCCAGCAGCACGGCCTGGGCACCCAGCAGGCGGGCCAGGGGTTCGAGCGCCGGCCAGCAGGGCGTTTCGGCGTACAGATGCATCACGGCTTCCAGGTCGCAGTGCAGGTCGAGCACCACGTCAGCATCGAAGGCCAGGCTGACCAGGTGTTTGCGCTGGCTGGCGAGTTCGGTGGCGGGCTGCCAGGCATCCAGATGGGTGGCCATGGCCTGCCGGATGGTGGCGACGTTGGCGGCGGCATCCGGCCCTAGCTTGCCTTCGACCAGCGGCAGCACGGCGGCGCACAGGTCGGGGAAATGGCGGTTGAAGTTCTCGGAGGTGTTCAGGTCAAACCGGCCCATGGGTTTGTGGTCGACCCGCTGCGCCTGCCCGATGGGGTTGGCCAGGGGCACTAGGATGATTTCGCCCTGGATATGGCCTTGCGCCTCGGCCTGTTCCAGCATGCGGCGCAGGTGGTAGGCGACCAGCATGCCGGGCAATTCCTCGGCATGCAGGCTGGCCTGGATATAGACCTTGGGGCGGGCACCCGGGGTGCCGAAATGGAAACTGCTCAGGGTCTTCTGGCTGCCAATGCTTTGGCTGCGCAGGACATGGTCGGTACGGTGCATAAATGGTTAGTGCTTGCGCGGAGCCAGGTAGGCCAGAAAGTGTTTTTCGGCCAGCCGGAACAGCGCGATCAGGGCGAAGGTGCCAATCAGGTACAGGGCGGCAGCAAAGAGATAGGCTTCAAACGGCAGGTAGAAGTCGGAGTAGATGCGGCTGGCGGCCGCGGTGATGTCCAGCAGGCCCGGCACGGCGCTGGCCAGGCTGGTACTTTGCAGCATCATCACCACTTCGTTGCTGTAGGCGGGCAGGGTGCGGCGCATGGCGCTGGGCAGCACCACACGCAGCAGGATCTTGAAGCGGCTCATGCCCAGCGACTGGGCGGCTTCGATCTCGCCCGCATTGGTTTCGCGGATCGACCCGGCCAGCATCTCGGCGGTGTAGCCTGCGGTGTTGAGTGCAAACGCCAGCAGGGCACAAAAGAAGGCGTTCTTGAAATACACCAGCGGCCAGACGGTGTCCCAGTGGGCTTGCACCCACTCCAGTTGGGCCAGGCCGTAATAGATCAGATACACCTGGATCAGCAGCGGCGTGCCGCGCACCACGAAGGTGTAGGCCCCTACGATGCCGGCCAGAACCTTGTTGTTGCTGGTGAGTGCCAGGGCAAACGCCACGGCCAGCACGGCCCCGATGGCGACAGACGCAAACAGCAGGGTCAGCGTGGTGACGATGCCCTCGCCAAACATGGCCAGGCTCTCGGCACTGAATATGACTTCCCAGTTCATGGTTAAAACGCAATCCGTTTGGTGCCCAGGCTGTAGCGTGCGTTGAGTTTGCGCAGCACGACCAGCGAGGCCCAGGTGAAGATGAGAAACAGCGCACCTGCAAACAGCAGGTAGGCAAACGGCGAGCGGGTGGCAGCGCTGGCCTGCTTGGCCAGGTAGGTCATTTCCTGCAGGCCGATCAGGCTGACCAGCGCTGTGGACTTGATCAGCACCAGCCAATTGTTGGTGAAGCCGGGCAGGGCGTAGCGGATCATCTGCGGCGCGGTAATGCGCAAAAAGGTTTGCCGGGGGGCCATGCCGAAGGCGGCGGCGGCTTCAAACTGGCCGCGCGGAATGGCCATGATGGCCCCGCGAAAGGTCTCGGTCATGTAGGCACCGTAGATGAAGCCGAGTGTGAGCACACCGGCAAAAAACGGGTTCAGGTCGAGGGTGGCTTCGCTGCCCGCCATCTCCAGCAGGGTGTTGACACCAATCGTGCCGCCGTAGAACACCAGCAGCATCAGCACCAGATCGGGAATGCCCCGGATCACGGTGGTGTACAGCGTGGCGGGAATCACCAGCAGCGGGCGGCCCGACAGTTTGGCGGCTGCGCCGATCAGGCCCAGCAGTACCGACACCACCAGGGCCGCGAGGGACACCCCGACGGTCAGCACCGCGCCGTTCAATATGGACCAGTAGTAATCGTTCAAGAGGAATGCCCCGGGAAGAAAAAAACAAGCCGTGGCGATTGCATTGCTAATTTACCAATACAACCGGCCACGGCACTGAGCCTGATGCCCAGGCGAATGCTTACTTAGCGCCGTAGACGTCCATCTTGAAGTACTTGTCGTTGATGGTTTTGTAGGTGCCGTTGGAACGGATGGCAGCAATGGCCGTGTTCAGCTCTTCCTTCAAGGCCTTGTCGCCCTTGCGGATCGCCACGCCAGCGCCACCGCCGAAGTATTTGGGGATGTAGAGCTCTTCGCCGACTGCGTTGTAGTCTTTGCCTTCGGCCTTGCTCAAAAAGCCACCAGTGGCTTCCACGATATCGGCCACGGTGCCGTCCAGGCGGCCCGATTTGATGTCGAGGTAGACCTGGTCTTGGGCTTCGTAGGGAGTCACTACCACGCCGACTTTCTTCAGCTCGCCGTTGGCAAATTTTTCCTGGGTACTGCCCTTGAGTACGCCGAGTTTTTTGCCCTTGAGCGAAGCGTAGTCGGTGAACTTGATGTCGTTCTTGACGATGATCTTGCTGGGGGTGTTGTAGTACTTGTTGGTGAAGTCCACCACCTTGAGGCGGTCTTCGGTGATGGACATCGAGCTGATGATGGCATCGTATTTTTTGGCTTGCAGGCCGGGGATCATGCTGTCCCACACCTGTTCGACAAACACGCACTTGCGTTTGATCTGCTCACACAGGGCGGTGGCGATGTCTACGTCAAAACCGGTGGGCTTGCCGTCGGCGGTCTTGAAGGTGAAGGGTTCGTAGGTCGGGTCGATGGCCACTTTGAGGTCTTTGCCCTGTGCGAATGCGGCGGCGGCGAGTGCGGTCAGTGCGAAGGTCAGAACAATTTTTTTCATCAATGTTTCCTGGTAATTCAGTTACGAAAAGTGGCGGAGCCTGTACACAATAACCTACAAATTCTAGGTTCCAGAATGGTGCATGCTTGCTGGTGTTTGCCCTTAACAGTGCTTTGGGAGCGAACGCAATTCTTATACCAGCGCGGGCATTAGGCGGGTTAATACAAGGTTTTCATGTAACGTGCGGGACTTTTGTATGAAACCCCGAGCTCCTTGTATGACCTTGTCTGATCTGTCCCAACCCGCCCTGCGCCAAGCCCTGCAAATCAAGTTAGACCAAAAAACCAAGCCCCTGGGCTCGCTCGGTAGGTTGGAAGCATTGGCCCTGCAACTGGGTGAGATTCTGGGGACCGAGTCTCCGCAATTGACGCAGCCGCAACTGGTGGTGTTTGCGGGAGACCACGGCCTGGCCGCGCGCGGCGTGTCGGCCTACCCCACTGACGTGACCTGGCAGATGGTGGAGAACTTTCTGGCCGGAGGTGCCTGCGTCAGCGTGCTGGCGCGCCAGCATGGCATCAACTTAACGGTGGTGGACTGTGGCGTACGCCACGACTTCGCCCCGCGCCCCAGCCTGCTGGACTACAAAATTGCCTACGGCACAGCCGATAGCCTGGAAGGCCCGGCGATGGACGCGCTGGACTGCGAACGCGCCGTGGCCCAGGGCCGCGCCATCGTCAAGGGCTTGCCGGGCAACGTGCTGCTGCTGGGCGAAATGGGCATTGGCAATACCTCGGCCGCCTCGTTGCTGATGGCGCGCCTGACCGGCTTGTCCGTTGCCGAGTGCACCGGCGCGGGCACCGGGCTGGACGATGCCGGCTTGCAGCGCAAAGTTGCGGTGCTGGCCCAGGTGCTGGAGCGCCACGCTGCCGTCAAAGACCCGCTGCACGCGATGGAGGTGTTTGGCGGCTTCGAGATGGCCACCATGCTGGGCGCAGTGCTGCAGGCGGCCCAGGAGCGGCGGGTGGTGGTGGTGGATGGCTTCATCACCACCGCCGTGGTGCTGGTGGCGCATGCGCTGCAGCCGCTGGTGCTGCAGCGCTGCGTGTTTGCGCACCGCTCGGGCGAACGCGGCCACAGCCAGATGCTGCACCATCTGGGTGCGCAGCCCCTGCTGGACATGGGCCTGCGGCTGGGCGAGGGCTCGGGCGCGGCGCTGGCCTGGCCCTTGTTGCAGTCGGCCTGCCTGGTGCTGGCGGAGATGGCCAGCTTTGCCTCAGCCGGTGTGGATGCTATTAAATAAGTAGCTACTTGTGCTTATGGAATAGGCGCAAAAGGTTGATTTGACCTGATTAGCTACCTGCCGCATACCACCGAAAATCACACTTGTTCATTGCACCCCGACCGCCGTTAATGCTACCCGAGCGATCGCCGCCCCAATACGCACCATCGATCTCCACACGCCCATCCAGACGGCGAGGCGCCTCTCGCAGGCGCATCGCCTCCAGCAGCTTGTGTTTAACCAACTAGGCGGTCTTGTAGGTCACCCCGGGCTGGCGCATGGGCTCCAAAGCGCTGCTGGAGTTCTTGCTCTGCGTCAGCAGGTACCAGGCCAGTAACCAGGTGTTCAGAGGTGGCTTGGTGTGCTTAAGCACCGTGCCCACGGTGCTGGAGGACTGGTAGCCGCAGATCAAGCACTCCCACAGTTGGCGACCTGTGCCGTTACGGGTTTGAAACGAGCGGGAGCACCCGCAATGTGCGCAGCGCCAGCCCTTGGGCCAACGCGAGGCGACACAGCGCTTTCGCACTGCGCTTCAGTGCCTTAGCGACTTTGGAAATCGCGCATGGACAGGCCGGGCTGGAACGGGATTCGGTCCATGGACATGGGGTGCCGCGCAAATAACTGTCAATAAATACAGTATTTGCGCATCCAGTCCAAATTGGAAGTCGGTCTGAGACTGGTAGCTGATCAGGTGATTTCTTATAAATTCAGCAGGCGAACGATTCCACAAAGTGGGGGTCGCCCCGGAACCGGCACACCAGCGTGGCGGCGCTGACCACGAGCCGGGTGCCGTTGGAAAACTGCAGTTCCAGCCGCACCGGGCCCGGGGCCGCGTAGGGGAACGGCAGGGCGGGCAGGGGTTGGCCACAGACCCACAGCTTGCCGTGGGACAGGCGGCCCACGGCGTCGGCCAGCGGGCCGTCTACGGTGGCCGCTGTGCAGGTGATCTCCAGCGTCTGCACGTAGCCCGCCCCGGCGCCCTCGGCCTGCACAAAGGCGGCGGAGAAGGCGAGGGTGAGCGTGTCGTCCTGCAACCCGATGCTGCGGACTTCGGAGTCGTGGAATTCCAACCGGCCTTGCATGGGTCGGTCTTTCAGAGCCGGTAGACCGTGGCCTGCCAGGGCGCGAGTTGTACCTGGGTGGCCCCCGCGGCGGCGGTGTCGCCTGCGCCGTTGTCCAGCACAGCCTCTGCCACGCGCAGGCCGCCGGGCAAGGCGTAGGGCACGGCTTCGGTACCGAAGTTGAGCAGCACCAGGTAGGCATGCTCCCCCAGCCTGCGGGTGTAGGCAAACACCTGCGGGTGCGCGGGGTCGATGTCCTGGTAGGTGCCGTGCACCAGGGCGGGCGTGCTGCGGCGCAGGGCCAGCAGGCGGCGGTGGTGGTGGTAGATGGACTGGGGGTCGGCGGTTTGGGCCGCGGCGTTCCAGTCCACATAGTCGGGGTTGACGGCCAGCCAGGGCGTGCCGGTGGTGAAGCCCGCGTGGGCATCGGCGCTCCACTGCATGGGGGTGCGGGCGTGGTCGCGGCTGGTCTCGCGCAGGTGGGCCAGGTACTCGGCGGCGGGAACCTGGCCGGTTTCGACCAGCATGCGCCAGTTGCCTTTGGCCTCGACGTCGTCGTACTGCTCGATGCGCTCAAAAGGGAAGTTGGCCATGCCCAGCTCGTCGCCTTGGTACAGAAACGGCGTGGCGCGCTGGGTCAGCGTGAGGGTGGCCAGGGCCTTGGCCGACAGGGCACGCCAGGCCGGGCGGTCGTCGCCAAAGTGGGATACGGCGCGCGGGTTGTCGTGGTTGCCCAGAAAGGCGGCGTTCCAGCCGTGGCTGCCGCCGGTCTGGTCGATGCGGGTGTACACGGCCTTGAGCTGGGGCAGGGTCCAGGGGATCTTGCGCCAGTTGTCGCGGTCTAGCCGCACGATGTCGAAGTGGAACACCATGCTCAGCTCGCCGCGGCGCGCGTCGGTAAACAGCGGGGCGGCATCAAAGTCCACGCCAAAGGCCTCGCCCACCGCCACCGCGCCATAGGGGGCCAGCACCTCGCGGTGCATATCCTGCAGGTACTGGTGCACGCGCGGGCCGCTGGCGTAGACGGCCTCGGGGTGGGCCAGGTGCTCGGGCGGTAGGTTGGGCAGGCCGTCTTGTTTGGAGATGAAGGGGATCACGTCCATGCGGAACCCGGCCACGCCTTTGTCGAGCCAGAAGCGCATGACCTCATACACCTCGTGGCGCACGGCGGGGTTTTCCCAGTTCAGGTCGGGCTGCTTGGTGGCGAAGTAGTGCAGGTAGTACTGGCCGGTGTGCGCGTCCCACTGCCAGGCCGAGCCGCCGAAGAACGAGGGGTAGTTATTGGGCGGGCCGCCGTCTACAGCATCGCGCCATATGTAGAAGTCGCGATACGGGTTGTCGCGGGACTGGCGGCTTTGCTGGAACCAGGCGTGCTCGTCGCTGCTGTGGTTGACCACCAGGTCGATGATGAGCTGGATGCCGCGCGCCTTCATGCCGGCCAGCAGGTGGTCGAAGTCGGCCATGCTGCCAAATTCGGCCATCACTTGGCGGTAGTCGCGGATGTCGTAGCCGTTGTCGGCGTTGGGGCTGTCAAAGTGCGGGCTCAGCCACACCACGTCCACGCCCAGCTCTTGCAGGTAATCGAGCTTGGCACTGATGCCGTTCAGGTCGCCTATGCCGTCGCCGTTGCTGTCCATAAAGGAGCGCGGGTAGATCTGGTAGACCACGGCATCTTTCCACCAGGCCGGGTTGGGGAGTGGGCGTTTTTCCATAGCGTTGTCTCCAGTTTTGGGGCAGTTTAGCGCAGACCGCAGGGCTTTTACGCTGGGCATAAAATAGGTGGTTTGTGCTTTCTGTGTAAAGACTTTTAGCTATATTTTTGGTAGTAAGTATCCAGGCGTGTTCCCTATGAGATTTTTCCCTTTGCAGACCCTGGGCCGGCGCAGCGTTGCGGTGGGCTTGGTAGCGGCTTTGCTGGCAGGCTGCGTGACGGCCCCGGTCGAACCCAACCCGCCGCCCACCGCCAACCCACCCGCCGTTAAGCGCCTGCCGCGCATCGGCCTGGCGCTGGGCGGCGGCGCGGCGCGGGGCTTTGCGCACGTGGGCGTGCTGCAGGTGCTGGAAGAGGCGGGCATCCGGCCCGACCTGGTGGTGGGCACCTCGGCGGGCAGCCTGGTGGCGTCGCTGTACGCCAGCGGCAAGAGCGGCGCGCAGATGCAGCAAGTGGCCGAGACCATGGAAGAGGCCGCGTTCACCGACTGGACGCTGCCCATCTTCAGCCGGGGCGTGCTGCGCGGCGACGCGCTGGCCCGCTACGTCAACGCCCAGGTGGCCAACCGCCCCATCGAGCGCATGCCCTTGCCCCTGGGCGTGGTGGCCACCGACCTGAACAGCGGCGAGGCGGTGTTGTTCCAGCGCGGCGACACCGGCACCGCCGTGCGCGCTTCCAGCGCGGTGCCCGCCGTGTTCCAGCCGGTGAAGATTGGTGGGCGCGAGTACGTAGACGGCGGTCTGGTCGCGCCGGTGCCGGTGGGTTTTGCCAAACAAATGGGGGCCGAGCTGGTGATCGCGGTGGACATCTCCAGCGCCCCCGAGGGCAACCCGGCCGACGGCACGCTGCAAATCCTGCTGCAAACCTTTGCCATCATGGGCAAAAGCATCAACACCTTCGCCCTGCGCGAGGCCGATGTGCTGGTGCGCCCGGTGCTGCTGGGCATGACCAGCGCCGACTTCGGCAGCCGCCGCCGGGCCATCGAAGCGGGCCGGGCGGCAATGCTGCAGGCGCTACCAGCGCTGCGGGCGGCCATGGTGGCCAAGAGCCGAGTTTGAATGAAATGAGCCGCCTATGCTTATTCCATCAGCACAAGAAGCTATTCTTTATATAGCGCACAGACGAAAAAAAGCCCCACCATTTCTGGCGGGGCCTTGAAGGATTCTTGAGCCTGATGGCATCGAAAGAACCCGAGGAGACAACTGGCGGGAAGCGGGCTTCCCTGAAATTGTCTTGCGGGTCTGCGCGCAGACCCGTCGAAATTAACGCTTCTTGGTGGCAGCAGCGGCGGTGGTGCCAGCAGCGGTCACGGCCTGGGCGGCCACAGCCTTGAAGTTGGCTTCGGCAGCGTCGGAAGCTTGCTTCACAGCCTTTTGAACGGATTCAAAAGCGTTGTTGGCAGCAGACACGGCGCTCTTCATCACGGCCACAGCGGACTCGGAACCGGCAGGTGCGTTCTTGGTGGCGGACTCGATCAGGCCAGCAATCTTCTTTTGGGCTTCAGCGGATTGGCCTTCGACAGCCTTGCTGAACTCAGAGCTGGTGCCCTGGGCGATGTCATACAGGTGGCGGCTGTAAGCAGCGGTCTTTTCAGCCAAAGGCTGCAGCAGGCTGGCTTGCAGAGCCAACAGTTCCTGTGCGTCTTTCACGCTCAGAACGGCTTGCGAGTGGCTGGAAGCTTCGGACAGGGCAGCCTTGGAAGCGGTCAGGTTCAGTTCAACCAGCTTTTCCACGCCTTCGAAAGCCTTGGTGGTCAAACCAAACAGGGTTTCAACGGTAGCCTTGTGCGAAGCCAGGATTTGTTCAGCAGTCATCATGTCAATATCTCCAGTTTAAAAAAGAAAAGTTTGCTATCTGCGCTGACCTCGTCCCGTTACCGGTTATGTTGCAGTGCAGCATGAAACAAATTATAGGCCGTCCATCCCAGCTTGCAAGAGGCATTTGCTGCACTGCAGCATTCTAGGGATTCGACTCTATCGCCGTGCTAATTCACAACTGAGACATGTTTCCGATGCGCGCATATTACTCAGACCACTTCGTTCTGCCCCTGCCCGAGGGCCACCGTTTCCCGATGGCCAAGTACCAAATGCTGCGCGACCGGGTGGCCTCGGAACTGCCCGGCGTGCAGATGCAACCGGCCCCGCGCGCCAGCGATGGCGAGCTGGCGCTGGCCCACCATCCGGCCTATATCCGGGCTATTGCCGATGGCAGCATCCAGCAGTTACAGCCCGTCGCCATGCGGGAAATCGGCTTTCCGTGGAGTGCGGCGATGGTGGAGCGTTCGCGCCGTTCCGCTGGGGCCACGGTGGCCGCGGTGCGCGATGCGCTGGCCGGCCACGGCATCGCCGCCAACATGGCCGGTGGTACCCACCACGCCACGGCGGACAAGGGCGGCGGCTTCTGTGTTTTTAACGATGCGGCCGTGGCGGCACGTGTCGCGCAGGCCGAATGGGGACGCAAAAACCGCCAGCCTTTGCAGGTCGCAGTGGTCGATTTAGATGTACATCAAGGTAACGGCACTGCACATATCTTTCAAAAAGATACAAGTGTTTTCACCCTTTCGCTACACGGCGAGAAGAATTTCCCGTTCCGCAAGGAGGCCAGCGACCTGGATGTGGCCCTGCCCGATGGCTGTGGTGACGATGCTTACATGGAAGCGCTGGAGACGGCGCTGGACCACCTGGCGCAGCGTTTTGCGCCGGGATTGGTGATTTACCTGGCCGGGGCCGACCCGTTCGAGGGCGACCGGCTGGGCCGCCTCAAGCTCACGTTCGACGGCCTGCAGGCTCGCGACCGCCGGGTGTTCGACTGGGCCTGGCAGCGCCGCGTGCCGCTGGCCTTTGCCATGGCCGGGGGCTACGGCGTGCGTATTGAAGAGACGGTGCAGGTGCAAATCAACACCTACGCCGTGGCGCTGGAGTACGCCCGGCGTTATGCCCCGCCAAGCTTTTAAGCCATTTAGGCCATCTGCGCTTATTCAATGGGCGGGAGCAGCTCTTTATTTTGTAGCAAAGGCTTTAGGCAGCCAGTGCTTCGATCTCTTTGGTCGCCGAGGCCATGGCGGCAGCTTTGGCATCCGGGCCCATGGCCACGCCCTCGGCGCGCACAAAACGCACGTCGGTGATGCCCAGGAAACCGAACACCACACGCAGGTAGCTTTCTTGGTGTTCCATGGCGCGGCCACCTTCGGAGGCCGAGTACACGCCGCCACGGCCCAGGGCCACGATCACGGTCTTGCCACCGGCCAGGCCGACAGGCCCGGTTTCGGTGTACTTGAAGGTGCGGCCTGCCTGGCAGATGCGGTCGATCCAGGCCTTGAGCTGGGTGGGGATGGTGAAGTTGTAAAGCGGTGCGCCGATCACGATGACGTCGGCGGCCAGGAACTGCACCACCAGCTGCTCGGAAATGGCGTTTTCAGCGCGCTGGGCCGGGCTCAGGGTGGCGTCGGTGGGCGGCATACGAAAGCCCAGCGAGTCGGCCGACAGGTGGCTGGGCGTGGCCACGGCCAGGTCCAGGTGCTCTACCGTGGTGCCGGGGTGGCTGGCTTGCCACTGGGCGGTGGTCTGGGCGGTGAGGGTGCGGGTGACAGAGTTGGCGCCCAGGATGCTGGAGTCGATGCGCAAGAGTTTCATGGGGTGTTCCGTAAGTGAAGCCACAGAAGTGGCGATGGATAGAGTTTCTCACCACGCCAATGCTTCGATAAGTGGGTGAAAATGCACTACATCGTCCTACTAATGGAACAGTGGAGCCCCCAATGCAGGATCTGAACGACATGGCCTACTTCGCCGAGGTGGTGGAGCGCGGTGGATTTGCCGCTGCCGGGCGCGCGCTGGGCCTGCCCAAATCGCGGCTGTCGCGCCGGGTGGCCGAGCTGGAGACCCGGCTGGGCGTGCGCCTGCTGCAGCGCACCACCCGCAAGCTGTCGCTCACCGAGGTGGGCGAGATCTACCACCGCCACTGCCTGGCCATGCGCGAGCAGGCCGATGCCGCAGCCGATGCGGTAGCCCAGGCGCAAACCGAGCCGCGCGGCACCATCCGTATCGCCTGTCCGGTGACCTTGGCGCAAACCACGCTGGGCGAAGTGATGCCGCTGTTTCTGGCCCGCTACCCGCTGGTCAGGGTGGATATGCGCGTCAGCAACCGGGTGGTGGACTTGGTGGAAGAGGGCGTGGACGTGGCCCTGCGGGTGCGGCTGACGCTGGACGACAGCGGCACCCTGGTGGTGAAGAGTTTTGGCACTACCCGTTCGTTGCTGGTCGCCAGCCCGCAGCTGTTGGCGCGCCAGGGCCATCCGGCCACGGTGGAAGACCTGGCCCGGCTGGATTCGGTCAGCATGTCGGCCAATGACGGGCGGGCCGTGTGGCATTTGCTGGGGCCCGACGGCGGGGTGCGCACCGTGCCACACCAGCCGCGCTACGTGGCCGACGACCTGCTGACCCTGAAGCTGGCGGTGCTGGGCGGCACCGGTATCTGTGTGTTGCCCGCCTACATGTGTGTCGACGAGGTGCGGCTGGGGCAACTGCTGCCGGTACTGCCCGGCTGGGCCCCGCATCCGGGCGTGTTCCACGCGGTGTTTCCGTCGCGGCGGGGCATGGTGCCCGCTGTGCGGCGGTTTCTGGACTTTCTGGAAGAACACCACCGCAACGATGGTTTGCTGGTTTAGGTCTTCAAAAACAAATCCCGGTCCGGGGCAAAGTTGGTGTGCAGTGGCAGCAGTGCGCCGCCCAGGGCCCGGGCGTCCGACCCGATGCTGCCCGCGACCAGCTCGGTGCGCCACAGGCCTTCCCAGTTGAAGTCGGCCAGGGCCAGGCGGGTGCGTTCCAGCAGCAGCTCCAGTAGCGGGCGGCACAGCGAGCCGTCGATGACCACGGCTTCCAGGTCTAAAAACGCGGTGCCGCTGACCACGCAGTGCGCCAGGGCCGCAGCGGCCTGCGCCACCCAGGCTTGGGTCTCATGCACAAACGGGGCCACCAGCGCCCGGTCGTCGTAGGCGGCGGTGGGGTCCAGCCCGACGGCGAGTAGCCGCTGCTCCAGCTCCCACAATGAGGCGTGGGCCACTAACTGGTCGGGCGCGCTGCCGGGGGTGCTAGCCAGTTGCATGGGCAGCGAAGCCACCGCACCCGCATTGCCGTGCAGGCCGCCATGCAGGTGCGAGTTGACCACCAGGCCGCCGCCCACAAAAGTGTCGATGAACACGTACAGAAAAGTCTTCAGGTCGCGGCCCCGGCCTGCCACCAGCTCGGCCACGCAGGCGGCGGCGGTGTCTTTGGCAAAGCTCACCGGCAGGTCGGTCATGGCCTGCACGGCGGCACCCAGGTCCAGGGCGTTCCAGTCGCTGGACTGCGCGTCCGACAGGCCCAGCATCTTGTGCCAGCCGCCCATCTGGAAGGGAGCCGCTACGCCGATGCCGACCAGCCGTGACTCCAGCGGCCCCAGGCTGTCGCGCAGGGTCTGCATGTGCTCGGACAGTGCGGGCAGTAGCACCGCGGTGTCGGGAAAGGCGTAGGGCAGGGTGACGCGCTGGCGCACTTTGCCGGTGAAGTCGACCAGCAGCCAGTCGGTGTTGCGGCGGCCCACCTTGATGCCGATGGAGAAGGCCCCGTCGGGGTTCAGCGCCAGCGGTACCGAAGGTTGGCCAATGCGCCCGCGCACCGGTTGGTGGCGCAGCAGCAGGTCGTCATCTTCCAGCCGGGTGGTGATCAGCCCGATGGTCTGGGCGGTGAGGTGGGTGAGCCGGGCCAGGTCGGCCTTGGGCAGGCTGCCGTGTTGCCGAATAGCCTGCAGCACCACTCGCTCGTTGAACTGCCGCATCCCGACGTGGTTGGAACCACGCGGGCGCAGCAGGGGAGGGGCGAGTTGGGCGTTCATGGGCGAATATTTTCGCCGATGACCCCTTTGCGCAGAATGAAATTGCCGAACGGTTGCAACTCGCCCGTCAGCACGATGGCGTAGACGTTTGCCACGCGTTCATAAAACGCAAAACGTTCAATCGGCTCGGCCTGCTGGCCCGGCAGCAGGCTGGGCTGGAGCATGTCCAGCACTTCGCGCTGCAAGGCCGAGCGGTAGGGCGCGGTGGTGCCGGAGACCTGCATGAAAGCCACGGGGGCCTCCACGTCGGCCGCCAGCGGCAGCACCGATTCCACTGCCTGCACGGCGCGCTGCATGCCCACGCCCGGCAGGTACAGCACCGGCTTGCCCGCGGCCAGGCGCAGGGCCGTGAAATTGGCATCGGCCAGCAACACGGCGTCGTCGTGCCCCATTTCGGCCAGCACCTTGAGCAGCTCTGGCGTGAGCAGAGGATCGATTCCTTTGAGCATGTCGTTGACCTTAGTGCGCCAGCGATTCGGCAGGCAGCTCGTCCGGGCGGATGGCCCCGGTCATCACCGCCACGGTGTCGGCCATGCTGATCTTGTGCGGGTTGAGCACGCAGCCGCGTTTGCCCAGGCGGGCCACGTGGATACGGTCGGCAATCTCGAACACGTGCGGCATGTTGTGCGAGATCAAGATGACCGACAGGCCCTTGTCGCGCACCCGGCGGATCAGGTCCAGCACCATGTTGCCTTCTTTCACGCCCAGCGCAGCGGTGGGCTCGTCCATGATGACCACGTGCTGCGCAAAAGCGGCCGCGCGCGATACGGCCACGCACTGGCGCTGGCCGCCCGACAAGGTTTCTACCGCCTGCGTCATGGAGCGGATGCCGACCTTCAGGTCCTTCATGCGGGAGATGCTTTCTTCGAGCATCTTCTTTTTGTCCAGCATGCGCAGCACGTTGCCCGCAAAACCGGGGCGGCGCAGTTCGCGGCCCAGGAACAGGTTTTCAGAAATGCTCATGGCGGCGGCCACGGCCAGATCCTGGTAGACGGTTTCGATACCGGCCTGCCGGGCATCCATCGGGCTCTTGAAGTGGATTTTTTTGCCGTCCAGCAGGATTTCGCCTTCATCGGGAATGGTGGCACCCGACAGGCACTTGATCAGCGAGGACTTGCCTGCGCCGTTGTCGCCAATCACCGCCAGGATTTCGCCCTGGCGCAGTTCCAGGTCGGCCCCGTCCAGCGCGGTGACCTGGCCGTAACGTTTGATCAGGCCGGTGGCCTTCATCACGATTTTGTGGGGCGAGGTTGAAGTAGACGTAGACATGATTAACGGCCTCCTTTGCGGGACAACTGGTCGATAGCGACCGCCAAAATCACCAGGATGCCGGTGATCAGCACCTGGTACACCGATTGCACGCCCATCAGGGTCAGGCCGTTGCGCAGCACACCCACAATGACCGCGCCCACCAGGGTGCCCAGGATCACGCCACGGCCACCAAACAGGCTGGTGCCGCCCAGCACCACGGCGGTGATGGCGTCCAGGTTTTCGGTTTGCCCGGCGTTCGGGTCACCGGCTCCGCTGCGCGCCACCGACAGCAGCGAAGCCACGCCGTACAAGATACCGGCCAGCACATACACGCCCAACAAGACGCGCTCGGTAGGGATACCGGTCAAACGCGTGGCTTCGGGGTTGTTGCCCACCGCGTACACGTGGCGGCCCGCAGCGGTTTCGCGCAGGTAAAACCAGATGCCCGCATACAGCGCCAGCATCAGCAGCGTGCTGTAGGCCACGGCCGTGCCACCGATCGAGAACGTGTTGCCCAGGGCCGTCATCATGGGGGGCACATCGGTGATGGTCTGTGCGTTGGAGTAGAGCTGGGTGATGGCAAACGCAATGTTCAGCGTACCCAGGGTCACGATGAACGGCGGCAGCTTGATGCGCGTCACAAGGAGCCCGTTCAGCAGCCCAAACAGCGCCGTGGCACCGATGCCGCACAGGATGGCCAGCGCCGGAGGTAGGCCCAGATCGGACGAGAGCTTGGTCATGACAATGCCGCCCAGGGCCATCACCATGCCACACGACAGGTCGATACCCGCCGTCAAAATAATCAGGGTCTGGCCAATGGCGATCACGCCGACCACGGTGACCTGTTGCAGGATCAGCGAGAAGTTGGTCGCCGACAAAAAGCGGTCGCTCTGGGTGGCGAAGAAGATGCAGGCGATCAGCAGGGCAATGAACGGCCCGAGCGTGCCAATCGGCGGTAGTTTTTCTTTGAGTGTGCTCATGGTTAGCCTTGGGGAAATGGGTTGAAAAAACGGGGCAGCCGCTGTGTGTGGCTGCCCCGGCGGTGGCTAGCGGGTGCTAGTCAGGCAGTGAAATTACTTGTTGCCCCAGCACAGGTCCATACCGACCTTGGTGTCCTTGCTTTCCACGCCAGCCTGGGGCTTGTCGGTGATCAGCGTCACGCCGGTGTCGGTGTAGCCGGTGGCCTTTTTGCCGTCTTTGGCAAATGCCACACCAGCGGCCACGCCCATGCTGGCCATCTTCAGTGGGTACTGCTGCGAGGTGGCGGCGATCATGCCGGCCTTGACGTTCTTGACACCGGCGCAGCCGCCGTCCACCGACACGATCAGCACTTGCTTTTCTTTGCCAGCAGCCTTCAGCGCCTGGTAGGCACCGGCGGCGGCGGGTTCGTTGATGGTGTAGAGCACGTTGATGTCGGGGTTCTTTTGCAGGCAGTTTTCCATGGCGGTCTGGCCCTTGGCCTGGTCGCCAAAGCTGTCGGCCATGCAGACGATTTCAGCCGTCTTGGACAGTTCGTTGCTCTTGGCATCGGCGGCTGCCAGGCCAAAGCCGGACATGAAACCGTTGTGGCGTTGCGCGCCCACAGGGTGGCCGGGGAACAGGTCGAGCGTGGCGATCTTGGCGGGCTTGCCAGCCATCACGGCCTTGGCGTATTGGCCAATCAGGATGCCGGCCTTGTAGTTGTCGGTGGCAAACAGGGCATCGGTGCCTTCCACGGGGTCGGTGGGGCTGTCCAGGGCGATGAACATCACGCCTTGGGCCTGGGCCTTCTTGATGGCGGGAATGATGGCCTTGGAATCATTGGGCGTGATCATGATGGTCTTGGCACCGGCGGCCATCATGTTCTCGATGGCGGTGATCTGGCCGGCGTTGTCACCGTCTTGCTTGCCTGCGGCGCTGAGCAGCTTGGCACCGAGCTTCTTGGCTTCGGCTTGCGCACCTTCCTTCATCTTGACGAAAAACGGGTTCGTTTCGGTCTTGGTGATCAGGCCGATCACGGGTTCTGCGGCACACGCTGTGGTGGCGGCAAAAGCCAGAGCGGACAGCACCAGGGTGGCGGTAGATTTTTTCATGTTGTCTCCTAGAGAGGGGTGAACGCAAGGGTTCGGTTGGGGAACAGGTTCCAGCGTGGGGTGTGAAGCATTTCACGTTGGTAGCCAACTATAAAGCGCCGCGACTAATTAAATCAAGTTGCTTTAGTTATCGGAAACCCTAGGATTTTGACAAAAATACGGTACTTTTATGCAACCCATACAGCGGGTTTCTATGGATGAAAATGCGGTTTAGCGCTTGTTTAATCAGCACGAGCAGCTAGAAAAAATATAGCGATTCACCCGCTGGCCGGGCTGCTGTGCGGCGAGGTCTGGCGGGGCAGGGGCGCGCCGCCCGGCGTATCCCCTACACTTTGCTTGCTGCCCCTTCCATCCACTGTGCGCCCTGGCTGCCCGCCTTGCTTTTTATGATCATCACCAGCCTGCTCGATACCGATCTCTACAAGTTCACGATGATGCAGGTGGTGTTGCACCATTTCCCTGCCGCCCCGGTGCAGTACAGCTTCAAGTGCCGCAACCCGGGTGTGCAATTGGCCCCGCTGGTGGCCGAGATCCAGGACGAGATCCGCGGGCTGTGCCGCCTGGGTTTTAGCGAGGCCGAGCTGGGTTATCTGCGCTCCATGCGTTTCATCAAAAGCGACTTTGTGGACTTTTTGGGGCTGTTCCGGCTCAACGAAAAGTACATCGCCGTGACCCCATTGCCCAATGGTGAAATCGACATCTCCATCCAGGGCCCGTGGCTGCACGTGATCCTGTTCGAGATTCCGGTGCTGGCCATCGTCAACGAGGTGTATTTCCGCCACGCCCCCACGGTGCCCAATTTCACCCTGGCCCGCCAGCGGCTGCAGGACAAGATCAACCAGCTGCGCGTGGAGGGGCTGGGTGAGCTCAAGATTGCCGACTACGGAACCCGCCGCCGTTACAGCAAGGCCTGGCACGAAGAGGTGCTGCGCACCCTGGTGGCGCAGCTGGGCTCGGGGCCCCAGGGGCAGTTCGCGGGCACCAGCAACGTCTTGTTTGCCATGCAGTTGGGCCTGACCCCGCTGGGCACCATGGCCCACGAGTACCTGCAGGCCTGCCAGGCGCTGGGTCCCCGCTTGCGCGACAGCCAGGTGTTCGGCTTTGAGATGTGGGCCAAGGAATACCGGGGAGACCTGGGCATTGCCCTGAGCGACGTCTACGGCATGGATGCCTTTTTGCGCGACTTCGACATGTACTTCTGCAAACTGTTTGACGGCGCACGCCACGACAGCGGCGACCCGTTCCAGTGGGGCGAACGCCTGCTGGCGCACTACAAAAAGAACCGCGTCGATCCGCTCACCAAGGTGCTGATCTTCAGCGACGGCCTCACCGTGCCGCGCACCATTGCGCTGTACCAGCAGTTCCGGGGCCGCTGCCTGCTAGCCTTTGGCATTGGCACCAACCTGACCAACGACATGGGCGATCCGCCGCTGCATGTGCCGCTGCAAATCGTCATCAAGATGATCCGCTGCAACGGCCAGCCGGTGGCCAAACTGTCGGACTCGCCCGGCAAAAACATGTGCGAGGACGAGAAGTACGTGGGTTACCTGCGCCAGGTGTTCGAGATAGAGGCGCCGCAATGAACGCAGCGGGCATGTCGGCAGCCTGGGGCATTCCTTTTGCTGGGCTGCTGTTGTCCATAGCGCTGTGCCCGCTGCTGGCGCCCAGGTTCTGGCACCACCATTTCGGCAAGTTGTCGGCCGCCTGGTCGCTGGCATTCTTGGTGCCATTTGCGGCGCTGTTTGGGCTGGATGCGGCAGGCCACAGCCTGGTGCATGCGCTGCTGGCCGAGTACCTGCCTTTCATCATCTTGCTCACCGCGCTGTACACCGTGGCCGGGGGCATCTTTATCCGGGGCAACCTGCATGGCAGCCCGCGCCTGAACGTGGCGCTGCTGGCCATTGGCGCGGCGCTGGCCAGCGTGATGGGCACCACCGGTGCTTCCATGCTGATGCTGCGCCCCCTGCTGCGCGCCAACGACAACCGCGTCCACAAAGCGCACGTGGTGGTGTTCTTCATCTTCATCGTCTCCAACGCGGGCGGCGCGCTCACCCCGCTGGGCGACCCGCCGTTGTTTCTGGGCTTCTTGCAAGGCGTGGACTTCTTCTGGACCGTGGGCCATCTGTGGCAGCCCACGTTGTTTTTGATTAGCGTGCTGCTGGTGCTGTGTTTTGCCATCGACAGCCACTACTACGCCAAGGAGGGCGTGCTGCCGGTCGATCCCACGCCCGACACGCAGCGCATCGGTTTTGACGGCATGGTCAATTTCGCGCTGCTGGGCGCGGTGGTGGGGCTGGTGCTGCTCAGCGGCATGTGGAAGTCGCCGGTGGTGTTCCATGTGGCCGGGGCCGATGTGGGTCTGCCGGGCCTGGTGCGCGATGCGGGGCTGCTGCTGGTCACCGCCGTGTCGCTGCTGTGCACGCCTGCCAAGGTGCATGCCGACAACCAATTCAGCTGGGCCCCGATGCAGGAAGTGGCCAAGCTGTTTGCGGGCATTTTCCTCACCATCATTCCGGTGATTGCCCTGCTGCGCGAGGGCGTGAACGGCCCGTTTGGTGGCGTGGTGGCCGCCGTCACCCGGCCCGACGGCTCACCCGACCCGGCCATGTACTTCTGGGCCACCGGCCTGCTCAGCTCGTTTCTGGACAACGCGCCCACCTACCTGGTGTTTTTCAACACCGCAGGCGGCGATGCGCAGACGCTGATGACCACGCTGGCACCCACGCTGGCGGCGGTGTCGGCGGGTGCGGTCTTTATGGGGGCCAACAGCTACATCGGCAACGCGCCCAATATGATGGTTAAAGCCATTGCCGAAGAGCGCGGTGTGGCCATGCCCAGCTTTTTTGGCTACATGGCCTGGTCGTGTGCCGTGCTGGTCCCCCTGTTTGTCGTGATGACCTTTATCTGGTTTACCTAAATGTCCAAACCCGCCATTCTTGTTGCCCGCAAAATCTTCCCCGCCACTATTGCCGCGCTGGAGCAGCACTTTGTGGTGGAGTCCAACCAGGACGATGCCAGCTGGACCCCCGCCGAGCTCATCGCCCGCCTGCAGGGCAAGGTGGGTGCCTTCACCACCGGCAGCGAGCGTATCGATGCCGCTCTGCTGGCCGCCTGCCCCGATCTGCGCATTTGCGCCAACATGGCCGTGGGCTACAACAACTTTGACGTCGACGCGATGAGCGTCGCCGGGGTGCTGGCCACCAATGCGCCCGACGTGCTCACCGAGACCACCGCCGACTTCGGCTTTGCCCTGCTGATGGCCACCGCCCGCCGCATCAGCGAGAGCGAACATTTTCTGCGCGCCGGGCTGTGGAAAAAATGGAGCTATGACATGTTTGCCGGGGCCGAAATCCACGGCAGCACCCTGGGCATCATCGGCATGGGCCGCATCGGCCAAGGCATCGCCAAGCGCGGCGCCCATGGCTTTGGCATGCAGGTCGTTTACCACAACCGCAGCCAGCTAGATGCCGCCACCGAGGCCGACTGCAAGGCCCGTTTTGTGTCCAAAGAGGAGCTGCTGAAAACCGCCGACCACGTGGTGCTGGTGGTGCCGTACTCCGCCGCCTCGCACCACACCATTGGCGCAGCCGAGCTGGCGCTGATGCAGCCCACCGCCACCCTGGTCAACATTGCGCGCGGCGGCATCGTAGACGACGCGGCCCTGGCCGTGGCCCTGCGCGAAGGCCGCATTGCCGCCGCCGGGCTGGACGTGTTTGAGGGCGAGCCCCGCGTGCACCCCGACCTGCTCACCGTGCCCAACGTGGTGCTCACCCCGCACATCGCCAGCGCCACCGTGGCCACCCGCATGGCCATGGCCCAGTTGGCGGCAGACAACCTGATTGGGTTCCTCATACAAAATAAGCTGCTCACGCCCATCAATGCGGCGCAAGTAGCTAGCAAATAGATAGCATTGATGAGCTTGACCGAATGGGGGCTGCTGGCGCTGGCTGTACTCAACCTGGTGCTGTTGCTGGCACTGCTGCTGCGCAAGCCGCCCGAGGCGGACCACTCGGCCATGGACCGCTTGGAGCACGGGCTGCGAGAGTCGTCCCGTGCCGACCGGCAAGAGTTGGGCACCAGCTTCGCCAACTTCCAGCGCACCCTGGTGCAGCAAAGTTTTGAAGCCACCCGCACGCAAAACACCCAGATCGACGCGCTGGCCCAGCAGTTGGCGCTGCTACAACGCTCGGTCAGCGACACCCTGAGCACCCAGCTCCTGGCCCTGGGCGAGTCCAACGCAAGGCGCATGGGCGAGGTGCGCGCCACGCTGGAGGCGCAGCTGCAGCAGCTCCAGCAAAGCAACGCCGCCAAGCTGGATGAAATGCGCCAAACCGTCGACGAAAAGCTGCAAACCACGCTGGAAACCCGCCTGGGCGAAAGCTTCAAACAGGTGGCCGACCGCCTGGAGCAGGTGCACAAAGGCCTGGGCGAAATGCAGTCGCTGGCGCAGGGCGTGGGCGACCTGCAGCGCGTTCTGACCAACGTCAAAACCCGCGGCATGTTCGGCGAGGTGCAGCTAGAAAATCTGCTGGAGCAGGTGCTCACGCCTGAGCAGTACGGCAAGCAGATCGAAACCAAACCACGCAGCAACCAGCGCGTGGACTTCGCGGTGCGTTTCCCCGGTCGCAGTGCCGACGGCGCACCCGTCTGGCTGCCCATCGACGCCAAGTTCCCCCGCGACGACTACGAGCGCCTGCTCGATGCCCACGAACGCGCCGATGCCGTCGCCGCCGAGGCATCCGCCAAAGCCCTGGAAGCCCGTATCCGCGCCGAGGCCAAGTCCATCAGCGAAAGCTATCTGGCCCCGCCCCACACCACCGATTTCGCCATCCTGTTCCTGCCCATCGAGAGCCTGTACGCCGAGGTGCTGCGCCGCCCCGGCCTGATGGACAGCCTGCAGCGCGACTACCGCGTCACCCTGGCAGGCCCCACCACCTTGCTGGCCATGCTCAACAGCCTGCACATGGGTTTCCGCACCCTGGCGCTGGAGCAGCAGGCATCGGAAGTATGGAAGGTGCTGGGCGCGGTGAAAACCGAGTTCGAACGTTACGGCGAATGGGTCGCCCGCATCCGCGAACAGGTGCAGAAGGCTTCGGATACTTTGGACAAGGCGGATACCCGGACACGGCAGATGCGAAGGGCGCTGAAGGTTGTGGAGGCGTTGCCGGATGCGGAGGCGCAGGCGAGGTTGCCTTTGGGGGGGGAGGTGGATTAGGGGGTGACGTCAACGCTGCCGGGCACGCAGCAAGCGCCGCATTGCGCAATTTTTCTGTTGTGTGTCCCTGCCGAGCGAAACGTCAGGCAGTCATTGCGACACCCTTCCTACGTGTGCAACGCTTGCGATGCCAGCTCCAAGGGATGCAGTATATGCAGGAAGAAAAATGACCTTACCAGTTCCAAAAAGTAAAAAGCCCGAAATCACTGCGCCGAGTACAAGAGCCAAATATGCAGTTTCTTTCTGGTATTTGGGCGCAGAAAAAGCTGTTACCAGAACTGTAATTGTTGCGCCAATGATGCACCCAATGCAGAGGATCGCACTGGTTAGAACCGCATTCAGCGAATTTGATGGCGCCCCCCCCCAACTAAGGCCGTGATTACTGGATAGATAGAATCTGAAAGGTTCAAAAGGAACATACATACCCACGAAGCGATGCCAATACCGAAAGCAAAAGCAATGGGGGCAAAAAGCCAATTAAATAACGTCATATTCAGCCTAACGTGAAAATGCGCAGCGCATCTGAATCAGCGCAGAATTAGGAAGTGACCGAGCTAATACGCAGTTTGTTGAAGAAATTATCTAGCAGGCATAAAACGAGTGAAATTTTCGCAGTTGTGGTGGGGCATGCACATCCAGCCGCTGATCTCGATTCCCGTCTGCTCCGGCGTGGTCAGCGCGCGCATTGTGCAACCTCCGTGATGATCACCACGCAACCCAAACGTCTGGTCATTGCTGGCCACCAATCGATCCAGTGTTACATCGCCACATCGTGCCTTGCCGTTGCTGAAACCGAGTTGTGCGCCACATGTGCCGCCTAGGTCATGATTTTTCGGTGTGCTGACGCTGACATAGCCATTGGAAATAAAGCGTACGGCCACTGCATCGGATTCCTTGCTAACAGACTCTATCCAGCATATTGCTGCTGCGTCATAAGACATGACTATGCCCAGTAGACCCGTCACTACAACTGAATATCTGATTCTTGCCATTTGAATGTCTAAGGATATGTACGTCGGAAAATCTGCGGTTTAATTTGGCTGCCGTGGTTTAAATCATCCGCTGAGATCTTCCGGAAGTGTCTAGTGGAGAGGTTTTTCGTCGGGAGAGTTGGTTTACATACAGGGTTAAAAAGCTCGATGAACCCCGTGCTCCAAATCATTGGTCACTATAGCCCGTCGAAATCTTGCGGCACCCTTTGAGTAGGCATTTGCCTTTCAAAAGAGACTGCGCGAAGGGCTCTTTTTGTAACTTCTTGTGCAGGTGGAGTGGGTGATGGGTGGGTGCACTCGCGCCATAGGCGCGATGCCCGGCACAGCCGGGCCGATCCCGCTCCCCGGGGTCCCCATCTGTATGCGCCGAGGAGCACAGCTTTGGGCGGATCAGGGCTGGCGTCTGTTTGAGCGCCAGCGAGTTTAGCCAGACCCCGCCCAAAGCGCGCACCGCAGGTTCCCGTAGCGACAGCGGAGGGCGCAGACAGTTGGGGCGCCTTTCTTTGGGTTACGCATCGATTGCGCAAAAGAACAAGTGACTGCGCCGCCGGGCGCAACTCCCGGCTGAGGATCGCATTGGCCTCCAACCCGCCGTCAGCGTCAACCCGCCAATAGGGGTCGGAGCCCAAATGCGGGCCAAATGGTGCTCGACCCGCCAGCAACCCGCGCGCAATTGGGATCCGACCCCAATTGGCTACCGCCCGTGCAACCGATTGAGCATGCTTCACTTTTGATAGTAAAAAACAGGAGCACGTCACGCCTATTCCATAAGCACTAGAGGCCATTCTGGTATCTGGAAATGGGCTCAAATACTAAAAATAGCGCTCCCACCAGGCAGCCCGCATCCTTGCATTCGCAGAGCGGGTAAGCTCGGTGGCATCTGCACGCACCGGGCCTACGAACAGGTGCTTTTTCCCAGCGCTTTTTTCCATTCCTCCAAACCGCTATGACCCCCGCATTGGCCCGCCTCATCGCCGCCCAGATCTGCCTGCACGCCTGCATGACCGGCATCCGTCTGGCCGCGCCCCTGCTGGCTTTGCGTGAAGGTTTCAGCGGGTTGGCGGTGGGGGTTTTGCTGGCTTTGTTTGCGCTGACCCAGGTGTTTCTGGCCCTGCCTGCCGGGCGCTACGTGGACCGCCATGGTCTGCGCAAGCCGGTGACGATCAGCGTGGCCATGGCGGTGCTGGGGGCGGGGCTGGCGGCGGTGTGGCCGGTGTACCCGGCCTTGTGCGCCAGTGCGCTGCTGACCGGCGGGGCCACCGGCATTGCGGTGATTGCGCTGCAGCGCCACGTGGGCCGGGCGGTCAACGGGGCGACCGAGATGAAAAAGGTGTTCAGCTGGCTGGCGCTGGGCCCGGCTTTGTCCAACTTCATCGGGCCGTTTGCGGCGGGGCTGATGATCGACCACGCGGGCAGCGCGCCCGCCGATACCTGGGGTTTCCGGGCGGCGTTTGCGCTGATGGCGCTGCTGCCGCTGGCCACCTGGGCGCTGGTGCAGGGCGTGCAGGAGCTGCCGGCCATCCACGCGCCCACCGGTGCCGCCAAGCCCCGCGTGTGGGATTTGCTGGCCGACCCCATGCTGCGCCGCCTGCTGCTGGTGAACTGGTTTTTGTCGTCCTGCTGGGACGTGCACACTTTTGTGGTGCCCATCTTGGGCCATGAGCGGGGCCTGAGTGCGTCCACCATCGGCGGCATTCTGGGTGCGTTTGCGATTGCCGCCACGGTGGTGCGCATAGCCATGCCCCTGGTGGCCGCGCGACTGCGCGAGTGGGCGGTGATTGTGGGTGCGATGTGGATGACAGCGGCGCTGTTTGTGCTGTACCCGTTGCTGCCCAGTGCGCTGGCGATGGGCGTGTGTTCGGTGTTTCTGGGCCTGGCGCTGGGCTCGGTGCAACCCATGGTCATGAGCACCTTGCACCAGATCACCCCCGAGCACCGCCACGGCGAGGCTTTAGGCCTGCGGCTGATGACCATCAACGCCTCCAGCGTGGCCATGCCGCTGCTGTTTGGCCTGGCCAGCGCCTATGTGGGCGTGGCCGGGCTGTTTTGGGTGGTGGGGGCGCTGGTGGGCGGCGGCTCTCGCACCGCGTGGGGGCTTAAATCTTGTAAAACGCCCGAATAGCGGCCCACGCGTCTTCAGGGGTGTCGACGTAGGTGAACAGTTCTACGTCGCCGGGCGAGATCGCACCTTCTTCGATCAGCAGGTCGAGGTTGAGCAGTTTGCGCCAGTAATCGACCCCAAACAGGATGATGGGCACGGCCTTGGCTTTGCCGGTTTGCACCAGGGTGACCACTTCGAACAGATCGTCCAGCGTGCCAAAGCCGCCGGGGAAGGCCACCAGGGCTTTGGCGCGCATCATGAAATGCATTTTGCGCAGCGCAAAGTAGTGGAACTTGAAGTTCAGGCTGGGCGACACGTAACGGTTGCCGCCTTGTTCGTGGGGCAGGGCGATGCTCAGG
Organism: uncultured Albidiferax sp.; assembly: GCA_963512645.1. Lineage (GTDB taxonomy): Bacteria > Pseudomonadota > Gammaproteobacteria > Burkholderiales > Burkholderiaceae_C > Rhodoferax_B. Next base: position 175,820 of record CAUPNM010000003.1, on the reverse strand, counting down.
CCCACGTTGAGCGCGCCCATCTCGTGCGCGCCCCGGTTGGCGGCTTCCATGATGCCGGGGCCGCCACCGGTGCAGATGTAGAGCCGTTCAGCGGCGGGCAGGTTGGCACTGTAGTTCGCCACCAGAGCGGCGAACAGGCGGGCCTGGTCGTAGTAGTGGGCGTTGCGCATGCGGCGCTGGGCGACCCGCAAGGCTTCCGGATCGCCGCTGGCCTGGGCGGCGGCGAGGGCGGGCTGGGCATCTTCGGGAGCCGGGAAGCGGGCGCTGCCAAACACCACCACGGTGCTTTCGATGCCCTGGGCTTGCTGGGCCAGGTCGGGCTTGAGCATTTCCAGCTGGAAGCGGATGCCACGGGTTTCGCGGCGCAGCAAAAACTCGGGGTCGGCAAAGGCCAGGCGGTAGGCGTCGGTGTCGAGCTTTTGGCCGTTGTTGGCGTGGGCTTGCAGGTCGGCCCAGGCCAGGGCGACGTTGCGGTCGTTGAGTGCGTCAGTATTTTCCATACAGAGATTGTGGTCCTAAAACATGACGCTTTCGCGTGGCGGGGTGGTTAATTGCGGGTCGGGCAGGCCAAAAAAAAGCAGCTTGCGGCGGGGCGCAAGCTGCTTGGCCGGCGGGGTGGCTGGTGCCGAGGGTTATGGGCGAACCACCAGGTCGTTGCGCACGGCGGTCACGCCCTTCACGTCGCGGGCGATGGATTCGGCCTGCTTCTTTTCAGCGGTCGATTTGGCAAAACCCGACAACAGGACGGTGCCCTTCAGGGTCTGCACGCTGATGGCACCGGCATCGACGGTTTTGTCGGCCACAAAGCGGGCCTTGACCGAGGATGTGATGGCCGAGTCGTCCACGTAAGCGCCCACCGATTCTTGTTGGCGCACCACGGCGCAACCGGTGGCGGCCAGGATGGTGGTGCCTGCAAGGGCGGCAAAGGCGATGGCACGGATGAATTGCATGGATGGGTCCTCGGATAGGTGTTGAAGAGATTGGTAAAACGCCGCCCCCTCGGCCTGCGCTGACAGCCCGGGCACTGAATTTGTTACCAATTGCTTACAGTAGGGGCGGGGTCGTCGATACAGGGTTTCTACCGTAGTTCCCACAATGGCGGGACGGTTTTCCGCGCATAAATTGACAAGTGTCCGGCTGCCTGTGTGGGCAGCGATTAACTTGACCAGAAAGGTGTGCTCCATGCAATCCGATACCCCGGCGGCCAAAAAGCCGTTTTACAAGTCCCTCTACATACAAGTGCTGTTCGCGGTGGTTTTGGGTGTGGCGCTGGGCCACTTCCAGCCCGAGCTGGGCGCGCAGATGAAGCCCCTGGGCGACGGCTTCATCAAGCTGATCAAGATGGTGATTGCACCCATCATTTTCTGTACCGTGGTGGTGGGCATTGCGGGCATGGAAGACATGAAGAAGGTTGGCAAAACCGGTGGCCTGGCGCTGCTGTACTTTGAAATCATGAGCACGCTGGCGCTGATCGTCGGCCTGGTGATGGTCAACCTGGTACAGCCCGGCGCGGGCATGCACATCGATGCCAGCACGCTGGACACCAAGGGCATTGCGGCCTACACCGCCCCCGGCAAGATGGCCACCACCACCGACTTCTTGCTCAACGTGATTCCCAACACCGTGGTGGATGCGTTTGCCAAGGGCGAGATTTTGCAGGTGCTGCTGTTTGCGGTGATGTTCGGCTTTGCGCTGCACAAGTTTGGCGGGCGCGGCACCATGGTGTTTGACTTCATCGAGAAGTTCTCGCACGTGATGTTCGATATCGTCGGCATGGTCATGAAGGTAGCCCCCATCGGCGCGTTCGGTGCCATGGCTTTCACCATCGGCAAGTACGGCGTGGATTCGCTGGTGTCGCTGGGCAAGCTGATGGGCACCTTCTATGGCACCTGCCTGATCTTTGTGTTTGTGATTCTGGGCATCGTGTCGCGGCTGCATGGCTTTAGCATCGTCAAGTTCATCAAGTACATCAAGGAAGAGTTGCTGATCGTGCTGGGTACCTCGTCCAGCGAGTCGGTGCTGCCGCGCATGATGGAGAAGATGGAAAACGCCGGTGCCAAGAAGTCCGTGGTCGGGCTGGTGATTCCTACCGGCTACTCGTTCAACCTGGACGGCACCTCCATCTATCTGACCATGGCGGCGGTGTTCATTGCCCAGGCCACCGACACCCCGATGTCCATCTCCCAGCAGATCACCTTGCTGCTGGTGCTGCTGCTGACCTCCAAGGGCGCTGCCGGTGTAACGGGCAGCGGCTTCATCGTGCTGGCCGCGACTTTGTCGGCTGTGGGCCACGTGCCGGTGGCGGGCCTGGCGCTGATTCTGGGCATCGACCGCTTCATGTCCGAAGCCCGCGCGCTGACCAACCTGGTGGGCAACGGCGTGGCCACGCTGGTGGTGGCCAAATGGACTGGCGACCTGGACATGAAACGCCTGGATGCCGCCATGAACAACCAAACCTGGGAAGAGGCCAACGAGCCCGAGGTGATCCTCGACAAGGTCACCTCGCACATGGCGGTCAAATAATGTAGAAAAGTGCCTTCTGCGCTTATTCCATAGGCGCAAGCAGCTATTTAATATATAGCAAATAAAAACGCCACCGCAGGTCTGCCTGCGGTGGCGTTTTGCGTATTTGCAGGATTTTCGGTGGGTATTTACGGCCTGATTTGGCACTATTTTGGTGTGTGCAGCTGCTTACCATTTTTCATGCCAATGCACCATGGGGGTGCGCGGTTTTATCCATAAAACTAGGTACATTTGCGGGGGCTCAGGAGGGGCGTGACAGGGCTTGCCAAGTACGATGGAATAGGTCCGTTTTACGAAACAATCTGTGCGTTAAATAGGTCTAAATCCAAACTAAGGTACTAAGCATGAAACTGACATCGACTATGCGCGGCATCTCTACAGTGCGAATCGGGCTGGTGGGCGCCGGGGCTGCGGCCCTGCTCACAGGCTGTTTGCCCACCGACTATGCGGCCGGTATCCGTACCACGTCGTACGGCGTGCCGCATATCGTGGCCGACAGCTTCAAAGGCGCGGGCTATGGCTATGGCTATGCATTTGCCCAGAACAATTTTTGCCTGTTTGCCGAAGAGCTGGTGACCCTGCACGGCGAACGGGCCAAGTACTTCGGCGCGACCGGTGGTTACCTGGGCCATCTGGGCACCCAGTTCGGCAACGTGGACTCCGATTTTTTCTACAAACTGGTTCTGGGCTCCGACCAGGCGGCCCGCTTCAAGGCCGGCTCCAGCCGCGCCACCCGCGACCTGGCCGACGGCTTTGCCACCGGCTACAACCGCTACCTGTCTGACACCGGCCTGGCCAAGCTGCCCGTGGCCTGCCGTGGCAAAGCCTGGGTCAAGCCCATGACCGAAGAAGATGCCTACCTGCGCTTCTCGCAGGCCGCCATGACCGGAAGCTCGGTGGGCTTCATCGGTGCCATCGGCAGTGCCACGCCACCGGCTGCCACCATCGCCAAGGCCAATATGCCCGCACCGGCACCGGCACCGACACCGGCGCTGCCCCTGGACTTTTCCGGATCGCCCATGCTGATGGCCATGCAGAACCTGCGTGACCACACGATTGGCTCCAACGGCCTGGCCCTGGGCCGCAACGCCACCCAAAGCGGCAAGGGTTTGCTGCTGGGCAACCCGCACTTCCCGTGGTGGGGCGGTCTGCGCCTGAACCAGGTGCATATCACCGTGGCCAGCGAAAACTACGACGTGATGGGTGCCACCCTGCTGGGTGTGCCGCTGCCCCTGATCGGCTTTAACGACAAGGTCGCCTGGACACACACCTTCTCCACCGACAACCGCTTCACCGTGCGTTACCTGGCCATCGACCCGGCCAACCCCACGCGCTACATCAAGGACGGCAAATCCATCGCCATGAAGGCCGTGCCCCTGACCGTGTCGGCCCTGGGAGCCAATGGCCAGCAGGTGCAGATCAAACGCACCCTGTACACCACCGAGTACGGCCCCATGCTCAAGGACAGCAGCTTTGCCTGGACCACCAGCAGCGGCTTTGCGCTGCAGGATGCCAACGCCGCCAACTACCAGCTCATCGACCAGGTCATCCTGAACGGCAAGTCCACCAGCGTGGACAGCCTGCGCCAGGCACTGGCCACCTATAACGCCATGCCCTGGGTCAACACCATCGCCGCCGACAAGGCCGGTGATACCCTGTACGCCAACTATTCGGTGGCAGCCAATGTGCCCGATGCCCAGTTGGCCGCCTGCGTGCCCCCGCCGTTCCAGCCTTTGATGGCCAGCACCGGCGTGGTGGTCATGGCGGGCACCACGGCAGCTTGCGACTGGGCGGGTAGCGTCCCGGCAGCAGGTCGGCCCTGGGTCAAGCGCGCCGATTACGCGATGAACTCCAACGACAGCCACTGGTGGCCCAGCCTGAACACCTACCTGGGTGGATTTGCCAAGATCATCGCCACCGGCCCGAACGCCGAAGCCGTGCCACAAAACAACCGCACCCGTACCGGCCACGCCATCGTGCGCGACCGCCTGAACGGCACCGATGGGCAGGGCGGCTACCGTTTCAACATGTCCAACCTGCAGCAGCTCTACCTGAAGAACCGCTTCTTCAAGGCCGAAAAATGGCTACCTGGTTTTGTCTCGGGTTGCCTGGCCAGCCCGGGTGCCACCCCGGCGGCTCGGGATGCCTGTGCCGTGCTGCAAGCCTGGAACACCAACCACACCCCCTCCGGCCAGGGCGTGGTGCTGTTTGACGAGCTCTACGCTAGCCTGGGTGAGCTGAACGATGCGTCGTGGTGGAGCGTGCCTTTCAACCCCGCCGACCCGCAGGAAACCCCGCGCGGCACCGCCAACCTGGCCGCCGCCATGGCGCAACTGGAAACCCTGGTGGCCAGCCCGCAGTTCAACGACCCGATCAAGCGCCGGGCCCGTACCCAGGACGTGCAGTTGCTGCAACGGGCCCAGGGCGTGCTGGCCGTGCCGGGTGGCCGCTCCACCTTCAACAACTGGCAGGGCGTGCGCACCCAGGTGGCCCCGGGCCAGTTCATCTACACCGCCGACCCTGCCACCAACGAGGGTGCCTTTGGCAACAGCTACATCCAGTTCGTTACCTGGGACAACAATGGGCCGGTGGCCGAAGGCATCCTGACCTACAGCCAGTCGTCCGACCCGACCAGCGCGCACTTCAGCGACCAGACCCGCAAGTACGCGGCGGGCGAGTGGGTCAAACTGCCCTATACCGAAAAGCAGATAAAGGCCGACCCCAACTACACCGAACGGGTGCTGTACGAGCAGCCTATTGTTAAAAAATAATAGTGGTAAACCCAGGCGGGATAGGCGCTAACCGCCTATTTCGCCATGTTCTTCAGGGCCAGGGCCGCCTGCTGCACCAAGGCCGGGCCCTGGTAGATCAGCCCGGTGTAGATCTGCACCACGTCGGCCCCGGCGGTGATCTTGGCCACCGCGTCGGCCGCGCTCAGGATGCCGCCCACACCGATGATGGGAAATGCCGGGCCCAGGGCGCTGCGCAGCTGGCGCACCACGCGGTTGCTGGCCTCCAACACCGGCGCGCCGCTCAGGCCACCGGCTTCTTCCCCATGGGCCATGCCCTTGACCGCATCCCGCGATAGGGTGGTGTTGGTGGCAATGACACCGTCCATGCCGTGGCGCAGCAGGGTGGCGGCGATCACGGCGACCTGGGCTTCATCCAGATCCGGCGCAATCTTCACAAAAATCGGCACCCGCTTGCCGTGCTGCTGGGCCAGCGCGGCGCGGCGGGCGGCCACGGCCCCCAGCAGGCCGTCCAGCGCCTCGTCGCTTTGCAGGGCGCGCAGGTTCTTGGTGTTGGGGCTGGAGATGTTGACCGTGACGTAGTCGGCATGCGGGTACACGCCATCCAGCGCCAGCAGGTAGTCGTCGGTGGCGCGCTCGATCGGCGTGGCGGCGTTCTTGCCGATGTTCAGGCCCAGCAGCATTGGCTGGCCGCCCTTGCGGCGGAACTGGGCGCGCTGCACATTGGCCACAAAGGCCGCCAGCCCGCCGTTGTTAAAACCCAGGCGGTTGATCAGCGCGTTGGCCTGCGGCAGGCGGAACATGCGCGGCTGCGGGTTGCCGGGCTGGGCCAGCGGCGTGACCGTGCCCACCTCCACAAAACCAAAGCCCATGGCCCCCAGGCCGTCGATGCAGCGGGCGTTTTTGTCCAGCCCCGCCGCCAGGCCCACGCGGTTGGGAAACTGCAGGCCCGCCAGGGTGATGGGGTCGTTGACCCGGGTTTGGCGGTACAGGCATTCCAGCGGCGTGCCCTGGGTGCGGGCAATGGCGTTCAGGGTCAGGTCGTGGGCGGCCTCGGGGTCCATGCCAAACAAAAAGGGGCGGGTCAGGGCGTAGGGGATCAGGGGCATTGGATAATTCCGGGGTTCTGCTTTTAGTTACAACACCGGATTTTCCCAGATGACCAACCTCATTCCCGCACTCACCCAAGACGAACTCAAAACCCTGGTCGGCCACGCCGCGCTGCGCTATGTGGTGCCCGGCGAAATCGTCGGTGTGGGCACCGGCTCTACCGTCAACAAGTTCATCGACGCGCTGGCCACCATCAAGGACCAGGTCAAGGGCGCTGTCTCCAGCTCCGAGGCCAGCACCGCGCGGTTGCTTGCGCTGGGCATTGCGGTGTTCGATGCCAACGAGGTGGGCGAGCTGGCGGTGTACATCGACGGCGCGGACGAAATCGACCACCAGGGCCACATGGTCAAGGGCGGCGGTGCCGCACTCACCCGCGAGAAGATCGTGGCCGCCCAGTCGCGCAAGTTTGTGTGCATTGCCGACGAGAGCAAGCTGGTGCAGGCCCTGGGCCAGTTCCCGCTGCCGGTGGAAGTGATCCGCATGGCCGCCCACCGCGTGGCCCGCCAGTTTGCCGCCATGGGCGGCACGGCCACCTTGCGCCTCAAAGACGGCCAACCCCTGGTGACCGACAACGGCCAGCACATCCTGGACGTGACCGGCCTGCGCATCACCGACCCGCTGGCCTTTGAGTCGCAGGTCAACCAGTGGCCGGGTGTGGTGTGCGTGGGGGTGTTCGCCCACCAGAAGGCCAGCGTCTGCCTGCTGGGTACGGCCCAGGGCGTGAAGACTTTGGAGTTTTAAGTAAAAAGAGCCGCCTGCGCTTATTCCATAAGCACGAGCAGCTCTTTATTTGATAGCTACGTTTAGAACTGGATGCCGGTCGGGTTGTTGCCGCTGTCGATGGGCTGGGGCTGCGCCGGGGCCGCTGCGGGGGCCGGTGCCTTGGCCGGTTCCGCTGCTTTGGTGGCCACCAAGGGGCGCGGCGCGGGCTGTTGGTAGCTGGCGGGCAGTACCGAGGTCTTGGGGTAGGCGGCGGCATCCAGGTACTGCATCCATTCCAGGTCCGAAAAGCCCTTGAGCTGCTGGCTGCCAATGGTGCCAAAGGGCAGGGTGGTGTCACCGCTGATGCGTTTGAGGGCTTCGCCGTCTTCGTTGGTGTTGACGGTGCGCTCGGTGAACGGCACGCCGCGCGAGACCAGCAGGTTGCGTGCGCTGGCGCAGGGGCTGCAGCTGGCGCTGGTGTAGAGCGTGACCGGGTAGCGCTGCACCACTTCTTTCAGCTCGAACGGCAGCGATGCATTCACCGCACTGCCGCCACCGGGGGCCGCCGTGGTCACCCTGGCCTTGCTGGTGGGTGGGGGCGGCTGGTCAGAGAACGACACCTTGCCGTCTGGCCCGACGATGCGGTAGACAGTTTGCGCAGACACGCTGGCCGCCAAGCTCAAGACGGAACAGGCCAGAACGGTGGTGATCAGGGTGGGGCGCATTGCAGTGTCCTTTTTAAGCTTCGGCCATACCCTGGTGGCGCAGCAATGCGTCCAGAGTCGGTTCGCGGCCCCGGAAGGCCTTGAAGGATTCCATCGCCGGGCGGCTGCCACCGGCTTCCAGAATCGACTCGCGGTACTTGCGGCCGGTCTCGATACTCGGCAGGCCATCGGCACCGGCGGTTTCTTCGAACGCGGCGTAGGCATCGGCGCTGAGCACCTCGGCCCATTTGTAGCTGTAGTAACCGGCAGCGTAACCGCCCGCGAAGATGTGGCTGAAGGTGTGCACCGTGCGGCTGAAGGCAGGCGCTTGAAGGACGGCTACCTCGTCGCGCACCTGGCGCAGCAGCGGCATGAAGTCGCGCGACGGGTCGTGCTCGGTGTGCAGCAACATGTCGAACAGCGAGAACTCGATCTGGCGCAGGGTCTGCAGGCCGCTTTGGAAGTTTTTGGCCTCGGTCATCTTGTCGAACAGGGCACGGGGCAGGGCCTCACCGGTTACCACGTGGGCGGTCATGTGCTTGAGCACATCCCATTCCCAGCAGAAGTTTTCCATGAACTGGCTGGGCAGTTCCACCGCATCCCATTCCACGCCGCTGATGCCCGACACATCGCGCTCGTTCACCTGGGTCAGCATGTGGTGCAGGCCGTGGCCGAACTCGTGGAACAGCGTGGTCACGTCGTCGTGGGTGAGCAGCGGCGGTTGGCCGTCTACGCCATCGGCAAAGTTGCACACTAGGTGGGCTACCGGGGTTTGCAGCTGGCCGGTGTCGGGGCGCAGCCAGCGGGCGCGCACGTCGTCCATCCAGGCCCCGCCGCGCTTGCCGGTGCGGGCAGGTTGGTCGAGGTAAAACTGGCCGACGAGCTGACCGCCGCGTTCGATGCGGTAGAACTCGACGGACGGGTGCCACACCGGCGCGCTGTCTTTGCGGATGGCCACTTCAAACAGGGTTTCGATGATCTTGAACAGGCCGCCCAGCACCTTGGGCGCGGTGAAGTACTGCTTCACCTCTTGCTCGCTGAAGGCGTAGCGCGCTTCCTTGAGTTTTTCGCCGATGAAGGACCAGTCCCAGGGCTGCGGGTCGGCCAGGGCCAGGTGCTCTGCCGCAAAGGCGCGCAGGTCGGCCACGTCTTTCAGGGCGTAGGGCTTGGCGCGCACCGCCAGGTCGCGCAGGAAACGGGTTACTTCCAGCGGCGACTTCGCCATTTTGGGCACCACCGAGACTTCGCCGAAGTTGGCGTAACCCAGCAGTTGGGCTTCTTCCAGCCGTAGCGCCAGGATCTCGTTGATGATGGCCGAGTTGTCGAACTGGGTGGCATCGCCTTCGGCCTGGTCGGACGCGCGGGTCACGTAGGCCCGGTACAGGCGCTCGCGCAATGCGCTGCTGGTGGCGAACTGCATCACCGGCAGGTAGCAGGGCATCTTTAGCGTGAGCTTGTAGCCGTCTTTGCCTTCGGCCTTGGCGGCGGCCAGCGCGGTTTGCTGCACGTCGGCGGGCACGCCATCCAGCTCGTCGGCGGTAGCGTAATAGGCAAAGGCATCGGTCGCATCCAGCGCGTTTTCGCTGAACTTCTGGCTGATCTCGGCCTGGCGCTCTTGGATGCGGGCGAAGCGCTCTTTGGCGGCACCCACCAGGTCGGCACCGCTGAGCACGAAGTTGCGCATGGCGTTGGTGTGGGCCTGGAGTTGCTCGGGGTTCAGGCTGGCGGTGTCTACCGCCTTGTACTTGGCGTAAAGGCGCTCGTCGGCACCCAGGCGGGTCCAGAACTCGGTGACGCGGGGCAGGGCCTCGTTGTAGGCCGCGCGCAGGGCCGGGGTGTCGGCCACGCTGTTGAGGTGGCTTACCGCGCCCCAGGCGCGGCCCAGCTGCTCGGCGCTCACGTCCAGCGCCTTGGAGATGGCCGTCCACTGCGCGGGGAAGTCGGGCTGGGTGACGGTTTCCAGCGCGGCATTGGCCTGGGCCAGCAGGCTGTCCATCGCGGGGCCTACGTGCTCCGGTTGGATCTGGTCAAACAGGGGCAGGTCAGAAAAGTCGAGCAGTGGATTGGTCATGGTGGTGATATGGCGGTGGGCTCGTTGGATTCAAGGTGTCTATGCAAGTTCTATAGATCGTTCCGCCGCTTCCAGCGTATTGACCAGCAGCATGGTGATGGTCATGGGGCCCACTCCGCCGGGCACCGGGGTGATGTAGCTGGCGACTTCTTTGACACCGTCAAAGTCTACGTCGCCGCAGAGCCGGCCGTCTGGCGTGCGGTTCATGCCCACGTCGAGCACCACGGCACCGGGTTTGACCATGTCGGCGGTCAGCACATTGCGCTTGCCCACGGCGGCCACGACCACGTCGGCCTGCAGGGTCATGGCTTTCAGGTCGGCGGTGGCGCTATGGCACACGGTGACGGTGGCGTTCTTTTGCAGCAGCAGCAGGGCCATGGGCTTGCCCACGATATTGCTGCGGCCAATCACTACCGCGTGTTTGCCGCGCAGGTCATAGCCGATGCTCTCCAGCATCTTCATGCAGCCATAGGGCGTGCAGGGCAGGAAGGCCGAGTTGCCGGTCATCAGCGCACCGGCGCTGGCGATGTGAAAGCCGTCCACGTCTTTCAGCGGGGCGATGGCTTCGATGACCTTTTGCGCATCGATGTGCGCGGGCAGGGGCAACTGCACCAGGATGCCGTGGATGGCCGGGTCGGTGTTGAGAAACTTGATGCGCTTGAGCAGCTCGGCTTCTGTCAGGTCGGCCGGGTACTGCTCCAGCACCGAGTGCAGGCCTGCGTCGGCACAGGCCTTGACCTTGTTGCGCACGTAGACCTGGCTAGCCGGGTTTTCACCCACCAGAATGACGGCCAGGCCGGGGGTGATGCCGTGGGCCTTGAGGTTGGCGGCGCGTGCAGCGACATCCAGGCGCAGGGTGCGGGAGAGGGCGATGCCATCGATCAGTTCAGCGGTCATGGTTTCAAAATATCAAGTAAAAACGCCCGCTGATGCTTATCAAACGGGCGTGAGCAGCTACAAATTCAGTAGCGTCAGGTTTTCGGGGCGATCTGTCCCAGGGCAATCTTGAGCAGGTCGGCCACGGTGTTGGCGTTGAGCTTTTCCATGATGTTGGCGCGGTGCGCTTCCACCGTCTTGATGCTGATGCCCAGGTCGTCGGCGATCTGCTTGTTCAGACGACCGGCAACGATGCGCTCCAGCACCTGGCTTTCGCGCGAGGTCAGCTTGGACAGCAGCGCGCCACGGCTGGCGGCCTGTTGGTGGTCGGTGAAAGCTTCCTTGGCGTGCTCCAGCATGCGTTCGACCAGGCCGACCAGTTCGTCTTCCTTGAACGGCTTCTGGATGAAATCCATGGCGCCTTTTTTCATGGTGTCCACCGCCATGGGCTCGTCGCCGTGGCCGGTGATGAAGACGATGGGCAGGGGCGATTTGCGTTCGATCAGGCGGTCTTGCAGCTCCAGGCCGGTCATGCCGCCCATGCGGATGTCGACGATCAAACAGGCCACTTCGCGGGCATCGAAGCGGCTCAAAAAGGACTCGGCCGAATCGAAGCAGCGGACCCGGTAGTCCTTTCCTTCGAGCAGCCATTGCAGCGAATCGCGGACGGCTTCGTCGTCATCGACCACGTACACAGTACCTTTTTTGGGAATCAAACTCATGCAGTCACTCCGGGGGTTAACGTAAAAGTTCAGGGGCGTTTGCTGGGCCGCTCTGTGCACTATTTTGCGTGACAGAGGATTGCGCCAACGGTATCCAGAATGAGAAACGGCACCCTGTGCCTTCGTTTCCATTGTAGAGGTTCTCGGCCTGCATCCGGCCCAGGTGGGACTCGACGATGGTGCGGCACAGATTGAGGCCGATGCCCATGCCTTCGGCTTTGGTGGAGAAGAAGGCTTCGAACAGCCGCTCCTTGACTTCGGGGGCCAGGCCGTTGCCGGTGTCGGCCACGGAAAATTCGATCCCGGCCTTGTCGTTTACCACCTTGGGGACCACCCGCAGCTCGATGTTGCGGTTGGCCGTGGGGCGCTGTGCCAGGTCGATGGCCTCGGCGGCGTTGCGTAGCAGGTTCACCAACACTTGTTCGATCAGGATCGGGTCCACCAGTAGCTGGGGCAGGCGGGCGGCCACGTAATGGCTCAGGCGCACATTGCGCCGACGCAGCTCAATGCCTGCCAGCTCCATGGCTTCAAACACCATGTGTTCCACATCGGACAGGCTGCGGTTGGGCTCGCTGCGTTTCACAAACGACTGGATGCGCTGGATGATCTGGCCCGCACGCTGGGCTTGGCGGGCGGTTTTGTCCAGCGCGGCCAGCAGGTCCTCTTGCGCTATGCCCGGGCCTTTGATGCGCGACACCATGCCGTTGCAGTAGTTGCTGATGGCGGCCAGTGGCTGGTTCAGCTCGTGTGCCACGCTGGAGGCCATCTCGCCCATGGTGATCAGGCGGCTGGAGCTTTGGGCGCGCTCGGCCTGGGCGGCCGATTGCTCTTCGGCGCGGCGGCGTGGCGTGATGTCGGTGGCGATCACCATCTGGACCAGCCGGGCATCCACCCAGCTCAGGTAGCGGGTGCGTACCTCCAGCCACTTGCCCAGCTCGGGCACAAAGACTTCGGTGCTTTCGGATTGGGTGTCGGTCAGGCTGTCGGTGGGCAGGCCGACAAACGCGTCCACCGCGTCGTCCATGGCCTCGTCGCTGGCCACGACGCTGGGCACGCCCGCTTCGGCCACCAGCTTTTCGTGGCCTTCGGTTTGCACGCCAAACCAGAGTCGGTACAGCTTGTTGGCAAACAGCAGTTCATGGCTGTTGATGGGTGCTACCGAAACAGAAGCATCCAGCGCTTCTAGCACCTTGGTGAAGCGCTCATAGGAGGCTGACAACTGCTCGCGCACCCGGTTGGGCTCGGTGATGTCGGTCATGGACGTCATCCAGCCGGTCTGTTTGCCCACCGCGTCGATCAGCGGCGACACATACATGCGGCCATCAAAAATGCTGCCGTCGCGGCGCTTGACCCGCACCTGGAAACCGCCGGGCGGGGTGCGGCCATTGAGCTCGTCTTCCAGCCGCGCCACCAGGAAGTCGCGGTCTTCCTCGGGCCAGTGCACAAAGGGGGCGGTGTGGCCCACCAGGGCCGATTCGCTCCAGCCCGTCATGCGGCAAAACGCGGTGTTGACGTAGGTGATGCGGCCTTGCATGTCGAGCGCGCGCATGCCGGTGAGCATGGAGCTTTCCATAGCGCGGCGGAAGTTGGTTTCCGACACCAGGGCCTGCTGGGCCTGCAGGCGGCGGCGGGTGTGTTTCCAGTTGCCGATCAGCATCCAGGCGGTCAGGATGCTCAGGGCACCCACCAGCCAGAACAGTCCGCTGCCGATCACACCTTGCGAAGTGCGGTAGGCCTGGGCCCGCAGCACCAGGCCATTACCCACCGGGGACACCGGCACTTCGTAAGGCTCCGACTGGCTGGACCAGGGCAACAGCCGGGCCCCCGCCGCGTGGGTGGGCGCGGCATTGCCGGCCAGTACCTGGCCGTTGCCATTGAGCAGGGCCACCGCGTACTTGGCCAGCACCTCGGCGGGCACGCCATACCGCAGCAGGCTCTCATTGGAGTACTCGGCCAGCAACACGCCCGCAAAGTGGCCCCGGTCGGACAGCGGAATGTGCAGCTGCAGCAACGGCACGCTGTCGGGCGTGCTGGCAGGCTGGGCGTACACCGGCTGCTGCAGGTCGCGCGCCAGGCTGAAGGTGCTCTCGGTATCGCCGCCGGGCCGCAGCAAGGTGTCTACCGCGCGCAACTGGGGCGTGGGCAGGCTGGGTGCGGCATAGCTGGCTTTGATGCGGCGGCGCTCGTCGATCCAGCTGACAGACTGCAAATCGGGGTGCTGCGCCACCAGCGACTCGGCGCGGCTGATGAACTCTTCGGTGTCCACCTCTTCGTTGGAGATATCGCGGCCAATGCGCATCAATTGCTCTTGGCGCTCCAGCAGGCGCAGACGGATCTGCTGTTGTGTGTATTCCACATCGCGCTTCACCGCCTCTTGTTCGCGGTCGATTTCTTCCAGCCGCAAATACATGAAAGACGAGCCTATGGCGGCCAGAAACATCAGCACCGCAATCAGCGGTGCCAGCATGGCAAACCGGTCTTGCCGGTGGGGCGTTTGACGACCCCACCAGCGTTTCCACCAGCGTGCGGGGGCCAGCGCTGCGGGCATGTGAGGGGAGGAGGGAGAGCGCTGTGGCATGCCTGAAGTGTAGGGGACAGCGCTCTTAGGCCCCAAAGCCATAAAAAACTATGCGTGTTTTTACGCAGTTTTAAGCGCTTTTAAACCACATTGTGAAATGTATATTCATATATTGAAAACTACAAACTTTTGTGCAAAAATAGACTTGCCGCCTTAAAAAGCCGTGCCAAACCATCAAAATACCGCTACCCAACCTAGGAGACAAAGCATGTCAGCTGTACCCGAAAGCCTGTCAGGATCTGCGCAAACCGACGCAGACAGCCAGGAAACCCGTGAGTGGATGGACGCTCTGTCCGCCGTCATTGAGAGTGAAGGCCCGGAGCGCGCCCACTTCCTTTTAGAGCAGTTGCTGGAACATGCGCGACAAAAAAGCATTGACATGCCTTTCTCCGCCAACACCGGTTACGTCAACACCATTGAGGCCGACCAGGAAGTGCGTTGCCCCGGCAACATCGAGATCGAAGAGCGCCTGCGCGCCTACATGCGCTGGAACGCCATGGCCATGGTCGTCAAGGCGAATCGCCACCACCCGGTAGACGGTGGTGACCTGGGCGGCCACATTGGCTCCTTCGCGTCGCTGGCCCATATGTTTGGCGCCGGCTTTAACCACTTCTGGCATGCCGAAAACGAAAACCACGGTGGCGACTGCCTCTACATCCAGGGCCACGTGTCGCCCGGTGTGTACGCCCGCGCCTACCTGGAAGGCCGCCTGACCGAAGACCAATTGCTGCACTTCCGCCAGGAAGTGGACGGCAAGGGCTTGTCCAGCTACCCGCATCCCAAGCTGATGCCCAATTTCTGGCAGTTCCCCACCGTCTCCATGGGCCTGGGCCCGCTGATGGCCATCTACCAGGCCCGGTTCCTGAAGTACCTGCACGCCCGTGGCATTGCCGACACCTCCAACCGCAAGGTCTGGGTGTTCTGCGGCGACGGCGAAATGGACGAAGTCGAATCCCTGGGTGCGATCGGCCTGGCCGCGCGCGAAAAGCTCGACAACCTGATCTTCGTGGTCAACTGCAACCTGCAGCGCCTGGACGGCCCGGTGCGCGGCAACGGCAAGATCATCCAGGAGCTCGAAGGCGAGTTCCGTGGCTCTGGCTGGAACGTCATCAAGCTGCTGTGGGGTAGCGAGTGGGACCCTCTGCTGGCCCGCGACAACGACGGCGCATTGAAGAAGCTGATGATGGACACGCTGGACGGCGACTACCAGGCCTTCAAGGCCAACGACGGTGCCTACGTGCGCAAGCATTTCTTCGGTCGCGATCCGCGCACCCTGGAAATGGTCGCCCACATGACCGACGACGAGATCTGGTCCCTCAAGCGGGGCGGCCACGATCCCAAGAAGGTGTACGCGGCCTACCACCAGGCGGTGAACCACAAGGACGAACCCACCGTGCTGCTGATCAAGACCGTCAAGGGTTTTGGCATGGGCAAGAGCGGCGAAGGCAAAAACAACGTCCACCAGACCAAGAAGCTCACCGACGAAGACATCAAGATCTTCCGCGACCGTTTCAACATCCCCATCCCGGACAGCCAACTGGCCGAGATTCCGTTCTTCAAGCCTGCCGACGACACGCCCGAAATGCAGTACCTGCACGAGCGTCGCAAAGCCCTGGGTGGCTACCTGCCGCACCGCCGTGCCAAGGCCGACGAGCAGTTCACCGTGCCTGCGCTGGAGACCTTCAAAACCGTGATGGAAGCCACGCCCGAAGGCCGTGAAATTTCCACCACCCAGGCCTACGTGCGCTTTTTGACCACCCTGTTGCGCGACCAGGCCCTGGGCCCGCGCGTGGTGCCGATTTTGGTGGACGAAGCCCGTACCTTTGGTATGGAAGGCCTGTTCCGCCAGATCGGTATCTACAACCCCGCTGGCCAGAACTACACCCCGGTCGACAAAGACCAGGTGATGTATTACCGCGAAGACAAGGCTGGGCAGATCCTGCAAGAAGGTATCAACGAAGCCGGCGGCATGGCCAGCTGGATCGCTGCGGCCACCAGCTACAGCACCAGCAACCGCATCATGGTGCCGTTCTACGTGTATTACTCGATGTTCGGCTTTCAGCGCATTGGCGACCTGGCCTGGGCCGCGGGTGACATGCAAGCCCGCGGCTTCCTGCTGGGCGGCACCTCGGGGCGCACCACGCTGAACGGCGAAGGCCTGCAGCACGAAGATGGCCACAGCCACATCCTGGCCAACACCATCCCCAACTGCATCAGCTACGACCCCACGTTTGCGCACGAAGTCGGCGTCATCCTGCACCATGGCCTCAAACGCATGGTGGAAAAGCAGGACAACGTCTACTACTACCTGACTCTGCTGAACGAAAACTACCCCATGCCCGGCCTCACCGCTGGCACCGAGGAACAGATCATCAAGGGCATGTACATGTGCCAGCCTGCCGCCAACGGCAAGGGCACCGTGCAACTGCTGGGCTCCGGCACCATCTTGCGCGAATCGCTTGCGGCACAAGAACTGCTGGCCGCCGACTGGGGCATTGCTGCCAACGTCTGGAGCTGCCCCAGCTTTAACGAGTTGACCCGCGACGGCCAGGATGCCGAGCGCTTCAACCTGCTGCACCCGCTGGAAACACCCCGCAGCTGCTTTGTGGCCGACCAATTGGCGGGCACCACCGGCCCGGTCATCGCGTCCACCGACTACATGAAGGCCTATGCCGAGCAGATCCGTCCGTTCATCCCCAAGGACCGTACCTACAAAGTGCTGGGCACCGACGGTTTTGGCCGCAGCGACTTCCGCAGCTTGCTGCGCGAGCACTTCGAAGTCAACCGCCACTACATCGTGGTCGCCACCCTCAAGGCGCTGAGCGAAGACGGTACCGTGCCAGCGGCCAAGGTGGCCGAAGCGATTGCCAAGTACGGCATCCAGGCCGACAAGGTCAATCCGCTGTACGCATAACAAAACCCCACCTTGCAGGACCACCAGGGGTGGTCCTGCGCGCAACTTTGGAGACACAAACATGGCATTGATTGAAATTCATGTCCCCGACATTGGGGACTTTGACGAGGTGACCGTCATCGAACTGATGGTCAAACCCGGCGATACCGTCAAGGCCGACCAGTCGCTGATCACCGTCGAATCCGACAAAGCCTCGATGGAAATCCCGTCCAGCAGCGCGGGTGTGGTTAAAGAGGTCAAGGTCGCCCTGGGCGACAAGGTCAAGCAGGGCTCTTTGGTGGTCATGCTGGAAGTTGCCGGTGGCGCTGCGGTTGCACCCGCTGAGGCGCCCAAAGCGGCCCCAGCGCCCGCTGCACCTGCACAAGCAGCTACAACTCCTGTAGCAGCAGCTCCCGCAGCCGCACCTGCTGCCACCGGCCCGGTCGAGATATTCATCCCCGATATTGGCGACTTCAAGGACGTGACCGTTATCGAAATCATGGTCAAGGTGGGCGACACCATCAAACAAGAGCAATCGCTGATCACCGTCGAGAGCGATAAGGCTTCGATGGAAATCCCGTCTTCCACAGCCGGTGTGCTCAAAGAGCTCAAGGTCAAGATGGGCGACAAGGTCAACATCGGCGACCTGCTGGCGATTCTGGAGGGCGCTGCGGCTCCTGCAGCGGCCGCGGCTGCACCGGCTGCTGCTCCCGCTGCAGCAACTGCTGCAGTTGCTGCCAGCCCCGCACCTGCACCAGCCGCTGCGGCCCCCGCAGCAGCCGCTGCCGCCGCACCTGCTGCCCACAACCCCACCGTCGCCCCCACCGGCGCGCTGCCCCACGCTTCGCCCTCGGTACGCAAGTTCGCCCGCGAACTCGGCGTGCCCCTGGCCGAGGTCAAGGGTACGGGCCGCAAGGGCCGTATCACCGATGCCGACGTGCAAAGCTTCACCGCTTCGGTCATGTCCGGCGCGGTCAAGACGGCGGCGATGGCTGCCAGCCAAGCCAAGTCGGCCCCTGCTGGCGACGGCGGTGCCGGTCTGGGTCTGCTGGCCTGGCCCAAGGTCGACTTCTCCAAGTTCGGCCCGGTCGAGCGCAAGGACATGTCGCGCATCAAGAAGATCAGCGGCGCCAACCTGCACCGCAACTGGGTCATCATTCCGCACGTCACCAACCACGACGACTGCGACATCACCGACCTGGAAGCCTTCCGCGTGCAGATGAACAAGGAAAACGAGAAGGCGGGCATCAAGCTCACCATGCTCGCCTTCATGATCAAAGCCAGCGTGGCCGCGCTCAAGAAGTTCCCCGAGTTCAACAGCTCGCTGGACGGCGACCAACTGGTGATGAAGCAATACTTCAACATCGGCTTCGCGGCCGACACGCCCAACGGCCTAGTCGTCCCGGTCATCAAGGACGCCGATAAGAAGGGTGTGGTCCAGATCAGCCAGGAAATGGGCGAACTCGCCAAGAAGGCCCGCGACGGCAAGCTTGGGCCCGCTGATATGAGCGGTGCCTGCTTCACCATCTCCAGCCTGGGCGGCATTGGCGGGCGCTACTTCACGCCCATCATCAACGCCCCCGAAGTCGCCATCATGGGCGTGTGCAAGAGCGCGATCGAACCCAAGTGGGACGGCAAGGCTTTTGTGCCCAAGCTGATGCTGCCGCTGTCGCTGAGCTGGGACCACCGCGTGATTGATGGTGCCGCCGCAGCCCGCTTCAACGCGTACTTTGGCCAGGTCCTCACCGACTTCCGCCGGGTGTTGCTATGACCCCCACGCTTGTCACTTCGTGTACTGCGCTGCCCCCCGAGGGGGTGTCGCCCTGCTTGGGGCGGCCCGGCGCTGCGGGCGTGTTGTAATGACAACAGTCGTCGTGGTCAAAAAGGCGGGTGTGGTGGCGATTGCTGCCGACACGCTGGTGACCTTCGGCGACACCCGCCTGGGCCAACGTTTTGAAGACAACAGCAAAATCTTCAAGATCGACACCCCGGCGGGCCCCAGCTACATTGGCATGGCGGGCACCGTGGCGCACTTCCCCGCGCTGCGCCTGGCCATGGCCGGGCTACCGCCCGAGCAGCTCTTGCTGGGCAGCAAAGACGAGGTGTTCACCACCTTCACCAAGCTGCACCCGGTGCTGAAAGAAGCCTTCTTTCTGCAAACCAAAGAAGACGACAACGACCCCTACGAGTCCAGCCAGTTCAGCGTGGTGGTGGCCAACGCCACAGGCATCTACGGCCTGTACAGCTACCGCGAAGTGTTCGAGTTCAAGGAATTCTGGGGCATAGGCTCAGGCCGCAGCTTTGCGCTGGGCGCCCTGCATGCCACCTGGGGCAGCGCCAAGTCGGCCCGCGATCTGGCGGTGCTGGGCGTGCAAGCCGCCTGTGAATTCGACAAGAACTCGGCCGGACCCGTCGAAGTGTTTACCGTCAAACTGAAAAAATAAGTGGAGATCACACACATGGCATCCCTGGAAATCAAAGTCCCTGACATCGGCGATTTCGACGAAGTCACCGTCATCGAGCTGATGGTCAAAGTGGGCGACACCGTCAAACCCGACCAGTCCCTGATCACCGTGGAGAGCGACAAAGCCTCCATGGAAATCCCCAGTAGCGATGGCGGCGTGGTCACCGCGCTCAACGTCAAGCTGGGCGACAAGGTCAAGATGGGTTCTGTCGTTCTGGTGCTCGAAGCTGCCGGTGGTGCAGCCGCACCTGCACCAGCAGCTTCTGAGCCAAAAGCGGCTCCAGCGCCCTCTGCACCAGCACAAGCAGCTACTAATGTTGTAGCGTCTGCCCCCACACCCGTAGCCTCCAGCTTCGCCGGTACCGCCGATCTGGAATGCGACGTGCTGGTCCTCGGCGGTGGCCCTGGCGGCTACTCGGCTGCCTTCCGCGCCGCCGACCTGGGCCTGAAGGTCGTCATCGTCGAGCGCTACGCCACCCTGGGTGGCGTGTGCCTGAACGTGGGCTGCATCCCCTCCAAAGCCTTGCTGCACGTGGCCGCCGTGATGGACGAAGTCAGCCACCTGGGCGCGCTGGGCATCGACTTTGGCGCACCCGCAGTCAACATCGACAAGCTGCGTGGCCACAAAGAAAAAGTCATCGGCAAGCTCACCGGCGGCCTGGCCGCCATGGCCAAGATGCGCAAGGTCACCACCGTGCGCGGCGTGGGCTCGTTCGTCGGTGCCAACCACCTGCAGGTTGAAGAAACCTCGGGTGCCCAAGGCCAGGAAAAAACCGGCAAGACCCAGACCATCGCTTTCAAAAACGCCATCATCGCCGCAGGCAGCCAGGCCGTGCGCCTGCCCTTCATGCCCAATGACCCCCGCGTGGTCGACAGCACCGGCGCGCTGGCGCTCAAAGAAGTGCCCAAGCGCATGCTGATCCTGGGCGGCGGCATCATCGGTTTGGAGATGGGCACCGTCTACAGCACCCTGGGCGCACGCCTGGACGTGGTGGAAATGATGGACGGCCTGATGCAGGGCGCCGACCGCGACCTGGTCAAGATCTGGCAAAAAATGAACGCGCCACGCTTCGACAACATCATGCTCAAGACCAAGACCGTCTCCGCACGCGCCTTGCCCGAAGGCATCGAAGTCACGTTCGCAGCCGCAGAAGAGGGCGGCACCGCTCCCGCACCCCAGGTTTACGACCTGGTGCTGCAAGCCGTGGGCCGCACCCCCAACGGCAAGAAAATCGCCGCCGACAAGGCCGGTGTGGCCGTGACGGACCGTGGCTTCATCCCCGTCGACATCCAGATGCGCACCAACGTGCCGCACATCTTCGCCATCGGCGACATCGTCGGCCAGCCCATGCTGGCCCACAAGGCAGTCCACGAAGCCCATGTGGCCGCAGAAGTGATTGCCGGTGAACTGCAAGGCAACAAAGAGCTGGCCGCCGCCGCGTTTAACGCCCGCGTCATTCCCAGCGTGGCCTACACCGACCCTGAAGTCGCCTGGGTCGGCCTCACCGAAGACCAGGCCAAGGCCCAAGGCATCAAGGTCAAGAAGGGCCTGTTTCCCTGGACCGCCTCTGGCCGCGCCATCGCCAATGGCCGCGACGAAGGTGTCACCAAGCTGCTGTTCGACGACAGCCCCGAAGCCCACGGCCACGGCAAGATCCTCGGCGGCGGCATGGTCGGCACCCACGCGGGCGACATGATCGGCGAGATCGCGCTGGCCATTGAGATGGGCGCGGACGCCGTCGACATCGGCAAAACCATCCACCCGCACCCCACGCTGGGCGAAAGCATCGGTATGGCGGCGGAAGTGGCGCACGGCAGCTGCACGGACTTGCCGCCTGCGAAGAAGTAAGTTGTTGAATTGCTACTGTTTCAGTAGCTGGCTGCGCAGATTCCGTAAGGGCTGCGCGGTATTTTCTTGCTCACTGCGTGCAATGGGATCAAACACAGCCGAACTGGTATTTACACCGTCGGTTTTGACTCTGGCCTCACTCCCATCATGCAGAGAATCCGTTACAACATTGTCTCGCAGACCTTGCGCAACTACCAATCGGTGCGGCGCATGAATGACGCAGACGGCATCAACCGCAGCCACGGTCTGAAAAAGTACCCAGTTCAGAAGGTGAGCGAAAAGACCCACGGCAGTTCGCTGGAATTCTCGCTCACCGCTGGGCTGAAGATGGTGGGTTAGCGCCCCTCGAAGCGCGGTGGCCGCCGCTCGGCCATCGCGCGCACGCCTTCGCGGAAGTCTTCTGAGGCGAACTGCACCAGCTGCAGCTCGCGCTCGCGCCGGTTGGCGCATTCGACTTCGTCCGCCAGGCCCTGGCGCAGGGTGGCGCGGGTGGTGGTCACGGCCAGCGGCGCAGACAGCGCGATCTCGGCGGCCAGCGCCAGTGCGCTGGCTCGCACCTGGTCCTCGGCCACCAGCAGATCGGCCAGGCCGATGCGTACTGCCTCCTCGCCGTCGATGCGGCGCCCGGTATGGAACAGCAGGCTGGCCTGCTGCGGACCGACCAGGCGCGGCAACGTGACGCTGAGACCAAAGCCCGGGTGAAAGCCCAGCCGGTTGAAGTTGGCGGAGAACCTTGCCTGTGCGCAGGTCACGCGGAAGTCCGCCGCCACGGCCAACCCGAGACCGGCGCCCACCGCTGCGCCTTGCACGGCAGCCACCATGGGCTTGACCGTGCGGAACAAACGCATGGCCTGTTCGTACAGCGCGCCTGGGTCGAGCGCACCGCCGCCGAAGTCGGCACCGGCACTGAAGGTACGGCCTTCTGCCGCCAGCACGGTGCAGCGCACGGAGGGGTCGGCATCCAGGCGCTCCAGCGTGTCCGCCAGTGTGCGCAGCAATTCTTCACTGACGTAGTTGTACGGCTGGCGACGGATCTCCAGCAGTGCCACGTGGGCGTGCCCCGAGTCGAGGATGTGGATACTAGTCATTGCACTTCAATTTTGGCGAGCTCAACGTATTGTTTCCACTTCGCGCGCTCTTCGCGCTCGAAAGTTGCCAGTTCGGTCAGGCTGATGCTGGCCGGTGCGAAGGCGAAGCTCTCCAACCGGGACTTGATGGGGTCGGTGGTCACGGCCTCGTTGATCAGGGCGTTCAGCGCCTGCTGGGTGGCCAGGGGCGTGGCGGTCGGTACCGCGATGCCCAGGAACACACCGCGCATCGTGAAACTGGGAACAACCTCGGAGATGCGCGGGATGTCCGGGCGGCGCGCCAGGCGCGTGGCACTGTGCACGGCCAATGCCTTCAGCTGGCCCGAGGCGACGAAGGACTCACCCTGCACCGAATCGGTAAACACGACCTGGATCTGCCCGGCCATCAACTCGGTCATGGCCTGGCCAACCTGCTTGAAGGGGATACCTGTGAGCGAGATGCCGGCCTCGTGGGCGAACAGCGCAGCCGTCACCTTGGACGTGGCGTTGAAGTGGCCGTAGTTGATCGAGTCCGGTGCGGCCTTGGCCGCCCGAATGAAGTCCTGCAGCGTTTTGTATGGGGCATCGGGCCGCGTCAGCATGTAGGCTGAGCCAGGGCCGAACGAGCCGACCAGCCGGAAGTCCCGGGCCGGGTCGTAGGGCAGCTTGCGGAACAGTGAGGGGTTGGCCAAGTGCGTGGACGTGGTCGCCAGCAGCAAGACCGAGCCGTCGGCCGTAGCACCGCGTACGGCCTCCACGCCGATGATGCCGTTGCCGCCCGCCCGGTTGTCCACGACCACGGCGCGGCCCGTCTTCTTGGTAATGAACTCGGCCAGCATGCGCGCAGAAATGTCGCCCGAGCCCCCGGGTCCAAACGGCACAATGATCTGGATCGGCTTGTCCTGTGCCCAACTGGGCGACATGCCGGCCAGCGGCAGTGCCGCCAGGAATTTGAGCCATTGTCTTTTGTTCATATTGCTATCTCCTTGTAGTTGTAAAGCTTTCATTGCATGCGGGGGCAAATATCCTGCTGGTGTTCGCCGAGTTCCGGCGCGCGGGATCGTATCGGCGGCCGGGTGCCGTCGAAGGACAGCGGCAGGCCGACCACGCGAAGGTCCACCTCTGGTATGTTTTGAAAGATACCGATGGCCTCGGTTTGCGGCTGTGCCATGACCTGTGCGAAATCCTGGATCGGCCCGCAAGGAATGCCTGCGGCCTCCAGCGCTTCGATCCACGCCTCGGTCGTGCGTTGGCGGAACTGGGTCTCCAGCGCGGGCAGGAGTTCGGCTTTGTTCTCTACGCGCAGTGCATTGCTGGCAAAGCGTGGGTCGGTGATCCAGTCGTCCTGGCCGATCAGCCGCGCCAGCTTGGCGAACAGGCGGTCGTTGGCTGCCGCCACCACCACCTCGCCATCCGACGTTGGCAGTGCCTGAAAAACCACCACATTGGGGTTGCCGCTGCGGTGCCGCGCTGGCTGCACGCCAGTCGCCTGGAAACCGGCCAGCAGCACCTGCTGCCAGCCCAGCGCGGTCTCGAACAACGAGGCGTCCACCATGCAGCCCTTGCCAGTCGTGGCCCGCTGGAACAGCGCGGCAATGCAGCCCAGCGCCGCCCAGATGCCGGTGCCTAGGTCCAGCACCTGCATGCCGACGCGCGAGGGTGGGCCGGTCTCCGCACCGTTGATGCTAAACAGACCGGCAAAGGCCTGCACCATCGGCTCGTAGCCGGGTGCCAACCGCTTGGGACCCTTGTGGCCAAAGGCCGAAAGCGAGCAGTACACCAGCCGCGGGTGGGCTGCACACAGTACTTCCGGCCCCAGGCCCAGTTCGGCCAGAGAGCCCGGACGCATGTTCTGCACGAAGACATCGGCCTCGCTGACGAAGCCCATCAGCCATTCGCGGTGGGCTGGGTCCTTCAGGTCCAGCGCAATGCTTTTCTTGCCATGGTTCATGGCCTGGAAGGTGGTGGCCGTTCCGCGCCAGAACGGAGGTCCCCAGCCGCGCGCATCGTCACCTGCGCCCGGTCGCTCGATCTTGACCACATCGGCCCCCAGTGCCGACAGGATGCCGCTTGCGTAGGGGCCGGCAATGTTCTGGCCGAGTTCGACCACACGAATGCCCTTCAGAGGTTGTGCTTGAAACTGTTCCATGTTTATCTCCCGGTGAATTGCGGTACGCGTTTGTCCAGGAAGTGCTGCACACCTTCGCGAAAGTCTTCGGTGCTGCGGCAGGCTGCGATCTCGCTGTCGGCCACCACCGTCGCTTCGGCCAGTGTCTGGTCGGTGGCATCGCGCAGCTGACGCTTCATGATCCGCACGGAGCGCGGCGAGCACGCGTTGGCCAGTTCGCGGGCCCGTTCCATCACCGCGTCCAGAAAGCCCTCGGCCGGGAGTTGTCGCGCCAGACCCATGCGGTCGGCTTCGTCGGCCAGGATGGTGCGTCCGCTCAGCAGCAGGTCGGCCGCGTGCATCGGACCGATCAGCCGCGGCAGCAGCCAGGCGGCACCGTGCTCGGCCACCAGGCCGCGCCGCGCATAGGGCGCCGAGAGTTTGGCGCCGGCCGCGACGAAACGCAGGTCGCAGAACAGCGCCAGGCACAGCCCGACACCGGCGGCCGCGCCGTTGATGGCCGCCACCAGCGGCTTGTCGTAGCGGGCCATGTCGGCATAGCGCTGGCCCCGCTGCAATGGGCCGCCCGGATCGACGCTGCCGCTCAGCGCTGCCATGTCCATGCCGGCGCAGAAGGCACGGCCGGCGCCGGTCAGCAGCACACAACGCACGCCGTCATCCTGCGCGGCCAAGGCCAGCGCAGCGTGCAACTCGGTCTCTAGTGTCGGTGTCCAGGCGTTCAGCCGGTCGGGCCGCTGGAACGTGATCACGGCGACGCGGTCCGTGATGGTGTAGTTCAACTCCTTGAAATCCAAGCTGGTCTCCTTGTTGTCGTGCGCAACGGCGCCCGGTGCACTGAAGTATTCCAATCCAGGTCGAATGCAACAAGAGTAAGATTTCGGTATTCGAAATTACGGGAGACTTCCGCATGGCCCATCCGCCTTCGACCCGCACGCAGTCACGCAGCAGCGGCGGCTTCGTGCGCAGCACGCCGGGTAGCCACTCGCTGGAGCGGGGTCTAGAGTTGCTGCGTGCGTTCCGGCTTGGCGTGGGGGTGCTGGGCAACGCCGAGCTGGCCGCACGCACGGGCTTGCCGCGGCCCACGGTCAGTCGTCTTACCCGCTCGCTGGTAGACGCCGACTTTCTGGTCTACGACCACGGCGAGCAGGGCTACCGTCTGACGCCTGCCTTCCTGAGCCTGGCGCTGGCGTACCGCAGCGCCGAGACGCCGCTGGATGCTGCCCTGCCGCTGATGCGGGCGCTTGCCGAGGGCCGCCGCGTGAATGTGGGGATGGCTATGGCCGACCAGCTTGAGATGGTCTACCTGGATTCTGTGCGGCTGAGCAGGATCGGGCTGTTTCGGCGCATCGTGCCGGGCTCACGCATCCCCATTGCCGAAACTGCGCTGGGCTGCGCGTTTCTCGCCGGTCTCGCGGCTTCGGCACGCACGGCGCTGCTGGCGCGCCTGCGCCAGGCGCACGGCGAAGCCTGGCCGCCCCTGCTCAAAGGTGTCGAGGAGAGACTGCAGTCCGTACATGTGCACGGCTACTGCTGCGCGTTTTGGCACGCTGGCCTGGCCTCGGTGGCGGTGCCGCTACGCACCACAACCGGCAGGCTCTATGCGCTGAACGTCAGCTTTCCGGTGCCAACAGCGCTAGCGCCGAAGGTTATAGAAGAACATGCTGCACTGGTGCTGCAACTGGCGATCGACATCGCGGCGCGCTGGGCGATTGCGGTGCCATAGTCCGCTTACCTGGTTGCGGCGTGTTTGGTTTCTGCGGCGAGCACCGCCTTCAACTCCCGCTGACCATAGACTTGCGCTTCGGTTGGGCCTTGATGCCGTGCTGCTAAATCCAATGGGTAATCCCCCGGCTGTGCCGGGGTGGCGGCAGAAGTTGGACGTATGCGCAGGTATGGCATGTCCATCCTGGAAACTCCGCTTTTTCTTTCCCCGGCGGTGGCCTGGGGCAGAGGCCGATGCTGCATGCACGAGGCCCCATAATGGCCAATGACAGATCCCACCCCTCCCCACAAGCGCCGCGTACGTTACGCGGGCACCCAGCCCCGCCAGTTTGAAGAAAAGTACAAAGAGCTGGACCCCACGCGCCATGCGGCGGAGGTGGACAAGGTCATGCTGCGCGGGCAAACGCCTGCGGGCATGCACCGCTCGATTTGTGTGGATGAAATCCTCGCCATCCTCAAGCCCATGCCGGGCGAAACCGGGGTGGACCTGACCCTGGGCTTTGGCGGCCACACGCTGGCCATGCTGCCGCTGGTGCAGCCAGGCGGGCGTATGTTTGGTATGGATGTGGACCCGATCGAGCTGCCCCGCACCACAGCGCGGCTGCGGGCATTGGGCTTTGGCGAAGAGGCGCTCGTCGTGCACCGCGCCAACTTCAGCGAACTGGCTACGCTGTTGCCGCAGGCAGGCGGTGGTTTCGACTTTGCGCTGGCCGACCTGGGCGTGTCGTCCATGCAGATTGACAACCCGGCGCGGGGCTTTAGTTTCCGGGCCGACGGGCCTTTGGATTTGCGCCTGGACCCGACCAGTGGCCAGTCGGCCAGCGAGCTGCTGCTGTGCGTGACACGGCACCGGCTGCGCGACCTGCTCACCGACAACTCCGACGAGCCGTTTGCCCTTCAGCTGGCAGCCGCCCTGCAAGGCCAGTACCTGGAGACCACGGTGCAACTCGCAGACCTGGTGCGCTCCACCATGGAGCTGGCGTACAAGCGCAGCATGCCCGCAGAAGAGCGCCTGGCCGAGACCAAAAAAGTGCTGCAGCGCACCTTCCAGGCGCTGCGTATCGAGGTGAACGACGAATTTGGCGTGCTCGACACCATGCTGCTGAACCTGCCCGCCTGCCTCAAGCCGGGTGGGCGCGTGGCGATTTTGAGCTTTCACTCCGGCGAAGACCGGCGGGTGAAAAAGTGCTTTCAAACCGGCGAGCGCAACGGCACTTTCAGCAGCGTGGCCCCGGACCCGATCCGCGCTTCCTATGACGAGCAGCGCAGCAACCCCCGCTCATCGTCCGCGAAATTGCGCTGGGCGGTGCGGGCGCTGCGCTGATCGGAGAAGAAGGTCACACCGGCTTGGCTTACAATCCAATTGCTATAAATTAGATAGCTGTTTACGCCCATTCCATAAGCGGTGGGTGCCGATTTCATTCCTTACTCCCAAGTTCTACCCTGATGCAAGCTCTGCTCCACGCCATCGCCACGATGGACCTGCCCACCGATGCACAGCGCATATTCCATGGTCGGGGCGGGCTGTACCCGGGCTGCGAGCAGTGGGCGCTGGATGCGTTCCCGCCGGTGTTGGTGCTGACCAGTTTCCAGCCCGCTGCCGACGAAGATCTGGCCGCCATCGGCGCGGCCCTGGCCGCACGCTGGCAGCAACTGGCCCCGGACCAGCCGCTGAACTGGGTCTACCAATGCCGCTTCGATGGCCGCACCGAGACCCGGCTGATGGCCGGTTCCATGCCCGAGCCGCATGTGGTCACCGAGCACGGCGCGCGCTACAAGCTGCATGTGCTCAAGGGGCAGAACCACGGCCTGTTTCTGGACATGGCCGAGGGGCGGCGCTGGGTGCGCCAGCATGTAGAGGCCTTGGCCCAGGTGCCGGGCCGCGCGGAATACCGGGTGCTGAACCTGTTTGCCTACACCTGCGCGTTTTCGGTGGTGGCCTTGCAGGCCGGGGCCAAGCATGTGGTCAATGTGGACATGGGCCAGGGGGCCATCGCCATCGGACAACAGAACCACCGGCTCAATGGCCTGGTGACCGGGGCCAGCTTTTTGCCGCACGACATCTTCACCACCTGGGGCAAGATCAACCGTAGCGGCCCGTATGACCTGGTGATCGTCGACCCGCCCAGCTTCCAGCGCGGCAGCTTTGTGGCTACCAAGGACTACGCCCGCCTGATGCGCCGCCTGCCCGATCTGCTGATGCACGGCGGCCATGTGCTGCTGTGCCTGAACGCGCCCGAGTTGGGCATGGCGTTTTTGCAAGACCAGATGCGCGAACTGGCCCCCGCGCTGGTGTTTGTGGAGCGGCTGGCCAACCCGGCGGCGTTTGCCGATGTGTCGGATGAGCGGGCGCTGAAGGTGCTGGTCTACCGTGCCCCATAACTGCCGCGCCCCATAAAAAAAGCCCCGGCACCGAAGTGCCGAGGCTTTTGCGTCTACGGTGGGCGCAGATTACATCTGCTGGATGCCCGACAGCACCCAACCACCCGCGCCTTGCAGCGGCTTGGTCAAATGCCAGACTTCGTCGAACGGCTCGGACGGTGCCGTGGCCTCTTCGCGGATCAGGCCGGTAAAGCGCACGCTCACCACGTAGTAGCCGTTTTCTTCAGCCACTTCCAGCACATCGCCGTCGATGTTGACCACATCGGTTTGTTGCGCAGCGGCGCCACGGTCGCTCAGGTCCATCTTCAGCTGGGCAAACATTTCCGGCGTGGTGAACTGGCGGATGTCGTCCAGGTTACCGGCATCGTTGGCGGCTTGCAGGCGGATGAAGTTGACCTTGGCGTTGCGCACAAAGCTGGCCACATCGAAGTCCGCAGGGATGGCCGAGCGCACAGGAACGCTGCCGCCGATGCCGGAACCAATGCTGGAGCCGATGTTGGAACCCGTCGAGGCACCGCCGGGCATTTCCATCTTGTAAGCAGGCGCAGCAGGCGACAGGCTGGTGGGTGCACCCGCTCCGGCGTACTGCATGCCACCGGTAGCAGCGGTAGCACCGGCTTTTGCCGCAGCGCGTTTACGCAGGAAGAAGCCTACGGCCAGCATGATGGCCGCAGCCAGCAGGCCCATCATCATCATGGAAGCCAGTTCGTCACCGAAACCGAAGTGCGATGCCAACGCGGCCAGGCCCAGGCCGGCGGCGATACCGGCCAGCGGGCCCATCCACGAGCGCTTGGGCGCTGCGGCGGCGGCAGGTGCGGCAGCGGCGGCAGGGTTGGCTGCAGCCGTTTGTGCCGGTGCGGCCGTGGGGGCCTTGTTCGGCGTGGTGTCGCGCTGCATGCCAAGCGATTTGCCTGCGCCCATGCGTTTTGCGGCTTCCGCGTCGGTCGCGACGGTGGACATGCCCAGGGCCATGACCACAGCCAGCAGGGAAAGTATTTTTTTCATGTGTTCTCCAGCAAAAACGAGTTGATGTGCCCGCGATACTAGCCCACAAACCATCCTAAAAAAGCAGCTAAATAGAGATATTCATTTCTGAAAAACCAGGGGTTTTAGGGTCTGCGACACTACAGGCCATGGACCCTACCAACGCCACCCGCCTGTGTTTGCCGCTGGATACCGACCTGGTCGCCGCGCTGGCCACCATGGTCGAGGCCATTGGCAGCCCCGACTGGTTCGATACCGTGCTGAATGTATTGGGCAAAGTGTGTGCCGTGGATTCGGGCGGTGCGATGCTGTTTCACCGCCACCAGCAGCCGCGCCGCATTCTGCACCGCTTTAACCCGCAAGAGCGCAGCCTGCCGGAAGATGCGTTTTTGTCCGGCCCCTATGTGCTGGACCCCAACTACCAGCTGTTCTTGCAGGGTTGCCCCAGCGGCGTGTACTGGCTGCGCGACATTGCGCCCGACGATTTTTACGACTCGGAGTACTACCGGGTGTTTTATTCGCAGATCGGTTTGTCGGACTCGGTAGACCTGCTGTGGCGCATCAATGAAGACACGGCGCTGAACATCTTCATCGAGCGCAGCATCCGCCACACGCCGTTCCAGGCCACCGACCTGCTGGCGATCCGCACGCTGGCCCCCATCATCATTGCCGCCACCGCCAAGCACTATGCCCTGACGGCCGCCGCCGCCGAGCGCCACAGCGACCGGCTGACCCACCGCAAGGTGCAGAGCACGGTGGAGAACTTCGCCAGCTCGCTGCTCACCCAGCGCGAGCGCCAGGTGCTGTTCTACATGATCAGTGGTTATTCGTCGGCGCTGACGGCCCAGCGGCTCAAGACCACCGAGGGCACGATCAAGATCCACCGCAAGAACATCCACCGCAAGCTCGATATTGGCTCGCAGGCCGAGCTGTTCTCGCTGTTCATCCAGTGCATCCCGTTTGCCGAGCCGGACGCGGCGGTGGACCCCTTGGCCGTGTACCAGAGCGCGCCCGCCGCCAGCCGCTGCAAGACGCTGCTGGAGGCCGGGCCTGCCGCCGGCTGATTACTTGCCGTACACGTCAAAGTCGAAATATTTGTCGGCGATCTTTTTGTAAGTGCCGTTGGCGTGCACGGCTTTGAGCGCGGTGTTGAAATCAGCCTGGAGCTGGGTGTCTTGTTTGCGCATGGCCACGCCGGTGCCGTAGCCCAGCACGGCCGGGTCCTTGAGTTCATAGGTGGCAAACTCAAATGGCTTGCCTTCAGGCTTGGCCAGAAAGCCCATCTTCATCTCCACCAGGTTGCCAATGATGGCATCCAGCCGACCCGAGGCGATGTCCAGGTACGAGTCCTGGGTGGACTCGTAGCGCTGCACCGTGGCCCCGGCCTTGGCGTAGTATTTTTCGGCGTAGTCGGCCTCGGTGGAGCCCTTGAGCACGCCGACCTTTTTGCCTTTGAGTGCGGTGGGCGAGCCGTCCAGCCCGCTGCCGCGCTTGATGATCACACGGTAGGGAATGTCGGTGATCTTGTCGCTGAAGGCCACGGTCTTGCGGCGGTCGTCGGTCACGGTCATGCCGGACATGATCATCTCGAACTTGCGCGCCTGCAGCGATGGCACCAGCGCATCCCAGGGCGACTCTACAAACACGCAGCGGCGCTTCATCTCGGCGCAGATGGCGTGGCCCAGGTCGATCTCGAAGCCCACGAGCTTGCCGTCCGGGGCTTTGTACTCGAAGGGCTCGTAGGTGGCATCGGTGCCGATGCGCAGGTCTTTGGTATCGGCTGCCTGGGCCGACAGGCCCAGCGATAGGCCCAGTGATAGGCAGACTAGGGCAAGTAGAGAGTTCAGTTTCATGGATGATTCCTGCAAGGTTGAATGCCAAACGGGCGGTGGTAACGCGGCGCAAGAATACGGCGGTTTTCCGGGTGGTGAACGGGCTCTACCCCCAAAGGGATAGCCCCATTTTTGCGGGCTTGGCCGCAGGGTTTGGCGGTCTATCCCTGTGGGTGTAGAGGCTGTGCCCAAGGCGGTTTTGCGGGGCCGAACGGGCTTACGCTGCGGCCTGCCAAAGCCTTTGGCGCGCGACCGGCTATGCGATGACAGGCCACTTGAACCGAGCTAAAACCATGCACCAACTCCGTAAACCCTATCTGTTGTTTCTGGGCGATGTCACGCTCAAATCCGATGCCAAAACCGCCTTTGGCCTGCGCGACTGGTGTGCCGATGATGTGCTGGGCGAATGGAGCCTGCCCACCGCCACCGTCAGCCTGGGCCTGCCCCGCCTGTCGCCCCAGCAAGCGGCGCAGCAGGGCGCGGGCTCGCTGGTGGTGGGCGTGGCCGCCGTGGGCGGCGCGCTGCCCGAACACTGGCTGGCCGAGCTGGAAGCCGCGCTGGACGCGGGCCTGGACATCGTCAGTGGCCAGCACTCGCGCCTGACATCTTTCCCGCGCCTGGTGCAGGCCGCCCAGCGCAGCGGCGCGCGCCTGATCGATGTGCGGCATTCTGACCAGGCCTTCCCGGCGGGCACGGGGCGCAAGCGCACGGGCCAGCGGGTGCTGACCGTGGGCACCGACTGCGCGCTGGGCAAAAAATATACCGCCTTGGCCCTGGCCCAGGCGCTGCAGCGTCGGGGCGCGCCCGCCACCTTCCGCGCCACCGGCCAGACGGGCGTGATGATTGCGGGCGAGGGCGTGGCCATCGACGCGGTGATCTCCGACTTTGTGGCCGGTGCCGCCGAGCAACTCTCACCCGACAACGCCCCCAACCACTGGGACGTGATCGAAGGGCAGGGCGCGCTGTTCCACCCGGCCTACGCGGGCGTGACGCTGGGCCTGCTGCACGGTTCGCAGCCCGATGCGCTGGTGCTGTGCCACGACCCGTCGCGCGACTGCATCGAGGGCTACCCCGGCTTTCCGATTCCCGACCTGCAAGTCGCCATCGACCGCTACGTCGAGGCGGGCCGCCTGACCAACCCGGCGGTGCGCTGCGTGGGCATCAGCATCAATTCGTCCAGCCTGTCGGATGCTGCCTGGGATGCGTATGCCAACCGCATTGGCCGGGAGCTCAAGTTGCCCGTGGTCGACCCGATGCGCGGTGGCGTGGAGGCCCTTGCTGCGGCCTTGCTGCAAGCATGATCCGCTGCCACACCCGCATCGAACAGTGGGCGATGCATGAACCCTTCGAGATCGCCCGCGAGGTCATCACCCACCAGCCGGTACTGCTGCTGACCCTGTCCGATGGCGCAGGCCACACCGGCCAGGCCGAAGCCGCCGGGGTGGACTACGACGGCGAAACCCCCGCCAGCATGGCCGCGCAAGTAGCCGCCGTACTGCCAAACCTGCACGACGCCCTCACCGGTGCCGAGCTGCTGCAGATGCTGCCCGCAGGCGGTGCCCGCAACGCGCTGGACTGCGCGCTGTGGGACCTGCGCGCCAAGCAAACCGGCGTACCGGTGTGGCAGGCCGCCGGGTTGCCGCGCTGGCAGCCGGTCACCACCGCCTACACCATCGGCCTGGGCGACGAGGCCACCACCCGGCGCAAGGCCCGAGCGGCCCGGCAGTACCCGCTGCTCAAGCTCAAGGTGGATGCGCAGCGGCACCTGGATGTGGTGCAGATGGTGCGCGAGGAACACCCGACCGCCCGCATCGTGGTGGATGCCAACCAAGCCTGGTCGCCTGCGCTGCTGCGCGAACTTTTGCCGCAACTGGCCCGGGCCGGGGTCGAACTGGTCGAGCAGCCGCTGGCGCGCGGCCAGGATGCGGCGCTGGACGGCCTGCAGTCGCCCATTCCCCTGGCGGCGGACGAGTCCTGCACCGACCGGGCATCGCTGGCGACGCTGGTGGGGCGCTACCAGTTTGTCAACATCAAGCTCGACAAATGCGGCGGCCTGACCGAGGCGCTGGCCCTGGCCGACGAGGCCACGCGGCACGGCCTGGGCCTGATGGTGGGCAATATGTGCGGCACCTCGCTGGCCATGGCCCCGGCGTTCTTGCTGGCCCAGCGCTGTGCTTATGTGGACCTGGACGGCCCCTTGCTGCAGCAGCAAGACCGGGCCGCAGCCATGCAGTACGACAACGGTTGGATCCAGCCGCCGCCACCGGCTCTGTGGGGCTGAAATACCCCCGCCTCTGGGTGCCGCACAGGGGGGCGGGTGGTTTTATATTGTGCGTACGCGGGCTGTACACACTGTGGGTTTTTGAAGGTAGTATCGTGCAACTACCACCGATTGATCTTGAACCAACGCCCCGATCCACCCTTCTTGCCCGCGCCCCAGGATTGGACCCATGCGCCGGAACGCAGCGATGCCACCAACCCCTGGAAGCTGGCCCTGGAGGGCTCGGGCGTCGGGGTGTGGGACTGGGACTTGCGCACCGGTGCGCAAACCTTTTCCCCACGTTGGGAAGAGATGCTGGGTTTTGCCAGCGGTGAATTCAAATCCGGCTATACCGAGTTCGCCAGCCGCCTGCACCCAGACGACTTTGCCCCCATGCAAGCTGCGCTGGTGGCCTACCTGGACGGCTCGGCACCGGCCTACAGCATCGACCTGCGCATGCGCCACAAAAACGGGCAGTGGGTGTGGATGCTGTCTTGCGGCATGGTGGTCCAGCGGGCGGCCGACGGCAGCCCTTTGCGCATGATTGGCACCCATACCGACATCAGCGCGCGCAAGCAGGCCGAGGCCGAGTTGCGCGCATCCCATGCCCTGTTGCTGGAACAAACCCGCGTGCTGCAGGCCACGCTGGCCAGCATCAGCCAGGGTGTTTTTGTGTTCAGTGCCGACATGCGCCTGATCTCGTTTAACCGCCGGGTGTGTGCGTTACTGGACCTGCCGGAAGACTTTTTGGCCACCAAGCCCTTGCTGGGCGCGATCACCGCCTTGCAGATGGAGCGCGGCGACTTCGGGCCCCAGGCGTATTGGGTCGAGCCCGCAGCCCGCCACTACGTGCTGGGAGGTGCGAATGCCGAGGTGCCCGATTGTTACCTGCGGGTCACCGTGGCGGGCCAGACGCTGGAGGTCAAGACCCAGGCGTTACCCGACGGCGGCATGGTGCGTACCTTTGCCGATGTTTCGGCCTACGTGCAGGCACAAACCGAACGCAAGCGCCTGGACCAGTTGCTGACCAATATGCAGACGCTGGCCCAGGTGGGCGGGTGGGAGGAAGACGGCGTGCGCGACCGCGTCTACTGGACCGAAGGGGTGTACCGCATCTTCCAGACCAGCCCCCGCGACTTCCGCCCCACCACCGCCCTGGCCACGGCCGAGCGGGTGTTTACGCCATCCTCCATGGACAAGATCCGCAGCTCCTTTGGCGCGGCGGCACTGCACACCAGCCGCCACGACCTGGAGCTGGAGGCCACCACATTCCAGGGCGAGTCCATCTGGGTGCACGCCATGGGCAGCTCTACCTGGGAGAACGGGCAGCTGGTGTTGCGCACCTTGGTGCTGCAAAACATCACTGAACGCAAGCTGGCCCGCACCACGCTGCAGGCCACCGAAGACCGCTGGCGCCTGGCCATGGAAAGCACCGGTGACGGCGTGTGGGACTGGCACCTCCAGAGCGGGGTAGAGCACCTCTCCAAGCGCCTGGTCGAGATGTACGGCTTTGCAGAAGGCGAAATTCCCGACCTGCCCACCGAGCTGGACCGGCGCACCCACCCCGAAGACCTGCCGCAGATGCACCGTGACCGCGATGACCACTTTGCAGGCCGCACTGCCAGCTATTCCAACGAGCACCGGGTGCGCTGCAAGGACGGCAGCTGGAAATGGGTGCTGAGCCGGGGCATGGTGATCAGCCGCGATGCCCAGGGACAGCCCTTGCGCATGATCGGCACCCACACCGACATCACCGACCGCAAGACCTCCGAAGCCTTGGTACGGCAGCAGGCCTTTTTTGACACCCTGACCGGCCTGCCCAACCGGCGCATGCTGCGCGACCGGCTGGAGCAAGAGATCAAACGCTGCAAACGCGACGCGCAGCAGCTCGCCATTTTGTTCATCGACCTGGACCACTTCAAAGAGGTCAACGACACCCTGGGCCATGGCAATGGCGACTTGTTGCTGGTGGAGGCGGCCCGGCGCATCCAGTCCTGTGTGCGTGAGGCCGATACGGTGGCCCGCATGGGGGGTGACGAGTTCACGGTGATCCTGTCGGAGGTGGCCGATGTCAGCCGCCTGGAGCCCACCCTACAGAAGATCTTGCGGGCGGTGGAGCAGGTGTTTCAGCTGGGGTCCGAACAGGTGTTTGTGTCTGCCAGCATCGGCATCACCCTGTACCCGCTGGATGCCACGGATATCGAAGACCTGTTCAAGAACGCCGACCAGGCGCTGTACGTGGCCAAGGGTGCGGGGCGCAACCGTTTCAGCTTCTTTACCCCGGCCTTGCAGGAGGCCGCACAAACCCGGGTCCGCCTGGCCAACGACCTGCGCTGTGGCCTGCAAGAGCAGCAGTTTCGGCTGGTCTACCAACCGATTGTGAACCTGACCACCGGGGTGGTGCACAAGGCCGAAGCGCTGATCCGCTGGCAGCACCCCACACGCGGCTTGATCAGCCCGGCCCAGTTCATCCCGATCGCCGAATCCAGCGGCCTGATCGTGGAGATTGGCGAATGGGTGTTCCAGCAGGCGGCGCTGCAGGTGCAGGCCTGGCGCAGCCGCCTGCACCCCGACTTCCAGATCAGTATCAACAAGTCGCCGGTGCAGTTCCACCACGAAGGCGAGGGCCGGCAGCCCTGGGCCGCACAGCTCCAGGCCCTGGGTCTGCCGGGCTCCAGCATGGTGGTGGAGATCACCGAAGGCCTGCTGCTGGACACCAGCAGCCGGGTCTGCGATCGCCTGCTGGAACTGGCCGCCGCAGGCATCCAGGCATCGCTGGACGACTTTGGTACCGGCTACTCGGCGCTGTCGTACCTGCAGCGTTTTGCCATCGACTTCATCAAAATCGACCAGTCGTTTGTGCGCCACCTGGCACCCGACTCCACCGAACTGGCCCTGTGCAAAGCCATGGTGGCCATGGCCCACGCCCTGGGCATGCAGGTGGTGGCCGAAGGGGTGGAAACCGCCCAGCAGCGCGATTTGCTGACGGCCATGGGCTGCGACTACGGGCAGGGTTATTTGTTCTCGCGCCCGGTGTCCCGTGCCGACTTTGAAGCCTTCTGCGCCGCCCATCCGGCCCCCATGCTGCTGAAAGTCTGATTTTTCTTTTTTAAGGAAAATAGGCCCTTTGCGCTTATGGAATGGGCGGTAACAGCTACTTATTTTGTGGCATGTCTTGGGTCGACGCAAAAATAGTGCAAATCCACTGCATCCAAAACCGGGTCTGGCGTGTAGTACCTGTAGCAGCGCACACAAGCTGCCTGTTGTACCCATCCGCTAAACCTTTTTTGGAGCTTTTCCATGCCAATCAAACCCCTGTCTCTGCTTGCCATCGTCTCTGCTGCTGCCGTATTGAGCGCCTGCGGCTCCATGGCCCCCACAAAACCCATGTTCAGCCAGGACAGTCTGCCCGAGGCCGTCAAGGTGCCCATGGGCCACAAAGTGGCCCTGGAAACCGTGGGCGTGGGCGAGATCACCTACGAATGCCGTGACAAGGCCAACGCCCCCGGTATGACCGAGTGGGTCTTCGTAGGCCCCAACGCCGCCCTGAACGACCGCAGCGGCAAACAGGTGGGCAAGTACTACGGCCCGCCCGCCACCTGGGAATCGATGGACGGCTCCAAAATCACCGCCACCCAGCTCGCCGTGGCCCCCGCAGGCGCAGGCAACATCCCCTACCAGCTGGTCAAGGCCAACCCCGCCATGGGCATGGGCGCGATGGCGGGCGTGACCCACATCCAGCGTGTCGCCACCCAGGGCGGTGTCGCCCCGGCCACGCTGTGCAGCCCGGCCACCAAGGGTGCCAAAGAAATCGTCAAATACCAGGCCGACTACATCTTCTGGAAAGCGGCCTAAGTTTGGCGACTACCATCGAAGGACCTCAATCCCTTCGATGGAACGCCCTTGACGACTGCCTCCGATGATTTCGACTACGAGCGCGCCCTGGTGGGGTGCGCCCGTGGCGAGCGCCAAGCCCTGCAGGACATCTACCGGCAAGACAGCCGCCACCTGCTGGGCGTGGCCCTGCGTATCGTGCGCCAACGCCAGCAGGCCGAGGACGTGGTGCACGATGCCTTCATGAACATCTGGACCCAGGCCGCCAGCTTCGATGCCCAGCGCGGCTCGGGGCGGGGCTGGATCTACAGCGTGGTGCGCAACCTGGCGCTCAACGCGGTGCGCAACGGCGCGCGCGAGGTACCGGTGGACGAAGAAACGGCCGAAGCCCTGGATGCCCAAAACTCCCTGGAGGCCCATGCCGAGGTTGCCGATGCGTTTGACCTGCGCGTCAGCCTGGGCAAGCTCAACGACTGCCTGGCCCGGCTGGAGCCCGCGCGGCGCAACTGCATCCTGTACGCCTATGTGGACGGCTGCTCGCACGGCGAAATTGCCGAGCGCACCCAAACGCCCCTGGGCACCGTCAAGGCCTGGATCAAACGCAGCATGGGCAGCCTGCGGGAGTGCATGGCATGAGCACGCAGCCAAACAACCTATCGCCAGACGAGCTGGCCGCCGAATACGTGCTGGGCACGCTCTCGGCCACCCGCCGCCGCATGGTGGAGCAGCGCCTGCCCACCGACGCCGCCTTGCAAGCCGCCGTGCAGCGCTGGCAAGAACAGCTGCTGCCGCTGGCCGCCCTGGCCGAGCCAGTAGAGCCGTCTGCCGAACTATGGCAGCGCATCGACCGCAGCGTGGCCCACGCCGTGGCCCCGCGCCGTACGGCCATCGCCCCGGCACCCCCGCCTTGGTGGGACCGCCTGGGCCTGTGGCGCGGCCTAGCCGGTGCTGGTTTTGCCACCGCCGCCATCCTGGCCTCGGTGCTGGTCACGCGCCAGGGCGTGCTGCCCACCGGGCCGCAGTACATGGTGGTGTTGGTCGCGCCGCAAGACAAGGCACCGGGCTGGGTCATCCAGGCCAGCGACTCCCGCCAGCTCAGCCTCACCGCCCTGGGGCCGGTGGCGGTGCCCGCCGAAAAGTCCCTGCAGTTCTGGACCAAGGGCGAGGACTGGAAGGGCCCGGTGTCGCTGGGCCTGGTCAAGCCGGGGCAGACCATCACCATCCCGCTGGACAAGCTACCACCGCTGCAGCCCAACCAGTTGTTTGAGCTGACCCTGGAGCCGGTGAACGGCTCGCCCATCGATAGACCCACCGGCCCGATCCAGTTCATTGGCCGTGCGGTGAAGGTGCTTTAGTTCCAATGCGATAATCCGTAGAGATACCGGGAGAGACTGCTCCCCCTGAATTCGTTCAGGACACCAGCGCCGAAGGAGCAACCGCCCCGGAAACTTTCAGGCAAAAGGACCGGTATCCACACCACACATCTGAAGAGCAGTTGGGTTTCGTCACCCGGCTCACCGCAGGAGCAAGCGATTGGCAGCAAGCCAGCCGCGAATCTCTCAGGTCCAAAACAGAGGGGGCGATGGCCGCGCACGCGTGCGGCTATCCCCCTGTTGACGTTTTGGAAGTCTCATCATGAAAAAGTTCGCAGCGAACATGGCCGTTATTGGCGGCGGTATCACGGGCGTCACCACCGCCTATGCCTTGGCCAAACGCGGTTACACCGTCACCTTGTTCGAAAAACACCGTTACGCGGCCATGGAAACCTCGTTTGCCAATGGCGGGCAGTTTTCGGTGTCCAACGCCGAGGTGTGGAACCACTGGTCCACCGTGCTCAAGGGCGTGAAGTGGATGCTGCGCAGCGATGCACCGCTGCTGGTCAACCCCAAGCCCAGCTGGCACAAGATGGCCTGGTTTGCCGAGTTCATCGCCGCCATTCCGCAGTACGAAAAAAACACCATCGAAACCACCCGCCTGGCGATGGCCGCGCGCCAGCACCTCGATGCCTGGGCGGCAGAAGAGGGCCTGGACTTTGACCACCAGCGCGAAGGCATCCTGCACATCTACCGCGACAAGGGCAACTTCGAACACGCGGGCAAGGTCTCCAAGCTGCTGGCCCAGGGCGGGCTGGAGCGCCGCGCCGTCACCCCACAAGAGATGCGCGCGATTGAGCCCACGCTGGCGGGCGACTACTACGGCGGTTATTTCACCGAGAGCGACACCACCGGCGACATCCACAAGTTCAGCACCGGCATTGCCGCCGCCGCCGAGCGCCTGGGCGTGCAAACCCGCTACGGCCATGCGATCCAGAGCGTCAAAAGCGACGGCAAATCCGTGACCATCACCGCGCACGACGGTGACCAAGCCCATACCAGCGTGTTCGACGGTGTGGTGGTCTGCGCAGGCACAGCCAGCCGCGACATTGCTGCCCAGCTGGGGGACCGCGTCAACATCTACCCGGTCAAGGGTTACTCCATCACCGTGAACCTGGACGACGCGCACAGCCAGGCATCGGCCCCCATGGTCAGCCTGCTGGACGACGAAACCAAGCTGGTCAGCAGCCGCCTGGGGTTGGGGCGCTTTCGGGTGGCGGGTACGGCCGAATTTAACGGCTTTAACCGCGACATCCGGGCCGACCGTATCCGTCCGCTGGTGGAATGGGTGCAGCAGTGTTTCCCCGGCGTGCGCACCGAGAGCGTGGTGCCCTGGGCCGGGCTGCGCCCCATGATGCCCAACCTGATGCCGCGCGTCGGCCCCGGCAAACGGCCCGGCGTTTTCTACAACACCGGCCACGGCCACCTGGGCTTGACGCTGTCGGCTGTGACTGCCGACATGGTGGCGGCGATGGTGGCGGCCCGCCCTCTGCACGCATAGAGAAAAAGGCTGCTAGCGCTTATTCCATAAGTGCTAGAAGCTATTATTTTTATAGTGTTCAGGCCGCGCGGCCGCCGGTGCGGCCCCAGCGGCGGGCGGCTTCTTCGGGGGATTGCGTGATGGCTCTGCTGCCTAAGGGCGCCAGCAGGGCATCCAGATCGGCCGCATCAAACTTCGGCCCGCCCTGCGCATCAACGCCCAGCACGCTATTCGCCAGCGCCAGTTTGCGGGCTTGCAGCTCCAGCATGCGTTCTTCGATGCTGCCTTCCACCACCAGCTTGTAGACGAACACCGGCTGGTCCTGGCCGATGCGGTGGGCGCGGGCGGTGGCCTGCTCTTCCACGGCGGGGTTCCACCAGGGGTCCATGTGTATGACGGTGTCGGCGGCGGTGAGGTTCAGGCCTACGCCACCGGCTTTCAAACTCAGCAGCAGCACGGGCACCTCTTGTGCCTGGAAACGTTGCACCACGCGGCCGCGCTCTTTGGGTGGGGTTTTGCCGGTGAGGCTGAGAAACGGCAGCGCCAACGCCTCCAACTGCTCGGCCACCAGCGCCAGCAGCTCGGTGAACTGCGAAAACACCAGCACCCGCCGCCCCTCGGCCACCATCTCGGGCAGCATGTCGGCCAGTAGTGCCAGCTTGGCGCGCTCCATGGTTTTGGCGGGCTTCTTTCCTTTCAATAAATGCGGGTCGCAGCAGACCTGGCGCAGCTTGAGCAGGGCATCGAGGATGGTGACTTGGGCACCGTTAAAGCTTTGGCGCTCCAGCACGCGGCGCACCTGCAGGTCGGCGGCCGCGCGCACGCCTTCGTACAGCTCGCGCTGCTGGCCTTGCAGCTGCACGCGCTGGATGACTTCGGTGCGCGGAGGCAGTTCGCTGGCCACGTCTTGCTTGCGGCGGCGCAGGATGAAGGGGCGCACCCGCTGGGCCAGCAGGGCGGCGCGCAGGGTTTCGCCGTTTTCTTCGATGGGCTTGCGCCAGCGGGCCGCAAACTGGCGCGCATCGCCCAGAAAGCCGGGCATCAGCCAGTCGAACTGCGCCCACAGCTCGCCCAGGTGGTTTTCCAGCGGCGTGCCGGTCAGGCACAGGCTGTGGCGGGTGCGCAGGCGGCGCAGGGCGCGGGCGCTGCGGCTACCGGCGTTTTTGACCATTTGCGCCTCGTCGAGGATGACCAGGTGGAAAAGCTGCGCTGCCAGCGCATCCATGTCGCGCCACAGCAGCGGGTAGGTGGTCAGCACCAGGTCGTGCGCCGCCATATGGCCAAACAGGTCGGCGCGGTCCGGTCCCTGCAGGGTCAGCAGGCGCAGGCCGGGGGCCATGCGGCGGGCTTCGGCCTGCCAGTTAAAGATCAGCGAGGTAGGCAGCACCACCAGCGCGGGCAGGTCGAGCCGACCGGCCTGTTTTTCCACCAGCACATGGGCCAGGGCCTGCGCGGTTTTGCCCAGGCCCATGTCGTCGGCCAGGATGCCGCCCAGGTGGTGGGCGCGCAGGTACTGCAGCCAGGCCAGGCCCTCCAACTGGTAGGGGCGTAGCTGCACCTGCAGGCCGTCGGGTGCGGCCACCGGTTGCGGCGCGCCCAGGGCTTTGAGGCGCTTGGCCAGGCTGGCCAGGCCCAGGTCGCCTTCGAGCTGCCAGGCGTTGTGCGGGCCCACGCGGTGCGCGTCCAGCAGACCGGCGCGCAGGGCCTCCAGCCGCCGCGCTTCCCACGCGCCCAGGCGCAGCAAGCCGTTGTTTTGGTTACGCAGCGGGTCGGTGAGCAGATCGACCATCGCGCCGACGATGGCTTTTAGCGGCGCTGCCGGTGCGTCGATACGCCTGCCACCGGGCGCGCGCAGGCTGATCACGGCAAAGTCGTCAATGGCGGCGATCTGGTCGGCGTGCAGCCAGCGGCTGTCGCGCTGCAGCAGGGTGGCCAGCATGGGGGCCAGGTCCAGGGTTTCGCCGTCGATCTCGATGCCCAAGCTCAGCAGCCAGGCGCCTTCGCGCTCGGGCAGGCGCAGCTTTTGCACGCCGCGTGCGGGCGGCACCAGCGGCTCGGCCAGCTCTTTGGATGCGAGATCAAAGGTGTCGGGGTGCACCACCAGCCGCCAGCGCTGCACCGGTACGCTCTCGTGCGCAAAGCCGGGTTGCACGGCCACCGCCCAGCCTTTGGCCTGCAGGCGCGGCACCTGGTCGGCCCAGAAGTCGCCAAAGAAGGCCTCTTGCGCCAGCGTCCACACCGGGCCCAGGTCAGGCCGATCATCCCGGCTGCGCCACTGGAAGCTGTGCGCGGCTACCGGTACCAGGCCCATCTCCCACACCCAATCGATGGCATCGGCTTCGGCCGCCAGGTCGCGCTGCATTAGCACCACCGGGCCGCCGATGTCGAACAGCTCCTGCACGGCGGCGGGGCGGTTGTTGAGAATGGAGGTGGGGGCGGGCGTGGACCAGCGCTGCCCGCCGTCGGTGCGGTAGGTCCAGTCGATCTGCGCCAGTGTCACGCTGTCGCCGCGCGGGCCCAGCTTGCCCTGGGGCTTGAGCCCCAGCAGCCCGTCGCCCCGGCCCAGGGTGAGCAGGGTGATGCGCGGGCGGAAGTGGCCGGAGACGGTGCCGGGGGCGGTTTCAGGCGGTTCGGGTGCTGCGGCGGGCGGGCTGTCTTGCCGCAGCAAGGCCATCACCTGCGCCGCATCGGCATCGGCCAGGGTGGGCAAGCCCTTGAGCGTCGCCGCGTCCGCCTGCTGGCGCAGCGCATCGACCCAGGCGGTGACGGCATGGCTAGGCGGTGGAGGAAGGGTCGGGCGGGGCATGCGGGAATTGTGCCGCGTGCGCGCCCAGGGGCTGGGCCAGAGCCGGGGAGTTAACTGCGGCGGCGGTCGTGGTCTTGGGCCCGGCGGTCGATGCCTTGCGGCGCGCTGTCTTCGTGTTCTTTGGCGTGTTGGCGCAGGGCCATGATTTGGGACGGGGTCTGTTCGTCATAGGGTACCTGGGGCTTTCGGAACATGAACAGCAGGTAGACGATGGCGATGCCTGCAATGGCAAAAGCGCCGCCTGAAAAAAAGCTCTCCATTACTTGTCCCTTCTGCTTGGTTGTTATCAGTACACCATCACTATGGATGGTTTATAAAACATTTATTTGTC
The DNA here is from genome assembly GCA_963512645.1 of uncultured Albidiferax sp. Lineage (GTDB taxonomy): Bacteria > Pseudomonadota > Gammaproteobacteria > Burkholderiales > Burkholderiaceae_C > Rhodoferax_B. Next base: position 132,379 of record CAUPNM010000003.1, on the reverse strand, counting down.
TTCATTTACTGTTTAAAAAGTAATTGTATGCAAAAAATTGGATCAAGAATGCATGTCGGATATGGGGGATTGCCGGGGGCAGAGTGGCGCTTCCCGCCAGTGTTGGGTGCTATCAAAATTACGAAAAATTCCATGCATAAAAATAGCCTCTTGTGCTGATTTGATCGGCGCAAGAGGCTATGTATTTAGGAGCAAAAATTCCGCAGATTCTGCGGCTGCGGTGGATCAGAGCGTGCGGGTCACCTTGGACAGATGGCGGGGTTTGTCCGGATCCTGGCCCCGGGCGCGGGCGACGGCCTCTACCAGCAGGTAAAAGCTTTGGATGGCGGCGATGGGGTCCAGGTCTTCGTGCGGGGCGGTGGCCAGGGTCAGGTCGCGGGTGGCGACATCGGCAGGGGCGGCCAGCAGCACGTGGGCACCGCGCTGGCGCATGGCGGCAGCCAGGGCGACCAGGCCGGGCTGGGCTGGGCCGCGTGGCGCGAAGATCAGCATGGGGTAGGCCTCATCCACCAGGGCCATGGGGCCGTGCTGCACCTCGGCACCGCTGAAGGCCTCGGCCTGGATGGCGCAGGTTTCCTTGAACTTGAGCGCCGCCTCGTTCGCTACCGCCAGGCTGGGGCCGCGGCCAATGACCATCAGGCGCTCGGCCTGCAGCAGCGGGGCGATGGCGGCCGACCAGTCTTGGCTGCAGGCCTGCTCTAGCGCGGCGGGCAGGTCGGCCAGGCGGGCGATGAAGTCGGCGTTGTCAGCCCAGCTTGCCGCCAGGCGGGCCCCGGCGACCAGGCTGCAGATGAAGCTTTTGGTGGCAGCCACGCTGTGCTCGGGGCCGGCGTGCAGGGGCAACGTCCAGTCCACCGCTGCGGCCAATGGCGAGGCGGCATCGTTGACCAGGGCGACGGTGGTGGCCCCGGCCTGCTGGAAACGCAACATGGGCTCGACCAGGTCCGGGCTGCGGCCCGACTGCGACACCGAGATGGCCAGCATATTGGCCAGCGGCAGCGGGGCCTGGTACAGCGTGAGCAGCGACATCGGCAGCGATGTCACCAGCTGGCCGCTGCGGGCCATGATGAGGTAGGCCAGGTAGGCGGCGGCGTGGTCGGAGCTGCCCCGGGCGATGGTGACGGTGCCACGCGGCGGGCGGGCGCGCAGGGCGGCACCGAGGGCGGCGTAGCGGTCGGCATCGGCGGCGAGTTGCAGCTGGACTTGCTGGGGCGACGAGACGGCCTCCAGATACATATGGGTTTTCACACGGAGCTCCTGGGAGAAAAATCGAGTTGCAAGGCACCGTCGAGCGCATCGCCTTTGGGCGTGACGAGACAGGCTTGGTGAAAGGGCGACAGGCGCTCGCAGAGGCGCTGGCCGATACTGCCGCGCACCACCAGGGGCAGGGCGTTGTCGCGGTCTACGGCCTGGGCGAGCCGCTCGATGTCGCGCACGGCGTCCAACAGCAATTGGGCGGCGGCGGGGTCTTGCGTTTCGCAGTCAAACACCAAGGGGGCGAGACGGGCGAAATCGTTCTGGCTGGCTTCGCAACACCAGGCCAGCAGGGCGTTGTCTGACCGTCCGATGGCTTGGTGCACCGCGCGGGTCAGGGGACTGGGTGCGCGCCGCCCATCGGCCGCACGCTGCGCCAGGTTGACCGCCCGCAAGCCGAGAACCGCGCCACCACCTTCGTCGCCCGACGGAAAGCCCCAGCCACCCGCTGCCGAGCGGGTGCCGTCGGCAAACAAGGCCAGTGCCACGGTGCCGGTACCTGCAATGACCAACGCGCCAGGCTGGCCCCGGTGGGCACCTAGCAGGGCGGTGTACGCATCGGTGTCTGCGGCCAGGGTGGTGTAACCCGGATTGGCATCCAGAAATGCGGCCCGCCACGTGCTGTGGTTAAAACCGGCGATGCCGATACCTAGGGCGCAGTTGTGCAGGTTGGGCGGCGGTTGCCTGTCCAGTGGGCTGGCATGCACCGCGCGATCGATGGCGTATTGGATGTTTCTCCACGCTTGCGCAACGCCTTGCATCAGACCAGAAGCACCGGCCTTGCCTTCGCCCAGTACGGTGCCATCGAGCAATGTGAGGCGGGCGCGTGTGCTGCTGCCGCCGCCATCAATGCCGACCCGGTAGTGGATGTGGCTAGGCAGCGTCATAGTGCGTGGGCCGATCGCATATTGCCGGGGCGCAGGCGCGGGCAGGCGCTGCCGTCGGCGCGGAACAGGTACATGGCTTCGGGCACGGCGCGGATGATCACCGAGTCGCCCAGGCGCACGGCGGCATTGCCGTCGCCGCGCACGATGAGCTCCTGGCCGTCGTCGGTCTTCAGGTAGAGCAGGTTGGATTCGCCCAGGTGCTCGACCAGGGTGATTTCGGCATCCAGCGCAGCATCGTCCCCGCGCGGGGCGCGGCCATCGGCGAGCACTTCGCAGTGCTCGGGGCGCAGGCCCACTTCGACCGATTCGCCGATCTGCAGGCCGCTGGGGTCCACCGTGGCCAGGAACTTGCAGCCGTTGCCCAGCTGTACGCGCACACCTTGTTCGGCCAGCTCCACCACCCGCGCAGGCAGCAGGTTGATGGTGGGCGAGCCGATGAAGGTGGCCACAAAACGGTTGGCAGGCTGCTGGTACAGGGTGAGCGGCGTGCCCGCCTGCTGCACCCGGCCTTCGTGCAGTACCACGATCTTGTCGCCCAGGGTCATAGCCTCGATCTGGTCGTGCGTCACATAGACCATGGTGGCGGCCAGGTCGCGGTGCAGGCGGGCCAGCTCGATGCGGGTTTTGGCGCGCAAGGCCGCGTCCAGGTTGGACAGGGGTTCGTCGAACAAAAACAGGCGCGGCTCGCGCACGATGGCGCGGCCAATCGCCACCCGCTGGCGCTGGCCGCCGGAGAGCTCGCGCGGCAGGCGCTCTAGCAGGTGGTCGATGTGCAGCACCTTGGCGGCGTCCAGCACACGGCGGTCGATCTCGGCCTTGTCGGCGCCGTGGATGCGCAGGCCGAAAGCCATGTTGCGGCGTACTGTCATGTGCGGGTACAGCGCATAGCTCTGGAACACCATGGCGATGCCGCGTTCGGCCGGGGGCATGGCGTTGACCACGTCGTCCCCGATGCGCAGCGTGCCGCTGTCGATGCTCTCCAGCCCGCACAGCACCCGCAGCAGGGTGGACTTGCCGCAGCCGCTGGGGCCGACCAGCACGACCAGCTCGCCGTGCTCGATTTCCAGGCTGACATCCTGCAGCACCGGCGTGCTGCCAAAGGATTTGGAGATGTTTTGAAGGGATACTTTTGCCATGATTTTTGACTAGTTACTTCACTGCGCCAGCGGTAATGCCGCGGATCAGTTGGCGTGAAAACAGGGCGTACAGCACGACCACGGGGATGATGGCCAGGGCCAGGGCAGCGAGTACAGCGTTCCAGTCGGTGGCGTACTGGCCCACAAACTGCTGGATGCCGAGGGTGATGGTCTGGGTCTTTTCTGACGGGGCCAGGATCAGCGGGAACCACAGGTCGTTCCAGATCGGCACCATGGTGAACACAGCCACCGTGGCAATGGCCGGGCGGATCAGCGGCACCACCACCTGGAAAAAGATGCGGAACTCGTCGATGCCGTCGCAGCGTGCCGCGTCCTTCAGCTCGCTGGGTACCTGGCCCATGAACTCCGACAGGATCATGATGGCCAGCGGCAGGCCCTGGGCCACGTACACCAGCACCAGGGCGGTGAGGGTGTTGACCAGCCCCAGGCTGACCATGGTTTGCAGGATCGACACCGTGCCCAGCCGGATCGGCACCATGATGCCGAAGGCAAAAAACAGCTTGAGCCAGCGGCTGCCTTTGAACCTGTATTCGGTGAGCGCCCAGGCCGCCATCGCGCCAAACAGCAGAATGAAAAACAGCGAGGCCACGGTCACGGTGAAGCTGTTGCCAAAGTACAGCCACACCTCAGAGCGGCCCAGCACCTTGTGGTAGCCCACCAGCGAAAAGGTCTCGGGCGTGGGCCAGGCCAGCGGGTCGTCAAAGATGGCGGTGCGTTCCTTGAACGAGTTCATGAACACCAGCAGGATGGGGGCCATCGCCAGCAGCAGGTAGCCCAGCAGGGTGGCGTGCACAAAAACGCGGCTGGGGGTGATTTTGGAAAGAGGTTGGGCCATCATGTGCTCACAAGGCAAAGCGTTGCAGGCGGCGCTGCACCACCAAAAAGTAGGTACCTACTCCCAGCTGGATCACCAGGAACATCAGTGTGGCCACCGCTGCGCCCATGGTCGGGCTGGCCACCTGCGACTGGTAACCAAAGAAGGTGCGGTAGAACAGCGTGCCCAAAATATCGGTGCTGTAGTTGGGGCCGGCCAGCCCGCCCTTGACGGTGTAGATCAGGTCAAAGGCGTTGAAATTGGCCACAAAGGTCAGGATGGTCACCAGCCCCAGCGTCGGCAGGATCAGCGGCAGGCGGATCTCGTAGAAGATGCGCCAAGGCGAGGCCCCTTCGACCACCGCGGCTTCGATCACGTCTTCGGGGATGGCGATCATGGCCGCATAGATCAGCATCATGGGCATGCCCACGAACTGCCACACCGACATCAGCGACAAGGTGTTCAGCGCCGATGTCTCCAAGCCCAGCCAGGGGGCGAACCAGCTCTCCAGCCCCACCCAGCCCAGCAGCCGCTCGGACACGCCCCACAGCGGCGACAAAATCAGTTGCCACACAAAGCCCACCACCACCACCGACAATAGCGTGGGCAAAAAGAACACCGTGCGGTAGAGCGTGGCAAAACGCAGCTTGGGCAAGGACAGCAGGGCTGCCAGCAGCAGGCCAATCGGGTTTTGCACCAGCATGTGGATGCCGAAAAACTTCAGGTTGTTCAGCATGGCGTTCCAGAAGCTGGCCGACCACTGCGGGTCGTGCAGGATGGTGGCGTAGTTGGCCAGGCCGGAGAAGCTGCGCAGGCCGTTTTCGTCGGTGCTGTACAGCCCCAGGCGCAGGGTGTCGAGCAGCGGCAGGGCGCTGAACACCGCGTAGACCAGCAGGGCGGGGGTGATAAACACCAGCACCCGCCAGGAAAAACCTTGTTTCATCGTGGACCTTCGTGATTGCAGTCAGGCGGCGGCAAACCACCAGGGCTTGCCGCAGGCTGCTTTACTTGGCGGGGGCGTACCACTTGGCAAACCCGGCCTGGATTTGCTGCGCGGCATCCTTGGGGGCCATCTTCAGGTTCATGACCTGCGAGCTGACGTTCCAGAGCTCGTTTTCCATGCTGGGCGTGCCACGGTTCATGATTTGCGCATTCAGGCGGATGGTGCTTTTGCACTGCTTGCGCCAGCCAATCATTTCCTTGGCTACCGGGTTCTTCACCTCGATGGCGTGGCCAGACAGAGAGAAGAAACCGGTGGCTTTGGTGGTGTACAGGTCGGCAAATTCCTTGCTGGCCAGCCAGGTCAGGAAGGTCTGCGCGTCGGCCTTGTTTTTGCTCTTGCTGTTGATGCCCATGCCGATGTCGGTGTGGTCAGAGATGTAGCAGGGGTCACCGGCTTTTTGCACCGGAGGCTTGAACGCGCCGAAATCGATCTTGCTGTTTTGCTCGAAGTACGAGATGTCCCACGAACCGGTGGGGTAGATAGCGGCACGGCCTGCGCCGAACAGGTTTTGCGAGTCGCCATAGGTTTGCGCCTGGTAGCCCTTGGACATGTAGGGTGCCCACTTGGCCATGGTTTCCCAGGTGCTGACGAAGGCCGGGTCGGTGAACTTTTGCTTGCCGCTGATGAGGCCCTTGCGACCTTCTTCGCCCTTCCAGTGGTTGGGGCCGATGCTGGTGAAGACGATCTGGTTGGTTTCCCACTGGTCGGCGGTGCCCAGGGCCAGCGGCGTGGCTTTACCGGCGGCCTTGATCTTGTCGAGCACGGCGAAGAAGTCGGCCTCGGTCACCGGCACGGCCAGGCCCAGGTCGGCAAAGATTTTCTTGTTGTAGAAGAAGCCGTGGATCACCGAGGCCATGGGCATGCAGTGGGTGCTTTTGCCGTCGTCCGACTGCCAGGCGACCTGGGCCGACTCGGGGAAGTTCTTCAGGCCCGCAATGCCATTGAGTTTTTCCAGGTGGCCCTTTTTGGCCAGATCCAGCGATACGTCGAAGGGGCGGCAGGTGACCAGGTCGCCTGCGGTGCCTGCGGTCAGGCGGGTGTTCAGGGCCGAGTCGTATTCGGGTGGCGAGGTGGGCGAGAACTTCACCGTAATGCCGGGGTTGGTCTTGTAAAAGGCGGGCAACAAAACCTCTTCCCACAAGGATTTGTCGTCGACCCGCCAGCTTTCAATGGTGAGGTTGCCCGCGTGGGCAAAGCCGCTGCAAACCAGGGCAAGGGCGGTGGCCGTGAGGTGGAATGGGATGCGCATGGACGATGGTCTCCTGGGGGTGGCTTGAATCCAGAACGGGATGTGCTGGTCTTCAATGGAGCGGAGGTTATGCTGTGCCACCTGTAATATCAAACCGCCCCTGCTTGGTGGTTTGACTCTTCTAAGTGGTTGATTTTGTTGAACTTAAATCTATCGTTGACGCGCCTGCATTACGTTTCATTACGTTGCGGCGCCACCGCGTGGGCAGGCTCTGTGGCAGCCTGGGGGCCCGTGATAGATAACATTACATTTCGATAGGAAATGAAAGCTCTCGCCGTCTTATTGCTGGGTTGGGCCGCGCTGGCAATGCCGGGCTGGGCGCAAGTACCGGCCCAACCGGTGGATGTGCTGCACTGGCTGACCTCGGCCAGCGAACGCCGCGCGGCCAACCAGCTCAGCGCCATCCTGGCGGCCAACGGCGTGCAATGGCGCGATGCGGCCATACCCGGCGGCGGCGGCATGGCGGCGGTCAAGGTGCTCAAGAGCCGGGTGCTGATGGGCGACGCACCCGACGTGGCGCAGCTGATCGGCACCACCCTGACCGAGTGGGCCGATGTGGGTTTGGTCATGCCGCTGAACGCGGTAGCCACCCGCCAGCGTTGGGCGCAAACCCTGTTTCCTACGGTCATGGACCTGGTCAGTTACAACGGCATGGTGATCGCCGCGCCGCTGGGCATCCACCGCATCAACACCTTGCTGTACAACCGCCGCCTGTTTGCCCGCGTGGGCCTGCCGCCGCCCACCACCTGGGCCGAATTTGAGCTGGCGGTGCGCAAGCTGTCGGCGCAAGGCATCCAGCCGCTGGCCTGGAGCGACGAGCCCTGGCAGGTGGCCACCGTGTTCGAGGCCGTGCTGCTCAGCGATGCAGGTCCAGCGCTGTACCGCGAGCTGATCGTGCAGCGCAGGAGCAGCGCCTGGCTGGACCCCCGGGTGGAGCGCGCCCTGACCCGCCTGCGCTGGCTGCGCAATACCAACGGGGAACCCCCGCGCGAAAAGCCCTGGACCGATGCCACCCGCGAGCTGCTGGCGGGCAAGGCGGCCATGCTGGTGATGGGCGACTGGGCCAAGGGCGAGCTGATCGCGTGGGGGGCCAGCCCGGGCAAAGACTTTGGCTGCGTGGTGCTGCCAGGCACCGAGAACACCCACCTCTACAGCATCGACACCCTGGCCATGCTGGCCAACGGCCACCACCGCGATGCCACGCAGGAAAAGGTGGCCGAGCTGGTGTTCAATGCGTCCACCCAACTGGCCTACAACCGCATCAAGGGTTCGGTGCCGGTGCAGCGCGATATGGACGTGGCCAGCCTGGACAGTTGCGCCCGCGACTCCTGGGCCAGCTTTGCCGACCCGCGCACCGCCCGCGTGCCCAGCCTGGCCCACCGCATGGCCGCCGACGAATCCACCAAGGACGCAGTCGCCCAAACCCTGTGGCGCTACCTGACCGACCCGCGCATGGAGCCCGCCGAGGCGCAGCGCCGCCTGGCCGCCGTGATCCGCGCCCCCAGCAACACGCCGTAAATCTATGAACCGCACCATCCTGGTCGTCGACGACGACCAAAAAACCCGCAACCTGCTCAAGACCTACCTGGAAAAGCACCAGTACGAGGTGCGTGTGGCGCACGACGGGGCCAGCTTTCTGGCCGAGTTCGAGCGTTTCCGCGAGGTGCTCAGCCTGGTGATCCTGGACGTGATGCTGCCCGACACCGATGGCTTCACCCTGTGCCAGACCGTGCGCCGCCAGTCGCCCGTGCCCATCATCATGCTGACCGCCAGCGCCGACGACACCGACCGCATCGTCGGCCTGGAGCTGGGGGCTGACGACTACATCGCCAAGCCCTACAACCCGCGCGAGCTGCTGGCCCGCATCAAGGCCATCCACCGCCGCATGCAGTTGGGTGGTGGCGCGGCAGCGGTGCGCTATTTGCGCTTTGCCGGTTTCACCATGGACCTGCTGGAGCGCCAGCTGATGGATGCGACCGGTGCCCTGGTGGTGCTGACCAGCATGGACTTCAACCTGCTGCGCTTTTTGGCTGAGCACGCGGGCGAACCCCAGGACCGGGGCCGCCTGATGGAGCAAACCCGGGGCCGCGACCTGGGGCCGCTGGACCGCTCGCTGGACGTACAGGTCAGCCGCCTGCGCCAGCGCCTGAGTGACGACGGCAAGCAGCCGGTGTTGATCAAGACCGTGCGCGGCAGCGGTTATGTGTTCTCTGCCGACGTGGTGGCCAGCGATGCCTAAATTCCGGCGCTGGCTGCCTGACAGCCTGCTGGGCCGCATCGTGCTGGTGATGGCGCTGGGCGTGGTCAGTGCGCAGCTGGTGGGCACCTTGCTGTGGGCGCGCCAGCTGCGCGAGAGCGCCCGTACCGAGGCCTTGGGCGCGGCCCACCACCTGGCGGTGAATGCGGCGGGCACGCTGCGATTCTTTCGCGACCTGCCGCCCAAGTACCGGCCCATCCTGATCGAGCAGCTGCGCACCATGGGCGGCACGCGGTTTTTTGTCAACGTGAACCGCGAGCGCGTCGCCATCACCCCCCTGGTCGGCAACGCCCTGGTGGACGCGGTGGTGACGGTGGTGCGTGACGACCTGGTGGCCAATCTGCGCCCCGCCCAGGCCCCGGATGTAGCCTTTGCCTGGCCCGATGGCCTGCGGGTGTCGGACGATGGCCGCACGGTGAACGACCTGCCCGAGTCCTGGGTCGAGGCCACCTTGCTGCTGCGCCCGCGCCCCGCGCCGGTGCTGGTGATCCAGTCTGAATTTGAGCCCGGGCGCTGGCTGTACCTGGCCGCGCCCATGCCCGACCCGTATTTTCTGGACAACGCCAACCCGCTGACCCTGGACCGGGTGGCGCTGCAACTGGTGACGCTGCTGACGGTGCTGGTGCTGGCCGTGCTGCTGGTGCGCGGCTTGATCCGCCCGTTGAACCGTATTGCGTCCGCCGCCAATGCCTTTGGCAGCGACAGCGCGCCCGAGCCGGTGCCCGAAACCGGCACCGCCGAGCTGCGCCGCACCGCCCGCGCCTTCAACGAAATGCAGGCCCGCATCCAGCGCTACCTGGTAGACCGCGAGCGGCTGTTTCTGGGCATCTCGCACGGGCTGAAAACCCCCATCATGCGGCTCAAGCTGCGCACCGAGCTGCTGGACGACGAAGCCCTGCAGGCCGACTTCCACGAAGACCTGGACGACCTGGACGTGATGGTCAAGGCCGCGCTGCAAAGCGTCAAAGACACCGACATCCACGAGAACCTGACCCCGGTGCGGCTCGACACCCTGCTGGCCCGGCTGGCCAAGCGGCCCATCCACCCCAACGCCAGCATCGAATTTGTGTCCGAACCGGTGAGCGTGCAGGGCAAGCCGCTGGCGCTGGAACGGGCCCTGAGCAACCTGCTGGACAACGCCGTGCTGTACGGCGAGCGGGTGCAGTTGCGCCTGGGCCACCGGGGCGCGCTGGCGGTGGTGGAGGTGCGCGACTTTGGCCCCGGCATTGCGCAGGCATCGATGTCGGCGGCGTTTGAGCCGCATGTGCGCCTGGGCCACGGCCAGCAGAACAACCGCACCGGCACCGGTCTGGGCCTGGGCATTGCCCGCAATATTCTCCAGGCGCACGGTGGCGAAATCCGCCTGCACAACCACGCCGAATGCGGGCTGGTGGTGACGGTGCTGCTGCCCGCCATCCCACAGGCAACCGACTAAAGAGGAATGGCTTCGCCTTCCACGTAGACCGCCTGCAGCGCCAGATCGCGGTCCAGCACCACCACATCGGCCCAGGCACCGGCTACCAGCTGGCCCCGGTCGGTGAGGCCCAGGTGTTCGGCGGCAAAGCGCGAGACGCGGTTGGACGCATCCGCCAGGTCCAGGCCCACGCTGTCCACCAGGTTGCGCAACGCCTGGTCCATGGCCAGTGACGACCCGGCCAGGGTGCCATTTTCCAGCCGAACCCCGCCCAGGCACTTGAACACCTTGTGGCGGCCCAGCGTGTATTCGCCGTCGGGCATGCCCGCGGCCGAGGTCGAATCGGTCACGCAGTACAGGCAGGGAATAGCCCGCAGCGCGGCGCGGATGGCACCGGGGTGCACGTGCAACAGGTCGGGAATGATCTCGGCAAAGCGGGCATGCGCCAGCGCCGCACCCACCATGCCCGGCTCGCGGTGGTGCAGGGCCGACATGGCGTTGAACAAATGGGTGAAGCCGGTGGCACCCTGCTGCAGCGCGGCCACGCCGTCCTCGTAGCTGCCGGTGCTGTGGCCTAGCTGCACCTTGTAGCCGTCGGCACACAGCTTTGCCACCATGTCCAGGTTGCCGCCCACTTCGGGAGCCAGGGTGATCAGCCGGATCGGGGCCAGGGCGTGCAGCTGGTGGATTTCGGCGTGGCTCACAGGCCGGGCAAACGGCGGCTGCGCGCCCAGCTTGGCTTCGCTGATATAGGGGCCTTCCAGGTGCACGCCCATGACGCGGGCCGCACCTGCCGGGCGCTGCTGGCACACGGCACCGAGTGCGCTGAACGCGGCTTGCAGGTCGGCCATGGGCGCGGTCATGGTGGTGGCCAGCAGCGACGTAGTGCCGTGCCGGGCGTGCAGCCGGGTGACGTGCAGCACGGCATCGCCGCCTTCCATGATGTCGTGGCCCGCGCCGCCGTGCACGTGCAGGTCGATGAAGCCGGGCAGCACCAGCGGCAGGCCTGCATCGCGCACGCTGGCGGTGGGAGCCGGGCGGCCGGTGATGTGGGCAATACGGCCCTCGGGGGTGAAGGCGATCTCCCCGGTAACGAAGCCGCTGGGGGTCAGGATGTTGGCGTGCAGGGTAGGCATAGGGGAGTATTCCGAAGGGTGGGCAGCATACCCGTAAGGTTAGAATCTTAAGCTGGCTACCCATAGCTCAGTTGGATAGAGCATCAGCCTTCTAAGCTGAATGTCACTGGTTCGATCCCAGTTGGGTAGACCACCGAGTGCACTGGGAAAATCCATTGGTTTGCCAGATATTCTAGGCATAAAAAGTGCCTTCTGCGCTTATTCTATAAGCGTAAGCAGCTATATATTGTGTAGCAATAGCCTTTGCCCAATTTGGGCTGTCGGCACCCGTCAGCCCCTCCAAAGAAAGCAGGCGCGCATGCTCAAGCGCATTAAAAACTGGGTCGGACGCGCCACGGGACTGGTAAATAGCCGAGCCGATCTGGAGGCCGTTAGCGGCTGGGCGGATTCGCAAGGTCTGGCGTTTGACCGGCTGGACGATGCCGGTGGCTTTGCCGTGATTGGCGCAGTCGGCGGGCGGCCCTGGCGGCTGGAGCGCAGCCCGGCAGGCCGGGACTTTATCGTTGGGGCCGAGCTACGCGCCCGGGCCGAGATGGGTTTGCCCGAGCATTTGGCCATGATGCTGATCAACCGCCCGCTCAAGGAGTCGCTGGAAAAGCGTGCTTACGACAAGGCCACCCATGGCGTGCAAACCACGGTAGACGTCGATCTGCCCGAAGAGGCCCGCTGGCTGGCGCTATACGACCAGGTGGGATGGAACACGGCACCCATCGAGTTCTGGGACCACTACGCACTGGTGGCCGACAACCGTGTCCAGGCCCAGCAGTGGCTGGACGGCCCCTTGATAGCGTTGTTGCAAGCTTGGCCGACCAGCGCGGTGCAGCAAGCCACGCCTTTTATTTTGCAGGTGCAACGCGGGCGGGTTTACCTGCGCTTGGAGTACCCCCAGCCTGATATGCCCACGCTGCGGCATGCGGTGGCGGTGTTTACCCAGGCCTGTGTCTCGGCCCAGTTGCTGGACAACGGCTGAGCTTACTTGTCCGCGTCCACGATGCGCAGCAGCGCGGTGCGGTCGCGGATCATCAGGCCGGCCGTTTCGATGGCGATGACCTCTTCACGCTCCATGGCTTTGAGTTCCTGGTTGACGCGCTGGCGCGATGCGCCTAGCAACTGCGCCAGCTCTTCCTGGGCCAGTTGCAGGCTGATGCGGATCTCGTTCGGGTTGGCCAGGTTGGGAATGCCGTAGCTGCGCGCCAGGTGCAGCAGTTGCTTGGCCAGCCGGGCGCGCAAGGGCAGGGTGTTCAGGTCTTCAACCAGGCCAAACAGTTGCCGAATGCGGCGGGCCTGCAGACGCAGCATGGCCTCGTATAACTCGGTATGGGTAGCCAGTATTTTTTTGAAGTCGGCCTTGGCCACACACAGCAGCGTGGTTTCCCCGTGGGCGTAGGCATCGTGGGTGCGGCGGTCGCCGTCAAAAATAGCGATGTCGCCAAACCAGGTGCCAGGCTCCATATAGGTCAGGGTGATCTGCTTGCCCGACAGCGAGGTGGAACTCACCCGCACTGCGCCCCGGGCACACGCCACCCATTCCTCGGGCGGCTCGCCACGGGCGGCAATCAGGCCGTTGTCCTGGTAACGTTTGACATAGGCGCAGCGCAGGATGTCATGCCGCAAAGACGGCGAAAGCGATGCAAACCAGTGCCCTGCATTGATGGCAGCGCGTTCTTCAATGGTCAGGATGGGTTCGTCCATGGGCTGTCTGTGGTGGAGCTGGTGAGCCGCACATTGTCATGCCATGGTCATGGGTGTGGCACAACTGCCTGCAAAATATGTCGCTTGGGTGTCTGGCCGGGCCTCAAGCGGGCGTTTTCCGTGGCTGTGTCTTCGGACCCACAATGTCGCCAGTTGGCCCGATAATTGCCGCTGTTTAAATGATCACATGCTGAAATCCAATGGTATGGTCTGTCCAAATCCCCTCCAAACGTAAAAAATTGCAGTGAAACTACGCAACACCCTTATTGGCTCCACCCTGTTGGTTGCCGCATTTGGTAGCTCAGCCTTGTCTCTCGGACGTGCCAGGGGCGCAGTGGTGTTGGGCCAACCGCTGGATCTGGCGGTCGATGTCCGGCTGGATTCCGCCGACGACAACGCCAGCGCCTGTTTTGAAGCCGACGTATTCCACGGTGATGGGCAGGTGGCCGCCAACCGGGTGCGGGTCATCGTGGTGGCCGGTGCGCAAGGGCAGGATGCCGTGGTGCGCATCCGCTCTTCGGCAGTGGTAGACGAGCCTGTAGTGGGCGTGGTGCTGCGCTCTGTGTGCAGCCAGAAAACCTCGCGCCGCTACGATTTTCTCCCCGACTTTCCCCTGGAAATGCAGGCGGCGGCGGTGCCCACCGTCATTCCAGCGACCGTCACAGCGGCCCCGGCACCCGTGACCGATGCGTCCGTGGCTGCTCCCGCACCGGCCCCTGTTGCCGCGCCGCGACCTGCGCCTATCCGTGCCGCGCCCGTACCGGTGGTGCGTGCGCCGCGCCCGGCCCCGGTGTCCAAGCCCATCCTGGCCAAAGAACCCAAGGAAATCGTCGCTGCACCGAAGCCCGTGGTGCCCAAGGTAGAAGCCAAAGCAGAACCCAAGGTCGAGACCAAGGCCGAAGTCTCTGACAACAAACCCCGCCTCAAGCTGGAGTCGCCTGAGACCCCAGACGAGCGGCTGGTCCAGCTCAAGCCTGCCAGCGATGTGGTGCTGGCCCCCACCGACGACCTGCAAAAACGCGAAGCTGCCGCCGCCGCTTGGCGCGAGTTGAACAACCTGCCGGTGGAAAACCCCCAGGAAAAGCAACGCCTGCTGGCCCTGGAGGCCGAATCCAAAACCCTCAAGGCCCTGTTGGCCAAAAACGAAGCCGACTTCAAGCAGCGCCTGGACCGGCTGGAGAGCAACCGCTACGACCAAAGCTTCGTCTACAGCCTGCTGGGCCTGCTGCTGGCGGCGATTGCCGCCGCCGCTTTCTTCTGGAACCGCGCCCGCCAACGCGTCATCGCGGCCGCCACCGACTGGTCGCACCATGGTGAGCCCAGTGCCGAAGAGCTCCAGGCTCAGCTTTCAAGCCGCCCGGCACCTCTGGGGTCACCGCTCCCGCCCAACACCTTGCCCGGCCCCACCCACGATGCGGATGTGGACGAGTCGCTGTTTGAAGACCTGAAGAAGCTGACCGCAGCGGCCCTGTCAACCAAGCCGGTCATGCCGACCACGCCCGTTGCCCCGGTCTCCCCGGTTGCTCCGGTCGTTTCTGCGCCGCGCTCCGCCGTCACTGCCATGCCTGCCCGCAGCATTTACCCGGAAGATTTTCTGGACGTGCAACAGCACGCCGATTTCTTTGTCTCGCTGGGCCAGTACGACCAGGCGATTGAGGTATTGAAAAAGAGCATCCACGACACGGCTGAATCCAGCCCCTTGGCCTACCTGGAACTGCTCAAGATCTACCACACGCTGGGTCGCCAGGCGGAATACCAGCAGCAGCGCGATGCCTTTAACCGCATCTTCAACAGCGAGATTGCGGCGTTCCCCGCATTTACCCAAGAAGGCCAGACGCTGGAGGCTTACCCCGCCGTGCTGCGCAGCATTGAGAGCCAGTGGGGTACGCCCAAGGTGCTGGATTACATTGAAAGCTGCCTGTTCCGCGACACCGTGGGCGCAGCGGGCCAGCCGTTCGATCTGGCGGCTTTCCGCGAACTCCTGTTGCTGTACGCCGTGGCCCAAGGTGCTGTGCGCCAGGCGGACGGCTCCGGCTCCTTGCAAAGTGCGGTGACCCGGGCCCGCACCGTGCGTGCCAGCCGCCCCCATGAGCTGGAACTGGACATCTCCCGGCCGGCAACGCTGGAGCCCTCGGCTCCGCGCGAAACCTCGTTCACCCAGCCCATGCTGCTGATGTCGGAGTTGGCCCCGTTAGAGGCCCAGGATACCCATCCCGAGCCGCTGGCCCCTGCACACCGCCCACCGCTAGACCTGGATCTGGACCTGAACCTGGACTTCTCCAATTCCGAGTTGATGGCGATGCAGGAAATGTCTGCAGCGCCTGCCGTGCAGCCGTCCGCCAATCCCCCCGCACCGCCCCCCCTGGATCTGGACTTCGACCTCGACCTGGATCTGGGGTTACCAGGCCCGGCCGCCGCGCCGGTACCACCGCCCGTGATCCCGGTGGTGGACAGCAATATGCTCGAATTTGACCTGTTCGACCCCAGCGTCGAGGCCAAGATTTCACCCAAGAAAAATTGACCTGAAAAACCCATAAAAAACGGCCAAAAAACCATCGGTTTTTTGGCCGTTTGTGCTTTCTTTATCGGCGTGAGCAGCTATCAAATTATTCTTAAATTTGATAGCGCCCGACCTGCAGAACCTGCTAGCGCAACACCACGCCCAGGTTCAGCGGCGTACCTGCAAAGCGCCGGGGTTGATGATGTTGGTGGGCGTGCCCTGGATGAAGTTCAGCACATTGTCAAACGCGGCATTGAAGTACAGCTCGTAGCTGTTTTGCTCCACATAGCCAATGTGCGGGGTGCAGATGCAGTTCTCCAACCGCAGCAGGGCATGGCCTTGCAAAATCGGCTCGCTCTCAAACACGTCAATGGCGGCCATGCCCGGGTGGCCCCGGTTCAGGCCGGCCAGCAACGCATCCGGCTCGATCAGCTCGGCGCGCGAGGTGTTGACCAGCAAGGAGGTGGGCTTCATGCGGGACAGGTCTTCCAGTGTGACGATGCCACGGGTTTCCTCGTTCAGCCGCAGGTGCAGCGACAGCACGTCGGACTGCGCAAACAGGGCTTCCTTGCTGTCTACCACCTCCACACCGTCGGCCAGGGCCCGGGTGCGCGAGGTTTCACGGCCCCAGACCAGCACCTTCATGCCGAAGGCGCGGGCGTAGGTGGTGACGATCTGGCCGATGCGGCCATAGCCCCAGATGCCCATGGTCTTGCCCTTGAGCACCGTGCCCATGCCGAAGTTGGGTGGCATGGACGCTGTTTTCATGCCCGACTGCTGCCAGACACCGTGCTTGAGGTTGCTGATGTACTGCGGCAAGCGCCGGGATGCCGCCAAAATCAGCGCCCAGGTCAGCTCGGCCGGGGCGGTGGGTGAGCCCACGCCTTCGGCCACGGCGATGCCGCGCTCGGTACAGGCGGTGACATCCACATGGGCCCCGATGCGCCCGGTCTGGGCAATCATTTTCAGGCGGGGAAGTTTTTCAATCACCGCGCGGTTGAGCTGGGTGCGCTCGCGGATCAGCACGATGATGTCGGCATCCTTGAGCCGCACCGACAACTGGCCCAGGCCCTTGACGGTGTTGGTGTAGACCTTGGCTGCAAAGGGTTCCAGCTTGGTGGCGCAGTCGAGTTTGCGCACGGCATCTTGGTAGTCGTCGAGGATCACAATGTTCATCCCCTGATTGTGCCTTGGTGCCAGCGCCTACTTGGCCGCTGCTGTGCAAAAGCGTTATGGCTACGGGGCCGCCAACGCTGTTGGCTTGACGGGCTTTATTGCAGCAATGTGCTGCTGCGGGCCGAGGATTCCAGGGCGGCCATGCGGTCTAGCTCGGCACAGACATCGGCCATGCGGCCCGAGATGCGCATGCGCCCGGCGCTGGCGCTGGACTGGGGCGTGTCAATCACCCGCAGCACGCGCACTGGTCGGCGGGGCGCGGCGGGTGGCGGGGTGCTGCAGCTGGGCCGGGCCGTCCACGCGGGGGCCGGGTTGGGACGGTTGTTGCAGCCGGGCGCCCAGCCGCTGGCTGGGCGTGTTGCCTGGGGCGGGTGGATGCTGCGCAGGCTGTGCGGACTGCTGGCGGTAAACCAACCCATCAAACCCTGGAACGAACCCAGTAAACCTGTAGGCGAAAACAATGCGATTCCCATAGGACCTCCCCAACAAGCGGTGTTGAATACGGACGAAACGGTGGTGGTAAACGCGAATGAACGCGGGTAGTGGATGCTGCGGAGGATTTCCGCAGGGTGCTGCGCTTTACATGGAATTACGTTTGGCGCGGCATGGTGCAGTGACAGGGATGCCGCTACATCAGCAAGGTGTTGCGGATGAGCCCGACCGCCAGGCCTTCGATGGCGAAACTTTCTTCCGGGTCGACCACGATGGTGGGGTAGTCGGGGTTTTCCGGCAGCAGCTCGATCAGGTTTTTGGTGCGGCGCAGGCGTTTGACGGTGACATCGTCGCCCAGGCGGGCCACCACGATCTGGCCGTTTTTGGCATCGGTGGCGGACTGTACGGCCAGCAGGTCGCCATCGAGGATGCCGATGTCGCGCATGGACATGCCGCGCACCTTGAGTAGGTAGTCGGGCTTGTGGCGGAACATACTGGCTTCGACGTGGTAGGTTTGGTCCACGTGTTCCTGCGCCAAAATCGGGGAGCCTGCCGCGACCCGGCCAATCAGGGGCAGGGCGAGCTGGGTGAGCACGTTGTGCAGGCGCGACTCGTTGATGGTGCGCAGGGTGTCGCTTTTGAGGCGGATGCCGCGCGAGGTGCCGCTGACCAGCTCGATCGCACCTTTACGGGCCAGGGCCTGCAGGTGTTCTTCGGCAGCGTTGGCCGATTTGAAGCCCAGGGTGTTGGCGATTTCGGCCCGGGTGGGGGGCGCGCCGGTGCGGGCGATGGCGGACTGGATCAGCTCCAGAATCTGCTGCTGGCGGGCGGTGAGTTTGGCGGAAAGCAGGGGTAGATCCATGGGGTGACTCCTAGGCGGGACCGAAGTGGTGGGCTGTTTTAATATCCAGTGACTGTATTTTTAACCAGTTTTTGAAAGTTTGCAAGCATGGCGTTGAATTCAAGTTCTTCCAGGATCGTGGTGCTGGGCACCGGCGGCACGATTGCGGGCCGCGCCAGCCGCGCGGGCGATAACCTGGGCTATACCGCAGGCGAGGTGGGCGTGGCGCAGTTGCTGGAGTCGCTGGGGGGCTTTGCTGGTGCGGTGGATCTGGTGGCCGAGCAGGTGGCCCAGGTGGACAGCAAGGACATGGGTTTTGCACTGTGGCAGCAGTTGGCGGCGCGCTGCGACCACTGGCTGGCGCAGGCGGATGTGACTGGCATTGTGATCACCCACGGCACCGATACGCTGGAGGAAACCGCCTACTTCTTGCAGGCGGTGCTGGACCCGGCCAAGCCGGTGGTGCTGACCTGCGCGATGCGCCCGGCCACGGCCCTGGTGCCCGATGGGCCGCAGAACCTGCTGGATGCGGTGGCGGTGGCTGCCACCCCGGGTGCGCGCGGTGTGGTGGCGGTGTGCGCGGGCAAGGTCCACAGCGCACGCGATGTGCAAAAGGTGCACAGCTACCAGGTGGATGCGTTTTGCTCGGGTGATGCCGGCCTGGTCGGGCTGGTGGAGGAGGGCCGGGTGCGCCTGCTGCGGCCTTGGCCGTCGGCGGTAGATTTTTATGAGGGAAATCGGCCTTTAGCGCTTATTCTATCGGCGCAAGAAGCTATAAAAAATATAGTGTTGGGTGCATTGCCTGCCAGTGCTTTCCCACGGGTGGAGATCGTGCTGAATTACGCCGGGGCCAGCGGTTTGCTGGTGGATGGGCTGGTAGCCCAGGGGGTGCAGGGCATCGTGGTGGCGGGCACCGGCAACGGCACGCTGCACGTGGAGCTGGCGGCGGCTTTGCTGCGGGCCATGGCGCTGGGGGTACAGGTGCGGCGCTCGACCCGCTGTGTGTTTGGCCGGGTGCTGGGTACGGCGGCAGATGCCATTCCCGATGCCCAGGGGTTGTCGCCGGTCAAGGCGCGGATTGCGCTGCTGTTGGAGTTATTGGCACGGCAGGCGTAAAAAAGCCGCCCTACATCGCGTCGGGCGGCTTTTTTAGCAGTGGAAATGCTCAGGCCGCCAGTGCGGCGAAGGCCCGGGCGGTGATTTCCTCGACGCTGCCGGTGCCGCTGATTGCGCGGTATTTGGGGGCCGCGTGGGGCTCATTGCGGGCCCAGTTGGAGTAGTAATCCACCAGCGGGCGGGTCTGGGCGCTGTACACCTCGAGGCGTTTGCGCACGGTTTCTTCCTGGTCGTCGGGGCGTTGCACCAGGGGCTCTCCGGTGATGTCGTCCTGGCCTTCGACCTTGGGCGGGTTGAACTTGACGTGGTAGGTGCGGCCCGAAGCGGGGTGCGAGCGGCGGCCGCTCATGCGCTCGATGATGGAGTCAAAGGGCACGTCGATTTCCAGCACGTAGTCGAGCTTGACCCCGGCAGCCTTCATGGCATCGGCCTGGGGCAGGGTGCGGGGGAAGCCGTCGAACAGGCAGCCATTGACGCAGTCGGGCTGGGTCAGGCGTTCCTTGACCAGGTTGATGATCAGGTCGTCGCTGACCAGGCCGCCGGACTTCATCACCGCGTCGGCCTGCAGGCCCAGCGGTGTACCGGCCTTGACGGCTGCACGCAGCATGTCACCGGTAGAGATTTGCGGGATGCCGTACTTCTGGCAGATAAAAGTGGCTTGCGTGCCTTTGCCGGCACCAGGTGCACCCAACAAAATCAGTCTCATGGAAAAGTCCTCGAAGTGTTTAAAACTGCGCGGCGTTGCTGGCCGACATGTGCTAGCCGCAACGCTTCATAGCGCAGGAGGATACCAGAGGCTTTAGTACAGTTTGCTTACACGCTCGAGGTCTTCGGGCGTGTCCACACCGGCACCGGGTGCATGCGCACTTGTGTGCACTGCGATGCGGTAACCGTGCCATTGGGCGCGCAGTTGCTCCAGGGCTTCGCTGACCTCGATCGGGGCCTGCGGCAGGGTGGGAAACAGGCGCAAAAATCCGGCACGGTAGGCGTAAATCCCTATGTGGCGCAGCGGGGCCGGGCTGGGCAGGCTTTGGAAGCTTTTGTCGGCCGTGGCCCCGTCGCGCCACCACGGAATGGGGGCGCGGCTGAAGTACAGGGCGTACTGTTGCGCGTCCAGCACCACCTTGACCACGTTGGGGTTGGTGAAATCGGCCAGGCTGGGGATGGCATGGGCGGCGGTGGACATGCTGGCGCCGGGGCGCTGCTCCAGCAAGCTGGCCACGTCGTCGATCAGCGCGGGGTCGATCAGCGGCTCGTCGCCTTGCACGTTGACCACCAGATCGTCGCCGTCCAGGCCCAGCAGGGTGCAGGCTTCGGCCAGGCGGTCGCTGCCAGACGGGTGGTCGGCGCGGGTCAGCACGGCCTCAATACCGTGGGCGGCGCAGGCTTCCAGGATGGCGGTACTGTCAGTGACCACCACGGTGCGCTGGGCCTGCGACAGCCGGGCGCGCTGGGCGGTGCGGACCACCATGGGCACGCCGCCCAGCAGGGCCAGCGGCTTGTTGGGCAGGCGGGTGGAGGCCAGCCTGGCGGGGATCAGGACGGTGAATTTCACAGGCCGAGTTCCTCGTCGTTCAGGGTGCGGGCTTCGTTCTCCAGCAGCACCGGGATGCCGTCGCGCACCGGGTAGGCCAAGCGGGCGCTGCGCGAGGTCAGCTCCTGGCGTTCGCGGTCGTATTGCAGCGGGCCCTTGGTTACGGGGCAGACCAGCAGTTCCAGAAGTTTGCTATCCATGGGGAAAATCTCAATCGGTGTGGGGTGTGGATGATAGCCAGGGAGCGACACGCTGGTCGAGTGCGGCCCAGAAGCCTGCGTCTATGGCCAGCACCAGAGGTACGGCCAGCGCGTCGCCCTGGTGGGGCCAGAGTTTGAGCGCATCTTTTTCAGTACAAATCACGGTCTGGCGCTTATTTGATGGGCGTGACCAGCTATCAAAGTTGTAGTGATCCGGCAGCGCCCGGGTTTCTGCCAGCGTGAGGCCCGCGGCGCGCAGCATGCCGAAAAAGCCCTCTGGCTGGGCGATGGCAGCCACGGCCAGCACCGGGGTGCCACGCAGGGTGGCCAGCGGGATGCGGGTGCCATCCAACTGCACCGCGTGGTCGGCCAAAGTGCGTTGGGCCCGCCAACCGGCGAAGGCGGGGTTGGTGCCGCTGTGCAGCACCAGGTCCACCGGGCGCGGCCACGCTTCGCGCAGTGGCCCGGCGGGTAGCAAAAAGCCGTTGCCCACGCCCCGGTCGTCAAAGATGCAGATCTCCAGGTCGCGGTGCAGGGCGTGGTGCTGCAGGCCGTCGTCGCAGACGATGAGTTGGGTGGCGGGGTAGGCGGCCAGCAGGGCTTTAGCGGCCTGCAGGCGCTGGCGGGCTACAAAGACCGGCACCTGGCAGCTGCGCTGGATAAGGGCAGGCTCGTCCCCCACCTCGGCGGGCAGGCTGTCGGGCCGTACTTCCCGGCAATCGGCGCTGCTGCGGCCATAGCCGCGTGAGACCACGCCGACGCGCACGCCGCGCGCCGTCCAGTGCTGCACCAGGGCCATCACCACCGGGGTCTTGCCCGAGCCGCCCGCCACCACGTTGCCGACTACGATGACCGGCACCGGCACGCGGCCGGTCTTCTTGAGATGAAGGTGGTACAGCAGGCTGCGCAAGCCAGCCAGCAGGCCGTAGAGCAGCGACAGAGGCCACAGCAGCCAGGCTTGCCAGCCGCGCCGCTGCCAGATGCGCAGCAGGGCCTGCTCCATGCTATTGGGGCGTGGACTGGGTGGCAAACGTGATCTGGTTCAGGCCCGAGCGGCGGGCCGCTTCCATCACGGTGATGACCGACTGGTGGGTGGCGCTGGCATCGGCGCTGATGATCACCACCATGTCTTTGCCACCTTGGGCGGCGTTGAGCAGGGCTTGCGACAAGGCTTCGATGCTGCGCCCGTCGACCGCGCCCTTGTTGATCGCGTAGCGGCCGTCACTGCTGACGGCGACGATGATTTCCTTGGGGTAGTCGCGCTGGGCATCGGTGTTGGCCACCGGCAGGGTGATCTGCAGTTCGGTGAACTTGCTGTAGGTGGTGGACAGCATCAGAAAGATCAGCACCACCAGCAGCACGTCGATGAACGGGATGAGGTTGATCTCGGGCTCTTCGCGGGAGCGGTGGCGAAAGTTCATGGCCAACCCCTCAGACCCGTTTGCGCACGGCGTTCAGGTGGCGGGCAAACTGGTCGGCGGCCAGTTCCAGGGTCAGCAGGTATTCGTCGACCCGCGCCCGGAAGTAGCGCCAGAAAATCAGTGCAGGAATCGCCACGATCAGGCCAAACGCGGTGTTGTACAAGGCGATAGAGATGCCGTGCGCCAACTGGGCCGGGTTGCCGCCTACGCTGCCGCCGTTACCCTGCGAGCCGAAGATCTCGATCATGCCGATCACCGTGCCCAGCAGACCCAGCAAGGGCGCGGCCGACGCAATGGTGGCCAGCGCGCTGAGGTATTTCTCCAGCTTGTGGGCGACCGCACGGCCCGCTCCTTCCATGGCGGTGCGGACCTCTTCGTCGCTGCACTGGGGATGGGTGTTGAGCACCCGCAGGCCGCTGGCCAGCACCTCGCCCAGGCTGGAGTTTTGTGCCAGCTGGTTGACGATGCCGGGGGCCGGAATGCTGGTTTGCGATACCGTCAGCACCTCATTGAGGAGCTTGGGGGGCACGATTTTGGAGGTTTTGAGGCTCAAAAAACGCTCAATCACCAGGGCCATGGCCAGGATGGAGCAGGCAATCAAGGGCCAGATGGGCCAGCCTGCGGCTTGTATGATCGAAAACAATATAGCTCTCCGCACAAACTTGGGGGCGCTGCCAGCGGGATGCTGCAGGGTCCACAAGTTGTTTCAAGTTGATAAATGCCTGCCGATTATGGCTTAGCCGCCCCGCTGCCCGCCGCTTTGTTCGGTGTGCCCAAGCTGTCCACCGTTCACCCACATTTCCTGTGGATAACTTTGTGAAGAACTAGGGTCATGACCGCTGGAAACCCAGCGCCCATGCGGGCTTGTGACACTTCGATGAAAAATTAAGCAGAAAAATCCCAATTGAAATCAACCACTTACCACAGTAAATCAGCCCGCTTGACAATTGACGGGCCTATTTTCGGCACTACGGAGACAAAGCCCGCGCCTGTGGAGCGTTGCGTATCCAAATGTTCGATTTTGCCGCGCCAAACCTGATGGTGGGCCATCCAAACCCAGCATTGGTGCCGCAAATCTGGCCAGTTGGGGCGCTGTGCCGCGCCATTGCTGACACTTTGGAGGCGCGCTTCAATCCTGTCGCGGTGCGCGGTGAGATTTCGGGCTTCTCGCGCGCTTCCAGCGGGCATTGCTACTTCAACCTCAAGGACGGGCAAGGCCAAATCCGCTGTGCCATGTTCCGCCGCGCAGCCAGTTTGCTGGACTTTGCGCCGCGCGACGGCGAGCTGGTCGAGGTGCGGGGCCGCCTGGGCGTGTACGAGCCACGCGGGGATTTGCAGCTGATTGTGGAAAGCATGGGCCGGGCCGGGCAGGGGGCCTTGTTCGAGCAGTTCCTGCGGCTGAAGGCGCAGCTGGAGTCCGAAGGCCTGTTTGACCCGGCCCGCAAACGCCCGCTGCCCCTGCTGCCGCGCGGGATTGGCCTGGTGACATCGTTGGGCGCGGCGGCCTTGCACGATGTGGTGTCGGCCCTGCAGCGCCGCGTGCCGCACATTCCGGTGGTGCTGGCCCCGGCCTCGGTGCAGGGCGCAGCGGCTCCCGGCGAGATCGTGCAGGCGCTATCAAAACTATATCTGCTCACGCCCATTAATACTGGGTCAGGGGCCGATTTGACTAAGAATGTGCAGATCGACCTGATCCTGCTGGTACGCGGCGGCGGATCGCTGGAGGACCTGTGGGCCTTCAACGACGAGCAACTGGCCCGCACCCTGGCCCGCAGCCCGGTGCCCATCATCAGTGGCGTGGGGCACGAGACCGACTTCACCATCGCCGACTTTGTGGCCGACCTGCGTGCGCCCACGCCCACGGCGGCGGCGGAGCTGGCGGCCCAGCCGCGCGATGTCTGGTTAGGTGCCTTGGGCCTGGTGGGGCAGCGCCTGCAGGATGCCGTGACGCGCCAGCTCGACACCCAGGCCCAGCGGCTGGACAGCGCGGCCCAGCGCCTGGGCCGCCCGTCCGGCCTGGTGGCGCGCCAGCAGTGGAAGCTGGGCCAGCAGGCGCAGCGGCTGCGTTATGCCGCGCTATCGAATATAGAGCGGAAAAAGTCCACGGCAAGGGCGGTAGAGGCAGTTTTTCCCCAAAAAATCAAAGCCGCCATCGAGCAGCAGCACGCGCGCCTGGAGCGGGCGGGCCGCAGCCTGGCTTTGCTCGACCCGCTGCTGGTGCTGCAACGCGGCTACGCCCTGCTGCGCACGGACCAGGGCGTGCCCCTGACCAGCGTGGCGCAAGCGGTGCCTGGGCAGGCTGCCACAGCAGTCCTGGCCGACGGTGAGGTTGATCTCCATGTCCTACAGACGCGCCACAATTAGTTCCTACAATTGCCCGGTTAGATACCAAACCACCACCAACCCCACGAGGAAAAATATGGAACATACCCTGCCAGCATTGCCTTACGCGATCGACGCTTTGGCTCCCGCGTACTCGCAAGAAACCCTGGAATACCACCACGGCAAGCACCACAACGCCTACGTGGTCAACCTCAACAACCTGCAAAAGGGCACCGAGTTTGAAGCGCTGACGCTGGAAGAAATCATCAAGAAGTCCAGCGGCGGCATCTACAACAATTCGGCCCAGATCTGGAACCACACCTTCTTCTGGAACTGCATGAAGCCCCAGGGCGGCGGCGAACCCACCGGCGCACTGGCAACCGCCATCAACGCCAAGTTCGGCTCGTACGCTGAATTCAAGGCGGCCTTCGTGAAGTCGGCTGTAGGCAACTTCGGTTCCGGCTGGACCTGGCTGGTGAAGAAGCCTGACGGCTCGGTAGACATCGTCAACACTGGCGCTGCCGGCACGCCCCTGACCACCGCCGACAAGGCCCTGCTGACCGTGGACGTGTGGGAACACGCCTACTACATCGACTACCGCAACATGCGCCCCAAGTTCGTCGAAACCTTCCTCGACAAACTGGTGAACTGGGAATTCGCGGAAAAGAACTTCGCGTAAGTTCCAACGCTCCCCAAAAAGCCCGTCTTGGACGGGCTTTTTTTATGGGGCGGTTTCGAAAGGCTTGCCGCCGAGTTTGCTGCCAGCCTTGAGGCCTTTTTTGGCGAACCAGCCGAGGTTCATCTCCAGCACATAACGCACCGGTTTGGCCGAGCAGTGCGAGTCTGTGGTCTGTGGCTTCATATCGGCCAGATTGACGATGACGCCGTGATCATCCACGAAGGCAGCTGTTAACGGCAAAAGCGTGTTTTTCATCCAGAAGCACTGGGTGCCCGGCTGCTCGAACACAAACAGCATGCCCTCTTGCTGCGGCATCTCGCGGCGCATCATCAAGCCGATCTGGCGCTGCTCCGGGGTCAGGGCCAGTTGGGTGTCTATCTGGTGGATGCCTGCCGTCAACGTGGTGCGCGGCAGGTTCAATTGCGGGCCTTCCTGGGCTAAGGCGGATGCGCCCACCAGCGATAGCGCCAACACGGTACGGGAGAGGATTTGGTGCATGGCTAGGCGTATTGTGAAATAGAGAGATTTTGGCAGCAGTGCGGGGGCCATTCGCTTACTTTACGAGGGGTTGACAGCCAGCTCAGTTACAGAGGTGCCACAGGATAAAGTTAAACTGGACTGGCAATCTATTTTTTGCCATCCCACGGAGCCTCCATTTCCATGTACCAGCACATCACCATTCCCGCTGAAGGCACAAAAATCACCGTCAACGCGGATTTTTCCCTGAACGTGCCCGATCAGCCCATCATCCCCTTCATCGAAGGCGATGGCACCGGCCAGGACATCACGCCGGTGATGCTGAAGGTGGTGGACGCAGCCGTGGCCAAGGCCTACCGTGGCCAGAAAAAGATCCACTGGATGGAGGTGTATGCCGGTGAAAAGTCCACCAAGGTTTACGGCCCGGACGAATGGCTGCCCAAGGAAACTCTGGAGGCCATCAAGGACTACGTGGTCTCCATCAAGGGCCCGCTGACCACGCCGGTGGGCGGCGGCATCCGTTCATTGAACGTGGCCCTGCGCCAGGAGCTGGACTTGTATGTGTGCCTGCGCCCGGTGCAGTACTTTGACGGCGTGCCCTCGCCGGTGAAAGAGCCGCACAAGACCAACATGGTGATCTTCCGTGAGAACTCCGAAGACATCTACGCCGGGATCGAGTTCGAAGCCGAATCCGACAAGGCCAAGAAGCTGATCAAGTTCCTGCAAGAAGAAATGGGCGTGAAGAAGATCCGCTTTCCCAATACCTCCGGCATTGGTGTGAAGCCCGTATCGCGAGAAGGCACCGAGCGCCTGGTGCGCAAGGCCCTGCAGTACACCATCGATAACAACAAGCCCAACCTGACCATCGTGCACAAGGGCAACATCATGAAGTTCACCGAAGGCGGCTTCCGGGACTGGGCGTATGCACTGGCCCAGAAGGAGTTTGGTGCCGAGCTGATCGACGGTGGCCCGTGGATGCGTTTCAAGAACCCCAAGTCGGGCAAGGAAATTGTCGTCAAGGACGTGATCGCCGATGCGTTTTTGCAGCAAATCCTGCTGCGCCCGGCCGAATACAGCGTGATCGCCACGCTGAACCTGAACGGCGATTACATCTCGGACGCACTGGCCGCCCAGGTCGGCGGCATTGGTATTGCACCGGGTGCCAATTTGTCGGACTCGGTGGCCTGCTTTGAAGCCACCCATGGCACCGCGCCCAAGTATGCGGGCAAGGACTACGTGAATCCCGGCTCCGAAATCTTGTCCGCCGAAATGATGCTGCGCCACATGGGTTGGTTTGAAGCCGCCGACCTGATCATCGCATCCATGAAGCGCTCGATTGCCAGCAAGAAGGTCACCTATGACTTCGCCCGGCTGATGGAGGGCGCGACGCAGGTGAGCTGCTCGGGCTTTGGCGAGGTGATGATCGAGAACATGTAGGCCCGGCCCGTTTTCAAGCCAAGCCCCTGCGTTGTAGCGATGCAGGGGCTTTTTGCACTGTGGGTGCTAAGGCTTTTTGGGGAAGCGCTGCATCCAGGACTTGCGCAGCAGGTGCGGCACCAGCAGGCGCATGGGCATGCGCAATGCGTGTGAGCGCACATACAACAGCCAGCGGGCCAGCCCGGTCCAGCGGCTGTCGCAACTGGGGTGGTCTGGCTGCAGCGCCAGGCCCAGCATCCAGGCCATGAGCGCGCGTGAGAGTGGGTTAGGGCCCATCCGGTCCAGGCGGTCTTGCAGTGCGGACGGTGGGCTGAAGTGGAACAGACGGCGTAGATGGAACACGGCGTGGAATAAGGGAATCTGCAGGCCCAGCTCGTCGGCGCGGTCCAGCAAGGTGTCCCAAAAGCCGGGCTGCCCCTGGAAGTCTTTGATAAGGTCGTGCAGGTCCAGCATGTCACGCAGGCCATGCCCGAATTCACCCTCCTGGAACAGGTGCACCGCGCTGTGCAACACCATGTCCACCGGTGCCAGCACGAAAACACCGGGGTAGCCCGCCAGGGGCTGGATGTTGCGCAGCAGTTTTTGGCCATCTACCTTGAAGCGCGAGGTGGGCGGAGTGATGGTGTGGTGCAGGTCGATATACGAGTCACGGTGTATGTGCCGTAACGGTGGGATTTCGTGCATCCACTCCCGGTAGTAACGTTCGTTGTAGGCATCGCGCTCGTCGGAGATCCATCCTGCACTGAACAGCGCGTTTTCGGTAGCCTCGACGCGGTCGTGGGGCACCAGGATGTCGATGTCGGAAAACAGGCGACCACGTGCGGTAGACAGGTTGCCCATCAAGTAAGCTGCGCCCTTGAGTAGAACAATCGGCGTGTCCACACCATGCAACGCCCTGCGGATGCAATCGACCTCCCAGCGAACCTCGTGCTGCTGCCGGTCTGCCAGCCGTAATGCGCCTTCCAGGTGAGGGCGGGGCCCGTCGGGTACACCGGCCAATAGGCCCTTATCGAGGTGCAGGTAAGACAGGCGTGCCATCAGGCCACACTGGCGTGCCTGGCCGAACAAAGCCTCCCATTCGCGGACCGACAATGCGGGTCGCCAATCGGGTTGGGCCCAGACGGCAGTTAGCAGCGGAGTACTCAATCGTTCCTCCTGGTGACCAGATCATCAAATGCGGCCACCGCGTCGTCGAGCTGGCTGTACTGGAAATCGTAGCAATCGCTGGCATCGATGACCTTGGACAGCACTTCGAACCCTTTGAGGCCCAGCACCATGTAATTGAATGAATTGCGGCCCAGCTCCAGCATGCTGTTGGCTTTGGAGCGCGGCACCATGCGAGCCGATGAGCCCGCCACGTATTTGGGGAACACCACCCAGCGCGGCTGGGCGGTTTCATGGATGCGCTCGATATGTGCCGATGGCACTTGCATCAATGACACGCTGCCTTTGGAGGTGTCATGCACCACCTGGCTGAAAACCGCACCGGGGACATAGTTGCGCATCACGTCGATCGATTGGTTCTTGAGGCTGATGGGGCGACCCAGCGGCGTGATGGAGGTGTCGGAAAGCGAGATCAACGCCAGTTCATCCGACAGCAGGCGCCAGCCACGGTGTACCAGGCCAGCGCACAAGGTACTTTTGCCAGAGCCTGGTGGGGCCGGCATGACTACGGCGCATCCTTCTCTTTCCATCACAGCGGAATGCAGCAGAAGGTAGTGGTGGGCATGCATGGCAATACACCAGTTCATCGACCACTCCAGCAAAGGGAATGCGTGGTCTTCTGGCAAGGGGATAAAGGGTTCCATGCCATCGAACTTGAAAATCGCTTGGCGCCGCGCCCAGCGCCGCCAACCTGATCCGGGTGCAATCGTAACGGTGTAGTCTACGAAGTGGCTGTCGTCCAACACCATATTGTTGGCGTACAGGGCGACCAAGCCGTCTGCCACGGACGTGATGGGCGAAATAATGCGAAATGAAAATGGGCCGATTTTCAGAATCAGCCCATTGTTTTTGAGTTTATTTTGAACCGTGGATGCCGACAGTTTTTCCAATTTCACGCGTAAGCCACTTCCACCAGTCCATGCCCACAAAATTCATTCAAGATGGTTTCTACCAAATCGGTTAAGTTGGGAGTATCGGCCAGCGTCGGTATGCTGGCAAGATCTATGGCAAGCTTACCCGGGCTTTGCCGACCGTCACACAACCGGTCCAACACAAAGGCTCTGACAGAATCCATTTGATGGGTCTGGCCAGAGCCTTCGTCAAAGACTACGTACTCGTCATTCCACGAAGCCCAGTGCAAACTGGCGGCGGGGTTGACGTTGTAGTAGACAGCGTGTGGAATTTTGGAATGCCTGCAAATTTAACGCTTTACACGCTTTGCAGAAAATCTCTGAAGAATGCCACAGCCGTGGGTTTGGATGTGTGCATGGCAATAACCTGTGCCGGGGTGTAGGGGAAGTTTTTCACCCCTGTGCTGGTGACCCCAGACATGCCAATAATGGAATTGAACAACGCGGTGATCCAGACGGCTTCATCCGAGTTTTGAGCGGTGGACATGATGGTGCCTATGGTCGTGGACGCGCCGCCGCCGAATACCACATTGAATGCCGATGTATTTCTGAAGCTGGTGATGCCCGAACTCGACACGACATAAGAGTTGGTCGCGCTATCAAAACTGGTGCTGGGCCAAGTGCTGGGGTTGGCATAGCTGGACGGCTTGCGGCCCGAGCAGGTTTCCGTGGTCGTTTCTTTGGAGTGCACGCCGGAGGCCATGCTGGACACGGTGCAGCGTTTGCCGTTGCTGGCGATGGCCAGCGTGCCTGTGCCTGCCAGGGTGTGCATGGGAAGGGCTGCAGCAGCAATCACCGAAGAACCTTTGCCCAGGCTTTTCAGCAACATGCGACGGCGTGCGATGGCATCCGACGTCAGGCCGGTGGAATGTGTATCGGATGTTTCAGTTTCGGGCATGGGCGTATGGAGATTCTTTGGCATAGGTAGTCCTGAGCGTTCTGGGGGCGGCCGCTGAATTCGGGCTGATAACCTGATCACAGCAAATATTGTGCCTCGCCTGGATTATAGAAAAATATCCAAGTGATTCAACGGCTTAAAGCTGCTACCCAGGTTTCCTGGTTTCCATTGTGTGCAAAAAGTCCGGGCACTGTAAGAAAAATCGACATCTCCCCTACAGACAACGCTGCCATGCGATGGTCAAGCGGCTTTCGCCTTTGCGCCTTCTGCCGCCATCTGGATGCCGCGCACCACGTCACCCACCACCATGATGGACGGACTGCCGAGTTGTTCGCGAACTATGGTGTCGAACAAGCCGCCCAGGGTGGTAACGACATGGCGCTGGGTGCTGAGCGAGACGTTTTGCACCACCGCCACTGGCGTGCTGGCGGGCAGGCCGGTGAGCAGTTCGTCCTGGATGCGGCGGGCACCGCTGACACCCATGTAGATCACCAGGGTGAGTTTGGCGCTGTGTGCGGTGGCGGCCAGGGCCTGCCAGTCGGTGCCTTCGTCTTGGGGCTTGGCGTGTCCGGTGACGAAGACCACGCCGTGGGCGTATTCGCGGTGGGTGAGGGGCACGTTCAGCGAGGTGACGGCGGCTAGGCCGGAGGTGATGCCGTTGATGACGCTGACCTGGATGCCTGCAGCTTGCAGGTGCTCGACTTCTTCGCCGCCGCGGCCAAAGATGAACGGGTCGCCGCCTTTGAGGCGCACCACGTTTTCGCCCTCGCGGGCGGCCATGATCATCAGCTTTTCGATGAAGGCCTGCGGGGTGGATTTGCAGCCGCCGCGCTTGCCCACATGGACGATGCGGGCCGTGGGCGCGGCAAAGGCGGTGATCTCGTCGCTCACCAGGTCATCCACCAGCAGCACGGTGGCGGTCTGGATGGCTTTGAGGGCTTTGAGCGTGAGCAGCTCGGGGTCGCCCGGCCCGGCACCGACCAGCGTGCACCGGCCGCCGTGCACGGCTTCGGCGGGGGTTAGCTGGTTCACGGTGCCAAAGCTGCTGGGGAAGGGGGTGTCGGTGGGCTTCATACGGTGGCCGGTTCGGAAATATGGTGAGTCAAACGCAAGATATGCGCCACTTGCTGGGCGATGGGGGCGGGCACGGGTTTGCGCCCTGCCAGCACGTCGCGGATGTAGGTGGCTGTGCTGTCGGCGTCGATTTCTTTGGGTAGCTCGGGCACCGCCGCCAGCGGGCCGGATTGGGCCTCCTGCATCAATTGGGGCTGGCCGCGCAGGTAGCCGGTCATTTGCGGTGCGCGGCGGGCATCGGCCACCACTTCGCCTTCGGTGCCGCGCAGCAGCAGCGCGTTGGACTCCATCAGCGCGAAGGTGGCGGCCATGGACACGGCGTATTCGGGATGGGTATAGCTGCTGACCACCAGGGCCGGGCCGTCGCAGGGGGCCATCAGCTTGACCAGGCTGTGGGCCGGGTTGCGCAGGCCGACCGCGCGGCGCACGTCCAGCAGGCGCTTCAGGCCAGGGCAGAGCAGCTCGGTAGTGGCATAGGCGACTTCGCCATTTGCTATCTTTTGAATAGCTGCTTGTGCTGGTATACCAAGCGCTAGCAGCACATTTTGTGCAGAAATGCGGGTGGACTCGGTGGCCGTGCCGTGGACCAGCACCGGCAGCCCCTCGCGTGCCAGCAGCAGGGCCAGCAGCGGGGTGAGGACCGGCAGCTTGCGGGCACCGTTGTAGCTGGGCAGCACGACCAGCGGGCGGTCGCAGGCGGGCACCATGGTGAGACGGGCGTAGGTCGCGTCCAGAAATCCGGCCATTTCAGCGTCGGTTTCGCCCTTGATGCGCATGGCCAGGCAGAAGCCGCCCACTTCCAGGTCGGTGACGGTGCCGTCCAGCACCTGGCCGAACAGGTCGGCGGCTTGTGCGCGTGACAAGGCGCGTGCGCCGTCTTTGCCACGGCCGATTTCTTTGATGTATTGGCTGATTCCCATGGCGCGATTGTCGTGGATGGCTGATAACGGATGGTTATTTGCTGAATGACGCAGGCGCCGCTCAGGCGGCCTGTGCGGCGGGCAGGCTGGCACGCACCAGTTTGCGCACTTCGGGCAGGCAGGAGCCGCAGTTGGTGCCGCACTTCAGTGCCGTTTGTAACTGGCCCAGGCGTTCGTCTTCAAAGCCACGGCAGTCTGCCAGCGTGGCGCGGATGGTTTCGTCGGTAACGTTGAAGCAGGTGCAGATCTGCTTGCCGCGCGTTTTCACCGCCACCGGAGCGGTGCTGCCGGGCGCCAGCAGCAGGCGGCCATAGGCTTGTGCCGGTAGCTGGTCTTGCAGCAGGGTTTTGATCCACACCTCGGCGCTGGTGTCGCCTGCCAGCACGAAGCCGCTTAATTCAACCCTTTCGGTATTGTCGGCGGTGCGCTCCAGCTTGACGGCGCGGCGCTGGCCCCTTTTTTTATCGGCGTAACGCAGCACGTCCACGCCACCCAGGCCCAGCAGGGTTTCGATCTGGGCGACGACCTCGTCGGGCACCGCATCAAAGCTGGCAGCACGGAACAGCAGGCCGGTGCGTTCGCGGCCAAACGGCACCACGCTGGCAAACGGAAACTGCGCCATCAGGCCCTTGAGCTTTTCACGGGCGGTCAGGGCATCCGCCTCGGGCAGCCAGGCCACGCCCAACAGCGACCAGGGCATGTCGGCCTTCAGGATCTTGATGGCGGTGTGCTTGAGTTCGGGCTGCTTGGAGGTGGGGCAGAACGCCGAGTTGGTCAACGCGTTCACGCCCATCAGCCGCTCGCCTTGGGCACCCACGCCGCTCAGGCATTCTTCGCCCCAGTGCATGGCGATAAAGGTCTGGCCCAGGGCGAGCTCGGCGCCGGCCTGCACCGGCACCAGGATGGAGCCGCGTTTGCTGGTCACGTGGACCAGGTCGCCGTCGGTGAGTTGGCGGCGCGCCATGTCTTGCGGGTGCATCTGGATGCTGGGCTCGGCCACGTGGCCGAACAGGCGGCCCAGGGTGCCGGTGCGGCTCATGCCGTGCCACTGGTCGCGCAGACGGCCGGTGGTGAGCGAGAACGGGTAGCGGGCCTCGCGCGGCTCGGCCACGGGGTGGTAGACGGTGTTGGCAAACTGGGCTTTGCCGTCCTTCGTCGGGAATAGACCGTCCTCGTACAGACGTGCCTTGCCTACCGATTCACCCGTGCGCAGTGGCCATTGCTGGGCACCTGCATCCAGCATGGCGTAGCTCATTCCGGTGATGTCCAGATCCCGGCCCCGGGTGGATTCGCGGTGCTCGTTCCAGATGGATTCGGGGGTGGGGTAGTTGAACAGCTTGGGTGGCTGCGCCAGTGCGGCCTCCAACAACTGGGCAAATTCTGTGGCAATCGACCAGTCGTGGCGTGTCTCGCCGGGCGCGGACACGGCGGCGCGCACGCGGCTGATGCGGCGCTCGGAATTGGTCACGGTGCCGGTTTTTTCGCCCCAGGTGGTGGCGGGCAGCAGCAGGTCGGCGTATTCGCAGGTGGTGGTGGTGGCAAAGGCTTCTTGCACGATGACCAGCTCGGCGCGCTCCAGGGCGCGGCGCACGGTGGCCTGGTCGGGCATGCTCTGGGCGGGGTTGGTGCAGGCGATCCACAGGGCCTTGATTTCACCGTCGGCGGCGGCCTGGAACATCTCGATGGCGGTTTTGCCGGGTTTTGATGGCACATCGGCCACGCCCCACAGCGCAGCCACTTCGGCGCGGTGCGCGGGGTTGGCCAGGTCGCGGTGGCCGCTGAGCAAGTTGGCCATGCCGCCGACTTCGCGCCCGCCCATGGCGTTGGGCTGGCCGGTGAGCGAGAACGGGCCCGCGCCGGGCTTGCCGATCTGCGCGGTGGCCAGGTGCAGATTGATCAGCGCGGCGTTTTTGGCCGTGCCGCTGCTGGACTGGTTCAGGCCCATGCAGTACAGGCTGAGCGTGGCTTTGCTGGTGGCAAACCACTGGGCGGCCTGGTGCAGTGCCTCTTGGGTGATGCCGCAGATCTGCGCCACCCGCTCGGGCGTGCAGTCGCGCACCGTGGCTTTCAGTGCCTCGAAGTCGTTGGTGTGCGCGGCGATGTAAGCGGCATCCGTCCAGCCTTCCTCCAGCATGGTGTGCAGCATGCCGTTGAACAGCATCACGTCGGTGCCGGGCTGGATGGGTAAAAACAGGTCGGCGATTTCCGCGGTGTCGGTACGGCGCGGGTCGGCCACGATGATTTTCATCAAAGGGTTGGCGCGTTTGGCGTCTTCGATGCGGCGAAACAGGATGGGGTGGGCCCAGGCGGTGTTGCTGCCCACGATGAAGATGCAGTCGGTGTGGTTCACATCGTCGTAGCAGGCCGGGGGCGCATCTGCACCCAGCGTGGTTTTGTAGCCCGCCACCGCGCTGCTCATGCACAGGCGGGAATTGGTGTCGACGTTGTTGGTGCCGATCAGGCCCTTGGCCAGCTTGTTGAAGACGTAGTAGTCCTCGGTGAGCAGCTGGCCGGAGATGTAGAAACCCACTGCGTCCGGCCCATGGTCTTGGACCACCTGGGCGAATTTGCGGGTGGTCACGCCCAGGGCGTGGTCCCACGAGACCCGCTGCGGGGCCTGGCCGCGCTGCAGACGCTGCATGGGGTGGAGCAGGCGGGTTTGCATCGTCACCGCCGCCGTGGCGGTGTGGTGCAGGGTGGAGCCCTTGGTGCACAGGCGGCCGAAGTTGGCCGGGTGGTCGGGGTCGCCGCGCACGCCGGTGATCTGCGCGCCGGTGGATTCGATGATCACGCCGCAACCGACACCGCAGTACGGGCAGGTCGATGGGGTTTCTGTGGGGCTGGTCATGGGGTGCGGTAGCGGTGTGTTGCTATAGGTTTAGTAGCTTCTTGTGCCGATGGAATGGGCGTGGGAGGCTGTTTTGGCTTAAATCAGGCAGGCAGGGCATGTTGTGGCTGGGGTTGGCCAAACACCAGTTGGTCGCGCACATCGCTAATGCTGCGGCCATCGCGCAATAGTTGCAGGTAGTAGCTGCCGTCCACCGTGTCGCCGTACAGGCAGGCACCGATGAGCTTGTCGTCCTTGAGCACCAGCTTTTTGTAGACGCCGCCAAACGGGTCGCTCAGCACGATTTCTTCCGTGCCCTCGCCGCCGGTGAAGTTGCCCGCGCTGAACAAGTCAATGCCGGTGACCTTCAGCTTGGTGGAGGTCAGCGACCCCTTGTAGCGCCCAATGCCGAACTCGGCCAGGTGGTTGGCTGCGACCTTGGCCTGCTCAAAAAGCGGGGCCACCAGGCCGTAGGCAATGCCACGGTGCGCCGCACATTCGCCCACCGCGTAGATGCGGCCATCGGTGACGGTCTGCATGGTGTCGTTGACCACGATGCCGCGGTCGATGTGCAGGCGCATGCTGGCGGCCAGCGCGGTGTTGGGGCGGATGCCCACGGCCATCACCACCAGGTCGGTGGCCAGCTGAGAACCATCTTTGAAATGGATGGCGCTCACCCGCCCATCCTCACCGCCCACCAGTTCCTGGGTTTGCGTGCCCAGGCGGAACTGCAGGCCCCGGTCTTCCAGCGATTTTTGCAGCAGTTGGCTTGCCACCTTGTCGAGCTGGCGCTCCATCAGCCATTCATTCACATGCACCACGGTCACGGCCATGCCGCGCTGCATCAAACCGTTGGCCGCCTCCAGGCCCAGCAGGCCGCCGCCGATCACCACCGCGTTCTTGTACTGGGTGGCGGTGGCGATCATCTCGTTGGTATTGGCAATGTCGCGGTAGGCGATCACGCCCTTCAGCGTGTTGCCGGGGATGGGCAGGATAAAAGGGTTGGAGCCGGTGCACACCAGCAGGCGGTCGTATGCGGCCTCGACCACGCTGCCGTCGGGGGCTACCGCCCGCACCACGCGGTTCACGCGGTCGACTTCGGTGGCGACTTTACCGGCGTGCAGTGTGATGTGGTTGTCGCTGTACCACTCCCACGGGTTCAGCACGATCTCGTCCAGCGTTTGCTCACCGGCCAGTACGGGCGACAGCAGGATGCGGTTGTAGTTGGGGTGCGGCTCGGCACCAAAGACGGTGATGTCGTACAGGTCTGGGGCCACCTTGAGCAGTTCTTCGATGGTGCGCACCCCGGCCATGCCGTTACCCACCATCACCAGTTTGGATTTTTTCATCGAAGGTACTCCAGAGATGCGTTGATTTGCAGCGGGCTACGGGCCCCGGCACGCCGCAGGGGCAACCAAACAAACAAGATTGAAAAATACGAATATGCCGAAGCCACAGGGAAAAAGTGGGCCCCGGACCAGACATGCTGAAAAGCACATCTTCCAAAAACCATGCATGCACACGGCGTTGTGTGCGGGCTCCGCAGCGCTTTGGCTGCGGGTGGGCGCTTCGTTACGCCCGCCCTCAACCACGCAAAACCTGTGCCACATGATGGGCCACCTCCGGGCCAGGCCCGCCATGGGCCGCCGGTGCGTTGGTCCTGGCGTCCAATTCCTCTCTAAGTAGTTGATTTGTAAAACATCGGTGTTATTTTTTGGGGCGGCGCAGGCTGCCGGTCTGGACCCGCTGGAACAGGTCACCGAGCGCCACAAGTTGGTGCACGGCGGGGCGCGGCATGC
This sequence comes from uncultured Albidiferax sp., assembly GCA_963512645.1. Taxonomy (GTDB): domain Bacteria; phylum Pseudomonadota; class Gammaproteobacteria; order Burkholderiales; family Burkholderiaceae_C; genus Rhodoferax_B. The sequence goes on along the minus strand of CAUPNM010000003.1, from coordinate 95,788 downwards.
ACCAGTCCACCTCGGTGTGGAAGCGGGCCTGGGTGGTCTTGCTGCTTCTATTGTGATAGCTGCTCACGCCCATGGAATAAGCGCTAGGGCCAGTTTTTGCTTAAATTTTAAAACCTACTGACACCCCGTTGTCAGCAGCCGGTGGGCACCATACAGGTCTTCTTCCACTCCACCGAAAGGCCCACCACCATGTCCAACCCCAACGCCATCAGCTGGTTCGAAATCCCCGTCACCGACATCGACCGCGCCCAGGCTTTTTACGAGACCGTTCTGGCCCAAACCCTGCACCGCGAAGCCTTTCCCATGGGTGGCCAAAACTACACCTTGGCCATCTTCACCGCACCCGACGAGGGCGTGAAAGGCTGCCTGCAAAGCGGGGCCGACACGCCCCAAGCCAGCCTGGAGGGCACCGTGGTCTACCTCGACTGCTCGCCCAGCATCGACGCGGCCCTGGCCCGCGCCCGCAGCCTGGATGCCAAGCTCCTCTCCCCCAAAACCGCGCTGCCGCCCGGCATGGGTTTTTACGCCCACATCCAGGACCCGGACGGCAACCGCGTGGGCCTGCACGCCATGGCGTGACAAGGGGCTGGCTGCCATCAATCGGTATATTTGATATCATTTGTACCGATTGAACAGGAGCGCCGCATGTCCGCCGTTACCGTCCGAAACCTCCCCGAAGCCACCCACCGCGCCCTCAAGCTGCGCGCCCTGCAGAACGGGCGCAGCACCGAGGCCGAGATCCGCGCCATCCTGGAAGCAGCGGTACGGCCCCGGTTGGGCATGGGCACAGCGCTGTCGGCCATCGGGCGAAGCCTGGGCGGCGTGGAGCTGGACATTCGGCGCGACACCACCCCCGTGGCCCCGGCGGAGTTCGAATGATCATCCTCGACACCAACGTGGTGTCTGAACCCCTCAAGCCTGCGCCCGACCCCCAGGTGCTGGACTGGCTCAACGCCCAGGCACCCGACACCCTGTACCTCACCTGCGTGAACCTGGCCGAGCTGCTGGCCGGTGTGGCGCTGCTGCCCGCCGGGCGGCGGCGCACCGCCTTGCAGCAGGCCCTGGACGCGCAAATCCTGCCGCTCTTTGAAGGCCGCGTGTTGCCCTTCGACCGTCCCGCTGCCGAAGCCTTTGCCCGCATCCACGCCAGCGCCCAGGCCACCGGCCACAACCCGGCCTTCGCCGACACCGCCATCGCCGCCATCGCCTCGGCCCACGGTTATACCGTGGCCACCCGCAATGTGCGCGACTTTGCGGGCACCGGGGTGGCGGTGTTGAATCCGTGGCTTGCGCAGCCTTGACATATCTCTCCCTTCACCGTCTTGCAAAAAAGGCCCCCGTATGACCCCCCACCTTGTCCACCGCGACCAGCCCCTGCACCTGGCTGGCATCACCACCCGCACCACCAACGCGGCCGAGTTCTCGCCCGCGACCGCGCAGATCGGGCCGCTGTGGCAGCGGTTTTTTACCGAGCAGGTGGCGCAATCGGTGCCTGGCTACACGCCGCAGTCGGCCGTGTACGGCGTGTACAGCGGCTATGAGTCCGATGCCATGGGCGCGTTTGACGTGAGCGCTGCGGTGCAGGCCAGCACGGTGCCCGAGGGCCTGCAGGCCGTGACCGTACCCGCCGGGGCCTATCTGGTGTTCGAAGCCCTGGGCCCCATGCCGGCCACAGTGGTTGCGCTGTGGGGTGTGGTGTGGCAGTACTTCCTGGGCCAGCCTGCACACCTGCGCCGGTATGGCAGCGACTTCGAGGAATACGGCGAGGACGGGCGGGTCGCCATCTACATCGGTGTGCTGGATGCGGGTTGACGGACTATGGTTTTTATAGCTTGTCACGCTTATGGAATAAGCGCTAGAGGCCTAAAAGGCTTGTAAATATGCGCCGTGCCGACCGCCTTTTCCACCTGGTGCAGCTGGTGCGCGGGCGGCGCTTGTCCACGGCCAGTTTTCTGGCCGAGCGGCTGGAGATCTCCGAGCGCACCGTGTACCGCGACGTGGCCGATCTGCAGCGCCAGGGCGTGCCCATCGAGGGCGAGCCGGGCGTGGGTTACCGGTTTGGCGCGGGTTTTGAGCTGCCGCCGCTGATGTTCAGCCAGGATGAGGCCAAGGCCCTGGTGGCGGCGGTGCGGCTGTCGCAGCCCTGGCTGGATGCGGCGCTGGCCCTGGCCGCCGAGGACGCGCTGGGCAAGATGCTGTCCATCCTGCCGCCCGCTGCCCGGGTGGCCGCCGAAAGCCTGGCCTTGTACGCGCCGCCCAGCAGCTACAACGGCCTGACGGCCCCGGTGCGCGCCCATTTGCAAACCCTGCGCGAGGCCATCGGCCTGCGCCGCAAGATCCACATGGACTACTGCGATGCCAAGGAAGCCAGCAGCCAGCGCACGGTGCAGCCGCTGGGCTGTTTTTACTGGGGCCGCACCTGGACGCTGGTGGCCTGGTGCGAGGTGCGGCAGGACTTTCGCAGTTTTCGCGTGGACCGTTTGCGCGGCGTGGCGGTGCTCGATGCGCCGTTCCGCCCGGAAGCCGGGCGCACCTTGGCCGACTTTTTGCGCACGGTTGCCTGCTGACGCAGGGCTGCTTCACTCAGCCATTGGCTTTCGGATGCGCCAGAGGGGTTTCTGGCCCTGCCTGGGGGCGGTGTGCGGTTACAGTTCGGCTACGTCGATACAGATCGTAACTTTCTGAGGTTTGGGGCCCAGGTGCCCACCGCCACCACCGGAGAGGTTTTGCATGGATTGGAATGTTGAGTAGACCTCTTGTCGCCCCCCGGGTGTTTCCGTGGCGATCGCTGAAAACCCGCATCACGTTGAGCACGCTGGCGATCTTTCTGGCGGGCATTTGGTCGCTGTCTTTTTACGCCAGCGATGTGCTGCGCGACGACATGACGGCCATGCTGGGCGAGCAGCAGGTGGCCGCCGTCAGTGCGGCGTCCGTCGCCGTCGATAACGAGCTGGAGCAGCGCCTGCGCCCCTTGGGCATCTTGGCGGGGATGCTCACCCACACACCGCCGACGCAGTGGGGCGTGTTGCAAAGTTACCTGGATACGCGCCCGGTACTGGTCAGCCTGTTCAATGGCGGCTTTCTGGTGTATGGGCGCGATGGTTTGCCGATGCATGCCGACGGGCTGCCCGTGGGCCCGCTGCCCGGCCCGCCAGTGGGCGAGGAGGCCATCGAGGCAGCGTTTCGGCGCGGCGAATCCAACGTGGGCGCCCCCATTTTTTACCCGCCGCTGCAGGCCCCGGTGGTGCCGGTGGCGGTACCGATTGTGGATGGCGAGGGTGCGGTGGCGGGCGTGCTGGTGGGCTTGACCAGCCTGCACCGGCGTAACTTTCTGGACCGCATCACCGACAACCGTTACGCCAAGACCGGTGCCATCTTTTTTCTGGCGCCCGCGTCGCGTCAGATCGTCACTGCCAGCGACAAGGCCCGCATTCTGGAGACCCTGCCCGCACCGGGTGCCGACCCGGTCACCGACTACATCCTGCAGGGCCAGGAGGGCTTTAGCCTGATGCGCAACCGCGAGGGCGTGCAGGTGCTGGTGTCAAGCAAGCTGGTCACCGAATCGGGCTGGACGGTGGCCGCCGTGCTGCCCACCGACGTGGCGTTTGCGCCCATCCGCACCATGCAGCAGCGCATGCTGCTGGCCACGCTGGGGCTAACCCTGCTGGCCGGCGTGTTCACCTGGTGGATGCTGCGCCGCCAACTGGCACCGATGCTGGAGGCGGTGCACACCCTGGCCCGCCTGGCAGACCCGGCCCAGCGGGAACTGCCGCTGCAGCCGCTGGCCATCCGGCAAAACGACGAGGTGGGCCAATTGATCGGTGGGCTCAACCATTTGCTGGACACGCTGGGCCAGCGCGAAGCCGCCTTGCGCGACAGCGAGGAGCGTTTTCGCACCCTGGTGGAGTGGTCGCCCGAGGCGGTGGTGGTGCATGTCAATGACCACATCGTCTACGCCAACCCGGCCGCGGTGCAGCTGTTTGGTGCCGTGGTACCGCAAGACCTGGTGGGTCGGCGCATGGCCGATCTGCTGCACCCCGAGTCGCTGGCGCTGGCGCACCAGCGGGCCCGGTACGTGAGCGAGACCGGGCAGCGTGTGGGCGTGGTGGCGCTGCGGTTTTTCAAGCTCGACGGCAGCTTGATCGACGTGGAAGTGCAGGGCACGCCGATCCAGTTTGACGGTGCCCGGGCGGTGCACGTGGTGCTCAGCGACATCACCGGGCGCAAGCGTGCCGAGGTCGAGCTGCGCATCGCCGCTACGGCCTTCGAGTCGCAGCAAGGCATGCTGGTGACCGACGGCAACTGGCGCATCTTGCGCGTCAACCAGGCGTTTACCGACATTACCGGCTACGCGGCGCACGAGGCGGTGGGGCATACGCCAGCCGACCTGCTGCGCTCGGGGCGGCACGATGCGGCGTTTTTCGAGGCCATGCTGGGCAGCCTGGAACGCACCGGCTCCTGGCAGGGCGAAATCTGGGACCGGCGCAAAAACGGCGAGCTGTTTCCCGGCTGGTTTGCCCTCACCGCCATCAAGGACGAGCACGGCGAGGTGACCCATTACGTGGACACGTTCACCGACATCACCGACCGCAAGGCCGCCGAAGACCAGATCCAGAACCTGGCCTTCTTTGACCCCCTGACCGGCCTGCCCAACCGCCGCCTGCTGATGGACCGCCTGGCCCTGACCATGGCCAACCACACGCGCGACAAACGCAGCGGCGCACTGTTGTTTGTGGACCTGGACAACTTCAAGACCCTCAACGACAGCTACGGCCACCACATGGGCGACCTGCTGCTGCAAGAGGTGGCCCGGCGCCTGTCCACCTGCATCCGCAAGGGCGACACCGTGGCCCGCCTGGGCGGCGACGAGTTTGTGGTGATGCTGGAAGACCTGGGCCAGCAGCCGCTGGAGGCCGTCACCCACGCCGAGGCCGTGGGCGAGAAAATCCTGGCCGTGCTGAACCAGAACTTCGCCATCGCCGGGGCCGTGCACCACAGCACGCCCAGCATCGGCATCACCCTGTTTGGCGAGCTCGACGAAGGCATCGAAGAACCCCTGAAGCGCGCCGACCTGGCCATGTACCAGGCCAAGGGCGCGGGCCGCAACACCCTGCGGTTTTTCGACCCCCACATGCAGGCCGTGGTCACCGCCCGTGCCGCGCTGGAAATGGGCCTGCGCGAAGCCCTGGCGGGCCATCAGCTGCTGCTGTACTACCAGCCGCAGATCGAGGGCGAAAACCAGCTCACCGGCGTGGAAGCCCTGGTGCGCTGGCGCCACCCCGTGCGCGGCATGGTGTCTCCGGCCGAATTCATCCCGCTGGCCGAAGACACCGGGCTGATCCTGCCGCTGGGTCGGTGGGTGCTGGAGACCGCCTGCACCCAGCTGGCGCTGTGGGCTACGCGGCCGGCGTTTGCGCACCTCACGGTGGCCGTCAACGTGAGCCCGCGCCAGTTCCAGCAAGCCGATTTTGTCGACCAGGTGCGGGCCGTGCTGGACCGTACCGGTGCCCGAGCGCAGCACCTCAAGCTGGAGCTGACCGAGAGCATGCTGGTGGCCCATATCGAGGGTGTGATCGCCAAGATGGACGCGCTCAAGGCCGTGGGCGTGGGCTTTTCGCTGGACGACTTCGGCACCGGCTACTCCTCGCTGTCGCACCTCAAGCTGCTGCCGCTGGACCAGCTCAAGATCGACCAGGGCTTTGTGCGCGACATCCTCACCGACCCCAACGACGCCGCCATCGCCAAAATGGTCATCGCCCTGGGCGACAGCCTGGGCCTGGCGGTGATGGCCGAAGGCGTGGAAACCGAAGCCCAGCGCCAGTTCCTGGCCCACCAGGGCTGCCATGCGTACCAGGGCTATTTGTTCAGCCGCCCGCTGCCGGTGGACGAGTTTGAGGCCTTCGTGGGGACGATGGGGACGGTGCGGGGGTGAGAATGGAGTTTCGAGTATTTCGCGTATTTCGAATGATCGGCTTACAATAGAGGCATGCCCACCGCCAACCTGCCACTCCATATCGCCGTCGACCCCGATCCGCTGGTGCAGATCGTCCGCAAGCACGTGAGCGCTTCGGCAGCCCAGCTGGAGAGTATCCGGGCCGACTTTCTGGCCATGCTGGCGGTTCAGATCGTGCCAACGGTAACGCCAGGGGTACGGCGCGCACCTCCATCCCACCACACCAACGCCGACTCTGTGCTCACCACCGAGCAAGCTGCGCAATTGGTGGGCGTGTCACGACCGTATTTTGTAAAGCTCATTGATGCAGGCCAAATCCCTCTGCACCAAAAAGTCGGCAATCAGCGCCGCGTGTTACGCAGTGCCGTGCTGGATTGGCAGACCGGGCAGCAGGCCAGCCAGCAGGCGGCAATGACCGCATTCGCCCATGGGCTTGAGGACGAGATCGGTCTGTGAACCCCGTCGTGGCCGATGCCGACGTGCTGTTTGGGGCCACCACGCGGGCGCTGTTGATTTTTCTGGATTACCACGGCGCGCTTAAGCTGCATTGGAGCCCGTTGATATTGGACGAGGTGGCCCGCGCACTGGTGCAGACCGGGCGCAAAGCGACCCTGGCCGATGCCCAAGCCAATAGGGCCCGGATGGAGGCTGCACTACCGCAAGCCATGGTGTCCACGCGGGCGGTGCAGGCACATTTCAAACCGGTGGCGGCGGCTGTGCGGTCGGCCAAGGACATCCACGTGGCCGCCTGCGCCCACTACCTGCTGCATGCCAAAGCCTATCCGGGGGCTATGGCAGTAAGCTTGGTGAGCCGCAACGTCGGCGACTACCGGGTGAAAGACCTGGCGGCTCTGGGCATTGGGGTGAAGCGGGCCGATCCGTATTTGTTGGCGTTGCTACAGCAATCGCCCGTGCCGTTCGCAGCGGCTTTTCGGGCGTTTCGCCTGTCACTGCGAACGGCGCCCGCCGTCGTGCCGCTGCTGGATAAATTGGCCGGAGATGGGCAGACGCAGACTGCCGCTGAGTTGCTATTGAAGCACGTGAACGGGGCGCTAGATTTGTAGCCTGCGCCGTTATGGAACGCGCTGCGCATGCTGCAGCACGCCACCGATGGATTGCGCATCGGGCGCGTAGGTCTGCAGGGCCCAGCCGCACAGGCACAGAAAAATGCCGGTCAGCACAAACGGCACGGTGGTGTGGCGCAGGGCCGAAGCCAGCCAGTGTTGTTTTTGCAGGCCGCGCAGGTTGCGGTAGAGCGAAGCTGTCAGCACCCCGTCGAGCAGCAGTTCGGCGAACAGCACGGGCGCGGCGTACACCATGTACAGCATCGACAAGGCCAGGCCTGCGCCCAGTAGCAGCACCGCCAGGGGAATGGCCCACTCTTCTGCTTCGGCAACCGTACCCAGGGCATCGCCAAGCCCTTTGTCCACGCTGGACGTAACCTCCAGGCTGGGCGGGAGGACGCTGTCGGGGCTGTCAAATGAGGCGGTGGCACCTCCGCCCCCAAATTCGCCACCCGAGCCGCTGCGCAGAGGGGCCAGGTCACTGCTGCCCTGGCCGGTGGGGGGAGTTGGCACCAGGTCCAGATAGTCTGCGGCCCGGGTGCGCAGCCACAGCCACAGTAGCGCCAGAAACACCAGGTAGGCGATCGCCAAAGCCAGCGGATACCGCACCGCCATGGAGGTAAGCCCTTGGCCCAGCATCACAAACGAGGCCAGCAATCCCGACAGCCCGGTCAACGCCACCAGCAGCGCCATCTGCAAGCGCGGATACCCTTCCTGCTGCAACTGCTGCTGGGTGCGCGCCAACGCCCAGGGGCGAACCAGGTGCGGGCGCAAGGGAGTTTTGGTGGGCATGGGCGGTGGATGGTGGGGCAATGCGGATGATTCTGCCCCATCCCCAGGCCCCCGACGGGGTTCGCCGACAGCGATGCATCGCCGTGAAATTGCTTTAAATCAGGACTTACGTAAGTTCCCCCTGTAAGCCCGAAGGGCGATAGCCCTATAAATTCAAGAGCCGCTACCGCCCATGCGATAAGCGGTAGTGGCCAAACTGGCCCTCTGTGCTTATTCCATCGGCGTGGGTAGCTACGTTTTTTGTAGTAGTGGGTGCGTGGAGCATGCACACAGCAGGCCATAACAGCGCCAGCCTGCGGTTTAACATGCCCGGTTGCCTCTTCTCTCTGGAACCCTTCCATGCCCGCATCCATCACCGTTCAAATGCCCGCCAGCGCCCCGCGCCAGTTGTTTTTGTTGTTCCATGGCGTGGGCGGCGCGCCGCAGAACCTGGTGCCGCTGGGACAGCGGCTGGCGCTGGAGTTCCCGCAGGCGGCGGTGGTCTGTGTGGCCGGGCCGGATGCGTCGGACCTGGGCGCGGGATTCCAATGGTTCTCGGTGCAGGGCATTAGCGAGGACAACCGCGCGCAGCGCATTGCCGACACCATGCCGCGCTTTGTGGCCACGGTGCGCGGCTGGCAGCAGCGCACCGGATTGACGGATGTCGAGACGGCGCTGGTCGGCTTTTCGCAGGGCGCGATCATGGCGCTGGAAGCCACGCAGCTAGGGGAATCGCTGGCGGGCCGCGTGGTGGCGTTGTCGGGGCGGTTTGCCCAACTGCCGCAGCAGGCACCGGCCACCACCACGCTGCACTTCATCCATGGCAAGAGCGACGAGGTCGTGCCCTATGGCCACACCGTGGCTGCTGCCGAGCGGCTGGTGCGCCTGGGCGGCGACATCACGGCCGATGTCATCCCCTTCCTGGGGCATACCGTGAACGAGGAGGTGGTGGAGCTGCTGGTGGAACGGCTCAAGGGCCATATCCCCAAACGCATTTGGGAGCAGGCGGGGCAGAGCGCCCCGCCGCAGCCCTGATACAACCCACGCTCAGGCGGTGATTTTCTCCACGTGCGCCTGCCGGGTGTACAGGAAGTCGATCACCGCCTTGCGGTAGCCCTGGTAGTCGGCGTTGTCGGCCAGTTCCACGCGGTTGCGCGGGCGGGGCAGGTGGACGCTGAGCACCTCGCCGATGGTGGCGGCGGGGCCGTTGGTCAGCATCACGATCTTGTCGCTCAGCAGCACGGCTTCGTCCACGTCGTGGGTCACCATCACCACGGTGCTCTGGGTTTTTTGCACGATGGCCAGCAGCTCGTCTTGCAGCTTGGCGCGGGTCAGTGCGTCGAGCGCGCCGAAGGGCTCGTCCATCAGCAAGACCTTGGGCTCCATGCTCAGGGCGCGGGCAATGCCCACGCGCTGCTTCATGCCGCCCGAGATTTCGCCGGGGCGCTTTTGCGCGGCGGCGGTCAGGCCTACCAGGGCCAGCACCGCGTCGGTACGGGCCTTGAGCTGGGCCTTGTTTTCTGACGGCGCCCCGGTAGATTTGTTGGCCGCGCCGAAGACCCGCTCTACCGCCAGATACACGTTCTCGAAGCAGGTCAGCCAGGGCAGCAGCGAGTGGTTCTGGAACACCACTGCGCGCTCGGGTCCTGGCCCCTTGATCTCGCGGTTGGCGCACAGCAGGGTGCCATTGGTCGGGTCGGTCAGGCCGGCAATCAGGTTGAGCAGGGTGGACTTGCCGCAGCCCGAGTGGCCGATCAGGGCCACAAACTCGCCCTTGGCGATGGTCAGGTTCACATCGCGCAGGGCGGGGAAGATGCCCTTGGCGGTTTTGAAGGTCTGCTCGACACCCTGGATTTCGATGTACTTGGTACTCAGGCTGGTGGGGGTGGAGCTCATGATTTCACCTCTTCAAAAGTAAATGCGGTAGCGAGTTTGATCAGCGCGTATTCCAGCATCAGGCCGACGATGCCGATCACGAAGATGGCGATGATGATGTTCTTGACGTTCAGGTTGTTCCACTCGTCCCACACCCAGAAGCCAATGCCCACGCCGCCGGTCAGCATCTCGGCTGCCACGATCACCAGCCAGGCGGTGCCCACTGCCAGGCGCACGCCGGTCAGCATGTAGGGCAGCACGGCGGGGAACAGGATCTTGGTGACGATCTTCCACTCGCTCAGGTTCAGCACGCGGGCCACGTTCATGTAGTCCTGCGGCACGCGCTGCACGCCCACTGCGGTGTTGATGACCATGGGCCAGATCGAGCAGATGAAGATGGTCCAGATGGCTGCCGGGTTGGCACCCTTGAACACCATCAAACCAATCGGTAGCCAGGCCAGCGGCGACACCGGGCGCAGCAGGCTGATGAGCGGGTTGAACATGCGGCCCATGAACTCAAACCGGCCAATCGCAAAGCCCGCCGGAATGCCCACCAGCGCCGCCAGGCCAAAGCCCAGTGCCACCCGCTCCAGCGAGGCCAGCACGTTCCAGCCCACGCCCTGGTCGTTCGGGCCCTTGCGGTAGAACGGGTCGCTGAACAAGACCACGGCCTGCTGGAAGGTCTCCCAGGGCGAAGGGATGTTGCTGGCCGTGGTGATGGACACAATCGCCCAGATACCAATCAGCAGGCCCAGGCCCAGGATGGGCGGCACCACCTGGCGCCAGAAACCGCGCCAGTCGAAAGGCATTTTGGGTATCGCCATTTTTAGGTCATTCTGGGCACTAGCGCCCGTCTCTTGGGCGGTAGAAGCTAGCATTTTGGGAGCGGATTGGCTGTCGGCGGCACCTAACGATGCATCGCGCGGGGAATGGAATACGGCACTGACCATGGGTTTCTCCTTCGTGGGGGGAAAGGGCTCCCGCCGGGTGGGCGGGAGGGAGGGCGCTTTTACGCTTTGACCTTGAAGCTGTCGGCGTACTTTTTAGGGTCTTTGCCGTCCCACACCACGCCGTCCATCAGCTTGCTGGTGCGCATGTCGCTCTTGGGCACCGGCGTGTTGCTGGCCGCAGCGGCCTGCTTGTAGATGTCGATCTGGTTGATCTGCTTGGCCACGGCCAGGTAGTCGGGGTGGTCTTTGAGCAGGCCCCAGCGTTTGTGCTGGGTCATGAACCACATGCCGTCGGACAGGAACGGGAAGTTGACCGTGCCTTCGTTGTAGAACTTCATGTAGTTCGGGTCGTCCCAGGTCTTGCCCAGGCCGTTTTGGTAACGACCCAGAATGCGCTGGTTGATGGCATCCACGCTGGTGTTCACATAGCTCTTGTCGGCGATGGTTTCGGCCATCTTGTTCTTGTTGGCCAGGCCGGCATCGATCCACTTGCTGGCTTCCAGGATCGCCGCCGTGACAGCGCGGGCGGTGTTGGGGTTTTTCTTGACGAACTCGCTGGTGGTGCCCAGCACCTTTTCGGGGTGGTCCTTCCAGATGTCTTGCGTGGTGGTGGCGGTGATGCCGATGCCGTCGATGATGGCGCGGTGGTTCCAGGGCTCGCCCACGCAGTAGCCGTCCATATTGCCCACGCGCATGTTGGCCACCATTTGCGGCGGCGGCACGGTGATCACCTTGGCATCGCTCTGGGGGTTGATGCCGTGCGCCGCCATCCAGTAGTACAGCCACATGGCGTGGGTGCCGGTGGGGAAGGTCTGGGCAAAGGTGTATTCGCGTTTCTCGGCGGCCATGAGCTTGGCCAGGCCGGGGCCGTCGACCGCGCCTTTTTCGGCCAGCTTTTTGCTCAGCGTGATGGCCTGGCCGTTCTGGTTCAGCGTCATCAGCACGGCCATGTCTTTCTTGGGGCCGCTCAGGCCCAGGTGCACGCCGTAGACCAGGCCGTACAGGGCGTGGGCAAAGTCGAGCTCGCCGTTGACCAGCTTGTCGCGCACACCGGCCCAGCTGGCTTCCTTGCTGGGGATGATCTTGACGCCGTATTTCTTGTCGATGCCCAGCACCGAGGCCATCACCACGCTGGCGCAGTCGGTCAGGGGGATGAAGCCAATTTTGACTTCTTCTTTTTCGGGTTTGTCGGACCCGGCGGCGTAGGCCAGGGCGCGCAGGGCAGGGCTCACGCCCACGGCACCCACGGCGGCGGTTTGCAGCACCGCGCGGCGGCTGAGTTTGGTCTTCAAAAGATCGGTCATCACAGGCTCCCAAGATTGAAACAAAGGTGGTTCCAGAACGAAAAAAGGCGTCCTCACCGCGCAGCGCGCTGCAAGTTGCAGCCTCTAACGGGTGGGGACGCCTTTGTCCGAATACGGGGCGGCGGGCACCCGCCTTTGGGTGTTCGCTGCCATGGGACCATCGGTGGTCTTACCCTGTTCATGCAAGCACCGTGCCAGGGTAATGGGCCCTGATTTGCTACGGTATTGGTAGCTGCTCGTGCTTATGGAATAAGCGCTGGAGGCCTATTTGGCTTAAATATATAGGTTTCGCACTGTTCTTGTGCGGTGCACCATTTCAGCGGCTGGGCTTGGACGGTAGGGGCTGGGCGGTCAGTCGGATGAAACCGCCGTCTTGCGCCAGCAGCTGGCAAAAGGCGGCGTTGGTCAGGGGCTTGGCCAGCAGGTAGCCCTGGAACTGGTCGCAGCCCTGGCTGCGCAGCAGGTCGAACTGGGCCTGGTTTTCCACCCCTTCAGCGACCACGGTTTTGCGCAGGTTCTGGCACAGGCCGACCATGGCGCGGGCGATCATGGCCACGTCGTCGTCGAACTCCATGTCGGTGATCAGCGAGCGGTCGATCTTCACCGTGTCCAGCGGCAAATGCCGCAGGTACGACAGGCTGGAGTAGCCGGTGCCAAAGTCGTCCATGGCCACCCGAAAGCCCTGGGCCTTGAAGGCATTGAGCACGCTGATGGCGCGCGCGCTGTCGTTGAGGAACACGCTTTCGGTGATCTCCAGCTCCACCCGCTCGGGCGGCAGGCCGCTGGCGCGCACCAGGGCGGCCACGCGCAGCACCAGGTCGTCGGCCAGAAACAGCCGGGCCGACAGGTTCACCGCCAGCACCAGGTGCGCGCCTTGCGGCCCGTCCCACTGCGCGGCGGCGGCAAAGGCCTGGCGCAGGATCAGTTCGGTGAGTTCGCCGATCAGCCCGGTTTCTTCGGCAATCGGGATGAAGCGGTCAGGCCCCACCATGCCGATACTGGCGCTGTGCCAGCGGGCCAGGGCCTCCACGCCGACGATGCGCCGGTGCTGGTCCACCTTGGGCTGGAAGGCCACGGTGAACTCGTTGCGCTCCAGCCCCACGCGCATGGCCGAGGCCAGGTCGAGCCGTTCGTCGGCCACTTTGTTCAGCTCGGGGGTGAAGAACTGGAAGTTGTTGCGGCCGCGTTCCTTGGCGGCGTACATGGCCACGTCAGCGTGCTTGAGCAGGCTTTGCGCGTCCTCGCCGTCTTGCGGGTACAAGGCTACGCCCATGCTGGCACCTACCTGGAACTCACGCCCCAGTAACATCACCGGCTGGTTGATCTGCTTGAGCACGCGCTGCAGGTGCGAGATGACGCTGTTGGCCCGGAAGTGTTCGTTGAGCAGCAGCACAAATTCGTCGCCGCTGTGGCGCGACACGGTGTCGCTGGCGCGCACGCAGTTGCGCATGCGCTGGGCAATCTCCACCAGCAGCTGGTCGCCCGCGTCGTGGCCCAGGCTGTCGTTGATCAGCTTGAAGTGGTCCAGGTCGATGAACACCACGGCCAGGAACAGCCCGGTACGTTCGGCATGGGCAATGGCCGGGCCGATGCGGTCGCGCAGCAGGTTGCGGTTGGCCAGGCCGGTCAGGGCATCGTAGTTGGCCTGGCGCTCGAGTTGTTCGCGCTGGCTACGGCGTTCGGTGATGTCCTGCACCGTGCCCTCGAAGCAGATGAAGCCGCCCTGGGCGTCGCACACGCTGTGGGCGTTTTCCGAAATCCAGATGGTGCTGCCGTCGCGCCGGTAGACCTCGGACTCGAAGTTGCGCACCTCGCCGTGGGCCGCCATCAGCTTTTGGAAACGTTCGCGCCGCTGCGGCTGCACGTAGAGGCGGCGGTCGATATCGGCCAGGTCGGCGATCAGCTCCTTGGCGGTGGGGTAGCCGTAGAGCCGGGCCAGCGCCGGGTTGGCCGACAGGTAACGGCCCTCTTGCGAAGTCTGGAAGATACCGTCGCGCGCGTGCTCAAAAATCTGCCGGTAGCGGGCTTCGGCATGGGCCAGCGCCTCCAGGGTCACAAAGCCCTCGGTCACGTCCTCAATGAAGCCCTCCAGCACCTGCTGCTCGCCCTCGTCGACCACCATCACGCCTTGTTCCTTGACGCGGCGCACGACGCCGCTGCGGGTGACTATGGCGTAGTGCACGGTAAAGCGCTGCTCGGCCGCGGCGGCGGCCAGGATCTCGGCGCGCACGCGGATACGGTCGTTCGGGTGGGTGATGCGTTCCCACGACACCGTCTGGTTGTCGATCAACTCCAGCGCCTGGTAGCCGGTGAGTTTGTAGCAGCCCTGGCTGACGAAACGCATGGTCCAGTGCACGTCGGGCAGGCAGCGGTAGGCCATGCCTTCCAGGTTGTTGACCAGGTTGTCCAGCACCTTGTGCAGATTCACAGACCGCGCCAGCAACGGGCTGGAGTGGTGCGAGCGGGCGGCGGGAGCGAGAACAGTTTCCACAGATGAAGGCGGCAGGGACGGCATGAAAAAGGGGAGGGGCAAGAACCGGCATGTCCACCCGGGGGGCGGCGGTCTTGTGGCGGGTCTTGCTATTGAATACGTAGCTGCTCGTGCAATCAGGCTGAGCACAGGCGGTATATTTTATTTCAAAACATAATTGCGGACAAAACTGTGCACCGTTTGTGTGCGCTGTGCCAAACCGGGCATTCAGCCCAGCAGGTCGGCCACGTGGACGAAACGCTGGGCCACCTCCACCAGCTTCAGGCTTTTGTCCATGGCGGCTTTGCGCAGGCGCTCGTAAGCTTGTTGCTCGGTCAGGCCCTGGCGCTGCATCAGCAAGCCCTTGGCGCGGTCGATCACCTTGCGGTTGAGAAGCTCGGTCTTATGGCCGTCGAGCTCTTCGCGGGTCTGGGCCAGTTCCTTGCGCAGCGCCTGCTCGTGCTCAAAGCGGGCCATGGCCACGTCCAGAATGGGGCGGATGCGCGCGGCAGACAGCCCGGCCACGATGTAGGCCGACACGCCTGCGGCCACCGCGTCCTTGGCAACCGAGGTGTCGTCGTTGTTGGTAAACATGACGATGGGGCGGCGCGCGTCGCGGGTGGCCATCACCACGTGCTCCAGCGCGTCGCGGGCTTCGCTTTCGGCATCGACGATCACCATGTCGGGCTGCAACTGGGCCAGCCGCTCGGTCAAAAACACGTCGGCGGGCAGGCTGGCGACCAGGTTGTAGCCGTTTTCCAGCAGGCCAATGCGCAGCGCCCGCGAGCGCTCGGCCTGCAGCAGGCCGGTTTCGTCGTGCGGGTCCAGCACGTTCAGGTCGGGGGCAATCACTACGATGCGCAGGGCTTCATTCATGGGGAAAAACCCGCAAGATTCGCGCCAAGATGGTGCAGCCTACACTCCCAACCTGATTAAAGAGGAAACGCCTGTGCTGGTATTGGGTATTGAATCATCGTGTGACGAAACCGGAATTGCGCTGGTGCGCGCGGATGGCGAAGGAGAAGGTGCGGCTCTGCCCGTACTGCTGGCGCACGCGCTGCACAGCCAGATCGAGATGCACCAGGCCTATGGTGGCGTGGTGCCCGAGCTGGCCAGCCGCGACCATATCCGCCGCGTGCTGCCACTCACGCGCCAGGTGCTGATGGAAGCCGCCCACACTCTGCAAGACGTGGACGTGGTGGCCTACACCCGCGGCCCCGGCCTGGCCGGTGCGCTGCTGGTAGGCGCGGGCGTGGCCTGTGCGCTGGGTGCTGCGTTGGGCAAGCCGGTGCTGGGCGTGCACCATCTGGAAGGGCATTTGTTGTCGCCCTTCTTGAGCGTGGACCCGCCGGAGTTTCCGTTTGTGGCGCTGCTTGTGTCGGGCGGCCACACCCAATTGATGCGGGTGGACGGCGTGGGCCGCTACGAGATGCTGGGCGAAACCATCGACGACGCAGCAGGCGAGGCTTTCGACAAATCTGCCAAGCTGATGGGCCTGGGCTACCCCGGCGGCCCGGCCTTGTCGCGGCTGGCAGAGCAGGGCGACCCGGTGGCCTTCAAGCTGCCACGGCCTTTGCTGCACAGCGGGAATCTGGATTTTTCGTTTGCCGGTTTGAAAACGGCGGTGATGACGCAGGCCAAGAAGTTGGGCGATGAATTGGAAGCGCGCAAAGCCGACCTAGCCGCCAGCACCCAGGCGGCAATTGTCGAAGTGCTGTTGAAAAAATCCATGACGGCCCTGCAACGCACCGGCCTGCGCAGGCTGGTAGTCGCGGGCGGGGTGGGGGCCAATAAATCCCTGCGCAGCCAGCTCAATGCCGTCTGCGCCAAGGGAGGCATCCGCGTGCACTATCCCGAGCTGCACCTGTGCACCGACAACGGCGCGATGATCGCCATGGCCGGTGCCATGCGGCTGCAGTCGGGCCTGCAGGCACCCACGCGGGCTTACGCTTTTGACGTAAAGCCGCGTTGGCCGCTGGATTCCCTTTAGTTAGTTGATGGTCAGATTCGACACGTTGCTGACCGGCACTTTCTTGGCCAGTTTCAAAGTCAGCACACCGTTCTCCAGCCGGGCATCGCTGGCCGACACGTCGATGTCTTGCGGCAACTCGTACGCGGCCTTGTAGGTGCGGGGTGCGTCGGGTTGGCTTTCAATGCGCACCACGCTGCCTTCGATGCCGATAGACAATTGCTCCTTGGCAATGCCGGGCACGTCAAACTGCAGGCTGTAGGCGTGCTCGTCCTGGGTGATGCGGTAGTTTTTTTGTGGCGCTTCGTCCAACAGGTGACGAAGGGCGCGCAGGTTGTTGTGGCGAACAAAAGCGGGGTGGGTAGCTGCGATAAACATGGTGGACTCCGTATACATTACGCGGCGCTCACATTGATTGCCGCTTGGCTCACATCTGCGTGCGCCGCCCCCTATTTCAAGGATATTTTTAGATGTTTAAGTTTCGACGTGCTCTCTTGAAATCGTGCGCTGTGGCGCTATGTGGGCTGGTTTTTCTGTCGGCCCAGGCGGCACCCGCGCCCATCCAACTGGCCCTGGTCGAGGGCCTGAGTGGCCCGTTTGGCAATACCGGCGAGGCGGTTTTCCGCAACCTGGTGTGGGCCGTGGAGCGCGTCAATGCACGCGGCGGCGTGCCGCTGCCCGACGGCAAACACCTGCTGGCGCTGGAGCGTTATGACAGCAAGGGCCAGAACGAAGAAGCCCTGTCGGCCCTGCGCGCGGCCATCGACGACGGCGCGCAATACATTCTGCAAGGCAACTCCTCCGCCACCGCCGCCGTGCTGATCGATGCCATCAACAAACACAACGACCGCGAACCCACCAAGCGCGTGCTGCTGCTCAACTACGCGGCGGTAGACCCCACGCTGACGAACGAGAAATGCAGCTTCTGGCACTTTCGTTTCGACGCGCACGCCGACATGCGCATGGCCGCGCTGATGGCGGTGTTCAAGGACGACGCGGCCGTCAAAAGCGTCTACATCCTGGGCCAGGACTACAGCTTCGGCCAGGCCGTGGCGCGCGAAGCCAAACGCCAGTTGGCCCTGCAGCGCCCGGACGTGCGGGTGGTGGGCGACGAGCTGCACCCGCTGGGCCGCGTCAAGGACTTCATTCCCTACGCCACCAAGATCAAGGCCAGTGGCGCGCAGGCCGTCATCACCGGCAACTTCGGCAACGACCTGACCCTGCTGGTCAAGGCCGCCCGCGAGGTGGGTTTTGAGGGCAAGTTCTACACCTTCTACGGCAACGCGCTCGGGGCTCCGGCGGCGCTGGGCGAGGCGGGCGTGGGCAAGGTGATCGCCGTGGCCGACTGGCTGCCGAACACGCCCACCGCGCAGAGCCAGGCGTTTGTGCAGGCCTTTCGCCAGCGTTTTCCCAAGCCCGCCGACGACTACCTGCACATGCGCATGCAGCTGATGGTGGAGGCGCTGGCGCAGGCGATTGAAAAGGCCGGTACTCTAGATTTGATAGCTGTTGCCACCCGTCTGGAGGGCGCTAACGTCAGTTTGTATGGCCAAACCGGCAGCATGCGCGCCGCCGACCACCAGTTCCAGCAGTCTCTGGCCGTAGGCAGCATGGACCGCCAGGGCACGCCGGGCGTGAAGTTCGATGTCGAAGGCTCGGGCTACGGCTTTCGGGTCATCAAGCAAACCAGCGCCGCCCAGGCCGAGATGCCCACGACCTGCAAGATGCAGCGACCCGGCTAACGGGTGTAGCCCGCGCAGGCCCCGGCGTTGGGGCGGCCCTTGCATTCGCGCAGCAGGCGGCGGTTACGCTCGGCGGTGCTCTCGGAAGAGTCTTTGAGCAGCCGAACCTGGGAGCCGCCTTTGGTCTTTTTGGCTTTGGCAAAGCCAGGGGCGGCCAAGGTCAAGGCAAGAAAGCAGCACAGCAAAGCGCGGTAAGGCATGCGAACATCTCCAGACGGGGTGCGCATAATCATGCCTCCACAGCCTTTATCCGTCTATGCGCCAAGCCATCCTGAACCTCGAAGAATCCAAAATCCGTGAAGTCGCCAACGCCGGCATGGGGCGTAGCGACGTGCTGGCCTTCTGGTTTGGCGAAAGCGACGAAGTCACGCCCGATTTCATCCGCCAGGCTGCCATTGCCTCGCTGCAGCAGGGCGAAACCTTTTATTCCCACAACCTCGGCCTGCCCGAATTGCGCCAGGCGGTGGCCGACTACATGGGCGGCTTGCACGGCCCTATCGGTGCCGACCGCATCGCCATCACCTCCGGCGGTGTCAATGCGCTCATGCTGGCCATCCAGATGCTGGTGGACGCGGGCGACGAGGTGGTGGCCGTTACGCCGGTGTGGCCCAACCTCACCGCCCAGCCCGCCATCCTAGGCGCGCGGCTGCGCTGTGTGGCGCTGCAACCGCAGGCCGACGGGGCCTGGGTGCTGGACATGGCCCAGCTGCTGGCCGCTGTCACGCCCGCCACCAAGCTGCTGGTGCTCAACGCCCCGAACAACCCCACCGGCTGGACGCTGACCCGCGCCGAGCAGCAAACCATCCTCGACCACTGCCGCCGTACCGGCACCTGGATCCTGGCCGACGAGGTCTACGAGCGCCTGTACTACGCGCCCAGCGCCAACGGCTGCGCGCCCAGCTTTCTGGACCTGGCTGCGCCCGAAGACCGGCTGGTGGTGGTGCACAGTTTTTCCAAAAGCTTTTTGATGACCGGCTGGCGGCTGGGCTGGCTGGTCATGCCTGCTAGCGCCACGTCGCACATGGGCAAGCTGATCGAGTTCAACACCTCGTGCGCCAGCGTGTTCGTGCAGCGCGCCGGTATCGCCGCTTTGCAGGGCACCGACAACATCACGCCACGCGTGGTGGCGCACCTGAAAACCTGCCGCGACAAGCTGGTGCCGCTGCTGCAGGCCGTGCCCGGCGTGCGCGTGGCCCCGGCGCAGGGCGGCATGTACGCTTTTTTCCAGCTCGCAGGCCACCCGGATTCCCTGGTCACCGCCAAGCGCCTGGTGGCCGAGGCGGGCCTGGGCTTGGCCCCCGGCAACGCCTTCGCCCCCGAGGCCCAGGGCTGGCTGCGCTGGTGTTTTGCGTCCAAAGACCTGCACCGTTTGGAGCAGGGCGTGGAAAGACTCAAAAAGTGGGCTATAATTTGAGGCTTGCTGCAGTGCACTTAACTTGCAAAGCAGCAAACGACAAGAACCCCGGTTCAAGTCAAAATAAGCCTAAAGTCATGTTATGATTTGAGGCTTGAAACGCGGGAGTAGCTCAGTTGGTAGAGCGCAACCTTGCCAAGGTTGAGGTCGAGAGTTCGAGACTCTTCTCCCGCTCCAACTTGGTAAAAAGGGAAGCTTCAGGCTTCCCTTTTTTATGATGAATGCAGTGAGTGCGGCGCGATAACAAAGCGGTTATGTACCGGATTGCAAATCCGGCTAGCCCGGTTCGACTCCGGGTCGCGCCTCCAGAATTCGAAATTCGGCGAAATCCGGATTTCGCATAAAAAGCCATGCTAGAATGCAAGGCTTGAAACGCGGGAGTAGCTCAGTTGGTAGAGCGCAACCTTGCCAAGGTTGAGGTCGAGAGTTCGAGACTCTTCTCCCGCTCCAAATTGGCAAAAAAGGAAGCTTAGGCTTCCTTTTTTTATGACCGTTTGTTTTTGCGTTTTGCGGCGTTTGGTAACAGGTTTTCAGAGCCAAAACCAGCCAGGCAGCGGGGTACAATGCGGCTGCTTTTCAGCTGTGGTGCGACGAGATCCTCAGGTCCCGGCCCCAAGGTGGATACAGCAGGCTCGGTGGTGTAATTGGTAGCCACAGCAGACTTAAAATCTGCCGACGCAAGTCGTACCGGTTCGATTCCGGTCCGAGCCACCACCCCGTCATTTCTTACAGTCTCATAAAGACTCAAAAACCCGCACGTTCCCCAGCGTAGCGGGTTTTTTATCGCCTCAAGCGGTATCAGGAGGTAACATCACAGCTCAATGTTTTGTTGGTACTTTCGTTGGTACGGACAAATGCCAGCAAGTGAAGTACCAGCAAATGGCTGCCATGGCGCTGACAGACACTTTCGTAAAAGCCGTCAAACATACGGGGGCTGCTGCTGGGGATAAGCACAGCGACGGACTGGGGCTTTATCTTCATGTCAAAGCGGCGGGCAAATACTGGCGGCTGAACTATCGTTTTCTGGATAAGCAAAAAACGCTGGCACTGGGTGTGTACCCCGCCATTGGCTTGGCGGATGCCCGCAGAGCTAGGGATGAAGCCCGTAAGCAGTTGGCGAAGGGGGTAGACCCTAGTGCAGCCAAACGCGAAGTGTGCTGGTCAAGTTTTTTCGGACACCGCGATAAGTTGTTTGATTGCCGATTGCTGCTCGAAAGCATTGGGTGGCAAGTTGCCCAGTTTGGAGTGCAGCCGCACGCTGTTGTAAAAGCGAACGATGTAGTCGGCGATATCGGTCATGGCCTCGGCGTGGTTGGCGTAGACTTGCGCCGCCACACGGCCCGCAGTCTGTTCTCACGCATCAAACGCCGTACGCGGTAACGCCCGATGTGCAGCCCCTGAGCGCGCAGCACCGCACCCAGGCGACGGCTGCCATAGACGCGGCCGCTGGCGGCGAACTCGGCCTTCAATTGCGTGCTGACCAAGCAGGCCTTGGGCGCAATTTTGGCCCGCTGACGGGCACCGTAGTAGCCCGAACGGCTGACACCCAGAACACGGCATAGCCGCTCAACGGTGACGGCCTTCTTGTGCAACTGCTGGACGAGCTGGTAGCTCATCGAAGTTCGCGGGCAAAGAAGGCCGATGCTTTTTTTAAAATATCGACGTCCCCGCGCAGTTGCTTGTTCTCGGCCTCCAACTGGCGGATGCGTTGCTGCTCGGCGGTGAGCGGTTTGCCGATACCTGGGCGGCCTGCAGCCTCTTCATCGGCTTGCGCCAGCCAGCGCCTTACGGCCGTCTCGCCGAGCTTCAGGTCGCGGCAAACCTCAATCACGCTCAGCCCCTGCTCGCGAATCATCTGCACGACTTGCAGCTTGAACTCCGCGTTGAATGTTCGTCTTTGCTTCTTGGTCATATTTCTCGTCCAGGTGGATTCCACCTATCGAGGTGTCCGGGGGAAATAGACCAGCACAAGTGTCCTTAAGGCATCTCACTAATCAGGTCACTATGTGCCGATGTGCGCATTCGGGTACTCTGTTGGTGTGCATAGTTTGTAACGGCGAACTCTTAACTGGTTACAGTTGACGTCGTACAGACAACGATGCGTAAACCAAATAGCAACAGGCCGGTGATTACCCTAGCTGAAGCGCCGGTTTGCCCGTTCCACTGCTGCGCGGCATTAAGTTTGGCATGTTTCCATTTAGCTAACCGAAGCAATTGAGCGCTTAAAATTGAACGTCAACGAAATCACCACGCAATCCACCCAAGATACGGCACCTGGTGATCAAGAGTCGCTGCCTCCTCTCGCGGAGCCTAAAACGACGACGCTGCGCCGCATCGCTTCGTCTTTGTTTGGGTATACATTGATCGAAGTTTTGATGGTCGTGATGATCATAGGCATACTCGCCGCGATCGCAGTCCCCTCTTACCAAGGCTACATAAAGAAGGTCAAAATGGGGCTCGCAATAGCCGCCATGCAAGAAGTATCTCGAAATATTGATGCCTACTACATCTTTACCGGTAGCTACCCCGCGAGCCTCAGCGAAATCACCGACCAGCTCGACCCTTGGGGCAACCCTTACCAATACCTTTCCATGGCGGGCGCGTCAGTAGGGAAAGTAAGAAAAGACAAATCGCTGCACCCACTCAACACCGACTATGACCTCTACAGCATGGGTCCAGACGGGAAAAGCGCAAGCCCGCTCACCGCTCAAATCAGCCGCGATGACATCGTGCGCGCGAACAATGGCGCCTTTTTGGGTGTGGCGGAGGACTACTGAGTATGGCCTTGAAGGGCACATTCCTGACCAGCCCTTTGGCGCGAAGGCTGTTTTTAGCCGTCTTCTGCGTAACGTCCCTTGCGTTGCTTTGCGTCGGCGGATTGTTCTACAAGCTAGGCGAAATGGTCATTCATACGGCCGCATCCAGAATCCTCATTGAATCGGGCAAGTCGACAGGAAGGACTTTGGTCAATCACCTAGTGGGCGCCCAGCGCCTGATGCTGCAAGTCCAGGCTATGTTGCCTGCTGGTTTTGTCGATGGTGACCTACCTTTGTCGCCGGCATCGCGCGAAGTTTTTAACTGGATCCGGTTGGAAGACTCCAGCGAAGCTGCTACGGCCTGGACGGACAACGGGCCAGGGCTCTCCTCCCGACTGGAAACCGTCGGAGGTTTGAACCGCCCAACCACCCTCGTATTGCATTTGGCGCCACGCGGCAACACCCCTGGACTGAAAGCAGAAGTCAATCCCGCCTATCTATGGGATGAGGCCGATAGCGCCTTATTCAGCTACTGCGTCCAGGTCGATGAACTCGTCAGCACCTACTGTAGCGCCGGTGCCGGCCCCTCACCTGACGCGTTTAGCGTGTCACACGCGATCAACTTTCAACCTCAATTTGAAGGCAAACCATGGCACCTGACACTCACCGGTTCTCCAGAACTTTCTCAGGTTGTGCCACTGAACCTTGGGGCCGTAGCTGCTGTGGTCTCGGCGCTGGCGTTTCTGCTCGCTTTGATCGGCACCTCAGTGTATTTGCGACGACTTACCAGGTCGCTCGACGGACTTATGCGTATCACGCGCAACGCAGGTGCTGGCGACTTCACGCAACGAGTCCCTTTGAACACCTTGAAGGACGAAATGCGAGAGCTTGGGGACGCGTTCAACCGAATGATGGCGCGACTGGAAGAAAATTTCAGTTTTAATTCGACCCTGTCACGCATCGATGCAGCCGTTCTGGCGCGGATGCCCTTGGAGTCGACTTTGGCACTGGTGCTGGGCTCCGCGCGCGATCAGCTACCAAAATTTCAATGCCGGATAGTGGCGATGTCGGGTGCTGCGCCCTCGGTCTACGTGTTGGACGGCTTGGGTGAACTGACCATTACGCCCCCCGAGGTGGCGACAGGGGGGTCTGCATTCGAACAACACAATTTTTTGCAACGCATTTCCATCGGTACGATCCGCGGCCAAGAATCCTATCTGGAGGTGTTCTCCGAAGCTCCTGACCAGGCCGGCATGGAGTCGGCACAGGGTGCTAAGCTGTCTGATCTTGGAAACCGGCTCAAGATTGCTGTTGAAGCCGCTTCACACGAAAAGTTGCTGAAAACACAAGCAACCACAGATAGCCTGACCGGCCTGCTTAACCGTTTTGGGTTCGTCCAGCAATTGCAGGCACTGATTGAAGATGCCGCCTGGGACAAGCAAATTGCGATCGTGTTCTGCGATTTGGACAAATTCAAGGATGTAAACGATGTCTACGGACATACCGTAGGAGACGCACTTCTAAGTGACATCGCCCAACGCATCACCAATGAACTCACGGCGCTACCCCATCGGTTAGCCCGATTGGGCGGCGACGAGTTCGCTCTGCTGCTACCTGCCGATGCGGCACCCGCAATGCTTGATCAACTCGGGCAGATGATGCGCCTACCAGTCAAGATTTCTGGGCGGGAATTGAAGATTTCGTCCAGTATTGGCCTCGCCGTCTACCCCCGCGATGGCACTGACACCGCAGACCTTCTGCGAAAGGCTGATCTGGCGATGTACCGGGCGAAAGCACAGGGTGGATCGACCTGGCGCGCATTTCACCCGCACATGGACGAAGACACATTTGCGCGCCTAGACATGCTGGAACATCTCCGGGCCGCAACGGCCGCCGGTGCATTGCGCGTCGTCTACCAGCCCCGAGTGACTGCGGGCTCTCACGTGATGGTCTCCGCTGAGGCACTCATCCGGTGGCAGCATCCAAATTTAGGATGGGTGTCCCCCGCAAAATTCATTCCGTTAGCGGAGGAGTTTGGATTGATTGATGCCATTGGGATATGGATACTGGAGCAAACTTGCGCCCAGCTTCAGTCTTGGCGTAATCGCGGATTCGAAATAGATCACATTTCAGTCAATGTCTCGCCGATTCAATTTGAATCCGAGGCTTTTTTTGAGAAAGCTCCAAATCTGCTGAAACTGTATCAATTGCCCGCAGGTGCCATCGAGCTGGAGATAACCGAAGGGGCGCTAGTAAAGAACGTTGCTTCCACGGTACACAAGCTGCGCCAACTCCGGGAAGCTGGTTTCCGTATTGCACTCGACGATTTTGGCGTAGGTTACTCTTCACTCAGCTATCTTCGAGATATTCCATTCGACACGCTCAAAATCGATCAAAGCTTCGTCTCAGAGATGCACACCAGCGAAGTGGCCAGAGCGATTGCGGTCGCCATCGTTGCCCTGGCCAAGGCGCTGAACAAGCGGATCGTAGCAGAGGGTGTCGAACTCGAGGCGCAAAGCGACTGGCTTGAGAAAATCGGAGCAAATGAACTGCAAGGCTATCTTTTCAGCAAGCCGGTCGCGCCTGAAATGATCGAGACGATGCTTCAAGCTGAAGTTAAACGGCCCATGATTTAGTGTAGTGAATCACTCTTAAGGACAATCTGCAAAACCCGGCCCGCAATGTGCTTGCACTCTAAGCCATGAAACAAAGCGATCTGGGACTGAACCTGACGAACAAGCGCACACGCAAGGACAACCCGTAGGATTGTCGAATGGGATGATTCGCAGAAGGATCAGGCCCCCAAATAGAGTTCCGGTAAATTTGCCACACTCTTAGCCTTTTGTGGCAAACGCGAGATACCGGTCAAATCATTTTTTGTTGGTATTTTTGTTGGTACTTGAGGAATATTTTTTATAGAAAGCTAGCGCTGGTGTGGGCTGCGAGATGTTTCGCGGTTCCGATCCGAATTTGCATTTTCGCGTGGCGATAATGCTGGATTTGCCCCAAATCCCATGCAACAAGAATCTCCCGAATCCCTCGAAGAATACGTGCCCGGCGTAGCCAATGGCCGCCATTACATGGCCAAACTAAGCTACTTTGCGGGTGGGCCGTGGTCTATCGAAGTGGTCCATGTGGAAGGCCTGCCACCGCTGGGCGACAGCGACAAGAGCTGGCCCACGCGCGCCGAGGCGGTGCAGGCGGCAAACGCCATGGTGGCTGCGCTGGCGCATTAGGCCGGCACACGTAAAATCCCCAGGCTCTACATCCACCACAGACAACGGCGCTGTTCCTTTGGCAGATTTCCAAAGGTTTTGCGCCCCTGCTCCTCGCGCTGGTTTCCATCCCCCCTAAAAGCGCCTAATATCTCCTTATGCCCCGTTACAACGCCCCCTTTGAAATCCATGTGCACGGCCAAGTGCCTTTGCGCACCGACGTGACGTTCCACCAAGTCCAGGACGCGCTCAAGCCGCTGTGGAAGTACGCTGGGGCCAAGTCCCTGGCCGATGCTGCGGGTAGCGCCTATGAAGAAGAGCCGGGCATCCAGTTCAACGGCACCGAACACATGCTGCAGATGTGCTGGACGGTGCCGGGCGACGAAGACTTCAAGCAGGCGCTGGACGAAATGTGCATGAGCCTGAACGAACTGGCCGAGCGCGGTGCGTCTATTGAGATCACTTTCTACGACACCGACTTCGACGAAGAAGACGAAGAAGCCACCGACGACTCGCGCGACGACTTCCTGATGCTGTTCGTGGGCCCCACGCCTGCGGCCATCATGCAGGTGCAGCGCGATCTGCTGGTGCAAGATGTCATCAACATGATGGAGCGCCACTTCGACGCGTCCGAACTCAACGGCATCGTGCGCGAAATCGACCAGTTGTTCACCCAGCGCTTCGATGCCCTGGTGAATTCGCTGGAACTGGGCAAGCCCCCCCGTGGCCCGGGCGGCTCGGGCGGCGCCGGTGGGCACGGCGGCGGCGGACGTCGCCCGCGCCACTTGCATTGATTTCTACCCGTCCGGCCTCGTTGGACGACTTGCCGGTCGTCGCGCCGCTGTTTGATGCCTACCGCCAGTTCTACGACCAGGCACCCGATCTGCCACAGGCCACGGCCTTCATCCAGGCGCGCATGGCCCATGGCGAGTCCAGCATCTTGGTGGCGCAGGGCGACGGTGGGCGTGTGCTGGGGTTTTGCCAGCTCTACCCCTCGTTCTGCTCGGTGGCGGCGGCTCCCATTTACGTGCTGTACGACCTGTTTGTGGCCCCGGATGCGCGCAAGACGGGCGCGGGCCGGGCGCTGCTGCTAGCGGCGGAGCAGTTCGCGGCTAGCCAGGGCGTGGCGCGGATGGACCTGACCACGGCCAAGACGAATCTGGCCGCGCAGTCGGTGTACGAGTCACTCGGCTGGGTGCGCGACAAGGTGTTTTTTGCGGACAGCAAGGCCGTGGATGGTAGGGGGGTGCCATGCCCGAAGTGACCGGTATCGACCACATCTACATCACCGTATCCGACCTGGCTCGGGCCGAGCCGTTTTACGACCAGGTGCTGGTGGCGGCGTTGGGCTTTCGGAAGAACAAGTTTGCTTTGGCCGACGACCCGCACGTCCAGTACTACAACCGCCACTTCGGCTTTGTGCTGCGCCCGGCGCGCGGCGGCGTGCCGCACAATCCGTATGCGCAGGGCCTGCACCATTTTTGCTTGCGGGTGGATAGCGTGGAAGACGTGCAGGCAGTGGCTGCGCAACTGCGGGCTGCGGGCCTGGATGCCACACCGGCCCGGCTTTATCCGGAATACGCGCCGGACTGCTGGGCCACGTTTTTTACCGACCCTGACGGCATCCGGCTGGAAGTGACCAACTACCGCCAGGAGCGGCGGGCGCGGCACGATGCCTGGGATTCACTGGCCTAAAGCGGTCTTAGGCCACCCAGCGCACCGCATCGTCGGTAGCAAAGTCCAGCCAGCGCCGGGCGGCAGCTTGCAGCACGGGGGGTTCGCCGGTGGTGACGAGTTGGACCCGGCCTGGGCCTTCGGTTGCGAGGGTGCCTGCGGTTTCCAGCAGGTGCCGGGTACGCCGCGCCACTGGTTCGCCGGTGGACAAGATCCGCACCTGCGGGCCCACCAACCGGGCCAGATGCGACTGGGCGAAGACGTAGTGGGTGCAGCCCAGCACCAAGGTGTCGATCTCGCCGGAGTTTAAGCCAAATGTGCCCATAGCGCTTATGTATTGGGCGCAAAGTGCTATCACTTTTGAGTCGTCACCGGTTTCCACGCTGCGGCTGATGGCATCGGCCAGGCCGTCGCAGGGCTGGACGATGAAGTCGGCCTTGTCTTGCAGACTGGCATGCAAGGCCTTGAACTTGGCGCTGGTCACGGTGCCGCGCGTGCCGATCACGCCCACACGATTGGTTTGGCTGGCCGCCGCTGCCGGTTTCAGCCCCGGCTCCACGCCCACGATGGGCAGGTCCGGGTGCTCGGCGCGGAGCAGGGCGACTGCCGCCATGGTGCCGGTGTTGCAGGCTATGACCAGGGCCTTGATGCTGTGCGTCTGGCGCAGGTAGGCGGTGATGGCGCGGGAGCGGTCGATCACATGCGCATCGTCACGCTCACCGTAGGGCGCGTAGGCGCTGTCGTCGAGGTAGACAAAATGCTCCAGCGGCAGGGCGGCCTGCAGCGCCTGCAAGACGCTCAAGCCGCCGATACCGCTGTCGAATACCCCGATGGGCCGTCTATTCAAGCTGCAGCCACCCCAATGCCCTTGAATTCCCCCGTGGCAATCCGTTTCTGCCATTCCGCCGGGCCGGTGATGTGCGCGCTGGTGCCGCCCGCATCCACGGCCACCGTCACGGGCATGTCCACCACGTCGAATTCGTAGATGGCTTCCATCCCTAAGTCGGCAAAGCCCACCACCTTGGCGGTTTTGATGGCCTTGCTGACCAGGTAGGCGGCACCGCCCACGGCCATCAGGTAGGCGCTCTTGTGTTTCTTGATGGCTTCGATGGCGACCGGGCCGCGCTCGGACTTGCCGATCATGGAGATCAGGCCCGTCTCGGCCAGCATCATTTCGGTGAAACCGTCCATGCGGGTGGCGGTGGTGGGGCCTGCGGGGCCCACGGCTTCGTCACGCACCGGGTCGACCGGGCCGACGTAGTAGATGACGCGGTTGGTGAAGTCCACCGGCAGTTTCTCGCCCTTGGCCAGCATGTCCTGGATGCGCTTGTGGGCGGCATCGCGGCCGGTGAGCATCTTGCCGTTGAGTAGCAGGGTGTCGCCGGGCTTCCAGCTGGCCACTTCGGCCTTGGTCAGGGTGTTGAGATCGACCTTTTTGCTCTTGTTGTAGTCGGGCGTCCAGTTGACGTTGGGCCACAGGTCCAGGCTCGGCGGGTCCAGGTAGACCGGGCCGCTGCCGTCCATCACAAAGTGGGCGTGGCGGGTGGCGGCGCAGTTGGGGATCATGGCCACGGGCTTGCTGGCGGCGTGGGTGGGGTACATCTTGATCTTGATGTCGAGCACGGTGGTCAGGCCGCCCAGGCCTTGCGCGCCGATGCCCAGCGCGTTGACCTTTTCGAAGAGCTCCAGGCGCAGGGCTTCGGTCTTGGTGAGCGCGCCACCGGCGCTGGACTTGGCCTGCAGCTCGTACATGTCCAGGTCGTCCATCAGGCTTTGTTTGGCCATCAGCACGGCTTTTTCCGCGGTGCCGCCGATGCCGATGCCCAGCATGCCGGGCGGGCACCAGCCTGCACCCATGGTGGGCACGGTTTTCAGCACCCAGTCGACCACCGAGTCGCCGGGGTTGAGCATGACCATCTTGCTTTTGTTTTCGCTGCCGCCGCCCTTGGCCGCCACGGTGATGTCCACAGTGTTGCCGGGCACGATTTCGGTGACGATGACGGCGGGGGTGTTGTCCTTGGTGTTCTTGCGGTCGAACTGCGGGTCGGCCACGATGCTGGCGCGCAAGGTGTTGTCGGGGTGGGCGTAGCCCTGGCGCACGCCTTCGTTGATGGCGTCGTCCAGGCTGCCGGTAAAGCCTTCCCAGCGCACGTCCATGCCCACTTTGAGGAACACGTTGACGATGCCGGTGTCCTGGCAGATGGGGCGCTGGCCGGTGGCGCTCATCTTGCTGTTGGTCAGGATCTGCGCAATAGCGTCCTTGGCCGCAGCGCTTTGCTCGCGCTCGTAGGCGCGGGCCAGGTGGGCGATGTAGTCGGTGGGGTGGTAGTAGCTGATGTACTGCAGGGCGGCGGCGATGGATTCGATCAGATCGGCTTGGCGGATGGACGTGGTGGGGGCGGTCATGGGGGGCAGGGCTACTGTTTGGCGGGGCGGGGAGGGAGGTGAAACCCCGTAATTATCACCGCTGGGGTGGCCGGAGTCAGGTGCTTGACGCGGCCAGGTGCGCCCTATAATTTTCAGGGTCGATGTGCCCTACGGAGCGTAGTTATGTCCCCAGATCACAACCAGATACAGCCCGAGTTCAAGAAAAAGTTGCAAGACACAATCAATGACATGGCCGGCATTTTTGACGTGCCTGCGGGCTTGATGATGCGGGTGCTGCCCGAGCAGATCGAGGTGCTGCTGTCCAGCACCTCGGAGGGCAATCCGTACGAGCACGCCGAGAAGGCCGCGCTCGACACCGGCCTGTACTGCGAAACCGTGATGGCCACCCGCGACCTTCTGCACGTGCCCAATGCGCTGGAAGACCCGCAGTGGGAGCACAACCCCGATGTGAAGCTCAACATGATCTCCTACCTCGGGGTGCCGCTGGAATGGCGGCCCAATGAGATGTTCGGCACCATCTGCGTGCTCGACAGCAAGACCCGCCACTACCCGGCAAAGTACATCGAGCTGATGTGGGAGCTCAAAAAGAGCATCGAGGCCGATTTTTCGGTGATCCGGCACAACCAGCAGCTGGTGCAGGCCAATGCGCAGCTGGCCCAGGAGGTCCAGGAGCGCCAGGCTGCCGAGCTGCGGCTGCAGAACGCCCAGCACGATCTGGCGCAGGCCGAAAAAATGGCTGCGCTGGGCGGCCTGGTGGCGGGCATTGCCCACGAGATCAACACCCCGGTGGGCCTGGGGCTGACCGGCTCGTCGCACTTCAAGTACATGGTGGAGCAGCTGGAGACCAAGTTCCGCGCGGGCCAATTGGAGGAGCCGGAATTCGAGCAGTTTCTGGTGGATTCCAAGCAGCTCTCGCATTCCATCTTCATCAGCCTGGAGAAGGCCGCCGCCCTGGTCAAAAGCTTCAAGCTGGTGGCGGTGGACCAGACGCACGATGAAATCCGCAGCTTCCAGCCGCTGACCTATATCCAGGACCTGCTGCTGACCCACCAGCAGACGCTGCGGCGCGCCGGTGTGGCCACTGCGGTGGATTGCCCGGCCGATCTGGTGCTGACCAGCTACCCCGGAGCCTGGTCGCAGATATTGTCCAACCTGATCAGCAACTCGCTGGTGCACGGCTTTACCCCGGGGCAGACCGATGCGCAGATCCACATCGCGCTGGCCGATACGCCCACGGAATCGGTGCTGACCTACCGCGACAACGGCCGTGGCATGGACGACGCAGTGGCCGCCAAAGTGTTTGACCCCTTTTTCACCACCAACCGCCAGGGCGGTGGCACCGGGCTGGGCATGCACGTGGTCTACAACCTGGTATCCCAAAAGCTGGGTGGGCGCATCCAGTTGCAGACGGCGCCGGGGCAGGGGGCTGTGTTTACCTGCCATTTGCCCAAACAACTGGCCAGCCCATGACCCGAGGTGCCAAGGTCGGCACAAGCCCATATGTTTAAAAAATCTGCGGCGGGCGGCACGCCCGCGCTGGCGCGAAGCGCACCCTGGCGTGTGTTGCTGGTAGACGACGAGCCCGAGGTGCACGTGATCACCCGCCTGACCCTGCGGGACTGCGAATACCAGGGCCGGGTGGTGGAGTTCACCAGTGCCTACAGCGCTGCCGAGGCACGCGCGCAGATGGAGCAGTGCAACGACTGGGCACTGGTATTCATCGACGTGGTGATGGAAACCGACACCGCCGGGCTGGACCTGGTGAACTACATCCGCCGCACGCTGGGCAACACCGCCGTGCGGCTGATTTTGCGCACCGGACAACCGGGCCAGGCCCCCGAGCGCCAGGTGATCCACGACTTCGACATCAACGACTACATCAACAAGACCAACGTCACCGCGGACAAGCTCTACACCGCCACCCTGGCTTCGCTGCGGGCCTACCACGACATCCAGAAACTGCACCTGGCCGATTTGCGCTACAGCGCGCTCAACCAGATTTTGGAGCAGCGCGTCGAGGAGCGCACCGCCCAGTTGCAACAAGAGCAGGAGCGCCTGCAGGCCGCGCACACCGCGCTGGCCCACGCCCTAGCCCGCGCCGAAGAGGCCACCCGGGCCAAAAGCGACTTTTTGGCCAACATGAGCCACGAAATCCGCACCCCCATGAACGCCATCATCGGCATGTCGCACTTGGCGCTGGAGCTCGACCTGGCGCCCGATGCGCGCAACTACATCACCAAGCTCAACCGCGCCGCCGAGAACCTGCTGGGCATCCTTAACGACATCCTGGACTTCTCCAAGATCGAGGCGGGCAAACTGGACATCGAAGAACTCGACTTCCAGCTCGAAGAGGTGCTGGATAACCTGGCCAACCTGGTCGGGCAAAAAGCCGCCGACAAGGGCCTGGAGCTGCATTTCGACCTGCCGCCCGACCTGCCCACCGCCCGCGTAGGCGACCCCTTGCGGCTCGGCCAGATCCTCACCAACCTGGGCAACAACGCCGTCAAGTTCACCGCGTCGGGCCACATCCTGCTGGGCGTGCGTGCGCTGGCCGACGCGCCGGACGGGCGGCCCGGCGGGCTGCATTTTTGGCTGCAGGACACCGGCATCGGCATGACCCCGGACGAATGCGCCCGGATGTTCCAGTCCTTCAGCCAGGCCGACAACTCCATCACCCGCCGTTATGGCGGCACCGGGCTGGGCCTGGCCATCTGCAAAGGCCTGGTGGAGCAAATGGGCGGGCGCATCTGGGTCGAGAGCGTGGCCGGGGTGGGCTCTAGCTTCCATTTCCATGCCTACCTGGGCATCCAGCCCCCCCGCGCCGACGGCCTGGCCCTGCCCACCCCGGTGGACACGCCCGCACTGCACGGCCTGCGGGTACTGGTGGTGGACGACACGGCGGTGGCGCGCGAAATCCTGCAGGGCCTGGCGGCCAGCCTGGGCATGGTGGTGGCGCTGGCCGTCGACGGCCCCGATGCCCTGCGCCAGGTGGCCCACCGCCTGGCCGAGGGGCAGCCCTTCGACCTGGTGCTGATGGACTGGAAAATGCCCTTGATGGACGGCCTGGATTGCACCCTGGAGCTGCATCGCCAGCACCTGGACGCGGCACCGCCGGTGGTGCTGGTCACGGCCTACGGCCACGGCGAAATCTTTGGCCTGGCCAGCCAGCGGCAGGTGCCGGTACGCGCCGTGCTGCACAAGCCAGTGACCCGCTCCCACCTGGCCGAAGCGGTGGGCCTGGCGCTGGGCATGGGCCCCACCCAGCGTGCGCCCACGCGCGACCGGCGCGCCCAGCACAGCGACACCCGGCACAAACTGCGCGGTGCGCGCCTGCTTCTGGTGGAAGACAACGCCCTGAACCAGGAGCTGGCCACCCACCTGCTGACCCGTGCGGGCATCCACGTGACCCTGGCCCAGCACGGCCAGGAGGCGCTGGACATCCTGTACCGCGACAGCGCCGCGGATAGGGCGTTCGATGGTGTGCTGATGGATTGCCAGATGCCGGTGATGGACGGCTACACCGCCGCCGCCCAAATCCGCCGCAACCCCGCCTGGGCGCAGCTGCCCATCATCGCCATGACGGCCAACGCCATGGTGGACGAGCGCGACAAGGTCATCACCGTGGGCATGAACGACTACATCGCCAAGCCCCTGAACGTCGAGGCCATGTTTGCCACCATCGCCCGCTGGGTCAGCCCGGCGGTGCCGGTAGATGGCGTTGCGCTGCCCGCTGCGGGCCACCGCCCAACCGATCCGCAGGGCCCGCAGGACCTGCCGTGGCTGCCCGGCATCGACACCACGCGCGGCCTGGCCCACTGCGGGGCAGATGCCGCCCTGTACCGCCGGCTGCTGCAGCGCTTTGGTGCCAGCCTGCACACGTTTGCCGACCAGTTTGCCCAGGCCCGCAGCGAAACCGACCCCACCAGTGCCACCCGCTGCGCCCACACCCTGCGCGGTACCGCGGGCAATGTCGGGGCGCAGGCAGTGGAGCGGGCCGCTGCTGCGCTGGAAGCCGCCTGTGCCAACCTGTCGCCCGCCGCCCATCTGGATGCGCTGCTGGCCGACCTGCTGCACGCCATCGCGGTGGTACAGACCGGCCTGCAGCAGCTGGGCGACACCGCCCGCGCCCGCCCCGCACCGCCCGATGCCGCCACCTTGCAGGCCCTGGTGCACAGCCTGCGTGCCTACATTCTGGACAGCGATGCCGCCGCCGCCCAGGCCGCCAACGACCTGGCCGCGCTGCTGCAAGGCGGGCCGCACGCCGCAGCGGCCCAGCGTGTGTGCGCCGCGCTGGCCGACTTCGACTTCGACAAGGCCGAGCAGATGCTGGGCGAAATGGTCTTGTTTCCTGGGTGAATCTGGTCCCTCAATTGCTACTTTTTTTATAGCTGCTTGCGCTTGTCAAATGGGCGCTAGGGGACGATTTGGCATGCAATGTCCGCAGTACCCGTCTGGGCGCGCAGGTTTGCAAAACACCGCAGAATGGCGCTCCAACTCCACTACATCCTGTACCGCCATGCCCATCCCCCAGACCCTTCTCCGCGCCGCTCTAACCTCCGCTTTGGCCGCCGCTGTCACCGCCGCCCACGCTGCCGCCCCTATGGCCAAAACCCAGGCCCCCGGTTTTTACCGCATGGCGCTGGGCGACTTTGAAGTCACCGCCTTGTCCGATGGCACGGTAGACCTGCCGGTGGACAAGCTGCTGACCCGCACCACACCCGCCAAGGTGCAGAAAGCCCTGGCCAAGTCCTCCCTGGCGGCACCGCTGGAAACCTCGGTCAACGCCTACCTGGTCA
Organism: uncultured Albidiferax sp.; assembly: GCA_963512645.1. Lineage (GTDB taxonomy): Bacteria > Pseudomonadota > Gammaproteobacteria > Burkholderiales > Burkholderiaceae_C > Rhodoferax_B. The sequence goes on along the minus strand of CAUPNM010000003.1, from coordinate 61,447 downwards.
ACACCGGAGCCAAGCTGGTGCTGATCGACACCGGTGCCTCCAGCCTGTTCGGCCCCACGCTGGGCAAGCTGGTCGCCAACCTCAAAGCCGCAGGCTACCAGCCCGAGCAGGTCGACGAGGTCTACATCACCCACCTGCACCCCGACCACGTCGGCGGCCTGATGGACGGCGACAAAATGGCCTTCCCCAACGCCACGGTGCGCGCTGACAAGCACGATGCCGACTTCTGGCTCAGCCAGGCCAACCTGGACAAGGCCCCCGCCGATTCCAAAGGCTTCTTCCAGGGTGCGATGGCCTCGCTCAACCCCTACGTGCAGGCCCAGCGCTTTGTGGCGTTTGACGGCACCACCACCCTGGTGCCCGGCATCCAGGCCATCGCCACGCGCGGCCACACCGCCGGGCACAGCACCTATGTGGTGGAAAGCAAGGGCCAGAAGCTGGTGGTCTGGGGTGACCTGGTGCACGTGGCCGCGGTGCAGTTTGACGATCCCGCAGTCACCATTGCCTTCGATAGCGACGCCAAAAATGCTGCGGTACAGCGCAAAGCCGCTTTTGCCGATGCCGCCAAGGGGGGCTACGTGGTGGCCGCCGCCCACATCGCCTTCCCCGGCCTGGGCCGGGTGCGCGCCAACGGCAAGGCGTATAGCTGGATTCCGGTGAACTACACCGTGCCGCGCTAAGAAAGCTTTTCGGCGGGCGTGATCAGCCCGCCTGGCTGTGGTGGGGCGCCGCCGAACGGTTGGCTACGGTTCAGGCCGATAAAGTTCCGCCAGGCAGGCTGTTCACTCCGCCTGGATTGGAAAACTGGGTGCGGCATTTTTGCAGGTTTATTCTGGCTTTTTCCAGTGTCAACTCAGCTTTAGGTAGCGTTAGGGATTCAATTTTCTCTATTTCCACCATTATTTTTGGCTTGTTGACCGGGGAGGCCGTGCGTAGTTGATTTTGCAAAGCTTGAATTTTTTGATGGATACTGTTTAAGTTGCTTTGGGCTGCTGCGACCGAGTTTGACTGGGCTTGGCACAGATTGGTTTGCGTGGACTGTATTTCAATTTTTCCATTGATTTTAAAATTGTTGTTGACAATAACCACCACGGGGGACGGCGGAGCTGGTTGGATTTTCTTGGTGGTGGTAAATGACAGGCTGAAAGCTTGCGACTGAATTGGAGTCACTTGGCCCGCTATATTTTTGGTCGAGCTGAATAATTTAAATGCCGTTCCAATCGAATCGTCGTGGTCTTTAATTTTGGTTTCGGCAGAAAGAATTGCCGCTTTGATTCTGGCTGCCACAGCGTCAGATATGTCGGAAGTAAGTGCCTTCAAAACTTCAGGATCGGGGTTGTTTTGCGCCTCAGTCAGCGCCTCTTCGTTGTTAATGATTTGTGCCCCTATCACGTTGTTGAACGTTTCCAAGCCTCTTTGCATCGCTATGTCTTTGCTTAAATCTTCTTCCAGCAACACTGTAATCAGAATAATCTTTTCAATTTCTGATGGATTCAGATCTGTCTTCATTGCCAATTGGCCCACAAACGCTGGTATGGGCGTTGTTTCATTTGCGCGCATTCCCTCTCTAATCACCACCCGTGCATTGTGCAGTGGCTGGTTGTAAATAACCAATTTGACCGATCCATTTTTAGTGCCAGTTGCCAGGGCCCATACCCAGATGTAGGGTTCTGATGCGCCAAACCCATCATCTTCGGCGATGCACTCCAGGTTATCCAGAGATATTCTTATAGTGCTTGACATGGATTATTCCTTTTTTTGGAGTGTAAATTTTAAAAAAATATGTGCATAGCGCGGTAATTAGAATATAAGTCTTGGTGCATTTTTGTCATCCATCATATGGGTGAAGATTTTTGGAATAGCATCACCTTGTGTTTGATCTTGTAAAACATCTGTGTTTACGGTTACCCCTACAGCCCGTGGCGGCTGTGGCTACCATTTGCCATCCTTTCAGGAAAGCCCTATGACCACCCGTACCGAACGCGATACCTTTGGCCCCATCGAGGTCCCCGCCGACCGGCTCTGGGGCGCACAAACGCAGCGCTCGCTGCAGAACTTCGACATCTCCGGCGAGCAGCAGCCGCGTGAAATCATCCGCGCGCTGGCGCTGGTGAAGCGGGCCTCGGCGGTGGTCAACCAGGCGCTGGGCCTGCAGGACGCCGCCAAAACCCAGGCCATTGCCATCGCCGCCGACGAGGTGATTGCGGGCCTGCATCCCGGTGAATTTCCGCTGGTGGTGTGGCAAACCGGCTCGGGCACGCAGACCAACATGAACGTCAACGAGGTGCTGGCCAACCGCGCCAGCGAGCTGCTGGGTGGCGTGCGAGGAGAAGACCGCCTGGTGCACCCCAACGACGACGTGAACCGCAGCCAGTCCAGCAACGACGTGTTCCCCACTGCGATGCACGTGGCGGCGGTCTACGCCATCACCCACCGGCTGCTGCCCGCCCTGGGCAAGCTGCGCGCCACGCTGGCGCAAAAATCGGCAGACTTCGACGGTATCGTGAAGATTGGCCGCACCCATTTGCAGGATGCCACGCCGCTCACCCTGGGCCAGGAGTTTTCGGGTTACGTGGCCCAGCTGGACCACGGCGCGCGCCACATCCAGGCCGCCTTGCCGCACCTGTGCGAGCTGGCGCTGGGCGGTACGGCGGTGGGCACCGGGCTGAACGCGCCCAAAGGCTACGCCGAAGCGGCGGCGGCCGAACTGGCCCGGCTGACCGGCGCGCCCTTCGTCACCGCGCCCAACAAGTTCGAGGCCCTGGCCAGCTGCGACGCGCTGGTGCACGCCCACGGCGCGCTCAAAACCCTGGCCGCCAGCCTGATGAAGATTGCCAACGACGTGCGCTGGCTGGCCAGCGGCCCGCGCAGCGGCATCGGCGAGCTCAGCATCCCCGAGAACGAGCCGGGCTCCAGCATCATGCCCGGCAAGGTCAACCCCACCCAGAGCGAGGCCATCACCATGCTGGCCGCCCAGGTGTTTGGCAACGACGTAGCCATCAATTTCGGCGGTGCGTCGGGCAATTTCGAGCTCAACGTGTTCCGCCCCATGGTGGCGCACAACTTTATGCAAAGCGTACGCCTGCTGAGCGACGGCATGGTCAGCTTTAACGACCACTGCGCCGTCGGCATCGAGCCCAACCGCGAGCGCATCACGGCATTGGTCAACGGCTCGCTGATGCTGGTCACCGCGCTCAACACCCACATCGGCTACGACAAGGCCGCCTTCATCGCCAAAAAAGCCCACAAAGAAGGCATCAGCCTGCGCGATGCCGCCGTGGCCTCGGGGTATGTGACCGGTGCCCAGTTTGACCAGTGGGTGGTGCCGGAGGATATGGTGGGGCGCTGAGGAGGTTTGCTATCTAAAAAATAGCTGCTCGTGCTTATGGAATGGGCGCGAGATGCTGTTTTTATAGAGAGGCGCAGTGCGGCCGGGCGGAGGGCTAAACGCTCACATACCGCACCATCATCTCCACCACGTTTTCCCGCCGCAGGGCCACGGCTTCGGGGCTGTCCATGTCGCGCTGGAAGATCAGGGCGAAGGTGTGGCGGTTGGAGACGTTAAAGAAGCTCAGGGCGCTGATCGACATGTGCAGGTCCACCGGGTCCAGGCCGGGGCGGAACACGCCTGCGGCCACACCGCGCTGGTAGACGGCCTTGATGCCATCGATGGCGGTGGCGTTGCGCTGCTGGATGGTGGTGCTGCGGGCCAGGGAGGCACCGCGCTGGATGTTTTCGTTCATCACCAGGCGGATGAAGTCGGGGTGGGTGCGCTCGTAGTCCACCGTGAAGCTGACCAGGCGGCGCAGGGCCTCGACGGGCTCCAGGTCTTCCAGCTGCAGCTCGCTCTCGACCTGGCGGATGCGGCTGTAGGCATCTTCCAGCACCTTGAGGTACAGGCCTTCCTTGCTACCAAAGTAGTAGTAGATCATGCGCTTGCTGGTGCGCGTGGCTTCGGCGATCAGGTCGATACGGGCCCCGGCAAAGCCCTTTTCAGAGAACTCGCGGGTGGCCACTGCGAGGATGTCGGCCTGGGTGCGCTCGGGGTCGTTGGTGCGGGGTGGTGGTTTTTGGGCGGAGGCGGGCACTTTCATAGCCGGAAGTGTAGGAGAAAGCGGTGGCCTGTCTAGGCAGGCTGGGCCTCCAGCACCTGGCGCAGTGCCGCATTGAACGCATCGGCGCATTCGTACTGCACCCAATGGCCTGCCTTTTCGACCAGCAGCAGCGACTGGAAGGTGGGCGCGGCCTGCAGCGCGGCGGCCAGCTCGTCCACCCGGCCTTCGTACAGAGCGTCTTCGCGCCCGTAGATGGCCCATACCGGGCAGCGTATGTGTTGCAGGGCTTTGGCCAGCACATCGGTGTACGACAAACGCCTGCCGGGGATGCGGTCGCGCCGCACGTTGGCAATGTGCAGGGCCAGGGTGTCGTCGTCCACACCGGCCGGGTCGAACAGCATCAGCGCGGTGAGGTTGTGGCGGTGCTGGACGGCTTGCGCGTCGGGGTCGGTGAGGTGCGTCCAGGCTTTGAGTGGCACGGTGTTGCGCTGCACCAGTCCCAGGGCGGGCGCGCCGACGATGACCAGGCGGGCCACACGGCTGGGGTAGACCTGGGCCAGAAAGCCGCCCACCATGCTGCCAAACGAGAAGCCCACCACGTCCACCGCGGCGTCTCCCACCAGCTGCTGCAAGCCCAGCTGCAGCGGTGCGTGCATGGCATCGGCATCCCGGCCCACACCGCCGGGGGGCACATCCGAGTCGCCGAAGCCGGGCAGGTCGGGCACCCACACCTGCCGCCCGGCATCGACCAGGCTCTGGATGTTGCGCAGCCAGTGCGTCCAGCTACCGCTGCCGCCGTGCAGCAACAGCACCGGGGGCTGGCTGCCGGGCTGGCCCCAGCTGTGCCAATGGGTGCGGGCTTTGCCAAACAGGGTGGTGTGCAGGGTGGCGCGGGCGCGCAGGTGGGCAATGGCGGTAGTGGGCATGGATGCTATGCAAATAAGAGCTGCTCACGCCAGTGGAATAAGCGTGAAAGCCCTATTCTATGGTTAAGCGCTAACAGCCCTGAAACCGTTTGAAACCGCCCGAAGCAGTTCAAACGGCCGCGTGGTCCCCGTCGGGCCGCCGCCAGGGGTCGATGTGGGTCATCAGGTTCAGCACCCGGTGCCGCTGCAGCACGCGCTGGCGGGCCATGACGGCAATTTCGTGCCCGGCCTCCACGCTCAGGGTGGCATCGACCTCGATGTGCGCGTCGGCCACCACCATGTCGCCCATTTTGCGGGTGTGCAGGTCGTGCACACCCAGCACGCCGGGAGTGGTTTGCAGGGTCTGGCGGATGGCTTCGACCTCGGCTTCATCGACGGCCCGGTCCATCAGGTCGTGCAGGGCATCCCAGGCAAAGCTCCAGCCCATTTTGGACACCATAAAGCCCACGATCAGCGCGGCAATCGGGTCCAGCAGCGGGTAGCCCGCCAGGTTGCCGACGATGCCGATGCCCACCACCAGAGACGATGCCGCGTCGGAGCGGGCATGCCAGGCGTTGGCCACCAGCATGCTGGATTTGACCCGCTTGGCCACGGCCAGCATGTAACGAAACAGCAGCTCCTTGGCCACCAGCGCGCCACCGGCCACCCACAGGGCCAGCACATGCACCTGGGCGATGGCTTCGGGGGCCTCCAGCTTGGTGGCAGCCGACCACAGCATGCCTGCGCCCACCGCCAGCAGCAGCAGGCCCAGCACCAGCGAGGCGGCGGTTTCAAAACGCTGGTGGCCGTAAGGGTGGTCTACATCGGCGTCCTTTTTGCTGTGGTGGCTGGCCAGCAGCACCACGAAGTCGGCCACCAGGTCGGACAGCGAGTGCACGCCGTCGGCGATCAGGCCCTGGGATTTGGAGAAGATGCCCGCCCCGATCTGCAGCACCGTGAGCACCAGGTTGACGCCCACGCTGACCCAGGTGCTGCGCGATGCCGCCGCCGCCCGCTGGGCCGGAGTGTGTTCGGTGTCTTCGGTGTCGTCGTTCAAATCGTTCAGTTGGTACATGGGTGTGCAGTGGTTGCAGGGTGTTGGCGCATTATTCAGAAGCCAGATTAAGCCCTGATTAAAACCCAAACCCACAGCATAACGACGCCGATCTGCTATATAAAAAAGAGCTGCTTGCGCCCATGGAATAAGCGCAAGCAGCCCATTTCTTATAAACAAGACTTACGCAAGTTCCCCGTGTAAGCCCGAAGGGCGATACAGGGGCACTGCGTAAGTCCTGATAAACATCCTCAGAGCCGTGGCTTGAGCCGCATGTCGTTGGGCAGCGGGGTAGAGCGGCGCAGCACGTCTTCGCTGAGCCATAGCGCGCTCTTGCGGGCACGGGCGGCCACCACCGGCAGCGGCAGGTTAACGTAGTCGTCGTTAAACACTTCAAAGCTGTAGTCGCCGCGATAACCCAGGCGGTCGAGCTTGAGCACTAGGTCCACCATCTGCTCGCTGTGCACACCTTCGCCGGGGAACACGCGGTAGGTGCGGGCGGTGGTCATGCGCTCCTCGAAGGTCTTGGTTTCCTGCCACATGAAGTCGGCCAGTTGCACCAGGAAGATCTTGCTCGGGTCCAGGTAGTCGATCTCTTCCAGCGGGGTCTTGGCGGCCACGATGTGGTAACCGTCGATGCCCAGGCCCAGGTTGGGGCAGTCGGCGCGGCAGACCACGTCCCAGGCGGTGGTGAACTCGTTCACCGTGCGGCCCCACGACAGGCCCTCGTAGGCGATGCGGATGCCCAGCGGCACCGCCAGCATGGCCAGCTTGCGCAGGTCGCGGGCAATGTGGTCCAAGTCCTGGGTGGCGTGCGGCGAGGTGGACGAGCAGGCCAGCAGCACCTTGCAGTCCAGCGCGGCACACATCTGCAGCATGGCTTTGGCGATGTCGATCTTGTACTCGTGCAGGTGGCCGCTGAGGCCCTCGAAGTCGCGCAGCACCTGAAAGCCCGTGCCGCGCAGCCCGCTGGCCTTGACTTCGGCCACCGCCGCCTCCATGCCGTCCGGGTGGCCCACGATGTCGTTGGCCTTGAGCATCACCTGGGTAAAGCCCGCATCCACCATGGCCTTGAGCTTGGCCTTGAGCGGCCCGGCCAGGGTGATGGTGTCCATGCCGAAGCCTTGGATGGCGTGGTCTTTCATATCGCTTTCTCGCTGTGCACGAGTTCAAAGACGACCGAGCCCAGGTAGGTTTTGGTGATCGCCCCCCGGCTTTCCGTGTGAGTGGCCTGCGTCTCTACAAATTCCACACCCAGCGCGCGCAGGGCTTGCACCGCCGCCAGCACGTCGGGCACGCCCAGGCCGATGCGCTGCAGGCGCTCATCCGCATCGTGTACGTTCAGCTCGGGCTCGATCAGTTGCAACATGAAGCTGTTGGCCGCATCCAGCGCGGGGCTGCGCAGCAGGGTGCCCTTGGGCATGATGCCAAAGCGCTCTTCGTCGGGGATCAGGCTCAGGCCAAACAGGGCGTTGTAAAACTCGATCCAGTCGTAGCTGCGCTCGGGGCCGATGTACTGCACCACGCCAAAAAAGTGCAGCCCGGCGGTGGCTTCGGGCTTTTGGTTGACCGACGGAATGGGGGTGAAGTCCACGTCGTAGATCGAGAACTCTTTGTAGCGGTCGACAAAATAGATGCGGCTGCCGCCCGCGCCGTGGATGGCGGGGATGTTCAGCTCCATCACCTCGGCGTGGGTAGGCACCTCCCAGGCACCGCGTTCGCGCACGTAGTGGTAGGCCTTGCTGGCATCGCGCACCCGCAGCGCGATGGCCGAGATCACTGGCGATTCGCTGCCGTGGCCCGCGCCCTGGGCATCGGTGGGGTGGCCGTTGACCACAATGTTCAGCCCGCCCTGGCGGTACAGCTGCACCTCGCGCGAGCGGTGGCGCGCCACCGGTTTGAAGCCCATCATCTCCAGCACCTGGCCCCGCGCCTGGGGTTTGGGGGTGGAGTATTCGATGAACTCGATACCGTCCAGGCCCAGCGGGTTGGAGGCATCGCTGAACGAGGCCTGCAAGGGCTCGCGGCTGGGGTGTGCCAGTAAATCACTCATGGATCAAATGCTCCTTAAATAGTAGCTGGTTGTGCGGATGCAGTATGGGTTTATCCCGAAAATGAACATGCTATCGCGGCCATGGCCATTGTGAGCGCACTTTGGGGGTTCAGGCAGGTTTTCGAATTTCACCCCGCAGCTCGGCGGGGTAGATCAGTTGGCGCAAAAAGTCGGCATCCTGGCGCACCTGCCGGGCCGCGTCCGCAAAGCCAAAAAAGTCCAGGTAACAATGGGCTTGCTGGATCAGCATCTCAAAACCCGGCTCGGCCCGCAGGCCCCGGGCGCGGGCGGCGCGCACCAGCGGCGTGGGCTGGTTTTTCATCAAAATATCCACCAGCGCCGCACCCGCGTCCAGGCGCGCCACGTCGCAGGGCAGTGGGTCGGTGGCCTTCAAACCCAGGGGCGAGGCGTTGATGACCACATCAAACCCGGTGGGGTCGTTGCTGGGAGCCGCAAAAGCCTTGACGGGCGAGCCCGCCGTGATGCGCGCGGCCACCTCGGTGGCGCGCTGGGTGCTGGGGTCAAAAAACGCGATCTCCGTCGGGGCCTCGCTGCCGCCCAATGCCAGCGACGCACCAATCGCTGCCGCCGCACCGCCCGCGCCCAGGATCAACACGCGGCGGTCGGCATAGGCCATGCCAAAGTACCGCAGGCTGGCCACAAAACCCTCGCCATCGAACAGGCCGCCTTCCAGCATGCCGTCGGCCCTGCGCCGCACGCCGTTGACCGCACCGGCCATGCGGGCGATGTCGGACATGCTGTGCAACGCGTCCAGCATCGCCGCTTTGTGCGGAATGGTGACCCACAGGCCGTGCACATTGGGGGCGGCAAAAGCGCTTTGCACAAACGCCTGCAGGCCGGCCGGGGCCACCTGCACCGGCACCAGCACCGCGTTGATGCCGAGCAGCGCAAAAATCCGGTTAAAGCTGGTGGGGGCCTGCACCTGCTCGATCGGGTCGCCCACGATGAAGTACACACGGGTGTGGCCGTCGATGGCGTGTACCGGTACAGCGGTGGAAGCGTTGGATGGCATGGTGGGCATGGCGGTGGGGTGGCAGAAATTTGATGGCGAATGTAGAGGCTTGTGCGGTCCATGGGATGCAACTGCTTGCAGTTTTGCGCGATTAACGAACGATATTGCGCGATAATCGAACGTAACAAGGGTTTTCCCATGAATGCTGTCACCCCCACCTCCGATGCGCTGGACCGCCGCGACTGGATCGCCGGGCTGGAAAAAGGCCTGGCCCTGCTGGAGTCCTTCAGCGAAGCCCATCCGCGCATGACCGCCACCCAGGCCGCCCAGCGCGGCGGCCTGACCCGCACCGCCGCGCGCCGTTACCTGTTGACGCTGGCGCACCTGGGTTACGTGGGCACCGACGGCAAGCTCTTTTGGCTGACCCCGCGCGTGCTGCGCCTGGGCCAGAGTTACCTGGATTCGGCCCGGCTGCCGCGCATCGTGCAACCGTTTTTGCAGCGCGTGACGGCGGGCACCACGGAAGTGGCGTATTTGAGCGTGCTCGACGGCGACGACATCGTCTACATCGCCCGCAACGGCCCCAGCCGCAGCATGAACACCGGCTACGTGCTGGGCGCGCGGGTGCAGGCCCAGGTCACCGCGGCGGGCCTGATGATGTTGGCCCAGCGCAGCCCAGAGCAGCGCGAGCAGTGGCTGGCCCAGCGCACTTTGCAGACCTACACCCCGCACACCATCACCGCCCCCGAGCAGTTGCGCACCGCCCTGGCCCACATCCGCGCGCAGGACTGGGCCTTGTCCGAGCAGCAACTGGAACTGCACTACCGGGGTGTCGCCGTGCCCCTGCGCGACCGCAACGGCGACGCGGTGGCCGCCCTCAGCGTGACCATGCCCATGGGCTTTGAACCCACCGCCGACGCCGTCGCCCGGGTGCTGCCGGTGCTGCGCGAGACAGCGCAGGCGATGCGGAACTTGATCTGATCTGACCGGCGCTGCGGGTGGTGTGCTTGGGGTTTATGTTGCCAATTGTTACACTGCGTTCTCCGCATCACGTTTGAGGACACCACCGTGTGGTTTAACAATTTGAGAGTAGTAACCCGGCTGAGCTTGGGTTTTGGGCTTATTTTGGCGCTGCTGGTGGCTGTGGTTGGGGTGGCCGCGTTGCGCCTGGGCGAGCTGGGCAACATCAACCACCGTATCGTGGACGAAGGCCTGGTGAAGAATTCCGCCGCAGCCACCATCAACGCCACCACCAAGGCCAATGCGCGCCGGACCATGGAGCTGTTTTTCCTCACCGATCCCGCCAAAGCCCAGCAGACCTACGCCTTCATCGATGCCAATAAAAAGGCCATCGCCGATGCGCTACAGACGTTGAACACCCTGGAGACCTCGCCCGAGGGCCGGGCGCTGCTCGACAAAATCCAGCAAACCCGCACCACCTACGTGGCATCGTTTGGCAAGGTAGACCAGTTGCTGCGCAGCGAAGACCGGGCCGAGGCCTCGGCCGTGCTGCTGGCCCAAACCCTGCCCGCCCTGGATGCCCTGCAAGACCAGGTAGTGGCCATGGTAGAGCTGCAAAAGCGGCAAATTGCCCAGGATGCCGCGCTGCTGGATGCGCGTATCGCCGCCACCCGCACCCTGCTGGTGGTGCTGGGCGCGCTGGCCCTGCTGCTGGGTGTTACGGCCACGGTCCTGATTGCCCGCAGCATCGTGGAGCCCTTGAATGAGGCCTTGCTGATCGCCGACACCGTGGCGGCGGGCGACCTGAGCCAGGATTTTGAAACCGTGCGCGGTGGCGAGTTTGGCCGTCTGCTGGAATCCATGGGATCGATGGAAGATACCCTGACCGTGCTGGTAACGCGCATCAAAGACAGCACCGGATCGATCTCGATGGCCTCGCGGCAAATTGCCAGCGGCAATGCCGATCTGTCGCAGCGCACCGAAACCCAGGCATCGTCGCTGGAAGAAACTGCCGCCAGCATGGAGCAACTGACGGCCGCCGTGCGCCAGAACATCCAGCGCGAACACGCGGTCAACGGCCTGGCCCTGAACGCCTCCAAAATTGCCCAGCGGGGCGGCACGGCGGTGGGCGAGGTGGTGGACACCATGCGGGCCATCAGCGCCAGCTCGAAAAAGATCGTGGACATCATCGAAGTCATTGAAGGCATTGCCTTTCAGACCAACATCCTGGCCTTGAACGCGGCGGTCGAGGCCGCCCGCGCGGGCGAGCAGGGCCGGGGTTTTGCGGTGGTGGCCAGCGAGGTGCGGACCCTGGCGCAACGCAGCGCCGATGCCGCCAAAGAGATCAAGGGGCTGATCGGCCACTCGGTCCAGCAAGTGGAAAGTGGCAGCCAACGCGTCGACCAGGCAGGCCGCACCATGCAGGAAATCGTGCAGGCGGTGCACCAGGTCACCGAGGTGCTGGCCGAGATGACCCAGGCCTCGGCCGAGCTGAACGCGGGTATCTAACACTTCAACCACGCGGTGGTGCAACTGGAGTCCATGACCCAGCAAAACGCCTCCCTGGTCGAAGAAACCGCCGCCGCTGCCGCGTCCATGGCCAGCCAGGTGGAGCTGCTCCAGGAGGCGGTAGATAGCTTCAAGGTGTAAGCACGTTTGAGCCCCAGGCGAAGCCACATGAAGAAAAAATAGGAGCTGCTCCCGCCCATTCCATAAGCGCAGGCGGCATTTTTGGTAGCAAGAAATAGCCCTGAAAATCTAAAAAATCCCGTCGTCCTGGGGGTACCGCACAGCCCCTCTTTACGCACCAACACCCCCACGCCTAGGGTAAATGCTGATTTTTCATCGTCTCAACGATCCGTACACTGAATGTGCATTCAGAATACTGATCGTCAATCCGCTGCAAACGCAGTGGCTGGCGGCAGCCCATTAACCCCCCACAAGGAGCGCCCACCATGTTCCCCAAAAACGCCTGGTACGTCGCCTGCACCCCCGACGAAATCACCGACAAGCCCCTGGGCCGCAAGATCTGCGGCGAGTCCCTGGTGCTGTACCGCGGCCCCGAAGGCCAAGCCACCGCACTGGAAGACTTCTGCCCGCACCGCGGCGCGCCCCTGTCGCTGGGCAAGGTAGAGAACGGCAAACTCACCTGTGGCTACCACGGGCTGGAGATGGGCTGCGACGGCAAAACCGTGGCCATGCCCGGCCAGCGTGTGCGCGGCTTTCCGGCCATCCGCGCCTACCCGGCCATCGAGCGCTACGGTTTCATCTGGGTCTGGCCCGGTGACGCGGCCCTGGCGGACGAGTCCAAGCTGCACCACCTGGAGTGGGCCGACAACCCCGCCTGGGCCTACGGCGGCGGCCTGTTCCACATTAATTGCGACTACCGCCTGATGGTGGACAACCTGATGGACCTGTCGCACGAAACCTATGTGCACGCCAGCAGCATCGGCCAAAAAGAGATCGACGAGACGCCCACCAAAACCGTGGTGAATGGCGACGAGGTCATCACCAGCCGCCACATGGAGAACATCAGCGCGCCGCCGTTCTGGCGCATGGCGCTGCGCGGCAACGGCCTGGCCGACGACGTGCCGGTGGACCGCTGGCAGATTTGCCGCTTCACCCCGCCCAGTCACGTGATGATCGAGGTCGGCGTGGCCCACGCGGGGCACGGCGGTTACGAGGCGCCCGACGCGCACAAGGCATCGTCCATCGTGGTGGACTTCATCACGCCCGAGACCGAAACCTCGATCTGGTACTTCTGGGGCATGGCGCGCCACTTCAAGCCCGAAGATGCTGAGCTCACCGCCAGCATCCGCGAAGGCCAGGGCAAGATCTTCAGCGAAGACCTGGAGATGCTGGAGAAGCAGCAGCGCAACCTGCTGGCCCACCCGCAACGCAAGCTGCTGATGCTCAACATCGACTCTGGCGGTGTGCAGGCCCGCAAGGTGATCGACCGCCTGCTGGCCGCCGAAGCACCGCAGCAGGTAGTGGCATGAGCACCGCCACCATCCGCGTGCGCGTGGCGCGCAAGGCGCAGGAAGCGCTGGACATCTACAGCTACGAGCTGGTGGCCACCGACGGCACGGCGCTGCCGGGTTTTTCGGCCGGCTCGCACGTGGATGTGCACCTGCCCGGCGGGCTCACGCGCCAGTACTCGCTGTGCAACGATGCCAGCGAAACCCACCGCTACCTGGTCGGCGTGCTGCGCGACCCGGCCTCGCGCGGCGGCTCACAGGCCATGCACGACACGGTGCAAGAGGGTGATGTGCTGCAGATCAGCGCGCCCAAAAACCACTTCCCGCTGGCGCACGGTGCCAGCCGCAGCCTGCTGCTGGCGGGCGGCATTGGTATCACGCCGATTCTGTGCATGGCCGAACGTCTGGCCGCCAGCGCTGCGCCGTTCCAGATGCACTACTGCAGCCGCGCGCAGGAGCGCACTGCTTTTTACGAGCGCATCCGCGCATCGGGGTTTGCATCCCAGGTGCATTTCCATTTTGACGATGGTGCCAGCGCGCAAAAGCTGTCTTTGCCCGACCTGCTTGCCGAGCCGCAGCCGGGTGTGCACCTGTACGTGTGCGGACCCAAAGGCTTCATGGATGCGGTGCTGCAGACGGCGCGCTCCAGCGGCTGGCCCGAAAACCAGCTGCACTACGAGTTCTTCTCGGCCAACGTGGCACCTTCGGCCGATGACGCGAGCTTTGAGGTCAAGCTGGCCAGCTCAGGCCGGGTGGTGCGCATCGCCGCCGACCAGACCGTGGCCAAGGCGCTGGCCCTGGCGGGGGTGGAGGTGCCGGTGTCGTGCGAGCAAGGCGTATGCGGCACCTGCCTGACCCGCGTGCTGGAGGGCGAGCCTGACCACAAGGACATGTACCTCACCCCGGAAGAGCAGGCCGCCAACGACCAGTTCACACCGTGCTGCTCTCGGTCAAAATCGGCAGTCCTCGTTCTTGATCTTTGACGCATGCCCCTGTCCACCCTGATCGCCCTGCAAGACCAACCCGGCCACCTGATCCGCCGCGCCCACCAGATCGCGGTGGCCAGTTTCCACGAGCACCTGGGCCGCGAAGTCACCCCCGTGCAGTACGCGTTGATGCGCACGTTGCAGGACCAGCCCGGCATCGACCAAAGCACCCTGGCGCAGGCGGTGGCGCTGGACACCTCCACCACCGCCGACATTGCGGTGCGCCTGGAGGCCAAGGGCTGGATCACCCGCGCGGTGCTGGCGCGCGGCCAGCGCAGCCTGTCGCTCACCCCCGAGGGCGCGGCGCTGCTGACTTCGCTGGTGGATGGCATGGCCCAGATGCAGGCCAAGCTGCTGGGCGGCCTGGAGCCGCAAGAGCAGGCCGAAATGCTGCGCCTGCTGCGCAAATTTGTGGAACCCGACTCCATCAAACGCCTAGGGCGCTGAGGCGGGATGCTCTCAAAATAAGAGCTGCTACCGCCGATGGAATAAGCGCTGGAGGCCTAAAAGGCTTAAAACTTGGCTTAGCGGTACAGCCCCAGCGCGGCAATGCGGCGCTCGATCTCGGTGGCCATCTTTTTGTAGCCGGGGCCGTCCACGCCGCCAAAACGTTTCTGGAATTCGGCGGCCTGCAGGTCTTCGGGCAGGTCGCTGACCTTGGGCAGCAGGTCGGCATCGCTCAGCCCTTGGGCCAGGCGTTTTTGCAGGCTGAGCTGGGCAGCCGCGCCGCCAATGGCCAGCTCGCCCAGACGGGTGCCTGCGCGGTCGGCGGCCAGGTCGTTGAACGAAAAGCCGCTGCCGCCTTGCGCGTCGTCCAGTTCTTTGTACACGCCCACCATGTCGGCCAGCGGGCTGCCTGCGGTGGCGGCCAGCGCGGCGGAGATGCTGAAGTGCTGGGCGGTGTCGGTGCGGCCCGCCAGGGTGGTGGTGCGGGGTGCGGGCCGGGGCCATGCGCGGGCAGCGGGCAGGATGGCGGACATACCCTTGCCATTGACGTAAAACGCCAGCGCGACCAGGGCGGCGCGGTGTTCGTCGGCCAGGCTGTTCTTGTCGTCACTGCCGTTGCTACCGTTACTACTGTCGCTACGTTTGGCCGACAGCTCCAGCAATGGCTGCACCAGCGCGGACAGGGGCAGGTTGCGCGGGCCGGGTTGGGCGGCAATCTCGACCAGCCGGGCCTGGTAGGCCTGCAGCCGGGCCTGCACGTCGGCGGGCACCAGGGCGGCCTGGAGCTGGGCGGGGAGGGCGTCGTTCCAGACAAACTGCACGCTCAGTACGCCGTTGCGCACGCCCACGTGCTGGATGCTGTCGGCTGCGGCCTCTGCCACGGCCAAGGGGTTGTCTTGCAGCCGCGACAGGCCAAAACGCAGCAGCCGGTCGGCGATGGCGGGTGGCACGGTGAGGCGGCCCAGCGTCAGCGTTTCCAGCTGCGGCGTGCCGGGCGTTTCACGCAGCACGGCCTGGATGTTGAGGTAGTCCCCAAACGGATTGGGCGGCAAGAACGTGCTGGCGCGCAGGGTGGCGCTGCCGTCTTGCAGCACCGCCTGGGCGCGGGTGTCGGGGCGCTGGCTGGCCAGGTAGGCCACGGCCAGGTTCAGGTCGTCTTCGCCGAGTTGCAGGGTGCGCAGCGCGCCGGGCGGCGACTTGCGCGGGTCGATACGGGCCAGCAGCCGTTTGGCGTTGGCCACCCGGGCGGGGGTGATGGCCTGGGTGCTGCTGGGGGCCAGCAGCGGCGCATCGTCGATGGCCAGGTGGGCGGCCCAGGCCAGGGCGATGGGTACGCCGACCAGTGCGGCCAGCAGCAGGTAACCCAAGAGGGTGCGCAGCGCGCGCCATAGCATGCTCATGCTTGAGGGGCTTTCGGGGCAGTTTTGGGGGCGGCTTTGGGAGCCGCTTTCACGATGTTGCAGTGCAGTTTGAGGGCGGCCATGGCTTCCACCAGGCGGGTGTCGCGCTCGTCCGTCAGGTCGCGCTGGGCCTCTTCCACAAAGTTCTGCCACAGCGTCTGGTAGTCGGCGTGGTGTTCGTGCGGCGCGTATTCACGGATGAAGTCGCTGGCCTGCTGCGGGTGGAAGCCGCCTTTGCGAATCTTGCGCACGATGCTGGCGGCGGCGGTCTCGGTGAGCGTGGTTTTGCGTGCCGCGCCGGTGGCGATGCACAAAAACAGGGTGATGAGCGAGCTGTCGTCGGTGTGGCGCTGGGTGACCTTGAGCCATTGGTCGGAGATGGCCCGGTCGAGTTCGCTGATGTCGTCCACACCTTCATCCAGCCAAAAGTAGCGGCCCATGAAGGCCAGCGACTGGATGAACAGCTTGCGTGGCTTGACGGATGCATCGAGGATTTTGGGCAGGTCGTGTTCCTGCATGTTTTCCAGCGTGGCCTGCAGCACGGGCTGGAGTTCGGCGGGTACGCCCTTGGGGAGGGCCAGCGGGACGGCTTTGCCACTGACGGCGCGTTTACGCAGCAGGTTGACCAGGGTTTCAAACTGCGCCCAGTTGGGCATCAGGCTGGTGCCAGCGGCGGCGCAGAGCAGGGCGGTGCGCACGACGGCCTCGCTGTCGGTATCGGCGGCCTGCAGTTCGCGCCGGGCCACGCCCAGCTTGTGGGCACACCAGACGGCGGCTTCGATGCGGGTTTCGATGTCGCTGCGTTTGGCCAGTTCCAGCTGGATCTCGGGCAGCGGTTTGAGCGCCCACTTGGCCAGCACCGGGATCAGCTCGTCGCGAAACTCACCACTGTCCTGCATGCTGAAGTGGGTGTTGTCCGGCAGGGTCAGCAGGGCTTTGAGCATGTCGGAGCCCGCCTTGGAGCGCGACAGGATGGAGTGGTCGCGCAGCAGCGTGGCGGCGGTCTGCAGGTCGCCATCGCTCACATGCTCCAGGTGCAGGCTGATCAGGTTGACCATGCGCTCACGCGCTTTCTCCAGCTCGGGCCGCAAGAATTCGGTGCCAAAGTAGCGCGCAATCTGCACCATGCCCTTGGGCGCGTCGTTGCGGATGGATTCCAGCTTGGCCGCGTCGATCAGGCCATGCTGCAGGCCATGGCGCAGTGCTTTTTCAAAAAAAGGGCGGTGGTCGTAGACGGCAATGCCGGTGTCTTGCATGTTTAGATCGCCGATTCTTCGTCGGGGTCCACCGCACGTTTTTGCGAGCCTTCGCCTTCGCCGTGGGTTTCGCGGAACGGGGTGTGGCCGCCCTGGTGGTGGCCGTCTTCTTCTTCCTCGGCTTCTTCCTCGAAGGCCTTGACGCGGGCGCGCAGGATCACCATGACTTCGATCAGGATGTCGGGGCAATGGGCGCGCAGCAGCCAGGTGAATTCCATCCAGTCGTGGTCGGCGATTTCGTCCTGGTCGACCTTGGACTCGTTGTACATCTGCGCCACCAGGTCCGACTCGGACAGCACCGCGCCGGTGTCCTCGGCGGCTTCAAAGGTGCCAGTGCGCAAAAAGCTCTCGACCCGGCCCCAGTGGTCGGCCAGGTAGTCGGCCAGCGCGTCGCAGCCGCCTTCGCGCTCGCCGATGGCACGCAGAAACTCGACGGGGTCGTTGTCGTCCCGAAAGATCACCGAGTTCATCATGCCGCGCAGGTGGGCGTGGGTCAGGTCTTTGTATTGCTTTTCAATGACCACGGCGCGCGAGAACTGCTCGGGCGTGACCAGCAGGTTGATGACCGAGTCTTTGGACGGGTCGTATTCGCGGATCACGGCCAGCAGGTCTTTGGGTGGCAGCTGGTCCAGCGCGAGCACCAGGGCGTGGTCGCCTTCTTCGTCGGCCAGGGTGACCAGGGCGGCCTCGGCACCGACGATGTCGCCAGCGAGGATCAGGCTTTGGGCTTTGATGATGGCGGGGTAATGCATAGCGATTTAACCTTTTAACCTTTGGGTGGCTTGGGGTCGAAGCCTTGTTCTTCCATCCAGGCCGCACCCGCGTCTTCGCGGTCGCGGGCTTCTTGTTCTTCGGGGTCGATGTCGGCGTCGTTCTCGTCGTCTTCATCTTCATCCACCGGCGCGCCGCGGTCGTCGGCACGGGTGTACAGGTACTCCAGGCAGGCCGCGATCACCATGAACTGCTCGCCCGTGGGCTCCAGCAGCACGCGGTCGGCCATCGCCTGGGCCCAGGGGGTCAGGGTGATGGTGCGGCCCAGTTGGTCCCAGGCCGGGAATTCCTCGGGCTCCAGCGCCACCAGCAGGTCCATGGCCTTGGCACTGGGGAAACGAAATCCTTGGTGGAAGGCGGCGGCCAGCATTTCCGGGCTGTCGTCCATCATCACCAGCAAAAATTCGAGCTGGCTGCGCTTTTCTTTCAGGCGCTTGTCGAGTACGTTTTTGCCTTCGGAGTCGGACACCAGGTCGTCCATCTCTGCGTCGTAGGCGCGGGCGTGGTTGGCAAAGTAGCGGGAGAGTTTCATTTCAAAGCTTCAGTCAGATAGTTGTGCCAGATTTCACGGGCGGTTTCCAGCGGGTCGTCCAGCAGGCCCCGGCGGCGGTTGTCGTCATAGGTCTTGCGGCGCTCGTCGTCACTCAGCACATCGTAGGCGGTTTGCACTGCCCGGAAAAGCTGCGGGGCATCGGCCGAGGCATTGCGGTCCGGGTGGTACTGCGCGGCGCGCTGCCGGTAGGCTTTTTTGATATCGGCCAGCGTCGCGGAGGCGGGTAGGCCTAGCGCGGCATAGTGGTCTTGCATGGGGAGTGTCTTCGCAAAAAAAGACAGCCCGACGGGCTGCTGGCGGGCTGTGCTTGGCGGGCGACGCGTTGTCGTAGGGAAGTGATTTTAACTGGCTGCTCTAGGCGCTGGATTTGAGGGGGTGGGCGGGGCCATGGGCGGCGATCCTGGCCTTCATTGGGGATACCGTCCATTCGTCGCTGGTGGGTCGGGAAAAACGGGCATTTTGGTTGGCGGTCTAGGGGGATTCCAGCCATTTTTAACGGCCCAAGCTTTGATGTCAGGAATCAACCCCGGCTTGTCATCGCCGGGGCAGTCGTGCAGGCAGTACCAGACTTCCTCCTGTTTGCCAATGACAGGCTTCTTGTCGCCAAAGCGGGCCCAGCCGATGAAGTCTCGGATGTAGCTGTATTTGGGATAGGTCTTTCCTTTGCGCACGTAGCTGGTGATGTCGATGTAGGGGCGCGCGTCGTCATAGAGCTGGGCAGCCCATTCGCGACAGCCGAAGGTAGCTGCGGTGCGGTGGGCGTGTTTGGCTCCAAATGGCGCGAGAACTGGCGTACCCAGCCATTCTTGACCCTCTTGTTCCACGTGCTGTTTCCGATTTTTTGCCGATGAACCTGCTCTGGGGAACGGGTAACTGGCTGTTTTACAAAACAGCCGTGCCCGTGCGCTGGCCCAAAGAGGTGCTGGAGGCGCTGGGGCCGGCGCAGGGTGGAAACCAAGGATATCCATCTTAGGAATGAAATAAGCCCCTAACGCTCATTCCATAGGCGCAAGCAGCTATCAAAAATGTAGCATTTGCGGGGTGGGCTATGCGGGTCCAGGGCTGGCCGTGCAGCAGGCTAGGTTCCCGCCTTACAGCGCGCCGATATGCACCACGATCATTGACAGGTTGTCGCCGGTGCCGTGCGCCCGGGTGCGGGCGGTTTCCATGAGCATCACGGCGGCTTCTTTGGGGGGCATGCTGCACAGGACCTCGCCGAGTTCGCTTTCGGAAAAGTAATGCCACAGGCCGTCGCTGCAGGCCATGAGCACGTCGCCAGGACGGACCTGCGGGATGATGTGGATGTCTACCGGTGGGTCGGCTTCGGTGCCCAGGCAGCCCAGCAGGATGTTGGAGTCGGGGTGGCTGTTGGCTTCTTCGGGGGTGATTTCGCCGCGCTCTACCAGGGTCTGCACATAGGAGTGGTCCAGCGTGCGTTTGACCAGTTGGGTGTGGCGGTAGTGGTAGATGCGTGAGTCGCCGGTGTGCGCCCAGAAGCATTGGCCGGTGGGCTGCAAGACGAACAGCGCCGCCGTGCTGTGGGGCTCTTCTTCGGCCGAGATGGCGGTGAGCTTGATGACCAGGTGGGCTTCTTCGATGATGTGCTTGAGCATGCTGGGCGCATCGTCGGTGAAGGGGTCGAAGCGTTCAAACAATTGCTTGGCCGTCATCATGACCTGGTCGGAGGCTTTGCGTCCGCCACTGCGTCCGCCCATGCCGTCGGCCACCACACCCAGAATGCAGCCGCTGACGCGCGGATGGCTGATCAAGGCAAGCTGGTCCTGCTGGTAGTCACGGTCGCCTTTGTGCAGGCACGTCGAAGCCGTAATCTTGAAACCTGGGGTCATGGTGTAATGTTTTGTGGGGGGTTAGCGTGGATCGCGCGGCTCATAATGGCCCAGTTTATCCCTAGCGGATTACCCCTCTACCGACGCCACTGCCTTGACTGCCAATCTCCATTCCCCTGAACGCCAACTGATCGAGCTGCGCATGGAGCACGCCGATCTGGACGCGACGATCGATTACATGGTCGAGCACAAGCCGCTGGACGAGTTGATGCTGCAGCGTCTGAAAAAGCGGCGCCTGGCCCTGCGCGACAGGATTTCGCGGCTGGAAATGGCCCTAGACCCCAAAGAGCCGGCCTGATGGATCTGCAAAGCCAGGTGCGCGAGGCGTTTGCGCCGCAGGGCGCGCTGGCCCGCACGGCCGAACACTTCCAGCCCCGGCAAGGGCAACTCGACATGGCCTTGGCGATTGGCCGCACGATAGAGGAGGGCGGTGTGCTGGTGGTCGAGGCGGGCACTGGGGTCGGCAAGACCTTTGCCTACCTGGTGCCGGCACTGCTCAGCGGCGAGCGGGTGCTGTTGTCGACCGCCACCAAAACCCTGCAGGACCAGCTTTTTGGCCGCGATTTGCCGGGATTGTTGACGGCCTTGGGGCTGCCGCTGCGCACCGCGCTGCTCAAGGGGCGGGGCAGTTACTTGTGCCTGCACCGCTTGGGCCAGGCGCGCTCCGAGCAGCACCATTTCGAGCGGCCTGTGCTGCAAACCCTGGCCCATATCGAGCAGTGGGCGCAGGCCACCCGCAGTGGGGATTTAGCCGAGCTGTCGGATCTGGACGAGCGTTCGCCCCTGGCGCCGCTGGTCACATCGACCCGTGAGAACTGCCTGGGTGCGCAATGCCCCCAGTTCCGCGCCTGCCATGTCAATCTGGCGCGGCGCGAAGCCCTGGCGGCCGATGTGGTGGTGCTGAACCACCATGTGTTTTTCGCCGATCTGGCGGTGCGCGAGTCCGGCATGGCCGAGCTGCTGCCCACGGCCCGCATTGCCATTTTTGACGAGGCGCACCAGCTCAACGAGACCGGGGTGCAGTTTTTGGGCACCCACCTCAGCACCGGCCAATGGCTGGACTTTGCGCGCGATATGCTGGCTGTGGGCTTGCAGCAGGCGCGGGGTCTGGTGGATTGGCAACAGGTGGTTTTGGTGCTGGAGCGGGCGGTGCGGGAGCTGCGTCTGGTGGTGGGTAAGCAGCCCGCGGGCAGCAAACTGCGCTGGTCGGGCGTGGCACCCGACGGCGTACCGGAGGCGCTGTGGAGCGATGCCATGGCCGACGTCGTGGTGGCCTTGCGGCAGGCAATTGCGGCGCTGGATACCGTGACCGAACTATCCCCCGACTTCGTGCGTCTGCATGCCCGTGCCGTGGGTTTGTCCGAACGCGTGCAGCAGTTTGCCGAAGTGTGTGATGCGGCATCGGTGCGCTGGCTGGATGTGGGCCAGCAGCTGCGCCTGACCGAATCACCGCTGGACATTGCCCACGCGGTACAAACCCGCTTGCTGGCACCTACCGAGGGTGCGCAGGCCAAATCTTGGGTGTTTACATCGGCCACGTTAGGCGACGATGCGCGCTTGGCCTGGTTTACCGAGCGCTGCGGTTTGCAGGATGCCACCTGCCTGCGGGTGGAGAGCCCGTTCGACTACGCCAGCCAGGCCGCGCTGTACGTGCCGCGCCATTTGCCCAAGCCCAGCGATCCGTCGCATAGCGCGCAGGTCGCCGCACTGGCCACCGAAGCGGCCCGGCAACTGGGTGGGCGCACCATGGTGCTGACCACCTCGCTGCGCGCCTTGCGCACTATTGGCGACAGCATGCAGACCACATTTGCAGGCAGTGCAGAGATCGAGGTGCTGGTGCAGGGGCAATGGCCCAAGCGGCGCCTGATGGAGCGTTTGCGCCAGGGCAGTGCGGACGGCAAACCGGGTTGCGTGCTGGTGGCGTCGGCCTCATTTTGGGAGGGGGTGGATGTGCCAGGCGAGATGCTGCAACTGGTCATCATCGACAAGCTGCCGTTTCCGGCACCCAACGACCCGGTGGTGGAGGCGCGCACCCAGCGCATCGAGGCCGAAGGTGGCAGCCCCTTCATGGACTATTTTGTGCCCGAGGCCGCTGTGGCGTTGAAGCAGGGCGCGGGCCGCCTGATACGGCATGAATCCGACCGGGGGGTGCTCGTGGTATGCGACACCCGGCTGGTGGGGATGGGCTACGGCAAACGCATTCGGGCAGCGTTACCGCCGATGCGGATACTGAAAACCGAAGATGAGTTTCAGCAAGCCCTGGAGGGCTTGGGCCCTATTACCAAATCTTCCACCACGGCGAATCCTTGGGCTTGAAGCCGTTGGTGGTGTACTGGCTGTTCGGGAAGTTCATGGCCAGCACCCGCTGGGTGTCGTCGCGCAACTGTGTCATGCCCAGGGCTTCGTACGACTTGACCATGATGTACAAGGCTTCTTCCACAGCAGGCACGTTGCTGTAGTCGGCCAAGGTGGCCTGGGCCCGGTTGATGGCGGCCACATAGGCACCCCGGCTGTAGTAGTAGCGCGCCACGTGCACTTCGTACTTGCCCAGTGAATTCACGATGTAAACCATGCGTTGGCGGGCATCGGAGGTGTAGCGCGAGTCGGGGAAGCGGGTGCTCAATTCCTTGAACGCTTCAAACGATTCCTTGGCGGCCTTTTGGTCGCGTTCAGACAGGTCTTGGCGGCTCAGGAACGAAAACAGGCCCAGATCTTCGTTGAAGTTGATGATGCCCTTGAGGTACAGCGCATAGTCCAGCGCGGCGCTGGACGGATGGAGTTTGAGGAAACGGTCCAGGGTGGCCAGCGCCTGGGCCTTGTCGCCCGTTTTGTAGTGGGCATAGGCTTTTTCCAGCTGCGCCTGCTGGGCCAGCGGTGTACCTGCGGCACGGCCTTCGAGTTTTTCAAACAGGCTGACAGCCTTGTCGAAAGAACCGGAGTTCAGTTCGTCCTTGGCCTCCGAATAAATCTTGTTCGGGCTCCAGCCAATGGTCTTGTCCGCTTCTACCGTGGCGCAGGCCGACAGGAGCGCCGCAATACCGACCGCCAACAGGCTGGGGAACACCGATAATCTAGAACGAAACATCACTGGCTACTTTCTTGAAACTAAGCGATTTGATTATATCGACCGACCCCGCAGGCGAAGAGCTGGCCGAACCCGGCCTCGATTCTGTCCTTGAGAGTGAGCTGCGCCCTCTTGCCATTACCGAAGCACAGCATGGCGGGCGGCTGGACCGCGCGCTGGTGGACCTGGTACCCGAGTTCTCACGCAGCTATCTGCAGCAGCTGATCGAGTCGGGGGCGGTCACCCTGCAAGGCCGCCTGGCCACCAAACCGTCGGCCAAGGTGCGGGCGGGCGAGGTGGGCACCATCGAGTTGCGTCCCACCTTGCAAAGCCAGGCTTTCAAACCCGAGGCCATGGCGCTGGATGTGGTGTTTGAGGACGAGCACCTGCGCGTCATCCACAAACCCGCCGGGCTGGTGGTGCACCCCGCACCGGGCAATTGGAGTGGTACTTTGCTCAACGGCCTACTGGCGCGCGATGTACAGGCCCAGATGTTGCCGCGTGCCGGTATCGTGCACCGGCTGGACAAGGACACCAGCGGCCTGATGGTGGTGGCGCGCACCCGGGCCGCCATGGATGCCCTGGTCGCCCTGATCGCCGCGCGCGAGGTGAGCCGCCAGTACCTGGCTCTGGCGCACAAGCCCTGGATCGGTGCCGCCCACCGCAGCGTCGAGCTGCCGATTGGCCGCGACCCGCGCAACCGGCTGCGGATGGCGGTGGTGGACCTGGCGACGCAGGGCGGCAAAACCGCCCGAACCGATATCGCCCTGTTGCACAATTTCGACCAGGGCTGTTTGGTGCGCTGCACGCTGCATACCGGCCGCACCCACCAGATTCGGGTGCACATGGCTTCTGCCGGGCACCCCCTGGTGGGCGATACGGTGTACGGCGGCACCCCGGCGGCGGGTCTGGCGCGGCAGGCCTTGCACGCGACGCAGCTGGCGTTTGTGCACCCTGTGACCGGCGAGGCCTTGAAATTCCATGCACCCTTGCCTGCCGATATGCGCGCTGCGCTGGCCGAGTGGGGCCTCAGTTACAATGGGTAAAAGCGTTTTGAAGCTCAGGCAGTAGTTCTGACGCTCGCCGGTTTTTGCGACACCCTGCACACTGCGTCCAGGGCTGGCTGCAATCTGAAACCCACGCCATTGATTTTGTGCCGACCAGGCATGTTTTCCCGGAATATTGAACCACCATGAACACGGCAGAGGCCAAGCGCGTCCTCGAAGCTGCGCTGATTTGCGCGCAGCAGCCCTTGCCTGTGCGCGATATGCGCGTGCTGTTTGACGACGCGCTGGGTGCCGACACCGTAAAGGCGCTGCTGCTGGACCTGCAAAACGACTGGGCCCAGCGCAGTGTCGAGCTGGTGCAGGTAGCCAGCGGCTGGCGCTTCCAGAGCCGACCCGAAATGCGCGAGTACCTGGACCGCCTGCACCCTGAAAAGCCCCCGCGTTACAGCCGTGCCACGCTGGAGACCCTGGCCATCATTGCCTACCGCCAGCCCGCCACGCGGGGTGACATGGAAGAAATCCGCGGTGTCACTATCAGCGCCATGATCATCAAGCAGCTGGAAGACCGGGGTTGGATTGAAGTGATTGGCCACCGCGAAACCGTGGGTCGCCCAGCCTTGTTTGCTACCACCCGGCAGTTTTTGGACGATTTAGGTCTGTCGTCTTTGGACCAATTGCCGGTGGCCGATGACCCTGTACAGCGCGCCGAGCTGCTGGCATCGCTGACCCGTACCGACGAGCCCACCCTGGTGGAGCTTGCCCCGATTTCACCCGAGGGTCCCGCCGACACGGCGGAAGCCCTGATAACCGAGATACCCCATGAGCAACCCTGACGAATCCACGCCGCTGCCTACTCCCACCGTAACGAGCGAGGAGGGCATTCGCTTTCTGGACGTGGTGTCGGGCCAGTTCGATGCCGACGAAGAGGTGCCTGATCTGGCACCCGCCAAACGGGTTTTGCTGCCCCAGGCCGAAAGCCCCAAGCTGCACAAGGTGCTGGCCCAGGCCGGTATGGGCTCGCGTCTCGAAATGGAGCAGCTCATTCTGGAAGGCCGTATCTCAGTCAATAACGAACCCGCCCACATCGGCCAGCGCGTGCAGTTTGGCGACTCGGTCAAGGTCAACGGCAAGCCCGTGCGCTTCCGCATCGAGCCGCCGCCGGCCCGCGTGATTGCGTACCACAAGCCGGTCGGCGAAGTGGTGACCAACGACGACCCGCAAAACCGTCCCACCGTGTTCCGCCGCCTGCCCAAGCTGTACCAGGGCAAGTGGCAGTCGGTGGGTCGGCTGGATCTGAATACCGAAGGCCTGCTGCTGTTTACCAGCTCGGGCGAGCTGGCCAACCAGCTAATGCACCCGCGTTTTGGCCTGGAGCGGGAGTACGCGGTGCGCGTGCTGGGTGCTTTGAACAAGGAAGAGAAGCAGCGCCTGCTCGACGGCGTCAAGCTCGACGACGGCATGGCCTCGTTTGGCAGCATTGAAGACGGCGGCGGCGAGGGTTCCAACTGCTGGTACCGGGTCACCATCTCTGAAGGCCGCAACCGCGAAGTCCGCCGCATGCTGGAAGCCGTGGGCCACGCGGTGAGCCGACTCATCCGCATCCGCTACGGCGCGATGCTGCTGCCGCGCGGCCTCAAGCGCGGTGGCTGGATGGAGCTGGACGAGCACGACATCCAGGCCCTGGTTCGGGCGGCTAACAAGGCCCCGGCTGGCGAATTCGACGAAGTGCCCCGCCAGGCCCGCGCGCCCAGCCACCGCCCGCCCAATCCCCTGGATAAACGTGAGGCGCCAAACCGTACGCGCGGTGGCCGCAACACCGGTGGCCGTGGCCCACGCCCATCGGGTGCCAATGCACCGATGGCACCCAACCCCCTGATGACCAACCAGATCGGCGGCAAAGGCCGAGGCCCGGTGCGTAAAGACGCTGGCGGCCAGCCCGACCCGATGAAAACCTCGCTGGGCTATATCGGTGCCGACAGCCTGGTGCGCCAACGCAAGGAGCCGAACCAGGGTGGACCACGGCGTGGCGGCAGCGGTAACGGTGGGGCTGGTGGTGGCCGCAGCGGTAGCCGCAAGCGCTGATAGGCCTCACCGGCACCGCAATCGCCTACACCACGGCGGTCTATTCGTAAAGAGGACATGCTGCCGGGTTAAACTCACAGGCTTTGCTTAGTTGGCAAAATTCCCCTAAAACCCAATTTTTGAACCTCATAGGAAAAACCATGGCTATCGAACGCACTCTCTCCATCATCAAGCCCGACGCCGTTGCCAAGAACGTCATCGGCCAGATCTACGCCCGTTTTGAAGCTGCTGGCCTGAAGGTCATCGCTGCCCGCATGGCCCACCTGTCGCGTGGCGAAGCCGAAGCGTTCTACGCGGTGCACGCTGCCCGTCCTTTCTTCAAGGACCTGGTTGAGTTCATGATCTCCGGCCCCGTGATGATCCAGGCCCTGGAAGGCGAGAACGCCATCCTGAAGAACCGCGACCTGATGGGCGCTACCGACCCCAAGAAGGCCGATGCGGGCACCATCCGCGCCGACTTCGCTGACAGCATCGATGCCAACGCCGTGCACGGCTCTGACGCAGCTGATACCGCCAAGCAAGAAATCGCCTTCTTCTTTGCTGGCATGAACGTTTACGCTGCCAAGTAACCAGCGATCCATGCAATGACGGCCAACCTGCTCGACTTTGACCTCGACGGCTTGGCCGCGTTTTGCGAACGGCTCGGTGAAAAGCGCTTCCGCGCCACCCAGCTGTTCCGCTGGATCCACCAACGTGGAGCCACCGATTTCGAGCAGATGAGCGATCTGGCCAAGTCCTTGCGCAACAAGCTGGCCACCAGTGCCCACGTACAGGGCCTGCCGCTCATCAGCCAGCATGCATCCACCGACGGCACCATCAAGTGGCTGTTCGATGTGGGCGACGGCAACGCCGTTGAAGCCGTATTTATTCCCGAAAGCGATAGAGGCACATTGTGTGTGTCGTCCCAGGCCGGTTGTGCCGTGGGCTGCCGCTTTTGCTCTACCGGCCACCAAGGCTTCAGCCGTAACCTCACCACCGGTGAAATCGTTGCGCAGCTCTGGTTTGCCGAACATTTTTTGCGCAAGCACCTCAATACCTCTGAACGCGTCATCTCCAATGTGGTGATGATGGGCATGGGTGAGCCCTTGCAGAACTACAACGCGCTGGTGCCCGCCCTGAAGGTGATGCTGGACGACCATGGCTATGGCCTGTCGCGCCGCCGGGTCACGGTGTCTACCTCGGGCGTGGTGCCGATGATCGACCGGCTGGGCTTGGACTGCCCCGTGGCCCTGGCCGTATCGCTGCACGCACCCAACGATGCGCTGCGCGACAACCTGGTGCCGCTGAACAAAAAGTACCCGCTGGCCGAGTTGCTGGAATCCTGCAACCGTTACCTGGCCCACGCACCGCGCGACTTCATCACGTTTGAATACTGCATGCTCGACGGCGTGAACGACCAGCCCGAGCACGCCCAGCAGCTCATCGCTCTGGTGCAGCAGTACCGCCAGCCCGGCGTGTGGTGCAAGTTCAACCTGATTCCGTTCAATCCTTTCCCGGCATCCGGCCTGCTGCGCTCGCCCATGGCGCGGGTGACGGCGTTTGCCAAGATGCTTAGCGATGCAGGCATCATCACCACGGTACGCAAGACCCGGGGCGACGATATCGATGCCGCCTGCGGACAGCTCGCTGGCGATGTAAAAGACCGCACCCAGGTCGTCAAGCGCATGGCGCAGCAACGGGTGGTGATGATGGCGCAGGTTCCGGCAATGGCTCCGGTAACAGCTCCGGTAGCGGCAGACGACTCCAAAGGGGCTTGAGGCATGCAAACAAATATGTGCACTGCGGTGCTGGTCCGGCTGTTGGCGGGTATTTCTCTGTTGGCAGGCTTGCAGGCCTGCACCACCACAACGACCACTACCAGCACGCCCAACAGCAGCACGGTGAGCACACCTACGCCCCGTGCCGCCCCGGCTCCGTTGGCGCAGGGCGAGCTGCTCACCGATTCGGACGAGCCCGAGGCCCGCAAGCGCGCCCGTATCCGCATGCAGCTTGCCGTGGCCTATTTTGAGCAGGGCCAGACCACCGTGGCCCTGGATGAGCTCAAGCAGGCGCTGGCAATCGACCCGTCGTTTTCCGATGCCTACAACCTGCGCGGCCTGATTTACATGCGGCTCAACGATCTGCGCCTGGCCGAAGACAGCTTTCGCCGCGCCCTGGCGGCCAATGCCCGCGAACCCAATACCTTGCACAACTACGGCTGGCTGATGTGCCAGCAGGGCCGCTACCCGGAGTCGATCCAGATGTTCGACCAGGCGCTGGCCAACCCCACCTACGGTGCCCGTTCCAAGACCTGGATGGCCCAGGGTCTGTGCCAGCAACGCGCCGGGCTGCTGCCCGAAGCCGAGCGCAACCTGGCCCGCGCCTACGAGCTGGACGCAGGCAACCCCATCATTGCCTACAACCTGTCGAACCTGCTGTACCAGCGCGGCGAGTGGTTGCGGGCGCAGTTCTATATACGCCGCTTGAACAATTCCGAGCTGGCCAATGCCGAGTCCTTGTGGCTGGGCATCAAGGTCGAGCGCCGAATGGAAAACCGGGAAGCCATGCTGCAGCTGGTGGACCAATTGAGAAAACGTTTTGGCCAATCACGCGAGCTGGCCGCATATGACAGAGGGGCATTTGATGAGTGAGCCAGTGGGGCAAGAGGAAACGGCGCAAAACCCGGCATCGGACGTTGCCGTGTCCGCAGTAGAGGCCGGGCATTTGCTGCGCCAGGCGCGCGAAGCTACGGGCCTGCATGTCGCCGCCTTGGCTGTGTCGCTGAAGGTGCCGGTGAGCAAGCTCGAAGTCCTGGAGGCCGGGCGTATCGACCTGCTGCCCGATCTGACCTTTGCGCGGGCGCTGGCCGCCACCGTGTGCCGCTCGCTCAAGATCGACCCCGCCCCGGTGCTGGCGCATTTTCCGGCCACCGGCGTGTCGCGCCTGGGCGCGGTGGCTCCGTCGGTCAATACGCCCTACCGCCCTGAGGGTGCGGGTCCGCGCCTGTCGTTTCGGGCGCAGATGCTCAACCCGTCGGTGCTGGCGGTGGTGGCTTTGTTGGCCGCTGCTGTGGCGGTGGTGCTGTGGCCCAAATCGCCTGAGGGCAACCAGGTGGCGACGGCCGTGCTGGCCCCTGGCGCCGAAACCAACGAGCCGGTCGCGGCCCCGCTGCCCATGGCGGTCGTGTCCGAGCCGGTGCCTGCGGGCTTGCCTGCAGAGCCGGTGGGGGTGCCTGCTGCGCTGCCCGCTGCCCAAGCTGTGGTGCTGACTGCCCAGGCCGAGTCCTGGGTCAAGGTGACCGATGCCAAAGGTGTGGTCGGCGTGGGCCGCACCCTCAAGGCCGGTGAAACCGTGGAAGTGACCGGTGCCTTCCCCATGGCCGTGGTGGTGGGGCGGGTCGATGCCGTGCAGTTGCAAGTGCGTGGTCAGCCCTTTGACATGGCGGCTTTCCCCAAAGACCGTGTCGCCCGTTTTGAGGTGAAGTGATGTCCTCCACATACCCTGCGCTGGATTTTTCCACCCCTATCGACGCTGCCGCACCCCGCGTGCGCAACACCTACCAGGCCCATGTGCGCTGGGGTGCACGTGACGTGACCGTGGGCGGCGACGCGCCGGTGCGGGTGCAGTCCATGACCAACACCGACACGGTGGATGCCATTGGCACCGCCATCCAGGTCAAAGAACTTGCGCTGGCGGGCTCGGAGATGGTGCGCATCACTGTCAACACCCCCGAAGCCGCCCAGGCCGTGCCCTACATCCGCGAGCAGCTCGACCGCATGGGCATCGACGTGCCCCTGGTCGGCGACTTCCACTACAACGGCCACCGCCTGCTGACCGACTTTCCGGCCTGCGCCGAAGCCTTGTCCAAGTACCGCATCAACCCCGGCAACGTGGGCAAGGGCGACAAGCGCGACCGCCAGTTCGGCCAGATGATCGAAGCCGCGGTGCGCTGGAAAAAAGCCGTGCGCATTGGTGTGAACTGGGGCAGCCTGGACCAGGAGCTGCTGGCCGGTCTGATGGACGAAAACAGCCGCCGCGCCGAGCCTTGGGATGCCAAGCCGGTGATGTACCAAGCGCTGATCACCTCGGCCATCGAATCCGCCCGGCTGGCCGAAACCATGGGCTTGCCGCCCGAGCAAATCATTCTGTCGTGCAAGGTCAGCGGTGTGCAGGACCTGATCTCGGTCTACCGTGGGCTGGCGCAACGTTGCCGCTACGCCCTGCACCTGGGTCTGACCGAGGCCGGCATGGGCACCAAGGGCACGGTGGCCTCCAGCGCCGCCCTGGCCGTGCTGTTGCAAGAAGGCATTGGCGACACCATTCGCGTGTCGCTCACGCCCCAGCCGGGCGAGGCCCGCACCCAAGAGGTGGTGATTGCATCCGAGATTTTGCAGTCGCTGGGCCTGCGCAGTTTTGTGCCCAGCGTCACCGCCTGCCCCGGCTGTGGCCGTACCACCAGCACCACCTTCCAGGAGCTGACCAAACAGATCGACGATTTTCTGCGCGCCCAGATGCCCGTCTGGCGTGAGCAATACCCCGGTGTCGAGGCCATGAAGGTCGCGGTGATGGGCTGTATCGTCAACGGCCCGGGCGAGAGCAAGCACGCCGATATCGGCATCAGCCTGCCCGGAACCGGCGAAGCGCCCGCCGCGCCGGTCTACATCGACGGCGAGAAAAGTGTCACCCTGCGCGGCGACAGCATCGCCCAGGAATTCCAGGTGATCGTGGAGAACTACATCGCCAAGCGCTTCGGCAGCCCTGCGGTAGCCTAGGCAGGCAATTTATAAGAAATCGGCTGCTAGCGCTTATTCAATGGGTGCAAGCAGCTATCAAAACTATAGTAACGAGATTTATGGCTGACAAGATCAGTGCCGTCAAAGGCATGAACGACATACTGCCGCCCGACTCCGCGCGTTGGGAATGGCTGGAAGACAAGGTCCGCACGCAGATGGCGCGCTCGGCCTACCGCATGGTTCGCACGCCCATCTTGGAGCCCACGGCCCTGTTTGTGCGCGGCACCGGCGAAACCACCGACATCGTCGAGAAGGAGATGTACTCCTTTGAAGACCGCCTCAACGGCGAGCAGCTCACCCTGCGCCCCGAGAACACCCCCGGTGTGGTGCGCGCCGCCATCCAGCACAACCTCACCTACGACGGTGGCAAGCGCCTGTACTACATGGGCCCGATGTTCCGCCACGAGCGGCCCCAGCGTGGCCGTTACCGCCAGTTCTACCAGCTCGGTGCCGAGGCCCTGGGTTTTGCCGGCCCCGAAGTGGATGCCGAACTGATGCTGCTGGCCAACGACGTGCTGGCCGGCCTGGGCCTGCGCAATGTGCGCGTCGAGATGAACAGCCTGGGCGTGCCCGCCGAGCGCCAGGCCCACCGTGCCGCGCTGATCACGTATTTTGAGCAGCACCGCGACCTGCTGGATGCCGATGCCCAGCGCCGCCTGCTGACCAACCCGCTGCGTATCCTGGACACCAAGAACCCCGCCATGCAGGCCATGGTGCAAGACGCACCGCAACTGCTCAGCTACCTGGGCGATGCCTCGCGCAAGCACCTGGATACCGTGCAAAGCCTGCTGACCGCCTGCGGCGTGCAGTGGACCATCAACCCGCGCCTGGTGCGCGGCCTGGACTACTACAGCCATACCGTGTTCGAGTTCATCACCGACGAGTTGGGTGCCCAAGGCACGCTGTGCGGAGGAGGGCGCTACGACGGCCTGTTCGAGCTGCTGGGCGGCAAACCCACCCCGGCGGTGGGCTGGGGCATGGGCATCGAGCGCGTGCTCGAACTCATCAAAGAGCAGGGTGCCGAGCTGCCCGCCCTGGTGGCCGATGCCTACGCCGTGGTACCCGACGCTACCGCTTTGCCGGTGGCCATGCAAACCATCCAGGCCCTGCGCCGCGCTGGTGTGCAGGTGCAGATGCATGCCGGTGCCACCGAGGGCATGGGCAGCATGAAGTCGCAACTCAAGAAGGCCGACAGCAGCGGCGCCCGCTATGCACTGATTTTTGGCGCCGACGAGCTGGCGCAAAACCTGGTGCTGGTGAAATCCCTGCGCGACGGCAGCGGCGTGCAAACCACCCAAGCCCTCGCCGACGTGGCCGCCTGGGCCCCCACCCTACAATCGTAAATTCGACTACACAGACTTATGGCAAACCAACTCGACCTTGAAGAACAAGAACAGCTTGACGAACTCAAAGCCTTCTGGAACCGTTTCGGCAACCTGATCACCTGGGCGCTGATCGTGGTGCTGGCCGGGTTTGCGGGCTGGAACGGCTACCAGTATTGGCAGCGCAGCCAGTCGGCCCAGGCCGCCGCTTTGTATGACGAGGTCGACCGCGCCGCCAAGGCGGGTGATGTCGCCATGGTCGAGCGTGCGTTTACCGACATGAAAGACAAGTTCAGCAGCACGACGTTTGCCCAGCAGGCCGGTCTGTTGGCGGCCAAAACCCTGTTTGAAAAAGGCAATGTGGATGCCAGCAAGGCGGCGTTGACCTGGGTGGCTGCGCAGTCGTCGGAAGATGGTTACCAGTCGGTGGCACGTCTGCGTCTGGCCGGCGTGCTGCTGGAATCCAAGTCGTATGACGAAGCGATGAAGCAGTTGTCTGGCAGCTTCCCGAAAGAGTTCGAGCCGCTGGTGGCCGACCGCAAGGGCGATGTATTCGCGCTGCAAGACAAAAAAGCCGAGGCGATTGCCCAGTACAAGACCGCTTACGCCGGTCTGGATGAACGCGACGATTACCGCCGTATCGTCGAAATCAAGCTCAACAGCCTGGGTGTCGATCCCCGTCCTGCCACACCGGTAGTCACCGCCGTCAGCCCCGTCACTGTAGAACTCAAAAAATAATGAAAAATATGCCTTCTGTGCTTATTCTGCGAGCGTCAGCAGCTAGTTTTTTGATAGCGGCCTTGGTGGCGTGCTCCAGCACCCCCGACAAGCCCAAGCCTGCCGATCTGCCCGCCAACGTCGCCCTGCTGGGCGTGCGCCAGGCCTGGAGTGCCAAGCTGGGCGATGTCAGCTTCCCGCTGACCACCAGCGTCAGCGGCAACACGGTGGCGGTGGCCAGCAACAACGGCACGCTGCTGGCGCTGGACAGCGCTACCGGCCGTGAGCTGTGGCGTGCCTCGGTGGGTACACCCTTGTCGGCCGGTGTGGGCAGTGACGGCAAAGTCACCGCCGTTGTCACCCGCGACAACGAAGTGGTTGCGCTGGAAGCCGGTCGCGTGCTGTGGCGCCAGCGCCTCGGTGCGCAAACCTATACCGCGCCGCTGGTGGCCGGTGGCCGCGTGTTCCTGCTGGCGGCAGACCGTTCGGTCACCGCGTTTGACGGCCAGACCGGTCGCCGCCTGTGGAACCAGCAGCGCACCGGCGAGGCCCTGGTGCTGGGCCAGTCCAGCGTGTTGATGGCGGTGGGCGACTCGCTGGTGGCCGGCATGTCGGGCCGCCTGGTGGGCATGAATCCGGCCAATGGCAGCACCCGCTGGGAGGCCGCGATTGCCGCGCCGCGTGGCACCAATGAAGTCGAGCGCCTGGTGGATCTGGTCGGCAGCGTCAGCCGCGTCGGCAATGTGGTTTGCGCCCGCGCATTCCAGTCGGCGGTAGGTTGCGTAGATGCCCAGGCTGGCCGTTTGCTGTGGACCAAGCCTGCCGTCGCCTCCGAAGGCGTGGGCGGCAACGACACCGCGGTTTTCGGCACCGAGGGCGATGGCAATGTGCTGGCCTGGAGCCGTACCAACGGCGAGCGCCTGTGGTCTTCGGAGCGCCTGCGCTACCGTACTTTGACGGCCCCACTGGCCGTGGGCCGCTCGGTGGTGGTGGGTGACGGCACGGGTCTGGTACATTTCCTGTCCCGCGAAGACGGGTCTGCCCTGACCCGCATGTCTACCGACGGCTCTGCCATCGCGGCCGATCCCGTGCTTGCGGGCAACACGGTTGTTGTGGTGACCCACAACGGCGGTGTGTTTGGCTTCCAGCCTGAATAACTATTTGCGTCAGCCGATCTGCGCCATCCTATGAAACCAGTTTTGGCCTTAGTCGGTCGCCCCAATGTGGGCAAATCTACCCTTTTTAACCGCCTCACCAAGACGCGGGATGCCATCGTGGCCGACTTCGCCGGTCTCACCCGCGACCGGCACTACGGCAATGGCCGCCAGGGCAAACACGAGTACATCGTGATCGACACCGGTGGTTTCGAGCCGGATGCGGACAGCGGCATCTACAAAGAGATGGCCAAGCAGACCCGCCAGGCCGTGGCCGAAGCCGATGTGGTGATTTTTGTGGTCGATGCCCGAGGCGGCTTGTCGGCCCAGGACCACGACATTGCCAAATACCTGCGCCGCCTGGGCAAGCCCTGCATTTTGACGGCCAACAAGGCCGAGGGCATGACCGAAGGCCACCAGCTGATCGAGTTCTACGAGCTGGGCCTGGGCGCGGTGTACCCGATTTCTGCCGCGCACGGCCAGGGTATCCGTGACCTGGTCGATCTGGCGCTGGCCCCGTTGAACCTGGCCGACCCAGACGAAGAGGCTGAGGCCGAAGACATTGGCGTGACCAAGCTGGCTGTGGCCGGTCGCCCCAATGTGGGCAAGTCCACCCTGATCAACACCTGGCTGGGCGAAGAGCGCCTGGTCGCCTTCGACATGCCCGGCACCACCCGTGATGCCATCAGCGTGCCGTTTGAGCGCAATGGCCACAAGTTCGAGCTGATCGACACCGCAGGTTTGCGCCGCAAGGGCAAGGTATTTGAAGCCATCGAGAAGTTCTCGGTGGTCAAGACCTTGCAGGCCATCGAAACCTGCCATGTGGTGCTGCTGTTGATCGATGCCACCCAGGGCGTGACCGACCAGGATGCGCACATTGCGGGCTACATCCTGGAAAGCGGCCGCTCGGTGGTGCTGGCCATCAACAAGTGGGATGCGGTGGATGCCTACCAGCGCCAGTTGGTGATGCGCTCCATCGAAACGCGGCTGGCGTTTTTGAAGTTTGCGTCCATGCATTTCATTTCGGCCATCAAGCGCCAGGGGCTGGGTCCGCTGTGGGCCTCGATTCTGCAGGCCCACCAGGCCGCCATGTGCAAGATGTCCACCCCGGTGCTGACCCGTCTGCTGCTGGAGGCCACGGCCTTCCAGAGCCCGCAGCGCGCCGGTATGTTCCGCCCCAAGCTGCGCTACGCCCACCAGGGCGGCATGAACCCGCCCATCATCATCATCCACGGTAATTCGCTGGAGCATGTGACCGAGGCCTACAAGCGCTTCCTGGAAGGGCGCTTCCGCAAGGCCTTTAACCTGACGGGTACGCCGCTGCGTATCCAGATGAAGTCGGCGGCCAACCCTTACTCTGACAAGGACGATTGAGTCTCCGTAAATCAATGGGGGCTTCCCTAATTTCAGGGTAAGCGCTGGTAACCCTGTGGTAAGGTCCACACCTTCTTTAACCTCTTCACAACACGGAGAATATCGTGAGCAATAAAGGGCAGCTTCTTCAAGACCCGTTTCTCAATACATTGCGCCGTGAGCATGTACCCGTGTCGATTTACCTCGTCAACGGCATCAAGCTCCAAGGCCAGATTGAGTCTTTTGACCAATATGTTGTGCTGTTGCGCAACACCGTGACCCAAATGGTCTACAAGCACGCGATCTCCACCATCGTCCCTGGCCGCGCAGTCAATTTTTCGGCTGCCGACGATACGACTGCGGCAGAGCCAGCGGCTTGATTCGCGGGTTTTTGTCTTGGTGGCCGGATGCCCGTGCGGTGTCCGGCCCACCTCGGCCTCCTTACCTTACCGGCTTTCCGATTTGAGTTCTGCAGATACCCCTGACATGCCGCTGGCCGTTCTGGTCGGCGTTGATCTAGGCACTCCCCATTTTGACAAGGAGCTCGAAGAGCTCGGCTTGCTGGCCGATACGGCTGGTATGCGCGTGGTGGCCCGCATCACCTGCAAGCGCCAGGCCCCCGACGCTGCCTTGTTTGTAGGCAGCGGCAAGGCTGACGAAATCAAGTTGTTGGCGCAAATGCACGGTGCCACCGAGATTTTGTTCGACCAAAGCCTCAGCCCGGCCCAGCAACGCAACCTGGAGCGCCATTGCGAGCTGCCGGTCAACGACCGGACCATGCTGATCCTGACCATCTTCGCCCAGCGCGCCCGCAGCCATGAAGGCAAATTGCAGGTCGAACTGGCGCGGCTGCAGTACCTGAGCACCCGATTGGTGCGCCGCTGGTCGCATCTGGAGCGGCAAAGCGGCGGTATCGGTATGCGCGGTGGCCCGGGCGAGAAACAAATCGAGCTGGACCGCCGCATGCTGGGCGAATCCATCAAGCGCACCAAGGAACGGTTGGCCAAAGTGGTGAAGCAGCGCAGCACCCAACGCCGCCAGCGCGCCCGCCGTGATGCCTTTACCATCTCTTTGGTGGGCTACACCAATGCAGGCAAGTCCACGCTGTTCAATGCCTTGGTGAAGGCCCGCGCCTACACCGCCGACCAGTTGTTTGCCACGTTGGACACCACCACCCGCCAGCTCTACCTGGGCGAGGCCGGTCGGTCCGTATCACTGTCAGACACCGTGGGTTTTATCCGCGACCTGCCGCACGGCCTGGTGGACGCTTTCCGTGCCACGCTGCAAGAGGCTGCCGATGCCGATCTGCTGCTGCACGTGGTGGACGCATCCAACCCGAACTTCCCCGAGCAGATGGCCGAAGTGGCCCTGGTACTGCGCGAAATTGGTGCCGCCGATGTGCCCCAGCTATTGGTGTTTAACAAGCTCGATGCCCTTGATAAAGCCCGCTGGCCGCTCCAACTGCAAGATGTATTTGAAGTAGATGGCCAGCCGGTGCCCCGGATATTTTTGAGTGCCCAGAGCGGCGAGGGTTTGCCCGCGCTGCGTTTGAAGCTGGCCGAGCTGGCCATGGCCAAAATACCGGCTGCCGAAGTACAGGCCCAATCCCCTGTATGGCATGAGGATGCTCCCCGATTGGGCACAATAGACGAATGACAACCAAGAGACTTGCGCGAATGAATCTCAACTTACGGGCCTTCAACTTGGCCGCTATGCCTGGTCGCATCCGGGGCATGTTTAATCTGAACGATCCCCGCTGGGGCCGTGGCGATGACAAGCCGGACGCCGATGGCACACCCAAGCCCGATGAGCCGACCAAGAACACGCCCAATAGAGGCCAGGGCCCGAACCAGGGTCCGCCCGATCTGGACGAGCTGTGGCGTGATTTCAACCGCAAGCTCGGCGGCTTGTTTGGTGGGGCCAAGGGCGGCCCGCGTCCGAATGGCAACAACAGCGGTGGCGGTAATGGCGGCTCTGGTGGTGGTTTTCAGCCGGATATGAAGAGTGCAGGCATCGGCATGGGCCTGATTGCTGCCGTGGTCGTGTTGATCTGGCTGGGCACGGGTTTTTTCATCGTGCAAGAAGGCCAGCAGGCGGTGATCACCCAGTTTGGCAAGTACAAATCTACCGCAGGTGCAGGTTTCAACTGGCGTCTGCCTTATCCGATCCAGCGCCATGAGTTGGTGTTTGTGACGCAGATCCGCTCGGTCGATGTGGGGCGTGACTCCATCATCAAGGCCACCGGACTGCGCGAATCGGCCATGTTGACCCAAGATGAAAACATCGTGGAAATCAAGTTTGCCGTGCAGTACCGTTTGAGCGATGCCCGCGCATTCTTGTTCGAGAGCAAGGATCCTACTGGCGCTGTGGTGCAAGCAGCAGAGACGGCGGTACGCGAAGTGGTGGGCAAGATGCGGATGGATTCGGCCTTGGCCGATGAACGGGACCAGATCGGCCCCCGCGTGCGCACCTTGATGCAAACCATCCTGGACCGCTACAAAGTCGGCATTGAAGTGGTGGGCATCAACATGCAGCAAAGCGGTGTGCGTCCTCCAGAGCAGGTACAAGCGGCATTCGACGATGTGCTGAAAGCCGGCCAGGAGCGTGAGCGCGCTAAAAACGATGCGCAAGCCTACGCCAATGACGTGGTGCCCCGTGCCGTGGGCTCGGCCTCGCGCCTTAAGGAAGAGTCTGAAGCGTACAAGGCCCGCATCGTGGCCCAGGCTGACGGTGATGCCCAGCGCTTCCGCTCGGTGCTGACCGAATACCAGAAAGCCCCTCAGGTCACCCGTGACCGCATGTACCTGGACACCATGCAACAGGTCTACGGCAATGTGACCAAGGTGCTGGTGGACTCACGCCAGGGTTCCAATTTGTTGTACCTGCCCCTGGACAAGATCATGCAAATGTCGGCTCAGCCCGGCGCGGCTGCCGCAGCACCTGCAGACGCGTCTGCTGCTGTGCCGGTGGCACCTGCCGCCCCCGTGTCTTTGTCTAACGATGCCCGTTCGCGCGATGTTTCGCGCTCGCGTGACCGCGACGTACGCTAGGAGAATGCTTTGAACAGAATTGGTTTTATTGGATCGTCTTTGTTGGTGCTGTTGGCACTGATGAGTTCCATGTTGTTTGTAGTGGACCAGCGGCAGTTTGGCGTGGTGTATGCGCTGGGCCAGATCAAGGATGTGATCACCGAGCCGGGGCTGAACTTCAAGTTGCCGCCGCCTTTCCAGAATGTCAGCTATCTCGATAAACGTCTGTTGACGCTGGACAGCACCGATGCCGAGCCCATGCTGACCGCCGAAAAGCAGCGCGTGGTGGTTGACTGGTATGTGCGTTGGCGTATTACCGCCCCATCGGAGTACATCCGTAATGTGGGCCTGGATGAGAATGCCGGAGCCAACCAGCTTAACCGGGTGGTGCGTAATGCTTTCCAGGAAGAAGTCAACAAACATACCGTCAAGGAATTGCTGTCGCTCAAGCGTGAAGTCTTGATGGCCGATGTGAAGCGTGAGGTTTTGGAGGCCGTGCGCGGGGCCAAGCCCTGGGGTGTGGACGTGGTGGACGTGCGCATTACCCGCGTGGACTATGTCGAGGCCATTACCGAGTCGGTGTACCGTCGTATGGAAGCAGAGCGCAAGCGCGTGGCTAACGAATTGCGCTCTACGGGTGCGGCCGAAGGCGAAAAAATCCGCGCCGATGCCGACAAGCAACGCGAAGTGACGATTGCCAACGCCTACCGCGATGCGCAAAAGATAAAGGGTGAGGGCGATGCAGAGGCTTCCCGTCTGTACGCCGAATCGTTTGGTAAAGATGCCCAGTTTGCACAGTTCTACCGCAGTCTGGATGCCTATAAATCCAGCTTCAACAAAAAGAGCGACGTGATGGTGCTGGATCCATCATCCGAGTTCTTTAAGGCCATGCGTGGCGGTGGCAACACCGGAAATGCGGCGGCAGCACCGGCCAAGAAATAATCTTGGAAGACGCTGGCAATAGCCTCTGGGCCGCCCTGGCCCTGGTGCTGGTGATAGAAGGGTTGTTGCCCTTTCTGTCACCGGGCGGCTGGCGGCGCATGTTCCAGCAAATGCTGGCCCTGCAGGATGGGCAGCTCCGGTTTTTCGGCCTGTGCAGCATCGTCGCAGGCCTGCTCTTGCTCTGGTTCGTGTCTTAGGAACGTGTTCTAACTTTTACGTTAAACCCGGCCTGCGTTTTATCGGCTTCCAAGCCCGGTAAAATCTCTTTTTTAACAGCCTCCCCAAACTCCATGTCTGCTTGGGTCCTCCCGGATCACATTGCCGATGTTCTGCCTTCCGAGGCTCGGCACATCGAAGAACTGCGTCGCGCCTTGCTCGATGCCGCCCGTGGCTATGGCTATGAATTGGTCATGCCGCCGCTGTTGGAGCACCTGGAATCTTTGCTCACCGGCAACGCCCAGGCGCTGGATCTGCAAACCTTCAAACTGGTAGACCAGCTTTCGGGTCGCATGATGGGTTTGCGGGCCGACACCACGCCCCAGGTCGCCCGCATCGATGCCCATTTGCTCAACCGCCAGGGTGTCACGCGCCTGTGCTACTGCGGTCCGGTGGTGCACACCCGGCCCGACCGCCCACATGCCACCCGCGAGCCGCTGCAACTCGGGGCTGAAATTTACGGCCACGCTGGGCTGGAAGCCGATATGGAGATCCTGCAACTATCGCTGGATTGCCTGCGGGCCGCCAATGTGCAGGGCTTGACCGTGGACATGGGCGATGCCCGTATCGCGCGGGCGCTGCTGGCCGATCTGGGGCTGTCAATCGATAACTTGGCACGCGTGCATGCCGCGCTGGCCAACAAGGACGCGACCGAACTCGCCAGCCTCTGCCAGGATTTCCCACCAGCGTCGCGCGATGGTGTGCTGGCCCTGGTCCAGCTCTACGGCGATGCCAGCATCCTGCAGACCGCCGAGCGGGTGCTGCCCGCTTTGCCCGCAATTCAGGCCGCGCTGCGCGACCTGCAGTGGCTGTCGGCGCAACTGGATGGCACGCCGGTCACCTTTGACCTGGCCGATCTGCGCGGCTACGCCTACTACAGCGGTGCCCGTTTTGCGATTTACGCGCAAGGTGCCAGCGATGCCCTGGTGCGTGGCGGGCGCTACGACGAAGTGGGCGCGGTGTTTGGCCGCAACCGCCCGGCAGTGGGTTTCAGTCTGGATCTTAAGCAGGTGGTGGGTGCGGTGGGTCCGCGTCCGCTGCGGGCGGTGATCCGTGCGCCCTGGGGCCATGGGGCAGATCTGCGCAGCGCTATTGTCGCGCTGCGGGCCCAGGGTGAAACCGTGGTCTGCGTACTGCCAGGCCACGAGAGTGAAGTTGATGAATTCCATTGCGACCGCATGCTGACCCAAGCTGCGGGCCAGTGGATCGTGCAAGCTATTTAAGAAAATTCCCGAGATGAACACGCAAAACAATTTGGTCCCCGGTCGTAACGTCGTCGTCGTAGGCACACAGTGGGGCGACGAAGGCAAAGGCAAGCTGGTCGACTGGCTCACCGAGAGCGCCCAGGGCGTGGTCCGCTTCCAGGGCGGCCACAACGCGGGCCACACGCTGGTCATCAACGGCGTGAAAACCGCCTTGCACCTGATCCCCAGCGGCATCATGCGTGCGGGTGTGAAGTGCTATATCGGCAACGGCGTAGTGCTGTCGGCAGCCAAGCTGTTCGAAGAAATCGAAGGCCTGGAAAAAGCCGGTGTGGAAGTGCGTTCGCGCCTGCGCATCAGCGAAGCTTGCCCGTTGATCTTGCCGTTCCATGCGGCCATCGACATCGCCCGGGAATGCCTGCGCGAAAAAGGCGGCACCGAGAAGATCGGTACCACCGGCCGCGGCATCGGCCCGGCGTATGAGGACAAAATCGCCCGCCGAGCCCTGCGTGTGCAAGACTTGAAATACCCCGAGCGCTTTGCCAACAAGCTGCGCGAACTGCTGGAACTGCACAACTTTGTGCTGACCCAGTTCCTGCACGCCCCGGCCATCGACTTCGATACGGTCTACGCCGAGTCCATGCGCCACGCCGAGCTGCTAAAGCCCATGATGGCCGACGTGTCGCGGGAGCTCAACGATGCCCATGCCGCGGGCGCCAACCTGCTGTTCGAAGGCGCGCAGGGCACGCTGCTCGACGTGGACCACGGCACCTACCCCTACGTCACCTCCAGCAACTGCGTGGCCGGTAACGCGGCAGCGGGCTCGGGCGTGGGCCCGGGCATGCTGCACTACATCCTGGGTATCACCAAGGCCTACTGCACCCGCGTCGGTGGTGGCCCGTTCCCCACCGAACTGGCATGGGAAGAGCCTGGCACCCCCGGCTACCACATGAGCACGGTGGGCGCTGAAAAAGGCGTGACCACCGGCCGCAGCCGCCGTTGTGGCTGGTTCGATGCGGCTTTGCTCAAGCGCAGCGCCCAGGTCAATGGCCTGAGCGGCCTGTGCATCACCAAGCTGGACGTTCTGGACGGCATTGACGTGCTGCAACTGTGCACCGGCTACATGCTGGACGGCGAACTCATCGATATCCTGCCCATGGGCGCAGACGACATTGCCCGCTGCGTGCCGGTGTACGAGGCCATCGACGGCTGGACCGATTCCACCGTGGGCGTGACCGACTACGACAAGCTGCCGGTCAACGCCAAGCGTTACCTCAGCCGTATCGAGCAGGTGACCGGTGTGCCCATTGCGATGGTGTCCACCAGCCCGGACCGGGACCATACCATCCTGCTGAAGCACCCCTACAAGGCCTAAGCCAGATTTATAAAGAATAGGCACTCACCGCAATCAGTGCCTATGCGAGTAGCTATAGTTTCAGGAGTAGTTCCCATGTTGACAGAAGACGGTAAACACCTGTACGTGAGTTATGACGAATACCATAACCTGATCGAAAAACTGGCGCTTAAAGTGCACCAGTCGGGCTGGCAGTTCGACACCATTCTGTGCCTGGCCCGTGGCGGTTTGCGCCCGGGCGACGTGCTGTCGCGCATTTTTGACAAGCCGCTGGCCATCATGTCCACTAGCTCCTACCGCGCAGATGCCGGCAAGCAGCAAGGTTCGCTGGACATCGCCCGTTTCATCACCACGCCCAAGGGCGAGATCGCCGGCAAAGTGCTGCTGGTGGACGACCTGGCCGATACCGGCCACACCCTGCGCGCGGTGATCGAACAGCTCAGAACGAACTACCCGCCGATTACCGAACTGCGCAGTGCCGTGGTCTGGACCAAGGCGGTGTCGGTGTTCACCCCCGATTACTCGGTGGAGTTTTTGCCCACCAACCCGTGGATCCACCAGCCTTTCGAAGGCTACGATGCCATGCGCCCCGAGCAATTGATGGAAAAGTGGAAACTTTGACACCTGTCTGATGGAGATGTCGTTTGCCTGACCTGACCACCCAACTCATCCACCACCCCTACCAGCCACCGGCCGATTTTGCGGCCCCGCAGCCGGGGGTGTTCAAAGCTTCTACCGTCATCTTCCCCAGCGTCGCCGCCATGCGCGAACGCGACTGGAAGGACAAATCTGCCTACACCTACGGCCTGCACGGCACACCCACCACCTACCAGCTGGAAGAGCGGTTGTGCACCCTGGAGGGTGGCACGTACTGCGTGCTGGTGCCCAGCGGGCTGACGGCGATTGCCAACGTGGCCCTGGCCCTGCTCAAGACTGGCGACAGCATGCTGGTGCCCGACAACGTCTACGGCCCCAACAAGTCGCTAGCCGATGGCCAGTTGGCCCGCTGGGGCATTACCACCCAGGTGTATGACGCGATGGACCCGGCCGATCTGGCCTCCAAGATCACCGACTCCACCCGGCTGGTCTGGGTCGAAGCGGCTGGCTCGGTCACGTTGGAGTTCCCCGACTTGCCCGCCCTGGTGCGTATCTGTCACGACCGGGGTGTGGTGTGTGCGCTCGACAATACCTGGGGCGCAGGCCTGGCCTTTAACCCGTTTGACCTGCTGCCCGGCACCAGCCCGGCGCTGGGGGTGGATATCTCGGCGCACGCCCTGACCAAATATCCCAGCGGCGGCGGCGACGTGCTCATGGGCAGCGTCATCACCCGCGACCCGGCTTTGCACCGCAAGATCCAGCGTACCCACATGCACCTGGGTCTGGCCGTGGGGGCCAACGATGCCGAATTGGTGCTGCGCTCCCTGTCCAGCATCGCTGTGCGTTACCACGCGCACGATGCAGCGACCCGCACTTTGGCGCGGTG
The DNA here is from genome assembly GCA_963512645.1 of uncultured Albidiferax sp. Lineage (GTDB taxonomy): Bacteria > Pseudomonadota > Gammaproteobacteria > Burkholderiales > Burkholderiaceae_C > Rhodoferax_B. The sequence continues at coordinate 17,512 of CAUPNM010000003.1, read as the reverse complement.
GTGCAAGCAGCAGCCTGCATTTGCCCAGGTGCTGCACCCGTCTTTGCCCGACTCGCCAGGGCATGCCCACTGGCGCACGCTGTGCCGCAGTGATGCGGCGGCGGGCTTGTTCAGCGTGGTGCTGGATCCCAAGTACACGGTGGCGCAGGTCGATGCCTTCTGCGATGCCTTGCAACTTTTTAAGATTGGCTATAGCTGGGGCGGCCCCATGAGCCTGGTGGTGCCGTACGAGCTGGCCAGCATGCGCACCCAGTGGCCTGCGGGTATTGCGCAAGGCACGCTGGTGCGGTTTGCGGTGGGATTGGAGTCGGTGCAGGATCTGCAAGCCGACTTGGCGCAGGCGCTTAGGCACCTGTAGAACCTACGTGGGCCCTCTGTGTTGCCATCCTGGCAAACAGGGACTTGCGTAAGTTCTGGCCTGGCCACAAGCTGTTAAAGTGGCTGCACACTATTTGAAAGAAGACGACCTTGGCAACACCTAATTACGGATACGAAAAGCGCCAAAAAGAGCTGGCCAAGAAAAAGAAGAAAGAAGACAAGCTCAAGTCCAAAAACGAACGCAAGCACGACGAGCATGCGCCCGAAGATGGCAGCACCCCGGCGGACGGCCAGCCGCCCGAAGCCCCTACGGAACCCTGATTCCGGGAACCTGGGCTACTTCAACAGCTTCTTCAGCTCCGGCCACACGTTGTCCAGCATCAAAGGATGCGCATCCGCCTTGGGGTGGATGCGGTCCGGCTGGAACAATTTGACTGCATCTGGCCCGTCCGCCACGCCTTTCAGCAGAAACGGCACCAGCGCGGCTTTTTCCCCCTTGGCAACCTTGGCAAACAGGCCACTGAAGCGGTCGGCGTAGTCGCGTCCGTAATTGGGCGGTACCTGCATGCCCACCAGCAGCACCTTGGCCCCGGCTTTTTGGGCCGCTTGGGTCATGTTGCGCAAATTGTCTTCGGTGCCTTGCAAAGGCAGGCCGCGCAAGGCATCGTTGCCGCCCAGTTCGATCACCACTACGCTGGGCTTCACGCTGCGCAGCAGGGCGGGCAGGCGGGCGCGGCCACCGGGGGTGGTGTCGCCGCTGATACTGGCGTTGTGCACGGTGGCTGCGATTTTTTCACCGGCCAGGCGCTTTTCCAGCAAGGCCACCCAGCCCGTGCCACGGGCCAGGCCGTACTCGGCGCTCAGGCTGTCGCCGACGATCAAAATAGTGGGAGTTTGGGCTGCGGATGTCCCTACAGCCACGGCCAGCACCGCTGCCGCGATAAAGTGTCTACGTTTCAAAACTCAAAGCCTTTCATGCCAACTCTGTCCACCGGCGCCGTCATTGCGGTAGAACACATCTTCAAATCCGTCACGGATTCCACCGGGTCGCTGGCCATTTTGCGCGATATCGATTTCTCCCTCGCGCCCAGGGAGACTGTGGCCATTGTCGGCGCGTCCGGGTCGGGCAAAAGCACACTGCTGTCCATCATTGCCGGGCTGGACACGCCCACCCAGGGCACGGTGCGTGTGGCGGGGCAGGACATTTTTGCCTTGACCGAGGACCAGCGCGCTGCCGTGCGGGCGCAAAAGATGGGTTTTGTATTCCAGAGCTTCCAGCTCATGGGCAATCTGACGGCGCTGGAAAACGTGATGCTGCCGCTGGAGCTGGCCGCGCGCAAAGATGCCCGCAAAGCTGCCACCGAGATGCTGGAGCGCGTGGGCCTGGGCCAGCGCCTGGGCCATTACCCCAAGCTGCTCAGCGGCGGCGAGCAGCAGCGTGTGGCCCTGGCGCGGGCTTTCGTGGTGCAACCCGCCGTACTGCTGGCCGACGAGCCCACCGGCAGCCTGGACTTTGCCACCGGTGAAAAGGTCATGGAGCTGATGTTCACCCTGAACCGCGAGCAGGGCACGACCCTGGTGCTGGTGACCCACGACCGGGGCATTGCCGCCCAGTGCGAGCGCCGTATCACCATCGAAGCGGGCCAGATTGCCCGCGTTTGAATTTATAAGAAATCGGCCTCCAGCGCTTATTCCATCGGCGCAACAAGCTCTTAAAAATGTAGCGAGTCAGCCCCGGTGCTTGAACAGGGCCGAGGCCGCGCTGGCATGGCCTACCGCGTCGGCGGTTTCCAGCAGCACGGGGCCGAGTTCGCGCATGCGGTTTTCGGTCAAACGCACCAGCGGCCCGGCGATGGTGATCACCCCGATGACTACATTGTTGTGGCCGCGCAGCGGGGCGGCCATGGCGGTCATGGCGGGAGCGAAGACCTCGTTGATCATGCTGTAGCCGTGTGCGCGGGCGGCGTGCAGGTAGGCCAGCAGGGCAGGGGCCGTGGTGGGGGCATTGGGGCCAAACTGCTCCGGCTGGCCAAAGCCTTGCTTTTGGGCCAGTTGCAGCGCGTCTGTATCCGACATGGTGGACAGCCAGGCGTGCCCGGCCGAGCTGCACGACAGATTCACCGACAGGCCCATGTCGGGGTCGTAGCGCAGGCCTTTGGTAGCGCCCTGGGCCTTGGCCACAAAGGTGAGCGTTTCGCCGTCGACCACCGCCAGCCGCACCAGCTCGCCAGAGGCCGCCGCCAGCCGGTCGAGCAGCGGCTGGGCCACATCGACGATGCCGCTATTGCTCAAAAAACGCAGGCCCAGCGACACCAGCTTGATGTTGAGCACATAAACGCTGTGGCTTTGTTCCTGGCGCACATAACCGCAGCGCACCAGCTCGGTGAGCAGGCGGTGGGTGGCGCTGAGCGGCATGCCCAGTTGGCTGGCCAGGGCCGACAGCGGCGTGCCTTCGGGGTGGTCAGCCAAATGCTCCAGCACGTTAAAGCTGCGCTCAAGAATGGTGGTCATAGGGTCGTGTGATTTTTGCGCCACTGTAACCCAGCCGATTTGGGCATACCAGCTATGTATAAATATAGTGGAAAACATTTCCACTTTTTGTCTATCATGCCTGCACCACGCACACTCCCAGGGGTTCTGCGCCGGATAAAACCACCAGGAGACAACGTTGAAACCCATTTTCCGAACATTGGCGCTGGCCGCATGCTGCATGGCGCTGGGGACCGCGCAGGCCCAGGAGGAGCGGGTGATCCGCTTTGGCCACCTGAACAACGCCGACCACCCGGTCAGCTTCGGCGTGAAGCGCTTTGCCGAGCTGCTGGCCGCCAAGAGCGGCGGCAAGCTCAAGGTGCAGGAGTACCCGGCCTCGCAATTGGGCAACGAGATGCAGCAGCAGTCGGCGCTGCAAGGCGGCATCCAGCAGATGTCGGCCCCGGCCACCACCTCGCTGGCGGGCATTGTCAAAGAGTTCGGGCTGGTGGACTTTCCGTTTGCGGTGAGCAACTTTGCCCAGGCCGATGGCCTGCTGGACGGCCCGCTGGGCCAGGCATTGCTGGCCAAACTACCCGAAAAAGGCCTGGTCGCCCTGGGTTACTGGGACCTGGGCTTTCGTAACCTGACCAACAGCAAACGCGCCATCACCCGCCCCGAGGACCTGGACGGCCTGAAGATCCGCGTGATCCCCAATCCGGTGTTTCTGGAAACCTTCAAAACCTTCAAGGCCAACCCGGTTCCCATGCCGTTTGCCGAGCTGTACGGCGCGCTGGAGGCCAAGGCGGTGGACGGCCAGGAAAACCCGTTTGCGGTGATCCTGTCGAACAAACTGTTCGAGGTGCAAAAGTTCGTCAGCGCCACCAACCATGTGTACGCGGCCAACATCGTGCTGGTGAGCAAGAAGTTCTGGGACCAGCTCAGCCCCGCCGAGCAAAAAATGATGCACGAGGCGGCAGACGAGACACGCAACTACCAGCGCCAGGTGAGCCGGGCGGCGGCCCAGAAGGCGGTGGGCGAGTTGCAGGCCAAGGGCATGCAATACAACGAGATTGCCGCGCCCGAAGTGGCCCGCATGCGGCAACTGGTGAAGCCGGTGGTGGACAAGTTTGCCGCCAGCTACGACCCGGCCATGGTCAAGCTCTACAACGAAGAACTCGTTCGTATCCGCAAATAACCGCCATCACAACCCGCAACCCGAGCCACACCATGCAAATCCTTGTTCTCCACGGCCCCAACCTCAACCTGTTTGGCCGCCGCGAGCCGCACATTTACGGCACCACCACGCTGGCGCAGATCAACGAGCGCCTGCACACCTTGGCCCAGCAGCTGGGGGTGGAGCTGGTGGTCATGCAGTCCAACCACGAGGGCGCGCTGGTGGACTTTTTGCACCAGCACATCGACACCGCCCAGGGCGCGCTGGTCAACCCGGCCGGGCTGACGCAGCACGGCGTGTCGCTGCACGATGCCATCAAGGCGATGCCGTTTCCCACGCTGGAGGTGCACATGTCCAACATCGCTGCGCGCGAGACGTGGCGGGCGCACTCCATCATTTCCCCGGCGGTGCGCGGCACCATCCAGGGGCTGGGGCCGGTGTCGTACCTGGCGGGGCTGCGTGCGCTGGTCGATTTGCAGCAACCGGCCTGAACCGTCCCGGCCCCCGTTGACCGCACGGGTCCCCATGCCCGTGCTGCAGTACATCCCAGAATGTACGAACCAGTTTGTTTTAACCACCACCCACAGAGGAAGACATGCGCGTAAAAGAAAAATCCACCACCGTCCCGCCCCAAGGTGGCCTGACAACCGAGCGCATTTCGCGCCGCTTTTTTGGCCAGATGCTGGGCATGCCCGCGCTGCTGGCCTCCACCGTCACGGTGACGGCCTGCGGCGGCGGGGACGACGGGCCGGTGGCAGGTTCCGAGGTGATGACCCGCGCGGCCTTTGTGGCCAGCATCACCGACTTGTTCAACTGGGTGCATTCCTCGGAGTACAACGACCCCTACAAGGCTGTGCAGCCCACCTTTGTGGACGTAATCCTGGGTGCCACGCCGTTTGCCAAACAGATCGAGATGGCGCTGGAGGAGTCGCTGGTCAGCAATGTCGAAGGCTATTTCTACCCCGACAAGCCCATCACCCGCGAAGACGCAGCCGACATCTTTGTGAAGGCCTTCAAAGTCCCCTTGAGCAGTACCAACGCCCTGGCCGGGTTTACCGACGCGGCCACCATCAGCCCAGCGAAGAAAAGCAGCGTCAACGCCATGCTGGCCGCAGGCTACATGGCGGGCAGCAGCGCCACGCTGTTTGGCCCGGCGACCCCGTTGTCGGTGAACGATGCCAAGGCCATCCAGACCGGCATCAGCGCCAAGCTGGTGGCCCCGCCGCAGGTGATGTGCAAGGCGGGCACTACCGCGCCCCGGCGCTACATCCGTATCTCCACCCCCACCGATGGGGCTACGATTTACTACACCGTCACCTTTGACGGCAAAGAGCCCGCCGACCCCACCACCGCCGGTGCGGTGTACGACTTCACGGTGGACGGCGTGCTGCAGTTCGTCAACCCGCTCAGCTCGGTGACCGATTCGCGCCTGTACCGCCTGAAGGCCGTGGCCAAAAAGAACGGCCTGGCCACCAGCGCGGTGCGCGAATTCATGTGGAACGTGGTGCGCCCCAACGTGGGCAGCTTCCAGGCCAAGCTGATGCACCCCGGCACCGCCACCACGCCCACGGTGTGGAAGATCAACAACCCGGCCGAGTACTTCCAGGCCTTTGTGTTCTACATCGAGGGCTCGACGCGCGGCATGGTGTTTGACGCGGGCGAATACGGCTACCAAAAGGCCAACCTCAAGGCCTTCATCGACACCATCGCCACCAAACCCTATGACGTGATGGTGGGCCACAACCACCCCGACCACTCCGAGCAGATCTACAACTTCACCTCGGCCGGTATCACGCTGTATGCCTCGGCCATTGAGAAAGCCGCCCTCATGGCCGCCAGCCGGGCCGACTTCAAAAGCGCCGGTGCCGCCGCCGTGGCCGCCGCCGACGGCCAGGTGTTTGACCTGGGCAATGTGCAGGGCACGGCCTACATCCAGCCCGGCCACACCAACGGCCTGCTGACCTTCATGGTCAACCAGACCGGCTGGGTGTTTGGCTCGGACATGTGGGCCTGCAACCGCGCCTACACCGCCGACACCACCCAGTACCAGTCGGTCAAGGTCGATCTGTTCCTGTCGCTAACGCAGCAGCTCATCAGCAACTACCAAAAAAGCAGCACCCTGGGCCAGATCACCCAAGTCACCAACGCCCACCAGGAGGCCTCGGTGGGCATGAAGGGGGTGAACAACTTTGTGCAGTGTTTCCAGCAGATCATCGACCAGGGCAATGCCGTCACCTTGCCGTCCATCCGGGGCGGCAGCAAGGGCGGCGACCGGATGAGCATCGTGGGCGATATGTGGCGCGACAAGAACTGGATGTGCATCGGCCCCATCGGCAAATTCGCCGCTGCGGTGGACTACCTGACCAAACCCACCAGCGTGTACCCCACGGCCGCCGCCATCGACTACAACACCGCCGACGGCTACAAGAAATATGCGGTGCTGAGCAACATCGAATTCACCGGCGGCACCCTGGTGGGCGTGGACGTGTACTGGGCCGCCCCCAGCAACGGCGTGGCCAACAAGCTGGCCAACAAGTTCGACCCCTGGACCACCGCCTACACGGTCAACGTGCCCGCAGGCAGCACCAGCCTGGTGGTCAAGCCCACCGCCATGTCGAACAAGATCACCTCCATGAAGGTCAATGGCATGGCGCTGGCGCAAGGGGCCAGCACCACGCTGGCGGTGTCGGCGGGCAGCAGCTTCACCATTGAAGTGGTGTCGCCCGACGGCAGCACTACCTGCACCTATACGTTCAGCGTAGCCACCATGGTGGCCAAGGCCTGGACCGAGGACTCTGGCGAAGGCTGAGGTAAAACATGGGTCTTTTTGGCTGCTAGCGCTTATTCCAAGGGCGTGAGCAGCTATTGAAAGAATAGTAGGGTGGCGCCGGTGCGCCAGCGTCGATAATCTCCCCATGTCTTCCCCTAAAGTTCTCTTCGGCTTCCATGCCGTGGGCGTGCGCCTGAAAACCGCGCCCCAATCCATCATCGAAATCTATTACGAGCCCACCCGGCGCGACGCGCGCATGCGCCAGTTCCTGGAAAAAGCCAATGAGGCCGGTGCCCGCCTGATCGAAGGCGACAGCATGCGCCTGGCCAAGCTCTGCGGCAGCCACGGCCACCAGGGCGTGGCGGCACGGGTGGAACACATTCCCCAAGTGCATTCGCTCGACGACCTGCTCGACAGCCTGACCGAGCCCGCACTGTTGCTGGTGCTGGATGGCGTGACCGACCCGCACAACCTGGGTGCCTGCCTGCGCGTAGCCGACGGTGCCGGTGCGCACGCAGTCATTGCCCCGAAAGACCACGCCGCGGGCATCAACGCCACGGTGGCCAAGGTGGCCAGTGGCGCGGCCGAAACCGTGCCTTACTTCATGGTCACCAATTTGGCGCGCACCTTGGGCGAGCTCAAGGAACGCAGCATTTGGTGCATAGGCACCAGCGACAACGCGCCCAAAACCCTGTACCAGGTGGACCTGAAAGGCCCGGTGGCGCTGGTGCTGGGCAACGAAGGCGACGGCATGCGCCAGCTCACCCGCAAGACCTGCGACGAGCTGGTCGGCATCCCCATGCACGGCGCGGTAGAGAGCCTGAACGTGTCGGTGGCCAGCGGCGTGTGCCTGTACGAGGCGCTGCGCCAACGCCTGTAACTGGCGGTAAAAGTTCTCCCCGTTCCCTCTGGATAACTTTGGGGATAACTCTGTAATTGGCCAGAATAGCGAGGGTAAACCCTTGATCTATAAGGGTAAACCTTGCACTGCTTGTTATTTAAGCAGTTGACAAGTCTCTCGCAGCCTCTAGCACATTTTGGGTCACAGCTGAAAAGCCACCCAGCGCACCAGCCCTTCCAGCAGCTCCCGCAGCAGGCCGGGCGGCTGGGCCTGGTAGGGCAGGGTGCGGCGCTGCAGCTGGGTGATCCAGTCGGCAAACTGCTGCACCACTGGCGGGTCGTAGAAGGCCACCATCAGCTCGTAGTTCAAAAACAGGCTGCGCTCGTCCAGATTGGCCGAGCCTACCAGGGCCAGATCGTGGTCGATCAGCACCGCCTTGGCGTGCACCATGCTGGGTAGCAGCCCGATGCGGGCCCCGGCGGCCACCAGGTCGCGCAGGGCCGCATGGCGGGCAATGTCGGCCATGCGGTGGTTGGACTGCGCGGGCAGCACCAGGTCTACTGCCACACCGCGCCGGGCCGCCAGGGTCAGCGCCATCAGCAGGGTCTGGTCGGGCACAAAGTAGGGCGTGACGGCCAGAATTCGGGTCTGCGCAGTGAAGCAGCCCGACACCAGCAGGGTGTAGAAGGTGTCGTCGGCCTGGTCGGGGCCGCTGGGCACCAGCCGGGCGCGCGCGCCTGGGGCGAGATCCTGCGGAACCCAGGGCAGGGTGGGAGCGGCCTTGCCGGTGGTGGCAAATGTCCAGTCCTGGTCAAACCGCTGCTGGGCTTGCCGGGCCAAGTCGCCTTGCAAATCAAAGCTCAGGTCGATCCAGACCGGCTTGTTCAGTACCGACACCGTATCGCCCTCGAAGTATTCGGCCGCCAGGTTGCGGCCACCGCACCACAGCCAGGTGCCGTCGGCCACCGCCATCTTGCGGTGGTTGCGCAGGTTGGTGCGGCCCCGCAGGGGTGAAGACAAGGGCGGCACAAACAGCACCACCTGGATGCCCGCCGCCCGCAGGCGCTGCAGGTTGGGGTGGCCGCCCAGGTACAGGCCAAAGCCGTCCAGCAGCAGGCGGATCTGCAGGCCCTGGTGGGCGCGCTGCAGCAGTAACGCGGTGATGGCATCGCCCAGCACATCCCGCCCCAGGATGAAGGTGCAGATGTCCAGTGTGTGCCGGGCCCCGGCGATCAGCGCCTGCAGCCGCTGCAGGGCTTCGCTGCCGTTGTGGTGGATCGCCAGCGACTCGAAGCGGGCGGCAGCGCCCAGGCCCAGGGCGCTGGCCAGGTGCTCTTGCGCGCGGGCCGCAGGCGGGGCGGGTGGGTGCGTAGTGCGCCGGGTGCTGGCCAGCTTGCGGTGGCCAAACAAGAGGTACAGCGGTAGGGCGATATAGGGCAGCAGCACCAGCGAAATGGTCCAGGCGATGGCGGCCGACGGGTGGCGGCGCTGCTTCAGCGCGTGGGAGCCCGCCATGTACACGCCCAGGCCCAGCACCACCAGCACTCCGTGCAGCGTGATCCAGTGGGGGGTGAGGGAATCAGGTGGCAAAGGGTGCGGCTTGGCTGTGTTGTCAAAGTAAAGAGCACACACCTTAGCGTGTACCCGATTGCCTTGCACCCCAAACAGGATTGGAATAGGGGCTGGATGCCATTCACCACCCTGAAAGGATTTGCCATGAAAACCGAACTGATCCAGCCCACGGCCACCATCATCGCCGCCATGATTTCCACCGACGGCGACCGCAATTCCACCGGCCACCGCGTGGGTTGCCAGGACTTGTTTGTGGCCACCTACCGCAAGCTGGAGGCCGCAATGCTGCAAATCCAGCGGGAAGACGACGCCAAGATGGAAGCCCGCCGCGAACCCCAGCGCGATTACGCCTAAATTTTAGGCATAAAAATAGCTGCTAGCGCTTATTGAATAAGCGTGAGAAGCTATTGATAAAGTAGCAAATTTTCAGTCTGTCAGCGACGACAGGAACTGCTTGAGCTCCGGCGTTTGCGGGTTGCCAAACAGCTCGGCAGGCGGCCCCATTTCGTGCACCCGGCCCTGGTGCATGAAGATCACCCGGTTGCTGACCTTGCGGGCAAACGCCATTTCGTGCGTCACCATCAGCAGGGTCATGCCTTCGGCGGCCAGGCCCTCCACCACGCGCAGCACTTCGCCCACCAGTTCCGGGTCGAGCGCCGAGGTGATTTCATCGCACAGCAGCACCGCCGGTTCCATGGCCAGCGCACGCGCAATCGCCACCCGCTGCTGCTGCCCGCCCGAGAGCTGGTCGGGCCAGGCATCAAATTTTTCGGCCAGCCCCACCCGGGCCAGCAGCTTCTTGGCCTGGGCCGTGCCTGCGTCGTCCGCTTGCTGCTTGACCAGGCGCGGTGCCAGCATGACGTTTTTGCCCACCGTCAGGTGCGGGAACAGGTTGAAGCCCTGGAAGATCATGCCTACGCGCTGGCGCAGCGCCCGCATGGCCAGGGCGTTGTCGTGCAGCAGCGGTTTGCTGTCCACGGCGAGGCTGCCGCTCTGGAAGACTTCCAGCCCATTGATGCAGCGCAGCAGCGTGCTCTTGCCCGAGCCGCTTTTGCCGATGATGGCAATGACCTCACCGGTCTGCACCTGCAGGTCGATGCCCTTGAGCACCTCGTTCGTGCCAAAGGACTTGCGCAGGCCTTTGATCTCGACGATAGGGCTGAGGCTGGTTTGGGTTTTAGCGGCGGGCTGCATGCATCTTCCTCTCTAACAATTTGGCGTAAAAACTGACCGGGAAACACAGGGCGAAGTACATCAGCGCCACGCAGCTGTAGACCACGAGGGGCTTGAAAGTGGCGTTGGCGATCATGGTGCCGGCCTTGGTGAGCTCGATAAAGCCGATCACCGAGGCCAGCGCCGTGCCTTTGATCACCTGCACCAAGAAGCCCACCGTGGGTGCGATGGCGATCTTGATGGCCTGGGGCAGCACCACGTAACGCAGCCGTTCGCCAAAGCTCAGCGCCAGGCTTTCCGAGGCCTCCCACTGCCCCTTGGGGATAGAGGCCACGCAGCCGCGCCAGATCTCGGTCAAGAACGCGCTGGTGTACAGCGTGAGCGCCGCAGCCGCAGCCACCCAGGCGCTGGTGTTGATGCCGAACAGCGCAATGCCAAAGTACGCCAGAAACAGCTGCATCAGCAGCGGCGTGCCCTGGAACACCTGCACGTAGGCGGCGACAAAGGTCTCGGTGCCGCGCACCTGGCTCAGCCGGGCCACCAGCAACAGCACGCCGACGATGCCGCCGCCGATGAAGGCTATCAGCGACAGGCCCACCGTCCAGCGCGCCGCCAGCAGCAGGTTGCGAAAAATATCCCAAATGGCGAAATCAACCATGGTGTGTGCCCTCAGCGACCGTAGACAAAACGCGGACCCAGCCAGTTCAGCAGTTTGCGCACCGACATCGACAGCGCCAGGTAGATGGCTGTGGCGATGATGAAGGCCTCGAACGCGCGGAAATTGCGGCTCTGGATCAGGTTGGCGGCGTAGCTCAGCTCTTCGGTCGAGATTTGCCCGCACACCGCCGAGCCCAGCATCACGATGATGATTTGGCTCACCAGCGCAGGCCAAACCTTCTTCAGGGCCGGTGGCAGCACCACCCGGGTGAAGGTCTGCCATTGCGACATCGCCAGGCTGGAGGCGGCTTCGATCTGGCCCCGGGGTGTGGCATCGATACCGGCGCGGATGATCTCGGTGGCGTAAGCCCCCAGGTTAATCACCATGGCCAGCACCGAGGCCACCTCGGGCGACAGCCTAAAACCCAGCGCGGGCAGGCCGAAAAAGATGAAAAACAGCTGCACGATGAACGGCGTGTTGCGGATCAGCTCCACATACGCACCCACCACCCACTGCAGCCACTGGGGTGCCCGCGTGTTCTGGCTACGCACCCAGGCACAGGTGATGCCCAGCAGCGCACCGATCACCGTGGCGATCAGCGTCAGCCCCAGGGTCCAGACGATGCCCTTGGCCAGCAGCGGCCACTGCTCCAGCACGGCGTAGAAGTCGAAGGCGATGCGCATGGCTTGGCTCCGGTGGTGACAGGGGACTTATTCCGGCAAGTTGCCAGCGGGGCGGCCGAGCCAGCGCTGGGCCATCTTGTCGATGTCGCCGGATTTTTTGGCGGCGAGGATGATCTCGTTGACCTTGGCACGCAGTGCGTCTTCGCCTTTGGCCACACCGATGAAGTTGGGCGAGTCTTTCAGCAACAGCTTGTATTCGGCGTTGAGCTGCGGGTTCTTGGCCATCAGGTTGCCTGCGACCGACGCGCCGGTGGCAATCACCTGCACCTGGCCGGACACAAAGGACGAGACGGTGACGTTGTTGTCTTCAAAACGTTTGATGTCTGCGCCCGACGGGGCCAGCTTGGTCAGCTCCTGGTCTTCGATGGCGCCACGGGTCACGCCCACCGACTTGCCTGCCAGGTCGGCAAAACTTTTGATGCTGAGGGTTTTGGGGGCAAACACCGCCTGGAAGAAGGGCGAGTAGGCGGCGGTGAAGTCGATGACTTTTTCGCGCTCGGGGTTTTTGCCCAGCGACGAGATCACCAGATCGGCCTTTTTGGACTGCAGGTAGGCCACGCGGTTGGCGCTGGTCACCGGGGCCAGTTCCACCGCCACGCCGAGTTTGCCGCCGATGTAGTTGGCCATGTCGATGTCCAGGCCCTGGGGTTTCAGGTCGGTACCGACAAAGCCGTAGGGCGGGAAGTCGGTGGGGATGGCGATGGTGATCTTCTTGGCTTTGAGTACGTCGTCCAGGGCGGTCTGGGCGTGGGCACCCAGGCTGGCGAGCAGGGCGATGGCGGCCAGACCGCTTTGGAAGTGGCGGCGGGTGGATGTGATTGGGTGTGTCATAGCAGGGCTCCTAGGTAAGTGGAAGGGTCGTCGGGGGGCGATTCAACGCCAGCGCCCGATAAGGGCTTGGTTTTGCGCGGTCTTGTATGCAAGTCTTGTGCCCCAGATGCGGCCTTGGCCGAGGCACCCACCGGGGCCAGGGCATCGCGCAACTGGGCCAGCGGGTCGGTGGTCACCGGCAGCCGCAGCGCCTGCTGCACCGTGCCGATGTGGGCGGCCATGAGTTTTTCGGCCAGGGCGGTGTCGCCTTTTTCCAGGGCGGCGACGATCTGCACATGGTCTTCGCAGGACTGCTCGGCGTTGTGCGAGGACTGGTAGAGCATGGCAATCAGCGTGGTGCGGGCAGTGAAGTCGCGCAGCGTGTCGGCCAGCAGGCTGTTGCCCAGGCATTCGGCCAGGCACACGTGGAAGTCGCCCAATAAAAAGCTGCGCGTGCCCACGTCATTGCCTTTGATGGCCGCCTGCTCTTGTTTCAGGTGCTGTTTGAGCCGTTTCAGGGCGGGTTTTTCGATGCCTTGCAGGCTGCGGATCAGGCCGGTTTCGATCACCCGGCGGGCCTCGAAGGCCTCGCGGGCCTCGTCTTGCGAGGGCTCGATCACGTACCAGCCCCGGCGCGCGCTGACGGTGACAATGCCGCGCGCGGCCAGCCGGGTGAGTGCCTCGCGCACCACGGTGCGGCTGCAGTCGAACAGCATGGCCAGCGGCTGCTCGCCCAGGCGGGCCCCGGGGGCGAGTTTTTGCGCCATCACGGCTTCGATGATGCGGGTACTGATGTCGGCGGCGGTGGTCATTGCCACGGATTACGCAGAAACCGTGCCAACTGATATACAAGATGGATGCACCTATTCGGTGTTGGGCCCGCTTGTGTGTGGCCCTGCGCACCCATTCGGCACAGGTTCTGATTTCCGACGGTAGGCAAAGTCGGGGTATCGGCACTAAGATGGTTCCATGCTGTCGCAGACTTTTTTGGTTGTAGCCCTGGTGGCCTTGCTTGCCTTGCTGGCGGGGGTGCTGCTGTACGGCGTGCACCAACGGCGTGTGCACCGCCTGCAGCAGCGCCTGGACGCGGTGCTACAGGCATCTACCGATGCCGTCAGCTTCGAGGACCTGGACGGCGTGGTGGAGGGCTGGAGCCCAGGTGCGCAAGCCATGTTGGGCTACACCGCCGAGCAGATGCTGGGGCAGACGCTGCAAAGGCTGGTGCCGGCCGAGCGCCGGTTCGAGGAAGACGCGCCCTGGGATGTCCCGGATGCGGCCAGCCACAGCCTGGATACCGTGCGCCTGCACCAAAACGGCAGCCTGGTGCCGGTGTCTATGGTGCGGGTGCCGCTGCTGGATGCCCAAGGGCAGCGCATCGGCACGGCGCGGGTGCTGCGCGATATCTCGCGCCAGCAGGTGTCGGCCGAGCTGATCCAGTCCATGGCCTTCAACGATGGCCTGACCGGCCTGCCCAACTGGCGGCTGCTGCGCGACCGGATCTGGCGCGCCCAGCTCAACAGCGCGCGCCAGCGCTCGTACTTTGCGGTGCTGTATGTCGATGTGGACAACTTCAAGGCTGTCAACAGCGCGCATGGCCGTGCGGTGGGCGACCAGGTGCTGGTGGAGGTGTCGGTGCGGCTGATGGCCGCCATCCGCCAAAACGACACCGTGGCCCGGGTGCGGGGCGATGAATTTGTGGTGCTGCTCGAAGACCTGGGCAGCAAGGAAGTGTCTGCCGCCCACCACGTGAACACCGTGGCCGACAAGATCTGGGACATGCTGGAGCGCGACTACACGCTGGGCGAGCTGCACATACGCTGCACCGCCAGCATCGGCATCCAGCTGCGCCTGGGCGGCAATGGCAGCGTGGACCAGATCATCCAGGCCGCCGACGCCGCCATGGCCCAGGTCAAGCAGGGCCGCCGGTCGGTGGCGCGCGGGGTCTTTGGCGGGACTTAGGGCTGATTTCTAGCGCCGTTGTACTTTGCCCGGCAGCTCTGCCGACACCGGCACCACGCCCGTGGCATGGCGCTGGTTGTTGCACACATCGTGGCTGATGGCCAGGTTCTCCAGGTGGCTGTTGCCGCCCTCGCTCAGGGGCTGGATGTGCTCCAGCGTGGCCGCAGCGGGCAGCACATGCTGGCCACACACCCAGCAGGGCACCACGCCGTGCAGTTGCCGGGCCACGGTTTTGTAGATCTTGTCGCGGGTGTGCCCGAGTCGGCTCATAAAAATCTCTGAGATTGATTTGCTATTTATTGTATAGCTGCTCGTGCTTATGGAATAAGCGCTGGAGGCCTATTTTTTATAAATTAACCACCCAGCAAGCGTTGCGCCAGGTCGGCGGTGGTGGAGGCCTTGTACTTGCGCATCAGGCCCGCCCGGTAGATTTCCACCGTGCGGTGGCTGATGCCCAGCAGCTTGGCGATTTCTTTGGAGGTCAGGCCGGTCATCACGTGGGCGGCCACCTCGCGTTCGCGCGGGGTCAGCGCGGCCTGCACCGGGCGGCGCGACGACAAGTCTTCAAAGCTCCAGACCCCGGCGGCGTGCGGCGCGTTGCGGTCCAAGGCGCGGCCCATCACGTGGCACCAGAAGGCTTCACCTTGGAAACGCCCGCCCACGCGCTGCATGATGCGGTCGTCGGCGTAGTGGCCCTTGGCGTCCATGGTCAGCGCGATACGCTCCCCGGTGCGCTCAAACTCCACGGCGGTGGGGTACAGCACCTGGAACGACTGGCCAATGAGCTGGTCGCGGTCGGCCCCGAACATCTCGCACAGGTGCTGGTTGCAGTCCACAATCGACCGGTTGCGCGACACCACCATGCCCACCGGGGCCAGCGCAAACGCCAAAGCGTAATCTACGTCCATAGTGCAAACCCTTTACGAAAAACTACGTAGCCCAATAGGTAGTATCGTTCTGCCAGATTTTTAACCGGAGAACTGTGTGAACAAAATTTTCCCCTCTGCCGCCGAGGCGCTCAAAGGCGTTGTGCAAGACGGCCAACTCATGGCCGTGGGCGGCTTCGGCCTGTGCGGCATTCCTGAGGCGCTGATCGACGCACTGCGCGACTCCGGTGTCAAGGATTTGACGGTGATCTCCAACAACGCGGGTGTCGACGGCTTTGGCCTGGGCAAGCTGCTGGAGACGCGGCAGATCAAGAAGATGATCTCCAGCTATGTGGGCGAAAACAAGGAATTTGAGCGCCAGTACCTGGCCGGCGAGCTGCAACTCGAATTTACCCCCCAGGGCACGCTGGCCGAGAAGCTGCGTGCCGGTGGCGCGGGCATCCCGGCTTTCTTCACCAAGACCGGTGTGGGCACCCTGGTGGCCGAGGGCAAGGAACTGCGCGAGTTTGACGGCCAGACCTATGTGATGGAGCGCTCGCTGGTGCCCGAGGTGTCGCTGGTCAAGGCCTGGCGCGCCGACAAGTCCGGCAACCTGCAGTTCCGCCTGACGGCGCGCAACTTCAACCCCGCCGCTGCCATGGCCGGCAAGATCTGCATCGTGGAAGTCGAGGAGATCGTGGAAACCGGCAGCATGGTGCCCGACCAGGTGCATCTGCCTGGCATTTACGTGCACCGCATCGTGCTCAACGCCCACCCCGAAAAGCGCATTGAAAAACGCACCATTACCGAAACCGTGACAGCGAAAGCAGGAGCATAAGCATGGCCTGGAACCAAGACCAAATGGCGGCCCGCGCGGCCCAGGAGCTGGAAGACGGCTTTTACGTGAACCTCGGGATCGGCATTCCCACCCTGGTAGCCAACCATGTGCCTGCCGACAAAGAGGTGTGGCTGCAAAGCGAAAACGGCATGCTCGGCATCGGCCCGTTCCCCACCGCCGACCAGGTGGATGCCGACCTGATCAACGCGGGCAAGCAGACCGTGACCACGCTGCCCGGCTCGGCCATCTTCGGCAGCCACGACAGCTTTGCCATGATCCGCGGCGGCAAGATCAACCTGAGCATCCTGGGGGCCATGCAGGTCAGCGAAAAGGGCGACCTGGCCAACTGGATGATTCCCGGCAAGATGGTCAAGGGCATGGGCGGCGCGATGGACCTGGTGGCCGGTGTGAAGCGCGTCATCGTGCTGATGGAGCACGTGGCCAAGAAAAAGGACGGCAGCATCGACCTGAAGATATTGCCCCATTGCACCCTGCCGCTAACCGGCGTGGGCGTGGTCAACCGCATCATTACCGACATGGCGGTGATGGACGTCACCCCCGCCGGGCTGAAGGTGGTGGAGCTGGCTCCGGGCGTGACGCTGGAAGAGCTGCAGTCCAAGACCGGCGTGCCGCTGATCTGAAAGTACTACGGGGCCAGCCGTAGCAGCTTGCCGCTGTCGGTCAGCAGCAGGATGGCCCCGTCTTTCGCTTGCGCCACATCCCGAATGCGTTCGTTGCGGTCGGCGAGAAGCGCCTCGCGGGTCAATATCGCCGTGGAGTTGATGGACATGCGCCATAACGTCTGGCCCGCCAGCGAGCCAGAGAACATATTTCCCTTCCATTGCGGAATCAGGTTGCCGGTGTAGAACAGCATCCCTGCCGGAGCCACCGAGGTGGGTACCCAGTAGGTGAGCGGCTCGGTATAGGTGGGTGCATGCACGCCACCACCGATGCGGCAGGCATCGCCCACCGGGTCGCCGTAGTTGCAGCCATAGCTTTTGACAGGCCAGCCGTAGTTGGCCCCGGCGCGGGCAATGTTGACCTCGTCGCCGCCTTGCGGGCCATGTTCGCTGACCCATAGCTCCCCGGTGTCGGGGTGCAAGGCTGCCCCCTGGATGTTGCGGTGGCCCAGGCTCCAGATGCCGGGCAGGGCGCTGGCCCCCAGCGACGGGTTACCGGGGGGGATGCTGCCATCGCGTGCAATCCTCACCACCTTGCCAATGGTTTGCGCCAGGTCTTGGGCGGGGCTGAACTTTTGCCGGTCGCCCAGGGTGATAAACAGGGTTTTGTCCCGGGCAAACACCAGCCGCGACCCGAAGTGGCCCGCGCCGGTGGTCTTGGGTTGCTGGCGAAACAGCACGGCTACGTCTTGCAGCGC
>CAUPNM010000002.1:0-282030 GCA_963512645.1 uncultured Albidiferax sp. | reverse complement strand
TATTGATGGTAATACCGCGCGCTTTTTCTTCGGGCGCTGCATCGATTTGGTCGTAGGCCTTGGCCTGGCCACCGAACTTGGCTGCCAGCACGGTGGTGATGGCGGCGGTCAGTGTGGTTTTGCCATGGTCAACGTGACCGATGGTGCCCACATTGACGTGGGGCTTGGTACGTGTGAACGTTGCTTCTCCCCTTTTTCCATTCACCAAAGAGCTAAGTCCCGTGTCAGGTTTAACGTCTGCACAGTGTTGCTGGATCGCCTCGCACGGGAACAAGGCGGCACACCATCGCAGACTGGGGGATCGTTAGAAACGGACCAGGCTGCTTACGCAACAGGGCCCGCTCTACAAACTTTTTACTTGGCGCGGGAAGCCATGATGGCTTCGGACACGTTACGTGGCGCTTCCGAGTAGTGCTTGAATTCCATCGTGTACGTGGCACGTCCTTGGGACATGGAACGCAGCGTGGTGGAATAGCCAAACATTTCCGACAGGGGCACTTCTGCCTTGATGGCCTTGCCGCCACCGACCATGTCTTCCATACCCTGGACCATGCCGCGGCGTGAGGACAAGTCGCCCATCACGTTACCAGCGTAGTCTTCAGGCGTTTCGACTTCCACAGCCATCATCGGCTCCAGAATCACGGGGCTGGCCTTGCGGCAGCCTTCCTTGAAACCAAAGATCGCAGCCATCTTGAACGCCAATTCGTTCGAATCGACATCGTGGTACGAACCGAAGTGCAGCGTGACCTTCACGTCGACCACGGGGTAGCCCGCCATCACGCCCTGGGTCACGGCCTCGTTGATACCCTTTTCGACCGCAGGGATGTATTCGCGAGGAACCACACCGCCCTTGATCGCGTCGACAAACTCAATGCCCTTACCGGGTTCATTGGGTTCGATCTTCAGCACCACGTGACCGTACTGGCCCTTACCGCCGGACTGACGCACGAACTTGCCTTCGGCATCTTCAACAGTCTTGCGGATGGTTTCGCGGTAAGCAACCTGGGGCTTGCCCACGTTGGCTTCCACGCCGAACTCGCGCTTCATGCGGTCGACAATAATTTCCAGATGCAACTCGCCCATACCGGCGATCAGGGTCTGGCCTGATTCTTCGTCGGTCTTGACGCGGAACGAAGGATCTTCCTGGGCCAGGCGCTGCAAAGCGATGCCCATTTTTTCTTGGTCAACCTTGGTCTTGGGTTCCACGGCCTGGGTAATCACAGGCTCAGGGAACACCATGCGCTCCAGCATCACGATGGCCGATGGATCGCACAGGGTTTCGCCCGTGGTCACGTCCTTCAAGCCCACGCAAGCGGCGATATCACCGGCGCGGATTTCGCTGACTTCTTCGCGGTTGTTGGCGTGCATTTGCACGATACGACCGATACGCTCTTTCTTGCCGCGGATCGGGTTGTAGACGCTGTCGCCCTTTTGCAGCACGCCAGAATAGACGCGTACGAAGGTCAACTGGCCCACAAACGGGTCGGTCATCAGCTTGAATGCCAGGGCCGAGAACTTCTCGCTGTCGTCCGCTTGGCGCACGACGGGTTGGTCGTCTTCGTCAATACCCTTGACCGGTGGGATGTCCACAGGCGAGGGCATGAATTCGATCACGGCATCCAGCATACGCTGCACGCCCTTGTTCTTGAATGCGGAGCCGCAGTACATCGGCTGGATTTCGCTGGCGATGGTACGCGTGCGGATGCCCAGCTTGATTTCGTCTTCAGACAAGTCACCTTCTTCAAGGTACTTGTTCATAAACTCTTCGGATGCTTCCGCAGCCGCTTCGACCATCTTCTCGCGCCACTCCTTGGCCAGTTCGACCAATTCAGCGGGGATTTCACGGTAGTCGAACTTCATGCCTTGCGAAGCTTCATCCCAGATGATGGCCTTCATCTTCAGCAAGTCGACCACACCAGTGAAGTTTTCTTCGGCACCGATTGGGATCACCATGGGCACAGGGCTGGCCTTCAGGCGCAGTTTCATCTGGTCCACGACCTTGAAGAAGTTGGCACCGGTACGGTCCATCTTGTTCACAAAGGCCAGACGGGGCACCTTGTACTTGTTGGCCTGGCGCCATACGGTTTCGGACTGGGGCTGCACGCCACCCACAGCGCAGTACACCATGCAGGCACCGTCGAGCACGCGCATCGAGCGCTCGACTTCAATCGTGAAGTCCACGTGGCCGGGGGTGTCGATGATGTTGATGCGGTGTTCGGGCAGGGACTTGTCCATGCCTTTCCAGAAGCAGGTGGTAGCCGCAGAGGTGATCGTGATGCCACGCTCTTGCTCTTGCTCCATCCAGTCCATGGTGGCGGCGCCATCATGCACTTCACCAATCTTGTGGTTCACACCGGTGTAGAAAAGCACGCGCTCGGTAGTGGTGGTCTTGCCCGCGTCGATGTGCGCGGAGATACCAATGTTGCGATAACGCTCAATAGGGGTATGGCGAGCCATTTTTCTCTTTCGTTAAAGCCACAAGCCCGCCATCCGCCAAAAGGGTGGAGCGGGCTTGTTAGCTTGAGGAGCTAAGTTGAGGACGTTTCTTAGAAACGGAAGTGCGAGAAAGCCTTGTTGGCTTCAGCCATACGGTGGACTTCGTCACGCTTCTTCATGGCACCGCCACGGCCTTCGGTGGCTTCCATCAACT
This sequence comes from uncultured Albidiferax sp., assembly GCA_963512645.1. Lineage (GTDB taxonomy): Bacteria > Pseudomonadota > Gammaproteobacteria > Burkholderiales > Burkholderiaceae_C > Rhodoferax_B. The sequence goes on along the minus strand of CAUPNM010000002.1, from coordinate 279,380 downwards.
CGTTAGCCAAACGCAGGGACATGGACTTTTCGCCACGTTTACGAGCAGCTTCTTTCAACCAACGCATGGACAAAGCCAAGCGACGCACAGGGCGCACTTCGACCGGAACCTGGTAGTTGGCACCACCCACGCGGCGGGATTTCACTTCCACCATGGGCTTGACGTTGTTGATCGCCAGGGTGAAGGCTTCTACCGGGTCTTTGCCAGGGTTCTTCTTCTCGATGAAGTCGAGGGCACCGTAAATGATGCGCTCTGCGACTGCTTTTTTGCCGCCTTCCATGATCACGTTCATGAATTTGGACAGCTCAACATTGCCGAACTTAGGATCCGGCAGGATTTCACGTTTTGGGACTTCGCGACGTCGTGGCATTTTTCACCTCTTAATTGCTTCAGTTGGCGCCTTGGCAGACACCGCAAAAACCATTTTGGTTTTCACTTACTCGACCCACAGCGGGTCACTACGCTGCATCACCGCGCCACGCGGGAAACAGCACCGATACATACTAAAAACCCAGGGCTTACTTGGCCTTTGGCTTCTTCGCGCCGTACTTGGAACGCGACTGCTTGCGGTCTTTCACGCCTTGCAAGTCGAGTGAGCCGCGCACGATGTGGTAACGCACACCGGGCAAATCCTTGACCCGGCCGCCGCGCACCAGCACAACGCTGTGCTCTTGCAGGTTGTGGCCTTCGCCGCCGATGTAGGAGATGACCTCAAAACCGTTGGTCAGGCGCACTTTGGCAACCTTACGCAGAGCGGAATTGGGCTTTTTAGGCGTCGTGGTGTAGACGCGGGTGCAAACGCCACGGCGTTGCGGAGAATTTTGCATCGCAGGGCTCTTGGACTTGATCGTTTCGACCTCGCGCCCCTGACGTACTAGCTGGTTAATGGTTGGCACTAAAGCCTCCTTGACAAAGAAAACGTCCCTAAACGTTCGAATTTACAAAAACGTGAATCCCTTCGGAAATTTCCGAAAAGCCTTCGAGTATAGCTTTTAGACGGCATGCGTGCAAACACTATCCGCTTGGCTGATGTTTGCAGGCGCTTACTTACGCTATTTACTTGATCCACAAACGGATGGAATCCCAGGCGCGGCCCAAAATACCGGCCTGCTCCACGCCGTCCAGCGCGACCAGGGGCACGGTGAGCAGGGTTTGTTCGCCCAAAGTGACCTTTAACGAGCCCACGGCCTGGCCTTTGGTGAAGGGGGCCACCAGGGGATCGGGGCGCTGGATTTCGGTTTTGACCTTGGCGGCGTTGCCCGACGGCACGGCCACCACGATGGGCTCCGCGCGGCCCAGCTGCATGGTGGCCGCCTTGCCCTTCCACACATTGGGGGTGGCCACGGCCTGGTTGGCATCGAACAGCTTCACGCCTTCATAAGCGGTATAGCCCCAGTTCAGCAGCTTTTGCGATTCGTTCAGGCGGGCGTTGTCGCTGGCAGCGCCGAGCACGATGGTCAGGATGCGGCGGCTGCCGACATTGGGGAAATCGCGCTTGGCAGTGGCGATCAGGCAGTAGCCCGCCGCGTCGGTGTGGCCGGTCTTCAGGCCATCCACGGTGGGGTCGCGGAACAGCAGGCCGTTGCGGTTGTTGCCATTGCTGGGCGGCGTGCCGGGGTAGTAGTACGTCTTCATGCCGTCGTAATGCGCGTACTCGGGGAAGTCGCGCATCAAGCGGGTGGCCAGGATGCTCAGGTCGCGGGCGGTGGTGGTGTGACCCGCTTCGGTCAGGCCCTCGGGGTTGCGGTAGCCGGTGGCTTTCATGCCCAGCACCTTGGCCTGCGCGTTCATCATTTCGACAAAACGCTCAGAGGTGCCGCCCACGCCTTCGGCCAGTGCCATGGTGGCATCGTTGCCCGACTGGACGATCATGCCCTTGATCAAGTCTTCCACCGGCACCTGCATCTTGGGGTCGATGAACATGCGCGAGCCGGGCATCTTCCAGGCCTTGATGCTGACGGGCAGGGTCTGGGTGAGTGTGATCTTCTTGCTGCGCAGCGCGTCGAACACCAGGTAGGCGGTCATCAGCTTGGTCAGCGAGGCGGGTTCGATGGCCATGTCGATGTCTTTGGCCAACAAGACCTGGTTGGCCGTCACGTCGAGCACCATATAAGACTTGGCGGCGATTTCCGGGCCGGCCACCGACTGGGCCGCAGCAATCAGGGACATGGATGCCAGCACGGGCGCGGCAACAGCCTGCAAAAAATATTTCATGGGAGGGGGTTCAAAAAAAAGGGGGTGATGCAATCACCAGAGCAAAGGGAAAACCCGTGTACGAGGAGCACACGGGCTAGAAAGTTCAGGACCGCAGGTGGCGTAGCACCAGGTTTTTCAACAGCGGCAATTGTCCGTGAAAGAAATGGCCACCCGCAGGCACCACTGTTACCGGCAGCACCTGGGGCCGCGCCCAGTCCATCACCGAGGCCAGCGGCACGGTGTCGTCGAGCTCGCCGTGCACGGTCAAAGTGCGGTCGTGGGCCTCGGGCGGCACCGGGGCCACCGTCCAACGCGAAGTCGCCGTGCCCACCAGCACCAGCTTCTCCACCGGGCGGGTGGCCCACAGCGCGGCCACGGCGTGGCTGGTCACAAAGGCACCGAACGAAAACCCCGCCAGCGCCAGGGGCTGGTCGGCGGGGGCGGCCTGGGCCACCACGGCCAGCAGGTCGTCCAGCTCGCCCCGGCCTTCGTCGTGCACGCCCGCGCTGCCGCCCACACCCCGGAAGTTAAAACGCACCGCGCTCCAGCCCGACTGCACAAAGGCACGGGCGATGGTCTGCACCACCTTGTTGTCCATGGTGCCGCCAAACAGCGGGTGCGGGTGGGCGATGACGACCACACCACGCGGTGTGCCCTCGGGGTGGTCGATGACCGCCTCGACCGCGCCTGCGGCACCGGCCAGGGTCAAACGTTGGGTGGATGCATTCACGGAGTTACTACCAAATTAATAGCTGCTCACGCTTATGGAATAAGCGCTAGAGGCCTAAAAAGCTTAAATTTAACGCCCCAGGTGTGCCGGGGTCACCAGGCGCTCCACCACCTGGCCGTTCTTCAGATGCGACTCGACGATCTCGTCGATATCGCTTTCGTCCACAAAGCTGTACCAAACGGCCTCGGGGTAGACCACGGCCACCGGCCCGGCGGCGCAGCGGTCCAGGCAACCGGCCTTGTTGACGCGCACCTGGCCGGGGCCGGACAGGCCCGCTTTTTTTACCAGTGCCTTGCAGCGGTCGAAACCGGCCTGGGCGTTGTGGTGGGCGCAGCTGTCTTCGCCGTTGGTACGGTCGTTCAGGCAAAAGAAGATGTGGCGGCCGTAGTACGACGGGGCAGTAGATTCAGTCATGCCGCTATTTTAGTTTTGCCAGACACGGGCCGGGCGATGCGCCCCACCACCACCACCATCGCTGCGTATGGCCACAGCCAGCCTAGCCACTGCACCAGGCCCTGGAAACGGATAAACCGGCCCTGCTCCCAGGTGTGCAAAGTTTGCGCAAAGTAGGCGCTGGTGGGGGCCTGGTTCAGCACGCTGACGTGCACCGCCAAGGCCAGCAGCACCAGCGGCGCACACACCCGGCGCGGCAGCCACACCAGCGCACCCGCCAGCGCCAGCCCGGCCCACAGGCCCACGTGCACCGGCAGGCTCAGCCAATCCAGCGTATGGGCCGGGCCGTAGGTCAGCCCGGCCGACAAAGCCGCTGCCCCCAGGCCCAGCGCCAGCACCAGCGGGGCCAACACCGCCCGCCGCCACACATTGCGCACCACGCAGTAGCCCAGCAGGCAGGGAATCAACACCCCCAGCAGCACGCACAGCAGTTCGGCGCTGGGTACCAGCGGCTGCAGTTCCACATCGCGCACCGGCAGCCAGTCGAGAAACGGCGTGTCTTCCAGCGCGTCGGCCAGGGCCGCCTCCAGCCGCTCCAGCACCTGGCCCAGCCCCAGCGGCACGGCCGCCGGAAACAGCAAGGCCACCGGCCACAGCGCCAGCAGCACCAGCTCGCCACGCGCATCGGCCACAAACCAGCGGTCACGGAACTGGCTCCAGCGGTCGATCGCCCCAAAACGCTCCAACAGCGACGCAGTGACGGCACCCAGCGAGGCGCCGGCGGTGTTCAGCCCCCAATCCACGTTCGATGGCACCCGCACCGGCAAAAAACTCTGCAGGGTTTCCATGCCCAGCGACAGCAGGCAGGCGGCCAGCGTGGCGGCCAGCACCGGAGCCCGGTCGCGCGCGGTGCGCAGGGCACTCAGGGCCAACAAAAAGCCCAGCGGTGCATAGCCCACGATGTTGATGCCCACGTCCACCCCCGTCCAGTACTTGGGCAGTGGCGCGTTGACGAAGAACCAGGGCGAAATCCCCTGGTCGCGCCAGCCCTCAAACGGGTACAGGCTGGCATACAGCACCAGCCCTACATAGAGCAGCGCCAGAGGCCAGGCCGAGGTCTTATGCACAGCACCACCCCGGCAGTCAAAAGGGTTTGACGACCACCAGCACCACAATGCCCAGCAGCAACAGCACCGGCACCTCGTTGAACCAGCGGTACCAAACGTGGCTGCGCATCGGCGCCCCTGCGCGGATTTTGCGCAGCAGCACCGCGCAGCCGTGGTGGTAGCCCAGCGCCAGCAGCACCAGAGCCAACTTGGCGTGCATCCAGGCATTGCCCGGCCCCCGCCCAATGCCATAGCCCAGCCACAGCCAGACCCCCAATGCCAGCGCGGGCACCGCCAGGATGGTGGTAAAGCGCAGCAGCTTGCCCGCCATCAGCAGCAGCCGCTCCCGCTCGGCCAGCGAGCCCGACGGCACCATCGCCAGGTTCACAAAAATACGCGGCAAATAAAACAGCCCAGCGAACCAGCTGGCGATGAAAACGATGTGAAAAGATTTGATCCAAAGCATGCGGGCAGTGTAGACCGGGCCTGTTACCTTGAGCGGCGCAGGGGCTACCTTTGGCCGCAGAACTGGTGCACCATGCAGCCCGTCCATCCACCACCTCGCCCAACCACACCATGCAGCCCCACACCCCCGAACAATTTCCGGCCGCCTACGCCGCTGCGGTCCTCGACCAGAATGCAGCCGCATTTCTCGCCCTGTACACGCCCGACGCGCGGGTCTTTGACACCTGGGGCGTGTGGATGTACGAAGGCACCGCCGCGCGGCAGGCCTCCATCGAGGCATGGTTGGGATCTTTGGGCGACGAGCGGGTGCAGGTCCGCTTTGAAAACGTGCACACCACCACCACGGCGACGCTGGCCGTGCTGACCGCCACCTGCCGTTACGCCGCCATAGGCCCCGACGGCCGCGAGCTGCGGGCGATGCACAACCGCCTGACCTGGGCCTTGACCTGCGAGGCCGGGCAGTGGCGCATTGCCCACGAACACACCTCGGCCCCCATCGGCTTTGGCGACCTGAGGGCCATCCTCAGCCGCGACGCGGCCTGAAGCCGCACACCACAGCGCCCAAAAAAATACCCCGACCATCAGGCCGGGGCGGTAAGCCCGCAGGTGTTGCCACCGTAAGGCCCCGCTCAGGGAGGTAAAGCGGGAGGACGGCCAAGGCCGCCCCACGGGCAATTTAGCAAAGGTGCAGAGGCGATTCAAGAGGGCTTATGTGGATGGTGCACAATTTTGGACATGACCACTTTTGCCCCCTACCCCGCTGGCCGCCCTCGCCGCCTGCGCCGCACCGCCTTCAGCCGCAACCTGGTGCGCGAAAACACGCTGACCGCCCACGACCTGATCTACCCGGTGTTTGTGCTGGACGGCGAGAACCGCCGCGAGGCCGTGGCCTCGATGCCCGGCGTGGAGCGGCTTAGCCTGGACCTGCTGCTGCCGGTGGCGGCCGAGTGCGTGCGGCTGCAGATCCCGGTGATGGCGCTGTTCCCGGTGGTGGACCCGGCGCTCAAAACCTACGGTGGCGAAGAAGCGTTTAACCCCGACGGGCTGATCCCCCGCGTGGTGCGCGCGCTCAAAACCCACTACCCCGACCTGGGCGTGATGACCGACGTAGCACTCGACCCCTACACCAGCCACGGCCAGGATGGCCTACCCGATGACAACGGCTACATCGTCAATGAAAAAACCATTGCCGCCCTGGTACAGCAGGCGCTGGCCCAGGCCGCTGCGGGCGTGGACATCGTGGCCCCCAGCGACATGATGGACGGGCGCATCGGTGCCATCCGCGCTGCGCTCGAAGCCCACGGCTTTGTCCACACGCAAATCATGGCCTACAGCGCCAAGTACGCCAGCGCGTTCTACGGCCCGTTCCGCGACGCAGTGGGCTCGGCCGCCAACCTGGGCAAAAGCGACAAAAAAACCTACCAGATGGACCCCGCCAACAGCGACGAGGCCCTGCGCGAGGTGGCCATGGACATCGCCGAAGGCGCCGACATGGTGATGGTCAAACCCGGCATGCCCTACCTGGACATCGTGCGCCGGGTGAAGGACGAGTTTGCCGTGCCCACCTTTGCCTACCAGGTCAGCGGCGAATACGCCATGCTCAAGGCCGCCGCCCTGAACGGCTGGCTGGACCACGACGCGGTCATGCTGGAGAGCCTGGTGGCCTTCAAACGCGCCGGGGCGGATGGCATCCTGACCTACTTTGCGCTGGACGCAGCCCGGCTTCTGCAGTCCTAAAACCATAGCTGCTACCGCCCATAGAATAAGCGCTAGCGGCCTATTTCTTATAAATTTCAGCCCATGCGCATCTTCACCATCGTCGGCACGCTCGTGGCAGAAGTCAGCGCCCTGCCCACCGCGCCCCTGCCCGGCGGCTTTGTCTGGGTGTCCTGCGCGCGCAGCGAGTTCGAGGCCCACCAGGCGCAGCTCCAGGCCGCGCTGCAACAGCTGGGTGGCCACCCGCTGGTAGACCTGCACGTATCCGACCTGCTCAACCCGCAACTGCCGTCGCACTACGACTACACCTCGCAGTACGACATGCTGGTGTTTCGGCGGCTGTCTACCGGGCATGCCGATACCACACCCAGCCCCACGGCCAAGCGCAGCGGCCCGCCCATCCTGCGCCGCATCAACACCGACCCGGTGGGCTTTGCCGTGTTCGACGCGGTGCTGCTCACCGTGCACCCCGGCGACTTCGCGGTGCGCGACAGCTACGCCGAGCGGCTGCAGGCCAGCGGTGGGCGCGTGCCCACCAGCCCGGCCGACCTGATGCTGCGCATCGTAAACCAAATGGTCGATGGTTACCTGGACCTGCGCCGCGAACTCACCCGCCAGCTCGACCACTGGCAGACCGAGCTGCTCAAGCCCGCCACCCGCTTCACCAACTGGAGCGCGCTGCTCGATGCGCGGCTCACGCTGCACCAGCTGGACGACGTGTGCGAAGAGCAGCGCGCCGCCATCCAGGACTGGATCGAGGCGGTGAAAACCTGGCCCGAAGCCACCAGCCCCCTGGCCGCCCGCGAACGCGAGCTGCTGCAGGTGCGCAGCCGCGACGTGCTGGAACACATCGAACGCGTGGTGCACCACGTGCAGCGGCTGGAGCACAGCGTGGAGACCGCCGTGCAAATGCACTTCAGCGTGCAAAGCAACCGCACCAACGACATCATGCGCACCCTGACGGTACTGACCGCCATCTTCCTGCCGCTGAACCTGATTGCAGGCATCGTCGGCATGAACTTCGACTTCATCCCGCTGCTGCACCAGCAGTCCGGCATCTGGTGGGCGCTGGGCGCCATGGGCCTGATCGCCACCGCCATGGGCCTGGTGTTCTGGCGCAAGCAGTACTTGAAACGTACCGGTAGTTGAGTGGAGGGCCAAATCGACAGCTTGCGCTTATTCGGCGGACGTGAGAAGCTACTAATTGTATAGCATGCGGGGTGCCGCGGCCCTGGTCGCCAGAGGGGGCGGATCACGATTGCGCGCCGTGTTGCCTGTTGCCATACCGATGCTTGCCCGCATGCGTGCTCCGACGCCTTTGGCGGGTGGGGTACCACTGCGATCCTTAGCCGGGTGGTACGCCCGGCGGCCTATACAGATGGGAACCCCGGAAGCGGGATCGGCCCAGCCTTGCCGGGCATCGCGCCGGTCGCGAATCAGGGGCAGCGTTAGGCTTGGCTGGGGGTATTGGCAATGTATATTGCAACCCCCAGGGAGTTGCACTGCATTTGATGGCCTTCGCCAAGGCGACGAATGCTATTTTGGAGGACCAAATTCATGCGATCAGTATTGTCTTTCTTAGTCGCTTTAACCTGTGCCGGGTGCGCCACCGTGGCGGTGTCCGAGGGGGTGTACGAGGTGGTCGCCTATGACGCTTCGGGCAAGGTACTTCGCAGTACCAAGGTCATCACCAACAGAAGCACGCCACTCTATTCCACACGCAACGCGTTGTGCATCAACCATCCCAAATCGCGTGTAGCCATCACCGCACCGAACGGCACCCCATTTGGCGACAGCTACCAGTGCCCCTGACACCGGTGAGTGTCAAGACAGTTGCCGCATGACGCATGGAGTGATCTGCTTTTCTAGTGCATCCAACCCAACCCGATCCCGCTCTGGATTGAAGCACGCGGCGTCTTGAATCGTCCAGTTGCGGACATCCCTCGAGCACCGGTTGGGATGGCGTGCCCGGGCCTGTGTGTGCAGCAACTTGCGTTGTGCCAGCCAGGCGTTGGGTTGGCCGTCATGGCGCTGCGCCGGTGTGACGTATTTCAGGCCACTGTGATGGGGCTGCTGTTCTGGCACAAGCGGTATCTGAAGCGCACCGGTAGTTGAGCTGAGGGTCGAATCGGCAGTTTGTGCTTATTCGGTGGGCGTGAGTAGCTACTAATTACATAGCATTCGGGATGCCACTGAGATCGTCGGCCGGGTGGTGCGCCCGGCGGCGCAGTCCCTTTTCTTTTGCGCAAAAGAAAAGGAACCAAAAGAAAGGCGCCCCAACTGTCTGCGCCCTCCGCTAGCGCTACGGGAACCTGCGGTGCTCGCTCCAAGTGGGGTCCCGCTCGAACTCGCCTGCGGCTCAGACAATCGCGGGCCCTGGTCCACTTGAAGCTGCGCTCCTCGGCGCATACAGATGGGGACCCCAATGCGGGATCGGGGCGCACAGCGCCCCTTCGTGCCCAGGGCACGAAATTGGGTCGACACGCCAGCCGATTGCCGAACAGATTTCACAACCGCCAACAGGCCCCCCAGCTCGCGACCGGCGCGATGCCCGGCGCAGCCGGGCCGATCCCGCTCCCCGGGGTCCCCCTCTGCAAAGCGCCGAGGAGCGCAGCACCACGGGGATCAGCAGGCCGCATGTTTGAGCGTAGCGAGTTTGCGGCATGCCCCCGTGGGGCGAGCACCGCAGGTTCCCCGACGCGATAGCGGCGGGGCGCTGGCAGTGGGGGTGGCCGCCTCGATGGTGACTTTCTTTTGGCCACGCAAAAGAAAGTTACTGCGCCGCCGGGCGCACATCCCGGCCGACGATCGCCGTGGCACCCCACCCGCCAAAGGGTAAAACTCCTCATAAACAAAACCCGCTCTTACGCCCACTCAATAAGCACAAGCAGCTCTTATTTACATAGCATCCGGATGCGCCAAACAAAACGCCGCCAAGGCCGCGTCCAATAGCGCCAGGTCAACGCGCAAGGCGACCACCTGGGCCTGGTAGGCGGGGGTGGCGCACTGGGTGCTGTCGGCTTCTAGGGCCTGGGCGCGGCGGATGAGGGGGGTGGCCTGGAAGTTGGCTACCAGGCCTTTGAGGGTGTGGGCGACGCGGTGGGCGGTGGGGGCATCGGCGGCGCGCATGGCGGCTTCCAGGGTGGCGAGCTGCTGGGGCCAGTCCTGCATGAACTGCGGGGCGATCACGCCGACGATCCAGGGGTCGGCCTGGGCCAGGGCCTGGGCGTAGTCGAAGGGCTGCTCGGTGTGGGCTTGCAGCGCAGCACGCAGCTGGGCCGGTTGCACGGGTTTGAACAGCAGCGTGTGCAGACCTGCGGCCTGGCAGCGCTCGGCAGTGCCGGGGTGGTCGAAGGTAGCCAGGCCCAGCGCCGGACGCAGGGGATGGGCCAGCACGCGATCCACACCTCCGTCCAGGTCGAGCAGCGCCAGGTCTGCGGGGCTATCGGTATCGGCTTCCAGAATCTGGTGGCCCCAGGCCTGTAGCAGGGCGCGCAGCACGGCATCGTGGCCGGGCGTGGCACCGCTGCCGACCAGCAGGATGTTCACGGCAGGTCCGGGGTGTGCGCGGGGTCGTCGAGCCGGGCTTTGGTGGCCAGTACGGCATCGAGCTGGGCCATGAAGGCTTGGACACAGGCGGGATCGAAATGGCTGCCCGCGCCGTCACGCAGCAGTTGCAGGGCACGCTCCACCGGCCAGGCGGGCTTGTAGGGGCGCGCGCTGGTGAGCGCGTCGAACACGTCGGCCACGGCCACGATACGCCCGGCCAGCGGTATGGCTTCGCCCACCAGCCCGGCGGGGTAGCCGCTGCCGTCAAACTTCTCGTGGTGCGAGATGGCGATGGTGGCGGCCATTTGCATCAGCTGGGAGTGGCCCACCACCAGGGCCTGGTGGCCGATGCTGCTGTGGGTTTTCATGGTTTCGAACTCGTCGGGCGTGAGCCTGCCGGGCTTGAGCAGGATGCTGTCGGGGATGCCGACCTTGCCCACGTCGTGCAGGGGCGCGGCATCGAAGAGCAGTTGCTGCGCGTCGGCGGGCAGGCCCAGGTGCTGGGCGATGAGGCGCGAGTAGTGGGCCATGCGCTGGGTGTGCAGGCCGGTTTCGGGGTCGCGGTGTTCAGCGATGCGCGAGATGCAGGCGATGGTTTCGCTGTCGCGCAGGCGCAGCTCGGCGGTGGCTTTGGCGACTTCTTCCTGCAGCCACTGGGCGCGGTCGGCCAGCCGGGTCTGGCTGCGGCGCAGGGCCAGCATGTTGCGGGTGCGGGCAAAAAACTCGGTGCGGTCCAGCGGTTTGGACAAGAAGTCGTTGGCCCCGGCTTCCAGCGCTTCCAGGCGCACGGCGCGCTCGTCGCTGGCGGTGACCATCAGCACGGGGATGTCTTCGCGCCCGGGGATGGCACGGAACTGGCGCACCAGGCTGATGCCGTTGAGCACCGGCATGAGGTAGTCGACCAGCAGCAGGTCGGGCACGGTGGTCTGGCAAAACTCCAGCGCTTGCACTGGCAGCAGAAAGCTGTGTACGCGGCAGCCGCCGACCTGGTCCATCAGCCGGTTGAGCAGCATCAGGTTGATGTCTACGTCGTCCACGATCACTACGTCCATGCGGCACTCCCAGTTGTTTGGGCCAGGATGGCCGCTCCCAATCGCTCTATCCGATCTTCCAGATCCTCCATGTCCACCAGCCCGGGCTCTTGCGCCCGGGCCTGCTGGGCCAGGGCGGCAGCGCCCAGTGCGTCGGCCATGCGGGCCAGCGCATCCAGCCGGACACGGACTTCGGCCCCCTGCTGCGCAGACACCGCACTGCGCAGGGCGGGCATGTACTGTTGCAGGTCGGCCCACAAGCCGGGTAGCAGCGTGCCCACCAAGGGCAGATCGTCTCCGTAATATCGGCCGAGCAGCGCCAGACTGAAGTCTTGCGGCGGTGGCTCGCACACGCTGGCACCGCCCGAACGCAGGCTGCGCCAGTGCTGAACCGCCGCGCGCAGGGCCGGGGCATCGATGGGTTTGCTGATGTGGTCGTCCATGCCGGCAGCGATGGCGGTGGCGCGGTCGCCGACCATGGCGTTGGCCGTCAGGGCGATGATGGGCACGTCCACATGCCGATCCCCGGCCTCGCCCGCGCGGATGCGGCGGGTGGCTTCGTAGCCGTCCATCTCGGGCATGTGGCAGTCCATCAGCACCACGTCAAAGGGGTGCTGGCGCAGCAGGGCCAGGGCCTCGCCACCGTGCGCGGCGGTGCGCACCTGGTGGCCCCATTTGCCCAGCAGGGCCAATACCAGCCGCTGGTTGGTGGCGTTGTCTTCCACCACCAGCACGCGGGCACCGGGCGCGGCCTCTTCCAGGGTGTGGCAGGTCACCAGCGAGGGGGGCGCCAGGGGTGCGGGCGGCGGGGCCCCAAAGGACAGCACGGTTTGCAAGCAGCGCAGCAGTTGTGCGCCTTTGATGGGCTTGGTCAGGAAGGCGGCAAACCCGGCGGTTGTGAGGCGGGCCGCGTCGCCCCGGCGGGCCACCGAGGTGAGCATGACCAGCGGGATCTGGGCGTGCTGCGGGTCGGCCTGCATCCAGCGGCCCAGGGCTTCGCCGTCCATACCGGGCATGCGCATGTCCAGAATCGCCAGGTGCAGCGTGCGGCCTGCGGCGTGCTCGGCGGCCAGGATGCGCTGGGCTTGCTGGCCGTCTTCGGCCACCACGGTGTGCATGCCCCAGCTGTGCAGCAGTTGCTCCAGCAGGCGGCGGTTGGTGGCGTTATCGTCTACCACCAGCGCGCGCAGGCCTGCTACCGCCCGGATGGGGTGCTCCGGCGCCACCTCGCGGGGCGCATGCCCCCTACCCAGCGGCAGCTCGAACCAGAACACCGAGCCTTGGCCCAGCACGCTGCGGGCCCCGATGGTGCCGCCCATGCGCTCGACCAGTTGCTTGGAGATGGCCAGGCCCAGCCCGGTGCCGCCGTACTGGCGGGTGGTGGATGCGTCGGCCTGGGTGAAGGGGGTGAACAGCTGGGCCAGCTTGTCGGGGGAGATGCCGATGCCGGTGTCGCGCACCTCGAAGTGCAGCACCACTTCGCTGCCCTGGTCGGCCACCAGCGACAGGTCGACGGTGACCTCGCCGTGCTGGGTGAACTTGGTGGCGTTACCCGCCAGGTTCAGCAGCACCTGGCGCAGACGGCCAGGGTCGCCGCGCACCCGCGACGGCACCTGCGGCTGGGCGACCCAGGCGCATTCCACCGGCTTGTTGCCGATGCGCAGGGCCACCGCGTCGGCCACTTCGTCCATCAGGCTGCGCAGGTTGAAGTCCAGCGTCTCCAGCTCCAGCTTGCCGGCTTCGATTTTGGAGTAGTCGAGGATGTCGTTGATGATGCGCAGCAGGGCCTCGCCGCTGTTGCGCACGGTTTCGGCGTATTCGCGCTGCTCGTCGTCCAGCGGGGTGTCCAGCAGCAGGCCGGTCATGCCCAGCACGCCGTTCATGGGGGTGCGGATTTCGTGGCTCATGGTGGCCAGAAAGTCGCTCTTGGCCTTGCTGGCCTCTTCGGCGATCTGTCGCGCCAGCGACGACTCGTACAGCGCCTGCTCGGCCGCCCGCATGCCGCCCTGGGCCAGCAGCGCGCGGATGCCGTAGGCGATGTTGTTGGCGGCCTCGTCCAGCAGGCGCACCTCGTCTTCGGAAAAGCTCTCCAGGTCCATAGAGTAGGCGTAGATGGAGCCCCAGACCTGCTCGGCACCGTGCAGCGGCAGGCACAGCATGGAGCGCACGCCCAGGGCGCGGGCGGTGCCGGGGCTGGTGAGCACGCGTGGGTCGCTTTGTACATCGGGTACCAGCACCGGCGCGCCTTCGGCAATGCTGCGGCCCATGGCACCGAAGTCGGGCGCGGCCGGGTCCCAGCTGTGGCTGAGGTCGAACATGCCTGCGGCCAGGCTGCCGTGGCCCGCCACCAGGGTGACGGTTTTGCGCGCATCCGACTCGGCGCGGCCAATGCACACGGTGATGTAGCCGCCAATCTCCACCATCAGGCGGCACACCGCATCCAGCAGCTCCTGCAGGCTGCGGGCCTTGGCCACGGCCAGGTTGGTGGCGCTGGTGAGGGTGAGGGCGCGGTTCAGGCTGTGCAAATGGGCCTCGGCCTGCTTGCGCACCGTGGTGTCGCGCGAGAGGATGATGACCCCCTCGACCTCGCCCTGGGCATTGCGCTGGGGCATGTAGCGCGAGGTGGAAAAAATCTGCGGCACATGCCCGCGCGCAGGCGATGCCAGCTCCAGCAATCCCTCTTGGCCGGTGGCCAGCACCTGGGCCACCAAGGCATCGTGCTGTCGGCGGTAGTGGCTGTTGAGCAAGGTGACCTTGTCGTCCAGCACATCCACGTGCTCGCCCAGCACGCTGCGATAGGCGCGCTGCATGGCCGGGTTCATGTAGACCCGGCGGCCGTGCTTGTCCAGGCACAGGATCAGGTCGGTGATGTTTTCGGCCAGGCCACGGAACTGCTGCTCGCTGTCGGTGAGGCGCTTTTCCAAGGCTTTGCGCTCGGTGATGTTGCGGGCGGTGGCCAGCGAGTATTCCACCCCTTCGAATACAAAATAATTGGTGTTGACCTCCACCGGAAAGTCGGTTCCCTGGCGGGTACGGTGGGTGGACTCGAACCGCAGGGCGCCCTGCGCTTTCAGCACCTCCCATAGCTGTTCCAGCGACTCGGCCGTGACATGCGGGTCGATATCCAACAGCGTCATGCCACCGGTCAGCTCGGCCTGGCTATAGCCCAGCGACTGGCACATGGTGGCGTTGACGTACACCATGCGCAGGTCGCCAAACGGGATCAGGCACACCGCGTCGCCCACCCGGTCCAGCGCAGCCGACAACATGGTCAGGTGCCGGTTGGCATCTTTGATGGAGGTGATGTCCCACATGAAACCTGCCGTGCCGATGAGCTCGCCGTCGATGGTGGCCGGGCCGCGCGCGGTTTCAAACCACCGCAGCGCCGGGCCGCTGCTGCGGGTGGCCTCGGTACGCACCATCTGGCGGGTCTGCATGGCCTCGGTGTCGTTGGCGAAGTACGCGGCCGCCTGGTCGGGGGGGAACAGGTCGGCATCGCTCAGGTCCAGCATGTCGTTGGGGGTGGCAAAACCGTGCAAATCCGCCACGCCTTGGCTGACCACCAGAAACCGGCCCTGGGTGTCTTTGAGCCAGGTGTCGAACGGAAAGTTGTCCAGCAGCGCGCGCAGGTAGCGCTCGCGCTGCAACAGCCGGGTCTCGGCCTGTTTGCGCCGGCTGATGTCGATCGACACGCCCACCGTGGCGTACTCGCCCGGCCCTAGCAAAACCCGGGTTTTGAAGATTTCGACCCAGGGGGCATCGGGCTGCAGACTCCGGGGCTCTTCCTGGTGCAACACCCCGCCACTGCGCAGCACCTGGGCATCACTCTCCCGGAAGTAGCGGGCCAGCGGCTCGGGCCAGAGCTCCAGGTCGGTGCGCCCCACCATCGCATCGGGGCCAGGCACCTGCGCGTGCGCGGCGTAGGAGGGGTTGCCCAGCAGGTACACGCCCTGCGCGTCTTTGAGCCACACCGGGAACGGTAGGCTGTCGAGCAAAATGCGCTGCTGCTGGCTTTGCCGCTCCAGGTGCGCCCTGCCATCGGCTGCCGCCTGGGCCGCTGTGCGCAGCAGCCGCGTGCCCGCCCACGACAGCAGCGCCGCCGCCGATACCCCCCCCAGCGCCTGCCAGGCACCCGGCGGATGCAGCAGCCAGCTGGCACCCAAGGTGGCCGCGCACAGCCCCCACGGGGCCCATCCAAGCTTGCCAATGCCCAACGCCATGATGAATCCCCCAGGCCCATGGTTACCCACAACACGGCATACCGTGCAATTTGTAACATTGTGCACCCGAGAAACGACACTGCAGTGAGCCTGTGCAGCCCCCCATGGATGGCATGCGCAGGTGCGGGAAGCAGGTTGGCGGTTTTTAGGCTATTTTTCAGGCATCAAATCGGCCGCTAGCGCTTATGGAATAGGCGTGAGCAGCTATCTATAAATGATTTAAAAACAATAGCATCAAACCAGGTGTTCGGCAAAAAATGCCAGCGAGCGTTCGCGTGCCAATGAGGCCGCCGGTGCGTCATAGGCCCCACGCTGGTCGCAGTTAAAGCCGTGGTCGGCCGGGTACAGGCGCACATCCACCGCCAGGTGGGCCTGGGCAAAGGCCCGTACCGTGTCCAGCGCGATGCCATGGTCGCGCTCACCAAAGTGCGACAGTACCGGCACCCGGGGCGTGCGGGCCACCTCGGCCGCCGCCGTCATGCCGCCGCCGTAGTACGTCACCGACGCGGCCAGGCCCTGCACCAGGCAGGCCGCGCGCCAGCTCAGCAAGCCGCCCCAGCAGTAACCCACCGTGCCGACCTTGCCCGCCTGGGCCGCGGCATAGGCCACGGCGGCCTGCACATCCAGCATCAGCACGGGCACGCCCAGCGCTTCGGCGGCGGCTTTCAGGGCGATACCGGCCTGTATGTCTTCCGGGCTATAGCCCAGGTCTACCCCCGGCTGCACGCGGTGGAACATGTCCGGGGCCACAGCCAGGTAGCCCGCCGCCGCATAGCCGTCGGCCACCGAACGGATGTGGCTGTTGATGCCAAAAATCTCCTGGATGACCACCACCGCACCCTTGGGCGTACCGCTGGGCCGGGCCAGGTAGGCGGGCAAGACAAAGCCGTCGGCGGCGGTCAGGTGGATGGAATTCGGCATGGGGGAGTCTCCTGAAACTGAAAGTGGGGGGCCATCGTACTGGTATCGTTCTGGACCCATCCCAGGACGCACCAATGACCCCCATTTCCGACCTTCCCGTGCTGCTGGTGACCGGCGGCGGGCGCGGCATCGGTGCCGCCACCGCCCGGCTGGCCGCCCAGCGCGGCTACGCCGTGGCCATCAACTACGCGCACAACGCCCAGGCTGCCGAGGCACTGGTGGCCGAGATCCGGGCCCAGGGCGGCCAGGCCATCGCCTTGCAGGCCGATGTGGCCGATGAGGCCCAGGTGCTGCGCCTGTTTGCCGCGGTAGACGCACAGCTCGGCCCGCTGCGCGCCCTGGTCAACAACGCCGGGGTGGTGGACGTGCCCGCTCGCGTCGACAGCATGACGGCGGCCCGGCTGCAGCGCATGTTCAGCATCAACGTGGTCGGCCCGTTCCTGTGCGCCCGCGAGGCCGTGCGGCGCATGGGCCACCAAGGCGCGCGCGATTTCGGCCCCGGCTACGGCCAGGGCGGCGCGATCGTGAACGTCTCCAGCGCCGCCTCGCGCCTGGGTTCACCCGGCCAGTACGTGGACTACGCCGCCGCCAAGGGCGCCATCGACAGCATGACCATCGGCCTGTCCAAGGAGGTGGCGGGGGACGGCATCCGCGTCAACGCGGTGCGCCCCGGCCTGATCGAGACCGACATCCACGCCTCCGGCGGCCTGCCCGACCGGGTGCGCGACCTGTCGGCCACCGTGCCCCTGCAGCGCGGCGGCACCGCGCTGGAGGTGGCGCAGGCGATTGTCTGGCTGCTCAGCCCCGAGGCGAGTTACACCACCGGGGCGCTGGTGGATGTCAGCGGGGGGCGTTAAGCTCCCACCCCATGGACTTCAAACCGCTCATCACCTTGTTGGCCATCGTCAACCCGCTGGCCATCGTGCCGTTTTTTATCCACTACACCCAAAGCTTTTCGGAGGCGCAGCGCCGCCGCACCATCTGGGTGTCGTCGTTCAGCGTGTTTGTGGTGATTGCGGTGAGCGCCCTGCTGGGCCTGCAGATACTGGAATTCTTCAACATCTCGCTGGCCAGCTTCCAGGTGGGCGGCGGCCTGCTGCTGCTGAGCTCGTCGCTGAACATGCTCAACGCCCAGCCCGCCGAGGCCAAGTCCAACGCCACCGAGCTGCAAGACGCCTCCGAGCGCGCCGCCGTGGGTGCCAGCATCGCCGTGGTGCCGCTGGCCATTCCCTTGCTCACCGGCCCGGCCAGCATGTCCACCGTGGTGATCTACGCCGACAAGGCCAAGACCTTCTGGCAACTGGCCACCCTGGTCGGCTACGGCGTGGTGATCGGCCTGGCCACCGCCCTGTGCTTCGCCCTGGCCGCCCCAATTGCCCGCGTGCTGGGCAAAACCGGCATCAACGTGATGACCCGCCTGATGGGCCTGATCCTGGCCGCCCTGGCCGTGGAAGTGATGGCCGACGGGCTGCACAAGCTGTTCCCGGTGCTGGGAGGGTGATGCTGCGGTTTTTGTAGCTGTTTGCGCTTATGGAATGGGCGCTAGAGGCTTATTTTTTATGGATCTTATGACACACACTTTTCGCCGTTTCGCCCCTTTGCTGCTGGCCTGTGCCGTCGCCCTGGCCGGCTGCTCCACCACCGTGCCCGAGGGCATCACGGCGGTCACGGCGTTTGATGCCACGCGGTATGCGGGCAAGTGGTTTGAGATTGCCCGGCTAGACCATTCGTTTGAGCGCGGGCTGGACAATGTGAGCGCCCGCTACACGCTGCAGGCCGATGGCAGTGTGCAGGTGATCAACCGGGGCTTCAGCCGCGAGAAAAACGCCTGGAAAGAAGCCGAAGGTATCGCCAAGTTCACCGGCGACCCGCGCACGGCCTCGCTCAAGGTGTCGTTCTTCGGCCCGTTTTACGGCGGCTACCACGTGGTGGCGCTGGACCCGGCCTACCGCTGGGCGATGGTGGTGGGCGCCGACCGCAGCTATATGTGGATCCTGGCGCGCGACAAGCAGCTGCCCGCCGATGTACGCGCCCAGTTGCTGGCCAAGGCGCAGGCGCTGGGCATTGCGGTGGACCAGCTGGTGTGGGTGGACCAGAGCCGTAGCGATAGCTAAAGCGTTAGGTATTTGCAAGGAACACCTTACCAAAGGCCACTATGGCTAGCCCTAGCCGCACCATTTGCCCTGTGGCGATCACCCAGTACGCCGAACCTAAAGAAACGCGTGAAGCCTTTCGGCAGGACACACTTAAAGCCTGGAAAGATGTCCGCACCACCAGGCTGCATGTGACTGCCGACGAAGCCGATGCGTGGTTGGCCCAACTAGAACAGGGCAACGACGTCGAGCCGCCTACATGCCACGTTTAGTTTGGCCGTAGCGCAGCGCGCTGTCAGCACCATGCGGCAATAGTGCAAGTGCCGAAGCACCAACCCGGAACGGCTTTATCTACTACAGTAACTGTAGCTATTAGCGCTTATGAAATAAGCGCTATCGCCCTATTTCGGCCCCATCCGCCCCACCAGCCGGAACGCCACCACCATCGCCAGCGTGCCGAAAATCGCGGTGCCGATGGCCGCCCCGGCCAGCACGCCGACCGGGCCGAACTGCGCGCCCCACCAGGCAAACGGGATGGTGCCCAGGGTGGCGCGGGCCCAGTTGAAGCCGGTGGACCACAGTGGTTTGCCCAGGTTGTTGAAGGCGGCATTGGCCACAAACAGCGCCCCGGCAAAAAAGAAACTGGCCGCCAGCCAGGAGCAGAACATGTGGATCAGGTGCTCGGCCTCGCCGTGGGCGCTGAAGGCCCAGACCAGTGCGTTTTGGCCCAGCGTTAGCAGCAGCCAGGCGGTGCCCACCGCGATCACCATGAACAGCAGGCTGTCGCGCAGGCCCTGGCGCACCCGGTCGAACTGGCCCGCGCCCAGGTTTTGCGCCAGGATGGGGCCAACCGCGCCGCTGAGCGCGTAAATCACCCCGAAGGCCACCGGGGTCACGCGGTCGATGATGGCCTGCCCGGCCACGGCCGACGCGCCAAACTGGGCGATGGAATGGGTCACGAACGCGGCGCTGACGGGGGTGGCCAGGTTGGTCAGCACCGCCGGGCCGGCCACGCCTGCCAGCAGCCTGGCATCGCTGCCCAGGGCCGACCGGTTGGCCGAACCCCAGCGCCCTAGCAGGCCGTGGCGCAGCACGCCGCGCAGGCCTACCGCCGCCAAAATGCTGCGCGACACCACCGATGTGGCCGCTGCGCCGTCCAGCCCCATGCCCAGACCGAAGATCAAGATCGGGTCCAGCACGGCGGTAACCACGGCAGCCCCCAGCGTTACCGCCATGGCCCCGCGCGCGTCGCCCACCGAACGCATCAGCGCCGCGCAGGCCATGCCAATGCCGAGCAGCGGCAACGAATGCACGGTGACGCTGAGGTAACGCACGGCCAGGCGCTCGGTTTCGCCGGTGGCACCCAGGGCCTCCAGCAGCGGGCGCAGAAACGGCGCGGTGCCGCTGCCGATCAGGGCGGCCAGCAGCGCCATCAGCAGCAGGCTGGAGGTGGCCAGGCGCTTGGCATCCGCCGCGCGGCCCGCCCCCACGGTGCGCGCCACCACGGCGGTGATGCCGATGGTCAGCCCGATGCACAGCGAGGTATGGAAAAAACCCACCACCCCCGCAAAGCCCACCGCCGCCGCAATCGCCTGCTGGCCCAGCTGGGAGATGTAGAACAGGTTGATCAAATCCACGATGAACACCGCCACTAGCCCGATGGCCGAGGTGGTGGACATCACCGCCACATGCCGGAACAATGGGCCTGTAACAAAACGTGGCGGAACGGGTGGTGAGGGGGGGACGGTAGAGCTCATGGGGGACGATGGTACAAGTCTAATTACTATTAAAAACATAGCGGCTTACGCCTACCAAATAAGCACAAAGTGCCGATTTAATCTAAAAACAAGTTTGCCATGAACGCCTCGTCCCACCGCCCGCAATCCCAGGATGCCCTGCTGGTACGCCACCTGCATGCCTTCTTCGGCACGCTGGAGCCCCAGGCCATGGAGCTGCTGCGGCACAGCCTGCAATGGGTGGAGATCAGTGGCGGCGACACCCTGCTGACCCAGGGCGACGCGGGCGATGCGATGTACCTGGTGGTCAGTGGCCGCCTGCGGGCCTTTGTGCAGGCCGAGGGCACGGCCCCGCAGCGGGTGGGCGACATCGTGCGCGGCCAGGTGGTGGGCGAAATGAGTCTGTACACCGGCGAGCCGCGCGCCGCTACCGTGGTGGCCGTGCGCGATGCGGTGCTAGCCCGGCTGGACCGCCCGGCCTTCCAGCGCCTGCTGGCCTGCAGCAGCCAGGTGTCGCTGGCGTTCACCACGCAAATCATCCAGCAGCTCAAAGACCGCAAACGCGCCGCCCCCGCCGACAAGCTGGTCACCATGGGCCTGCTGCCCATCACCACCGGCATCGACCTGCCCGACTTTGCCGCGCGGCTGGCAGCACAGCTCGCCCCCCTGGGCCGGGTAGGTGTGGTGAGCCGCGACGCCATCGACCAGCAACTGGCGCAGCTGGGCCTGGGCCCCAGCGACAACACCGACAAAGAAACCCAGCGCCGCATCGCCATGCTGCTGGACCAGATCGAGGCCGAGCACGACTTCATGCTGCTGCTGGCAGATGCCACACCCACCCCCTGGACGCAGCGCTGCTGCCGCCACTGCGACGAGCTGCTGTTGCTGGCCGATGCCACCCAGCCACCGGTGCTGCACCCCAGCGAAGTCCAGTTCTTGCGGAACCGCCCGCCGCTGACGGTGATTGCCGACATCCTGGTGCTGCTGCACCCCACCGACCAGCCCTCGCCGCGCGGCACCGCGGCCTGGCTGGCCCGCCGCCCGGTGGCCGGGCACATCCACATCCGCCCCGGGTTGGACCGCGACATGGCCCGGCTGGCCCGCATCCAGAGCCGCACCGCCGTAGGCCTGGTGCTGGCCGGGGGCGGCGCGCGCGGGCTGGCGCACCTGGGTGTGCTGCGCGCGTTGCAGGAGCGCGGCATCGAGGTGGACTGGGTGGGCGGCACCAGCATCGGCGCGGTCATGGCCACCTATGCGGCCTCCGACCAGCCGCTGGACAAAGTGATGGCCAACGCCCGCCGCGCCTTTGCCACCAACCCCACCGGCGACTTCAACCTGTTCCCGGTGCTATCGCTGATCAAGGGGCTGCGGCTCAAACGCATCTTGCGCACCGCGGTGGAAGAGCTGGTGGGTTTTGATGCCGACATCGAAGACCTGTGGAAAAACTTCTTCTGCGTGGCCACCAATTTCTCGACCGCCAGCGAGCAGCGCCTGCAGCACGGCAACCTGGCCCACGCGCTGCTGGCCAGCACCTCCATCCCCGGCGCACTGCCGCCGGTGGCGCACGGCGGCGACCTGCTGTGCGACGGCGGCAGCTTCAACAACTTCCCGGTGGACGTGATGCGCAGCATGCGCGGCGTGGGCCGGGTGATTGGCGTGGACCTGAACATCCGCACCCCCGTGCGGGTGGACCATGAAGACATGCCCGGCAGCCTGGCCCTGCTGCGCGACCGCCTGCGCCCGCTGGCCCAGCGCCGTTACCACCTGCCGTCCATGCCCTCGTACCTGATGACGGTGACCATTTTGTACAGCATGTCGCGCCAGCGCAGCGCCCAGCAGCAGTGCGATATGTACTTCAACCCGCCGCTGAACCGCGTGGGCATGCTGCAGTGGCGGCGGCTGGAGAACATCGTGCAGCGCGGCTACGCGCATGCCGTGCAGGTGCTCAACGCGTCGGGACACCCCACCTGACATTCCCCATGCATAGGCCTATAGTGTTTTGACAACGTTCAGGAGCCCGCCATGCGCATGACCGACGAAGAGTATTTCCGCAGTTGCGTTGCCAAAGAGCGGCAACTGGCCCATCTGCTGGGCCACCGCCAGATCGAAGAATGCTACGAGTCCGCAGGCACGCTGTGGGAGGGGCGCACCAAGCTGCCGCAGTGGTGCCGCCAATGGAGCGCCTGCGGCCCGCTGCTCATCGCCCACCGCATCCCGCTGCAGTTTGGGAGCGATGCCGCCGGGGCCTGGGTGCAGGCAGGCAGCACCACCCAGCACCTGGCCGACCACCCCACCCCCGACCGGGCGGTGATGGTGGCGGTGGTCAAGGAAGTGGTGCGCCGCCTGGAGCACCCGAAAGAGCTCAAAGCGGCCTAGCGAAGCCCGCAATTGCCGGGCGTTTATGCCGCTTTGCGGTGATTCAAAACCATAGCAATCTATAAACTTTGGCGCTATGAACACACCCGACCTGCGCCAAGAATCCCCCTGGAACGCCGAGCTGATGCTGCCCCGGGTGACCGACAACCCCAAACTGCTGGAGCTGCAAATCCTGCTCGGCGGCCTGCAACTGGTGCTGAGCCGGGTGCACCCCGCATTTGCCGCCAGCCGCTTCATCGCCACCCGGCAGCTGGCCCAGAGGCTCACGCGCGGCATCGAAACGCTGAACCCGCGCAAGGCACACATGGGCAGCAGCGACCTGCAGCAAGCCCTGCTGGAGACCGAAAAAGCCCTAGACCCCGGCAGCCTGATGGTGCTGCGCAAACTGCTGGCCCAGACCTTGAAGGACGAAGACGAAGATGCCGGTATGGGCCACACCGACTTCACCTACAGCGACTTCATCGCCGAAGAACGCATGCTGGCCCACCGCCAGGTTGCACACTGAAACAGGGAAAGGGTAAGTCCTAATACTTTTGGCCACACATCCGTATACAGTCTCGTCAACTTGCAGAGGGGCCTAGCGCTCTTCCCAGCGAGGGTCCGGGGAGACACCCAGCAGAATGATCAACACATCCATTTAGACATCCGCTACGAGATGTTTTTGAAAAGCGCCGCTTCACCTCGGCGCTTTTTTTTATGGTGGGTTGTGGCACACCCCCAGGCTACAGCGCAAGCGCTTTTCGCCAACCCCCTTGCAGGGGGCAACAGCAGCGGCCTGGCGGAGCCAGTTCCGCGCTGTTCACGAAGAGGTGCCATAGCGGCATGGTTTATGCCGTTTTGGCCGCTAACGCTTATGTATTCAGCGTGAGCAGCTCCTGAATCCGTAGCATTTTGGGATGCGACAATCTTCGCATGGAACTCCTTTTTGTCTCGCTGGCCTCGCTGCTGGCTGGTTTTGTGGACGCAATTGTGGGCGGCGGGGGCTTGATCCTGGTGCCTGCGCTGTTTGCCACCTTTCCCACGGCCCACCCGGCCACGCTGTTCGGGGTCAACAAGGGGGCTTCCATCTGGGGCACCGGCTTTGCCACCTGGCAGTACAGCCGCCGGGTGCAATTGCGCTGGCAGAGCCTGCTGCCCGCCGCCGCCGCCGGTTTTGCCGGGGCGATGTGCGGGGCCTGGCTGGTGACGGTGGTGCCCAGCGACTTTTTGCGCAAGCTGCTGCCCGTGGTGCTGCTGGCGGTGCTGGTCTACACCCTGGCCAAGAAAGAGCTGGGTGCGGTGCACGCGCCGCGCTTCAGCGGCCCGCAAGAGGCGCTGATCGCCAGCGGTATCGGCCTGACCATCGGCTTTTACGACGGGTTTTTTGGCCCGGGCACGGGCAGCTTTTTTGTGTTTTTGCTGGTGCGCTGGCTGGGCTACGACTTTTTGCACGCCTCGGCCTCGGCCAAGCTGCTCAACACCGGCACCAACCTGGCGGCGCTGATTCTGTTTGTGTCTACCGGCCACATCTGGTGGCACTTTGTGCTGCCCATGGCGATTGCCAACGTGCTGGGCAGCGTGCTGGGCTCGCGCATGGCGCTGAAGCACGGCACGGGTTTTGTGCGCACCGTGTTCATCGTGGTGGTGAGCGCGCTGATCCTGAAGACCGGCTACAGCGCTTTTTTCCAGTAGCAGATTTGCTACTGAATCAGTAGCTGCTACCGCCCATGGAATAAGCGCTAGGGGCCTAAAACACCACTAACACTTCGCACCACGCATCCACCACGGTGCTGCTCGCCACCGTGGCCCCGGCCACCGCCAACGGGCGCGGGTCGGCGGCGGGCAGGCGCAGCAGAAGATGGCTTTGCGTGGGCGGCTGCTGGCCTTCGCGGGCCACCGTGATGTGCAGGCTGCTGGCGCTGCTGGCCACCTGCAGCCGCCACTGGCCGTGCTTGCCATCGCGGCAGGCCTGGGAATGGCCGTCGTCTTCAAAACACGTGGCTTCGAACTGGCCCGCGCCGGGGTGCGGGAATACCTGGAAGCCACGCACGTCCTGCACGTTGTCAAAATGGATCTCGCCCACGTTCACTGGGATGGCGCAACCAGCCTGGGCCAGCAGCGGGGGCGGGCCGTCCAGCGGGGCAGGCAAGTTAACCCATTGCCCCGCATCAAAGGTCGCCGCGCTGTGCCAGCACACCCAGGCCCCGGTGCCGGGCAGCCAGACGCGGCGCTCGGTCTGGCCGGGTTCCACCACGGCGGCGGCCAGCAGGTGCGGGCCCACCAGCATGTCGTCGTTTTCTTCCAGGCACTGCGCGTCTTCAGGGAAGTCGTAGTAGGTGGGGCGGATGATGGGCGCAAAGCTGCGGTGGTAGCGCCACACCAGGTCGTACAAATAGGGCATGAGGCGGTAACGGAAATGCACCAGCGTGCGGATCTGTGGCGTGACGCTAGGGTGCATCCAGGGCTCGTTGACGGTCTGGTCGTCGTTCCACGAGTGGATGCTGAAGCGCGGTAAAAAGATGCCGTGCTGCACCCAGCGCAGCAGCAGCTCGGGGCCGGGCGCGGGGCCGCTGAAGCCGCCGATGTCGTGCCCGGTGTTGGACACGCCGGACATGGCCAGGCCCAGGCCCATGCGGATGTTGTATTTGAGCGTGTCCCAGGCGGTGTAGTTGTCGCCCGACCAGGTTTGCACATAGCGCTGCATGCCCGCCGCACCCGAGCGGGATACTAAAAACGGGCGCTCCTGCGGCGCGTAGGCGGTTTGCGCGGCGTGCGAGGCCTGCACCATCAGCAGGGTTTGCAGGGGCCGGGCTTCCATGGCGGCACGCGGTGTGCCAAAGCCGTGCACCTGGGCCTGGGCGCTCCAGATCTCGAACTCGTTGTTGTCGTTCCAGGTGGTGGGGATGCCCAGCTGCAGCAGCTGGGTGGTGACCTGCTGCTTCCACCAGGCGATGGTGGCGGGGTTGGTGAAGTCCAGGTAGCCGCCGGTGCCGTCCCAGAACTGCACGGCGGTGGGCTGGCCGTCGGGGTCGTGGATCAGCAGGCCAGCCTGGGCCGCCTCGCCAAAGCGCGGATGGTCGCGTAGCAGGGCGGGCTTGATGTTGGGCACCAGGCGCACGCCCCGGTCGAGGTAGCTTTGCACGAAGGCCGCCGGGTCGGGGAATTTGTCGCGGTTCCAGTGGAACACGTAGCGGCCCGCGCCGATGGAGGTGTAGCCCGAGGACAGGTGGAACGAATCGCAGGGGATGTCATGCTCGGCGCAGCGGGCCAGAAACTCGCCCATGCGCTCCTGGGCGTTGGGCGCGTCGGTGTAGCGCATGGTGGAGCC
This sequence comes from uncultured Albidiferax sp., assembly GCA_963512645.1. Lineage (GTDB taxonomy): Bacteria > Pseudomonadota > Gammaproteobacteria > Burkholderiales > Burkholderiaceae_C > Rhodoferax_B. The sequence goes on along the minus strand of CAUPNM010000002.1, from coordinate 253,541 downwards.
GGAATAGCCCAGTGCGTAACGCGGTGGAAAGATGGGCCGGCCGGTCAGCCAGGTGTAGCGGCGGGTGATGGCGGCCGGGTCGGCCCCGGCGATGTAGTACAGGTCGAGGTCGCCATGGTCGGCCACAAAGTAGCGGTAGTGGCCGTGGTAGTTGTCCATCTCGCGGCCCATGTCGAAGCTGCAGTCGGACAGGGTGTCGTAGAACAAACCAAAGCACAGCCCGGCATCCTTCTCACCGCCCTTGCGGGTGATGTAGAACGGGATGTGCTTGTACAGCGGGTCGGTGCTGCGGGCGTTGTAGCCCATGGGGTCGAGGTTGCACATGCGGTAACGCTGGCCCGCGCGGTTGGCGTCGCCCGCGCGCTCGCCCAGGCCAAAGTACTGCTCGCCCCGGGCGCGCTCCAGGTAGTGGTAGACCTTGTCGTCCCACCAACCGAAGTTGTAGCTCTGCGTGGGGCGGTCTGCGGCGGTGGCGGTCCAGGCACCCTGGTGCTGGCCCTCCCAGCGGCAAAAGAAGCCTTGCAGGGCAACCGTCAGGCGCACCTGGGCGGTGGTGATGCACAAGCGCGTGCCATCCTGGGCCAGGTCAAACGCGGGCAGCGCAAAGCCGCTGGTGTCCATGCGGTCGCGGCCTTCGGGGGGCAGGTCTTCCAGGCCGGGGGCTACCGTCCAGGTGCGGGGCATCTGCAGCTGGCCTTGCGGCAGCACCAGCACGCGGACGATGTCTTCTTCGAGCACCCAGATGTGGGCGGTGGCCCCACCCGGGCTGGCCAGGGTGAGGTGGTTGCCCTGCTGCGACTGCAGGGCGAATACGGGGGGGTGGTCGAGGCGCATGGGGGGAATTCCAATGAAAAAGGGGTGTGGGCTTCAGCCCACTTTGCCCAGCAGCACCTGCGGCAGCCACAGCGACAGGGCGGGGAAATAGGTGACCAGACCCAGGGCGATGACCATGAAACCAAACATCGGCAACAGGGGCCGGGTCAGCTCGGACAGGGGCACGTTGGCCACGCGGGCGGCGATGAACAGCGTGCTGCCCACCGGCGGCGTGGCAATGCCAATGCACAGGTTGAAGGTCATGATGATGCCGAAGTGCACCGGCGAGATGCCCAGCTTCAAGGCCACCGGCAAAAAGATGGGCGTGAAGATCAGCAGGCCGGGGGTGATGTCCAAAAACGTGCCCAGCACCAGCAGCAGGATGTTGAGCAGCAGCAGCAGCACGTAGGGGTTGGACGACATCTCGGTGATGGCGTTGCCCAGCATCTGCACCGAGCCGGTGCTGGCCAGCAGCCACGACATGGTCATGGACACGCCCACCATCAGCATCACCACCGCCGTGCCCACCGCAGCGTTGAGCATGCAGGTGAGCAGGCTGTGCAGCGTGAGGGTGCGGTAGGCCAGGGCCAGCAGCAGGGTGTAGAGGGCGGCCACGCCAGCGGCCTCGGTGGCGGTGAACACGCCGCCCACAATGCCGCCCATGATGATGGCGATCATCACGAGGGCGGGCAAGGCGCGCCAGAGGGTGACCGCCGCTTCACGCAGGGTGTAGCGCTGCACGTCGGTGGGCAGATCGCCGCGCCGGGCGATGATGGCCAGCCACAGCATGACCGCACCCGCCATCATCAGGCCGGGGATGTAGCCCGCCACAAACAGCACGTCCACCGGCGTGCCGCCGGAGATCAGCGAGTACACGATGAGCGCGCCCGAGGGCGGTATCAGCAGGCCGCAGGGCGAGGCCGCCACGTTGGCCGCTGCGCAGATCGGCATGTTGTAGCCCGCCTTGCGTTGCAGCGGCGACAGGGTGGAGCCCACCGATGCCGCACTGGCCACGGCCGAGCCCGAGATGGCGCCAAACAGGGCATTGGCCACCACCGAAATTTGCGCCAGCGAGCCCGGCATCCAGCCCACCAGCACCTTGGCCAGCTCGATCAAACGCAGGGCGATGCCGCCGGTGTTCATCAGCCCACCGGCCAGGATAAACAGCGGAATCGCCACCAGGGTAAAGCTGTCCAGGCTGGAGGCCACGCGCTGCGCCGACACGATCAGCGCCGTGTCGATGCTGGGGGTGACGGTCATCAGCGACAACAGCGTGCCAATGCCGATGCAAAAACTCACCGGCACGCCCAGCACCAGCAGCACGGTGAAGGTCAGGGCCAAAATCAACAGGGCAGAGATCATACGGAGGCCTCTTTTTCAACATGCGCGATGGCGGCCTGCACCTCGTCGGCGATCTGGAAGTCTTGCGGCGCAATCAAGATTGCCACCTGGTAGAACACCATGCACAGGCCCGAGACCGGGATGCAGGCGTACACGTAGGCCATGGGCACTTCCAGCGTGGACGAGAACTGCTCCACCTCCAGCGCCCGCAGCACCAGGCGGCCCCCGCCGTACAAAAACACCGCCCCGGTAAAGGCCAACGTGATGGCTGCGACCACCCGCATGTGGGTGCGCAGCGCGTCGCCGCTCAGGCGCGACTGCAGCATGTCGTAGGACATGTGCTCCAGCTTGCCGCAGGCATAGGCCGTGCCCAGCAAACTCAGCCAGATCACCGCGAAGCGCGAGACTTCTTCGGTGAAGACGGCTGGGTTGTTCAGCACGTAACGGCTGAACACCTGCCACAGCACACACACGGCCAGAACCAGAAAGCTCAGCACCAGACCGGTTTGCAGCAGCCGGTCCACCACTTTTCGCAGCGCGTTCATCATGTTGGTCTTTACAAGAGGCGGAGGGGGATCAGCGGGTGGCTTCTACCTGGTCGAGCAGGGCTGCCAGCTTGGCGTTCTTGCGCTCTTCGTCCAGCATGGGTTTGACCTTGGCGATGAAGGCGGCCTTGGCCGGGAAGCTGGTCTTCACGCCCAGCTTTTCGGCGGCGGTGGCTTCGGTTTTTTCAGCCTCTTGCCAGAGCTGGCGCTGGTACACCGAAGACTCCTGGGCGGCTTCGCGCAGGGCATCCTGGAGGGGCTTTTTCAGGCTGTCCCACTTGGCGCTAGAGACCACCAGCACGTCGGGGGTGATCTGGTGCTCGGTGATCGAAAAGAACTTGCTGACCTCGCCGTGGCGGCCGGTGGTGAGCGCGGTGATGTTGTTTTCGGCACCGTCCACCACCCCGGCCTGCAGGGCGGAATACACCTCGCCCCAGGGCATGGGGGTGGGCGATGCGCCCAGGGCCTGCACCATCTTGATGGTGGTGGGGCTTTGCTGCACGCGGATCTTCATGCCCTTGAGGTCATCTGGCGTGGCAATGGCCTTCTTGGCGTAGAAGCTGCGCGCGCCCGCGTCGTAATAGGTCAGGCCGATAAAACCCCGGCTCTTGCTGGATGCCAGGATGGCCGCGCCCACCGGGCCGTCCACCACCTTGAAGAAATGCGCCTTGTCGCGGAACACGAAGGGCAGGTTAAACACCTTGTACTCGGGCGCAAAGGTCTCCAGCGGCGACGCGCTGGCCTTGGTCATCTCCAGCACGCCGTTTTGCACCTGCTCCAGGGTTTCGCGCTCGCCGCCCAGGGTGCCGTTGGCAAACACCTTGATCTCAAGCTCGCCCTTGCTTTTTTGCTTGGCCAGGTCGGCAAAACGCACCATGGCCAAATGCACCGGGTGGTTCTCGGCCAGGCCGTGGGCCAGGCGCAGGGTGTCGGCATGGGCTACCTGGCTGGCGCAGGCGGCGAAGAGGGCGAGGGTGCAAAGCGAAGAAGTTTTCATGGTGGCTCCGGAGGGTGGATGGGCGGCACGGGGGGCAGCGCAAGGCTAGACGTGTTTCGTTGCAGGACCGTTATCTGGATTTGTTATCGATAACAATCTGAAACGAAGCATATCGCTAATGTTTTTGCAAAAAAATAGGGATTACCCTCTGATGATTCGCGCCAATTGAAACAAAAGGAACACAAAGCCGAACACATTCGAACCCTTGGTATTGTTATCATTCGCGCCCTCACCCCGTCCCCACCATGTCCCACCATTTCACCGTCCACGACATCGCCAAAATGGCGGGCGTGTCGGCCATGACCGTCTCCCGGGCGCTCAACCACCCGGAGCAGGTATCGCCCGCTACGCTGGAAAAAGTGATGGTGGTGGTGCGCAGCACCGGCTTTGTGCCCAACGGCATGGCGGGCGGGCTGCGTTCGTCCAAGGCCCGGCTGGTGGCGGCGGTATTGCCCACGCTGACTGGGCCGGTGTTCCAGGAAACCATCCAGGCGCTGAACCAGGCGCTAGATGCCCAGGGCTACCAGCTGATGGTGGGCCAAAGCGGCTACGACAGCGCCCGCGAAGACCTGCTGCTGGATGCCATCATCCGCCGCCGCCCCGACGGCATTGTGCTGACCGGCATCATGCGTTCGCTGGCCGGGCGCAAACAGTTGCTGACCTCGGGCATTCCGGTGGTGGAAACCTGGGACCTGACGCCCACGCCCATCGACATGCTGGTGGGCTTTTCGAACGAAAACATCGGTGCCGAGGTCTGCGCCTTCCTGCACCAGCGCGGCTACCGCCGCCCGGCGCTGATCTGCGGCGACGACGAGCGCGCCCGCCGCCGCAACACCGGCTTTCAGCGCATGGCCCGCACCCTGGGGCTGACGCAAGAGGGGCAAGACGTGCCCCTGGTGCTGACCCCGCCGCCCACCACCCTGGGCGCAGGCCGCAGCGGGCTGGCCGAGCTGTTGGCACGGCCCGAGGGCATTGACGCGGTGTTTTGCAGCTCGGACATGCTGGCCCTGGGCGTGCTGATCGAGGCGCAGGCGCGCGGGCTGGCGGTGCCGGGGCAGCTGGCCATCGTCGGCCTGGGCGACCTGGGCCTGGCCGCCAGCCTGCACCCTGCGCTGACCACGGTGCGCATCGACGGCACCCGCATCGGCCAAACCGCTGCGCAGTACATCGTAGACCGCGCCGATGGCCGCCCGATTGCCGAGCCGATCCTGGACATTGGCTTCTCGATCGTCGCACGCCAGACCGCCTGAGCGTACTTTGCTATATTTTTAGTAGCTGCTTACGCCGATGGAATGGGCGTTAGCATCACTTTCTGTTTAAATTCTTAGGGGCAGATGCCGTGGCCACCGGGGCCGATGCGGCGGCCGCAGGCGGGGCCACGTAGCCCGGCAGCTCGGGCACGTCGGCAATCGCGCGGGGCGTGCCTATCGGCACCGGGGCCTGGCCCAGGCGCACGGCAGCCAGGTCTTGCACGCTGGGGTACTTTTGCAGCAACCAGTAGTCGAACACGCGGCGGGCGATGGGGGCTGCTGCCACGCCGCCAAAACCGGCGTTTTCCACCACCATGGCCAGTGCAATCTGCGGGTTCTCGGCAGGGGCGAAGGCCATGTAGAGCGCGTGGTCGCGGTGGCGTTCGGCCATGGCGGCGGCGTTGTACTTTTCGTTTTTGCCGATCGACACCACCTGGGCCGTGCCGGTTTTGCCCGCCGCCACATAACCCGCGCCCCGGAACGAGTTGGCCCCGGTGCCTTCGATGTTCACGCCCACCAGGGCCCGTTTGATGATCTCGATGTTGGCCTGTTTGGCACTGATTTCGGCCTTGATCTCGCGCAGGGTTTGCTGGGTGGTGTGGGTCACCACATCGGTCACTTCCTTGACCAGGTGCGGCTTCATCTTGATGCCATCGTTGGCCAGAATGCCGGTAGCCGAGGCCAGTTGCAGCATGGTGAAGTTGTTGTAGCCCTGGCCAATGCCCAGCGAAATGGTTTCCCCGGCGTACCACTTTTGCTGCTCGGGCCGCTTGTAGGCGCGGCGCTTCCAGGCGGTGGACGGCAGAATGCCGCGCGCTTCGCCCTGGATGTCGATGCCGGTGAGGCCGCCAAAACCAAACTTGCTGATTTCGTCGTGCATCATGTCCACGCCCATGTCGTTGGCCAGCATGTAGTAGTAGGTGTCGCAGGACTCGACGATGGATTTGTACATGTCCACCGTGCCATGGCCGCCTTCCTTGTCGTCGCGGAAACGGTGGCCACCGAGCATAAAGAAGCCAGGGTCGGCAATGCTTTGCTGGGGCGTGCGCTTGCCGGTTTCCAGGGCCGCCAGGGCCATGAAGGGCTTGTAGGTGGAGCCCGGCGGGTAGGTGCCGCGCAGGGCCCGGTTCAGCAGCGGTTTGTTGGGCGAGCCGTTCAGCGCCTGCCAGCTTTCCACGTCGATGCCTTCGACAAACAGGTTCGGGTCGAAGGTGGGCATGCTGACAAAGGCCAGCACCTCGCCGGTCTTCGGGTCCAGCGCCACCAGCGCGCCCCGGCGGTTGCCGTACAGGTCTTCGACCAGCTTTTGCAGCTTGATGTCGATGGACATGACCACGGTGTTGCCGGGCGTGGCCGGGTTGCTGGCCAGCTTGCGGACCGCGCGGCCCCCGGCCGAGGTTTCGATCTCTTCCACCCCGGTCAGGCCGTGCAGTTGGGCCTCGTAACTTTGCTCGATGCCCAGCTTGCCGATGTATTCGGTGCCCCGGTAGTTGTCGGCATCGTCGGATTCGTCGATGCGGGTCTTTTCCGACTGGTTGATGCGCCCGATGTAGCCAATCACGTGGCTGGCCAGCTCGCCCTGCGGGTAGGTACGGAACAGCCGGGCCTTGACGTCCACGCCCGCAAAACGGTAACGCTGGGCCGCAAAACGGGCCACTTCCACATCGGTCAGCCGGGTGCGGATGGGCAGGGATTCGAAGTTGCGCGACTCTTCGGCCAGCTTTTTGAAGCGCCGGCGGTCGCGCGGCTGGATGTCCACCACCTCGGCCAGCGCGTCGATGGTTTGCTCCAGGTCGCCCACCTTGCTGGGCGTGATCTCCAGCGTGTAGGCCGAGTAGTTGGTGGCCAGCACCACGCCGTTGCGGTCCAGGATCAGGCCCCGGTTGGGCACCACCGGCACGATGGCGGTGCGGTTGCTTTCGGCCTGCTCCAGCAGGTCGTCGTGGCGGGTGACCTGCAGGTAGGCCAGCCGCGCCACCAGGCTACCAAACGCCAGCACCACCACCACCCCGGCGGCGACCAGCCGCAGCCGAAAGCGGTAGATCTCGGCACCAACGTCCTTGAGTTCGGTCACAGCGGGCGGGTCTTGTCGGGATCGGGGGCCATGCGTTGCGGTGCCAGCAAGACGATGCTGACCAGCGGCCACAGCAGGGCTTCGATCACCGGTGCCAGCAAAATGGACCAGCCGGGAAAGGTGCCGCCGCCCAGCATGCGCAGCACAAACTGCACCAGGTGCGCCACCACAAACAGCGGCAGCACCTGCATGGCCTGCGAAGGCACGGTAAACCACAGCAGGCGGCGGTGCATGGCGATGGCCAGGAAACTCATCACGCTGTAGGCCAGCGCGTGCAGGCCCAGCAGGCTGACCTGGTGCACGTCCATGAACAGGCCAAACACAAAGGCGGTGCCGATGGCCACGCGCTGGGGCTGGTGCACGCTCCAGAACACCAGCACCACGGCCAGCAGGTCGGGTACCCAGGGCGCGCGGCCCCACAGGCCGATGTTCTCGGCCATGTTGAACAGCAGGGCCAGCACCAGGCTGACGGCGATGAACACCGGGTTGGCAGGCAGCAGCAACTGCTGTCCGGGGCGCATGATCATAGAAGCCCCCTGTGCTTATCCAGCATCATTTTTTAGCTCCTTTTTTAGGAGTAACTACGGGTGCGGGCTCGGGCGGCATTTCGGGGATTTGCGCCGCCACCGGCTGCAGCACCAGCACGTGCCGTGGGCCGTCTACCCGGGCCACCGGCGTGCAGTAAATGCGGGCAAAGGCCGAGTCGGCACGGCGCTCGATCTTGGCGATGGTGGCCACCTGCAGGCCCAGCGGGTACACGCCGTCCACGCCGCTGGTGGTCAGCACGTCGCCCACCTGCACGTCGGAGTTACCCGCCATGAAACGCAGCTCCAGCTGGCCGCCGTACGAGGCCGGGTCGCCATAGGCCACGCTGCGCGCGCCGGTACGGGTGTTGAGCACGGGGATCGCCTGGTCGCGGTCGATCAGCAAGGTGACTTCGCTAACCACAGGGTAGGCACGGGTCACCTGGCCCAGCACACCCTGCCCGTCGAGCACCGGCGAGCCCGCCACCACGCCGTGGGTCGTGCCTTTGTCGATCACCACTTTGTGGGTGTAGGGGTCGGCTGCGTCGTACAGCACTTCGGCGCTCTGGGCCGGGGTGGTGATGGTGGTGCGCAGCGCCAGCAACTGGCGCAGGCGGGCGTTTTCCAGGGTGAGCTGCTCCACCTGCCCGGCGCGTACCGTCTGGGCCACCAGCTGGCGCTGGGCCGCATCGGCCTGGGCCTGCAGGCGGGCCTGGTTGGCAAAGTAGGCACTGCCGCCTAGCACCAGGCGGATGGGCTCGATCACCGCCCACTGCACCGGGTACAAGGCCGTGGCCAGCCCCGCGCGCAGCGGGCGCATCAACGCAAAACGCGCATCGGCCACCATCAGAAACAGGGCCAGCGCGCTACAAAAAATCAGTTTGGTCAGGGCCGAGGGGCCCTGTTTGAAGAACGGGGGCGGGGTCCTGTCCAGCGTACCGAGTGGCATCGCCGTACCTTTGGTGGAAGAGCGCTAAGTCCGTTTACTCGCTGGTGAAGATGGAACCCAGACGCTCCATCCGCTCCAGGGCGATACCGCAGCCGCGCACCACGCAGGTCCGCGGCTCTACGGCCACCCGCACTGGCAGGCCGGTGTCGTCGGCCAGCAGGCGGTCCAGGTCGCGCAGCAAGGCGCCGCCGCCGGTCAGCATCATGCCGCGGTCGGCAATGTCGGCACCGAGTTCGGGCGGGGTTTGTTCCAGCGCGTTCTTCACCGAGGCGACGATGTTGTTCAGCGGGTCGGTCAGGGCTTCGAGGATCTCGTTGCTGGAGATGGTGAAGCTGCGTGGCACGCCCTCAGACAGGTTGCGGCCCTTGACTTCCATCTCTTTGACTTCGGAGCCGGGGAAGGCCGAGCCGATGTTTTTCTTGATGGCTTCGGCGGTGGGCTCGCCGATCAGCATGCCGTAGTTGCGGCGGATGTAGTTGATGATGGCATCGTCGAAACGGTCGCCGCCCACGCGCACACTGCCCTTGTAGACCATGCCGCCCAGCGAGATCACGCCGACTTCGGTGGTACCGCCGCCGATGTCCACCACCATGGAGCCGCTGGCTTCGGACACCGGCAAACCGGCACCGATGGCGGCGGCCATGGGTTCTTCGATCAAATACACCTCGGAAGCACCCGCGCCCAATGCCGATTCGCGGATGGCGCGGCGCTCGACCTGGGTGGAGCCGCAGGGCACGCAGATGATGATGCGCGGACTGGGACGGAACACGCCGCGGGGGTGCACCATCTTGATGAACTGCTTGAGCATCTGCTCGGTGACGGTGAAGTCGGCAATCACGCCGTCTTTCATCGGGCGGATGGCCTCGATGTTGCCAGGCACTTTGCCCAGCATGGCCTTGGCTTCCTTGCCCACCGCCTGGATGGTTTTTTTGCCTTGCGGCCCGCCCTCGTGGCGGATGGCGACCACGGACGGCTCGTCCAGCACAATGCCTTTGCCGCGTACGTAAATCAAGGTGTTGGCAGTGCCAAGATCGATGGCCAGGTCGGTAGAAAAGTACCGACGGAAAGTCCCAAACATGCAAAATCCTCTCGGGCATGGCCTGCACATCGGCACGCCATCGCCGTGGTAATACGGTTCTAGTTAGTCGTGACTCTTGCAGTGCCCAGGTTGTGGGCAATATTGGAAACAATAGGCCCGCCGCCCGGGTTCTGCAAAAGTCTTAGATAGGTTTCTTGGTGCAAAACAATGTCACGAAGCGACCGCGCGACCAAAGGCGGGATAATACCGCATCTCCTGTGGCTAACCTGCGCCAACTGCGCGGAAACCCCTCTTTACTTTCGTTTGCAACCCTGTTTAAGACATGGCCCTGACCCTCCCTGAACTCGACCGCATCGCCAACCTGGCCCGCCTGGAACTCCAGCCCGATGAACGTGACCGCATGCTGAACCAGCTCAACGGCTTTTTCGGCATCGTTGAAACCATGCGCGCGGTAGACACCACCGGTCTGGAGCCCCTGGCCCACCCGGTCGCGGTCATGCACGACATCGTGCTGCGCCTGCGCGACGACGTGGTGAGTGAGCCGAACCAGCGCGAAGCCAACCAGCAAACCGCGCCCGCCGTCGAGCGCGGCCTGTTCCTCGTCCCCAAAGTCATCGAATAAAGCGCCATGAGTCTTTCTACACAGCTACACGACCTGAGCGTGGTCGAACTGGCGGCCCTGCTGCGCGCCCGCAAGGTATCCGCCGTCGAGACCACCCAGCACTTTCTGGCCCGCGCCGAAGCCCACGCACCGCTGGGTGCCTACCTCGCCATGGACGAAGCCGTCAGCCTGCGCCAGGCCACCGCCGCCGATGCCCGCTTGGCCAACGGCACGGCCGGCCCGCTGGAAGGCGTGCCCATGGCGCACAAGGACATCTTTGTCACCAAAGACTTCCCCACCACCGCCGGCTCCAAGATGCTGGACGGCTATCGCTCCTCTTTCGATAGCACAGTTGTCAAGCAGCTTGGGCAGCAGGGTGTTGTTACGCTGGGCAAGCTGAACTGCGACGAGTTCGCCATGGGCTCGGCCAACGAGAACTCGGCGTTCAAGCCAGTGCTCAACCCCTGGGACACCACCCGCATCCCGGGCGGCTCGTCGGGCGGCAGCGCGGCCGCCGTGGCCGCGCGCCTGGTGCCCGCCGCCACCGGCACCGACACCGGGGGCTCGATCCGCCAACCCGCCTCGTTTTGCGGCATCACCGGCATCAAGCCCACCTATGGCCGCGCATCCCGTTACGGCATGGTGGCGTTTGCCTCCAGCCTGGACCAAGCCGGCCCCATGGCCCGCAGTGCGGAAGACTGCGCCCTGCTGCTGTCGGCCCTGTGCGGCCCCGACCTGGACCGCGACTCCACCTCTCTGGACATCCCCGCCGAAGACTACAGCCTGAAATTGAACGACTCGATCGACGGCCTGCGCATCGGCATCCCCGCCGAGTTCTTTGGTGACGGCCTGGCCCCCGACGTGCGCGCAGCGGTCGATGCCGCCTTGCAGCAGTATGTGAAGCTGGGTGCCAAGCTGGTGCCCATCACCCTGCCGCGCACCGAGATGGCCATCCCCGTCTACTACGTGATCGCCCCGGCCGAGGCCTCCAGCAACCTGAGCCGCTTCGACGGTGTGAAGTTTGGCCACCGCGCCGACAAATACACCGACCTGATCGACATGTACAAAAAGACCCGCGCCGAAGGTTTCGGCGACGAGGTCAAGCGCCGCATCATGATCGGCACCTACGTGCTGAGCCACGGCTACTACGACGCGTATTACCTGCAGGCGCAAAAAATCCGCCGCATGATCGCCGACGACTTCCAGCAGGCCTTCAAACAGTGCGACGTGATTGCTGGCCCGGTCGCGCCCACCGTGGCCTGGAAGCTGGGCAACAAGTCGGCCGACCCGGTAGCCGCCTACCTGGCCGACATCTTCACCCTGCCCTCTTCCCTGGCCGGTTTGCCCGGCATGAGCATCCCCGCAGGCCTGGGCGAAGGTGGCATGCCCGTGGGCCTGCAACTGATTGGCAACTACCTGCAAGAAGCCAAGCTGCTGAACATCGCGCACCGGTTCCAGCAGGCCACCGATTTCCACCGCCAACAACCCGCCGGTTTCTGACTATGAGCAAAGCACCTCCCTCCCTGCTGGTCCAGGGCTATGAAGTCGTCATCGGCTTCGAAACCCACGCCCAGCTCTCTACCGCCAGCAAGATTTTCAGCCGCGCCTCAACCGCCTTCGGGGCCGAGCCCAATACCCAGGCCTGTGCGGTGGACCTGGCCCTGCCCGGCACGCTGCCGGTGATGAACAAGGGCGCGGTCGAGCGCGCCATCCAGCTCGGGCTGGCGCTGGGCTCCACGATCGCGCCGCGCAGTGTGTTTGCGCGCAAGAACTACTTCTACCCGGACCTGCCCAAGGGCTACCAGATCAGCCAGTTTGAAATTCCCGTGGTGCAAGGCGGATCGGTCGAGTTCTTCCTGGGCGACGAAAAGAAGACCGTGCGCCTGGTGCGCGCGCATCTGGAAGAAGACGCGGGCAAGTCGCTGCACGAAGACTTCATTGGCCAGACCGGCATCGACCTGAACCGCGCCGGTACGCCGCTGCTGGAGATCGTGACCGAGCCCGACATGCGCTCCTCGCTTGAAGCCGTGGCCTACGCCAAGGAGCTGCACAAGATCGTCACCTGGATCGGCATTTGCGACGGCAACATGCAGGAAGGCAGCTTCCGTTGCGACGCTAACGTGTCGGTGCGCAAGCCCGGGGCCGAGCTGGGCACGCGCCGCGAGATCAAGAATCTGAACAGCTTCAAGTTCATGCAGCAGGCCATCGATTTTGAAGTCCGCTGGCAGATCGAGCAGCTCGAAGACGGCCACGCGATCCAGCAGGCCACCGTGCTGTTCAACCCCGATACGGGCGAGACCCGCGCCATGCGCACCAAGGAAGATGCCGCCGACTACCGCTACTTCCCCGACCCGGATCTGCCGCCGCTGGTGGTGGCCCCGGAGTGGGTGGAGCGCGTGCGCGCCGAGATGGCCGAGCTGCCACGGGTGATGGCGGCGCGCTTTGGCAAGGACTACGGGTTGAGCGAATACGACGCCACCGCGCTGACGCAGAGCAAAGGCATTGCCCGCTACTTCGAGGCCGCAATCGCCGCAGGCCAGCCCGCGCAGCCCAAGCTGGCCGCCAACTGGGTGATGGGCGAAGTCGCCCGCCGCCTGAACGCGCAAGACCTGGACATCGCCCAGGTGCCGGTGGCCGCCAACAAGCTGGCCCGGTTGCTGGACCGCATTGCCGACAACACCATCTCCAACAACGCCGCCAAGCAGGTGTTTGAGGTGCTGTGGACCGATGCAGATGCCCAGGTGGACGCGGTCATCGAGGCCAAGGGCCTGAAGCAAATGAACGACACCGGCGCGCTGGAGGCAATAGTGGACACGGTGATTGCCGCCAACGCCAAGAACGTGGCCGAGTTCCAGGCGGGCAACGAGAAGGCGCTGAATGCGCTGGTGGGCCAGATCATGAAAGCCAGTGCGGGCAAGGCCAACCCGGGCCAGGTCAATGCGCTCCTGAAGGCGAAACTGGCGGGGTAAGAGCTCCCGCCTATATGCTTTTTAGGCCTCTACCGCTTATGGAATGGGCGGTAGCAGCTATTAAATAGATAGCAAAAACTAATTGGATGCCGCAGCCCACAGCGGCTTGAGCCGGGCCAGTTCTTCGTCAAAGCGGTCGTTGATGCGCTTTTTCTCCAGCTGCTGGTTGGCGATAAAGCGTTGCTGGGCGACCAGGTTGTCCTGGAACTCAGCGACCCGGCGCTTGAGGTAGGCCGGGGCTTTGCTGGGGTCGTTTTTGTAGAACTCCAGCTCACTGTCCAGCGCTTTGCGTTGCACGGCGAGCTCGGCCATGCGCTTGTTGGCGGTCTGGATGACGGCATCCACCTGGGTCAGGGCGCTGGCGCGCTCGGTGTCGTGGGCGGCCTGGTTCTGGTAACGGGTGAGCAAGGCGCGGTTGCGGCGGCGTTCTTCATTGGCGCGGGCACGGTCTTCGGCCTCTTTTTTGTCGCGGGCCTCCAGAGCGCTGATTTCCTGGGCGGTAAGGTTGGGGCCCAGGCTGCGCTTGACGGTGCCGCTGGGGTTGAGCTCTTTTTGCTCGCGGTCCAGGCATTCGGAGATGGGTCGGTCGGAGGTAATTTTTTTGCCCCGGCTGTCGGTGCAGGTAAATATGCCCTGCGCAGACGCTTCGCCGAGCAAACTGCTGCACAGCACGCCGACACCCAAAACCTTAGCCCAACATGTCACATGGTTCCTTCGTCAACTCCGTAGCGCTGGCGATAGGCTAGCACCCGCGGATAGTGAGCCCGCAGCTCGTTTGTATCATTTTGTTGCAGATATTGTAGTAAATCGGCGAGCTTGGCAATCGCGCAGACCTGCAGCCCAAGCTGGTTGCGGACAAATTGCACCGCACTGTGCGGCACATCGCGCCCACCCTCGGTGGCCATCTCCTGGCGGTCCAGCGCAATCACCACCGCGTGGGGCGTGGCCCCAGCGGCCTGGATCAGCGCAATCGACTCGCGGGCTGCGGTACCGGCCGACATCACGTCGTCCACGATCAGCACCCGGCCTTTCAGTGGTGCGCCTACCAATGAGCCACCCTCGCCGTGGTCCTTGGCTTCCTTGCGGTTGTAGGCAAACGGCAGGTTGCGGCCCTGCCGCGCCAGCTCCACCGCCACCGTGGCCGCCAGCGGAATGCCCTTGTAGGCGGGGCCGAAAACCATGTCGAACTCGATACCGCTGTGGAGCAAGGCCTGGGCATAAAACTCGGCCAGCCGCTGCATGCGGGCACCGTCGTCAAACAGTCCGGCGTTGAAGAAATAGGGGCTCATGCGCCCGGCCTTGGTTTTGAACTCGCCAAAGCGCAGCACCCCGGATTCCACCGCAAACTGTACAAACTCCTGCGCTAAGCTATCGGGCGCTTTGCTAACCACCATGGGGAAAATCCTTGTTCAAATTAACCAGCCTGAATCTCAACGGCATCCGTTCGGCCACCAGCAAAGGCGTAGAAGCCTGGATCGCCACAACCGCCTCGGATTGTATTTGTGTCCAGGAAGTCAAGGCCCAGGCCGCCGATGTGCAGGGCAAATTCGAGCGGTTGGCGGGCTTGCAGGGCTATTTCCACTTTGCAGAAAAAAAGGGCTACTCCGGCGTAGGCGTGTACTCCCGGCATGTGCCCAGCGAGGTGGTCACCGGTTACGGCTCCCCCGAGTTTGATGCCGAAGGCCGCTACGTCGAGCTGCGCTTTGACACCCCGCAGCGCAAGCTGTCCATCATCAGCTGCTACTTCCCCAGTGGCTCGTCCGGCGAAGACCGGCAACTGGCCAAATTCCGCTTTCTGGCCGAAATGGGCCCCTACCTGGCCAGCCTGCGCAAGACCCGCGAGTTCATTTTGTGCGGTGACGTGAACATCGCCCACCAGCAGATCGACCTGAAAAACTGGCGCAGCAACCAGAAAAACAGCGGCTTCCTGCCCGAAGAGCGCGCCTGGATGACCTACGCGCTGGCCCACCCCGAAGCCGCCGAGGCCGCAGGTTTGGGCCTGGTCGACGTGTACCGCCAGCTCCACCCCACCGCCACCGACACCGCCTACACCTGGTGGAGCAACCGGGGCCAGGCTTACGCCAACAACGTCGGCTGGCGGCTGGACTACCACCTGGCGACGCCTGCGCTGGCCAGCGCAGCGCGGTCGGCATCCATCTTCAAGGAGCAGAAATTCTCGGACCATGCGCCGCTGACGATCGACTACGACTTCACCTTGTAAAGATCTGTCGACAGGGCCAAGGACGCTTTGAGAACCTGTTCAGGGCCCGCCATGCGCCACCCGCAAACACGCCTGCAGCGCCTTGGTCGCCCGTGACGGCTCGGGGCTGCGGCGCACGATGCCCAGGAACCGGCAGTCGTAGCGGAACAGCTCCGGCTGCACCGCCCGCATCTGCCTCTTTTGCACAAACCGTTCCGCGTAGTGGTCGGGCAGAAAACCCAGGTAGTGGCCCGACAGGATCAGCGTGGCGATCGATTCCTGGTCGAAGCCGGTGGCGGTGCGGGGCAGGCGCACGCGCTGGGTGATTTCCATGTTGGGCGAGTGGTAGCCCAGCCCGGCAAACGGGTAACGGCGCAGGCCGTCCCAGTCCAGCGGCGCGGCGCTGTGCACGGCGTGCTGGGTGCCGCCGTAGAGCAGCATGGTTTCGCCAAACAGGTCGTCGTAAACCAGGCTGTCGGAGCTGCGGTGGCCGGGGATCACGCCCACCTGGAATTGGCCGTCAATGATGCCGCGCTCTATCGTCTGGATGGGGGCCACATGCAGGCACAGGCGCACGTCCGGGGCCTGCGCGGCAAACTGGGCGATGGCGGCGCTGATGCGGGCCTGCGGGTTGCTGGCGGTCTGGTCGAACACCGCCAGGTGGATCTCGCCGCCCATGCGCTGGTGCAGCGCGTCCACGCTGGCGCGAAACGCCTCGGCCCCGGCCAGCAGGCGCAGCGTCTCGGTGTAGATCTGCTGCCCCTCGGGCGTGAGCGCAAAGCCGCTGCGCCCCCGGCGGCACAGGGTCAGGCCCAGGCGGGTTTCCAGGTCTTTGACGTGGCGGCTCACGGTAGAGGTGCCGATGTTGAGCTCCAGCTCGGCGGAGGCCATGCCACCGCACTCGACCACGCTTTTGAACACCCGCAGCAGGCGGATGTCCATGTCGGTCAACTGGCCCAGCACAGCCCGGTTTTTGGTTACTTGCATAAGCTGCTAACTGAAGATTGGTATTTAACTCTTTATGAGAGTAACAGGGGCGGCCAGAATCCGCCTATTCTTTTTACAACCGGAGCGCGCCATGGACATGACCGATACACAGCAACTCAGCCCCCGTCCCCGTACCGATGCCGCATGGCTCAACGCGCACTGGATGCCCTATACCGGCAACCGCAACTTCAAAGCCGACCCGCGCATCATCACCGCTGCCCGCGGCTGCTACTACACCGACATCGATGGCCGCCAGATCTTCGACGGCCTGTCGGGCCTGTGGTGTTCCGGCCTGGGCCATGGCCGCACTGAGCTCACGGCCGCCGCTACCCGCCAGATGGCCACGCTGGACTACGCGCCCGCGTTCCAGTTCGGCCACCCGCTGTCGTTCGAGCTGGCCAACAAGCTGGTCGAGCTGACCCCTGACGGCCTGGACCACGTGTTCTTCACCGGCTCGGGCTCTGAATCTGCCGACACCTCGCTGAAGATGGCGCGCGCCTACTGGCGCACCAAGGGCCAGGCCAGCAAGACCCGCTTCATTGGCCGCGAAAAGGGCTACCACGGCGTGGGCTTTGGCGGCATCTCGGTGGGCGGCATCGGTGCCAACCGCAAGATGTTTGGCGAAGGCTTGCAGGCCGACCACCTGCCGCACACCCAGCTCAAAAGCAACGCCTTCTCGCGCGGCATGCCCAAGACCGGCGTGGAACTGGCCGACGAGCTGCTGGACTTGATTGCCCTGCACGACGCCAGCAATATCGCCGCGGTGATCGTCGAACCCATGTCCGGCTCGGCCGGGGTGGTGGTGCCGCCGGTGGGCTACCTGCAGCGCCTGCGCGAGATCTGCACCGCGCACAACATCCTGCTGATTTTTGACGAAGTGATCACCGCCTTTGGCCGCATGGGCGCGATGAGCGGTGCCGAGGCCTTTGGCGTCACGCCCGACATCATGAACGTGGCCAAGCAGATCACCAACGGCTCGCAGCCCATGGGCGCGGTGCTGGTCAGCAAGGAGATCTACGACACCTTCATGCACGCCGGCGCGCCCGACTACATGCTGGAATTTGCCCACGGCTACACCTACTCGGCCCACCCCGTGGCCTGCGCCGTGGCCCTGGCCACGCTGGACATTCTGGTGACCGAAGACATGCCCCAGCGCGTGCGCGCCATCGCCCCGCATTTTGAGAACGCGGTGCACAGCCTGCAAGGTGCCAAGCACGTCACCGACATCCGCAACTACGGCCTGGCCTGCGGCATCACCCTGGCTGCCTACCCAGGTGAGCCCGCCCGCCGCCCGTACGAGGTGGCAATGGCGATGTGGAAGAAGGGCTTCTACGTGCGTTACGGCGCCGACACCATCCAGATGGCCCCGCCGTTTGTGGTCACGCCCGCCGAGATCGACAGCATGGTGAATGCGCTGGGCGAGGCGCTGAACGCGAACTGAACGTTCCGCACTGGGCTGTGCACCCCGTGGATGCCGCTGGAGCTTCAAGCCTTTTAGGCCGTCTGTGCTTACAGAATGGGCGTAAGCAGCTACCTATTTTGTAGTGCTTACGCACAGGGATATGGCGACTTGCGGATGTACATAAAGTTACAGACGCAGTATGGTGGAGTCCCGCGCAGTGATTTCTGGCCGCGCCTTTGCAGTCCACCGCATGCCTATCGATTACCCGTCTTCTGCGGACCCCCGTCCCCGCACGGTGGCCACGCCGTCCGTCCTACAGGCCTTCGAGGCCCAGCTGCGCCAGCTCAACCGCTGGACCGGCATCTGCGCCGTGCTGTGGCTGGCGCTGGTGTGCGCCGTGGCGCTGTGGGTGTCGGGCCGCATTGTGGACGCGCACATTGTCGACAACGCCAAGTCTGCCCAGACCGATGCCGCCAGCACCGCCCGTATCGTCGACCGCAAGTTCTCCGAGGTGGCCACGGTGGCCGCACTGCTGGCCCAGCAGACCACGGTGCAGGAGCTGCTGGCCGATTCCAACCCGCAGGCCGCCCGCCTGCTGGAGATGCCCGAGACCGAGCGGCGGACCAAGCTCATGGGCGACCCGTATGTGCGCTTTCTGGGCGACAGCCTGGAGCAGATCCGCCAGCGGCAGGAATACAGCCACGTTTTCGTGGTCAACGTGGCAGGGCTGGTGGTGGCCACCAGCGACGGGCGCCAGCCCAGCAGCCTGCTCGGCCAAACCTACCTGGTCCGCGGCGACTTCAACGATGCCATGGAGCACGGCGTAGGCCAGCTCTTCACCATCGGCCAAGGGCAGAACAGCTACGCCAACCAGCCGGGCTTTTTTTACGCGCTGCGGGCCGAACGCGATGACGTGCCCCAGGGCGTGGTGGTCATCAAGCACGATGCCAGCGCCCTCTCGCCCTTACTGTCTGGCCACCAGGTAGCGCTGGTGGTGGACCGCGACGGCATCGTGGTCAGCGCATCGCGCAGCGACTTCATGCTGCGCCACGTGGGAACGCTGGCACCGGTGCCAGCCGCTACGGCGCAGATGGCCACCATTCCGGTGCAGCGCCCAGAGCGGCTGTTGCACGCCAGCCACTGGATGGTGGACGGCAACCCGTACCTGGTCAACCGGGTGCCGCTGGCCGAGCCTGGTTACCAGCTAGTGGCGCTGAACCTGCTCGATTCCCTGGGCCCCATGGTGCGCTGGCACTATTCACTCGCGGCCCTGGTGGCGGCCCTGGGGCTGGGGCTGATTTTGCTGCTCAGCCGCATTGCCAGCCAGGTGATGCGCAACCGCCACCACGGGCTGCGCCTGTCGGCCGAGCACGCGGCCACCTTGCAGGCCATGCTCGACAGCATCCCCACCCCGGTGTTCTACAAAGATACGCAAACCCGCTTTCTGGGCTGCAACCAGGCCTACGAGTACGCGTTTGGCATGCGCGCCCAGGACCTGCTGGGCACCACGGTGATCGAGCTGGAATTCATTCCGCTGCCGCGCCGGCAGGTGATCCAGAGCGAACAATTGCAGATCATCGCCACCAACACCGCCATGCGCCGCGAAGAGACCTTTGTATTTGCCGATGGCAAGCCGCACACCACCCTGTACTCCATTAACCCCTTCCACCACGCCGATGGCCGGGTGGCTGGGCTGGTGGGCGTGCTGGTGGACATCAGCGAACTCACCCGGGCCCAGGCCGAGCTGCGCCAGGCCAAGGAAGTGGCCGAGGAGGCGACCCAGGCCAAGTCGATGTTCCTGGCCAACATGAGCCACGAAATCCGCACCCCGATGAATGCCGTCATCGGCCTGTCGCACCTGGCCCTGAAAACCCAGCTGGACACCACCCAGCGCGACTACGTCAGCAAGATCCACCGCGCGGGCGTGGCGCTGCTGGGCATCATCAACGACATCCTGGACTTCTCCAAGATCGAGGCCGACAAGCTCGATGTGGAGCAGGTGCCGTTCCGGCTGGACGAGGTGCTCAACCACAGCACCACGCTGCTGGCCGAGCGCATGGCCGACAAAGGCCTGGCCCTGGTGTTCGATGTGGCCTCCGAGGTGGCCCCGGCCCTGGTGGGCGACCCGCTGCGCCTGGGCCAGATCCTCACCAACCTGCTCAGCAACGCCGCCAAATTTACCGAAAAAGGCCTGGTCACCGTGTCTGTGCACACCGTGGACCACACTGCGGAACGGGTGCAGCTGCGCTTTGATGTGCGCGACACCGGCATCGGCATGACCGAAGCGCAGGCCGCCAAACTGTTCCAGGCCTTCACCCAGGCCGACGGCTCGGTAACCCGCAAATACGGTGGCACCGGCCTGGGCCTGGCCATCACCCGGGGCCTGGTGGAGCGCATGGGTGGCGAGATTTCTGTGCACAGCGAGCCCGGCGTGGGCAGTTGCTTCAGCTTTACCGTCTGGTTTGGCCTGGCCGACCCAAGCGCGCTGCCCGCCGTGGCCGATACCGCCCAGGCCCGGCTGGACGGTATGCGCCTGCTGCTGGCCGAAGACAACGACATCAACCAGCAGATCGCCATCGAGCTGCTGCAGGCCGCCGGGGCCGAGGTGGTGGTGGCCGACAACGGCCGCATCGCGCTCGAGCTGCTGGATGCCGCCGCGCCCGAGCACTTCCACGCCGTGCTGATGGACCTGCAAATGCCGGTGATGGGCGGGCTGGAGGCCACCCAGCAGATCCGCGCCAACCCGCGCTACGCCCCGCTACCCGTCATCGCCATGACCGCCCACGCCCTGCGTGAAGAGCGCGAACGCTGCCTGGCGGTGGGCATGGTGGACCACATCACCAAGCCGCTGGACCCGCCCGCCCTGCTGCAGACCGTGCTGCGTTGGGCCCGGCCTGCCCAGGCTGCCGCCAGTGCACCGCCCCCGGCAGCCCCCAGCCCCGCCGCCCCAAAGGCCTGGCCCACCGTGCCCGGCCTGGATACCGCAGCGGGCATGCGCCGCGTGGCGGGCAATGAAAAACTCTACCTGCGGCTGCTACAGCAGTTTGTGCAACACCACGCCAACGCCCCCCAGCGCGCCCAGGAGGCCCTGGCCCAGGGCGACATGGACACCCTGCAGCGCGTAGTCCACACCGCCAAGGGCGTGGCGGGCAACATCGGCCTCACCGACCTGGCCGCCGCCGCGCTGGCACTGGAAGACGCACTGCACCGAGGCGGCACCATGGGCGAAGACGTCGCCACCGCCATGGACCGCCTGCAGGCCGAAAACACCCGGGGCCTGGCTGCCCTGCGCAGCCTGCTGTTCGAGCGCATAGCCGAACCCCCCGCAGAAGAAGCCGCCCCCGCCGCCGCCAGTGCCGATGCCCGCGCCCTCGGCCAAAAGCTGCTGCGCCTGCTGGAAGACAGCGACGGCGACGCGGTCGAACTGGTGCTGGAGCACGCCGCCAGCCTGCGCAGCCTGTTCACCCCCAGCAGCTACCCAGCCTTCCAAAGCGCCGTCACCGGTTTTGACTTCGAACTCGCCGCCGACCAGCTGCAGGCGGCGCTGGCGCGCAAGTCCTAAAACTATGGTTTTGATAGCTGCTTGTGCTTATCCTGTAAGCACGAGAGGCCGATTTGGCCAAAAGATAAAAAATAGCGGCCCTGATGATCTCCAAGGCGACTGCAACAACGCCCCTTCCAGAACAGCGCGGAACTGGCTTTGCCAGGCCGCTGCTGTTGCCCCCTGCAAGGGGGTTGGCGGAAAGTGCAAAGCACTGTAGCCTGGGGGTGAGCCAAAGTTCAGGGCGTCACCACCAACTCTTTGGTGCGCTCCTGCCGCACCACCCACAGCCCGCAGGCAATCACGATGGCTCCGCCCAGCAGGGTGCGGTGGTCGGGTGCCGTATGCCACAGCAGGCCGTCCAGCGCCACGCCCCAGGCCAGCGCGGTGTACTCGAACGGGGCCACCACGGCGGCCTGCCCGTAACGAAACGCCTGCGTAATCGCCAGCTGCCCCACAAAACCGCTGACTGCAATCACGCCCAGCACCGGCGCGTCGGTGGGCAGCACCGCCACCCAGTGCGGCCAGGCCAGCGCCCCGGCCCCCACCGCCAGCCCGGTGGTGCCCCAGAACACCAGCGCCGCGCTGGAATCGGTGCGGCTCAGCACCCGCCCGGTCACGGCCGACACGGCATAACACGCCGCCGCACCCAGCACCGCCAGCGCGCCGAGCGACAAAAACGCCCCCTGGTCGGGCCGCAGCGCCACCACCACGCCGCACAACCCGCCCGCCAGCGCCCACCAGTGGCGGGGCTGCACGCGCTCTTTCAAGACCGGAATCGACAGCACCGTGATCAGCAGCGGCGCGATAAAAAAGATGGTGTACGCCTCGGCCAGCCCCAGCGTTCGCAGTGCCGTCACAAACAGCGCCAGCATCGCCACCCCAATGACCATGCGCAGCAGGTGCAGCGGCCAACGGATCTTCAGCAGACTGGGCACCTCCTTGCGCCACAGCACGTACAAGGCCACCAGCGGCAGCGCCACCAGTCCGCGCAGCGCAGCCACCTGCAGCGGCGGGTAGTGGTGGCTCAGGGTTTTCAGGGCGGCATCCATCACAGAAAACGCCCCCACGGCGATCACCATGGCGAGGATGCCGCGCAGGTTGGCGGCAGACACAGAAGCAGGGGCGGAGGGCAAGCGAGGGACTCCAGACACGCGGGGCGTGGTTTATGCTGAAAAGCCTTTGTTTATATCCCGTACTGGAGTCCCCATGCCCATCTGGAAGCAGCCCTTCACCGTCGAAATCTGTTCCGCCGGTGCCGTCGGTACCGCCATTGCCCACCTGGGTGTCGAATTTCTGGAGGTAGGCGACGACTTCGTGCGCGCCCGCGTACCGGTAGACCACCGCACCTGCCAGCCCTACGGCCTGCTGCACGGCGGTGTCAGCGTGGTGCTGGCCGAAACTCTGGGCTCCATCGGTGCCATGTACGCCGCCCCCGAAGGCCACCGCGCCGTGGGCCTGGACATCAACGCCAACCATTTGCGCGGTGTCTCCAGCGGCTGGGTCACCGGCACCGCCCGCCCCGTCCACATCGGCCGAACCACCCAGGTCTGGGCCATCGAACTGGTGGACGACGCAGGTAATTTGACCTGCGTGTCGCGCATCACCATGGCGATACTGGCTCCGAAGGTTTAAGGAAAAAGTGGCTCCAGCGCTTGTTCTATGGGCGTGAGCAGCTATCAAAAAAATAGCGCGCATAATGGGCCTTGGGGCGCATTCATTGGACTGCATTTGGACTGGTTAGGCACCTTAGGGGAACTCACAGTCCCCCCAAGGGCTCTACCTGGCAGCAAGGGCATCCTCGGTGCGTTGCCATAACCCCTACAAGGAGACTCTATGCAGATCCAATTCAACACCGACCACAACATCGAAGGCCATGAAGGCCTGGCCACCCACGTGACCGGGGTGGTGCAGCATGCGCTGGCACGGCTCAGCGCGCACATTACCCGCGTCGAAGTGCACCTGAGCGATGAAAACAGCGACAAAAGCAGCCGCCAGGACAAGCGCTGCATGCTCGAAGCCCGCCTGGAAGGCCGCCCGCCCGTGGCCGTGACGCACCATGCCGACACGCTGCACAAGGCGGTGGATGGCGCGGCCGACAAGCTCACCCGCAAGATCGACGACCTGCTGCACAAGCTGCACGACCAGAAGACCCGCGGCGAATCGCTCGTTTTACCGGAGTAATTTATCCAGCCAGCAGGTCCACCGTGACCTGCATCTGCTGCACCTCCAGCGGCGCACTGCCGTAGTCGGAGATAAACGCCACATCCGCCGCGTCGCGCCCGTAGGCCAGCACGATGCGCCCGCCGCGCGGCTGGGTCTGGGTGGCATCAAAGGTGTACCAACGGCCCCCCACAAACACCTCGAACCAGGCGTGCAGGTCCATCGGGTCCAGCCCGTACAGGTAGCCCACCACAATGCGCGCGGGCAGGCGCAGGCTGCGGCACAGGGCGATACCCACATGCGCAAAGTCGCGGCACACGCCTGCGCCCTGGGACAGCGTGTCCAGCGCATCGGTGGTGGCCGTGCTCACGCCGTACTGGTAGGTGAGGTGCGCGTGGATCCAGGCGCGGATGGCTTCGGCCTGGTCGTAGCCGGGTGCGACCTGGCCCACGATGCCCAGCGCGCGCTCGGCCATCTTGTCCGACGGGCAGTAGCGGCTTTGCAGCAGATAGATCAGCACGTTGTCGGGCAAGAGCTGCATGGGGGTGGGGGCGGTTTGCGGGGCGACGGCAATGTCGGCATCTACGTTGGCAGTGACCGACAAGGCCATCTGCGTGGGGCCGGGCGGCAGCACCATGCGCTGGCACAGGTTGCCGTAGGCATCGGTGTAGTCCACGCGCGGCACCCAGGGTTGCACATCAAAATTTTCCTGCACGATGTGCTGGGCCTCGCCGTGGCAGGCCCGCAGCATGGCGACCAGGGGGCATTCGGCGGCGTTGTGGACCCGCAAGATGCAGGTGGCAAAGAGTTGCATGCGGAGGGCTCCCAAAAAAATACGACCAGCTTAGACCTGCCCCTGTGACAGGGATGTAGGAGGATGGCGCTTTATCTGGCCAAGCCGGGGCCGGTTACATGGAGGGGGCAGATTCAGGGACACTTGCAGCATTCAATACCACGAGGATGTGCCCCATGGCTGTGGATTCCGCCCCTTCCCACCACCCCGCTGCCGAGATGCCTGGCGCCCTGGTGCTGCTGCTGGCCGTGGGCACCGGGCTGGCGGTGGCCGCGCTGTACTACAGCCAGCCCATGCTGGGCGTGCTGGCAGGCGAGTTCCAGGCCACGCCGGGCCGCATTGGTCTGGTGCCGACGCTGACGCAACTGGGTTACGCCTCGGGCCTGATTCTGCTGGCCCCGCTGAGCGACCGGTTTGACCGCCGCCGCATCATTTTGGGCAAGGCGGCCATTTTGTGCGTGGCGCTGCTGGCGGCGGCGGCGGCACCGTCTCTGGGCGTGCTGTTGGCGGCCAGCCTGGCGATTGGCATCTCGGCCACCCTGGCGCAAGACATCGTGCCCGCCGCCGCCACGCTGGCCCCGGAGACCAGCCGCGGCAAGACGGTGGGCATGGTGATGACCGGGCTGCTGCTGGGCATTTTGCTGTCGCGCGTGGTGTCGGGCTTTGTGGCCGAACACGCGGGCTGGCGCGGCATGTTTGGGGCGGCGGCGCTCAGCATCGCGGTGCTGGGCGCGGCATTGTGGCGCGGCCTGCCCCGTTTTGCGCCCACCACGCAGATGCCGTATCTGGCGCTGATGGCCAGCCTGGGCACGCTGCTGCAGCGCCATGCCGGTTTGCGCCGCGCCGTACTGGCCCAGGGGATGCTCAGCCTGGGGTTCAGCGCGTTCTGGTCCACGCTGGCGGTAATGCTGCATGCCGCGCCCTTCCACCTGGGCAGTGCCGCCGCCGGGGCGTTTGGCCTGGCGGGCGCGGCCGGGGCGCTGGCTGCACCCCTGGCGGGCAAGGTGGCCGACCGCCGTGGCCCCGAGGTGGTAACGCGCATTGGCGCGGGCCTGGCGGTGGCGGCCTTTATCGCCATGGGCGTCGGTAGCCTGGATGGCGGCGGCCCGCTGTGGCTGGTCGCCGTGGGCGCGCTGGTGTTCGACCTGGGCATGCAGGCCAGCCTGATCGCCCACCAGACCATCGTCTACGGTCTGGAGCCCGCGGCCCGCAGCCGCTTGAATGCGGTGCTGATGGGCGGCAGTTTCATCGGCATGGCCAGCGGTGCCTGGCTGGGCAGCCAGGCCCTGGCGCTGTGGGGCTGGCCCGGCGTGTGCGGTCTGGCGGCGCTGGCGGGTGGGGTGGCACTGGCGGTGCGGCTGTTCAGGGCCCGTGCATAGAATAGGCCGCCGGTGCTTATTCCACCGGCACAAGCAGCTACATTTTTAAAAGCAACACTTTTTTACATGGCCCCACTCAGCAGCACCCACTGGCCCCGCGTTCTCACCCTGTGGCTGTGCGGCGTAGCGGCGGCAATGCAGTTTTCCAAGGTGTCGTTTGCCTTCCAGACCCTGCAGGCCACCTACGCGGCCACGCCTGCGGCCATGGGCTGGATCTTGTCCACCGTGGGCATGGTGGGGCTGGTGTTTGGCGTGACCATGGGCTTGTGTGCTCCGGCCATCGGCTACCGGCGCCTGCTGCTGGTGGGCATGGGGCTGGGTGCCGTGCTGGCCGGGGTGCAGTCGCTGGAGCCGCCGTTTGCGCTGCTGTGGTTTACACGGCTGCTGGAAGGTGTGTCGCAACTGGCGGTGGTGGTGGCTGCGCCCACGCTCATCATGCAGCACAGCGCGCCGCAGCACCGCGCCATTGCCATGGGGCTGTGGAGCACCTTTGTGGGGGTGGCGTTTGCGCTCACTGCGGCGGGCGGGGGTTGGGTGCTGGCGCATCTCCAACTGGGTGGTTTGATGGCGGTGCATGCGGCGGCCATGGCCCTGATGGGCTGTGCCGTGCTGTGGCTGCTGCCCCGTGACAGCGCCACCACACCCTGGCCCGCGCTGGCCAGCCTGCCGCAGCTGCATGCGCGCATCTATAGCGAATGGGCCACTGCCCTGCCGGGCTGCTGTTTTTTCTTCTACACCGCCACCGCCATCGCCTTGCTGACCTTTATTCCGCCCTACGCCGAGGCCGACCGCGCCTGGCTGGCGGTGCTGCTGCCGCTGCTCAGCATTGGCGGCAACTTTCTGGCGGGCTGGCTGGCCCAGTCGGTAATGCGGCCCTCCACGCTGGTGCCGCTGGCGTTTGCGGGCGTGGCCGCTGCCGGGCTGGCGCTGGGGCTGTGCCTGTGGCAAGGCTTCGCGATTGCGCCGGTGGCTCTGGTGCTGCTGGCGCTGGTGGGCCTGGCGGGCGGGGCCGCGTTTGCGCTGGTGCCGTATTTGAGCGACGCACCCCCCGTGCAGGCCCGCGCCACCGGGGCGGTGGCGCAAATGGGCAACCTGGGCTCCACCCTCGGCCCGCCGGTGTTTGCCTACGCCATCGCCAGCATGGGCCCGCTGGGCCTGGTGCTGCCGCTGCTGGTGTTTGCGCTGGCCGGTTTAAGCTTGGCCACCTGGGGCATCCGCCAGCACCAGCGGCAGACTCCATAACCTTTTCACCCACACCACCATGCTGCAACTCCACTACGCCCCCAGCACCGCCGCCATGGCGCCGCACATCCTGCTGGAAGAAATCGGCCTGCCGTTTGAACTGCTGCGAGTCGACACCAGCGCAGGCGCGCACAAGGCCCCAGCCTATCTGGCACTCAACCCCAACGGCCTGGTGCCGGTGCTGACCGACGGCGACCTGGTGCTGTTCGAGTCCGCCGCCATCTGCCTGCACCTGTGCGACAGCCACCCCGCCGCAGGCCTGGCCCCGGCGGTCGGCACGGTGGAGCGTGCCCATTTCTACAAATGGCTGGTGTGGATGACCAACACCCTGCAAAGCACGCTGATCGCCTACTTCTACCCGCACCGCTGGGTGAACCCCGGCAACACCGCCGGTGCCGCCGAAGTGCAGGCCCAGGCCGAGCTGCGCGTGGCCGGCCTGCTGGCGCAGCTGGATGCCGAACTGGCCCGCCACGGCGGCCCCTGGCTGCTGGGCCCCACCTACTCCGCGCTGGACGCCTACGCGCTGATGCTCTGCCGCTGGACCCGCAACTTCGCCAGCGCCCCGGCGCGCACCTACCCGCACCTGGGGCCGTATTTGCAAGCGGCGCTGGCGCGCCCGGCGGTGCAGCGGGTTTTTGCCACTGAGCAGTTGGCGCAGCCGTGGGTTTGATGCTGTAGATAAAAAGAGCTGCTAGCGCTTATGGTATGGGCGTGAGCAGCTACGAAAATGAGAGTATTGCGTGTGGCTCTCTTTTGAAGGAAGCATGCCGCCGCGTGGGGGTGGCGAAGCTTCACCGGGCTATAGTGGTTCGGCGTATTGTTTGCGGGGATTGTCGGGATTTTTAGCCCTGTATAAAAACCGGACCACCCTACGGAAAACAAGTCTGCAAGCCATTTTCAGGAGATTTCGATGGATGATTTAAACCTTAGTCGTCGATGTAAACCGCAGGGCTTGCGGTGTACATCACGTTGGGCATCACTGAAAGACTTGGCATGTTCGATTGGTTGAAGAGGTCCAAGCCAAGCGCGGCGCAGCCCTTGTACTTCAAGGATGCTCAAGCCGCCTTCGCGTATGCGTGCGAGTTCCTCCAGAGCGAGCTCTCTGCGGGCGCAGTGCTGCCGGCACTGGTCCTTGATGCCGCAGCTGCAATTGGTGGCGGGGTGGCTGTAAAGCGTCAACCTGATGGGAATCAAATCGCCATGCTTCGTGTTTGTTCACGGGATGGCGGTTACGTTGTAATCGCCTCATCTGCCACTCCGAATGGTCCAAGTCTTCAGCCCGGTCATCTGGTTGCCTGGCAGGCTGGAGCGCCAATCGCGGCCATGGAATCGCAATTCCCAGACCCACGCTCCTGCTGGGGCGGTCTTGTCGTGGCCAAGCTGCAGCCGGAATACACAGCGGGTCGAGGCTGGGCTATCGCGCAGGCGTTTGCAAGGTGAGGCCCAACCCTTCATTGCAGCGGACGGCTTCGCCGCCCGCTGAACTCAAACGTTAGCCGACACATGGGTATATCTGAGCTTTTCCAGTTGACTACCCGGTTTCACAACGGCGTTGTGGCTGTGCCCATGGAGTTCCGCGCTAAGCATATGAAACGCTATCCCGTTGGCAGCTGTGGAGATGCATCACTTTTACTTGGAGCCTATTTGGTAGATCAGGGAGTCGAAGGCTTCTTGTACATCTGCGGGAAGTATGGAGAACACAATGGTCTTACGCACGCTTGGCTGCAACGCGGCAACTGTGTAGTCGACATAACAGCCAGCCAGTTTCTAGATGCCCCTTCGCCAATAGTCGTCGCTAGCCCATCACCATGGCACTCTCGCTTCACGCCAGATCAGCCCACAGAATCAGATTTCCGTCGTTGTGGAGCGAATGTCGTTGGACAACTTGATGCTATGTATGGCTGTGTGTTGGAGAAACTCGCGTTACAAGGGGGCACGAGTGACGGCTAACCTTTCTATCGAGAGGACTTGCCCCGGCAAGCCGAGTTACGCCTCTCATCCCAGGCGTTAGTTGCATTGTCACTGGCCGAGCACCTGATTCTTACGCGGCAGTTACTACAGACTAGCCACCATCTTCAGATAAAAAGTGCCGCCAGCGCTTATGGAATAAGCGGTAGCAGCTCCTAAAACAATAGCTACTGTGTTTTTACACAGCCTTCGGCTATAGTCGCTGCATGGCCAAAGACAAAACCATCTACACCTGCAATGAATGCGGCGGCACCTGCCCGAAGTGGCTGGGCAAGTGCCCGCACTGCCAGGCATGGAACACGCTGATCGAATCCGTGGCCGAGCCGGTGGCGGCCAGTAAAAACAACCGCTTCGCCGCGCTGGCCAAAACCGCCGAGGTGATGGCCCTGGCTGACATCGAGGCGACGGACATGGACCGCACCCCCACCGGCCTGGACGAGCTGGACCGGGTGCTGGGCGGCGGCATTGTGGAAGGCGGCGTGGTGCTGATCGGCGGCGACCCCGGCATCGGCAAATCTACGCTCTTGCTGCAGGCGCTGGATGCGTTACAACGCTCCGGCCAGAAGACGCTGTACGTGACCGGCGAAGAGAGCGGCGCGCAGGTGGCGTTGCGTTCACGCCGCTTAGGCATCGTCAACAGCCAGGTGCAGGTGCTGGCCGAAATCCAGCTGGAAAAAATCCTCAGCACGCTGCAAACCCACCGCCCGCACATCGCGGTGATCGACTCGATCCAGACCGTGTATTCCGACCAACTCACCTCGGCCCCCGGCTCGGTGGCGCAGGTGCGCGAATGCGCGGCGCACCTGACGCGCGTGGCCAAGGCCAGCGGCGTGGCCATTGTGCTGGTGGGCCACGTCACCAAAGAGGGCGCGCTGGCAGGGCCGCGCGTGCTGGAGCACATGGTGGACACGGTGCTGTACTTCGAGGGCGACACGCACAGCAGTTTTCGCCTGGTGCGGGCCATCAAGAACCGCTTTGGCGCGGTGAACGAGATAGGGGTGTTCGCCATGACCGAGCACGGCCTGAAGGGCGTGAGCAACCCCAGCGCCATCTTCTTAAGCCAGCACCCCGAGCCGGTGCCCGGCAGCTGCGTGATGGTGACGCTAGAGGGCACGCGCCCGCTGCTGGTAGAGATCCAGGCGCTGGTGGATAGCGGCGGCCCCAGCCCACGCCGCCTGAGCGTGGGCCTGGACAAAGACCGCCTGGCCATGCTGCTGGCCGTGCTGCACCGCCACGCGGGCATTGCCTGCATGGACCAGGACGTGTTTGTCAACGCGGTGGGCGGTGTGCGCATCAGCGAACCCGCCGCCGATCTGGCCGTGCTGCTGGCTATTACCTCCAGCCTGCGCGGCAAGCCGCTGCCCAAGGGTTTCATCGCCTTTGGCGAGGTGGGTCTGGCCGGTGAAGTGCGCCCTGCGCCACGCGGCCAGGAGCGCTTGAAAGAAGCCGCCAAGCTGGGCTTCAGCGTGGCCATCGTGCCCAAGGCCAACGCCCCCAAAAAACCCATCGAGGGCCTGACCATCCACGCGGTGGAGCGGGTGGAGCAGGCGATGGAAGTGGTGCGGGGGCTGACCTGAAGTCTTAATGTGAAAGTTAGTTGGCGACGGCGCGCACCGTGGTCAGTGCCGAGGGCAGGTCCGCTCTTTTCCAGGACTCCATGCCGCCGCGGTACCACAGCACCTGGGTATAGCCCGCTTGCTTGGCGCGCAGTGCGGCGTTGGCGGACAACCAGTTGCGCCCGTTGCCAAAAATCACCAGCGGTCTCTCGGTATCGGGTGCCAGCTGTTTCAGCAGCGCGGTAAACCGGTAATTGAACCTGGAGTCCAGCTCCGGGCTGTCATAGGCATTGCCGCCAAAAAACAGGGTCGATGCGCTGGGAATGGTTTCATCGGTGCCGCCAACGTCGATGGCAACAGGCGGCGTGTCGGACTTCAGCATGCGGGCCAGCGCCTGGGTGCCGACGGTTTGCACACCCTGGACTTGCATGGGCGGCACGTCCATGGGCTTTTCGGTACGGTAGGCCTTGGCGGTGCCAAAACCGCCGCCAAACTCTTCGCTGGCGTAAAACTTTTCGGTGGGCACCTGGAGCTGCGCGAGCTTGGCACGGTGCTCTGCCTCGGCCTCGGTATAGAAATGCCGCAGGTCGTAACCATTGGCCAGTGCTGCGGTGCAGAGCCGCACCGGGCGGTCTGGAAGATGGTTGCAGGCATAGACTGCCACCACCACCGCGTTGAGGATATGGGGTTGCTGAGACGACACACCCACACCCGTGCCGACTTCGCGCACCGCCAAAGCCTTGCTTTCGTCCAGCGTCTGGAGCGCGTTGATGTTGTCTTTGCAAGGCGTGCTGACGCAGTGGTGCTGGGCGGTAGCGTCCAGGTAGGCGGTCGGGTTGTCCAGCAAGACTGTTTGCGCACGGCCCAGCAGTTGGGTGGACGGCCTAAACGCGCTGGGCAACGCCAGCGTGACCAGGTCATTGTGGGTGATGACACCCAGGCTGAGTGCATCCGCATCCGGGTACGGCGTGCAGTCTTTGGGAAGGGTTTGGCCCGACTTGCAGTGAAAGATGGGTACGCGGGGGTTGCGGATGTTGTCCGGCACCACCATCAACCCGTTGCTGTCGTCCATCTGGTAGAGGGCGGTGTTCATGATGCTGACATTGAACTTCTCGCCCATGGCCGTTTTCAGCAGCGCAAAGATCTGGGTATTGGCCTGCACCTGCAGCGATCCGTTGTGGGGGTCGTGGGCACCATGGATGCCGATGTAGGTCCCTCCCGGGTCGAATGCGTTTGAAAACCTCCGCTCCTTGCCGCCCATGAACAACAAGGAGCACGCGGAGTTGCAATAACCCGCTGCCACGGTCTTATAGCCCTTGTCGGCGATCACCTTGCTGATGCTCAGGCCATCCCACAGACTGCCGCCGGGCGAATTGACCAGTACCACGGTGTCCACGGCAGGATCAGCGAAGGCCTGGTTGAATTTCAACCAGTCGTCGCCTCCTACCGGACCGGTCGCAAATAGCTGGTTGCCCTGCTTTTCAAGCGTCATCCCTTGCGCATGAAAAGACAGCAGTATCCAAAAAACAGACAAAAACGCGCGTATGGATCGTGGCATAGGCTGGCACATGGTCTCTTGTTGGTGGTGTGAATCCACAAACACTGTATCGCGTCGCCCAGCCTGACCATCCACGCCGTGGAACGGGTGGAGCAGGCGATGGAAGTGGTGCGTTCTTTGGCGTAGGATGGCAGTTGCGTTCACCGCACCCCTACCCATGGACTGGCTTCAAAAACTCCCCTCCACCTGCCGCTCTCCGGCGGGCTGGGAGTGGGCTATCTGGCGCAAGCTGCCGGTGGTGTTGCTGGTCGGCACCGTGGTGCCGATTGCGGGCTGGTGCCTGTGGTACGCGTTCATGGCGGGCGATACCGCTGCCGAACTGCGCTGGGTGCAGATGGTGGGCTACGCGGTGGTGGGTGCTGTGCTGTTCCATTGGACGGCGGTGCTCACCGTAGGCATTGGCTGCGCCATCGTGATGCTGATGAAGGGCCCCGGCTATGTGGCCGATGGTTTTCCGGTGTCGCACAGCGACCAGCCCCGGGATGCGTCGCTAGATCGTTTGTAGACCTTAAGCTTCCGATAATCTGCGCTTCCTACCATGGCTGCATGGAGGACGCATGGACATCTTGACTCTTATCGCCCGCAGCCTGCTGTGGAGCGCACTGGCCTGGGCCCCGTGGGCGCTGGCCACCACCCCGGCTGAACAACTGGCTGGCTACACCGCCCAGGCGGGTGCGCCCGCCCAGGCCGCACGGGGGCAGCAGCTGTTCACCGCCCGCCACGGCAAAGAGTGGACCTGTGCCTCGTGCCACACGGCATCGCCCACGGTGGCGGGCCAACACGCCAGCACCGGCAAATCCATCGCTGCACTGGCTCCGGCCTTTAACCCCCAGCGTTTTACCGATGCCGCCAAGACCGAAAAATGGTTTCGCCGCAACTGCAATGACGTGTTGGCGCGCGAATGCAGTGCGGGCGAAAAAGCCGATGTACTGGCCTGGCTGATGGCGCTCAAGCGTTGACCCCCTTCTTGGAGAAACCACCATGCACCATCTTTTCGCCCGCCGCTGCGCCCTGGCACTGGGGGCCGCACTGCTGTCCTGCGGCGCCTGGGCCGATTCCCGCGTGCCCATGCCCACGCCCTTGCCCAAGTTCCAGCAGGAATGCGTGGCCTGCCACATCGCCTACCCACCGGGCATGCTGCCTGCGGCTTCGTGGAAGCACTTGATGGGTTCGCTGGGCCAGCACTACGGCACCGATGCCTCGCTGGACGAAGCCAGCGTGCGCGAGATCAGCACCTGGCTGCAGACCCACGCCGGCACCTACAAACGGGTGAGCACGCCACCGCCACAAGACCGCATCACGCAGTCCGACTGGTTTATCCGCAAACACCGCGAGCTGGATCCGGCGATCTGGAAACAGTCGGCCGTGAAAAGCGCAGCCAACTGCATGGCCTGCCATACCCGTGCCGACACCGGCAGTTTCCGCGAATCGGAAATCACTTTTCCCAAAGGCCTGGATGCGCGCTTTCGGCGCAACTGGGACGACTAAAGGAGCTCCCCATGAACGCCATGACCCCATCGTCTGCCGCCGCATCCAGCGGCCCCACCCCACCCCGCACCCGCCGGGTGGTGGACGCGCCCACCCGCGTCTTCCACTGGCTGTTTGCCCTGAGCTTTGTGGGGGCCTACCTCACCGCCGATGGCGAGGGCTGGCGTATGTTGCACGTCACCTTGGGCTACACCCTGGCCGGTTTGCTGGCCTTCCGGGTGGTGTACGGGCTGGTCGGCCCCCGCCAGGCCCGTTTGTCGCTGCTGTGGCGCAAGCTGGCGGGTCTACCGCAGTGGCTGGCTTCTGTGGCATCGCTGCAAGCCGTGGATGGGCGCCAGGCGCAGAACCTGGCCATGGCGGTAGCGGTGGCGGGCCTGTTGGTGCTGGCCTTGCCGTTGACGCTGTCAGGCTATGCCACCTACAGCGAGTGGGGCGACTGGTTGGGTGAGGTGCATGAATTTTTTGGCAACGCCTTTCTGGCGCTGGTGCTGGGCCATCTGGCGGTGATGCTGGTCTTGAGCGTGCTGCGCCGCAAGAACGTGGCCCGCAACATGCTGACCGGGCGGGTCGAAGGCCCCGGGCCCGACCTGGCGCAACGTAACCACGGGCTGCTGGCCGCCTTGCTGGTGGCGGCGGTGCTGGCCTTCTGGTCGTGGCAGTGGCAACAGTCGCCGAACGGGCTGGTGTCTGGCCAAAGCTGGAGCGCTACCAGTTCAGAGGAAGATGGTGATGACTAAAGTGCCAAGGCTCGCCATGTCCCCATATCAACCCACAAGTACAGGCGGCTGACGATGCGCATTTTGTTGGCAGAAGACGATGCCCTGCTGGGCGACGGCCTGCGTGCCGGTTTGCGGCAACTGGGCTTCCAGGTGGACTGGGTGCGTGACGGGCTGGCGGCCGAGCGCGAACTGGCCACCGGCATGTATGCGGCGGCGGTGCTGGACCTGGGCCTGCCGCTGCAGGACGGACTGGTGGTGCTGCGCAAGCTGCGCCAGCGCCGCATTGCTACGCCGGTGCTGGTGCTGACGGCCCGCGACACCGTGCCCGAACGTATCCAGGGCCTGGACCTGGGGGCCGACGACTACGTGGTCAAGCCGGTGGACCTGCACGAGCTGGGCGCACGCCTGCGCAGCCTGGTGCGCCGCGCCCATGGCCAGTTGCAAGAACAGTTGTGCAGCGGCCCGGTGCAGCTGGACCCGGCGGCGCGGCAGGTGCGGGTGCACGGCGAAACCGTCGCCCTGTCGCTGCGGGAATTCGATGTGCTGCACACGCTGATGCGCCAGGCAGGCCGCGTGCTGTCACGCGAGCAGCTGCAGCAGCAGATGTACAGCTGGGGGCAGGAGGTGGAGAGCAACGCCATCGAGGTGCACATCCACCACCTGCGCCGCAAGCTGGCGGTCGACCTGGTGCAAACCGTGCGCGGCGTGGGCTACACCGTGCAGCGCGACCCGGCATGAAAGGCCGCTCGCTGCAAACCCGCCTGCTGGCCGGGGTGCTGGGGCTGGTGATGGTGGTGTGGCTGGGGGCGGCGGTGGCCACCTGGTTCGATGCCCGCCACGAACTCGACGAGCTGCTCGACAGCCACCTGGCCCAGGCCGCGTCCTTGCTGGTGGCGCAGCAGCTCTCGCCCGATGACGATGGCCCTGCCATAGATGCACCGTTGGCGCACCGCTACGCTTCGCGCGTGGCCTTCCAGGTGTTCCACGAGGGCGCGCTGGTGGTCCGCTCGGCCAATGCACCTGCGGCACCCATGGCACCGTTGGTGGCGGGGTTCAGCACGGTGCGGATGCCGCAGGGCCGCGAGTGGCGGGTGTTTGCCAGCTTCCAGCGCGCGCGCGATGTTTACGTGCTGGTGGGCGAAGAGACGGCGGCACGCGGCGAAATCCTGCGGGCCATTTTGCGCAGTGTGCTGCTGCCGCTGGCCTTTGCCCTGCCGCTGCTGGCACTGGGGGGCTGGTGGGCGGTGCGCCAGGGTTTGCAGCCGCTGCGCCAGCTCAGCCGGGTGCTGGGCCTGCGCCAGCCACAGGCCCTGGAGCCGGTGCAGATCGCCGACCTGCCGCCCGAAATGCGGCC
The DNA here is from genome assembly GCA_963512645.1 of uncultured Albidiferax sp. Lineage (GTDB taxonomy): Bacteria > Pseudomonadota > Gammaproteobacteria > Burkholderiales > Burkholderiaceae_C > Rhodoferax_B. The sequence continues at coordinate 218,089 of CAUPNM010000002.1, read as the reverse complement.
GATGGTGCAGGCCTTGAACGGCCTGCTGGAGCGCATTGCCCGCATGCGCGAGTCCGAGCGCCGCTTCACCGCCGATGCCGCCCACGAGCTACGCACCCCGATGGCCGCCATCCGTGCCCAGGCCCAGGTGGCGCTGGGGGCCGGGGCCGATGCCGTGCAGCGCCAGCACGCGCTGCACGCCACCCTGGAAGGCTGCGACCGCGCCACCCGGCTGGTCGAGCAGCTGCTGACCCTGGCGCGCCTGGAAGCCACTGGCACCCTGCCCACCGACACGCTGGACCTGTGCGCCGTGGCCCGCAGCACCGCCGCCGACCTGGCACCCGCCGCGCTGCAGCGCCAGCAAACCCTGGAGCTGGATGCCGACCTGCCCTGCCCCGTGCCGGGCGATGCGGTGCTGGCCGGGGTGCTGGTGCGCAACCTGGTAGACAACTCCCTGCGCTATAGCCCGCCCGGGGCCCGTATCCAGATCCGCGTGGCACAAGAGGCAGGCCACACCCTGCTGCAGGTAGACGACAGCGGCCCGGGCATGGCCGAGGCCGACATGGCCCACCTGGGCGAGCGTTTTTACCGGCCCCTGGGCCAGGACCAGACCGGCAGCGGCCTGGGCTGGTCCATCGTGCAGCGCGTGGCCGAAGTGCTGGGCGCACGGGTGCAGGTGGGCCGCTCGGTGGGCCTGGGCGGGCTGGCCGTGGCCGTGCGCTGGCCTGCGGGCCGGGTCTGACAAAATCCCGGCATGCAATTTCAAAAAATCCTGGTTCCTGTGGGCGTGATCGCGCTGGTGGTGGTGGCGTACCGTGAATATTCCTGGGCCGGTGTGGCCATGGCGCTGAGCCTGCTGGTCACCTGGATCCTGCTGCATTTCAGCCGCATGCTGCAGGTGATGAAGCGCGCCGCCAACCGGCCCATCGGCACGGTGGCCAGCGCAGTGATGCTCAACGCCAAGCTGCGCCCCGGCGTGACCCTGCTGCACGTGGTGGCCATGACCAAATCGCTGGGCGCGCTGCAGTCGCCCAAAGACACCCAGCCTGAACTGTTCCGCTGGACCGATGCCAGCGCCTCGCATGTGACCTGCACCTTCTCGGGCGGCAAGCTGGTGGAATGGCAACTGCTGCGCCCCCCGCAAGACGCTGGCGAGCCGCCTGCTGCTGCCCCTGGCGCGGTATGAGCAGCCCGTAAAATTAGATTCTCACCCCCCACAACCTTCCCCTAGGAACCGCCATGTCCCCGCTACCCCCTTCGATGTCTGACCGCGACGGCAAAATCTGGATGGACGGCCAGATGGTCGAGTGGCGCGATGCCAAGATCCACGTGCTCACCCACACCCTGCACTACGGCTGCGGCGCGTTCGAAGGCGTACGGGCCTACAACACCGTCAACGGCCCGGCCATCTTCCGCCTGCAGGAGCACACCGAGCGCCTGTTCAACAGCGCCAAGATCCTGCGCATGCAAATCCCCTTCACCCAGCAAGAGGTGAACGACGCGCAGTGCGCCGTGATCCGCGAAAACAAGCTGGAATCCGGCTACCTGCGCCCGCTGACCTGGATTGGCGACAAGAAGCTGGGCGTGTCCCCCAAGGGCAACACTATCCACCTGATGGTTGCCGCCTGGCCCTGGGGTGCGTATTTGGGCGAAGAGGGCATGCAGCGCGGCATCCGCGTGAAGATCTCCAGCTACACCCGCCACCACGTCAACATCACCATGACCCAGGCCAAGGCGGTGAGCAACTACACCAACTCCATCCTGGCCAACATGGAAGCCACAGACGACGGCTACGACGAAGCCATGCTGCTCGATGCCAACGGCTTTGTCAGTGAAGGCGCGGGCGAAAACCTGTTTGTGGTCAAGGGCGGCGTGGTCTACACCCCCGACCTGTCCGCCGGTGCCTTGAACGGCATCACCCGCAACACCGTGTTCCACATCTGCAAAGATCTGGGCCTGGAAGTGGTGCAAAAGCGCATCACCCGCGACGAGGTCTACATCGCCGACGAAGCCTTCTTCACCGGTACCGCCGCCGAAGTCACGCCCATCCGCGAACTCGACCGCATCGCACTCGGTCGCGACGACTACGTCGGCAGCCGTGGCCCGATCACCGAAAAAATCCAAAGCGCCTTCTTTGACATCGTCAACGGCCGCAACCCCAAGTACAGCCACTGGCTCACGAAAGTCTGAACATGTCCATTGAACTCCTAGCCAAAGACCTGAACGCCCAAGGCGGCGTGTTCTGCCCCAGCCCCAAGGCCCACATGGCCCTGTGGAACAGCCACCCCAAGGTCTACCTGGACGTGGCCCACACCGGCGAAGCCAAGTGCCCGTACTGCGGCACGGTGTATGCGCTGAAGGCGGGTGAACACTTCGGCGGTGGACACTGAATCCATTAATAGGGGTCAGACCCCTATTTCGCAATTTGTCGTCGCTACAACCGGCATAAAGAATAGGGGTCAGAGTCCAATTTGGACCAAGGCCGCTCAGAAATAAGTACCTTTGTTTAGGCCAAATTGGAATCCGACCCCCATTCTTTAGTCATCGCCCCCCAGTGGATTGGGGATGCGGTGATGACCGAGCCGCTGATGCGCCGCCTGCAGGCGCGCGGCGAGCGGCTCACCGTGGGCGCGCTGCCCTGGGTGGCACCGGTGTACCGGGCCATGCCGCAAGTGGCCGAGGTGGTGGAGTTTCCGTTCCAGCACGGGGGGCTGCAGTGGCAGGCGCGGCGGGCCATGGCAGCGAAGTTGCAGGGCCGGTTTGAGGCGGCCTATGTGCTGCCCAATTCACTGAAAAGCGCGCTGATTCCGTTTCTGGCGCGCATCCCGCGCCGCGTGGGCTACTTTGGTGAAGCCCGCATCGGCCTGCTGACCGAGCGGCTGCAAAACCCGCCCCGCACCGAGCGTCCGCCGATGGTGGCGTTCTATTCCGCGCTGAGCGGTGAAACCGGCCTGGATACCGACCGCCCCCGCTTGCAGATGGAGCCGCGCGTGGTGGCACAGTCGCTGGCCGACCTGGGCCTGCAGCAAGGCGGCTACGCGGTGTTTGCGCCGGGGGCCGAGTTTGGTGCGGCCAAACGCTGGCCCGCCGCCCACTTTGCCGCCCTGGCCCAACAGCTGGACGTGCCGGTGGTGTTGCTGGGCTCGGGCAAGGAGCGGGCGCTGTGCGAAGAGATTGCCGCACCGGTCAACGCAGCGCGCCCCGGCTGGGCGCTGAACTTTGCAGGAAAAACCACGCTAGAGCAGGCGCTATCGGCGATAGCAGCTACTAAAACCATAGTAAGCAACGACTCCGGCCTGATGCATGTAGCCGCCGCTTTTGGCGTGCCGCAGGTGGCCATTTTTGGCTCCAGCAGCCCGCTGCACACCCCGCCGCTGAACCCGCTGGCGCAGGTGCTGTGGCTGAAAAACGATGCCGCCTACCAGCCGCCGCTGGACTGCGCGCCCTGCTTCCAGCGCGATTGCCCGCTGGGCCACACCCGTTGCCTGGTGGACGTGACACCCGAACGGGTGTTGGCGGCCCTTGTTGCCTAAATCCAAGCCTGTGTTGCCACTTCCAGGCACTCGTTGGCGTGGCCAAAGAGCAGCCGCTGGGCGCTGACCTTCAGCACCCAGGTCTCCTGCGCATGCGGTGCCACCATGGTCAGGGCCTGCGGGTCGAACACGGCGGAGCAGAAAGCCCCGGGACTGCGGGCCGACGGGTAGCGGATCCATTGCACCGCTTGGGGCCGTGCCAGCGCCGCCAGCGCCAGACAGGCCTGGGTGTCGTGCGGGTCGTTCCACACGGCGGCATGCTCGCTCCAGGGGGGGCTTTCCAGGTTCAGGCAATGGCCGGACACCACCGCGTGGAACAGGGTCTGCGTGCCCACCAGATGGCTGCCGCGCAGGCCCTCGCTGTCCATCAGAAAACGCCAGCGCCAGTAGCCCGCTTCGGCGCAAGCTGCCTCGGGCGAATCGGCCCCGTACCAGATGCCGATAGCCTGGGCCGGGCGAAAACGCGATGGGTGCAGGGCGGTGTGGCGAAACGGGGTGCCCAGCCAGGGCTCCAGCGGCGCGGCACCGGTGGGCTGGAGCGGCAAGGGTGGCAGGCTGTCGGCCAGGATCTGCTCCAGCACCTGCAGCTCGGCCCGTGTGCCTACCAGGCGCAGCATGGCCACGCCTTCCTGGCCGTCTACGGCGCGCCAGACTTCACTCTCCAGGCCGTGCTCGTGCGCGGCCAGCGACTGGGTGATCCAGCCGGGGTCGATCGCCGTCAAGCTCATATCTTGGCCCGCATGCTGTCCAGGTAGCTGGTCACCTGGACCAGGCCTTGCACGGTTTGCATCAGCTCTTTGGGCGTGCCGTTCAAGGCGTGGTTGTAGGTACCGAGCCAGGCCAGGCGGTGCTGCGGGTCGCCCCCCACCATGCCGTCCAGCGCCGTGCAGGTGCGCACCAGCAACACGGCCAGCTCGCCTTCTTTGGTGCTGGGCTGCAGCGGCCGTTCGCCCGTGCCGATGCGCGATATCGAGGCTTCACTCAGGCCGATCACCTTGCCCAGCACGGTGCCGGTAAAACCCAACAAGTTGGCCGCCTGCAGGGTGGCCTTGGCCAGTACGGTACCGGGGTCGGTAGGATGGGTCGGGACGGACGCAGTGGCGGGCATGGAGACTCCTAAAGCTTCAATTGAAAGAATATCAATAATTTATGCAATTTGCAAGCAATGTTCTCCGAAGTGTCCCTGTCTTATATTGCTATCTTTGTAATAGCTGTTTGTGCTTGTTACATCAGCACGGGCGGCCGATTTAACCCCTAAGAGCCCCTAATCTGCAAACACCGTCTGGTTGCGCCCGGCCATTTTGGCCTGGTAGACGGCGGCGTCGGACTGGTGTAGCAGCCGCTGCAGCAGCGCCGGGTCGTGGGCCAGGCTGGCGGTGGCCACGCCGATGCTGACGGTGATGGGCTGGTCGCCGACCCGCAGGCTGCGCACATGTTCGTGCACCCGCAGGGCGGTGTGCGCGGCACCCGGGCGGTCGGCGTTGGGCAGCCACAGGGTGAATTCTTCGCCGCCGTAGCGCACCGCCAGGTCGCTGCTGCGGATGCTGGCCTGCAGCTGGCGGGCCAGGGCGGCCAGCACGCGGTCGCCCTCGTCGTGGCCGTGCCGGTCGTTAACGGCCTTGAAGTGGTCTACGTCCACCATCAGCACCGAGGCACGGGCGCCAGAATCGGCCAAGGCCTGCCAATGCGCCACCGCCAGGGCCAGGGCGCGGCGGTTGCCCAGGCCGGTCAGGGGGTCGGTCTGGCTGAGTTCGGCGAGTTCGCGGTTTTCGGATTCGACCACATGGGTGTGGTGGGTGAGCTGCAAGTGCATGGCCCGCAGTTCGGCGTTCGCCAGGGCCAGGTCGGCGGCCAGGCTTTGGGCGCGGGCGCGGGCCTGTACCAGCTCGGCCTCAAACCGGCTGCGCTCCCGCGCCACAAAAAACACCCAGTAGCAGCCCTGGGTGCCACCGTCCGGGCCGTCGTGGGCAACCAGGCCGCGCCGGCAGTTGACCATCACCGGTACGCGCTGGCCCTGCGCGCCGCGCAGGTGCAGGTAGATTTCGCGCACGCCGCCCTGGTTCAGCAGCATCGGCCAGACGTGGGTTTGCAAAAAGATGCGGCTGGCCGGGGGCAGCAGCACGTCCATGGCCTGCTGCAGCCACTGCGCCTCGGTGCCGCCCACCACGGCCAGCAGGTCGGCGTTGGCGGCCAGCATCCGACCATGCAGATCCGTCACCAGCACCGGGCAGGGCAGCTGGTTCAGCGGATCCGCACAGGCTTGGATCTCAGGCGACAGCAGGCTCTGCATACGACAGGTAATTGCGGATCGCGGCGACCACCTCGGTCGGGTGGCTCATGTGGCCGCAGTGGCCGGTGATGTCCAGTATCTGCAAGCTGCTGCCCTGCAAATGCCGGTGCATGTAGTCGCCCACCGCCAGCGGTGCCAGCGCATCCACCCGGTGCTGCAGCAACAGGCAGGGCCGGGTCACCTTGGGCAGATCGGCCCGGTTATCGGCAAAAAAAGTGGTCTGGGCAAACACCCGGGCCACCACCGGGTCGGTGGAACAAAAGCTGTCGGTCAGCTCGGCGGTGGGCTCGTTGGCCGGGGCCCCCGCAGCCTGGCCGGAGACCACAGGCGCCAGGTACTGGGCCCAGCCGATGTAGTTCTGGTCCATCAGCTCCAGCAGGCCTTGCAGGTCTTCGCGCTCAAATCCGCCCTGGTAGTCGGGCGGGTCGTTCAGAAAGCAGGGCGAGGGGCCGAGCAGCACCAGCCGGTCGAACAGGCCGGGCCTGGCAATCGAGGCCAGCAGGCCGATGCTGCAGCTCACCGAATGGCCGATGAAGGTCACGCCGCTGTGCAGGCCCAACGCATCGCAGACTTCCAGCAAGTCTTGCGCATAGCCGTGCAGGCTGCTGTAGCGCTGGCTGTCAAAGGCCGCCAGGTCCGACTTGCCGCTGCCCACGTAGTCGAACAGCACCTGCCGGTAGCCGTCGGCAAACGCCGGGGTGATGCGGCTCCACATGGTCTGCTGGCAGCCGAAGCCGTGGGCGTACAGCAGTACCGGGCCACTACTGCCCAAGACGTGCACATTGTTACGTCGCAAGATGTCCAAAATGCACTCCGATGGCCCTGTGGATAAGTTTGTATCCTAACGTAACACTTGCGATTGTTGCAGTTATGGGCTTAATTTCAACCGTGTATTCGGGCGTTGCAGAGCCATATCAGTGGCGCGCGGATGCTACATTAAATATAGCTGTCCACGCCTTTTCTCTCAGCGTAAAAGGCCAAAAAGATACCAAATTTAGGCCTTTAGAGCGGGCACGTCGGGGTTCAGGGGCAGGCCGTGGGCGAAACGGTAGGGCAGATCGGGGTCGACCAGCGAGGGCATAAGCGGGGTGTCCAAAAATAAGAACCGCGTGGCCGGTAGGCCGGGTCCCCGTAGATGGGGCGCAGTCGCGGATTTGAAACAGCCTGCGCACCACCAACCCCGTTTCACGTGAAACTTCGTTCGCTACAAATTTAGTAGCTGCTTGCGCCTATTCCATCGGCGCAAGAGCCACTTTTTGATTGAACCTGGCGGAGCAGGGTCAGGCCAGGCGCTGGTCGGTCGACGGGCGCTTCCACAGGTTGATGCCGCCGTCTACCGCGTGCTGGTCGATACGGGCCAGCTCTTCGGCGCTGAAGTCGAGCTGCTTGAGCGCGCCCACCAGTTCCACGATCTGCTCGGGGCGGCTGGCACCGATCAGGGCGCTGGTCATGCGCGGGTCGCGCAGCACCCAGGCGATGGCCATTTGCGCCAGGCTTTGGCCGCGTGCCAGGGCCATGTCGTTCAACGCGCTGACGTGGGCCAGGTTTTGCGGGCTCAGGTGTTCGCTCTTGAACGAGCCGCCGCCGGGCTGGTTGATGCGGGCGTTGGCAGGGATGCCGTTGAGGTACTTGTTGGTCAGCAGGCCTTGGGCCAGTGCGCTGAAGGCGATGCAGCCCATGCCGTTGTCTTCCAGGGCGTTCAGCAGATCTTCTTCGATCCAGCGGTTCATCATGCTGTACGAGGGCTGGTGGATCAGGCAGGGCACGCCCATTTGTTTGAGCAACGCGGCGGCCTCGCGGGTCTTGCCCGCCGAGTAGCTGGACACGCCCACGTACAGCGCCTTGCCCTGCTGCACCGCGCTGGCCAGTGCGCCCATGGTTTCTTCCAGCGGGGTGTCGGGGTCGAAGCGGTGCGAATAAAAGATGTCCACGTAGTCCAGGCCCATGCGCTTCAAGCTTTGGTCCAGGCTGGACAGCACGTATTTGCGCCCGCCGCCGCCCTGGCCGTAGGGGCCGGGCCACATGTCGTACCCGGCCTTGCTGGAGATCACCAGCTCGTCGCGGTAGGGGCGGAAGTCGCGGCGCATGTGTTCGCCAAAGTTGCTCTCGGCGCTGCCGTAGGGCGGGCCATAGTTGTTGGCCAGGTCGAAGTGGGTGATGCCCAGGTCAAACGCGGTGGTCAGCATGGCGCGCTGGGTGGCCAGCGAGGTGGTGTCGCCAAAGTTGTGCCACAGGCCCAGGGTGATGGCGGGCAGCTTCAGGCCGCTGCGCCCGGTGCGGCGGTACTGCATTTTGTCGGCGTAACGGTCGGCGGCGGCGTGGTAACTCATGGCGGTTGTCTCCTGCGTGTTGTAAGAAGCGATGGCGCATTCTAGGGATTGCCGCACAGGTTGGTACGCCGCTCGCACTAAACCCTGCTGTCGCGCCGGTCACGCAACCATTGCCCCACCAGCGGCCAAATTTCTGTGCGGGCACCGCGCGACAGCATGAGCCGGTTGTGGGTGTAGTCCTCCAGATAACCTTGGGCCCTGCCGCAGATCTCGAAGCTGCGGTCAGTGCTGCCAAATGCCTGCATCAGCTTGTGGCAGCCCAGAGGCGGGGCAATATGCCGGTCGCCCTTGCCCGCCAGGCTCAGCACGGGCAGCGTCAGCGCCGACAGCGCCGCCAGGTAGTCAAAGCCATCTTCGCCATGGAACACCTGCTGCAAGTTCCAGCGGCACCATTGGCGCAGCATGGCGGCGTCTTCGTTTTCCGGGCCCATGCGCAGGCGGGGGCCGTGGGCCATGGGTTGCCAGCGCAGGTAGGTGTCGAACAGCCGCAGCGCTGCTCGGGCCCGCCAGTGCCGTGCCGCCTCGGTGGCCTGGCTGGCCAGCATGGCCAGGCCGGCAATTTTCTGCTGGCCGAGGTGCGGGTGGCGCGCCATCCACATCGCGGCCACCAGCCCGCCGCCAGAATGGCCCACCCAGAAAACGCGGTCGTGGCCGCTGCGGGCCAGCACGGCATCCACCACACAGGGCACATCCCAGCGGGACACGGCATCGAAGCAGGTTTCGCTGGCTGGTGTGGCGCTGTCGCCGCGCCCGCGCCAATCAAACACCCAGGCCGTCCAGCCCCGGCTCTCCAGGTAGGTGGCCAGCCCGAGGCAGGCACCATGGTTGGAAAATGAGCCATGCGACAGCAACACCGGAGTGCCCTTGGGCGGGCCAATGCGGCGCAACGCCAGGCGCACGCCGTCTGCGGTGGTGGCAAAAAAAAGCGTGCCGTTGCTCATGGCACCTGACCTGGAACCAGGTGTTTGAAATCAGCGGCGGCGCGGCGGCGCAAGCCAGGAACTCCCATGAGGATCTCTTTCTGCCGACACACGCCATCGGGTCTTCAGATCCACTGAGGCAGACGCCGATACGGCTCTGCGTGGCATACGCCAAGGCATCGAAACCCATGGGTCCTGCACCAGCATTGACTGCATTGAGGCGGAACTGCAGGAGCATGGTAAAGCCCGCGAAACCTGTAAAGGCTCACGAAACTGGCTCTAAATTGCGAGAAAATGTAACTGGTGTGCGCAGGTATTTACCGAGAATATCTTCAGCAGGGCAGCTCGATCACGAAGCAGGCACCGCCCCCTTCGCGGCCCTCGCAGCGCACCGTGCCGCCGTGGCGCTCGGCGATGGACTTGACCAGGGCCAGGCCCAGACCGACACCGCCGTTGGTTTCGCTGGCACCGGGCAGCCGGTAAAACGGCTCGAAGATGCGTTCACGCAGCGCCTCGGGCACACCGGGGCCCCGGTCGAACACGCGCAGCACCGCATGGGGGCCGTGCTGCTGCAGGCTGACATTGACCGCGCCGGTGGTGTAGCGGCGGGCATTTTCCAGCAGGTTACGGATGGCGCGGCGCAGCAGCTTGGCCACACCCTGCACCACAAAGGTCTGCTCACTGTCGTCGTCTGTACCTTCTTCGCCCACCTCGAACGCAGCATCCAGCCGGGCGCACTCTTCGGCCACCAGGCCGATCAGGTCGACCTCTTCGATGGTGCCCATGTCGGCCTCTTTGGCATCCAGGCGGCTGGCCAGCAGGATTTCTTCGATCAGCTGGTCGAGCTCGGCGATGTTGCGGTTGATCTCATCCTTGAAACTGGGCGAGGGCGTGGAGCCCATCAACTCCAGCCCCATGCGGATGCGGGTGAGCGGGCTGCGCAGCTCGTGCGAGGCATTGGCCAGCAGCGACTTTTGCGACTGCAGCAGGGTTTTGTGCGAGGCCACCAGGGTCTCGATGCGCTCGGCGGCGGTGTTGAAACGCTGCGCCAGCAGACCCGCCTCGTCCTGCCCGTGGATGGGCACGCGCACCGACAGATCGCCCGCGCCCCATTGCTCCACGCTGCGCTGCAGCGACTCCAGGCGGCGGGTCAGGCGGCGGATGATGGGGTACATGGCCAGCGCCATCGCCAGGCCCACCAGGCCCAGCGTCCAGAAAAAGCCGAACGGCGGGCGCAGCAGCCAGACGGAGCGTTCGGGGCGGGGCAGGTGGACCAGCAGCTTTTGCCCGTCTTGCATTACCACCAGGAATTCGGGGCCCCGGCCCTGGGGTTCGGTGCTGGCCGGTGGCGGGAGTTCTTCGTCTTCGTCGGGGTTGTCGGCGGCGCTGGCGGCCAGCTCGGGCAGGCGCTCGCCTTCCGGCCCCCGGGCGCGGTGGCGGCGGGTAGTGCCTTTGCCGATGATTTCGCCCGAGCGGTTGCGCACCTCCACATCGCGCAGCGGCGGGTCGGTGGCCATGCGCCAGGCCCAGCCCACCAGCAGCGTCAGCACCGCCACGGCCAGCAGCACGGCCAGCCAGATACGGACATACAGCCGCTGCAGCATGTTGGGAAGGGTGGGTTGCATAGGAGGATGCTAAAGGGTCAAAACGACACCCGACTGACAAGCCCGGCGGCCAGGGGTACGGGGCGGCTAGTCTTGCTGTTTGGCGAACACGTAACCCGCGCCGCGCACGGTGACGATGCGGCGGGGGTTCTTGGGGTCGGCTTCGATGGCGGCGCGGATGCGGCCCATGTGCACGTCGATGCTGCGGTCAAAGGCCTCCAGCTCGCGGCCGCGCACGGCTTCCATGATCTGGTCGCGGGTCAGCACCCGCCCGGCGCGCTCGGCCAGGGTCACCAGCAGGTCGAACTGGTAGGCGGTGAGGTCGCAGGCCTTGCCCGCCACCGACACCGAGCGCGCATCGCGGTCGATCTCCAGCGTGCCGAACTGCATCACCTTGTGCGGCGCAACGGTGCCGTCCATGCGGCGGCGCAGGATGGCGCGGATGCGGGCCAGCAGCTCGCGCGGTTCGAAGGGCTTGGGCAGGTAATCGTCGGCACCCAGCTCCAGGCCGATGATGCGGTCCAGCGGGTCGCCCTTGGCGGTGAGCATCAAAATCGGGATCTGCGACACCTCGCCCGAGGTGGTGCGGATACGGCGGCACACCTCCAGGCCGTCCATGTCGGGCAGCATCAGGTCCAGGATCACCAGCTCCGGGCGGCTGGCGCTGGCACCGCCGTTGAGCATGTCCAGGCCGCCCGTGGCCGTGGGCGAATGCGCCACCGTGAAGCCAGACTGGCCCAGGTACTCGCCCACCATACCGGCCAGGCGGGTGTCGTCTTCAATCATTAACAGGTGTGCGCTCATGGGGTGTCCATCTTCAATCGGGAAAAAAGGGGGAAAGGGACAAATCGCTTTGTAAAGTGATAGTGCGCCTTTGCGGCCAATCCCGGTTGTAGCCCCTGTAAAGTTGCGTAAACACTTTACACAGGATTTGCTCCTGAATTAGGAGCTGCTCACGCTTATTCCCTGAGCGCAGAAGGCACTTTTTGCCTTGAAGCCAAAGCGACCAGCAGCAATACCGGTACACCCAGGCAGGCGGTGGCGGTGAAGAACGGGCTGTAGCCGTAGGCATCCACAAACCGGCCCGAGAACCCGGCCAGCCACTTGGGGGCCAGCAGCATCATCGAGCTGAACAGCGCGTACTGCGTGGCCGAGTACTGCACGTTCGTCAGGCTGCTCAGGTAGGCGATGAAGGCCGCCGAGGCAATGCCCCCGGCCAGGTTGTCGGCCGACACCACCCACACCAGGGCGTGCAGGTCGTGCCCCACGCTGCCCAGCCAGGCAAACAGCAAATTGGTGGCCGAGCTCAGCACCGCACCCAGCATCAGCACCCGCATCACACCCAGCCGCATCGACAACACCCCGCCCACAAAGGCCCCCACCAACGTCATGATGACCCCGAAGACCTTGGTCACCGCCGCCACCTCGTCCTTGGTGTAGCCCATGTCCACGTAAAACGGGTTGGCCATGATGCCCATCACCACATCACTGATGCGGTAGACGGCGATCAGCGCCAGGATCAGCAGGGCCTGGCCTTTGTAACGACGCAAAAAGTCGGCAAACGGCTCGACCAGCACGCCGCGCAGCCACTCGGCGGCATTGCGCGCGGCGGGCATGGCGATACGCAACGGCTCGCGGGAGACCAGCACCGTGACCACGCCCACCAGCATGCTGGCGGCCATCACCAGGTAGGCGGTTTGCCACGCGCCGGGCTGGTAACCGGTGGTGCCCGCCACCTCGGCCCGCGCAGCCAGCCACAGCACCCCGGCCCCGGCCCAGATCATCGCCAGCCGGTAGCCGGTCTGGTAGGCCGCCGCCAGCGCCGCCTGGCGCTCGGTGTTGGCCGACTCGATGCGGAACGCGTCCAGCGCAATGTCTTGCGTGGCCGAACCAAAGGCCACCGCCAGCGCGCACCAGACCACGCGGTTCAGGTCCACCTGCGGGTCGGTACTGGCCATCCCCACCAGGCCCAGCATGATGGCCGCCTGCGCCAGCAGCAGCCAGCTGCGCCGCCGCCCCAGCAGCCGGGTCAGCAGCGGAATCGGCACATGGTCGACCAGCGGGGCCCACACCCATTTGAAGCCGTAGGCCAGGCCCACCCAGCTGAGGTAGCCGATGGTGGTGCGGTCAATGCCCGCCTCGCGCAGCCAAAAACCCAGCGTGCCCAGCACCAGCAGCAGCGGCAGCCCCGCCGAAAAACCCAGTGACAGCATGCGCAGCGTGGCCGGTTCTTTGTAGACCCGCAGGGTGTCGATCCAGCGCACAGCAGGGGCTTGTTCGGGCGGCGCGGGGGGGATTGCGGAACTGGCAGGGCGAGGTGGTGTCATACGGGAATAATACGTGGTGGACTACCGGAGAAATTGATGAACGCAAAGCGTGGATGCGCAAACTTACTGCTGGGGGCCGCACTGCTGGCCGCCCCGCTGGCGTGGGCGCGCGACGGGGTGGAGGTGGGCAAAAACTCGGCGTTTTCCAAGCTGGTGCCGGCCGAGTCGATAGAGCAAACCGCCCGCACGCAGTACCAGCAAACCCTGCAGCAGGCCAACCAGCAGCAGGCGCTGGCCCCGGCCAACCACCCGCAACTGCAGCGCTTGCGCCGCATTGCCACGCGCATCATCCCGTTTGCCGTGGAATGGAACCCGCGCGCCAAAGACTGGCAGTGGGAGGTCAACCTGATCGGTAGCAGCCAGGTCAACGCCTGGTGCATGCCCGGCGGCAAGATCGCCTTCTACACCGGCATTCTGGACAAGCTCAAACTCACCGACGACGAAGTCGCCGCGGTGATGGGCCATGAAATCGCCCACGCCCTGCGCGAACACGCCCGCGAACGCATGGGCAAATCGGTGGCCACCAATGTGGGCGCCAACCTGCTGAGCCAGTTGCTGGGGGCAGGCGAGCTGGGCAACACGGTGATTGGCGGCGGCGCGCAGCTGCTGAGCCTGCAGTTCAGCCGCTCTGACGAAACCGAAGCCGACCTGGTTGGCCTGGAGCTGGCCGCCCGCGCCGGTTTCGACCCGCGCGCAGGCATCACCCTGTGGCAAAAAATGGGCGCGCAAAACAAGGGCGCGCCACCCCAGTGGCTCAACACGCACCCGTCAGGCAAGAACCGCATTGCCGAGATGGAAAAGAACCTGCCCAAGGTGCTGCCGCTGTACGAACAGGCCAAGAAGAGCTAATAAGAGCCAAAAGTGCCTCTTGCGCTTATTCCATAAGCGCAAGCAGCTACTTAATTTGTAGCAAACAGGCTTCAGGTCACCGGGGCCGGGTTAAACAGCACCAGGGCGTTGTGCAGCTTCCAGTGCTCGGCCCAGGTCTTTTTGCGGCCACTGGCTACTTCCAGCATCAGGTGGAACAGCTCCCAGCCCACGTCTTCGATGCTGGCTGCGCCGTCGGCAATGGTGCCTGCGTTCACGTCCATCAGGTCGTGCCAGCGGCGGGCCAGGTCGCTGCGCGTGGCCACCTTGATCACCGGCACGGCGGCCAGGCCGTAGGGCGTGCCGCGCCCGGTGGTGAAGACGTGCAGGTTCATGCCCGCAGCCAGCTGCAGCGTGCCGCAGATGAAGTCGCTGGCCGGGGTGGCGGCGTAGGTCAAACCTTTTTGCTGCAGCTTTTCGCCCGGCGACAGCACGCCGGTGATGGCCACCGAGCCGCTCTTGACGATGGAGCCCATGGCTTTTTCGACGATGTTGGACAGGCCGCCTTTTTTGTTGCCGGGCGTGGTGTTGGCGCTGCGGTCCACCTTGCCGCGCTGCAAATACGCGTCGTACCAGGCCATCTCTTGGACCATGGCCTCGGCCACTGCAGGGGTGCTGGCGCGGGAGGTGAGCTGGTCGATGCCGTCGCGCACCTCGGTGGTTTCCGAGAACATCACGCTGGCCCCGGCGCGCACCAGCAGGTCGGTGCAAAAGCCTACCGCCGGGTTGGCGGTGACACCACTGAACGCGTCGCTGCCGCCGCACTGCACGCCCACCACCAGCTCCGCCGCAGGCACGGTGACGCGGCGGCGGGCGTTCAGGCGCTCCAGATGGGCGGTGGCCTGGCGCAGGATGGACTCGACCATGGACATGAAGCCCACGTGCGCGTCGTCTTGCAAACAGACCAAATCCAGCGCGGGGGCGCGCTCGTCGATCAAGGGAATAGTGCCAGGCGGCATCAGACGCTCGGGTTGCAGTTTTTCGCAGCCCAGGCTGACCACCATCACCTCGCCGCCGAAGTTGGGGTTCAGGCTGATGTTGCGCAGGGTGCGGATAGGGATCTCGGCGCCCGGCGCGTCGATGGCCACGCCGCAGCCGTAGCTGTGCTCCAGCGCCACAACATCATCCACGTTGGGGTATTTGGGCAGCAGCTCGGCCTTGATGCGTTGCACCGCAAAGTCGGTGACCCCGGCCACGCACTGCACGGTCTGGGTGATGGCCAAAATATTGCGCGTACCCACCGAGCCGTCGGCGTTGCGGTAACCCTCGAAGGTGTAGCCGTCCAGCGGCGCATGCACCTCGGCCTGTACGGTGGCCATGGGCAAATCGGTCAGCCCGCGCGCATCGGGCATGTGCAGCAGGCGCTCGTGTACCCAGCTGCCAGCGGTTATGTCTTGCGCCGCAAAACCGATGGGGATGCCGTAACGCAGCACCGGGCCCTTGGCGGGCAAGTCCACCAACGCCACCTTGTGGCCCTGGGGCACTTTGTCTTTCAGCACCAGGCCGCTGGGCAGCACGGTGCCAGCGGCCAGGCCGCCGTCGTTGGCCACGATGGCGACGTTGTCGCGCGGGTGCATGCGGATGGTGTGGGGCGGGCGGGCAGTGATGGCGCTCATCGTGGTCTCCAATATGGCCACGATTATCTGACAACTACAAAAGTTGTCAAGCAAACTACGGCAGCGGTGTGCTCTCGAAGATCCGCCGTTTGGCGTTCAGTATGTGGATACGGATGGCCTCGGCCGCCTCGGCAGGGGCGCGGCGCACGATGGCATCCACGATGGCCTGGTGCTCGGCCTGGGTGGCGCGCACGCGGGTGGGGCTCTTCTTGTCGGTCACGTTGCGGGCCAGTTCGATGAACTGCCGGATCGGGGCCACGCTGGTGGCGATGGTGGCCACAAAAAACGGGTTGTGCGAGGCCTGGGCAATCGCCAGGTGGAAACGCACGTCTTCCTCGGCGCCGGACTGGCCGCCTTCCATGGCGGTGTTGAGCGCGTCGAAAGCCTGGTGCAGGGCGGCCAGGTCATCGTCGTCGCGG
This sequence comes from uncultured Albidiferax sp., assembly GCA_963512645.1. Taxonomy (GTDB): domain Bacteria; phylum Pseudomonadota; class Gammaproteobacteria; order Burkholderiales; family Burkholderiaceae_C; genus Rhodoferax_B. The sequence goes on along the minus strand of CAUPNM010000002.1, from coordinate 202,204 downwards.
AACTCGGCGGCCCCGGCGGCAGCACCCATTTCAATGCAACTGCGGAATGCGTAATAACGCTCGATGTCGGCCAGGCTTTTGATCGGCGTGCTCACCACCACCGGCGTGCCTGGCGCGCCCGGAACCCGGATCACGGTGCTGCCCGCGCCGCGCCGGGAGTCGATGATGCCATCCGAGCGCAGCCGCGCCAGCGCCTCGCGCACCGTGGGCCGCGACACACCGAACTGGGCGCTCAAGGCCCCCTCGGTGGGCAGCTTGTTGTGCGGCGCAAAGTCACCGCGCAGGATGGCCTCGACCACGCGGGCGTAGATGCGGTCGGGCAGGGAGCCGACACCGTCGGTTTGCAGCAGGGGTTCGTTCATGGCGGCAGAGGGCAATGGAGCTGCGATTCTGACAGGCTCTGACAACTTCCTCCTAAATACCCAAAGTTGTTTGACACATTTGCATAAATTCATAGAATGCCTGACAACACGAGGGCGCGGCCTGCGTGCCCCCTATTTGGAGACTCCCATGAAAAAAACCCTTGCCCTGGTGTCCTTGGCCCTGGCTGCAGCCACCAGCGCCTACGCCTGGCCCGACAAAACCGTCACCCTGGTGGTGCCCTTCCCGCCCGGCGGGGCCACCGACCTGCTGGCCCGCACGCTCAGCCCCAAGCTGCAAGCCACCTTCAAGCAAACCGTCATCGTGGACAACAAGGCCGGGGCCACCGGCACCATCGGGGCCGCTTTCGTGAAACGCGCACCGGCCGACGGCTACACCCTGCTGGTCACCTCGCTGGGCCCGCTGGTGATCGCGCCGCACCTGATCAAAGCGCCGTACGACGCCGCCAAAGACTTCGACTACCTGACGGTGGCAGTGCAAGCCCCCAACGTGCTGGTGGTGCCCGCCGCCTCGCCCCTGAAAACCGTGGCCGAGCTGGTGGCCGCCGAAAAAGCCAAGCCCGGCACCATGACCTTTGCCTCAGCAGGCAACGGCACCTCGGACCACCTCAGCGCCGAACTGTTCTGGCTGCAAACCGGCACCTCCGGCCTGCACGTGCCGTACAAAGGCGCAGCCCCGGCCATCACCGACCTGCTGGGCGGCCAGGTGGATGCAGCGTTCCAGAACATCAACAACGTGCTGCCCCACGTCAACGCGGGCAAGCTGCGCGTGCTGGCCGTGGCCGCACCCAAGCGCTCGCCCCTGCTGCCCCACGTGCCCACCCTGGCCGAGTCGGGTGTGAAAGATGCCGAAGCCACCTCCTGGCAAGGCGTGGTGGCACCCAAGGGCCTGCCGCCCGAGGTCAAGGCCCAAATCCACGCCGCCTTGGTCGAGGCCCTCGCCGACCCGGCGGTGAAGCAGAAATTTGGCGACATCGGCTTTGAGCTGGTGGTCAACACCCCCGAGCAGTTCACCGCATACCAGGCCAGCGAATCCACCCGCTGGAAAAAGCTGATCGAGACCCGCAAAATCTCCGCCGACTGAGCCCACCACACACCATGACCCGCCCTCCCCTTTTGCAAAACGGCCCCCTCGCCCCCGCCCTGGAGGCCGCGCTGGCCGCCGAATTCGACGTGCAGCGCCTGGCCAACCAGGCCGACCAACCAGCCTTTCTGGCCCAGCACGGCGCACGTTTTACCGGCCTGGCCACCTCGGCCCCGGCAGGCGCATCGGCAGCGCTGCTGGCGGCCCTGCCTGGCCTGCGCGTTATCTCCAGCCACGGCGTGGGGCTGGACAAGATCGACCTGGCGGTGGCCGCCCAGCGCGGCATCCAGGTGGGCTACACGCCCGAAGTGCTCAACGACTGCGTGGCCGACCTGGCCATGGCCCTGCTGCTGGACGTGGCGCGCGGGGCCAGTGCTGCCGACCGTTTTGTGCGCCGGGGCGACTGGGCAAAGGCCAAGTTCCGCCTGGCGCGCAAGGTCAGCGGGCAGCGCCTGGGCATTCTGGGCCTGGGCCGCATTGGCCGCGCTGTGGCCCAGCGGGCCACCGGTTTTGAGATGCAGATCCGCTACACCAACCGCAAGCCGGTGGCCGGTGTGCCCTGGCAGTTTGAGCCCGCGCTGGTAGAGCTGGCACGCTGGGCCGACACCCTGGTGGTGGTGGCCGCCGGGGGCGCGTCCACCCACCATCTGGTCAACGCCGAGGTGCTGGCCGCGCTGGGGCCAGATGGCTTCTTGGTCAACGTGGCGCGCGGCTCGGTGGTGGACCAGGCCGCGCTGGTGCAGGCCCTGCAAACCGGTGGCATCGCCGGGGCCGGGCTGGACGTGTACGCCGACGAACCCCACGTGCCGCCGGAGCTGATGGCCCTGGACAACGTGGTGCTGCTCCCCCACATCGCCAGCGCCACCCGCGAAACCCGCCAGGCCATGGAAGCGCTGACCCTGGCCAACCTGCAGGCCTTCTACGCCACCGGCAAGGTGCAGGTGTCGGCTTTAGAGTGAAATCGGCCTCCAGCGCTTATTCCATCGGCGTAACAAGCTACTTTTTCAATAGCAATCAAGGCGCCCGCCGGGCCAGGCCGAAGCTGGCGGCCAGCTGCTGGTAGTCGGCGGTTTGGCGCTCCAGCAGGGTTTGCAGTGCGGGGCCGGTGGCCCAGCCGGGTTGCAGGCCGGCCTGGGCCAGTTGCCCCGGCAGGGCCGGGCGGGCGGCGGCGCGGGCCAAGGCTTCGGTCCAGGCGCGCACCTGGGGCTCGGGCACCTGCGGGCCCAAATACACCCCGCGCACGATGGGCCACTGGATGTCAAAACCCTGCTCCTTGGCGGTGGCCACCTGGGCCCAGCGGCCCGGCAGGCGCTGGGCGGCCAGTACGGCCAGTACCCGCACCGGCGCGCCCTGGTCGATCTGGCGGGCTACCTCGGCGGCATCGCCTGCCAGCACCTGCACGTGGTCGCCGCGCAGGGCGGTCAGCGCCTCGCCGCCGCCTTCAAAGGCCACAAAACGCATGGCTTTGTGGCTGACCCCGGCGGCCCGGGCCAGCAGCGCGGCCTTCATCCAGTCCTGGCTGCCGATGGAGCCGCCTGCGCCGAAAATCAGCCGGTTCGGGTCTTTGCGCAGCGCTTCCAGCAGCTGCGGCAGTGATTTCCACGGCGCGTCTTGCCGCACCACCACCACGCCGTAGTCGGTGCCCAGCGCGGCCAGCCAGCGCACATCGGCCGCGCTGTACGGGCCAAACCGGCCCTGCACCAGGTTGAGCCAGGTGCCGCTGGAGAAGGCCACCACCGTCTGCGCTTCGGCCGGTCGCTGGGCCACGGTGCTGTGCAAGGCCATGGCACCGATGCCGCCGGGCTGGTAGGCGATGGCGATGGGCGTGCGGGTCTGGCCCGCCGCCTGCAGCATGTCGCGCAGCAGCTGGCAGGTCACATCGAAACCGCCACCGCCTTTGGCCGGGGCGATGCAGCGCGCGCCTTCGGGCAGGCCCGCCTGGGCTACGGTCGCCAGCAAGGTAACGAGCAAGAGCCATCGGCGCTTCATGGTGCAGGCCACTCCAGAACGGCGCAAACACCCGGCGCGGTGGGCTCCAGCCGCAGTTGCCCGCCATGCCGCTCCAGCACCGAGCGCGCAATCGCCAGGCCCAAACCCGAACCCCGGCTGCCCCGGCTTTTGGCAAAACGCTGGCCCAGCCGGGGGGCCACGGCGGGGTCGATGCCGGGGCCGTCGTCGCGCACGCGCAGTTGGTAGCCCCCGCCTTCGGCCTGCGCCTCCAGCGTCACCACGCCGTGGGCGCGGCCATGCTGCAGGGCGTTGTGGGCGATGTTGAGCAGCGCCTGGTGCAGCAGAGCGCGGTCGCCCTGGGCGGGTAGCGGCTCGGTGGGTACATCCACGCCCAGGTCGATGCCACGCGTGCGGGCCAGCGGCAGCAGCTCCAGCGCCACCGCGCGGGCCAGCTCGCCCAGGTCGAACGGCTCCCAGTGCGGCTGGGCGGCATCGCTGCGGGCCAGGGCCAGCAACTGGTTGGTGGCGCGCACGGCGTGGTCCAGCGCGTCGGACAGGGCTTGCAACGCCAGTTGGCGCTGCGCCGGGTCGGGTTCGCGCAGCAGGTAGTCGAGCTGGGCGCGCAGCACCGCCAGCGGGGTGCGCAGCTGGTGCGAGGCATCGTCGATAAAGCCGCGCCGCTGCTCCACCAGGGCTTCGGTGCGGGCGATTTGCTGGTTCACCGCGTCCACCAGCGGCAACAGGTCGCGTGGCAAATCGGCGGTGGGCAGGGGGCGCAGGTCGTCGGTGGCGCGGGCCTGGGTCTGGCGCGCCAGCCGGGCCATGGGGCGCAGGGCCAGGTACAGGCCCAGCACCACCAGTGCGCCCACCACCAGCAAAAACCCGGCATCGCGCAGCACCGCGTGGCGCACGAAACGGTGGGTGAACTGCTCGCGCGAGGTGGTGCTTTCGGCCACCTGGATCACCAGCAGGGTTTGCCCTGCCGCCGGTTGCAGCGGCTCCAGCGTGCGCTGGTAAGCGCCCACGCGCACCGTCTCGCCGAAGTAGGTGGCATCAAAAAACTGCGGTACGCCGATGCGCAGCGGCTGGGGCGGTGCGGGCAGGTCGGTGTGGCCGATCTCCACCCGGCCATCGGCGGTGGCCACGCGGAAGTACACATTGCCGGTGGCTGTGAGCTGGAAAAACTCGAACAGCCGGTACGGCAGCTCCACCGCCAGGCCGCCCGAGGCGGTAGACACATTCAGGTCCAGCGCCTTGATGGCCCCGAGCAGCGAGCGGTCGTACGCCGCATTGGCCGAGGCCACGGCATCCACGCGGGTCAGCCACAGGCTGGTGGCGGTGGCCACGGCCAGGGTGGGCAGCAGCAGGGCCAGCAGCCTGAATTTAAGGCTGGCCTGGCGCATCACACTCCAGGATGTAACCCAGCCCCCGGTAGGTCTGGATGCCCACGCCGCTGTGCTCCAGCCGCTTGCGCAGGCGGTGCAGCAGCACGTCGATGGCGCTGGCCTGCACCTCGTCGTCGTCGCTGAACACGCGGGCAATGGCCTGCTGGCGCGTCAGCGGCTCGCCACTGCGCTGCACCAGGGCCAGCAGCAGGGCGTGCTCGCGCGGCGACAGCAGCAGGCTGTCGGCACCCAGGGTGAACTGGCGCGTTACCGTGTCAAAAGCCAACGGGCCGCAGGCCAGGCGCGGGTGCTCGCTGCCCCGGGCGCGGCGCTCCCGGGCGGTGAGGCGGGCCTCCAGCTCGGCCAGGGCAAAGGGTTTGGCCAGAAAGTCGTCGGCCCCCTGGTTCAAGGCGTTGACACGTTCGGCCAGCGCGTCGCGGGCGGTGAGGATCAGCACCGGCAGGCGGTTGTCTTGGGCGCGCAGGCGGCGCAATATGTCGCCGCCGCTGCGCCCCGGCAGGCCCAGATCGAGCACCAGCACGTCGGAGTCGCAATCGGCCAGCGCCGCCTCTACCAGCCGCCCGTCGTCGCGCCAGTCCACCCGGTGGCCGCTCTGCGCCAACGCTTTGGCCAGCCATTCGCCCAGGGCGTGTTCGTCTTCGGCCAACAGGATGTGCATGGCGGAGATTATGGTGGCCGCTGGGGTTGATAGGTGTTTGATAGGTTGGCGGGCGCAAGATGGCGGCCCAACCACTACAACGACGAGACACGCCATGCCCTCTTTGAACCTTTCCCGACGCGGTGTGCTGCTGGCCGCCAGCGCCACGGCCTCCGGCCTGCTGCTGCCTTCTGCCCGCGCCCAATCCAGCTGGCCCAGCAAACCGCTGCGGCTGGTGGTGCCGTTTGCCCCCGGTGGCAGCTCCGAAATCGTGGCCCGCGCGGTGGCGGGCGAGATGTCCAAAACCATCGGCCAGAACGTGTTTGTAGAGAACAAGCCCGGCGCGGCAGGCAACATCGCCATGCAAGAGGTGGCCAACAGCACCGACGACCACACCCTGGTGCTGGGCCACATCGGCACGCTGGCCGTCAACCCCTACATCTTTGCCAAGCTGCCCTACGACGCAGCCCGCGACTTCGCGCCCATCACCCTGGTCAGCAAAGTGCCCAGCCTGTACGTGGTGCACCCCGACCTGCCGGTCAAAAACATCACCGAGCTGATTGCCTATGCCAAGAGCAAGCCCGGCCAGCTGAACTACGGCTCGGCGGGCAACGGCAGCGCCGGGCATCTGGCGTTTGAGTACCTGAAGATGGTCGGCAACATCTTCATGCTGCACGTGCCCTACCGGGGCACCGGCCCGATGCTGACCGACCTGATGGCCGGGCGCCTGCAGGCCGCGTCGGTGGGCGCGCCCGCGCTGCTGGCCTTCATAAAGGCGGGCAAGCTGCGTTGCATTGCCACCGGCACGGCCCAGCGCCTGCCCCAGTTGCCCGACGTGCCCACCGTGGCCGAGCAGGGTTTCAAGGGTTTCGAGATGACCCAGTGGTACGGCCTGATGGCCCCCAGCAAATGGCCCAAGGCGAATCTGGCCAAGCTGGAAGCCGAGGCCATCAAGGCCACCCAGGGCGCGTTGGTCAAAGAAAAGCTGTCCCACGAAACCGCCCTGGCCGTGGGCAGTACCGGTGCCGAGTTCGACGCTTTCATCAAAGCCGAGCAGGCCCGCTGGAAGCCGGTGATCGCCCGGGCGCAGATCAAGCCCGAGGGCCAAGGCTGAGGGGGGTTTAGGCCTAATCGGCCTCTAGCGCTTATGGAATGGGTGGTGGCAGCTACAAGTTTAGTAGCGATTGAAGGTCTGACATGTGGCCTTTGACTTTGACATTCTTGCGAATATGCGCGATGCACGCCACCGCCGCCAGTTGGTAATCGGTATGAAAAAGACTGGCGGGGGCAGAGCCTTGCTTCGCTAGGGGACCGAGTTTATGGGACGGTATGACTGTAGGCAGATTGCGCTTACGTGGTCGTCGGCTTAGAAGTGGTGTTTTCTGCCACATGCGGGTACTTACCGCCACGAGGCCAGTTTTGTTCGCCTACAGGTTTCGTAACCAGTTTGCCCACAGGGTCGGCAACATCCCAATACGGTTTCGCATGCACGGCAAATCTGTCTGTCACATCCGTTGAGTTCCGCCACTGCAATAATCTGGGAAACAGAACTAGTGATGGAGCAACAATGGGACGGCCTCCACGGGATGAACAAGGGGCGACAGAGCGTGCCCGCTTGCAGGTACTGGAGGCCACTGATGTCGAGCTTTTGCGTGCGGCACAGGCCGCGCTACTGCCACTACTCGGGTTCTCGCTGGACATTACTGCAGCGGTGGTGGGACGTAGCCGATGGTGGGTGTCTCGGGCCAGAGGCCGATTCCTGCGTGGAGAGCCCGTACCCAAGCATGGTGGTCGGCGTCACTCTATGGTGTCTGAAGACGAAGAACTTGCACTTGTCAAACTCGCCGTACGCCGAGCAGAGCTGTCTCTCGGACCGAATACAACAGCCCGAGACCAACTGCGTAGCCTCCTAGAGACTCACTCATCCGACGTGGTTTCCGATTCATTCCTGACTGATTTACTCCATCGTGTCGTCGCGCGCATTCTTCCCGGCGCTGAGCTCTGGGAATTCCAGCGCGTCGCGCATGCACTGGCACGGGTCTGGGAGTTGGAGGCCAAAATCGCAGACCGTATCGCAAAAGATCTTAACTAATCGTTATTGCAGCTTGACGCCGCACGAAAGCCTAAACTTGGATGTAATAGTTCATTCATGGCCGCTACACACTCGTTGCGAGTCTCTATTTGAAAGAATCCAGCCAATGAACTTGACCACCCTGAACACTCTCGTGGCATCAGCCACACCATTTCTCCGTATTGAGGGTGTCCGTCCCAGAGATTGGTGCCGGAACGCTCAAGACGGCCGATTCGGTCCTTGGCGTTACGAGGCCGACTACGCTGTCCTCAACAAGGGAACGTGGTCAAGCCTGGGCGAAGTCCTGTACTTCGTAACTGACCGCCTTGGCAGGGTGCGTATGGTCGGCCAGTCATCCGGTCGCCTTAAGGATCGCTGGCGCGAGTCACCCATGCACGATGTGGCTTCACGTGCGCATCTGGGCAGCAAGGCCTTGTTCCATAGTACCGCTTGGCGAGCCATAGAAGAGGGCTTCGACATTGAGGTGCCCCCGTTCACTATCAGTGCATTGTTCAGGCCCCAACTTGAGCAGAACTGCAGGAGCGGGGATGTGTCTTTGATGTATGCACTGCAGCAGCCAGAGACGGACAAGCTTCGTTTGGCATATCACGTAGAGCAAATAATTTTGAGTTCTCTTGGGCGCACACTCGGACTATGGAATCGGCAAGGGGTGCGTGCACCGGCTACTGCTTGATTCGAGTCAGCGTAATGCTCAATTGGGCAAAGTAGGGCACGGGGCCGATGTAAGGCGACTAGCCACCTGATGGTCGTGCGCTTACAGGCCGCGTCGGTGGGCGCGCCCGCGCTGCTGGCCTTCATCAAGGCGGGCAAATTGCCCGACGTGCCCACCGTGGCCGAGCAGGGCTTCAAGGGCTTCGAGATGACCCAGTGGTACGGCCTGATGGCCCCCAGCAAATGGCCCAAGGCGAATCTGGCCAAGCTGGAAGCCGAGGCCATCAAAGCCACCCAGGGTGCGTTGGTCAAAGAAAAGCTGTCCCACGAAACCGCCCTGGCCGTGGGCAGTACCGGTGCCGAGTTCGACGCTTTCATCAAAGCCGAGCAGGCCCGCTGGAAGCCGGTGATCGCCCGGGCGCAGATCAAGCCCGAGGGCCAGGGCTGAGGGGAGTTTAAGCCCAATCGGCCTCTAGCGCTTATGGAATGGGCGGTAGGAGCTATGGATTACATAGCATCTAGACCACAGGAGCGGTCGGCGCAAGCCCGGCCGGTCACACCTCGTCGAACAGCTTGGCCGCTGTGATCTCCAGCGCCACGCTGGCCAGGGCCACCGTTTCGCCTTGGCCAAACGGATGCAGCACCCACAGGCCATCGGCACCCAAGCGGTAGCAATTGACGGTGCGGTTGTCCACGTCAATCCAGGCGTATTCCTGCAGGCTGTCCAGGCGGCGGTAATGGGCAAATTTGAGGCCCATGTCGTAGCTGGCGGTACTGGGCGACAGCACCTCGATGATGAGCTTGGGTTCGGTCTTGACGGTGGGGCTGGCCTGGTCTGCGGGGCTGCAGGTCACCAGCACGTCCGGGTAAAAATAGCTGTTGGCCGCTGCCACGTGTACCCGCATGTCGCTCATGTAGGTGCGGCAGGGGCTGCCGCTGAGGTGCTGGCGTAGGGCGATGTACAGGTTACCCGCCACGGTCACATGCCGGTCTTCCGCCCCTGCCATGGCAAACACTTCGCCGTCTACAAACTCGTGGCGTTCGGTCTGCGCGTGTTCCCAGGCGAGGTAGTCGGTGGCGGTGAAAACAGGAAGTGGTGCGGCGTGTCCCATGGCAGCTTTCGGGTGCGTAATTGCCCGATTATGCGGCAGCAATAAATTTATACCAAAACTGCCGCTGGCGCCCATTCTGTCAGCACAACCAGCTACAAAAACCGCAGCATGCGCCCACTGCAGGTGGGTTCAGCCCTGGGCTTTCTACCCATTGACTTTAGGGCACGCAATTTGCTCAATGGATGCATGGCTTACCGCCATCACGACAAGCATCCATTCCCCACCTCCCCCCACAGAAAGCCCCCATGCGATCCCTTGCTGTCAGAAGATTTTGGATGGGCCTGCCCCTCCTCGGCTCGGCCTTGGTACTCAGTGCCTGCGGCGGAAGCGACGACCCGGCCGACACCGCGTGCCTGCAAAGCACCACCTCCGGCGAGGTCACCGTCGGCTCTGGCCTGCCCGGCGACCCGGCCATCCCCGAGCCTGCCTCTGGCTACCGCAGCGGCAAAGCCGCCGTCAGCGCCAAAAAATACATGGTGGTCACCGCCAACCCGCTGGCCACACAGGCTGGGTGCAAGGTGTTGAAAGATGGCGGCTCGGCGGTGGATGCCGCGGTGGCCGTGCAGGCGGTGCTGGGCCTGGTCGAGCCGCAATCGTCCGGCCTGGGCGGTGGCGCATTCATGCTGCACTACAACGCCGCCACCAAAGTGGTGCAAAGTTACGATGGCCGCGAGCAGGCCCCCGCCGCCGCCACCGAAAACTACCTGCGCCAGATCAGCGACACCAACACCGCCCGGCCCCTGCCCGCACCCGCTGGCTCCACCTCGGCCACCAGCTTCAACGGCGTGCGCGCCAGTGGCCGCTCCATCGGCACGCCGGGTGCGGTGCGCATGCTGGAGCTGGCCTACCAGGACAACGGCAAGCTGCCGTGGAACACGCTGTTCCAGCCCGCCGCCAAGCTGGCCACCGACGGCTTCCAGATCAGTGGCCGCCTGGCCGATGCCATCGTGCTCAACCGCACCAGCCTGCAAAACGATGCCGAGGCCACCGCCTACTTCCTGAACGCCGACGGCACCGCCAAGGCCCTGGGCACGCTGCTGAAAAACCCCGCCTATGCCGAAACCGTCACCGCCATCGGCAGCGGCGGCGCCAACGCCTTCTACACCGGCCCCATCGCCCAGGCCATCGTGGACAAAATCAAGATGAGCAACGGGGTCACCACCACCATCACCCCCGGCCTGACCGAGATGAGCGACCTGGCCAACTACACCGCCGTGCGCCGCACCCCGGTGTGCACCACCTACCGCGCGTACTGGGTCTGCGGCATGCCACCACCCTCGTCCGGCGGCATTGCCGTGGCGCAAACCCTGGGCATTCTGGAGAACTACGCCATGTCCAACTTCGCCCCCACCACGCTCACGCTGGACGGCGGCAAGCCCACTGTGATGGGCGTACACCTGGTCAGCGAAGCCGAGCGCCTGGCCTACGCCGACCGCAACATGTACGTGGCCGACACCGACTTCGTCAGCCTGCCCGGCAACGGCATCACCTCCATGGTCAACAAAGACTACCTGCGCAGCCGCGCCAGCCTGATCCGCTTCGACCGCAGCATGGGCGTGGCCACCGCCGGGGTATTTGCCGCGCCCACCACCCTGGGCTCCAGCGCCACCGAGGGCAACGGCACCACCCACCTATCGATCATCGACAAAGACGGCAACGCCGTGGTGATGACCACCACGGTGGAAAGCTCCATGGGTTCGTTCCACATGGCCAAAGGCTTTTTGCTGAACAACCAGCTGACCGACTTCTCGTTCGACCCGTCGGACAGCAACGGCCCCATCGCCAACCGGGTCGGCCCGCTCAAGCGCCCACGCAGCTCGATGGCCCCCACCCTGGTGTTTGCCAAGGCCGCCGATGGCAGCCAGGGCGACCTGGTCATGGCCACCGGCTCGCCCGGCGGTGCCGCCATCATCCAGTTTGTGGTGAAGACCCTGGTCAGCGCACTCGACTGGGGCATGAACGCCCAGCAAGCCACCTCGATGGTGAACTTTGGCGCAGCCAACAGCGCCACCACCGGCATCGGCGGTGAGCATCCCGCCATCAATGCCACCAGCAACGGTGCCAACGACACGCTGGTCACCGCCCTGCGCGGCATGGGCCACACCGTGTCGGTCGCGGCCCAGTCCAGCGGCACCAGCACCATCATCAACACCACCGCTGGCCTGTTCGGCGGTGCCGACCCCCGCCGCGAAGGGCTGGTGCTGGGCGATGGCGTGAAGCCGTAATTCCTTCGCCCCACCCCGGCAAGCGCTGGCCGGGGTCGGGCTGTCAACTACGCTATGTAATTAGTAGCTTCTCACGCCCATGGAATGGGCGCTATAGGCATATTTCACTACTATTCTTCGGCCGCTTTGGCCATGCGCTCGCTTTTCCAGTACACGTCGTCACCACCGTCCACGCGGTTCAGCACGCGGGCCAGCACAAACAGCAAATCGCTCAGCCGGTTCAGGTAGTGCCGGGGCGTGTCTTTCAGCGCATCTTGCTGCTCCAGCGCCACCACGGTGCGTTCGGCGCGGCGGGCCACGGTGCGGCAGATGTGGGCCTGCGACGCGGCACGGGTGCCTGCGGGCAGGATGAATTCGGCCAGCCGGGGCAGCGTGGCGTTGTGCTCGGCCAGGGCCTGGTCCAGCGCCAGCACGGCCTCGGGTTTGAGCAGCTCAAAGCCGGGGATGGACAGCTCGCCGCCCAGGTTAAACAGCTGGTGCTGCACCTCTACCAGCAGCGTGCGCACACCCTCGGGCATGGGTTCGCACAGCAGCAGACCGATGTGGCTGTTGAGCTCGTCCACATCGCCCATGGCGTGTACGCGCAGGCTGTTTTTCGAGACGCGGGTGTTGTCGCCCAGGCCGGTGGTGCCGTTGTCGCCGGTGCGGGTGGCGATTTGTGTCAGGCGGTTGGCCATAGATGTCTTTCGTTTGAATAGGGGGAGAATTGTCTGTGAAATCCTTTTAACCGGAATACCCCCATGCACGCCCCTACCCTCGCCATCCGCCCCGTTCCCGCCGCCCTGGCCGATGCCTTGCAGTCCCGCTTCGGCGCGCAGTTCTCGGTTGCCATGGCGGTACGCGAGCACCATGGGCGCGACGAATCCGCGTTCTCGGTGCCGCCGCCCGCCGCCGTGGTGTTTGCCGAGAACACCGCCGACGTGGCCGATGCGGTGCGGCTGGCCGCCAGCCACGCGGTGCCGGTGATCCCCTTCGGCGTGGGCTCGTCGCTGGAAGGGCATTTGCTGGCGGTGCAAGGCGGCATCAGCCTGGATGTGGGCCGCATGAACGCCATCCTCAGCATCGATGCCGACGACCTGACGGTGACCGTGCAGCCCGGCGTGACACGCAAGCAGCTCAACGAGGCCATCAAACACACGGGCCTGTTCTTCCCCATCGACCCCGGCGCAGACGCGACCATTGGCGGCATGTGCGCCACCCGCGCCAGCGGTACCAACGCCGTGCGTTACGGCACCATGCGCGAAAACGTGCTGGCGCTGGAGGTGGTCACCGCCAGCGGCAAGGCCATCCGCACCGGCACCCGCGCCAAAAAGTCCAGCGCGGGCTACGACCTCACGCGGCTGATGGTGGGCAGCGAGGGAACGCTGGGCGTGATCACCGAAGTCACCCTCAAGGTGTACCCGCTGCCCGAGGCCATCTCGGCGGCCATCTGCTCCTTCCCCAGCATCGAAGCCGCGGTGCGCACCACCATCCAGGTGATCCAGCTGGGCGTGCCGATTGCCCGGGTGGAGCTGATCGACGCGAACACCGTGCGCATGGTCAACGCCTACGCCAAACTCGGCCTGCGCGAAGAACCCATGCTGCTGATGGAGTTCCACGGCTCGCCCACCGGTGTCAAAGAACAAGCCGAACTGGTGCAAGAGATTGCCTCTGACCATGGTGGCCAAGCGTTTGAATGGGCCAGCACGCCCGAGGAACGCACCCGCCTGTGGACGGCGCGGCACAACGCCTACTTTGCCGCCGTGCAGTCGCGCCCCGGCTGCAAAGCCATCTCTACCGACACCTGCGTGCCCATCTCGCGCCTGGCCGACTGCCTGCTGGACTCGGTAGCCGAGGCGGATGCGTCCGGCATCCCCTACTTTCTGGTTGGCCACGTGGGCGACGGCAACTTCCACTTTGGCTATTTGATCGACCCCGACAGCGCCGACGAACGCACCCGCGCCGAGGCCCTGAACGATGCCCTGGTGGCCCGCGCCCTGCGCCTGGACGGCACCTGCAGCGGCGAGCACGGCATCGGCCTGCACAAGATGGAGTTTTTGGTGGCCGAGGCCGGTGAAGGTGCGGTGGCCATGATGCGCGCCATCAAGCAGGCGCTGGATCCGCAAAACATCCTGAACCCGGGGAAGATCTTCAGGGTTTAGGCAAAAAAAGGCCGCCAACGCTTATTCCATAAGCGCAAACAGCTCCTGTTTTAGGAGCTGTTGCATGCAGGGGCCGTAGTCTGCCCGGGCGGCTTACTTCGCGGGAACGATCTTTTTGCGAACCGGGGGTTTGGCGGCACCCGGTGCCGAGGTTTGCGACGGGGCGGTGCCGCCGTCTACCCCCAGCTTGCCGCCGCCGCCCAGGCCTTGGCCCTGCACGGTTTGGGCCTTGTAGTTGCGCACCGCGCGGACCATGTTGTTGTAGGCATCCATGAAGGCAGCGGCAATCACCTTGCCCTGCGGCGTGGTGTTGTAGGCCCCCACCGCACCGCCGCCCGAGCCGCCAAACAGGCCGCCCATGCCGCCCCAGTCGGTCTTGGAGGCGCTGCCTTCCGACGCGGCCACCTGCACGCTGGAGCGGTTGTCGATCATGGTCAGCATCACGCTGGCTTCGCGGGTCGCGGTGGACGCGGCCACGGCACCCAGCACCCGCCCGGCGTTGCCAAACAGGCCGCCCAGGCTGGCGGCGGCACCGCCGGTGTTCTGGTTAAAGATGACTTCGGGCGACAGGCCGTAATCGGACGACACCACCTGGCCCTTGCCGAAATTGCTGCCCTGGCGCATTTCGCCCGAGTTCATCAGATCGCGTTCACGGCTCATGGCATTCATGCCTGCGGCGCTGCGCTCCACCACGATGAAGCAGTTGGACTGCTGGATCATCAGACGCAGCAGGTTGGCGGTGGGCGGCAGGCGGTACTCGTTGCGCAAAATGGTGTACCAACCGGCTTGCTGGTTCTCGATCAGGGACACCGTGCCCAGGGCCTGGGGGCATTTCTCCAGCTGCGAGTTTTCATCGGAGGCCGTGGCGCCGCCTGCGCCGCCGGTGGCAACGGTCTTGGCTGCTGGCGCACCCATCTTCATGTCGGTGGTTTCGCAACCGGCCAGCAATGCCAAGGAACAGGCAGCGATGAGTGAAATTTTGAGGTGGGGCATGGCGGTCTCGGGAGGTAAATGCAATTGGAATAATTTACAAAAATATACCGTAAAAGGCCCCCTGAAAGGCGAAAAACGTTATCCAAATAGGGGATGTTAAACCCGGTACAGCCATACCGCCCGGCCGTCCGGGGCCTGCAGCCGCCCAGTGGGCACCACGCCCTCTACGGCAAATTCCAGACTTACCAGCCACGTACCCGGTGCCATTTGCGCCCGGGCTTTGGCCAAAGCGCGGGCCATGCTCTCGGGGCGCTGGAACAGATACACCAACGTGTAAGGAGCCCAATCGGCACGCCAAATGTCGCCCTGGCGCACGCGCGCCCAGGGGCAGCGCAGGGCGCACACCGCCCGCAGCGGCCAGCTCCATTCCAGGCCGTGCAGGCGGGCCTGCGGGTAGGCCAGGCGCAGCGCCTGCAGGCCGTGGCCCAGGCCGCAACCGGCATCCAGCACCAGGGCACCCTCGGGCAAGGCAATGGCCGCCGCCAGGCCTTGTAGTGCGCGGGTGGGCGTGGGGAACAGCGGGGCATCGCGCCAGGCGTTCAGCGGGTAGACCAGCAGCAGCAAGGCCAGTGGCAGCAGCCAGGCCCAGGCGGGCAGCGCCACCGTGCCCGACAAGGCCAGCGACAGCGGAAAGCCCGTCGCGATCAGCCCGCGCCGCCACCAGGTGGCCCCCAGCAGGCTGCAGGCGGCCCCGGCGGCGGTGGCCAGCAGCAGCGCGGCGATGCCGGGCAGGCCCAGCTGCTGCAGCGTGGTGAACAGCGCCCAGGCACCGCCCCAGGCGAGCAACGCGGGCAGGGGCCAGCGCAGCATCTAGTTAGTGGGCGGCGCTGCGCGTAAGCTTTTCGACCAGGCCGTTGAGCTCGTCCAGCGAGCCGAACTGCACGATTACTTCGCCCATTTCCTCGAACTTGCCGTGGCGTTTGACACGCTTTTTGACGCGGATGTCCACGTCGGCCATCAGCAGGTCGGACAGCTCTTCTTCCACCCGTTTCAGGTCGCGTGACTTCTCTTTGGCGGCCTTGGGCGAGGGGGTGAGCGAGAACTCGGCACTGAGCTTTTTGACCAGGCTTTCGGCCTCGCGCACCGACATTTTCTTGGCCGCAATCTGGCTGCCTGCGCTGATTTGGGTGGCGCGGTCGAGCGCCAGCAGGGCGCGGGCGTGGCCCATGTCCAGGTCGCCCGCCATCAGCATGGTCTGCACCGGGTCGGCCAGGTTGAGCAGGCGCAGCAGGTTGCTGGCAGCGCTGCGCGAACGGCCCACGGCCTGGGCGGCCTGCTCGTGCGTCAGGCCAAATTCTTTCACCAGGCGCTGCAGGCCCTGGGCTTCTTCCAGCGGGTTCAGGTCTTCGCGCTGGATGTTTTAGATCAGGGCCATGGCGGCCGCAGATTCGTCCGGCACGTCGCGCACCAGCACCGGCACGCGGTCCAACCCGGCGATGCGGGCAGCGCGGAAACGGCGCTCGCCCGCGATGATCTCGTACTTTCCCGCGTTGTCGCCGCTGGCTAGTTGGCGCACCAGGATGGGCTGCATGATGCCCTGGGCCTGGATGCTGTCGGCCAGCTCGTACAGCGCGCCCTCGTCCATGCGGGTGCGCGGCTGGTACTGGCCGGGCACCAGGTCGCTCAGCAGCAAGACGGTGGGCAAACCGGTTTCCAGCGGCGTGGGATCGACGACCTTGGGGCCGAGCAGGGCATCCAGGCCCATGCCTAAGCCTTTGCGTTTGGGGGTTGCCATAGTCTTGTGCTTTCTAAATGTTTGCGAGCAATAGCGCCCTGCCCTGCGGCCAGTCGCCCAGGCCGGATTCGGCATTGATGTGGCCGCGCGGGCCGATGTTATGGAACGCCGCACCCCAGTGGTGGGCGTACTTTTCGGCAGCTTGCAGGCGGCAGTACGGGTCGTCGGTAGAGGCCACCAGCGTGGCGGCAAACGGCAACGGCTCCAGCACCGGCACGGCCCAGCGGTGCAGTTGGGGCGGATAGTCGGCCTGCGCCGTATCGGGCGGCGCCACCAACAAGGCCCCCTGCACCTTGCCCGTGCTGCGCGACACCGCCGCCCACGCCGCCACCAAATGGCAGCCCAGGCTGTGCGCGGCCAGCCACACCGGGCCATCCTGCTCCTGCACCACCTCTTCGAGGCGGGTGATCCAGTCGCCGCGCAGCGGCTGCACCCAGTCGTGCTGCTCTACCCGCAGGTCGCCAAACTGGGCTTCCCACAGGGTTTGCCAGTGGCCGGGGCCGGAGTTGTACCAGCCGGGAAGGAGGAGAACGCGGGGAGTTGTCATTGCTATTGAATCAGTAGCTGCTTGCGCCGATGGAATGGGCGGTAGAGACCTATTTCTTATAAATTCAGGCCTTGATGCGGTCGACCATTTCCTGGGCGAATTCGATGTAGGCCTGGCTACCCTTGGCGTTGGGGTCGAACACCACGCCGGGCAGGCCGTAGCTGGGCGCTTCGGCCAGGCGCACGTTGCGCGGGATCACGGTGTTGAACACCTTGTCGGCAAAGTGGGCCTTGAGCTGCTCGCTCACCTGCTGCTGCAGGGTGATGCGGGGGTCGAACATCACGCGCAGCAGGCCGATGATTTGCAGGTCTTTGTTCAGGTTGGCGTGCACCTGCTTGATGGTGTTGACCAAGTCGGTCAGCCCCTCCAGCGCAAAGTACTCGCACTGCATGGGCACGATCACGCCGTTGGCGGCGCACAGGCCGTTGAGGGTCAGCATCGATAAACTGGGCGGGCAGTCGATCAGCACAAAGTCGTACTCGGCGGATACCTTGGCGATGGCGGCCTGCAGGCGCTTTTCGCGGCGCTCCATGGTCACCAGCTCGACCTCGGCACCGCTGAGTTCGCGGCTGGAGCCGAGCACGTGGTAGTCGCACTTTTCGGCAATCACGCGGGCCTCGGCAATGCTGGCGGATTCGAGCAGCACATCGTACACGGTGAGTTCCAGCGTGCGCTTGTCCACGCCCGAGCCCATGGTGGCGTTGCCCTGCGGATCCAGGTCGATCATCAGCACGCGCTGCCCCACCTTGGCCAGACCGGCGGCCAGGTTCACGGTGGTGGTGGTCTTGCCGACCCCGCCCTTTTGGTTGGCAACACAAAAAACTTTAGCCATACGGCACTTTCAAATTATTTAGACAGCGCCAGCTTCACGCCAAAGCCAATGAGGAAAACGCCCGCCAGCTTGTTCAGCGCGCGGGACACAGCCGGGTTCGCACGCATGCGCTCGGCCAGAAAGTGGGTCAACAGCGTGGCGACCAGGCCGTAAGCAAAGGTCAGCGCGGCAATCGTCAGCGCCATCACCGCGAAGGTCAGCAAGCCCTGGTGCTGCACCGGGTCGACAAACAGCGGGAAAAACGCCATATAAAACATGATGGCCTTGGGGTTCAGCAAGGTGATGACCAGGGCCTGGCGCAAAAAGTGGGACGGCTTGATGTTCAAAATGGGCGCATCGCCCGCCTTGGCCAGCAGCATCTTGAAGCCCAGGTAGGCCAGGTAGGCGGCACCCAGCCACTGCACCGCCGCAAACGCTACCGGGTAGCTGGCCAGCAAAGCCGCCACACCGGCCACCGCCGTCCACATCAGCACCTGGTCGCCCAGGATCACACCCAGCGTGGCAGCCAGGCCGCCGCGTATGCCGCCCTTGCTGGTGGAGGTGATCAGCGCCAAATTGCCCGGGCCGG
Source organism: uncultured Albidiferax sp. (assembly GCA_963512645.1). GTDB lineage: Bacteria > Pseudomonadota > Gammaproteobacteria > Burkholderiales > Burkholderiaceae_C > Rhodoferax_B. Next base: position 183,851 of record CAUPNM010000002.1, on the reverse strand, counting down.
GAACCATCAAAAAAACGATGATGGCAGCAACGAACGCGCCGTAATTTGCAATGCCGAACATGGGAATCTCCTCGCGTGTGAGGAGGCGAGTTTACGCGACGGGATTTTTATTGCGCATCCAAATAATGCAACGCTCTGCATCCAGGCCCGGCACGCTAAGTTGTTCCACGTGAAACACCTCTACCAACGCAGGCAGCGCGGCGATTTCGGCATCCGGGTGTTTGGCTTTCATGGCCAGCCACACGCCCTGCCCGGCCAGCGCGCCCACCGACCAGGTGGTGAAATCGACCAGCGAAGCAAACGCCCGGGCGCTGACCACGTCGAACTTTTCGGTCAGGCTCTCGACCCGGGCGTGCACGCCGCGCAGGTTGGGCAGCTTGAGCTCCAGCGCGGCCTGCTGCACAAACGCGGCTTTCTTGCCCACGGTGTCTACGCAGCGCACCTGTAGGTGCGGGCAGCAGATGGCGAACACCACGCCGGGCAGACCGGCGCCAGATCCGACATCCAACAGCTTGGCATCTTCGCGCCCATTCAGATGGCGCAGCAGCGGCGGTACGACGGCCAGGCTGTCGATCAGGTGGTGGGTCAACGCCTCGGCCGGGTCGCGCAGCGAGGTCAGGTTGTAGACCTTGTTCCACTTCAGGATCATGTCCAGGTAGCGCAGCAAGGTGTGGTGCTGTGCGTCCGACAAGGCCAGGCCGAGCTGGGCGGTGCTGCGGGTGAGGATTTCCAAACGGTCGCTCATGCGGCGGCTTCCTCCACAGTAGGCCGGTCCTTCCAGCCCATCTTCTTCAAATGCACCAGCAGCAGCGAAATGGCCGCCGGAGTCACGCCCGACATGCGCGAAGCCAGCCCCAAGGTCTCGGGCCGGTGTTTGTTGAGGTTGTGGCGCACCTCGTAGCTCAGGGCACTGACCTGCAGGTAGTCCAGGTCGGCGGGGATCTTCAGGTGTTCGTAGTGGGCAGCGCGGTCGATCTCGGACTTCTGGCGTTCGATGTAGCCCGAGTACTTGGCGTTGATGTCCACCTGCTCCAGCACCGCAGCCACAAAATCGGCTTCGGCTGTTTCACGTGGAACACCGGGGGCGAACTCGGGCACGGCAAACTTGGCCCCGGCCAAAGACATCAACCCGTCGTAGTGCACATCCGGGCGGCGCAGCAGCTCGGCCAGGCTGTATTCGTGTTCGATAGCTTTGCCCAGCACGCGCTCGGCCTCGGCCACCGCCAGGTTCTTGGGGCTGATCCACAGGCTGCGCAGGCGCTCTGTTTCACGTGAAACGGCATCGCGCTTGCGGTTGAACGACTCCCAGCGCGCATCGTCCACCAGGCCCATAGTGCGGCCCATTTCGGTGAGGCGCATGTCGGCGTTGTCTTCGCGCAGTTGCAGGCGGAACTCGGCACGGCTGGTGAACATGCGGTAGGGCTCGGTCACGCCCTTGGTGATCAGGTCGTCTACCAGCACACCCAGGTACGCCTGGTCGCGGCCCGGCAGCCAGGAGGCTTCGCCCCGGCATTGCAATGCGGCGTTGATACCGGCAAACAGCCCTTGGGCCGCGGCCTCCTCGTAGCCGGTGGTGCCGTTGATCTGGCCCGCGAAAAACAGGCCGCCAATCTGGCGAGTTTCAAAACTGCTCTTGAGGCTGCGCGGGTCGAAGTAGTCGTATTCGATGGCGTAGCCGGGGCGCAGGATGTGGGCGTTTTCCATGCCCTTCATGGAGCGCACCAGGTCGTACTGCACGTCAAACGGCAGGCTGGTGGAGATGCCGTTGGGGTAGATCTCGTGGGTGTTCAGGCCCTCGGGCTCCAGAAAGATCTGGTGGCTGTCTTTGTCCGCAAAGCGGTTTACCTTGTCTTCCACGCTGGGGCAGTAGCGCGGGCCCACGCCTTCGATCTTGCCGGTAAACATGGGGCTGCGGTCAAAGCCAGAGCGGATGATTTCGTGCGTGCGCGCATTGGTGTGGGTGATCCAGCAGGGCATTTGCTGCGGGTGCATGGCGCGGTTGCCCATGAAGCTGAACACCGGAATCTGCGCGCCCATACCGCCGGGCATGCCGTCGCCAGGCTGCTCTTCGAGTTGGCTGTAGTCGATGCTGCGGCCATCGATGCGCGGCGGCGTGCCGGTTTTCAGGCGGGCCTGGGGCAGCTTGAGTTCCTTGAGCCGGGCGCTCAGCGACACCGCTGGAGGGTCGCCCGCACGGCCTGCGGCGTAGTTGTTCAGGCCCACGTGGATCTTGCCGTCCAAAAACGTGCCTGCCGTGAGCACCACGGTGCGGCTGCGGAACTGCACACCCACTTGCGTCACCGCACCCACCACGCGGTCGCCCTCCACCATCAAATCGTCCACGGCCTGCTGGAACAGCCACAGGTTCGGCTGGTTCTCCAGCATGCGGCGGATGGCGGCCTTGTACAGCACGCGGTCGGCCTGGGCGCGGGTGGCGCGCACGGCAGGGCCTTTGCTGGAGTTGAGGATGCGGAACTGGATGCCGCCCTCGTCCGTGGCCAGGGCCATGGCACCGCCCAGCGCGTCCACCTCTTTGACCAGATGCCCCTTGCCGATGCCGCCGATGGACGGGTTGCAGCTCATCTGGCCCAGGGTCTCGATGTTGTGCGTCAGCAGCAGGGTTTTGCAGCCCATGCGCGCAGCGGCCAGCGCGGCCTCGGTGCCGGCATGGCCACCGCCAACCACGATCACATCAAATTCTTGGGGGTACAACATACACGCGTCCTCTGTCAGTGCCAGCCCCAGCGTTGCCTGAACCCGCCCAAACGGCAGGCCACAAACAGAAGGGAGAATCCACCATTTTAATAAGCAGCCCCATTCCCTGCGATATGCTGGCTCTTATCATTCCCACTCCCCCACCCGACAGGAGACCCCCATGCCCTCTTCCACCGAAGCCATCATCCTGGCCCGCGTCAACCAGAAGATCCTGGCAGCGGGCGAAACCCTGCCCCGCGTCACCCTGCGCGACGGCAGCCAGCTGCAAACCGGCACGGTGGCCGCCATGCTGCACAACGTGGCGCTGTACAACGCGGCAAGCGCAGAAACCCGTGGCGAGATCGAACACGCGCTGGAGCTGGCCATTCCCACCCTGGCCCAAATCGGCCTGTTTGCGTTGTTCACCCCCGAAGAGTGGTGCAGCGGCAGCAACCCGGGGCGGCAGTTTGTGGGGCGCAAAGCGCAGGAATATCTGGCTGGGAAAAAGTAGAACACAGTGCTGCGGTTTTTATAGCTGCTTGTGCTCCACAAATAAGCGTAAACCACCCATTTGGCATGCAGTCTTAACCCCGGCGACAATCTACGCAGAGCGTCCGCACGGTGCGGCGCATTTGCTTGGAAAAAATCCCCCATGGCCTCTAGCCTGCTTGCCCTGATCGACGATATTGCCTCCATCCTGGACGACGTGACCCTGCTGACCAAGGTGGCGGCCAAAAAGACCAGCGGCGTGCTGGGCGATGACCTGGCGCTGAACGCGCAGCAGGTCAGCGGCGTGAAGGCCGACCGCGAGCTGCCGGTGGTGTGGGCGGTGTGCAAAGGCTCGTTTGTGAACAAGCTGATCCTGGTGCCTGCGGCCCTGGCCATCAGCGCCGTGGCACCCTGGGCCGTGACCCCGCTGCTGATGGCGGGCGGGGTGTTTTTGTGTTTTGAAGGCTTTGAGAAGCTGGCCCACAAATACCTGCACAGCGCCGATGCGGTCGCCGCCGAGCACAACGCTCTGGTGGCAGCGGTGGCCAACCCCGCCATCGACCTGGTGGCACTGGAAAAAGACAAGATCAAAGGCGCGGTGCGCACCGACTTCATCCTGTCGGCCGAGATCATCGCCATCACCCTGGGCACCGTGCAAGGCAGCGGCTTCACCACCCAGCTCACGGTGCTCTCCACCATTGCGCTGCTGATGACGGTGGGCGTGTACGGGCTGGTGGCGGGCATCGTCAAGCTCGACGATGGCGGCCTGTACCTGGCGCAGCAAAACAGCGCCTGGCAGCGCAGCCTGGGCCGGGGCATTCTGGCGTTTGCACCCTGGATGATGAAGACGCTGTCGGTGGTGGGCACCGCCGCCATGTTCCTGGTGGGCGGCGGCATCCTGACGCACGGCTGGCCCGCCCTGCACCACCTGGCCGAATCCATCACGGCGCAAGCCGCCGCCGTGCCCGGCCTGTCTACCCTGGCCCCGCTGCTGGTGGATGGCATCACCGGCGTGCTGGCCGGTGCGGCGGCGCTGGCGGTTGTCACGCTGGTGCAAAAGCTGCGGGCTAAAGTCGCGGGTTGACCTGAATCCTCCTTTATGCACACCACCTACGGCGCGGATAAAAACGGCCTGATCTGCGGCTACCTGTTCAGCCACGCTGCGGCAGGCCGCCCGGTCGATCTGCCCGAAGCCGCGGCCTGGTTGCGCAGCACGGCACCCAAAAACCCGGGCGACTTCGTCTGGCTGCACTTCAACCTCAGCGATGCCACGGCCGAGGCCAGCATCCGCAAACAGCTGGAGCCAGTGCCCGAGTTTTTTGAGGCGCTGCACGCAGGCTCGCGCTCCACCCGCATCGAAGACGCGCACGACACCCTGGTGGCAGTGGTCAATGACGTGGCGTTTGAGTTCGCCTTCGACCCCGCCGAGATCGCCAGCCTGTGGCTCAACGTGACCCCGCACCTGGCGCTGAGCGCCCGCTCGCACCCGCTGCGCTCCATCGACCGCATGCGCGACGCGGTCAAAAACGGCAAGCCGCTGGCCTCATCCGTAGCGTTTTTGAACCAGCTGCTGATGGAGCAAGGCGATGTGCTGGTGCGCATCGTGCGCGAAACCACGCTGCAGGTGGACGCGATTGAAGACAAGTTTCTGGTCGGCAGACTGCACAACCGCCGCGCCGATCTAGGCCGCCTGCGCCGCGTGCTGGTGCGGCTGCAGCGCCTGCTGGCCCCGGAGCCGGGTGCCCTGTTCCGCCTGCTGCGCCTGCCGCCGCCGTGGATCAGCGAGCACGACCTGGAAGCCCTGCGCCAGGCCACCGAAGAGTTTTCGCTGACCATCCGCGACATGTCGGAGCTGAAAGAGCGCATCAAGCTGCTGCAGGAAGAAATTGCCGCCCAGGTGAGCGAGCAAACCAACCGCAGCGTCTTCACCCTGACCATGGTCACCGTGCTGGCCCTGCCGATCAACATCGTGGCCGGTCTGCTGGGCATGAACGTGGGCGGCATCCCGCTGGCCGACCACCCGCACGGCTTCATGGTGATTGCCGGGCTGATCGGGGTATTTACCGCGTTCGCGGGCTGGTACCTGTACCGGCAAAAATAGTGCAAATTTGATAGCTGCTACCGCCAATGGAATGGGCGGTAGCAGCCATTTTTATGCCTGAAAAATAGCGCAAAAACTATAGCGTAGCCATGTCGATCACAAAGCGGTACTTCACATCGCTTTTCAGCATGCGGGTGTAGGCGGCTTCGATCTGGTCCATGGGGATGGTTTCCACATCCGATGTGATGCCGTGCTGGGCGCAGAAGTCCAGCATCTCCTGCGTCTCTTTGATGCCGCCGATCAGCGAACCGGCCAGGCGGCGGCGCTTCATGATCAGGCCGAACACGGTGGGCGACGGGTGCGGGGTTTCGGGCGCGCCCACCAGGGTCATGGTGCCGTCGAGCTTGAGCAGGCCCATGAAAGGGTCCAGGTTGTGGGCGGCAGCCACGGTGTTGAGGATGAAGTCAAAGCTGTTGGCGTGGGCGGCCATCTCGTCGGCGTTTTTGGACACCACGACTTCCTTGGCACCCAGGCGCAGCGCGTCGGCGCGTTTGCTCTCGGAGGTGGTGAACAGCACCACGTGCGCGCCCATGGCGGCGGCGATCTTCACGCCCATGTGGCCCAGCCCGCCCAGGCCGACGATGCCGACCTTCTGGCCGGGGCCGACCTTCCACTGGCGCAGCGGCGAATAGGTGGTAATGCCCGCGCACAGCAGCGGGGCCACGGCGGCCAGATCGGCCTCGGCGTGGCCGATGCGCAGCACAAAGGATTCGCGCACCACCATGTGGTTGGAATAGCCGCCATAGGTGTTCTCGCCGGTGGTCTGGGCCGGGCCGTTGTAGGTGCCGGTAAAGCCGTTGTCGCAGTACTGCTCCAGGCCATCGGCGCAGGGCGCGCAGTGCTGGCAGCTGTCGACCATGCAGCCGATGCCGACCAGGTCGCCCACCTTGAACTTGCTCACCAGATCGCCCACCTTCGTTACGCGGCCCACGATCTCGTGGCCGGGCACCGCCGGGTACACCGTGTTCTTCCACTCGTTGCGGGCGGTGTGCAGGTCGGAATGGCAGACCCCGCAGAACAGCACGTCCAGCGCCACGTCTTGCGCACCGGGCGTGCGGCGCTCGAAGCTGAAAGGGGCCAGGGCGGCAATCGGGGAGGTGGCGGCGTAGCCGTGGGCAGTGGTCATGGAAGGGGTTCCTGTGGGGTTAGTCCCGCATAGTAAGCCGATCCCGTGACCAACGTGTGCCAAGGCTATTGGGCCGCGCCTTAACCGATCTGCACCGGCACCCCCGTGCGCGCACTCTCGTACAGCGCGTCCAGGATTTGCATCACCACCAGGCCCTCGTCCCCGCCTGCCGGGTGCGGCGTGCCGGTGAGGATGGCTTCGGCGTAGTCGAACATGGCCGATTTGGCATCTACCGTGGGGGGGCACAGCAGCATGTCCACCGGCGCGCCGTTGACTTCGGTGTAGACGTGCGCATCAAAGGTGTAGCCGCCGCCCAGGTTCTTTTGCAGCAGCCCGGCCTTGGTGCCCAGCAGCCGGGTTTCCATCAGCTCGGCTTCCTGGATGTTGGCGGCCCAGGAGGCCTCTAGCGCGAGCGTGGCACCGTTGTCGAAACGGATGAACCCGGCAGCCAGGTCTTCCACGTCAAAGGTCTTGCCGGCCTTTTGGGCCAGGTCGCTGGCGATGGGGCTGTAGGTGCTGCCCATCACCCAGGTGGGTTGCGGGTAGCCCATCAGCCACAGGGCCAGGTCCAGGCGGTGCACGCCCAGGTCGATCAGCGGGCCGCCACCAGCCAGCGCCTTGGTGCCAAACCAGCCACCAAAGCCGGGCATGCCGCGGCGGCGGTGCCAGACACTGCGGCCAAAGTAAAAGTCGCCAAACAGGCCGGCATCCACCTGGGCCTTGAGGGCGCGGGACGCGGCGCTGAAGCGGTACGAGAAGTTGATCATCAGCCGCTTGCCCGCGTCCTTGGCGGCTTCCAACATCTGACGGCCTTCATGCGCATTCATGGCCATGGGCTTTTCGCACAGCACGTGGCAGCCTGCGGCCAGCGCGGCCAGGGTAAGTTCCACGTGAAACTTATTGGGTGTGCAGACGCTGACCACGTCCAGCTTTTCGGTGGCCAGCATGGCTTCGGCAGAGGCGTAGCGGCCAGCCACCTTGAGCTCGTCACCCACCAGGGCCAGGCGGGCGGCATCGGGGTCGGCAATCGCCACTACCTCGACCTGCGGGTGCTCTTGCCAGCCTTGGATGTGGGCGCGGCCCATGCCCAGGCCAATCACGCCAACGCGCAATGTTTTAGCTATCTCGCTCATGCCAGATCCTTGCTGGTTTGGACAATGCCGACATTGGTGAACCCGGTTTTGGGGCTGATGCGCTCCAGTGGCTCGGGATTGGGGCACACGTCCACAATATTGACGCGGGGCGCGGCCCACTGCACCGCATTGGCAATCACGCGCTGCACGTTTTTGTCGTGGTAGGTGGGGTAGGCCTCGTGGCCGGGGCGGAAGTAGAAGATGCGGCCATGGCCGCGCTCCCAGCAGCAGCCGGAGCGGAACACCTCGCCGCCTTCGAACCACGAAATGAAGACCGTGCTGTCGGGCTGCGGTATATCGAAACGTTCGCCGTACATTTCTTCATTGGGCAGCTCGAAATACTCGCCCAAACCGGCTGCTATAGGGTGCGAGGGCTCCACCACCCACAGCCGCTCTTTCTCGTGCGCCTCGCGCCATTTCAGCGAGCAGTTAGTGCCCATCATGCGGCGGAAGATTTTGCTGTAGTGGCCGGAATGCAGCACGATCAAACCCATGCCCTCGAGCACGCGTTTTTGCACCGCATCGACCACCGCGTCCTCCACCAGGTTGTGTACCTTGTGGCCCCACCAAATCAGCACATCGCAGGTGGCCAGGCGGGCTTCGCTCAGGCCGTGCTCGGGGTCGTCCAGCGTGGCGGTGCTGATATCCAGCGGCAGGGCACCGGGGTTCAGGCCCGGGGTAGCGGCCAGGGCCTGGGCGATGGTGGCGTGCATGCCCTCGGGGTAGAGGGCGCCTACGGCGGCGTTCTCGCGCTCATGGCAGTATTCGTTCCAGACAATAACAGAAATACGGGTTTTCACTAGGGTGCTCCTGAAGTAGGGTTTGGCGTTGTCTGGCCTAGACTCTATGCCCGCTCTCCCCCTCCCACCAGCCCGATTGCTGTCAATAATCCGCAATGAATAGCAAAAATCCTGGATCACCCGCATCCACCTTCTGCAGCGCCCCACTGGCTCCATCCGCCCGTCAGGATGCGGTGGCCATGCGCCAGCACCTGGGCGACTTCTTGCAGCGCGCCATGGCGGGCAGCCTGGTGGTGCATCTGCCCGGCGGGGCTCCGGTGGAACGCGGCGAAGGCCATTTCCACGTCGGGCCCGAGCTGTTTTTACAAACCAGCGGCTGGACCGACTTTCGCCTGCCGAATGGCACCCTGACCCTGGGCCCCGGCGAGGCGCTGCTGATGCCGCCGCAGTTGCTACATGCCGAGCAGGTGCGCGCCGCGCCCGACCAGCCGTTTGCCAACCTGGTGGTCTACGCCGAGGCCCATGCCCTCACCTGCCACATGGCACACGAAACCCCGGCCAATCGGCCCGGCATCCGCCACCTGGAAATGCGCCAGCACCCGCAGGCCCGCCACATCCACGACTGGCTGGCCGACGCCGCCCGGCTGGGCCAGAGCATGCAAGCCGAATGGGCGACCTTGCAAATCCGCGCCCTGGTGGCCGCCGCCACCGCCGGGGTGCTGCGCGCACTGGCCGATGTGGACCCGCACACCGCCCCCGAATCCGCCTGGGTCACCAAGGTGCGGGTGCTGGTGCAAAACCAGCTGGGCGATGCCGACTTGAGCGTGCGCGGCCTGGCCCAGCAGTGCGGCTGTACCGCAGACTATTTGTCGCACCTGTTCCGCCAGCAGACGCAGGAAGCCCTGGTGGCCTACATCAACCGCATGCGCATGGCCCGCGCCGCCCGCCTGCTGGCCGAGAGCGCGCTGGCCATCAAAGAGGTGGCCTGGGCCTGCGGCTACGCCAACCCCAGCTACTTCATCCACAGTTTTCGGGCGCAGTACGGGCAAACACCCAAGGGCTACCGTCAGCGCAATGACAAACCCGTTTAGCCAGGCATTTACTATTCACTTCGTAGTTAAAATGAGCGTAGCCTGTTGATTCAATGGGAATTTTTCATTATTTTTTCTATTCACTATGCCTGCCGATACCGACGCACTTTTATTGCATTTACAAACCTTTGGCGCGTCACGCTCGGCAGAACTCCAGAAGGCCCTGGGCAAAAGCCAGTCCACGGTGTCGCGCCTGCTGGCCCAGTTGCCAGGCCAGGTACTCACCCTGGGCCAGGGCAAAAGCGCCCGCTACGCCCTGCCCCAGCCCATCGCAGGCGGTGCCGCACAGCAGCCGCTGTGGCGGGTGGACAGCGCAGGCCGGGCACAACCCTTGGGGCTTTTGAGCCTGCTGGCCCGGGACCAGATCCATATCGAAGCGCCAGGCCTGGATGTGTTGGGTACCACCGGCCTGCCGTGGTACCTGTCGCCGCTGCAGGCGCAGGGTTTTTTGGGCCGCTTGCTGGCACAGAGTCTGGCGGGCTATGGCGTGCCGGGCAACCCGGACCATTGGGACCTGCAGGCCACGCTGACCGCCGCCCTGCACCTGCACGACGCACCCGGGGCCCTGGTGCTGGGCCACCTGCACGCAGCCACCGCTTTGCCCACCCTGCCCCCACCGGGGCACGACCTGTGCCAGGCACTGGACACGCTGGCCGAAAACATCCACTCCACCCTGCCTGCGGGCTCGTCCATCGGAGGCGATCAACCCAAATTTTTGGCTACCAACCACCTGGGCAGGCCGGTACTGGTGAAGTTCTCGCCGCCCCGTGGCACACCGTTTGGTGAGCGCTGGCACGACCTGCTGCATGCCGAAGCCCTGTGCCTGCAGGTGCTGCAAAGTTACGGCCAGCAGGTGGCGGCCTGCGAGGTAGTGCACAGCCACAACCGCACCTACCTGGTCAGCCAGCGGTTTGACCGTACCGGCAACGCGGGTCGCCAGCACGTGGTGTCGGTGGGTGCGGCGCACGCGGCCTTTGTGCCCGGTGGTTACCAGCACTGGGCCGCTACCTGCGACGCGCTGGCGCGGCAAGGGCGGCTGTCGGCAGACGGTGCACAGCAGGCGCTGTTCCGGCTGCAATTTGGCCGTCTGGTGGGCAATACCGGCATGCACGCGGACAACCTGGCCCTGTTCGCCCAGGGCGACAGCTTGAAAGACATCGCCAAAGGCCGCTTCGCCCTGGCCCCGGTGTACGACATGCTGCCCCTGCGTTACCAGCCCGATGCCCACACCGGCGGGCTGGACTACGCCGCATTTGCCACCGATGGTTTTTGGGCCAACGCCACCGCCATGGCCGCCGCCCGGCAGTTCTGGTCGCTGCTGGCCGAGCAGCCGCAGGTCAGCCCGGCGTTACAGGTTTTGGCCCGAAATATGGTGCAATCCGCGGCATGAAAACACTCATCTTCGCGGGCAGCACCCGCAAACAGTCGTACAACCGCCAACTGGCCCAGGCCACCGCCCGCATCGCCGCAGATGCCGGGGCCGAGGTCACGCACATCGAGCTGGCCGACTTCAATATCCCTATGTACAACGCCGACCTGGAGGCCGAGGGCACGCCCGCCGACGTGCTGCGCCTGAAGCAAATCATGTTCGATCACCCGGCCTGGATCATTTGCGCGCCCGAGTACAACGGCAGCTACCCCGCGCTGCTGAAAAACACCATCGACTGGGCTTCCAGCCCCATCAAGACCGACCCGGTGTGGAAAGACGGTTTCCGCTCTTTCACCGGCAAGGTGGTGGGCCTGCTGAGTGCGTCGCCCGGTGGGCTGGGGGGTTTGCGTTCGCTGACGCACCTGTCGCCGCTGATGGCCAATATGCAGTGCTGGGTGGCCCCCAAGCAGTTCGCGCTGGGCCGGGCGTTCGATGCGTTTGCCGAAGACGGCAGCTTGAAGCAAGACAACCACCGCGCCAGCGTGCAGGCCGTGGTAGACCAGGTGCTGTGGGCAGCCCGAAAATTTCAAGCCTAATTGGCCTCTAGCGCTTATTTCATAAGCGTGAGTAGCTCCCAAAACTATAGTAAACCCATGGATTGCCGACCCGGTTGCGGTGCCTGCTGCATTGCCCCCAGCATCAGCTCACCCATCCCCGGCATGCCGGTGGTGGATGGCATCAGCAAGCCCGCCGGGGTGCGCTGCGTGCAGCTCGACACGGCCAACCGCTGCCGCATTTTTGGCCATCCCGAACGCCCGGCGGTCTGCGGCCAGTTGCAGCCCGCGCTGGACATGTGCGGCAACAGCAATACGCACGCCCTGCACTACCTCACCCAACTCGAAATCGCCACCCGCCCCGGCCTCTAAAGCCGTTTTGTTTTCAAAGGCAGGCTCTCCATCCCCTTGGAGGCCTGCCTTTTTGCATTTTTGGGGCTTTTCAGTCCACAAACCACGGCAGACTTTGTGTTTGGCTATTCTTCTAATGGTTCTATTAATACATAGTAGTAGTAGTAAGCATGCGGCTCCTCTGTGGGTAAGCGTGTTTTGTCCTTTGTAATCAACAGCTTATCCCGTGTTGCCGGGTGTGCGTGACCTTGCTTTTCTGGTGTCACGCCGAAATGAACAACTTTTTAAAAACCGCGTTACCTGTGGATAACTGACTGGTTGTGCCAGAACTATCCACAGCTTTTCAAGCAAAGAAAACCATGACCACCCAACTCAAGATCGATTTCGTCTCCGATGTGTCCTGCCCCTGGTGCGTGGTGGGTTTGAAGTCGCTGGAACAGGCGCTGGCGCGGGTAGCCGACAGCATCACCGCCGAGCTGCACTTCCAGCCGTTCGAGCTGAATCCACAAATGGCCCCCGAGGGCGAAGACACCACCGAGCACCTGACGCGCAAATACGGCGCCACCCCGGCCCAGGCGGCAGCCACCAAGGAAAACATCCGCGCACGCGGGGCCGAGCTGGGCTTTACCTTTAACCTGGGCCAGCGTAACCGCATCTACAACACCTTCGATGCCCACCGTTTGCTGCACTGGGCCGAGCTCGAAGGCCACCAGCACGCGCTGAAGCAGGCGCTGTTCGATGCCTACTTCACCCTAGGGCAAAACCCCAGCGACCACGCCTTGCTGGTGCAGGTTGCCACGCAGGTGGGGCTGGACCCGGTGCGGGCACGGGCGATTCTGGAATCCGACGAGTTTGCGGCGGAAGTGCGCGAGCGCGAGCAGTTCTATACCGGTCAAGGCATCCATTCGGTGCCTGCCATCGTCATCAACGACCGGCACCTGATCTCTGGCGGGCAGCCGCCCGAGGTGTTTGAGCAGGCTTTGCGGCAGATTGCGCAGATGTAGCGCACCAAGCCTGCGCAGTTCCCCGGTGTAGAGCCGGATTGCGCACATTCCCGGTGCAGTTTTGTACGCAATTTAACAATTGCAGCGTACGCAAAGCTGGCACGGCCTATGCATAGGGGACGGATATGTCCGCCCCTACATCCTCCCCTGCACCTTCGGCCATCGAAATCATCGCGCTGACCAAGCGTTATGGATCGTCCAAGCCGGCCGTTGACAACATCAATCTGCGCATCGCCAGCGGTAGTTACTGCTGTTTGCTGGGGCCGTCAGGCTGCGGCAAAAGCACCACGCTGCGCATGGTGGCCGGGCACGAGTCGGTCACCAGCGGCGACATCCTGCTGGAAAACCGCAACATCACCGACCTGCCCGCCGCCGCGCGCGGCACGGCCATGATGTTCCAGAGTTTTGCGCTGTTTCCGCACCTCAGCGCACTCGACAACGTGGCCTTCAGCCTGAAGATGAAAGGCATGGACAAGGCTGAGCGCCATGCCAAGGCCAAGGATCTGCTGGAGCGCGTGGCCATGGGCCATTTGGCCGACCGCACGCCGAGTGAGTTGTCCGGCGGCCAGCAACAGCGCGTGGCGCTGGCCCGGGCGCTGATCACCCAGCCCAAGGTGCTGTTGCTGGACGAACCTTTGTCCGCCCTCGACCCGTTTTTGCGTATCCAGATGCGCGCCGAGCTGCGCCGCTGGCAAAAGGAGCTGGGCCTGACCTTTATCCACGTCACCCATTCGCAAGAAGAAGCCATGGCCCTGGCCGACACCATGGTGGTGATGAACCACGGGCTGATCGAGCAGGTGGGCAGCCCGCACGAGGTCTATAACCGCCCGGCCAGTGAGTTTGTGGCGCGCTTCATGGGCGGCCACAACGTGCTGGACACGGCCAGCGGCAAGATCGGCGTGCGCACGGACCACATGCAGATCATCCCCGCCGAGGCTGCCCTGCCCGACGGCCCGCACAACATCCGCGCTGTGGTCAGCGATGTGGAGTACCAGGGCACCTATGTGCTGCTGGGCCTGCAAAAACCCGGCGTGGCGCACACCGCCAGTGCCACCGCCGAGTTCTCGGTGATGGTGTCCGAAGCCCAGTTTGCCGCCCGACCCTACCGCGTGGCCGAGGCTGTGCAACTGGCCTGGGCGCCGGATGCTGCCCACCCACTCAGCCCCATTTCTGTTCCTGTAGCTGCTTGATTTCCACCCTGTAACCCCCTAGGAGTTTTGACCATGTCCGACGTACTTCCTGAACCCCTGAATGCCCTGCAAGCCACCATGCAGCGCCGTACCCTGCTCAAAGGCACGGCCGGTATCTTGGCCAGCGGCATTGCGCCGTTTGTGCACGCCCAAGAAAAGATCACGCTGCGTTACCTGGGCACTGCGGTGAACCAGGACAAAGCCATTGCCGAAAAGTTCAAGGCCGACACCGGCATCACCATCCAGTACGTGGCCGTGACCACCGACGACGTAACCAAGCGCGCCGTCACCGCACCCAACAGCTTTGATTTGATCGACACCGAATACTTCTCGCTGAAGAAGATCGTGCCTACCGGCAACCTCAAGGGCATCGACACCAAGCGCATCAAAAACGCCGACAAGATCACCCCCCTGTTCACCACCGGCATGGTCAACGGCAAAGCCGTGGGCGACCAGGGCACGGCCCCCAAGAAAGTGATCTTCCTGGAAGGCGAAAAGTCGAAGAAATTCTCGGCCACGCCCACCCAGTACATGAGCCTGATCCCCACCGTGTACAACGCCGACACGCTGGGCATCCGCCCCGACCTGATCAAGCGCCCCATCAGCTCCTGGGCCGAGCTGCTGAACCCCGAGTTCAAGGGCAAAACCGCGATTTTGAACATCCCCTCCATCGGCATCATGGATGCGGCGATGGTGGTCGAAGCCATGGGCATCTACAAATACCCCGACAAAGGCAACATGACCAAGAAGGAAATCGACCTGACCATCAAGACCCTGATCGAAGCCAAAAAGCAAGGCCAGTTCCGCGCGCTGTGGAAAGATTTCAACGAGTCGGTCAACCTGATGTCGTCCGGCGAAGTAGTGATCCAGTCGAGGTGGTCGCCTGCCGTTACCGCCGTGCGTACCAAGGGCATCGCCTGCACCTTCCAGCCGCTGAAGGAAGGGTACCGTGCCTGGGCTGCCGGTTTCGGCCTGCCCGCTACGCTGAAAGGCCGCACGCTGGACGGCGCTTACGAGTTCATCAACTGGTTCCTCGACGGCTGGGCCGGTGCCTACCTGAACCGCCAGGGTTACTACAGCGCCGTGCTCGACACCGCCAAGTCCAAGATGGAACCCTACGAGTGGGCCTACTGGATGGAAGGCAAGTCCGCCACGCAAGACATCAAGAGCCCCAACGGCGACCTGCTGGCCAAGGTCGGCCAAATCCGCGACGGCGGCAGTTACGAAGCCCGCATGGGCGGCATCGCCTGCTGGAACGCCTTGATGGACGACAACAACTACATGGTTCAGAAATGGAATGAGTTCGTCGCTGCATAGCGCTTGAACGCCCCCAGGCAGCGCTGCGCTCGCCTGGGGGCCATCGGATGCCGGGGTGCGATTTATATAAAAACAACCCCTAACGCCCATTCCATAAGCGTGAGCAGCTACGATTTTGATAGTTAACGCGGATATTCATCCATGAGCACACCCACCGCCCCCTTGCCTTCGCCCACACCCGCGCCGGGCCGCAGCCTGTCCGCCTGGTGGCAGGCCACGCCGTTGACGGCGGTGTTTGCGGTGTTCTTTTTGGCGCCGCTGGCGCTGATCGTGATGGTCAGCTTTTGGGACTTTAACGAGTACGAGCTGCTGCCCGGCTTTACCTTCAAAAACTACATTGCGATTTTTGACGGCTGCAGCAACACCACTGAAATGTGCGTCACCCTCAAGACGTATTTATCTACCTTCAAATTCTGCTTCATGGTCTGGCTGATCACGCTGGTGATCGGCTTTGCGGTGTCGTACTTTCTGGCCTTCCACATCCAGTCGTCAAGCACGCAGACGCTGCTGTTTGTGCTGTGCACCATTCCGTTTTGGACCAGCAACGTGATCCGCATGATCTCGTGGGTGCCGCTGCTGGGGCGCAACGGGTTGGTGAACCAAAGCCTGGTGGGCGCTGGCATCGTGGACCAGCCGGTGGAGTGGCTGCTGTTCTCCGACTTTTCGGTCACGCTGGCCTTTGTGCACCTCTACACCATGTTCATGATCGTGCCCATTTTTAACAGCATGATGCGCATCGACCGCAGCCTGCTGGAGGCCGCCAACGACAGTGGCGCCAGCGGCTGGCAAACCCTGTGGAACGTGATCGTGCCGCTGTCGCGCACCGGCATCATCATCGGCTCCATCTTCGTCATCACCATCGTCATGGGCGACTTCGTCACCGTGGGCGTGATGGGCGGCCAGCAGATTGCGTCGATTGGCAAGATCATCCAGGTGCAAACCTCGTACCTGCAGTTTCCCCTGGCTGCCGCCAACGCGGTGATTTTGCTGGCCATCGTGCTGATGATCATCTGGGCGCTGACCCGGCTGGTCGATATCCGTAAGGAGCTGTGAGATGAAACGCGCACCCGGTTTTGTGCCTTTGGCCTTCGTTTTCGCCCTGTTCGTACTGTTCATGTACGGGCCGATGTTCGTCATCTTTATCCTCAGCTTCCAGGGCCCCGAGGGCGGTTTGACCTTCCCGCTGCGCGGGCTGTCGCTGCACTGGTTTGCCAAGCTGGCCGAGGGCCTGGGCGTGGTGGACATTGGCGCGGCCCTGCGCCGTTCGCTGGCGCTGGGCCTGGCGGTGATGGTCTGCACGGTGGTGTTCTCGGTGCTGGCCGGCCTGGCGTTTCGCAAGAAACTGGCCGGGGGCAATGCGCTGTTTTTCATCGTGATCGCCAGCCTGATCATGCCGTCCATCATCGTGTCGCTAGGGATCGGCCTGGAGTTTCGCCTGCTCGATGGCGGCATCAAATGGGCGCTGGAGGCTTTAGGGATGCAAGACACGCTGGACGAATACGGCACCGCCCTGGGCCTGTTCACCTCGGCGCTGGGCGCGCACCTCACCTGGACGCTGCCGTTTGGCCTGCTGATCATGTTTGCCATCTTTAACCGCTTCAACCCAGCGTACGAGGAAGCCGCCCGCGACCTCGGTGCCACGCCATGGCAAGCCTTCAAACACGTGGTGCTGCCGCTGATTGCGCCGTCGGTGGTGGGCATTGGCATGTTTGGCTTCACCCTGTCGTGGGATGAAATTGCCCGCACCTCGCAGGCGATTGGCGATGTCAACACCCTGCCGCTGGAGCTGCAAGGCCTGACCACCACCGTCACCACACCGTCGATCTACGCCATTGGCACGGTGACCACCGTGGTGTCGTTCATCGTGATGGGTTTGACGCTGTTGTTGGTTAAGCTGTTGGGACAAAAACCCCACAGAAAAACACCGTGACTCCCCTTAGCGACAGTGAAATTTACGAACGTATCGTCTCCGCCATCCTGGACCACCGGCTCCAGCCTGGCACCAAGCTGGTGGAAGACAAACTCGGCACCGCCTTTGGCGTGTCGCGCACCCGCATCCGCCCGGTGCTGGTGCGCCTGGCCAACGAGCAGATCGTGACCATGGTGCCCAACCGGGGCGCCTGCGTGGCCCAGCCCACTGAGCAGGAAGCGCGCGAAGTCTTTGAGGCGCGCCGCCTGGTCGAGCCGCCGCTGCTAGAGCGCTTCATGGCCGTGGCCACCCCGGCCGACATCGCCATCCTGTCGCACTTCATCGCCGAAGAAGAAGTTGCCCGCGCCAAGGGCGACATGCGCCACGCCATCCGCATGTCGGGCGACTTCCACCTGACCATTGCCGAACGCTCGGGCCAGCAGACCCTGGGCCGTATCCTGCGCGAACTGGTGTCACGCACCTCGCTGATTTTGATGACCTGGGGCCCGGTAGAGTTGCCCGGCAGCCGCGCCGGTGGCTGTGGCTGCCAAGAACACCGCGCGGTGCTGGATGCCATCCGCCTGCGCGATGTACAGGCCGCCACCCGCCTGATGCGCGAACATTTAGAGCACCTGGAGGCGCAGGTGCACTTCGGCACCGTGGCCACCACCTCGCCCGACCTGATCGAGTTGTTTGGAAAGGCCGCTTGACCCCATGTGCCATCGCTGCCTACCCCTTCACCTTCAGTCTGAACGGATGCTATCCAAGGATGCCGTGGAACCGGCTTTGCCGGGCCACTGGCATCGCCCCCTGCAAGGGGGTTGGCGAAAGACGCGTAGCGCTGCAGCCTGGGGGTGTGCATAGTTCTCATGCGGCATTTACTGGTCATCAACCCCAACACCAGCGACAGCGTCACCGCGCTGCTGCGCACCCATATCCTGCAGGCCAGCGGCCCCGACGTGGCGGTACACATGGCCACCGCCCGCTTTGGTGCGCGCTACATCTCCAGCGAGGCCAGCTACGCCGTCGCCGCGCACGCCACGCTGGACGCCTGGGCCGCATGGCTGGCCGATGGTGGCCCCACGCCCGACGCGGTGCTGATCGGCTGCTTTGGCGACCCCGGCCTGCTGGCCCTGCGCGAATGCAGCCCCGTGCCCGTCACCGGCCTGGCCGAAGCCGCGTTTGTGGAGGCCGCCGAATATGGCCGCTTTGCCATCGTCACCGGTGGCGTGGCGTGGAAACCCATGCTGCAGCGCCTGGCCCACAGCCTGGGCTACGGCGAACAACTGGCCCACATCCACACGGTCGAGGCCACCGGGGCCGAGCTGGCCGCCGACCCCGCCGCCGCCCGTATCCTGCTGGCCGCCGCCTGCGTGGAGGCCGCCGCCCAGCCGGGCGTGCAGGCCGTCATTCTGGGCGGCGCGGGCTTGGCCGGCATGGCTGCGCAAATCCAGCACGCCGTGCCCGTGCCGGTGGTCGACAGCGTGCTGGCCGGGGCCCGGCAGGCGCAGTCATGGGGCGACGGCGCGCCTGGCAATGCCCGGCTGGCGGGTGCCTGGACGGGGCTGTCAGCCGTGCTGCAGCAGCTTGCTATTAATTAAGTAGCTGCTCCCGCCCATAGAATAAGCGTTAGCTGCTTATTTCTTATAGATCTACCTCGCATGCGCCGCCTTCGCCACCTCACCAGCCAGCACCGCATTGCCGCCACCAACCGGCTGCTGGGCGGGCTGCTGGCTTTTAACGCGGGGGCCATCAACGCCGGGGGGTTTCTGGTGGTGGGCATGTACACCTCGCACATGACCGGTTTTGCCTCCATGCTGTCCGACCACCTGGTGCTGGGCAACATCAAGCTGGTACTGGGCGCGCTGGGGGCCTTGTTGGCGTTTACCGCAGGCGCGGCGGCCACGGCGCTGCTGGTCAACTGGGCGCGCCAGCACCGTTTGCGCAGCGAATACGCGCTGCCCTTGCTGTGCGAGGCCTTGTTGCTGCTGGTGTTTGGCCTGATTGGGGCCACGCTGAACCGGCAAACCCCGTTTGCGGTGCCGCTCACGCTGCTGGTGTTGTCCTTCACCATGGGGCTGCAAAACGCGGTGGTGTCCAAGCTGTCGGCCTCGCAAATCCGCACCACCCACATGACCGGCGTGATCACCGACCTGGGCATCGAACTGGGCAAGCTGGTCTACATGAACCGCGAAGGCAGCCCGCTGGAATCGCGCGTGCGGGCCAACCGCACCAAGCTGCGCCTGTACGCCACCCTGCTGTCGGCCTTTGTGGTGGGCGGGCTGGTGGGGCCACCGGCTTCAAGTACGTGGGTTTCATCTGGGTGCTGCCGCTGGCCTTGCTGCTGCTGGGCCTGTCGCTGCCGCCCCTGGTGGCCGATCTGGTGCGGCCCCGGCGACCCACTCGCACCGATTAGCTACACTTTACATAGCGGCTACCGCCCACGGAATAAGCGCTAGAGGTCGATTTCTTATAAATCTCACCAGGTTGGGAGAAGATTCCTCAAATCTGCCGAAATGCATACACTGGTTGGCAAAAACTTCGGCACCCAACCCCAAGCGCCCATGGATGCATCTTCACCCGTTTCCAGCCTGACACCCGTTGTCGAGGCCCTGCACAAGGACCGCAGCAAGCTACGGCAACGGCGGGCGGACGGGGTTGCGATTGCTGCAGCCCTGGTCTTGGCCGCCCTGGTGGCGGCCGCGCAGTGGCACTGGAACCACGCCCGCGCCGATGCCGACCTGCAGGCCGTTGCCAACAACCTGGCCGACAAGGTCCACCAGGCCAGCACGCAGAGCAGCACCATGGCCACCGCCACGCTGGTGGCAGCGGTGAGCTTCGATGTGAAGCAGGTGCTGATCGGCAATATTTCGGGCGACTACGGCCAGCTCTACACCGACTTTTCTACCCTGCTGCTGGCCCCCGGCACACAAGACGTGTTTGTACTCAACGGCAAAGGCACGGTCCTGTCGGAGCTGAACCAGGACGGCGCCTCGCCCTTGCTGGGGCGCGAACTGGGTGGGCAGCCCTATTTCCAGTTGGCCTTGCGAGGCCAGCCGGTGTTCTACCCCACCACCGATGCCAGCGGGCAGCAACGCCGCCTGGTGTTTGCCGCCCCGGTGCGCGTCAGTGCCGAAGCCAGCAAGCCGCCCAATGGGGTCTACGTGGTGCAGACCGTTGCGGATGCGCTCGATACCGCGCTGGCCCACCATTCGGCCCCGGCCCTGGTGGTTTCGCCGCAAGGCGTGGTGTTTGCCAGCAACCAGCCCGGCTGGCGCCTGCAGATGCTGCCCGGTGTCACCGCCTCACCCGCAGCCCAGACCGGCGCCGACGGTCAATTTGGCCAGGCCCAGCTGACGCCACTGCCGTTCCGTTTGGAGGGCAACAGCCTGCGCTGGCCTGGCCACCGCACGACCGTGGCCCGCCGCACGCTAGAGTGGGACAGCCAGGACGGCCCCTGGCAACTGCTGCTGCTGGAAGACCGCAGCCTGTGGGCCGCCCTGCTGGTGCCGGGCCTGGCCGGCAGCGCGGTGCTGTTGTGCGTGCTGTTGGGCTACTACGCCTTGTCGCGCCGCAGCATGGCGCGCCGCAACCTGGCCCAGCAGCGCCGGCAAAGCGATGCCGAGCTGCGTCAGCTCACCGATGTGGTCCAGGCCGCCAGCCAGCGCATGCTGGACATCAGCGAAGCCCTGCCTTGCGCCGTGTTCCAGATGAGCCTGCAAACCGACGGCGCGCCCCACTTCCACTTTGTCGGCAAGCCCATCCTGGCCCTGCTGGGCGTGAGCGCCGAGGCCCAAATGCGCGACCCGCGTGCGCACCTGACCCACGTGCACCCCGATGACCTGCCCCGGGTACGGGATACGCTGCGCGGGGCCCGCCAGGCGGCGGCCACCCCGTCCAACTTCCAGGACCTGGAGGCCACGGCCACCAGCAACGAATCCCTGGCCGTGCGTTACCGGGTCCAGATCGGCGATGAACTGCGCTGGATCCAGCTGCGGGCTACCGGCATCGTGCACGCCAAAAGCCCCGATACCCAGGTCTGGACCGGCTACTGGATGGACGTGACCACCCAGATCCAGGCGCAAGACACCTTGCTGGCCCGCGAAAAGCAACTGCGTACCGTGCTCGAGTCGGCCCCCAGCGCGCTCATCATCACCCGCGAAGACGGCCGGGCGCTGTTCCACAACCGGCGCGCGCTGGAGGTGTTTCGCATCAGCGAACAAGACCTGGTGCAGCACGGTGTACGCCAGATGTATGTGGACCCGGAGGTGCGCCAGCGCGCGGTGGAAACCCTGGTGCGCGAAGGCAGCATCCACAACTGGGAAATCGCCTTTACCCGGGGCGATGGCACGCCGCTGTGGGCCTCGCTGTCGTCCAGCCTGGGCGAATTTGGTGGCAAACGCGCGGGCTACACCTGGTTTGACGACATCACCAGCCGTAAGCTGGCCGCCGATGCGCTGCAAGCCGCCAAAGAAGCCGCCGAAGCCGCAGGCTTGGCCAAAAGCGCATTTCTGGCCAACATGAGCCACGAGATCCGCACCCCGATGAACACCATCATCGGCCTGTCGGAGCTGGCCCTGAAAACCCCGCTCGACCCACGCCAGCGCGAGTACATCGACCGGGTACAAATGTCGGGCAAACACCTGCTCGGCATCATCAACGACATCCTGGACTTCTCGAAAATCGAGGCCAACAAACTGCAGGTGGAACAGGTGCCGTTCGAGCTCGATGCCCTGCTCACCAACGTGGCCAACCTGGTCACCGAAAAAGCCAGCGCCAAGCACCTGGAGCTGGTGTTCGACATCGCCCCCGACGTGCCGCCCCACCTGGTGGGCGACCCGCTGCGGCTGGGCCAGATCCTCATCAACTTTGCCAACAACGCCGTCAAGTTCACCGATGCGGGCGAGATCGTGCTGGTCGCCCGCGTGCAGCAGCCCCAGCCCGAGGACCTGGCCAGCGACCACATCCAGCTGTACTTTGCCATCCGCGACACCGGCATCGGCCTGAGCCCCGCGCAGTGTGCGGCCCTGTTCCAGAGTTTCCACCAGGCCGATGTCTCCACCACCCGCAAATACGGTGGCACCGGGCTGGGCCTGTCGATTTCCAAGCGGCTGGCCGAGCTGATGGGCGGCGCGGTGGGCGTGGACAGCCAGGTCGGCCAGGGTAGCAATTTCTGGTTCACCGCCAACCTGGGCGTAGGCCTGGCCGCCGAGCCCGCACCCACCCCCCTGACCGGCCTGCGCGCCCTGGTGGTAGACGACCACAGCATTGCCCGCAGCATCCTGGCCGCCATGCTGCAAGAGCAGCAGTTCACGGTGCACACCGTGGCCTCGGGCGCGCTGGCACTGGAGCACCTGCGCCAGCACGACTGCGACATCGTGTTTCTGGACTGGCACATGCCGGAGATGGATGGCATCGCCACCGCCCGCGCCATCCAGGCCCTGGGGCTGCCCCAGGTACCCAAGATGGTGATGGTCACCGCCTTTGGCGACGACGGCCTGGCGGAGCTGAGCAAGTCGGTGGGTATCGCCACCGTACTGGTCAAACCTGTGTTTGGCACCACCCTGCGCGACGCGCTGGCCCGCGTGGGCCACGGCCCGGCGCGCAACGCCTCCACCCCCACGCCCAGCGACCTGTTTGCCCGCATGGCACCGCTGGCCGGGGCGCGCATCCTGCTGGTGGACGACAACGAATTTAACCAGTACGTGGGCCTGGAGCTGCTGGGCTCGGCGGGACTGGTGGCCGAGGTGGCCGACAACGGCCAGGTCGCACTCGACAAGCTGGCCCAATCCGACTTTGACCTGGTGCTGATGGACATGCAAATGCCGGTGATGGACGGCATCACCGCCACCCTGGCCATCCGCCAACAGCCCCGGTTTGCCACCCTGCCCGTCATTGCCATGACCGCCAACGTGATGCAGCACGACCGCGATGCCTGCCTCGCTGCGGGCATGGGCGACGTCATCACCAAACCCATCGTGGCCGACCACCTGTGGAGCGTGCTGGCCAAATGGATTGCGCCACGTGCCACCCGCACCCCGGCGAGCCCCGTCACAGCATCGGCCGACAGCGCCGAGGTCGCGCTGCCCGCACACATCCCGGCCCTGGACATGGACGCAGGCCTGCGCCGCCTCAACGGCAACCGCAAGGCCTACCTGAACATGCTGCGCATGTTTGTGCGCAACCAGCAAAACACCCCGGCCCAGCTCCACGCCGCCCTGGCCCAGGGCGACTGGCCTACCGCCGAGCGTATCGCCCACAGCGCCAAGGGCGTGGCCGGCAGCATCGGCGCGGCGGCCCTGCAAGAGCAGGCCGGCCTGCTCGAAGCCGCCCTGCACGCCAGCGCACCGCTCCCGCAGCTGCAACCCCTGGTCGCCGAAGTCGAGCAACGGCTCAACGCCTTGGTCCAGGCCCTGCACGCCCAGCTGCCCCCCGAAGCCGCCCAGGCCACGGTGGCGGTAGACCCCGAGCAACTGCGCCAGGTGTGCGCCCAACTGGCCGACCTGCTGGCCCAGGACGACAGCGATGCCATCGCCCTGGTGGAGGAACACGCCACCCTGCTGCACTCCGCCTTTCCCCAGGCTTTTACCGAGATCGACCAGGCGTTAAAAGACTTTGCTTTCGATACCGCTTTGCAGGTGCTGCGGCAGCAGATGGATGCTATGGTTTAAGTAGCTGCTTGTGCTGATGGAGTGGGCGCTGGCAAGCTACTGAAGTGCTCTTGCCAAGTCGGGCAAGAGTTGTAAATATGGGGGCCCTATGCCTCAATCCAGCGTCGGCTGTCTTTCCCGATAGTCTCGGCCATGCGCTGAAGCATCGGCAGGTAGCGCGCCTGCAGGTCGCGCGGTGCAATCGCCGACTTGGGAAACACCATGTTGATCGCCGCCAGCAGGCGCGGCCCGGCGAACACCGGCACCGCAATCGCGGCGAAGTCGGCCTCGCGCAGCCACTCGCCTTCGTTCAGCGAATAGCCCCTGCGCCGCGTCTCCCGCAGCAACCGGTCCACCATGGCCTGGTCGCGCGCCTGCTCGCCGATCCAATCGGTGCGCCGACGCATCAACTCCAGCAGGCCCTCGCGCTCGACTTCGTCGCAGGCCTCCAGGTAGGCCCGTCCGATCGCGGTGACCAGCATCGGCAGCCGCTCGCCGATCATGGCGCGGTGTTGCGACAGCGCACTCCAGCGGTGGGTGGACTCGCGCACCACCATGAAACCGGCCTCGGCCGTGGCCAGGTCGCAGGGCCACATCAGTTCGCGCGCAGCGGCTTGCATGGTTGGCCTGGCGACCTTGCCTACCCAGGCCTCATCCTCGAAGCCTTCGCTCAGGCTGCGCACATCGAAGGTCAGGTTGTACTGGCCATCACGGTCGCTGGGCCTTACCAGGCCCAGGTGACGCAGCGTTTCCAACAGGCGCTTGGTGGTGGTCCGGTCGAGCTGGCACAGCCGCGCCAGTTCGCTGGTCGAGCCGATGCCGCCAGGCAGCCGGTTCAGCGCACGCAGTATCTCCAGCCCGCGCGTTAAGCCACGCACTTCCTTGTAGGGAGGGGTTTCCGAGGGCTCACGGGGGTGCATGGAGGCTCGCTTTTTTGGGGTTAACCCTGGGCTCACTATGCACCAGGTGCACAGTGTTTACCACATTGATCTGCATCAACAAAATTCGTCTCTGTCAGAGAACTGACACCAACACCCCAGCCCCCAACGGAGACAACATGGCTTTCACACCACAGCAACAAACAGGCTACGACGCGGAAGTCGTCATCATCGGTGCCGGCCCCGTCGGGCTGACCATCGCCAATACGCTCGGGCTGGCAGGCATCAAGGCGCTGGTGGTCGAGCGGCTACCGCAGATCATCGATTACCCGCGCGCCATCGGCATCGACGACGAATCGCTGCGCACGCTGCAGGCCATCGGCCTCACGGACCAGGTGCAGGCCCACATCACGCCCGACCACTGGATGCGCTTTCTGACGGCCGACGGACGCTGCTTTGCCAGCATCGAGCCGCGCACCGACGAGTTCGGCTGGTCGCGCCGCAACGCATTCATCCAGCCGCAGGTCGACGCCATCCTGTACGAGGGGCTGCAGCGCTTCCCGCATGTCGAGGCCCGGCTCGGCCAGGAGCTGACCGCCATTGCGCAGGATGCGGGTGGCGTCTGCATGACGTTCAAGACCGAGGCCGGTGCCGAGAGCCAGGTGCGCGCCCGCTACGTGGTGGCGGCCGATGGCGGCAACAGCTTCGTGCGGCGCACGCTGGGCGTGGCCTTCGAGGGCCGCACCAAGCCGAACCAGTGGATCGTGGTGGACGTGCGCAACGACCCGCTGGGCACGCCGCACATCGACATGGTCTGCGACCCGGCGCGCCCGTATGTGTCCGGCGCGCTGCCGCACGGCATCCGCCGCTTCGAATTCATGGTGATGCCGGGCGAGACCGAGGAGGAACTGTCCAAGCCCGAGAACATGGCCAAGCTGATGGCCAAGGTGGTGCCCAACCCCGACAAGCTGGACTACATCCGCAAGCGCGTCTACACCCACAACGCGCGCCTGGCCAGCACCTTCCGCGTGGGCCGCGTGCTGCTGGCCGGCGACGCCGCGCACATCATGCCGGTGTGGCAGGGCCAGGGCTACAACAGCGGCATGCGCGATGCCAGCAACCTGGCCTGGAAGCTGGCCCTGGTGGCGCAGGGCAAGTGCGGCGACGCGATGCTGGACAGCTACACCGACGAGCGCCGCGCCCACGCGCGTTCGATGATCCACCTGTCCGAAGTGGCGGGCGACATCTTCGCGCCCGAGAGCGTCACCACCGCCAAGGTGCGCGACCGGCTGATGCTGGCGCTGAACGCGGTGCCGCCGGTCAAGGCCTACTTCACCGAGATGCGCTTCAAGCCCATGCCGCGCTACGAGAAAGGCGTGGTGGTGCTGCCCGAGCGTTCCGAGGCACGCACGGCCTTCGGCGGCCTGCTCGACCGCTCCGGTGACACGCCAATGGGCCGGCTGGTCGGCCTGATGGCCGAGAAGAAGGAGTCGCTGCTGGGCCGGCTGATCAATGGCCTGGAGGCGCCTTTAAAGACGCCGGTCGGCCGCATGTTCATCCAGCCGCGCGTGACGCGGGCCAACGGCGACGCCGTGCGCCTGGACGAGACCATCGGCCTGAACTTCGCCGTCATCGCCTGGGGCACGGACCCGACCTACGGCATGAGCCCGGCGGTGCGCGCCTTCTGGGAAGGGCTGGGCACGCGCTTCATCAAGGTCAAGCCGCTGGTGCAGATGGCCTACCCGGACGAAGCCGGCCCCGGCGTCACCACGCTGGGCGACACGCAGGGCCGCATCAAGGACTGGTTCACCGGCCAAAGCAGCTCGATCGTGATCGTGCGGCCCGACCGCTTCGTCGCCGCCATGACCTCGCCACACGAGATCAACGCGACCACCGCCAAGCTGGCGGCCCTGCTCCACGCACCCTTGGAGGCATGAGATGCAGCGTGCCTTCCTGGGCATGTCCCACTCACCGCTGCTGGGCCTGAACCCGCTGGACGCGGCGGTCGAAGCCGAGCTGCAGCGCGGCATCGCCCGGGCGCGCGAAGAGGTACTGAAGTTCGACCCCGAGCTGGTCGTGCTGATCGGCCCAGACCACTACAACGGCTTCTTCAACGAATTGATGCCGCCGTTCTGCATTGGCAGCCAGTGCACCGCCGTGGGCGACTACCTGACGCCGGCCGGCGTGCTGAACGTGGACGAAGCCGCCGCACTGGGCCTGGCCACCTGGCTGATGGAGCACGACTTCGACCTGGCGCTGTCGCGGCGCATGGAGGTGGACCACGGCTTTGCCCAGGCGCTGCAGTTCATCTGGGGCGGACTCGATACCCCGCCGGTGCTGCCGATCTTCCTGAACGCCGTGGCGCAGCCCGGCATCCCCCGCTTGCGGCGTTGCCGCCAGCTGGGGCGCGAGATCGGCCGCTTTCTGGACACGCTGCCGCAGCGCACGCTGGTGATCGGCTCGGGCGGCCTCTCGCACGAGCCGCCGGTGCCCACCATGGCCAACCCCGACCCGACCGTGCGCGAGCGCATCACCGTCAAGAACACGCCGACGCAGGACGAGCGCGACGCCAAGACCGAGCGCGTCAAGGCCGCCGGCCTGGCGCTGGCGCGCGGCGACGCCAGCATGAAGCCGTTGAACCCCGACTGGGACCGGCGCTGGATGGACGCGCTCGCCCACGGCCAACTGGACGCGCTGGTGCACGACAGCGAGGACTCCATCGAGCAGGCCGCCGGCCTGTCGGCGCACGAGTCCAAAACCTGGCTGGTGGCGCGCGCCGCGCTGCCCGAAGGCGGCGCGCTGCCGTGCCCGCTCTACCACTACCAGACCATTCCGGCGCTGATTGCCGGCTACGGAATCCTGTTTTTACACACCACCTGAGGAGACGACGACGTGAGCACTGAACAACACATCGAAGCCTGGGCCAACCGCCTGCGCGAAGCCGAGCAGACCGGCACCCCCATCGCCCCGCTGCGCGACGAGATCCCCGATGGCGAGACGGCCTACCGCGTGCAGCTGGCCAATTTGCGCCATGCCGTGGCACAGGGCCGGCGCATCGTGGGCCGCAAGATCGGCCTGACCTCGCTGTCCGTGCAGCAACAACTGGGCGTGGACCAGCCCGACTTCGGCACGCTGTTCGCCGACATGGTGTATGGCGATGACGAGCCGCTGCCCTGGGCGCGCACGCTGCAGCCCAAGGTCGAGGCCGAGGTGGCGCTGGTGCTGGCGCACGACCTGGACCGCACCGACGCCACGCTGGTCGACCTGATCAACGCCACCGCCTATGCGCTGCCGGCTGTCGAGATCGTCGGCAGCCGCATCGCCAACTGGAACATCCGATTCATCGACACCGTGGCCGACAACGCCTCCAGCGGCCTGGTGGTGGTGGGCGGCGTGCCCGTCAAGCTCGATGGCCTGGACCTCAAGACCTGCGCCATGCGCATGGAGCGCCGTGGCGAGGTCGTCTCGCAAGGCAATGGCGTGGCCTGCCTGGGCCACCCGCTGAACGCCGCCGTCTGGCTGGCGCGCAAGTTGGCCAGCCTGGGCCAGCCACTCAAGGCCGGCGACCTGGTGTTGACCGGCGCACTGGGCCCCATGGTCCCGGCCCAGCCGGGCGACCGCTTCGAGGCCCACATCGGTGGCCTGGGCAGCGTCCATGTCCAGTTCGGAACCTGATCCTTTCTTTCCACTTTTAGAGACACACACCATGCAATTCCGCCGCACCCTTCTGGCCACGCTGGCCCTGGCCGCCCTGCCCAGCCTGGCACTGGCCCAGGACTTCCCGCAACGCACCGTCACCCTCGTCGTGCCCTTTCCGGCTGGTGGCATCACCGACCAGATCTCGCGCGTGATGGCGCAGAAGATGGCCGACACCCTGGGCAAGCCGGTCATCGTCGACAACAAGCCCGGCGGTGGTGGCCAGATCGCCGCAGCGGCCATCAAGAACGCCCCGGCCGATGGCCATACGGTCCTCATTGCCGCGACCGAGATGTTCGCCATCAACCAGAACCTGTACCGCAAGTTCTCCTACGACCCGATCAAGGACTTCACGCCGGTGTCCTCGCTGATCGCCTCGCCGCTGGTGCTGGTGGTACCGGCCAACAGTCCTCTCACCAGCGTGCAGGACCTGGTGCAACAGGCCAAGACGCGCAAGGGTGGCCTCAGCTTTGCATCGCAGGGCATCGGCTCCATCGGTCATCTACTTGGCGAACTGTTCCGCGGCAAGGCCGGTGGCGAGTACAACCATGTGGCCTACAAGGGCTCGGCCCCAGCGCTGCAGGACGTGATGTCGGGCCAGGTCGACATGATGTTTGACCCGGTCATCACCACGGCACCGCTGATCACGGGCAAGAAGCTCAAACCCCTGGCCATCGCCGCTGCCAAACGCTCGCCGCAACTGCCCGACGTGCCCACGCTGGACGAGTTGGGCATCAAGGGCGTGGACGCAGGTGTGTGGTTCGGTGCCGCAGCCAAGGTCGGAACGCCCGCGCCAGCCGTAGCCAAGCTCAATGAAGCCTTCCAGAAGGCGCTGGGCGATGCCGACGTGCTCAAGCGCTTTGCCGACCAGGGCATGCAGCCCTTCCCCTCCAGCCCCGAGGCGTTCGGCCGCTTCCTGCAGTCCGAAGTAGCGCGCTGGACACCACTGGTCAAATCCAGTGGGGCCACCGTCGATTGACCCCCTTTTTTTGAAAGAGACACCATGACCCGCAAACTCAAGGCTGCCATCATCGGCAGCGGCAACATTGGCACGGATTTGATGATCAAGATCCTGCGCCATGGCCAACACATCGAAATGGGTGCGATGGTAGGCATCGACCCCGCCTCCGACGGCCTCGCCCGCGCTGCCCGCATGGGGGTGGCCACCACGCACGAGGGCGTCGAGGGACTGACCCGCCTGCCTGTGTTCGCCGACATCGACTTCGTGTTCGATGCCACGTCGGCCTCGGCTCACGTCAAGAACGACGCCTTCCTGCGCAGCCTGAAGCCCGGCGTCCGCATGATCGACCTTACACCAGCGGCCATCGGTCCCTACTGCATCCCCGTGGTCAACGGCGCGGCGCACCTGGACGCGCTGAACGTGAACATGGTCACCTGCGGTGGCCAAGCCACCATCCCGATGGTGGCCGCCGTCTCGCGCGTAACCAAGGTGCTGTACGGCGAGATCGTGGCCTCGATCTCCAGCAAGAGCGCTGGCCCCGGCACACGTGCCAACATCGACGAGTTCACCGAGACCACGTCCAAGGCCATTGAGGTGGTGGGCGGCGCGGCCAAGGGCAAGGCCATCATCGTGCTGAACCCGGCCGAGCCGCCGCTGATCATGCGCGACACGGTCTACACCCTGTCCGAGTTCGTTGACCCCGAGAAGATCGAGGAATCGGTGGCACGCATGGCGGCTGACGTGCAATCCTATGTGCCGGGCTACCGGCTCAAGCAGCGCGTGCAGTTCGACCGCATCGAGGCCGACCGGCCGATCCGCATCCCCGGCGTCGGCGACCGTCTGAGCGGGCTCAAGACCTCGATCTTTCTGGAGGTCGAGGGCGCCGCCCATTACCTGCCAGCCTATGCCGGCAACCTGGACATCATGACCAGCGCCGGCCTGCGCACAGCGGAGCGCATGGCCGTCCGCATGCTGCAAACGGCCGTGGCCGCCTGAAGGAGAACACACCATGAACAGCAAGAAAATCTACATCTCCGACGTGACGCTGCGCGATGGCAGCCACGCGATTCGCCACCAGTACAGCGTGGCGCAAGCGAAACAGATCGCCAAGGCCCTGGATGATGCCAAGGTCGATTCCATCGAGGTCGCCCATGGCGATGGCCTGCAGGGCGGCAGCTTCAACTACGGTTTTGGCGCCCACACCGATGTGGAGTGGATCGAGGCCGTGGCCAGCGTCGTCCAACACGCCAAGATCGCCACGCTGCTGCTGCCCGGCATCGGCACCGTGCACGACCTGAAGGCAGCGTATGACGCGGGCGCCCGCATCGTGCGCGTAGCCACCCACTGCACCGAGGCCGACGTGGCACGCCAGCACATCGAGTACGCGCGCCACCTGGGCATGGAAGCCGTGGGCTTTCTGATGATGAGCCACATGCAGACACCGCAGGGCCTGGCCCAGCAGGCCAAGCTGATGGAAAGCTACGGCGCCACCGTGTGCTACGTCGTCGACTCCGGCGGCGCACTGAGCATGAACGATGTCCGCGACCGCTTCCGCGCATTCAAGGATGTGCTCAAGCCGGAGACGCTGACCGGCATGCACGCCCACCACAACCTGAGCCTGGGCGTAGCCAACTCCATCGTCGCGGTCGAAGAGGGCTGCGACCGCGTCGACGCCAGCCTGGGCGGCATGGGCGCAGGGGCTGGCAATGCGCCGCTGGAAGTGTTCATCGCTGCGGCTGAGCGCATGGGCTGGAACCACGGCACCGACCTCTACAAGCTGATGGACGCGGCCGACGACATCGTGCGCCCGCTGCAAGACCGCCCGGTGCGCGTGGACCGCGAGACGCTGGCGCTGGGCTATGCGGGCGTGTATTCCAGCTTCCTGCGGCACTCGGAAGTGGCCGCCAAGAAGTACGGGCTCAAGGCCGTGGACATCCTGGTCGAGCTGGGCAAGCGCCGCATGGTCGGCGGCCAGGAAGACATGATCGTCGACGTGGCGCTGGACCTGCTGAAGGCGCAGGAGCACCAACGCGCACCCGCCATCCCCACCATGAGCGAAGCCGCTTGACCTGGACCACCCCGTTTGAATGGCGCACTGCGTGTAGCCATTCCATCCCCCTCCAGGGGCGCCGCCAGCGGCCTGGCAGAGCCAGTTCCGCGGCGTCCGCTGGCATGGCCTGCTCCGCGGCCTTCGGAGCAGCGCCATGCGACCCTGGGTCGGAGGATGCGACCGACACGCAACACTGAACCACCGAGAACAACACCATGACCAACACCACTCTGACGGAAGAATCCACCAGCCAGTTCGCCCACCTGCGGGTCGGCGGGCTGAAGTTGCGCATCCACTACAACGACGCCGGCCAAGGGGCCGAGACCGTCGTCATGCTGCACGGCTCGGGCCCCGGCGCCAGCGGCTGGGCCAACTTCAACCGCAACGTGCAGCCGCTGGTCGACGCCGGCTACCGCGTGGTGCTGATGGACTGCCCGGGCTGGAGCAAGAGCGACACCATCGTCAACACCGGCTCGCGCTCGGACCTCAACGCCGACACGCTGGCCGCGTTGCTGGACGAGCTGAATATCGAGCGCGCGCACCTGATAGGCAACTCCATGGGCGGCCACAGCGCCGTGGCCTTTGCGCTGAAGAACCCCCAGCGCGTCGGCAAGCTGGTGCTGATGGGTGGCGGCACCGGTGGCCCCAGCCAGTTCGTGCCCATGCCGACCGAAGGCATCAAGCTGATTGGCGCGCTGTACCGCGACCCGACCATCGAGAACTTGAAGCGCATGATGGCCGTGTTCGTCTACGACACCAGCAGCCTGACCGATGCGCTGTACCAGGCGCGTCTGGACAACATGCTGAACCAGCGTGCGCACCTGGAGAACTTCGTCAAGAGCAGCGCGGCCAACCCCAAGCAGTTCCCCGACTACGGCCACCGCCTGGGCGAGATCGCCGCACCCACGCTGGTGATCTGGGGCCGCGACGACCGCTTCGTGCCGATGGACGTGGGCCTGCGCCTGGTCTGGGGCATGCAGGACGCGCAGATGCACGTCTTCAGCCGCTGCGGCCACTGGGCGCAGTGGGAGCATGCGGAGCGCTTCAACCGGATGGTGCAGGACTTTCTGGCAGAAGGCTGAGCGCCAACGCGAACCCTGGTCGCGCATCCGCGTGGGGTGCTGGTGTCGATCACGCTCAGCGCCGCGTTGGCAGAATACCAGCGCCAAAATCAGGTCGCGGCTGACTCCGCTTAAAACGGCGATTCGGCCAGATTGACGGGTTGCAGCGGTGCCGCATCGGGCTTGGTGCCCGCCTCGCCCAGCGCCATCTCACCGCCCAGGGCGAGCAGCAGGTCGGGGATCATCTGGCGCATTTCGCCGGTGGCGATGGCCGCGTCGGCATCGAAGCCGTCTTCTTTTTCTTGGGAGGTGCCATCGAACACGCCGTCCAGGAAGGTGACCTTCTTGACCTGCAGGCTCTCGGTGAGCACGAAGGACACGCGGCCCTCCCAGGTCATGGCGAGCTTGGTGGGCAGCTTGCCGTCGGCCACATGCTGGCGCACCTCGTCGATGTCCAGCGCGTGGCGGGCGTATTTGACGACCGACTTGGATTCATCCGCGGCCTTGAGTTCGCACTCGCGGTCGATGCTGAAACCGGCGGGCGGCTCCTGCGTGGTCAGCCAGTTGGCCATGGCGGTGGCGGGCGACAAGCTGGTGTTGATCTGCAGCACCGCAAAACCATCGATCGCCTTGACCAGCGCGGTGATCACCTCGTCGGCGCGGCCCTGGCTACCGGCATCCACCACCAGCACCAGGGCGGCGGGGTCGATCCACACCAGCACTGCGCCGCGCTTGGTGAAGGCCATGGGCAGCAAAGACAGTTTCACGTCTTCGCTGATTTCCTTGCGTTCTTTTTTGCCGGGCTTACGGCCCGTGGTGGCCTCGATCTGGGCCAGGCGTTCTTCCGATTTGCGTTTGATCACCGAGCTGGGCACGGCCTTGCTCTCGAACATCAGCTTCAAAATCAGCTGGCCGCCGATGGACTCCAGCAGCGGGCCATTCGCCACGCCACGCGGCTCGGTCCAGCCGACCGACATTTCCTGGCTGGCACCGCATTCGGCAAAACGGTCTTTGTCCAGCGCCGTTTCGATCGCCAGCAGATCGGGGGCCCAGCCTGGGCCAATGCGGTACACCATCACATTTTTAAACACGGGAATTCTTTCTGCGTTGATTCACAAGAGCCCATGATTGTCGCTGCTCAAGATTGAACTTTACATTTCACATGGCGGGGCTTCTTGGGGTCTTTACATCGCCGCTCCACACTGGCTTCCAACCTGTCGCCAATCCCGGCAGCAGGCGAAATTCCCCCTATTTCCCCAGGAGTTCGCACATGGCATCCACCCGTACACCGTTCAAAAGTCTTGTTTTAGCCGGCCTTCTGGCCACCGTGGGCGCTGCTGCTTTTGCGGCCGACGCACCACCGCCACCCGCTACCGCTGCTGCCGCCACCGGCATGGCCAAGCACGACCCGGCCAAGATGCATGAACGCATGCAAAAGCACCAGGCCGACCTGAAGGCCAAACTCAAGCTCACCGCCGCCCAGGAACCCGCCTGGACCACCTTCACCACCAGCATGCAACCACCCGCCCACGGCCCACGGCCCGACAAGGCAGCCATGGAAAAACTGACCACGCCCGAGCGCATGGACAAAATGCGCGCCATGCACGCCGAGCGTGGTACCCAGATGGAAAAGCGTGCCGAAGCCACCAAGGCTTTCTACGCCACACTCACGCCCGAACAGCAAAAGGTGTTTGATGCCAACACCATGCACCACGGCGGGCGGGGTGAGCACGGTGGCCCTGGCGGCCGCCACCACAAAGGCTGATGCAAAAAAAGTTAGCCGAGCATCTTGGCTAGCTCACCGGTCTGGATCAACTTCACCAGATCGGTGGTTCCGCCCACCAGCGTGCCCCGCACGAACACCATGGGCAAGGTGGGCCAGCCGGTCCACATCTTCAGGGCATTGCGCTCGCGCCACATGCTCAGGTAGCCACCGTACTCCAGGTAATGGTGCGGCACCTGCGCCGCATCCAGCGCCTTGCGGGCCCTGCGCACAAACGGGTTGACCCGCATTCCCACCACCACCACTGCATGCGCCGCTACCGCCGCCTGCACCTCCTGCACGATGGCCTGCTGTGAAGCCGCGACCTTGTCACGCACGGCAGGGTGGATGCGGGCTTCTTCGAGGATGGAACGGGGCATCAAGCTTCCTTGGAATAGAAATAGAACTTACGCAGCGCCCCTGTACCGCCCTTCGGGCTTACAGGGGGAACTGGCGTAAGTCCTGAAAAAGACACAGCATAGCCCAGCAGGGCGGCGGCAAACCCTGTGGATAAATTTTGCATAAGCCAGCAGTTATCCACAGCTTGTGGCAGATTTCAAAAGTTGTTCATTTTGGCGTGACACCAAATAAGCGCAGTCACGCACAGCCGTCAAAATGGCCTAAGTGGCTGCTGCACAAGGCTTAAAACCACTTATCCACAGCATGGTGCCCACCTTACTACTACTACTATTTGAGTAATAGAGATATTAGAAGAAGAGACAAGCCAAGCCGGCCGCCACATTACGCCTCGATCGTGTCGTGCGTGGCCACGCTGCCCTGGCGCCAGTAGCCTGCGGCCTTGGTCCATTGCGGCTGCACACCGCGCTCGCCCACGAGGTGGGCGCGCAAGGCCTTGGCGGTATGGGTTTCGCAGCCCACCCAGGCGTGGATGTCACCGGGTGGCAAGTCCAGGCTGCGCAAGCGTTCCAGCAACAGCGGCTGCTGGCCGTGGGGTTGGCCCCGGCGGTGTACCCACACCACCGTGGTCTGGGCGGCGCTGGCCAGGGTGTGCTCGTCTTCTGGGCCATCTACTTCGATCAGCACCAGTGCCGGGGCACCGGCGGGCAATTCGGCCAGCCGCCGGGCGATGGCCGGAATGGCGGTGTCGTCGCCGATCAGCAGGTGGCCGTCAAAGTCGGTGGGCAGGATGAAAGAGCCGCGCGGGCCGCCCATACCCAGCACCTGGCCCACCTGCGCCTGCGCCGCCCAGTTGGTGGCCGGGCCCGCGTCGTGCAGGGCAAAGTCGATCACCAGGGTGAGGGCCTGCGGGTCGAACTGCTGCGGTGTGTAGTCGCGCATGGTGGGGCGCGGGCCGTCTTCGGCACCGCCGGGTAACACCAGTTCGCCGGTTGTGGGATCGGGGAAGAAGACTTTTACGTGGTCGTCAAAACCGGGGCTGGTAAAGCCCGCCAAATCGGGCCCGCCCAGCGTGATGCGGACCATGTGGGGTGTGAGCTGCTGGGTGCGTACGACGCTGAGTTGGCGAAATTTCAGCTCGTGGCGGACCCGGGTGGCGGTACGGTGCGGGGTGTTCATTCAGATTCTTTCCAGTTGTTGGGCCGCGTTGTCCAGGATCTGGGCAAAGGCGTGGGCTTGTTCATCGCTCAAGGGGGCTCCGCCCAGGCGCATGCGGGCGGCCAGCTTGAAGTTTTCCAGTGCGCGCACAACTTGCGGTGGGCGGCCCCGGTGGGGGGTGTCGGCATTCGCCATGCGTGATAGCAAGGCATCGGTTTCCACGCGGTTCTCGGCCAGAAAGGCCTGGCCTGCGTCGGTGATGCTGTAGAGCTTGCGGCCGCCACCGCTCTCTGCCATGGCGGTGTAACCCAGCTCTTCCAGCAGGGTCAGCGTGGGGTAGATCACGCCCGGGCTGGGGCTGTAGCTGCCGCCCAGGCGGTCGCCGATTTCCTTGATCAGCTCGTAGCCGTGGCGGGGCTTGTCGGCGATCAGTTGCAGCAGCACCAGGCGCAAGCCGCCGTGGCCAAACACCCGGCCCGGCCCGCCGCCGTGGCGGCCGCCGCGCCCGGGGTGGTCGCCGCCGGGGTGGGGATGCTCGCCACGCACGTGGTGGCCATGGTGGTGCGGGTGGTGGTGGTCAGCGCGACCATGGCGGGGGCCGCCGTGTTCAGGGTGGTCGCAGCGTTTTTCAAAATGGGGCATAGACTCTTTCGATGTGATTTAGATACCATTACGATATATCTAAATGAGATCGAAAAAACCGCATGGCGGTTATATCCCTGCAATGCACAAGGGATACTTGCTATATTTTATAGAGCTGCTTGCGCTTATGGAATAAGCGCAAGAGGCCGATTTGGTACTTAAGCCTGGCGCAGATGCCAGGCCTTGGGCCGGGTGAAAGTCTGGATGCCGTAAGTGGACAGGGTCAGGCCCACGCCCGAGTCGCCATGGCCGCTCCAGGGCAGGCGGGGGCTGACGCGGTCACAGCAGTTCCAGTAGACGCTGCCCGCATTCACCTGGGCCAGCACGGCGCGGGCGCGGGCCTCGTTGGGGGTGAAGACACCAGCGGTCAGGCCGTAGCGGGTGTCGTTCATCAGGGCCACCGCTTCGGTGTCGCTGGCCACCTTTTGGATGCCGATCACGGGGCCAAAGCTTTCCTCGCGCATCAGGTCCATGCTGTGGTTAACGTTGACCAGCACGGTGGGCGCAAAGGTATTGCCCGGCAGGCGGGTGCCGCCGGTGAGCAGCTTGGCACCCTTGGCCACCGCATCGGCCACCTGCGCGTCCAGCACGTCGAGCTGGGCGGCGCGGGTGATGGCACCGATGTAGGTGGAGTCCAGCATCGGGTCGCCCACCTTGAAGCTGTGCACCGTGTCGACAAACGCGGCCACGAAAGCATCGAACACTTTTTCGTGCACGTAGATACGTTCCACCGAGCAGCAGCTCTGGCCGGTGTTGTACATCGCGCCGTCGGCCAGGGACGCAGCGGCGGTGGCGGGGTTGGCATCGTCGCACACGTAGGTCGGGTCTTTGCCGCCCAATTCGAGCTGCAGCTTGACCATGCGCGGGCCCAGGGCCTGGGCGATCTTGGCCCCGGTGGCGTAGGAGCCAGTGAAAAACAGGCCGTCGATGCGCTGCGCCTGTAGGGCCGCACCCACCTCGCCGCCGCCCACGCACAGCGCCAGCACGTCGGCGGGCACACCCGCCTCGTGCAGCAGCCGGGCGATGGCCATGCCGGTCAGCGTGGCAAATTCAGAAGGCTTGTACAGCACCGCGTTGCCGGTCAGCAGCGCGGGCAGGATGACGTTGCAGCCCACGAACCAGGGGTAGTTCCAGGCGGAAATATTGGCCACCACGCCCAGGGGGATGTGCTGGATCTGCTCGGTCATGCCGCCATCGGCAAACACAGTCTGGGTGGCGGTGCTGGCTTCGGCTTCGGCCAGAAAGAAGTCGATGCGGCCGAGCAGGCCATTGAGCTCGTTGCGCGACATGCTGATGGGCTTGCCGGTCTCGGCTGTCATGGTGGCGGCCAGGGCCTCCAGCTCGACCACCACGGCGGCGCGGAAGCGGGCCACACAGGCCATGCGCTGGGCCAGCGGCGTGGCGGCCCAGGTGGGTTGGGCGGTGCGGGCGGCCTGGGCTTTGGCGGCGACGCTGGCGGCATCGTCGGCGCTCACCTGGGTGATTTGCAAGCCGGTGGCGGGGTTGTGGATAACAAGGGTGGTCATGCGGAGTCCTTGGCGGCCTGGGCTGCGGCTAGAAAGTCGGTGAGCAAAGGGGTGTCGTCCAGCGTGCCCTGGGTGGGCTGGTGGAATTCGGGGTGCCACTGCACCGCCGCCACATAGGCCGGGCCGGTGCTGCGGATGGCTTCGATCACGCCGTCGTCCGGGCTGCGGGCTTCGACCACAAAACCGGGCGCCAGGTCTTTGATGGCCTGGTGGTGGATGCTATTGATTTGATTGCTGCTTGCGCCCGCCAATAGGGCGCTAAGCCGTGTTTCGGGCACTATTTCCAGTGCGTGGAAATGCTGGTCGTAGGCATCGGCATCGCGGTGCTGCAATGCCTCGGGGCGCTGGGTGGCAATGTCCTGGTACA
Source organism: uncultured Albidiferax sp. (assembly GCA_963512645.1). Classification (GTDB taxonomy): domain Bacteria; phylum Pseudomonadota; class Gammaproteobacteria; order Burkholderiales; family Burkholderiaceae_C; genus Rhodoferax_B. The sequence goes on along the minus strand of CAUPNM010000002.1, from coordinate 145,675 downwards.
GCGTGCCGCCAAAGGCCACGTTGATCAGTTGCAGGCCCCGGCACACACCAAACACCGGCTTGCCCGCCGCCACGAAAGCGCGCACCAGGGCTTGCTCGTAGCCGTCGCGGATACGGTCGCCGCTCCAGCGTTCCTGTAGCGGGGTTTCGCCGTAGCTGCCGGGCCACACATCGGCCCCGCCGTGCAGCACCAGGCCGTCCAGCCAGTGGGCGTAGTCGCTGTAGCCGATGTCGCCGCGCGCGGTGTCTCCGGCGGGCGACGGCACCATTACCGGCAGCGCGCCGCCCGACATGATCCAGTGCGCCATCGACTGCTCAACGTACTGCAGCGTCTTTTTGGCAAAGGCGGCACGCGCCGGGTCGGGGTGCAAAAAGCAGGCGCTGATGCCAATCTTCAAACGGTCTTTAGGGTGACGTATCACATCGCCTCCAAAAACAGCGCCTCGAAATCTGCCGCCGTGCAGGGCCGCGGATTGGTCTGGTGGCACATGTCGGCGGTGGCAATTTCCACCAGGCGCGGCAGGTGCTCGGGGCGCACGCCAAAGTCGGCCAACCGGGTGGTGATGCCCACGTCCACTTTGAGCTGGCGCAGCCAGGCGACAAAGGCCGGGCCCCCGCCGTGCACCTTGCACACATGGGCCAGCTCGTCGAACTTGTGCGGTACGGCAGCAAAGTTCCAGGCCATCACGGTGTCGATCATCAGCGCGTTGGCCAGGCCGTGGTGCAGGTCGCACACGGCACCCAGGGCGTGGGCGCAGGAATGCACCGCGCCCAGGTCTTTCTGGAACGCAATCGCGCCCATCATCGACGCCATCATCATGTCGCTGCGGGCCTGCAGATTGCCCGGCTCGCGCACTGCCGTGCGCAGGGCGGCTGCGGCGATGCGCGTGCCCTCCAGCGCAATGCCGTCGCACAGCGGGTGGTAGGCGGGCGAGAGGTAACTTTCGATGTTGTGGGTGAGCGCGTCCATGCCGGTGGCGGCGGTCACGTGCGCGGGCAGGCCCAGGGTGAGCTCGGGGTCGGCAAACACGGTTTTGGCCAGAATGTGGGCGCTGAACACCACGCGGTTGAGGTGCGTGTCGTTTTCGCTCACCACGCTGGAGCGGCCCACTTCCGAGCCGGTGCCCGAGGTGGTGGGCAGGGCCACAAAGTAGGGCAGCGGCTGGGTGATGGGGCGCACGTTGGGGTGGTTCCACACGTATTCCAGAATGTCGCCGGGGTGGGTGGCCGGAATGCCCACCACCTTGGCCACGTCCAGCGCCGCGCCGCCGCCAAAACCGATCACGCAGTCGGCGTTATGGGCTTTGAAGGCGGCTGCGCCATCCATCACCTGGCTGCAGGTGGGGTTGCCAAACACGCCGCCAAATACGGCCACGTCCAGCCCCTGCAGATGGGTCAAAAACTCGGCCATCACCGGCAGCGCGGCCAGCGCCTTGTCGGTAACGATGAGCGGGCGTTTCAGGCCCTGGTCCAGGAGGTGCTGTGCCACGCGTTTGCGGGCACCGGGGCCGAATTGGATCGGCGTGGGGAAGGCGAAGGAGGAGATGGTCATGGTTTTAAATTATCTCGAAGTAGCGTTTCATTTCCCAGTCGGTGACGGCATCGAGCCACTGCCGCCATTCCCATTCTCGGGTGGCAGCAAAGTGGTCGACGAAAGTGTCGCCCAGCCAGTCGCGGGCGACGGTGGACTGCTGGAAGTTGCGGGTGGTTTCAATCAGCGTGCGGGGCGCGCGGGCGATGTGCTCTGCGCCGCCATTGGTGCCGGTGATGGGCGGGGTGGTGAGTTTGAGGCCCTTCTCCACGCCGTCCAGCCCGGCGGCGATGACGGCGGCCATGGCCAGGTAGGGGTTGACATCGGCCCCGGGGCAGCGGGTTTCCAGCCGGGTGGCCTTGGGGCTGCCGGCAATCACGCGGAAGCTGGCGGTGCGGTTGTCGAGGCCCCAGGTGGGTTTGACCGGGGCCCAAAAACCATCGACCAGGCGTTTGTAGCTGTTGATGGTGGGCCAGATCATCGGGCCAAATTCCATCAGGCAGGCCACCTGCCCGGCCAGGTAGCTCTCAAAAAGAGGGCTCATCTTGCGCGGGTTGGTCGCATCGAAAAACAGATTGGTCTTGCCGTCGCTGAGGCTTTGGTGGATGTGCCCGCTGCAGCCTGGCATGTTCTGGTGCGGTTTGGCCATGAAGCTGGGCATGATGCCAAAACGTGCACCGATTTCCTTGGCCCCGGTTTTGAACAAAATAGCCCGGTCGGCCTGGGCCAGCGCTTCGCTGAAGCCGATGGCCACCTCGAACACGCCCGGCCCGGTTTCGGTGTGCAGGCCTTCGATGGGCACGCCAAAGGCCAGCATCTCGTCCATCAGTGCATTGAAGAATGGCCGGTTCTGGTTCATGCGCAAGAGCGAATAGCCAAACATGCCGGGGGTCAGCGGTGTGGCACCCACGCCTTTTTTGTCGGCCCAGGTTTGCGGCGTTTCCAGAAAGTTGAACCACTCGAACTCCATGCCGGTCATCACCTGGAAACCCATTTTCTCGGCGCGTTTCAGCACGCGCTTGAGGGTCTGGCGCGGGCACAGCGGGTGGGGGCTGCCGTCGGCCAGCACAAATTCGCCCAGAAAAAACGGCACCTTGTCGTCCCAGGGCACGTTGCGGGCGGTGTTCAGGTCGAGCCGGGCCAGCGCATCGGGGAAGCCGTGCTGCCAGCCGGTGACGGTGGTGTTGTCGTAACACACGTCCAGCATGTCCCAGCCCAGCACCACGTCGCAAAAGCCGAAGCCGCCCGCCGGGTAGGGCTCGGCCGCGCCCATGAACTTGTCGATGTGCAGGTACTTGCCGCGCAGCACGCCGTCGATGTCGGCCACCGCCACCTTGACCTTGGCCGCACCGGAAGTTTGCAGCGCGGCCAGAGCGGGGTGCAGGGGCGCTTGGGAATGGGATGCCATCTTGTCTCTCGCCTTATTTTTGGAAAACGCTATCCATTCAAGCGCTTCGTCCGGCGCTTGTCAATTCTGGTTTGTAGATTGTTAACAATCTTCAATTTGGCTTGCACGAATGCGGTTTCGCGGTTACACCGCCAGAGCAGTTTCCATCGTCTCGGGCTTTCGCGCCCTCAAGAGCAGGCATGGGATGTGCATGTATTCACTTTCCATTCATACTCTTTGAGAGGTATTTGATGTCACTATTGCCCCAACAGGTTGCCGACGATGCCAGCGTGCTGCAAAGCATGGGCTACAAGCAAGAGCTGTCGCGCACGATGAATCCGTTTTCCAACTTCGCGATTTCTTTCTCCATCATTTGTATTTTGTCGGGCGGCATCAACTCGCTGTCGCAGGCTATTTCGGGCGTGGGCGGTGCGGCCATCGGCATCGGCTGGCTGGTGGGCAGTGCCATCAGCCTGGTTTTTGCACTGGGCATGGCGCAGATCGGCTCGGCCTTCCCCACCGCCGGGGGCCTGTACCACTGGAGCTCGATTTTGGGCGGGCGCGGCTGGGGCTGGTTGACCGCCTGGCTGAATCTGCTGGGCCTGGTCACGGTGCTGGGCGCCATCAACGTGGGCACGTTTTACTTCTTCATCGGTGCATTTGGCACCAGCTTGGGGTGGGAACCCACCTTTGCCACCCAGGCCGCGTTTGTGATTGGCATCACCGCCGTGCAGGCGCTGGTGAACCATGTGGGCATCAAGCTGACGGCGTTTTTGACCGACATCAGCGGCTATTTGATCTTTGCCACCGCCATCGGCCTGACCGTGTCGCTGCTGGCCTACGCCCCCAGTTTTGATTTCGCGCGCCTGTTTACCTTCAAGAACTACAGCGGCGATGCGGGCGGCGGTGTCTGGCCCGCCACGCAAAGCATGTGGATGCTGTTCGGCCTGGGCCTGCTGCTGCCTATCTACACCATCACCGGTTTCGATGCCTCAGCCCACACCGCCGAAGAAACCGTGGGTGCATCGAGTGCCGTGCCCAAGGGCATCGTCACCTCGGTGCTGTACTCGTCGCTGTTCGGTTACCTGATGCTGTGCGCGTTTGTGATCGCCATCCCCGACATGGACAAGGCCGCTGCATCCGGTGGCGGCGTGTTTTTTGGCACCATGGACGCGGTGTTGCCTGCGGGCCTGAAAGCCGTGCTGTACTGGGCCATTACCGCCTCGCAATTCCTGTGCGGCCTGGCCACGGTGACCTCGGCCTCGCGCATGGTTTTTGCGTTTGCCCGCGACGGCGGCCTGCCCGCTTCCAACGCGCTGAAGACCGTGCACGCCACGCTCAAATCCCCCGTGGCTGCCATCTGGACGGCCTGCACCATTGCCGTGCTGTTCACCCTGTACACCCCCGCTTACACCACCATCGTATCGGTCACGGTGATCTTCATTTTCATCTCCTACGGCATGCCCATTGCACTGGGCGGCCTGGCGTACGGCAGCACCTGGACCAAGATGGGCCCGTGGGACATGGGCCCGGTGTTCCGCCTGGTAGCCCTGCTGGTCACATTGAGCGCGGCGCTGATTCTGTTCTTGGGCGTGCAGCCACCGAACGACGCGGCCTTGAAGATCACGCTGGCCTTTTTGGCACTGACGGCGGTGGTCTGGTTTGGCTTTGAACGCCGCCGTTTCAAAGGCCCTCCGGTCGCGTCGATGAAAGCCAAATAAGCTCCAATCTGTGATTCAATTTGGGGTATGTCTGCTGTGCCCCATCCCACCCACTCCGCCATCGCCCTCCTCCAAACCAGCTCCCTCACCAGCGTGGTACAGCAAGAGCTGGAAAGGGCGATTCTGGTGGGCGAATACCCGCCGGGCAGCAAGCTGATCGAAGCCGCGCTGGCCCTCAAACTGGGGGTGTCGCGCGGCCCGGTGCGCGAAGCCTTCCGCATGTTGGAAGAAGGCGGCTTGCTGCGGGTAGAGAAGAACCGGGGCGTGTTTGTGCGCGACATCCCCACCGCAGAAGCCATCGAAATTTTTGACCTGCGCGCCACCCTGGACGAGCTGGTGGGCCGCCAACTGGCCGTGCACATCACACCCGCGCAGCTCAAGGAAGTCAAGGCCCTGGTCGCCGAGATGGAGCGCCAGGTCAAGGCCCAGGATGCCTATACCTACCACCTGCTCAACCTCCAATTCCACGACCGCCTGGTCGAGCTGGCGGGCAACCGCAAACTCACCGAGATCTACCGCAAGCTGATCAAGGAGTTGTCGCTGTTTCGCCGCCTGAACCTGGCCGACAGCTGGCTCATGCCCATCACCGCCCATGAGCACCGCCCCATCGTCGCTGCCATCGCCTCGGGCGACCCGGAGCGGGCAGGCCGCGCCATGTTCGAGCACGCCATGGACAGCAAAAACCGCACCATTTCCAACGAGCTGGCGCGCGCCACCGGCGTGCCGCTAGCGGCCAAAACCCCGCGCCGCAAACGCGTGTAATTCCGCCGCTACGGCTTCCACCACTGGCCCCCAGCCGCCGCCCGCTGGCTGGCGAAACAAACGCATAACCTCTGGGTACCAGGGCGAATCGGACCGCTCGGTCAGCCAGCGCCAGTCGGTCAAATAGCCGGGCAGCAGCACCCAGCAGGGTTTGCCCAAAGCGCCCGCCAGATGGGCTACGGCGGTGTCCACGCTGATGAGCAAATCCAGTTGCGCCACGATGGCTGCGGTATCGGCAAAGTCCTGGATCTGCGCGCCCAGCGAGGTGGCTACCCAGGGGGCCGTCTCGTCCTCGCCTGCGCCTTTTTGCAGACTGATGAAGCCGATGCCCGCTACCGCAGCCAGAGGTGCCAGCGTGGCCAGGTGGGGCAGCGAACGTTCGGCATCGTTTTCAAATTTCGGGTTGCCCTTCCACACCAGGCCCACGCGCAACCCCGTGGTCGGCAGGCGCGGTGCCCAGGCGGCCAGCAGGGCCGGTTCGGCATGCAGATAGGGCAGGGTGGCGGGCACGGTGTCCAGCCGCGTCTGGCACAGCGCGGGCAGGCTCAGCAGCGGGGTCCAGCAGTCGGTGGGCGGCACGTCTTCGTCAAATGCCACCAGCGTATCCACGCCGGGCAGTGTGGCCAGCAGGCGTTTCAGCGGCGGGTGGCACAGCAGGGTCACACGCCCGGCCCCGCGTGTTTTCAGCTCTGCGCAGTAACGGCCAAACTGCAGCATGTCGCCATGCCCGGCCTCAAAACCCACCAGTACCGACCGGCCCGCCAGCGGCTCACCCTTCCAGCGCGGGCAGTGCAGCTGGCGCTCTAGCGCGGCATACCAGTCGCGCGACTCGAACTGCGCCCAACCCTCCTCCAACCGCCCCTGGCGCAGCAGCAGATAGGCCAGGTTAAAGCGCGCCTTGGCGTGGCCTGCCTCCAGGTGGATGGCTTCGCGGCAGGCTTCTTCGGACTCCAGCTCCAGGCCCATGCGGGCGTACACCGCGCCCAGGTTGCACCAGGCGGCGGGGTCGTCGCGCCGCAGCCGCAGCGCCTGGGCGCAAGCCATCTCGGCATCGTCCAGCTGGCGCAGCAGCAGCAGCACCCCGGCCAGGTTCACCCAGGTCTGCGGCAGCGTGGCGTTGTGGGCCAGCGATGTGCGGTAGCTGTCTGCGGCCTCGGCCAGTGCGCCGCGCGCCTCCAGTGCCAGCCCCAGGTTGGCGTGCGCCTCGGCCAGCGTGGGCGCCAGCGCCAGCGCTGCGCGCAGGCAGGTTTCGGCTCCGGCGGCGTCGCCTGCAGCCAGGCGTTGCGTGCCGTCAAAAAACAGCGCTTGCGCGTCAGGTAAATGTTGTGCCATCGGGGTATTCTCAATCTTCCGGCCCAAAAGGCCTTGGTCCTAAAAAGATAGCTGCTCACGCCGATGGAATAAGCGGTAGAGGCCGATTTGGTTTAAAAACGATTTTCAGGAGATGCACCCATGTTCACAGGCATTCTGGTCACCAAGGACGACGCGGGCTACCGCGCCACGCTGCAGCAGATCGATGGGTCCCAACTGGGCGATGGGGATGTGACGGTGCGCGTTGAGTGGTCCACCCTCAACTACAAAGACGGCCTGGCCCTTACCGGCGCGTCGCCCGTGGTGCGGCGTTTCCCGCTGGTGCCGGGCATCGACTTTGCGGGCACGGTGACGCACAGCGCGCACCCGGCCTGGAAGGCGGGCGATCGGGTGATTCTGAACGGCTGGGGCGTGGGCGAAACCCACAGCGGCGGCCTGGCCCAGCAGGCGCGTGTGCCCGGCGACTGGCTGGTGGCCCTGCCCCCGGCCTTCACCACGCGCCAGGCCATGGCCATCGGCACCGCAGGCTATACCGCCATGCTGTGCGTGCTGGCGCTGGAAAAACACGGCATCCGCCCGGCGGACGGCGAGGTGCTGGTGACCGGGGCCAACGGCGGTGTCGGCAGCGTGGCCATCGCCCTGCTGGCCAAGTTGGGTTACACCGTGGTGGCCAGCACCGGCCGACCGGCCGAGGCCGACTACCTGCACACCCTGGGTGCCACCAGCATCATCGACCGCGCCGAGCTCAGCACCCCCGGCAAACCGCTGGGCAAGGAGCGATGGGCCGGGGTGGTCGATGCCGTGGGCAGCCACACCCTGGCCAACGCCTGCGCCACCACCCGCCGCGCCGGGGCGGTGGCGGCCTGTGGGCTGGCGGGCGGCATGGACTTCCCCGCCAGCGTGGCCCCGTTCATCCTGCGCGGCATCAGCCTGTACGGCATCGATAGCGTGATGTGCCCCCTGCCCCTGCGCCAACAGGCCTGGCAGCGCCTGGCGCAGGACCTGGACGTGGCCAAGCTGGAGTCCATGACCCGCGAGATCGGCCTGGACCAGGCCGTGGCCACCGGGGCCGCGCTGCTCCAGGGCAGCGTGCGCGGGCGGGTGGTGGTGAAGCTATAAAAACAGGAGCTGCTCACGCTGATGGAATAAGCGCTAGCGGCCTGAAACGCCCGCTTAAATTCAGCGCCAACCGGCATCCACCCAGTAGTTGTGCCCCGTGCACATGCGCGCATCGCCGGAGGCCAGGAACAGCGCCATGGCGGCGATGTCGCGGGGCTGGATACGTTCTTTCAGGCACTGGGCGGCGATGATGGCGGCTTCGCCTTCGGGCGTGTACCACTTGGCCTGGCGCGGGGTTTCCACGTTGCCGGGCAGGATGCAGTTGACGCGGATGCGCTGCTGCCCCAGCTCGCGGGCCAGGGCCCGGGTCATGCCCTCGATGCCGGCCTTGGCCGTCTCGTACAGCACCAGGTTCTCCAGCCCCAGGTGCCAGGCGATGGAGCCAAAGTTGATGATGGAGCCGCCGCCGCGCGCCTGCATGCCCTCCACCACCGCCTGGGCGCAAAACAGCAGATGGCGCAGGTTGACGCCGATGCGGTCGTCAAAGTAGGCGGGGGTGACCTGGGCCAGCGTGTGGCGGTCGTCGTTGCCCGCGTTGTTGACCAGCACGTCCAGCGCTCCGATGGCCGCAAACGTGCGCGCGATGGCGTCGGTGTCTTGCAGGTCGCACAGGTGGAAGGTGGCCGACTCAGGCGCTACAGCCGGTGCCATGCGGTCCAGAAAGTGCACCTCGCAGCCCTGGCGCACAAAGGCCGTGACCAGCTCTGCGCCAATGCCGCTGGCACCGCCGGTGATGGCCACGCGCTGGCCCGCCAGGCTGGGGTAGAGGGTGTGGGAGGGTGTGGTCATGGTGTCTCTGTTTTTAGTTTGATGCCCGTACTTTATCGGAATCAGTCGCTTCGCAGGGCACCACCGTACAGGTACTTTCCATACGCCAGTCGCGGCCCAGCATGCGGGGGGCCGCGCCCAGCACCTGCACGGCAGTGGCCAGCGGGGTGTCGGCACTCGATGGGCCGACCATCACGTCAAACCAGCCCGGCTCTACGCAACGTTGCCCGTTTGGGTGGGTGAAGCACAGCATGTCCACTGGCACATTGAAGTTCAGCCGCGCCACCTGCCCCGCCGCCAGTTCCACGCGCTGAAAAGCCTTGAGCTCTTTCACCGGCCGCACCACCGAAGCCAGCCGGTCGCGCACATACAGCTGCACCACCGCCACGCCGGGGCGGCTGCCGGTGTTGGCCACCTCGCACTGCACGCGGACATCGCCGTCGGCAAGGTCCACCGCGTCGCTCTCCAGCACCAGATTCCGGTAGGCAAACTGGGTGTAACCCAGACCGTGGCCAAACGGGTAACGGCTGCCGAAATGGAAGGCGATGGGCGTGCCGCCGCTCTTGAGGGAATGGTTGTAGAAAAACGGCATGGCCCCGGCACTGGTGGGTACCGATACCGTCATGCGGCCCGACGGTTCCTGCAGCCCGGCCAGCACCTCGGCCAGTGCCGTCCCGCCCTCTTGCCCGCCCGCAAACGCCATCAGGTAGGCGGCCACGCGGCTCTCCAGCCCGCCCAGGTGGTAGGGCCGCCCGGACATTTGCACCACCACCGTGGGCGTGCCGGTGGCCACGATGCGTTCCAGCAGCGCTTGCTGCACGCCGGGCAGGCTGAGCGAGTCGGTGTCCGAGCCCTCGCTGACGGTGCCGGTCTGGAACAGGCCCGCCAAGTCGCCCACGCAGACGATGGCTACGTCGGCTGCCTGCGCGCAGGCCTCGGCCTCGGCAAAGCCCTCGGTGCTTTGCGATACCGGCGACACCCGCTCTACCCCGGCGGGGGCCACATCGCCGGGGAACACCGGCGCACCACTGCGCCGCTGCTCCAGGATCGCGCAGCCCTGGGCGTACTGCACATTGGCCGCACCAAACACCGCCTGCAGCCCTTGCAGCGGTGTGGCGATGTGGTCGGTGCCCTCGGTCTGGTCCTGCAGGATCAGGTGCGCCGGAAAGCTGTAGCCGCTGAGCAAGGCCATGGGGTCGGCGGCGGTGGGGCCGATCAGCGCGATCTGCGGTTTTTGGGATGGCTGCAGCGGCAGGATGCCGTGGTTCTCCAGCAGCACGATGGACTGGCGGGCCACGTCCAGCGCCGCCTGGCGGGCAGCGGGTTGGCGCAGGGGTACAAAGGGTTTGTCTGCAAAGTCGCGCTCGAACAGGCCCAGGCGGAATTTCTCGGTCAGCACCCGGGCCACGATTTCATCCACCTTGGCCACGCTGAGCAGGCCGCGCTCGATGGCGGTGGCCAGGTGCTGGGCGCAGTCGTCGCCGGGCAGCTCCATGTCCAGCCCGGCGTTAAAGGCCAGCGCCGCCGCCTCGGCTGCGTCGTGGGCCACGCAGTGGTGCTGGTACAGCAGGCTGACGCCCACGTAGTCGGCCACCACCAGGCCGTCAAAGCCCCACTGCGTGCGCAGCACCTCGGTGAGTAAATGCGCGGAGGCGTGCACCGGCTCGCCGTCGATGTCGTGGTACGCCGGCATCACCGCGCCCGCATCCGCCTGTTTGACCGCCATCTCGAACGGCAGCAAAAACGTGTCGTTCAGCGCCCGCCAGCCCAGGTGTACCGGCGCATGGTTGCGCGCACCCTCGCTGGCCGAGTGGCCCACAAAATGCTTCAGCGTGGCCAGCACATCGCGCTGCGGGCCTTGCAGGCCGCGCACGTAGCGGGTGGCCAGCACGCCGACCAGGTACGGGTCTTCGCCCAGGGTTTCTTCGGTGCGGCCCCAGCGCACATCGCGCGACACGTCCAGAACCGGTGCCAGCCCCTGCTGGCAGCCCACGGCGCGGCACTCCAGGCCGATCTGCGTGCCCACCTGTTCGATCAGCGCCGGGTTCCAGGTGGCGCTCATCGCCAGGGCCGACGGGAACAGCGTGCCGTCGCGGGTCATCAGGCCCACCAGGCATTCTTCGTGCGCAATGGCCGGAATGCCCAGCCGAGTGTCAAAACGCAGGGTGCGCTGTAGCTTGTTCAGCGCGCGCAGGCCGCTGGCGGCATCCACGCCGTGGGTGCCCAGCGGGCGGGTGATCTGCCCCAGGCCATTTGCCAGGCGGCGGCGCAAGGTGGCCGGGTCGCTGTGGCCAATGAAGGCCTCGCCGGAGCGCACCTGGTGTTCGCCGTCTTCGGCCAGCACCAGCCAGAAGGCGTGCATCTGGGCGGTCTTTTCGGCCAGCGTCATGCGCGCCAGCAGGTCGGCCACGCGCTGGGGGATGGGTTGCAGGGGGTCTTGGTAGGGCAAAAGTGTAGGCATGGCTGCTACGTTAGCGTTAACGTTAAAAATTGCGAATCAGGCCAAACCCGCGGTAGGCGTAATGGACAATCCCCCGTACTGCCCGGAACGCCGACCCACGCCCATGCCTAAAACCACCCCCACCCTGGCCGAGATCGCCACCGCCGCGGGCGTGTCCACCATGACCGCCTCGCGCGCGATGAACCACCAGCCCGGTGTCTCGCGCAGCACCCGCGACGCCATCCTCACGCTGGCCCACAACATGGGCTACGTGGCCAACCGCAGCGCGCAAAAACTCTCGGGCGGGCGCAGTCGGGTGATTGGTTTGCTGGCCTCTGACCTGGGCAACGCCTTCACCAGCGCACTGGTTTCGGGCGCGGTGCAGGCCGTGGCCGCAGCGGGCAACGAGGTGCTGATCTACTCGCTGGTCGACCGCGCCCAGCGGCCCAACGACAACGTGCTGCAGCTGCTGCAGCAGTTCACCGACGGCGTGATCGCCATCCTGCCCTACCAGTTTGGCTTTGTGGAATCGCTGAGCGCGGCCCAGGTGCCGGTGGTCACCATCGACCAGCACACCACCGTGTCGTCCATCGCCGCATTCCCGTCCGTCGCCTCCGACAGTTACGGCGGCGCCCGCAGCGCCATGCAGCACCTGGCCGGGCTGGGCCACCGGCGCATTGCTTTCATCACCGGCGATGAGCGCATGCACTCGGCCCGCGACCGGCACCGCGCGTATGACGACGCGGTCGCCATCCTCGGGCTGGAGCGCGACCCGGCCCTGGTGCTGCCCGGCGACTACTCGCTATATGGTGGCCGCACCGCTGCCCAGCAGTTGCTGGCGCTGCCGGTGCGCCCCACCGCCGTATTCGCCGCCAACGACCTCAGCGCTTTGGGTGCCATGGCGGTGCTGCAAACCGCCGGGCTGCGCGTGCCGCAAGACATCTCGGTGGTGGGCTTTGACGACCTGGAAGCCGCCTCCTTGGTCCACCCCGCCCTGACCACCGTGCGACAACCCATCGCCGACATGGGCCGCGCCGCCGCCAACACCTTGCTGGCGCTGATCGCCGGGCTGGATGTGGCGACGCAGCAGGTCAGCCTGCCGACCGAGCTGGTGGTGCGGGCATCGACGTCGGCGTGCAAGCGGGCGGCGAAAACGCCCAAGAAGTAAGCGGTGTTTTTGCTATCTAAAAAGTAGCTGCTACCGCCCTTGGGACGGGCGCAAAGAGCCTAAAACCCTTAAACCCCTTGGATGCGTCTTAGCCCTGCCCCGCCATGGCCTGCGCCGCGTTTTCAAACAGCGCGGGCGCCACGTGGCGTGCGGCCAGGGCCTGGCCGAGCTGCATGCGCAAAAAGCCGTTAGTGGTGTAGCGCGACACGCCGCTGTAGCAGCGCTCCACCAGGCCCTGGACCATGTCGGAATACGCGTCGAAGACCTCGGGGCGGAGCTGGAAGTTGTCGTAGTTGACCACCGCAAACACCCGCCGCCCCAGGGCCTGCACCCGCGACTCCACCTCGGTGCGGATGGCAGCCACGTCGGCCAGGCTGCGCACCTCCAGCCCCTCGAAGTTGATGAACAGGTGCTGCTGCGCCGCGTCCAGCGAGAAGCGCTGCGCCAGGGGCACGGCCAGTAGCGCGTCGCGCAGCGCCATGGGGGCGTCGGCAAAGATGCGCGCGTCCATCAGCCGGGGGGGCTGCTCCATCAGCGGGGTGAAGTCCATCTGCGCCAGGATGTCGCGGTCCAGGTGCACACCTGGCGCGATTTCCTGCAGCACCAGCCCCTGCGGCGTGAGCGCGAACACGCAGCGCTCGGTGATGAACAGCACCTGCTGGCCGCGCGCGGCGGCATGCGCCCCGCTGAAGGTACGGTGCTCCACCGCGTGGACAAACTTGTGGGCCGTGCCGTCTTGCACGATGCGCAGCAGCCCGCCGTGGATCTGCAGCTGCAGCCGCCCGGCGGTGAAGGTGCCCACGAACACCACTTTCTTGGCGTTCTGGCTGATGTTGATGAAGCCGCCCGCGCCCGCCAGCTTGGGGCCGAATTGGCTGACGTTGAGGTTGCCTTCGCGGTCGGCCTGGGCCAACCCGAGGAAGGCAATGTCCAGCCCGCCGCCGTCGTAAAAGTCGAACTGGTAGCCCTGGTCGATGACGGCATCGGTGTTGGTGGCGGCGCCGAAGTTCAGGCCCCCGGCTGGAATGCCGCCGACCACGCCGGGCTCGGCGGTCAGGGTGATCAGGTCGGTGATCTTTTCCTCGGCGGCCACGCTGGCAATGCCCTCGGGCATGCCGATGCCCAGGTTCACCACGCTGTTGGCGCGCAGCTCCAGCGCAGCGCGGCGGGCGATGATTTTGCGTGCGCCCGGGGCTAGCACCTCGGCCTGGCCCGCCGGTACGCGCAGGCTGCCGCTGAAGGCCGCGCTGTAGGGTTCGGCATAGGTTTGCCAGTGGTTCTCGGGCCGGGCCAGCACCACGCAGTCGACCAGCACGCCGGGGATCTTGACCTCGCGCGGGTTCAGCGAATGCGCCTCGGCGATGCGCTCCACCTGCACGATCACGACGCCACCCGCGTTGCGCGCCGCCATGGCCATCGAGAGGCCGTCCAGCGTCAGCGCCTCTTTTTCCATGGTGATGTTGCCCGCGGTGTCGGCGGTGGTGCCGCGCAAGATGGCCACGTGGATCGGAAAGGCCTTGTAGAACAGGGCTTCCTCGCCGCCCAGGGTGGTCAGCTCCACCAGCTCGTCCACGGTGCGGCTGTTGAGCTTGCCGCCGCCAAAACGCGGGTCCACAAAGGTGCCCAGGCCCACCCGCGACAGGTGGCCGGGCCGGTGCGCGGCGATGTCGCGGTACAGGTGGCTGATCACGCCCTGCGGCAGGTTGTAGGCCTCGATCTGGCCGTCGATGGCCAGCTGCTGCAGCTTGGGCACCAGGCCCCAGTGCCCGCCGATCACCCGCTTCACCAGGCCCGCATGGCCCAGGCGGTTCAGGCCCTTGTTTTGCCCGTCGCCCTGGCCCGCGGCGTACACCAGGGTGAGGTCGCGCGGTGCGCGGGGTGCCTGGCCGGGTGCGGCCACATGGGCCAGGTGCAGCGCCTCCAGGGCGATGGCGATCTCTTCGGCAAAGCCGATGCCAACGAAGCCGCCAGTGGCTACGGTGTCGCCGTCGTGGATCAGGCGCACCGCCTCCTGGGCCGAGACGATCTTGCTGCGCCCTGTGCCAAGGCGCGTGGGCTGCGAAAGCGGGGTGTGCATGGCGTGCCTCCGTGTGTCTAGAACACGCCAACTGTGCGGTAAAGACCGAGCACCAGCAAGCTGGCGGTGCGGAAGGCGGGAGGCAGGGTGCTATTTAAAACGTAGCTGCTTGCGCCTATTCTGTGGGCGTTGGTGGTTGATTTTGTTTGAATCCATCACCAGTGGATTTGTTCTAACAGGCCCATCAGCTTGGCCGCCCGTGCAGCATTGAACTGCCCTACCCAGCCGATGCGCCCTAGCAAATGGGCGCGGAAATCCACCAGTTTGGTATGGTTTTGTGACACTGGCCCCTGGTGCACGCACTGGTGCAAACAGGCTTTGAGCCGGTCGAAATCCTGCCGTGGCGTCTGCGGTCGCGCGTTCACCACGATGCCGGTGATGCGTTGCTGCCGATGCTGTGGCAGGCAACGGGTCTTGGCCGGATGCAAGGCAAAGCCTTCGTCTTCGGCAATCGCCGCCACCCAGGCCTGCAGCGCCCGGAACTGCGGGCGCAAGGCCGCCGAACCCGAAAACACCAAGTCATCCGCATAACGGGTGTAGCGGGCACCGAACACCCAGGCCAAACCGTCCAGGCGGAGATCCAGCCCAAAGGCGCACAGGTTCGCCAATGTCGGCGAGGTCGGCGCGCCCTGGGGTAGGTGGGCGGACTGCAGCCGTTTGGCACCCAGCCAGTCCAGGCCTCCGTCGTCCCGCAACCGATCCACCACCATCCTGGCGGTGCGGTGGGTGCACAGCGCTGTCAGGCAGCGCGCCACACCGGGGGGATAGCCCAGGGTACGCCACAGCGCCATGACCCTGGCAGCGCGGATACCGCCAAAAAAGTCGCGCAGATCGAAGCGGACTACCACGGCCTGGCCTGCATGGGCCGCTGCGTGGGTCGCGACTGCGCGCCCAGGAACAAAGCCGTGCGCTGCCTCGTGCACCGGAACGTGTTGCAGCAGTCCGCTGTAGAGCGCGCGCTGTACCTGTTTGAGTGTGACCTTGGGAATTTCCAGCAGGCGCAAACCGCCGGTGCGCTTGGGCTGCAGTTGGTAGCGGTAGTGCTCGGACCCCACGGGGCTTTCGGGAGCCAACCAGGCCAGTCGGTCCAGCGGCATCTTGAGCCACCTGGCCAAGTCGTCTACGGTTGCCAGATCGGGGATTTCGCAGCCGTCCAGGTTCAGAGGCCGGGGCAACATGCGGGCGGGGCGCAGTAGTAAGCGCCGGATGTGCGGTCGCGCGCCGTTTGCAAAGGCTGCGTCAAAAGGATGTGCGGCTGGTAATTCTGCGCCGTGGTTTTCGTCGTCTACCAGCGGGGACTGCCCGGGCGCAGGTCCCAGAATGCGCTGCGTCAGCGTATCCAGGTCCATGTGTTGCCAACTGGTGGCGGGCAGCAGCGCCAGAGGCGCGACGACGGCTGGAAGCCATGCCGGGTTGTCACCCAGCGTGGCGGCCGCCCGCGCCTGCAAAGCGGCTGCGCTGGTGCCGCCAGGCTGGTGGGCATCGGCTAACAAGCCGCGTGCCAGGCTGCGGGCGATCCAGGTTCGGTAGGAAATGTCTCGCATAGGCCCCAAAGAAGGTGGCAACCAGCGCGCCAACCAGCAGGTCCGGCGTGGGCAATCTGCGCAAACTGCGCATGCGGCGCACGCACCGAGATGGCTCGGCACACAACAACCATGGGGGTACCCCACAGTGCGAGACAGAGCAACGTATCACCCTGGGCTCACGACACTTGGCGCGCTGGCGCCAAAGCCATTCTACGGGGCAGTTCTCGCCGTATGGGTATGGGAGGATGCTATCGAATAGATAGCTGCTTGCGCCCATTCCAAAAGCGCTAGCCGCCTACCGGGGCCTAGAGCATGGGCAGCATGTCGTAGGTGGGCGGAAGGGATGCCATGCATTTATCTATGGCTGAATAGATAAATTCAAGAATATCCCAATCAATTCAAATAGTTAGCCCATTCCGTGAATAGATACTTTGCTTTAAACCTGCTTACGCCGACGCGCCCGCATAGCCAGTTGCCAGGCGCGTTTGATAGCCGGGGTCAGCCACAGGGCTTGCAGGGCCACATAGGCGATGGCGGAAAAGGCGGCGCCCATCAGCGGCAGGCCGACCAGCAGGGGCCAGCCCATGGCTTGCGCCCAGTCCAGCATGCTTTGCATCCAGTCGGCTCCCATGCTGGGCAAGGGCGGCAGGACGTAGGTGCCGGGTAGTACCCACTGCCCGACCTGGAACGCCAGCACGTACAGCGGCACGATGGTCAGCGGGTTGGTGTAGCAGGTGGCCAGTGCGCCCGCTATCGCGTTGCCGCGCAGCCAGGCGCACAGCACAAAGGTAGAAGGCACCTGCAGCGGCCCGGGGATCAGGCCGCAAAACATCCCAATCGCTACACCCAGGGCCAGCGGACGGCGGTTGAAGTCGAACACGTCGTGCCGGTCCAGCCAGGGCTTGGCCCGCTCCAGCAGGGGGCCGTGCAGGTGGGCCAGCACTTTGGGTTCCAGGCCGCGCAACCAGTGGCGTAGTCTTTGGGAGTAGCTGAGCATCAGTGTGCGGGGGGTCCAGGTTTGCGTGAGGTGACCAGCGAGGCCACGATGGAGGCCGTAATCAGCGCTGCCGTGACCAGCAAGGCATAACCAATCGGAATTTTGACCAGGTCAATCAGCAGCATTTTGCCGCCAATGAATATCAGCACCAGCGCCAGGCCATAGGCCAGGAGGTGGAAGCGGTCTGCCAGGTCGGCCAGCAGGAAGTACAAGGCGCGCAGACCCAGGATGGCAAAAATGTTGGCCGTGAGCACGATGAACGGGTCGCTGGTGATGGCGAAGATGGCCGGGATGCTGTCTACCGCAAAGATCAGGTCGGTGGTGCCGATCAGCACCAACACCACGAACATCGGGGTGTAGTGCTTGACGCCGTTGACCAGCGTGGTCAGGTTTTCGCCGTCGAAATGGGGGGCGATCTTCATGCGGCCGCGCAGAAACCGCAGCACCGGGTTGTGGGCAATATCGGGCTCCTTGCCCGCCGCCAGCCACATCTTGGCACCGGTAAACACCAGGAACGCGCCGAACACATACAGCAGCCAGTGGAAGGTGGCCAGCAGCCAGGCACCGGCCAGGATCAGGATGGCCCGCAGCACGATGGCACCGATGATGCCGATGATCAGCGCCCGCTTTTGGTACGGGGCTGGCACACCAAAGTAGCTGAAGATCATCAGGAACACAAAGATGTTGTCCACCGACAGGCTCTTCTCCACCAGGTAGCCGGTAATGAACTGCATGGACACGGTGTTGGCCACCGCCCGGCCCTGGTCAAAGTCCAGGTAAGCCCATAGCAGGGCCACAAACACAAAGGCCAGCGAGAACCACAGCAGGCTCCAACCGGCGGCCTCTTTCATGGTGACCTGGTGCGCGCCCTGGCGCTCCATCACCCACAAGTCGATACCGATGGCTACCACCACAAAGACGGCAAAGCCCACCCACATCCACCAGGTTCCGATAGTTTCCATGCTCTGGTCCTCCGCTGCGTTGACGCAAAAATGTTTAAGAGTTTGTGCCTAGTACTCAGGCACGTAAGTAGAGGAACAAAATGAAAGTGATGATTTCGCGCGCAGGCCTAGGCGCAAAACGCAGACATAGCTGTGGCTATGGCGAGGCTTTGCAACGACGGTATGGGTGCGAAAGCGCGCTTTCATGTTCCGATACTTGCGTGGCTGAGTACTAGGTCCGTGCGGTCGACGGCCAGGCGTTTGAGTGGCTGGGCGTGCTGCGGGCGCGACTGTTGCAGATGTTTGACCACGCGGCTGACGGCGCGGCGAATGGCCGCTTGCAGAGCGGCCACCCAGTCGCTGGCCGTGGTTTTGACCACGATGCTGCCACTGTTGCGCAGGTGCAGCTGCACCTGGCATTGCTTGTCCACACCGCCGCGCGGGCCGTTGGCATCGCGAAAGCTGACCCGCACCGTATCGATGAGCCAGGCCATACGGCGCAAGGCAAAACGCAGCCGCTGGTCGCTGTCTGCGCTGAGTTGTTGGGTGTTGATGCCTTGGGTTTCCACAATGATGTGCATGTTGGCTCCTGAATGGGTTGGGATAACCGGTCTTGCAGACCGTGGGTGCGTTGCCTTGTGTTGATAGGTCGGCAAACAGGCCAAATTCTAAAAACCCAACCATTCGTAGAAAACACGCTTAAAGCATATGGATACTTCGGAATTTACGAAGTGTTTTACCTATGATCTGAAGAATTTTTATATGCCAAAAAGGCTGCCTGCGCTACAACCATAAGCACAAGCAGCTATGCTTTTTATCTAATGCACATCAAATCCCCTGCCCGCCCGATACCTCGATGCGCTGCGCGTTGACCCAGCGGTTGTCCTCACCCAACAGGCTGGCGACCATGGGGCCGATGTCGTCGGGCAGGCCGACGCGGCCCAGGGCGGTGATCTGGGCGATGTGCTGGTTCATCGCGGGGGTGTCGCGCACCGCGCCGCCGCCAAAGTCGGTCTCGATCGCGCCAGGGGCCACGGTGTTGACGGCGATGCCGCGTGCGCCCAGCTCTTTGGCCAGGTAATTGGTGAGCACCTCGACCGCGCCCTTCATGGCCGCGTAGGCGGCAAAACCGGGGTAGTTCAGGCGCGTCAGCCCGCTGGAGAAGTTGACGATGCGCCCGCCATCGGCCAGCAGCGGCAGCAGGGTTTGGGTGAGGAAAAACACGCCCTTGAGGTGCACGTTGACCAGGCCGTCAAACTGCGCCTCGGTGGTGCTGGCGAACGGTGCAAATTCGCCGTGGCCCGCGTTGTTGACCAGGTGGTCGAAAGTGTCGCGCTGCCAGGTGGCCTGCAAGGCGCTGCGCAGCCGGTCGGCAAAGGCCGGGAACGTGCCCACCACGCCAGTGTCGAGCTGCAGGGCTACAGCTTTGCGGCCCAAGGCTTGAATCTCGGCCACCACGGCCTGTGCCTCGGCGCTGCGGGAATGGTAGGTGGCGATCACGTCGCCGCCCCGGCGCGCGATGCTGAGGGCGGTGTTGCGGCCCAGGCCACGGCTGGCGCCGGTGATGAGGGTGATTGTGGTCATGGTGGTGCTCCTTTGAAATGACCTATGCAGTGTCTGGCGCGGGGGGTGCGCGCAGTTGCCTGTTGCGCGGCCTTCCTTGCCTGATCCTCCAAAACTGCGCCGCATGGCGCCGTATTTCGGCGCAACCGGCTACGCTTGGCCCATGACCACACTCCTGCACGCCGTGGGCCGCTACGCCGAAGCCCACCCCCACCCCAGTGGCCTCACGCCCACGCCCATTCCCGGCCTGGCTGTCGCCCGCGCCACCGAACCCAGCGGGCTGATGCATGCGGTGTCGCAGCCCATGGTGTGCCTGGTGGTGCAGGGCAGCAAGCAGGTGACCACGGGCACGCAGTCGTTCGCGTTCAGCGCGGGCGACTCGCTGCTGATCACTGCCGACGTGCCCACCGTTAACCAGATCACCCAGGCCAGTGCCGCCGCGCCCTACCTGTCGCTGGTGCTGGCGCTGGACCTGGCGGTGGTGGCCGACCTGGCCGTGCAGATGGACCCGGAGCCCGAGGGCCGCCATGCCCCCGTGCGGGTGGACACCACCGAGGCCGAAGTGGCCGACGCCGCCCTGCGGTTGGTGCGCTTGCTGGACCGCCCGGCGGCCGTGCCGGTGCTGCAGGCGGCCCTGGTGCGCGAGCTGCACTACTGGCTGCTGGCCGGACGGCACGGGGCCGCCATCCGCCGTCTGGGCTGGCCGGACGGCCACGCGCCCCGGGTCGCCAAGGCAGTGGCCGTGCTGCGGGCCGAGTTTGCCCAAACCCTGCCCGTGGAGCGACTGGCTGCGGTGGCGGGCATGAGCCCGTCGTCCTTCCACCAGCATTTCCGCAGCCAGACCTCGCTGTCGCCGCTGCAGTTCCAGAAGCAGTTGCGCCTGATCGAAGCGCGGCGGCTGATGCTGTCCGAAGGCGTGAGCGCCAGCAGCGCCGCCTTTGCCGTAGGCTACGAAAGCGTGCCCCAGTTCACCCGCGAATACGGCCGCCTGTTCGGCCTGTCGCCGGTGCGGCACACCGAGGCAGCACGCAGCCAGACACGCGCAGTGGCTTAAAACGCTCTTGTTTTAATAGCTGCTTGCGCTTATGGAATGGTCGGTAGAGGCTGATTTGGCAAAAAGTCTGAAATCGGCGCAACGCTCAGCCCTGCTCGCGCCCTAGGCGCGATGCCCGGCAAAGCCGGGCCGATCCCGCTCCCCGGGGTCCCCCTCTGCAAAGCGCCGAGGAGCGCAGCTCCACGGGGATCAGCAGGCCGCGTGTTTGAGCCGCAGGCGAGTTTGCGGCATGCCCCCGTGGGGCGAGCACCGCAGGTTCCCCGACGCGATAGCGACGGGGCGCTGGCAGTGGGGGTGGCCTTTTCTTTGGTGACTTTCTTTTGGCCAAACAAAAGACAAGTTACTGCGCCGCCGGGCGCACATCCCGGCCAGGGATCGCCATAAACGCCAGCGACATAACAGGCCCTAGGGTTTCCCGCAATGCCCACCCCCCAGGCCCAGATGGTAAATTTCGCATCCATTGTGGAACCGGTTCCACATCAACATGGAATGCGGGACAGATGGCCACCATCAAGGACGTAGCAAAGCTGGCAGGCGTAGGCGTAGGCACCGCCTCCCGGGCGCTTTCGGGCAAGGGCGCGGTGTCGGCCGATGCGGTGGCCAGGGTGCAGGCGGCGGTGCAGGCGCTGGACTTTCGGCCGTCCAACGTGGCGCGGGCGCTGTCGCTCAAAACCTTAGGCATGGTGGGCGTGTACGTGCCCGAATTCGGCGGGTCGTTCATCTCGCGCATCCTCAACGCCATCGACGCCGAGCTGCGCGCCGTGGGCCGCCACATGGTGGTAGCCAGCGGCTGCGGCCAGGGCGATGCACGGCAGCAGGCGCTGGAGGGCGTGGAGTTTTTGGTGCAGCGCGAATGCGATGGCATTCTGGTGTTCAGCAACCACCTGCTGGAGGCCGATTTACAGGCGCTGCAGGCCCGTTTTCCGCGCATAGTGCTACTGAACCGCCAAAGCCCGGCGCTGGGCGAGCGGGCGTTTTTTTCCGACCACGAACTCGGCGGGCGGCTGGCGGCGCGGGCGTTGCTGTCGCAAGGCCACCGCGCCATTGCCACCATCCAGGGCGCGCTGGACGCACCCGACAACGCGCAGCGCATGCAGGGCTTTTACGCCGCGCTGGCGCAGCACGGCATCGAAGTCAAATCCGCCCACCGCATGGACGGCGGCTTCACCTTTGCCAGCGGTCACGCGGCCGCCACCCGCCTGCTCAAGCGCAAGGACCGCAGCTTCACCGCCGTGTTCTGCGCCAACGACGTCATGGCCATGGCCGCGATTTCGCGCTTCACCCAGGCCGGGCTGAAAGTGCCGCAGGACGTGTCGGTGATCGGCTACGACGACACCGATGTGGCCACCTACACCGCCCCGCCGCTGACCACCGTGCACATCCCCATCGCCGAGCTGGGCGCGCAAAGCTGCCGCCACGTGCTCAACCTCTGCTACGGGCTGGAGCTGGCAGTGCAGCGCGACTTTGCCCCCCTGGTGGTGTGGCGCGAATCGGTGGGCCCCGGCCCCCACTTTGTGAAGTAAAAAGAAGGAGACCCGTCCCATGGCTATCGCCCTCGGCATCATCGGTGCCGGCAACATCTTCCCGGCCTACCTGCGCACGCTCAAGCGCAGCCGCCTGTTCCGCATCGTCGGCGTGGCCGACGCGGTGCCTGCGGCAGCGCAAAAACGTGCCGAAGAATTCGGCCTGCCCGCCATGACGGTAGAGCAGCTCCTGGCCAGCGATGCCAGCCTTGTGCTCAACCTCACGCCGCCCCAGGCCCACCACGCCACCGGCCTGCAGGTGCTCAATGCGGGCAAGCACTTCTTCACCGAAAAACCGCTGGCCGCCACTTTTGCCCAGGGCAAGGAACTGGTGGCCCTGGCCAAGCGCAAAAAGCTGCGCATCGGCTGCGCGCCCGACACCTTTTTGGGCGCGGGTGCCCAAACCGTGCGGGCCCTGGTGGACGCGGGTACGGTGGGGGCTATCCGTTTTGGCACGGCGCAGTTCATGGGCCACGGGCCCGACCATTGGCACCCGAATCCGGCCTTTTTTTACCAGCCCGGTGCGGGCCCGATGTTCGACATGGGCGTGTACTACCTGACGCACCTGGTGAACCACCTCGGCCCGGTGGCCAGCGTGCGTGGCACCGCCCACACGGCGCACACCACCCGCACCGTGCCGTTGGGCGAGCGCAAGGGCCAGAAGATCGCGGTAGACACGCCCACCCACATCGTCAGCCAGTTGAGCTTTGCCAGCGGTGCCGAAGTGGTGCTGACCTGCAGCTTCGACGTGTGGAAACACAGCCACGCACCCATCGAGCTGTACGGCGAAGACGGCAGCATCCTGGGCCACGATCCGAACCAGTTTGGCGGCACGGTGAAGTTCGCCCGCCAGCTCGACGACTGGACGCGCAGCCAAGACAAGCGCCCCTACACCACCAACGCCCGCGGCATCGGCCTGATCGACATGGCCCAGGCCATCGCCGCCGACCGCCCGCACCGCTGCAGCGAAGCCCTGGCCCTGCACGTGCTGGAAGTCATGGAGCGCGCGCTGGATACCGCCCGCACCGGCAAGCCCCAGCGCACTACCACCACCTGCGAGCGCCCCGCGCCGCTGGCGCAAAAACTGTTTTGACCCCCAAGGACGCACCATGAAAATCTCGGTACAAATCTATTCGCTGCGCGAAGCAGGCGACCTCGATGTGCAACTGGCCCTGGCACGGAGCTGCGGCTTTACCTGGGTGGAAACCGTGGCCACCCACGGCCTCACGCCGCAGGCTTTTGCCGACAAGGTAGCCGCGCACGGCCTGCAGGTGTCGTCCATGCACGCCGCGCTGGCGCTGCTGGAGACTGACATGGCCACGGTCGTCGAAGCCTGCCGCCTCACGGGCTGCCCGCTGGTGGTCATGCCCTGGCTGCCCATGGGCGAGCGCTCGCCTACCGCCGCAGGCTTTGTGGCCCTGGGCCAGCGGCTGGCCGCGCTGGGCGAAACGCTGCGTGCGCACGGCGTGCAACTGGCGTACCACAACCACGATTTCGAGTTCTTGCCGTATGAGGGCCGCACGGCGTTGGAGTGGATCTTCTCCGCCGCCACGCCCGCCCAACTGGGTTGGGAGGCCGACCTGGGCTGGGTCAGCCGCGCCGGGGCCGATCCGCAGGTGTGGCTGGACAAGTTCGCCGACCGCCTGGTGGCCGTGCACGCCAAAGACATTGCCCCCCCGCGCATGGCGCTGGCCGAGGACGGCTGGACTACGCTGGGCCAGGGCATCGTGCCCTGGGCGGCGCTGCTGGCGCAGCTCAAAACCCGCACCGACCTGGTGGTGTTCGAGCACGACCACCCGGTGGATTTCGCCAGCACGCTGCGCAACAGCCATGCATTCTTAACCCAACACCTAGGCTGATA
The DNA here is from genome assembly GCA_963512645.1 of uncultured Albidiferax sp. Classification (GTDB taxonomy): domain Bacteria; phylum Pseudomonadota; class Gammaproteobacteria; order Burkholderiales; family Burkholderiaceae_C; genus Rhodoferax_B. Next base: position 121,927 of record CAUPNM010000002.1, on the reverse strand, counting down.
TGGCACACAACAGCATCCAAGGCCCGGCCATCTTCCTGGCCCAGTTTGCGGGCGACGTGGCCCCTTTCAACACCCTGCCCAATATCGCCCGCTGGGCCGCCGGGCTGGGCTACAAGGGCGTGCAAATCCCCAGCTGGGATGGGCGATTGTTCAACCTGGCCCGCGCCGCCGAGAGCCAGACCTATTGCGACGAAGTCACCGGCCAACTGGCCGAGCACGGCCTGGTCATCACCGAGCTGTCCACCCACCTGCAAGGCCAGCTGGTGGCGGTGCACCCGGCCTACGACTTGCCGATGGATGGCTTTGCCCCCGAGGCAGTGCGCGGCAAACCGGCCGAGCGCACGGCCTGGGCCATTGCGCAACTGAAGCTGGCGGCCCAGGGCTCGCAGCGGCTGGGTTTGAAGTCGCACGCCACCTTCAGCGGAGCGCTGGCCTGGCCCTACCTCTACCCCTGGCCGCAGCGCCCGGCGGGGCTGGTGGAGGCCGCGTTTGACGAACTCGCCAAACGCTGGCTGCCCATCCTGGATACGTTTGATGCTGCGGGCGTAGACGTGTGCTACGAGGTGCACCCTGGCGAAGACCTGTGCGACGGGGCCAGCTACGAGATGTTCTTGGACCGCGTGCACCAGCACCCGCGCGCCTGCCTGCTGTACGACCCCAGCCACTTTGTGCTGCAGCAGCTGGACTACCTGGCCTACATCGACCTCTACCACGACCGCATCAAAGCCTTCCACGTGAAGGATGCCGAGTTCCGCCCGAATGGCCGCACAGGGGTGTACGGCGGCTTCCAGAAATGGCAAGACCGCGCCGGGCGTTTCCGTTCGCTGGGCGACGGCCAGGTGGACTTTCGCGCCATCTTCAGCAAGCTCACCCAGTACGGCTACCGCGGCTGGGCGGTTCTGGAATGGGAGTGCTGCATCAAGCACCCCGAGCAAGGCGCAGCCGAGGGCGCGCCCTTCATCACCGACCACCTGATCCGCGTGGCCGAGCGTGCCTTTGACGACTTCGCCGCCAGCGGCACCGATGCAGCTGCCAACCGCCGCATGCTCGGTTTGCAATAAAAGAAAGAGACACCATGACCCCCAACATCGAATCCCTGCTCGACCAAATGACGCTGGAGGAGCAAGTCGGCCTGCTCGCCGGGGCCGACTTCTGGACCACCGTGCCCGTGCCCCGCCTGGGCGTGCCCGCCATCAAGGTGACCGACGGCCCCAACGGCGCGCGCGGCGGCGTCTTCAAAGACGGCCCCACGACAGCCTGCTTCCCCGTCGGCATCGCCCTGGCCTCCACCTGGAACCCGGCGCTGATCGAACAAACTGGCGCGGCCCTGGGCACCGAGGCCAAACTCAAAGGTGCCAGCGTGCTGCTGGCCCCCACCGTCAACCTGCACCGCACGGTGCTGAATGGCCGCAACTTCGAATGCCACTCCGAAGACCCCTGGCTCAGCTCCGAGCTGGGCGTGGCCTATGTGCGCGGCGTGCAAAGCACCGGCGTGGCCGCCACCATCAAACACTTTGTGGGCAACGACAGCGAATACCAACGCATGAGCATGAGCTCCGACATCCCCGAGCGGGCCCTGCGCGAGCTGTACCTGCTGCCGTTTGAACGGGCCGTCAAAGAGGCACATGTGATGGCCGTGATGACCGGCTACAACCGCCTGGACGGCATTTACGCCGCCGACCACCAGCGCCTGCTGCAGCAGGTGCTGCGCGACGAGTGGGGCTTTACCGGCCTGGTCATGTCCGATTGGATGGGCCTGCACAGCACGGTAGAAGGCGTGCTGGCCGGGTGCGACCTGGAAATGCCTGGCCCGGCGGTGGAGCGCGGTGCCAAGCTGGTGCAGGCGGTGAAGGACGGCCTGCTGCCTGCAGATGCCGTGCGCGCCTGCGCCCGCCGCGTGCTGCAACTGATCGAGCGCGTGGGTGGGTTCGCCAACCCTGGCATTCCCGCCGAACGTGCCGACGACCTGCCCGCCCACCGCGCGCTGATCCGCCGCCTGGGCTCCGAAGGCGCGGTGCTGCTGAAGAATGATGGCCTGCTGCCGCTGGCTCCGCAAGCCGGGCAAACCGTGGCGCTGATCGGCATTGCCGCCGTCACGCCCCAGGCCATGGGCGGCGGCAGTGCCACCGTCAACGCGCACTACCGCATCGCCCCGCTGGCGGCCCTGCAGGCGCAGTGCCCGGCTACCACCTTCACCCACCACGCCGGGGCCGACATCCACCGCTACGTGCCGGTGCTCAACACGCCCATGCAGCTGGAGTTTTTCAACAGCCTGGACTTCAGCGGCCCGGTGGTCTGCCGCCAGACGGTGCACAACACCGAGCAGCTCTGGATCGATACCGTGGACGCTGCTGTGACCGCCGATGCCTTCTCGGCCCGTGCCACGCTGCGTTTTGTGGCCGCCGAGGCGGGTGAGCACCAGTTCTCGCTGGTCAGCGCGGGCCTGAGCCGGGCCTACATCAACGGCGACCTGGCGGTGGATGCCTGGAGCGGCTGGAGCCGGGGCGACACCTACTTCACCTTCGGCTGCAACGAGGTGCGCCACAGCCGCACCCTGGCCCAGGGCGAGGTCTGCGAGGTGGTGATTGAGTTCAGCACCGGCACGCCCGAGTCCACCCCCATCCACGCCCTGCGCTTTGGTGCCTACCGCGTGCTGGGCGAGGCCGACATTGCGGCCGCCGTGGAAGCCGCCGCCCAAGCGGATGTGGCCGTGGTGTTTGCCGGGCTCAACGCCGAGTGGGACAACGAGGGCCTGGACCGCAGCGGCATCACCCTGCCGCACAGCCAGAACGCCCTGATCGCCCGCGTGGTGGCCGCCAACCCGCGCACCGTGGTGGTGCTGCAAACCGGCTCGCCTGTGGCCCTGCCCTGGCTGGCCGACGTGCCCGCGGTGCTGCAAGCCTGGTACCCCGGCCAGGAGTGCGGCAATGCCATCGCCGACGTGCTGCTGGGCACGGCCGAGCCCGGTGGCCGCCTGCCGCAAACCTGGCCCATGCAGCTGCAAGACACCGTGGGTTTTGGCAACGCCCTGCACTACCCCGGCGTGGACGGCCATGTGGTCTACGCCGAGGGCGTGTTCATCGGCTACCGGCACTACCAGCAGAAAAACATTGCGCCCCTGTTCCCTTTTGGCCACGGCCTGTCGTACACCCAATTCCGCTACGGCGCGCTGCGTCTGGCCAGCTCCGAGTTACAGCCAGGCGGCGAACTGCTGGTGGAGATGGAGGTGCACAACGTCGGTAGCCGCGCCGGGCAGACCGTGGTGCAGCTCTATGTGGGCGACACCCGCGCCAGCCTGCCGCGTCCCGCCCAAGAGCTCAAAGGCTTCGCCAAGCTGACTCTGGCCGCAGGAGAAACCGGCACGGCGCAGTTCCGCCTCGGCATGCGCGCCTTCGCGTTCTATGACGTGGCCCGTGCCGCCTGGGTGGCCGAGGCCGGGGGCTATAGCGTGCATGTGGGCACCTCGGTGGATGCGCGGCTGGCATCGGCGGAGGTGACGCTGGCTGGGGATTGGGTGTCGGCGGTGTGAGCTTGGTGGGATCGGAGTTTGGTGGGGTTGGAGCCCGGCGGGGTCAGATCCGAATTGCGCGACGGGTGCCGGGAGGACGACCAGCCATCAGCACCCGCATTTCGGCTCTGACCCCTCCGGGCGGTTCTCCGTGACGGGCGGTAAAGGCTTGGCACGGTCCTCACAACGGTTCTCCGTGACGCACGCTCAAGGTTTATCTCGTTCCCCTGGGCCTGCAACTCCGCTAACGTCTACCCGGCAGGAGGGGTCAGAGCCGAAATGCGGTTGGGCCCGTTGCCTCTCCGCCAATATTCGTCGCGCAATTCGGATCTGACCCCACCAGCCTCGACCCCACCGCCCTCAACAACTCCAGGAAAACTCCAACATGGCAAACGAATTAACAGGCAAGGTCGCCGCCGTTACCGGCGCGGCATCGGGTGTGGGCTTGGCCAGTACCGAGGCCATGCTGGCCGCCGGGGCCCGCGTGGTGCTGATCGACCGCGATGCGGCGGCACTGCAGCGCATTTGCGCACAGCACGGCGGCGCGGCGATCCCGCTGGTCATCGACCTGCTGGATGCCAAGGCCTGCGCCACGCTGCTGCCCCGGGTGCTGGAGCTGGCGGGCCAGCTCGACATCTTCCACGCCAACGCGGGCAGCTACATCGGTGGCGACCTGGTCGATGCCAACACCGACGCCATGGACCGCATGCTCAACCTCAACATCAATGTGGTGATGAAGAACGTGCACGACGTGCTGCCCCACATGATTGAACGCGGCAGCGGCGACATCATCGTCACCAGCTCTTTGGCGGCGCACTATCCCACGCCGTGGGAGCCGGTGTACGCCGCGTCCAAGTGGGCCATCAACTGCTTCGTGCAGACCGTGCGCCGCCAGGTCTTCAAGCACGGCCTGCGGGTCGGTTCGGTGTCGCCCGGCCCCTTCATCAGCGCCCTGCTGGCCGACTGGCCACCCGAGAAGCTGCAAGAGGCCAAGGACTCGGGCAGCCTGCTGGAGGCCAGCGATGTGGCCGAGGTGATCCTGTTCATGCTGACCCGGCCCCGCCACGTGACCATCCGCGATGTGATCGTGATGCCGACCAACTTCGATTTATGAAAATTTAAGGAAAAAAGGCCTCTACCGCTTATGGAATAAGCGCAAGCAGCTATCGATTAAGTAGCGTTTCGCTACGACAGCGGCAGTTCACTGAGCAGCGTGCTGCCCGACGCGGTGATCTCGGCCACGCCTGCGGCCAGGGCTTCGGCGCGCAAGGTGCGGGCCGCCCAGGTGCCGCAGAAGATGTAGATGGGCGTTTGCGGGCTGACCAGTTTGATCTTGCGGGTGAGGTCGATGCCCGCCTTCTCGCTCTCGGGCCGGCCCATGTCGGACACCACGATGTCGTAGTTCATTTTTTTGAACTGCGCCACGCCCTCATCGGTGCTCAGCGCGGTATCGACCCGCACGCCACGCTCTTCCAGCGTCGCCATCAAATAGCTGTTGTTCTTGGGCTTGTCGTCCACCCACAGGATGCGCTTGCCGCTGGTGGGGGGCGGTGCGGCCATCGGCGGGGCCGCCCGGGCCGTGCCCAGGTTGAGCCGTTTTTCCAGCTCGGCCAGCTTGGTTTGCAGGTCGCTGACGATGGCGCGCTGCTGCTCCGAGGCCTCTTCCATCGTCAGCTCGTTGCCCGCCACCTTGATGGTGAACTTGCGCTTCAGCGCCGATTCGAGCAGGGTGCGGATCGGGCCGTGCAGCTTGAACAGCAGCAGGCCGAGCAGCACCGGCCAGGCCAGCGAAGCCAGTGCCGAAATCAGTTTGTCAAGGTTTTCCATCGTGCAATCCTCGCTGCATACAGCCACTGTATTCCGCTGCGGGTGTGCAGGGAACCGGGGAGGCTGCGGTTTCATCCTCCAAAAGGATGAAATGCAGGGTGCTCTATTTTTTATAGCTGCCCATCCCTATTAAATAAGCGCTGGAGGCACTTTTTGCTCTTACCGCCCCTTGCGCCCCGCTGCCAGCCAGCCCTCCACGCTGTACACCGCCAGCGCCGCCCAGATCAGCACAAAGCCCGCCAGCCGCGCCATCTCGAACGGCTCGTGGAACACCCACACGCCCAGGGCGAACTGCAGCGTGGGTGAGATGTACTGCAGGATGCCCAGGGTGGTCAGCGGAATGCGCCGTGCACCGGCGGCAAACAGCAGCAGCGGAATGGCGGTCAGCGGCCCGGCCAGCAGCAGCCAGCCGATCGCCGAGGCATTGCCCTGCACCAGCACGCCCTGGCCTTGCGCGCTCCACCAGGCCAGCGCGCCCAGGCCCAGCGGGGCCAGCAGCATGGTCTCCAGTGCCAGGCCCTCCAGCGCGCCCAGGCTGGCCACCTTGCGCAGCAGGCCGTAGAACCCGAAGGTGACGGCCAGCACCAGCGCAATCCAGGGCAGGCGGCCGGTTTGCACGGTCAGCCACAGCACGCCCGCTGCGGCCACCGCCACCGCCAGCCACTGGCCGGGGCGCGGGCGTTCGCGCAGAAACACGTAGCCCAGCGCCACGTTGACCAGCGGCAGGATGAAATAGCCCAGGCTGGCATCCACCACGTGCTGGTGTTGCACCGCCCACACGTAGGTCAGCCAGTTGCCGGACAGCAGCAGGGCTGACAGCGCAAACGCCCCCAGCACCCGGGGCTGCAGCAGGCGCATCCAGCCCCAGTGCCTGCGCACCAGCAGCACGCCCAGCACAAACACCAGCGACCACACGGTGCGGTGCACCACCACCTCCAGCGCCGGAATGCCCGCGAGCTGGTGGAAGTACAGGGGAAACAGGCCCCAGGCCGCGTAGGCGAGGGCGGCGTAGACGATGCCGATGTGCATGGGGTGGGGGAGGTTTAAGTAAAAAGGGGCGTTTGTGCTTATGCTAACGGCGAGAGCAGCTACCAATTAGATAGCAAATCACATGGCGTGCTGTGTTCTAGACTGGATGCACCCCATTCCAACCCCCGAAAGGACCCTTCCCATGGCAGGCAGACTCGCAGGCAAGACGGCCATCATCTCCGGCGGTGCCACCGGCGCTGGCGGCGCGGCATCCAGATTGTTCGCCGCCGAGGGCGCGCGGGTGGCGGTTTTCGACATCAACGTAGCCGCCGGCGAGGCCGTGGTGGCCGATATTCTGCAGGCCGGGGGCGAGGCGGCGTTCTTCCAGGCCGATGTGTCGGACCGGGCGCAGATCGAGCACGCGCTGGCCGGGGCCAATGCCCGCTTTGGCCCGGTCTCGGTGCTGTTTAACCACGCGGGCACCATCGTGGTGAAGCCGTTTCTGGACACCACCGACGAAGACTTCGACCGGCTGATGGACATCAACGTGAAAAGCATGTTCATGGTGACCCGGGCCGTGTTGCCGCAGATGCTGGCGGCCGGCAAGGGCAGCATCGTCTGCACTGCCTCCATCTCGTCCGTGGCCGCCACGCCGCTGGAGGTGCTGTACTGCATGACCAAGGGAGCCTGTGCCATGCTGGCCCGCGCCGTGGCCGTGGAGTACCGCGACCGGGGCATACGCTGCAATGCGGTCTGCCCTGGCTTCATCGACACCCCCCACGGCCAGCGCGAAATAGCCGCGCTCACCCAGCACGGCGTGGACGCGTCGGTCGCCGCCCTGTCGCTCCAACAAGGCCGCCTGTGCCAGCCCGAAGAAGTCGCCAAAGCCGCCCTGTTCCTGGCCAGCGACGAAGCCAGCTTCGTCAACGGCGCGCACCTGTTTGTGGATAACTGTTTTACGGCGGCTTGAAATAAAAAACGCGCCCGAAGGCGCGTTTTTGAAGAGCGGCAAGCGGATGCTTACTTAGCCATCACGCGGGTCATTTCCAACACTTTGTTGGAGTAGCCCCATTCGTTGTCGTACCAGCTCACCAGCTTGACGAAGGTGCCGTCCAGGGCGATGGAGGCGTCTGCGTCGTAGATGGAGGTGCGGCTGTCGCCACGGAAGTCGGTGGCGACGACCTTGTCTTCGGTGTAGCCCAGCACGCCCTTCATGGCGCCTTCGGACTGTGCCTTCAGCTCGGCGTTGATTTCAGCGATGGTGGCCGAGGTGTTCAGCTCCACGGTCAAGTCGACCACCGACACGTCGCTGGTGGGCACGCGGAAAGCCATGCCGGTGAGCTGCTTGTTCAGCTCAGGAATCACCACGCCCACGGCCTTGGCGGCACCGGTGCTGGAGGGGATGATGTTTTCCAGAATGCCACGGCCACCGCGCCAGTCTTTGTTGCTGGGGCCGTCCACGGTTTTTTGCGTGGCGGTGGCAGCGTGCACCGTGGTCATCAGGCCGCGCTTGATGCCGAACTTGTCGTTGATCACCTTGGCCAGGGGGGCCAGGCAGTTGGTGGTGCAGGATGCGTTGGAGATGATGGCCTGGCCGGCGTAGGTCTTGTCGTTCACGCCAAACACGAACATGGGGGTGTCGTCCTTGGAGGGGGCCGACAGAATGACCTTCTTGGCGCCTGCGTCGATGTGCTTCTGGGCGGTTTCCTTGGTCAGGAACAGGCCGGTGGATTCGACCACGATGTCGGCACCCACGTCGCCCCATTTCAGGTTGGCCGGGTCGCGCTCTTGCGTCAGGCGGATCTTTTTGCCGTTGACGATGAGCACGCCGTTGTCTACCGACACCTCGCCCTTGAAGCGGCCGTGCACGCTGTCGTACTGCAGCATGTACGCTAGGTAGTCGGGCTCCAGCAGGTCGTTGATGCCGACGATTTCCACGTCGTCAAAGTTCTGCACCGCAGCGCGGAACACCATGCGGCCAATGCGGCCGAAGCCGTTGATACCAATCTTGATTGTCATGTTCTTATCTCCATTGTGAAAAATTAAACCAACTTCTAAAACTATACGACGCTGGTGCGTGAATCCAGATACAAGGTGTCCGGGTCAAAATCAATGCCCCCAGGCCATGCCACGGTGCCGTGGCGTACCACTGCCTGTTTAAAAACTGCCGGGTCCTTCAGGCATTCAAATACCGGATACACCACAAAGGGTGCCACATCAAAGAGGGCGCGGCGGCCATCCACAAACGCCAAGTCCAGCACCAATCCGGGCAGGGCCGTCACGGCCTTTACGCGCGGATTCATCGCAAAGGCTCCACGCGCTCGACGGCGTGGCCTTTGATGGCCAGCGACCAGTCGGCTATCAGCTCTTCGCGGCGAAGTTCTACCCAGGCTTGCACCAAGCGTGTTTGCTTGGGTGGAAATTTGCCATCGATCAGGTCTGCCGTGTCAATCGAAAACACCGCTTCAAAGCCCTGGTACATCGCATGAATATGCGGTGTATGGTGCTGCCGGGTGTCCATGAAATACATGTAAATCAAGACCCCGTAGAAGGATGAAATCAACGGCATGGCGTGGCGGGTTTACTTCTTCTTGCGCAAAACTTTTTCCACCGTGGCGGCCACGTTCTCGGGCGTGAAGCCGAAGAGCTTGAACAGCGCGGGAGCCGGTGCGGATTCGCCGTAGGTATCCAGGCCGACAACAGCTGCGCAGCCGTATTTCCACCAGCCGTCGGTCACACCCATTTCGACCGCGATGCGCGGCAGGCCCTTGGGCAGCACTTCGGTTTTGTAGGCTTCGGTCTGGCGGTCAAACACGCTGTTGCTGGGCATGGAGACCACGCGCACGGCGATCTTCTGGCTGGCCAGCAGAGCCTGGGCGGCCAGGGCCAGTTGCACTTCGGAGCCGGTGGCGATGATGACGGCCTGGGCCTTCTTCTTCAGGCCGACAGCGCTGGGCTCGGACAGCACGTAGGCACCGCGGCTGATCTCGCCCAGGTCGGCCTTGGCGGCGTAGGCGATGTTCTGGCGGCTCAGCAGCAGGGCGCTGGGGCGGTTTTTGTTTTCCAGGGCCACGGCCCAGGCCACGGCGGTTTCGGCGGTATCGCCCGGACGCCACACGTCCAGATTCGGGATCAGGCGCAGGCTGGCGGCGTGCTCCACCGACTGGTGGGTCGGGCCGTCTTCGCCCAGGCCGATCGAGTCGTGGGTGAACACGTGCACCACGCGCAGCTTCATCAGCGCGGCCATGCGGATGGCGTTGCGGCTGTAGTCGCTGAAGGTCAGGAAGGTGCCGCCGTAGGGGATAAAACCACCGTGCAGGGCCACGCCGTTCATGATGGCGGCCATGCCGAATTCGCGCACGCCGTAGTTGATGTGGCGGCCACCGTTGCCCACACCGGTGATGGTGTCGAAACGCAGGTTGGGTGTGCTCTTGGTGTTGGTCAGGTTGGAGCCGGTCAGGTCGGCCGAGCCACCCAGCATTTCGGGCAGGGCGGCGGTGAAGGCTTCGAGGGCCAGCTGCGAGGCTTTGCGCGAGGCAACCGTTTCGCCCTTGGTGTGGGCGGCGATCACGGTGTCTACAGCGGTCTGGGCGAAGTTCTTGGGCAGCTCGCCCTTCATGCGGCGCAGCAGCTCTTTAGCCTCGGCGGGGAAGGCCTTTTTGTAGGCGGCGAACTGGTCGTTCCAGGCGGCTTCGCGCGCGGCACCGGCGGCCTTGGCATCCCAGGCGGCAGCGATGTCTTTGGGGATGGTGAACGGGGCGTAGGGCCAGTTCAGGGCTTCGCGGGTCAGCGCGATTTCGGCATCGCCGAGCGGTTCGCCGTGGGCCTTGGAGGTGTTGGCGCGGTTCGGGCTGCCTTTGCCGATGTGGGTCTTGCAGATGATGAGCGTGGGTTTCTCTTTTTGCGCCTTGGCGTGGGTGATGGCTTCGGATACGGCAGCCGCATCGTGGCCGTCGATCGGGCCGATCACGTTCCAGCCGTAGGCCACAAAACGCAGGGCGCTGTTGTCGATGAACCAGGGAGCGACCTGGCCGTCGATGGAGATGCCGTTGTCGTCGTACAGGGCGATCAGCTTGTTCAGCTTCCAGGCACCGGCCAGGGCGGCGGCTTCGTGGCTGATGCCTTCCATCAGGCAGCCGTCGCCCATGAAGGCGTAGGTGTGGTGGTCGACGATGGCATGGCCGTCGCGGTTGAACTCTTGCGCCAGCAGCTTCTCGGCCAGCGCAAAGCCCACGGCGTTGGTGATGCCCTGGCCCAGCGGGCCGGTGGTGGTTTCCACGCCGGGGGTGTAGCCGAATTCGGGGTGGCCAGGGGTCTTGCTGTGCAGCTGGCGGAAGTTCTTCAGCTCGGCCATGGGCAGCTTGTAGCCGGTGAGGTGCAACAGCGCGTACAGCAGCATGGAGCCGTGGCCGTTGGACAGGATGAAGCGGTCGCGGTTCATCCAGTTGGGGTTCTTGGGGTTGTGCTGCAGGTGCTGGTCCCACAAAGCCACGGCCATGTCGGCCATGCCCATGGGCGCACCGGGGTGGCCCGAGTTGGCGGCTTGCACCGCGTCCATGGCGAGCGCGCGGATGGCATTGGCCATGGCCGTCGACGGTTTACCCGTGGCTTGCGCGGGTGCTGCGACGTCGGGGGTGGTTGCGCTCAAGAGGGTATCGGCCATCGGGGGGTGCTCCAGTGGAAATGCAGGGTGAGAATTCTTGCCAGTCCAGTATTTTACGAGGGCGGAATTTGCCGCTGTGTACCAGCGCGGTAACGTCCGGTGCGGGGGGGCACAATCGATGCCTGTCTCCATCTACCTCGCATCGCCATGCCGCTCGCCAAAATTGAAGTTCGCCGCAGCCGCCCCGCCACGGAAGTCACTGCGCTGATGGAGGCTGTCTACCTGGCCCTGCGCGATGCCCTGCAGGTGCCCGAAGACGACCGCCAGATCCGTTACATCGAGCACCGCCCCGAGCACTTCTGGGTCGCCCCCGGCAAGACCGAGAACTACACCTTGGTAGATATTCTGATGTTCCCGGGCCGCAGCACCGACACCAAGCGCGCGCTGTACCAGGCCCTGGCGCAGCGCCTGGGTGCCTGCGGGATTGCGCCCTCCGACCTGATGGTGGTGCTGACCGAGCCGCCCAAAGAGAGCTGGGGCATACGCGGCGTGCCTGCGTCGGAGCTGTAACTGCAGTTTTTAGCCTTTTAGGCCACTAGTGCTTATGGAATAGGCGTGGGCAGCTATTTTTTATATAGCAAATAGCAGCAGCCACCCCACCGCCGCCCCGGCCACTAGAAACGGCAGGGACCAGATGTGGAAGCTGATCCAGGCTTTTTTATCGGGTGCCATGCGCAGGGCGATCAGGTTCGCCAGCGAGCCGACCATCAGCCCGAAGCCGCCGATGTTGACGGCGTAGGCCAGCACCTTCCAGTCTTTGGAAAATTCGGCCAGCGCAATCGCAGCCGGTACGTTGCTGACGACCTGCGAGGTGGCGATGCCGGCCCAGAACAGGTGCAGCGGCTGCGCCAGCCCCCAGCCTGCGAGCGCGTGCTGCACGGCATCCAGCCCGGCCAGCAGGCGCAGGTCGATGAACATCAGCACAAACACCAGCAGCAGGCCCCAGTCGATCTGCGCCAGCACGCGCCAGTGCAGCGCCCCCAGGCACAGCAGCACGGCCACCAGCGCCCAGGGCGCGTAGTGCAGGTCGGTCAGCACCAGAAACACCGGGTACAGCAGCAGCGACGCGCCCAGCAGCCGCCGGTCCAGCGGGTGCTCCGTCTCGGGGTCGGTCGCTTGCAGGGCGCGGCCCGAGAAGGCCAGGGCCGTTACCAGCAGCAGCAAAACCATCAGCACCGCCACCAGCGGCAGCATGTGCCACATAAAGCCGCCAAACGAGCTGCCCGAGAGCTGCCACAAAAACAGGTTTTGCGGGTTGCCGATGGGCGTGAGGGCCGAGCCCGCATTCACCGCCAAGGCTTCGAATACCACCAGCCGCGTGGTTGGCAGTGGGGTGATGCGGCAGATGCCTAAGGTGAGCGGCACGATGACAAACAGCGCCACATCGTTGGTCAGCACGGTGGACAAGACGGCGGCGGCGGTCACCAGGCACAGGGCGGCGGCGCGTTCGCTGGTCATGGTGCCCACCAGCCCGTGGCCCAGGCGGTGCAGCGCGCCGCTGGCCTCCACGCCCTGGGTCAGGGCCAGCAGGCCGGTGAGGGCGGCGATGGTGGGCCAGTCCACCAGGCCCGGGTAGGCGGCTAGCGGGGTGCGGGTGGCGAGGGTGAGTGCTACCAGGCCCAGCAGCAGGATGTGCAAAAACCTGTCTTTGCGCAGCGACTCAAGCACCGCTCGGTCGCTGGATTTTGCGAACCAGCGCGGTGGTGGAATAGCCGTCCAGAAACGGAATCGCCCGCGCCGTGCCGCCATAGGCCTGCACCACCGCCGTTTCGGCCAGTTTTTGCATGTCGTAGTCGCCGCCCTTGACCAGGATGTCGGGGCGCAGCGCGGTGATCAGCTCCAGCGGTGTGTTCTCGTCAAACCAGGTGACCAGGCTGACCGACTCCAGCGCGGCCATCAGCACAGCGCGGTCGGCCTCGTTGTTGAGCGGGCGGTCCGGGCCCTTGCCCAGGCGGCGGGCCGAGGCATCGCTGTTGAGCGCCACGAGGAGGCTGCCGCCCAGCGACCGGGCCTGGGCCAGGTAGGTGGCGTGGCCACGGTGCAGGATGTCGAACACCCCGTTGGTAAACACCCAGGGGCGGGGCAGGTGGGCGAGCCGGGCGGGTGCGTCGGCGCGGCTGCAGATTTTGTCCAGGAACGCGGGGGAGGCTAAGGTGTCGGTCATGGGCAAATGCTAGCAGGCGACAGAGCGCCGTTGAACTGATACGCTCTCGCCCCATGAACCTCATCGCCGTCAATATTTCTACGCTGCGCCTTGGGCAACCCTTGCCATTTGCCCTGCGCAACGAGCAGGGCGTACTGCTGGCGCACAAGGGCTACATCATCAACGACCGCGACGAGATTACCTACTGGACCTCGCGCGGCATGACCCTGTGCGTAGACGTGGATGCTGCCGACAACCACCGCGCCTACGTTGGCAAGCTGTACGACCTTGTGCGGGCCGACACGACGCTGGGCGACATTGCCGACATGCAGCTGGGAGTTTCCGACCTGGCCAAGGGCACTGCCACCGAACCCACCCGCATCCCCGACTGGACGGCACTGCAGATCCGCGCCAACGGCCTGCTGCGGGATCCGCAAAACGAGCAGTTTCTGACCCGGCTGGACAAGCTCTATACCGAACTGAACGCCCTGGTGGAGCAACACCCCGATGCCACCCTGTGCGCGTTAATGCATTTGTCGGCCACCGAGGTACAGATGTACAGCGCCACCCACGCCATGCTGGTCTATGTGGTGTGCAGCCTGGCGGCGCGCGAGGTACTGAACTGGCCGTCAGACCAGGATGCCACGCTGGGCAAGGCCGCGCTGACCATGAACATCGCCATGACCGCGCTGCAGGACGAGCTGACGGTGCAAAACCAGGCCCTGACGGCCAAGCAGATCGAGATGGTGGAGCAGCATGCGCAGCGTGCTTTCAACATGCTGGTGGCCATGGGCGTAGACAACGAAGACTGGCTGCTGGCGGTGCGCCACCACCACGACCGCGCGCCCGGCCCGCTGGAGGCCAAAACCGTGGCCATGCGCCTGGCCCGGCTGCTGCAGCGGGCAGATACCTTCATCGCCCGTCTGTCCCCGCGGGTGGGCCGCCTGTCAATGCCACCTAACGCCGCCATGCAGGCCTGTTATTTCGATGAAAAGCAGCACGTAGACCAGGCCGGTGCGGCCCTGATCAAGGCCGTGGGCGTGTACTCACCAGGGGTGTATGTGCGGCTGGCCAATGGCGAGGTGGCGGTGGTGATCCGCCGCAGCGCCAACACCACGGCCCCGCGCGTGGCGGTTTTCATCAACCGCGAAGGCATGCCCATGGGCGAGTTGATCGTGCGCGAAACCAATATGCCCACCACCAAGATCATCGCCCACGTACCCCACCGCGAGGTGAAGGTGCAGGTGCAGCTGGAGAAGCTGCTGGCGCTGATCTAGCCGTCTTTTCCTAGGTGGCTGCGGGAACTGCGGGTTCCAATTCGGCCGCCAGCTCCTTGCTGACTTCCTTGCGGTAGCGGTTCAGCTCCTGCACGGTCTTGAAGCTGCGGTCCATCAGCAGGCTCAGGTTGTGCAGGATGCGATCGACCACCTTGCCCTCCCACACCGCGTCGAACTTGATCTGCGTGTCCAGCCAGTGCTCCAGCCAGGCCGGGTCGGGCAGGCGGCTCTGGATGGTGTCGCGCGGGAACAGGCTCTCGTTGACATGCAGGTTGGTGGGGTGCAGTGCCTGCGCGGTGCGGCGGGCGCTGGCCATCAGCACGCCGACCTTGGTGAAGGCGGTGCGGGCCTCGTTGCCGGTGTTGGCGATGGCGCGCTTCATGTAGCGCAGGTAGGCGCCGCCGTGGCGGGCTTCGTCCTGGCTGAGCTTGGTGTAGATGTTCTTGATGACCGGCTCGGAATGCCATTCGCTGGCGCGGCGGTACCAGTGGTTGAGACGGATTTCGCCGCAAAAGTGCAGCATCAACGTCTCCAGGGCCGGGGCCTTGTCGAATTCGAAGCGGATGTCGTGCAGCTCTTCTTCGGTGGGCACCAGGTCGGGGCGGAAGCGGCGCAGGTACTCCATCAGCACCAGCGAATGTTTTTGCTCTTCAAAGAACCAGATCGACATGAAGGCGGAAAAGTCGCTGTCGTCCTGGTTATCGCGCAAAAACATTTCGGTGGCCGGCAGGGCGGCCCACTCGGTGATGGCGTTCATCTTGATGGTTTGCGCCTGTTCGTCGGTGAGCAGGGCCGGATCGAACGTGTCCCATGGAACGTCTTTTTCCATGTTCCAACGCACGGCTTCGAGTTGTCTAAAGAGTTCGGGGTAGAGCATGGAAGTCCTTCTTAACGGCTTTCATTTTAGGCGCTCAGCGCTGCAATGTATGTCAGACGCATGGCCGTAGTGGGGTCGGTTGCTTAAAATAAAACTTATTGGTCACAAAGTGACTGATTGGTATAATATCGCCATATGCGCACCTCCACCATCCCGTACTTCACATTCCTTTACCGTCGCCATGCCGGTCGGGCCGGGAACTTATGCCGTGCGGGCCTGGTCACTACCGGCATTGCGGCCGATGGGGCGCACACGTTTTTCTGGCAGCGAAGCCTTCCGCACCCTGTGTGCCGGATACCAACCCCGGGGCGGTTCTCCTCCTCCCTCACTCCCTCGTTCGTCTTGGGGTGCTTCGCCGCCACTTTCATCTCGCAGCCATGCCCAGTCGCATGAAGCTGGCCATCGTTGGCTCTGGTATCTCCGGGCTGGCAGTGGCGCACCGCCTGCAGGGCCAGGCCCAGACCACGCTGTTTGAGGCGGGCAGCTACTTTGGCGGCCACACCCACACGGTAGACATCACCCTGCCCACGGCCGACGGCCTGGTCACCCATGGAGTGGATACCGGCTTTCTGGTCTTTAACGAGCGCACCTACCCGCAGCTCATCGCCCTGCTGGCCGCGCTGGACGTGGCCACTTCCAAGACCGACATGTCGTTCTCGGCCCAGATCCCGGGCGAACGTTATGTGGAATGGAGCGGCAGCACCCTGGCCAGCGTGTTTGCCCAAAAGCGCAACCTGTGGAGCCCGCGTTTCTGGGGCATGCTGCGCGACCTGCTGCGCTTCAACAAAATCACCACCCAGCTCGCGCTGGACAACAACGATGCCGCCCTGGCCCAGCCGCTGGGCGAGTTTCTGGACCAGCACCGCTTTGGCACGGCTTTTCGCGACTGGTACTTTTTGCCCATGATGGGTTGCATCTGGAGCTGCCCCACGGCGCAGATGCTGCTGTTCCCGGTGGCGACCATGGTGCGTTTTTGCCACAACCACGGCCTGCTGCAGGTCTTGAACCGCCCCCAGTGGTGGACGGTGACCGGCGGTGCACGCCACTACGTGGACAAGATCACCGAAAAAATAGCCGACAAGCGCCTGAACAGCCCCGTGCAGCGCATCGAGCGACGCGATGACGGCGTGTTCATCACCAGCCTGCAGCACGGCCTGGCCCGCACCGAGCGTTTCGACAAGGTGGTGCTGGCCACCCATTCCGACCAGGGCCTGGCCCTGCTGGCCGCGCCCACCGAGGCCGAGCAATCTACGCTGGGGGCTATCCACTACCACGCCAACCGCGCCGTGCTGCACACCGATGCCTCGGTACTGCCGCGCAACCCCAAGGCCTGGGCCGCGTGGAACTACGAACGCGCCCCGGCCACCGATACCGAATCCGCCCGTGTATGCCTGCACTACTGGCTCAACAAACTGCAGCCCCTGCCCTGGGAGCAGCCGGTCATCGTGTCCCTGAACCCCACCCGCGACATCGTCCACCCGCAGGTGCTGGGCACATTCGACTACGCCCACCCGGTGCTCGACCTCGCCGCCATCGCCGCCCAGCAGCGCATGCCCGCACTGCAAGGCCAGCACAACACCTATTTCTGCGGCGCGTGGATGGGTTACGGTTTCCATGAAGATGGGCTGAAAGCCGGGCTGGCGGTGGCTGATTTGTTAAAGGCCGGGGTATGAACCCAGCCCCCCACCAGGCGAGCATCGGCTTCGGCCAGGTCCGCCACACCCGCTTGCGCCCGGTGCGGCACGCCTTTGCCTACCCCACCTACTTTTTGATGCTGCCCATGCGTTCGCTGGGCAGTACGCCACTGGCCATCAACCGCCGCGCCGCTTTGAGTTTTTATGACTGCGACCACGGCGACGGCCAGGGCAGTGCACTTGCCTGGATGGAGGCCCTGCTGCAGCGCGAAGGCATTCTTGACGCCGACGGCGAAATCTGGCTGCACTGCTACCCGCGCGTCTTCGGTCACACCTTCAAACCGGTGAGTTTCTGGTACTGCCACCGCGCCGACGGCAGCCTGCGGGCCATCGTGGTCGAGGTCAACAACACCTTTGGCGAGCGCCACTGCTACGTGCTGGACCAACCCCGCTATGGGGTGGAGCTGACGGCAGCCAAGGTGTTCCACGTGTCGCCGTTTTGCCCGGTGGAGGGCGGCTACCGCTTCCGCTTCATGCGCACCGGCGACCGCACCGTGGCCCGCGTGGACTATGACGACAGCCAAGGCGCGCTGATTGAGACCAGCGTCAGCGGCACCCTGCAGCCCATCACCCCGGCCAGCATCCGCAAGGCGCTGTGGCGCTACCCGGCCATGACGCTGGGCGTGGTGGCGCGTATCCACTGGCAGGCCTTTCGCCTGTGGCGCAAACGCGTGCGATTTTTCAGCAAACCCTTGCCGCCCAAAGACTTTGTGACGAGATAGAGACGCCATGGACACCACCACCGCCCCCCGTTTTTCCGTGCCCAGCGATGCCCCGGCTGCGGCCCGCACGGCCCTGAAGCTGCTGCAGCGCCTGCGCCACGGCAGCATCACCATGCAACTGCCCGACGGCAGCATGCAGGTGTTTGGCAACCACCAGCAGCACGGCGATGCCCCCACAGCCGCCATGACGCTGAAGAACTGGAACGTCTGCGCCGCAGCCCTCAAATCGGGCGACATCGGCGTGGCCGAAACCTATATCGACGGCGACTGGACCACCCCCAACCTGACCGATCTGCTCACCGTCTTCATCTGTAACCGGCAGGAGATCGAAGACGTGGTGTACGGCAACTGGGTGGGCCGCCTGTGGTACCGCATCAAGCACCTGCTCAACCGCAACACCAAGGCCAACAGCCAGAAAAACATCCACGCCCACTACGACCTGGGTAACGCCTTCTACAGCCTGTGGCTGGACGACAGCATGAACTACTCGTCCGCCTGGTTCGAAGGCGACCTGGACAAGCCGCTGCGCGAGGCGCAAAACGCCAAGGTGCGCCGTGCTCTGGCCATGGCCCAGGTGCAGCCGGGCGACCGGGTGCTGGAGATCGGCTGCGGCTGGGGCGCGCTGGCCGAGATGGGCACCACCGAGTTCAACGCCCATGTGACCGGCGTGACCCTGAGCACCGAGCAACTCGCCTTTGCCCACCAGCGCGTGCAGCGCTTGGGCGTGGACAGCCGCGCCGACCTGCGCTTGCAGGACTACCGCGACATCACGGATGCACCGTTTGACGCGATCTGCTCGGTGGAAATGGTCGAAGCCGTGGGCCGCGAATACTGGCCCACCTACTTCCAGACCGTGGCCCGCCTGCTCAAGCCCGGGGGCCGCGCCTGCATCCAGAGCATCGTCATCGACGACAGCCTGTTCGAGCGCTACATCAGCAGCACCGACTTCATCCAGCAGTACATCTTCCCCGGCGGCTGCCTGCCCTGCCCGCGTGAATTTAGGCGCGAGGCGGCAGCGGCCGGGCTGGAGGTGGTGGACGAATTCGCCTTCGGCCCCGACTACGCCGAAACCCTGCGCCGTTGGCGCGACCAGTTTTTGGCCGCCCGCACCCAGGTACTGCAACTCGGTTTTGACGAAAGGTTCATGCGCTTATGGGAGTTCTACCTGGCCTACTGCGAAGCCGCCTTCGACAAGGGCAACATCAACCTCGTACAGTACACGCTATTAAAAAAATAGCTGCTCTCGCCCTTGCCATAAGCGCTAGCGGCCTATTTGGCTTCAATGCGTGGGCGGCCGACATCCCCACCGACGTAGCCGCTGCCCTGCCGCAGGCCCGCCTGGTGGGCAGCACCCGGCTCAAGGTCTGGGGCTTTGACATCTACGACGCGCAGCTCTGGACCGCCCCCGGCTTCCAGGCCGCGCGCTACGCCGACACCGCCCTGGCGCTGGAGCTGACCTACCTGCGGGATTTCAGCCGTGCCGACATCGCCCGCCGCTCCATCGACGAGATGCGCCGCAGCGCGCCCATCCCCGACGCGCAGGCCAAGGTCTGGCAGCAAAAGCTGGAGGCGGCCTTTCCCGACGTGCAAAAGAACGACCGCATCCTGGGCATCTACCTGCCGCAGACCCGTACCGCCCGCTTCCTGACCAACGGCCAGCCCACCGGCGAGGTCAGCGATGGCGACTTTGCGCGCCTGTTTTTTGGCATCTGGCTGTCGCCCCAAACCTCCGAGCCTGCGATGCGCAAGGCGCTGCTGGCGGGCAATCCATGACCTCTGCCGCGGCCTTCAGCCCCCGCAATGGCTTTGTGTACGGCCTGATGGGCCTGCCGCTGGCCTTTGTGGCGCTGCCGCTGTACGTGGTGCTGCCCAACCACTACGCCACCACGCTGGGCGTGTCGCTGGCGGTGCTGGGGCAGATCTTGCTGGGTGCGCGCCTGTTCGACGGCCTGATCGACCCGCTGCTGGGCCGCTGGGGCGATGCGCTGTATGCCCGCTCCACCCGCGCTGTGCTGGGCGTGGCAGCGGTGGCGGCGGTGGTGATGGCGCTGGGCTTTTGGGGCCTGTTTTTTCCCGCCACCCAAGACCACGTACTGCTCTGGGCTACCGCCCTGCTGGTCATCACCTACACCGCCTACAGCACCCTGGGCGTGCTGCACCAGGCCTGGGCCGGGCTGCTGGGCGGCACCGAGGCCCAGCGCAGCCGCATCGTCGCCTGGCGCGAAGGCCTGGGCCTGGTGGGCGTGGTGACGGCCAGCGTGGCCCCGGTGCTGCTGGGCCTGCCCACCACGGTGGTGCTATTGGCCGTGGCGCTGGCCCTGGGTTGGCTGGCCTGGAGCCGTGCCATCGCACCCGCGAAGCCCGCGCTGTCCAAGGAACGCGCCGCGCTGTGGCTGCCGCTGCACAACCCCGCCTTTCGCCGCCTGCTGGGCGTGTTCCTGCTCAACGGCATTGCCAGCGCCGTGCCCGCCACCCTGGTGCTGTTTTTTGTGCAAGACCGGCTGCAGGCCCCGCAGGCGCTGCAACCGCTGTTTCTGGCTACCTACTTTGTGTGCGCCGCGCTGTCGATTCCGCTGTGGCTGCGCCTCGTCCCCCGGCTGGGGCTGGCGCGCACCTGGGGCGTGGGCATGGGCGTGGCGGTGGCGGCGTTTGTGGGTGCGTCCCTGCTGGGCGCGGGCGACAGCACGGCGTTTCTCATCGTCTGTGCTGCCTCGGGCATCGCCCTGGGTACCGACCTGGCCCTGCCCAGTGCGCTGCTGGCGGGCATCGTCCAGAAACAAGGCGTTAATGGACGAGGCTTCGCGGGCCTGTACTTCGGCTGGTGGAATTTCGCCACCAAGCTCAACCTGGCCCTGGCCGCCGGGCTGGCCCTGCCGCTGCTGGCCTACTTTGGCTACACCCCCGGCGCGCAGGATGCCGCCGCCCTCAACGCCCTCACCGCCACCTACTGCCTGCTGCCCTGCGCCCTGAAGCTGGCGGCGGCGGCGGCGCTCTATTTGCTCATCATCCGACCCAAGGACTCCCCATGAAACGCCGTCTTCTTCTTTTGGCCACCAGCGCTGCCCTGGCAGGCTGTGCCGGCCCCCAGGTGGCCGACTACGCGGGCCAAACGCCCAAGCTGGACCTGCGCACCTACTTCAACGGCACGCTGGACGCGTACGGCGTGTTCACCGACCGATCGGGCAAGGTGGTCAAGCGTTTCACTGTGCTGATGGTCTGCACCTGGACCGGCGACGACGGCGTGCTTGACGAGTCGTTTACCTACTCCGACGGCACCACCCAAAAACGCATCTGGCGCCTGCGCCGCGAGGCCGATGGCCGTTACACAGGCCGGGCCGACGACGTGGTGGGCGAGGCCGTGGGGGCGGAAAGCGGCAACGCATTTAGCTGGCGCTACACCCTGGCCCTGCCGGTGGACGGCTCGGTCTACAACGTGCAGTTTGACGACTGGATGTACCTCATGACCGACAAGGTCATGCTCAACAAAGCCACCATGAGCAAGCTCGGCATCAAGCTGGGCGAAGTCACGCTCTCGTTCACCAAACGTTAAGCCAAATCGGCATCTTGTGCTTATTCCATAAGCGTGAGCAGCTATTAAAAACAGAGCGAGCACCATGGCACTGAATCCCCCCCTCACCGACTGGCACGGCAAAACCGTGTGGCTGATCGGCGCGTCCAGCGGCATTGGCCGCGCCACCGCCGGGCTGCTGCACAGCCAGGGCGCGCAGGTGGTGGTGTCGGCCCGCCAGGCTGCCGCGCTCGATGCCTTTGTGGCCGAACACCCCGGCGCGCGGGCCCTGCCGCTGGACGCGGCCGACCCGGCGGCCGTGCGCGCCGCAGCCGCTTCGTTAGACTGTATCGACGCGGTGGTCTACTGCGCGGGCTACTACCGCCCCCAGCGCGCCACGGCCTATAGCCTGGCCGAAATGCAGCAGCACCTGCAGGTCAACTACGTGGGCGTGCTGCACATGCTGGATGCCGTGCTGCCCACCCTGCTGCGCCAGGGCCATGGCCACATCAGCCTGGTGGCCAGCGTGGCCGGGTACAGCGGCCTGCCGCAAAGCCTGGCCTACGGCCCCACCAAGGCCGCGCTCATCAACCTGGCTGAAACCCTGTACCTGGACCTGCATGACAGCGGCATCGGCGTGAGCCTGATCTGCCCCGGCTTTGTGCAAACCCCGCTCACCGCGCAAAACGAGTTCCAGATGCCCGCCCTCATCACCCCCGAGCAGGCCGCCGCCGCCATCTTGCGCGGCTGGGCCCGGGGCCAGTTTGAAATCCACTTTCCTAAACGTTTCACCCGCTGGATGAAAACCCTGCGCCTGCTGCCGTACAGCGCCTACTTCCCCGCCATCCGCAAAATGACTGGCCTATGAACCCGTCCATCGACCGCATCGTCCAGTTTTTTGAAACGCTGACCCCCCAGTCTGTGGCCCGCTGTGGCGAGTTTTACGCGCCCCACGCCCGCTTCAAAGACCCGTTCAAGGACGTGCAAGGCGTACCTGCTATTTGCGCCATCTACGCCCACATGTTCACCGCGCTGGAAGCCCCGCGTTTTGTGGTGGTGGAGCGCATCGCCAGCGGCCAGCAGTGTTTCTTGGTCTGGGACTTCCACTTCCGCTTCAAAAACTTCGCCACCGGTACCGACCAGACCATCCACGGCGGCAGCCACCTGCAGCTGGACGCAGAGGGCCGCATCACCCTGCACCGCGACTACTGGGACGCGGCCGAAGAGCTGTACGAAAAGCTGCCCGTGGTGGGCGGCCTGATGCGCTGGCTCAAGAACCGCGCTAACGCATGAGTCCGTGTAAGCCTGCGTAAGCCAACGGAAGGGGCGGTGTGGCTAAGATGCCGAGGTGATCTACCCCGTCCTTACCCCGTGAAAATCTTCCAGCGCGAGCAACGTTCCCTGTTCGGTGAAATCCTGGACTGGATGCTCACGCCCCTGCTGCTGCTGTGGCCGGTCAGCCTGGCGCTGACCTGGCTGGTGGCGCAGGGCATTGCGGGCAAGCCGTTCGACCGGGCGCTGGAATACAACGTGCAGGCCCTGTCGCAGCTGCTGGTGGTGTCGCAGCCGCACCAGGCGCAGTTCAACCTGCCCCTGCCCGCCCGCGAATTCATGCGCGCCGACGACTCCGACCAGGTCTACTACCAGGTGCTGGGCGGGCGCGGTGAATTCCTCAGCGGCGAACACGACTTCCCCGCGCCGCCTGCCACCGAAAAGCCCGCCGAAGGCCCGGTCCACCTGCGCGACGACGAAATGCGCGGCCTCGACGTGCGCGTGGCCTACCTCTGGGTCACCTTGGACCTGCCCGGCAACCCCCTGGCCCTGGTGCAGGTGGCCGAGACGCGCGAAAAACGCTCGGTGCTGGCGGCCGAAATTATCAAGGGCGTGATGCTGCCGCAGTTCGTCATCCTGCCGCTGGCCGTGCTGCTGGTCTGGCTGGCGCTGGCGCGCGGCATCCAGCCCTTGAAGCGCCTGGAAGACCGCATCCGCGCCCGCACCTCCGACGACCTGAGCCCGCTGGACGAAAAAGCCGTGCCGCTGGAAGTAGCACCCCTGGTCTCGTCGGTCAACGACCTGCTCAACCGCCTCAAAGACTCTATCGCCACCCAAAAACGCTTCCTGGCCGATGCCGCCCACCAGCTCAAAACCCCGCTGGCGGGCCTGCGCATGCAGGCCGACCTGGCCCAGCGCGAAGGCACCAGCACCGCCGAGCTCAAACGTTCGCTGCAGCAAATTGGCCGCTCCAGCGTGCGCGCCACCCACACCGTCAACCAGCTGCTGTCCCTGGCCCGGGCCGAAAACGGCAGCGTCAGCCTCAGCCTGCAGCACTGCGACCTGGCCCGCCTCACCATGGAGGTGGTGCGCGACTCCGTGCCCCACGCGCTGGAAAAACGCATCGACTTGGGCTACGACGGCGCCGAGCCCGGCAGCCCCGGCGTGCAGCTCAACGGCAACCCCACGCTCATCAAAGAACTGGTGCGCAACCTGGTGGACAACGCCATCAACTACACCCCCTCGGGCGGCATCATCACCGCCCGCGTACTGGCCGAACCCGACACCCCCATCGGCCCCATCAGCGCCATAGGCCGCGCCACCGCCAGCGTGCTGCTGCAGGTCGAAGACACCGGCCCCGGCATCCCCGAAGCCGAGCGCGAACTGGTGTTCCAGCCCTTCTACCGCGCCTTGGGCACCGAGGCCGACGGCTCCGGCCTGGGCCTGTCCATCGTCCAGGAAATCGCCCGCCAGCACAGCGCCGAAGTCACCCTGGAAGACGCCCACCCCGATGCCACGCCACCGGGTACCCGGGTGGCGGTGCGGTTTGCACAGGCGGGGGTTGCGCCGGAGTCTGCGGAGGTTTGATTTTTAATGGGTCAGGTTTTTTGTTTTCAATTGGTCGGGTTTCGGACCGGAAGAAAATAGGCTGTTAGCGCCCATTCGGTGGGCGTGAGAAGCTATTTAAACCATAGCGGAGAGACAAAAATGACACTGCAAAACCCGAATCAAAACGGAAGCCAGTCTCCCCCGGCTATCCCCCAGAACGGCGAGGCCACCATGGCGATGCTCAAGGTGCTGGCGCTGGGGAACCGGGAGCTGGAAAAAGCACAGTTTCGCGATGCAGAAACAGTGTTCGCCAGCCTTGAACAATGAAGAAAATGCGGCGGTTGCTAAGCTGATGCCCCTCTCAGGGATGCATACACGCCATATCCACCACCCGCCGCATGGTGGTTTTGGGGGCCACCGCGTTCCAGCTCATGGGGCCGTGCTCGGAGTACACCATCTTGCCTTTGCCCATGGGCTCGGGGTGCTCGGAGCCATAGATGCGGCGCACGCGGCGGGCGGCGCAATCGACTTCGATTTGGTCCTTGGACGAGGCGTACGGGCCGCCAGCGCCCACCTGGGGCGCGGTGTGGTCGCGCAACACCCAGACTGTCACGTTCGCGCCCACCTTGGGGGACACCGCCGGGTCGATGTAGAAGACCGAGGTCTCGCTGGTGGCGACGCGCACCCAGTCGGCCAGCGCAGGGGTACAGGCCAGGGCGCACAGCAGGGGCAGCAGCAGGGGTTTTTTCATGGTGGCGATTGTGGCCAGGCTGCGGGCTTGGATGTTGCGCCACATCAATAGGCTCACCACTAACCCGTGACCGTCCAGCGGTAGCTGCCGTCGTCGCCTACGCCGATGGCGGGGTTCTCTACAAACGTGGTGCCCAGGCCGCTGCGTTTGGGCGTGTAGACGAAGCGCTGGATGCGTGCGCCCTGGGTTTCCACCTCGTAGCTGCCTACGGCCAGGCCGCCCACGATTTCCAGCCACACGGTGGTAAACGCCATGGGTCTGCCGGGGGCGGTGTCCACATGCGACTCGCGCATGCGCACCAGGCTGATGGGGCGGCTGTGGCTGCCGTAACGCACGAAGCCGCCGGTCCAGCCGCTGGTGTCGTCGCCCACGGTGCTGAACTGCAGCTGGAGGGGCTTTTTGCCGCCTTCGGCCACCAGGCAGCGGGTGGTGAACGGGCCCGCCTGGGCGGCCGGGGCCAGCGCGGCCCATAAAGCAGTCAACAGCAGTAGTCGCATGGTCCAGATCCCCCGTGAAGCGGCCACTATAACGGCTCCAGAAATTTATAAGAAATAGGCCTCCAGCGCTTATTTAATAGGCGTGAGCAGCTCTTAAAAACATAGCAATGCCAACACTACACCAAAGAAGCCGTGTGACCATCTGTTAAAAGAACCCGACTATGCCTACCCCTATTGCCTCCACTCTCTCTGCCGATAGCACCATCCACTGGACCGAGGGCGACCAGCCGCAGTCTGCCCACTGGCGGTCCGAGCGCGGCGCGCCGCCGCCGAAGCGCGTGGTGCTGGCCGACGACACCATGTCGGCCGACACCGCCTACCGCCTGGCCTGCGAGGGCACGGCCCTGCTGTGGCGCGGCGATTTCCACAACGCCCGCCAGTTGCTGCAGGCCATCGCCCGGCGCATCGACAAAACCCCGGCGCGCAAGCAGCGCAAAGCGCCCAAGGAAGCCGCCGCCCCCGCCGAGGCCTTCCACCTGTACCGCCAGGCCCAGGCGCAGCGCGCGCGGGTGCTCAACATGCTGCTGCTTCCGGTGAACGCCGACTACAGCATCCCGCTGCGCCGCGCGCCCAATGTGCACGCCGCCTGCCTGGCTGCCTGGGGCCCGGCCGACCTGGCCGCCGGCCCGTCGGTCATCACGCTGCGCGAGCTGCAGGGCCTGACCAGTACCCACGAATGGCGCCGCAAGGGCCTGGAGATCGCGGCGCTGGGCGAGGCCCCGCAAAACCGCATCCACCCGCACTACGGCGTGTTTTCGCCGGTGCGCGGCGAGTACATCGACCTGGTGGCCAAGGCACCCTTGCCTGCGCCCGGCGTGGCATTCGACATCGGCACCGGCACCGGCGTGCTGGCCGCCGTGCTGGTGCGGCGCGGTGTGGCCCAGGTGGTGGCCACCGACACCGACCCCCGCGCCCTGGCCTGTGCCCGCGACAACCTGGCCCTGCTGGGCGTGGCCAAGCAGGTGCAGGTGCTGCAAACCGATTTGTTCCCCGAAGGCCAGGCCACGTTGATCGTGTGCAACCCGCCCTGGCTGCCCGCCCGGCCCGGCTCGCCCATCGAGCACGCGGTGTACGACGAAGACAGCCGCATGCTGCTGGGCTTTTTGGCCGGGTTAAAGCAGCATTTGGCCCCGGGCGGCGAGGGCTGGCTGGTGCTGTCGGACTTTGCCGAGCACCTGGGCTTGCGCACCCGCGCCGAGCTGCTGGCCGCGTTTGAGACCCATGGCCTGAAGGTGGTGGAGCGCCTGGATGCCAAGCCGGTGCACCCCAAGGCCACCGATGCCACGGCCGCCCTGCACAAGGCGCGGGCGGCCGAAGTCACGTCGCTATGGCGACTGGCCGTAGCGGGCATTTAAAAAGTCTTGACCCACCCCACGGTGGCCATGCCCAGCAAGGTCATCAGCAGGGAGCCCACCACGTGGACCGAGATGGCCAGCCCGGCCCACAGCATGCGCCCCTGCTGGAGCAGGGTGACCACCTCGGCGGAGAAGGTGGAAAAGGTCGTTAGGCCGCCCAAAAGGCCGGTGATCACCAGCAGCCGCCATTCGGGTGGCAAGCCGCCATGCTCGGCAAAGTAGGCCACGGCCACGCCGACCAGGTAGCCGCCCAGCATATTGGCCAGCCAGGTGCCGGGCGGGATGCTGGGATACACGGCATTGAAGGCCAGGCCCAGGCCCCAGCGCAGGATGGCCCCCAGCGAAGCCCCTACGGAAATAGCCAGCAGCGAACGGGCCAGGTTCAGGGCTTCCATATCGCGTTCATTGCTCAGGCCGGGCAGGCCCGCAGGGCTTTGCCGCCCAGGGCCGGTTTCAGCGCCTCCAGCTGGGCTTTCAGGGCCGCGTCCACCCTGGGCAGCACCAGCCGCATGCCCTGGGTTTCCAGGCGTTCGGCGACCACATGGGCGGTGCGCACGCCGCGCTGGGTCACGTCGGCCAGCAGGCGGTTGGCCCTCGCCTCGCTGCTGAAGCGGCCCAGCGAGAGGCCGGGCTCCAGGTTGGCGGGCGGGGCATCGAAGTCAATGCGCATGCCGCGCAGTTCGGCCTTTTTGCGCTCCAGCAGCTCGGTATTGGCGTAGCGGCCCATGTAGACCATCCAGCGGCCCGGCTCCACACCGGGCTCCAGCGTCCACGACCCGGCGGGCAGGGTATCGGCCAGGGCCTTGGCCAGCACGGTGCCGCGCTCCACGTCAAACACGCCCGCGGTCAGGCATTCGGTGGGCCCGTCTGGGGCGCTGGCCACCTGGGCGGGTGCGGCAGCCACCGGCACCGCTGTGGCCCCGGACGGTGGCACCGTTTCGGTTTGGGGCGGCGGCACCAGTACCACCATTTCGGGGCGGAGCTGCTGCGCCAGCCGCTGCGGCTCGGACACCGGCTCCGGCGCCAGCCCGTAGGCCGCCAGCAGACCCTGCGACCAGGCGAAATACACGCCATTGGCCAGCAGCAAAAATAAAACGATTCCGCGCAGCATCGGCTTAACCGGCCTCTTTGGCGGGGCGCACGCTGACTTCGGCGCTGGTCACCGTCTGCAGGCCCTCGGGGGTTTGCACCCGCAGGCCGCCCAGTGCGTCCACGCCGCGCGCCATGCCTACGGTGCCGTTGCTCAGGGTGATGGCGCGGTCCAGCAGCAGGTCGCGCTGGGCAAACTGGGGTTGGAACGGGGCGAACCCGGCCAGTTCAAAGGCCTTCAGGGCCTGCACCAGCGGGGCGGCGATGCGCAACAGGGCAGCACCGGCATCCACGTCCGGCAGCACTTCCTGCAGCCACGCGGGGGGCGTGGACAGGCCAGCAGCCTCCCGGGGCGCGATGTTCAGGCCAATGCCGATCACGGCCACGCGCTGGTCGCCCTGGCCTGCGGTTTCGATCAGGATGCCGCCGAGCTTGCGGCCTTGCAGCCATACGTCGTTAGGCCATTTCAGCCGCAGGTCCGGGTGCAGGCTTTGCGCCACCGCCACGCCCACGGCCAGCGACAGGCCCGACCAGTCGATGGGGGCCAGCGGCAGCGCCAGTGAAAAGGTGAGTGAATCGCCCACCGCGCTGTGCCAGTCGCGCCCCAGGCGGCCCCGGCCTGCGGTTTGCTGTTCGGCCACCAGCAGGGTGGGTTCAAAGTGCCCGGCGCGCACGCGGCGCATCAGCTCGCTGTTGGTGGAATCGATCTGCGGCAGCACCTCGACGGTGAAGTCGGGCAGTAGCGGGTAAACCGCTTCCCAGATGGACTCGGCGGGCCAGATCATTTGCGCAGCTTGCTGATACGGCGCTTGGGGGCCAAGAGCGTGCCCCGGCAGCTGGGGGCACCGCACCAGCAGGGGTATTCGGCCTTGAGCTTGGGGGTGTAGCGTTCTTCCAACATCAGGCCATAGTCGTAGTTGAGCTCTTCGCCTGCGGCAATGTCGCGCAGGGCGATGATGAAAATGCGGCCGTCCTGCTCGTCGGTTTCGCAGTTGGGTTCGCAGGCGTGGTTGATCCAGCGCGAGGCGTTGCCGCCAAAGTTGGCATCGATCACCCGGTCGGCATCCACGTGGAAGTAGAAGGTGTGGTTGGGCTGGCTGGGGTCGTGCGGGTGGCGGTCCTGGGCTTCGTCCCAGGAAATGACCTCGCCCACGTACTCGGCCACCGTGTCGCCCGCGGCGATGTCTTGCAGCGCAAAAACGCCTTTGCCATGCACGCCAGAGCGGCGCACCTGGATGCGGCGGCCGGTTTTTGTCACGGCTTTCACGGGGGTTTTGGAAGTCAAGGGCAAAACTCTGTTAACTTAAATAAGGGAACCGAACGTGCGCAATTGCACACTGGTTGAAACGGATTGTAGAAGTGGCCCCGGCTATATAAGAGCCGCCGCCCCGCAAAGCCCCCCACAGAATTCAGAAATTGGCGAAATTCCTATGACAAAAACCTTGGTGATTGCAGAAAAACCGTCTGTTGCACAAGACATCGTGCGGGCACTCACGCCCACCGCAGGCAAGTTTGAAAAGTTCGACGAGTATTTCGAGAGCGACAAGTACGTGGTCACCAGCGCGGTGGGCCATTTGCTGGAAATCCAGGCCCCGGAAGAATTTGACGTGAAGCGCGGCAAATGGAGCTTTGCGCACCTGCCGGTGATTCCGCCGTACTTTGACCTCAAGCCCGTCGACAAGACCAAAACCCGCCTCAACGCCGTGGTCAAACAGGCCAAGCGCAAGGACGTGACCGACATCATCAACGCCTGCGACGCGGGCCGCGAGGGGGAGCTGATCTTTCGCCTGATCGAGCAGTACGCGGGGGGTAGCAAGCCGCTGGCCAAGCCGGTGCGCCGCCTGTGGCTGCAGTCCATGACGCCGCAGGCCATCCGCGACGGCTTTGGCGCGCTGCGCTCCGAGGCGCAAATGCAGGGCCTGGCCGATGCGGCGCGCTCGCGCTCCGAGGCCGACTGGCTGGTGGGCATTAACGGAACCCGCGCCATGACCGCGTTCAACTCGCGCGACGGCGGCTTCTTTTTGACCACCGTGGGCCGGGTGCAAACCCCCACGCTGTCGGTGGTGGTGGAGCGCGAGGAAAAAATCCGCAAGTTCGTCAGCCGCGACTACTGGGAAATCCACGGCAGCTTCCAGGCCGAGGCCGGTGCCTACCCCGGCAAATGGTTCGACCCGCAGTTCAAGAAACCGCCGCCCGGCCCCGACGGCCAGCCCGACCCCGAGCAGCGCGCCGACCGCGTGTGGAACGCCGCCGAGGCCCAGGCCATTGCCAACGCCGCCCGGGGCAAGCCCGCCACCGTCACGGAAGAAAGCAAGCCCACCACGCAAGCCAGCCCGCTGCTGTTCGACCTGACCTCGCTGCAGCGCGAGGCCAACAGCCGCTTTGGTTACAGCGCCAAGACCACGCTGGCCCTGGCGCAAAGCCTGTACGAACGCCACAAGGCCCTGACCTACCCGCGTACCGACTCCCGCGCCCTGCCCGAAGACTACCTGCCCGTGGTGCACCAAACCATGGCCATGCTGGCCGACAGCGGCATGGCGCACCTGGCGCCGTTTGCCAAGCAGGCGGTGGCCAACAACTACGTCAAGCCGACCAAGCGTGTGTTCGACAACAGCAAGGTCAGCGACCACTTTGCCATCATCCCCACGCTGCAAGCCCCCACGGGCCTGAGCGAAGCCGAGCAGCGGCTGTACGACTTTGTGGTGCGCCGCTTTTTGTCGGTGTTTTTCCCCAGCGCCGAGTACCAGATCACCACGCGCATCAGCACCGTGGCGGTGGAGGCCAAGAAGTACGCCTTCCGCACCGACGGCAAGGTGCTGGTCAAGCCCGGTTGGATGGCCATTTACGGCAAGGAAGCCGTCACCGACGACGACGAAAAAGATGGTAAAAACCTGGTCATCGTGCGCCCCGGCGAAACCGTGCAAACCATCGCCGCCGACCCCAAGGCCCTGAAAACCCGCCCCCCCGCGCGTTACTCCGAAGCCACCCTGCTGGGCGCCATGGAAGGTGCGGGCAAGACCATCGACGACGACGAGCTGCGCGAAGCCATGCAGGAAAAAGGCCTGGGCACGCCGGCCACCCGCGCCTCCATCATCGAAGGCCTGATCGCCGAAAAATACCTGCTGCGCGAAGGCCGCGAAATGCTGCCCACCGCCAAGGCTTTCCAGCTGATGACGCTGTTGCGCGGCCTGGGTGTGGAAGAACTCTCCAAGGCCGAGCTCACCGGCGAGTGGGAATACAAGCTGGCGCAGATGGAGCGCGGCCAGTTGAGCCGCGAGAGCTTCATGGCCGAGATTGCGGGCATGACCGAGCGCCTGGTCAAAAAAGCCAAAGAATACGACCGCGACACCATCCCCGGCGACTACATCACCCTGGCCACACCCTGCCCCAACTGCGGCGGTATCGTGAAAGAAAACTACCGCCGCTACACCTGCACCGGGGCCGACGGCCACAGCGACGGCTGCGGTTTTTCGTTTGGCAAATCGCCTGCGGGCCGCACCTTCGAGCGCGCCGAGGTCGAGCAGTTCATGCGCGACCGCAAGATCGGCCCGCTGGAAGGTTTCCGCTCCAAGGCGGGCTGGCCATTCACCGCCGAGATGACCATCAAGTTCGACGAGGAAACCAAGAACTACAAGCTGGAGTTCGACTTTGGCGACGACAAAAAAGGCGAAGAATCCGGCGAGCTGGTGGACTTTGGCGATACGCCCAGCCTGGGCAATTGCCCCAAATGCGGCAGCCCGGTGCACGAGCACGGTGCCAACTTCGTCTGCGAAAAAACCGTGCCCACGCTGGCCCAGCCCACCCCCAGCTGCGACTTCAAGAGCGGCAAGGTCATCTTGCAGCAGCCGGTAGAAAACGCCCAGATGGCCAAGCTGCTGGCCACCGGCAAGACCGACCTGCTCGACAAGTTTGTCAGCATGCGCACCCGCCGCGCCTTCAAGGCCCACTTGGCCTGGGACGCGGAAGCGGGCAAGGTGAACTTTGAATTTGCGCCCAGCAAGTTCCCGCCACGCCCTGGTGCGGCGGCCAAATTTGCCGCCAAGGCTGCCCCGGCGAAAAAGGCCGCTCCGGCCAAGAAAGTAGCCGCCGCCAAGAAAGTACCCGCCAAGAAGGCCGCTGCCAAAAAGGCCAGCACTGGCACCGGCGGCCTGACCCCCAGCGCCGCCCTGGCCGCTGTGGTGGGGGCTGAGGCGCTGCCGCGCCCGCAGGTCATCAAAAAGCTGTGGGACTACATCAAGGCCAACAACCTGCAAGATGCCGCGAACAAGCGCAACATCAACGCCGACGCGCTGCTGGAGCCGGTGTTCGGCAAGCCGCAAATCAACATGTTTGAGCTGACCGGGCTGATCGGCAAGCACCTGGCGTAGGCCGGTATTGCTATTTAAAATATAGCTGCTTGTGCCGATGGAATGGGCGCGGCAGCCGTATTTTGCTTATGCATCCGGTGCGGTTACCTTGTGTAACGATTTTGGGGGCGGGCCGCCTGTGACGGAACCTGCCGGGTGTGCCTAAGATAGGCGCCTTCCCACCACAACCGACCGGAACCCCCCGGAATCCCATGAAACTGTTTTTCTCTCCTGGCGCTTGCTCACTGGCCCCCCACATCGTGTTGCGTGAGGCGGGCACCCCCTTCACCGTGGAACAGGTCAACCTGGGCAAGCACGTCACCGCCGCCGGTGGCGACTACTACGCCGTCACCCCCAAAGGCCAGGTGCCGCTGCTGGAACTCGGCGACGGCTCGGTGCTGAGCGAAGGCCCCATCATTTGCCAGTACATCGCCGACCAGGCGGGCAACACCACGCTGATGCCCGCCGCAGGCAGCGTGGCGCGCTACCGTGTGATGGAGTGGCAGAACTACATCACCGCCGAGCTGCACAAGGGCTTTTCGCCGCTGTTCAACCCGGCCTTTGCCGCCGATGCCAAAGAGTTGCACGCCCAGATGCTGCGCAAGAAGTTCGAATGGGTTGACAGCAAGCTGGCCGGGCGCGACTACCTGACTGGCAGCGACTTCACCGCCGCCGATGCCTACCTGTTCACCGTGAGCGGCTGGGCGCCCATGGTGAAGCTGGACCTGTCGGATCTAGCCCACCTGCAGGCATTCCGCGCCCGTGTAGCGGCCCGGCCCGCCGTACGCCAGGCCATGCAGGCCGAAGGTTTGATTCCCGCATAGCGCTGCGTTCGCCGAGGGGAAAGTAGGGGGGCTACGTGAGCCCCCTCGCTTGCTATTTAAATAAGAGCTGCTTACGCTGGTGTTATCAGCGCCAGCGGCTCTTTTTGTTAATTTTGTCTCTACCTTTTTAAGTATGTAATATTAGACGTCTCGCCCAAGATGTTTTATATTTCATACATGGCGACCCCCTATCACTTGCAAAAACTCGGACAACGCTTGCGCGAAATGCGCTTGCACCGGGGATTGACGCAGGTGGCGTTGGCCGCCCAGGCCGGCGTGACGCGGCTCAAAGTCATTGCGATGGAAGCGGGCAAGGATTCGGTGGCCATCGGCAGCTACGCACAGGTAGCGGCGGTGCTGGGCTGTGAGCTGTCCTTGGCGGTACTGACCCGGCCCACGCTGGAAGAGTTGGACGAGGTGTTCCGTGGCCCTGCATAAACTGGACGTGGCCACGCCCCAGGGCGTGGGCGGTGCGCTGTTCAAGGAGGCCGAAAACTACCTGTTTGGCTATACCAGCGTCGTACCCGCAGCGGCCATCAGCCTGACCATGCCGATCCGGGCTGCGCAGTATTCCTGGCCCGCGCTGCACCCGGTGTTCCAGATGAATCTGCCCGAGGGCTTCATGCTGGAGGAGCTGCGCAACCGCCTGGCCAAAACCATGCAACTCGACCCGATGCTGCTACTGGCCATTGCCGGTGGCGAGACGGCGGTCGGGCGGGTGCGGGTACAAAGTGGCGGGCTGCCCTGGGCCGGAACTGCCAATGCCGCGCCCCGGGGTGAGCGTTTGAACGAAATCCTGCTGTGGGATGGGGCTGAGAATTTGTTTGCCGAGCTGGTAGACCGCTACATCTTGCGGGCGGGCATTTCGGGCGTGCAACCCAAGGTGTTGGTGCCCGAAGTGATGGAGCCACCCACCGACAAAGCCACCGTTATCACCCACGAGCTGATCGTCAAAAGTGGCCGCGCCCAGTACCCCGGCCTGGCCGCCAACGAGTTTCTGTGCATGGGCATTGCCAAAGAGGCCGGCCTGCCGGTGCCGGAGTTTTACCTGTCCCGCGACCATGCCCTGTTTGTGATGCGCCGCTTCGACCGCACGGCCCAGGGCCAGGCCTTGGGCTTTGAAGACATGGCAGTGCTCACGGGCCGCAGAGCCGACCAGAAGTACGACGGCAGCTACGCCAGCTTGGCCAAGGTGGTTCGCCTGTTTGCATCTCCCCAGCACGTGCGGGCATCGCTGCTGGAGCTGTTCGACAGTGTGGCGCTGTCGTGCATGCTGGGCAACGGCGATGCGCACTTGAAGAATTTTGGTTTGCTATACGGCGACCCGACCACCGACGATTGCCGCCTGGCACCGGCGTTTGACATCGTCAACACCACGGCCTACATCCCGGAAGACGCGCTGGCACTGGAACTGGGGGGCAACAAGTCCTTGTTTGCGTCCCGGCTGGGTTTGCTTGGGTTGGCCACCCTGTGCGGCGTAGACAACATCCGTGACCGGATCGAAAACCTGTTGTCGTCTGCCGAAAAGGTGTTGCAACGCGAGAGCGCGATTGCCCACACCATCCCCCACGTGGTGGCTGCCATGCAGTACGGCATGGCGCAGTTCGAGGAAACCTTCTTCAGATCTGTGCCGCGATCACCATAATCTCGACCTTGATCTCCGGCTTGGCCAGCCGCGCCTCGACCGTGGCACGGGCCGGGCCGATGCCGGTGGTGCCCATCCAGGCATCCCACACCGCGTTCATGGCGGCGAAGTCGCCCATGCTGGAGAGGTAAATGGTGGCGCTGAGGATGCGCGACTTGTCGCTACCGGCCAGGGCCAGCACGCTATCGATCTGGTCCAGCACGCTTTGCGTTTGCGCGGCGATGGGTAGGCTGGCGTCTTCGGGGATTTGCCCGGCCAGGTAGGCCACGCCGTTGTGGATGGTGGCGTCGCACAGGCGGTTACCGGGGTGGATGCGTTGGATCGTCATGGGGCTACTTTCGGGTGGGTTAAAAAGACACGCCCGATGGTAATCGGCCCCAGTCCACACCCACGCCACGCTCAGGCCAGTAAAAACCGCCGCCCCACCGGCGCGCCTTCTTCCAGCGCCTCCACCGTCTCGTCCTTCAAATCCACCCCCGACAACTGCCGTTTGCGGGATTCGCGCAGCAGCATGTGGAGTTTGTAGGCGGCATCGAAGTACGACAGGCCTTCAGGCCGCACATTCGAGATGCAGTTGCGGTCGGCATCGGTCAGGCCGACCTGCGGAGCCCAGGTGAGGTACAGGCCCATGCTGTCGGGCGCGCTCAGGCCCGGGCGTTCGCCCACCAGCACCACCACGGCTTTGGCACCTAGTAACTGGCCCACCTCGTCGCCCACTGCCACGCGGCCCTGGCTGACTATGGTGGTGGGTGCCAGGGACCAGTCTTCGGTGCCCAGGCGCTGCAGCAGGGCGTGGATGAAGGGGGCGGCGTTCTGGGCAATGGCCAGGGCCGACAGGCCGTCTACCACCACCAGGGCCAGGTCATACGGGCAGACGGGCTGGTACAGCGCGGCCAGCTGGTTGTGCGAAGTGGTGTTCAGGCGGCGGCCCAGGTCGGGGCGCTGCAGGTAGGTGCTGCGGTCGGGCGCGGCGCTGGCCAGGGGCAGGGCATCGGGGTGGCCGGGCAGCACCGCACCCAGGGCCTGCACCAGGCTGGCGGTGTCCAGCGGCAGGTGTACCGCATCGCGGGCCCGGGCGTGGTCGAGCTGGAAGTCGAGCTGCGCCCTGGTGGGCAGGCTGATGCCGCTGCGGCCCAGCGCGATGCGGGCGGCGGTGAGGCTGCGCAGGGCATGCCAGGGGTTGGGAATCACGTTCATAGGGAGCTCCTTAGCCCATCGCCAACAAGGCGTGGGCAAATGGTTCGGGCAGGGCCGCGCCGAGCTGGGCCACACCGTCACCTTCAAAAATTTGAATGCGGTGCAGCCAGGCCTCGAACTCGGGCGCGGGGCGCAGGCCCAGCAGGCGGCGCACGTACAGCGCGTCGTGGAACGAGGTGGTCTGGTAGTTCAGCATGATGTCGTCCGAGCCGGGGATGCCCATCACGAAGTTGCAGCCCGCCGCGCCCAGCAGGGTGAGTAGCACGTCCATGTCGTTCTGGTCGGCCTCGGCGTGGTTGGTGTAGCAAACGTCGCAGCCCATGGGCAGGCCCAGCAGCTTGGCGCAGAAGTGGTCCTCCAGCCCGGCGCGGATGATTTGCTTGCCGTCAAACAGGTACTCGGGTCCGATGAAGCCGACCACGGTGTTGACCAATAGCGGCTTAAAGGCGCGGGCTACGGCGTAGGCACGCGCCTCGCAGGTCTGCTGGTCCATGCCATGGTGGGCGTTGGCCGACAGGGCGCTGCCCTGGCCGGTTTCAAAGTACATCACGTTGTCGCCCACCGTGCCGCGGTTAAGCGACAGGGCGGCGCTGCGGGCTTCGGCCAATACTGCGAGGTTGATGCCAAAGCTGCGGTTGGCCGCCTCGGTGCCCGCGATGGACTGGAACACCAGGTCCACCGGCGCGCCGCGCTCGATCGCCTGCAAGGTGTTGGTTACGTGGGTCAGCACGCAGCTTTGCGTAGGAATCTCGTAGCGCTGGATGATGGCGTCCAGCATGGTCACGATCTTGACGACCTGGGGCACGTTGTCGGTGGCGGGGTTGATGCCGATCACCGCGTCGCCGCTGCCGTACAGCAGGCCGTCGAGCACGCTGGCGGCGATGCCACTGGTGTCGTCGGTCGGGTGGTTGGGCTGCAGGCGGGTGGCCAGGCGCTGCTCCAGCCCGATGGTGCTGCGAAACGCGGTGATCACGCGGCACTTCTTGGCCACCAGAATCAAGTCCTGGTTGCGCATGATCTTGCTCACCGCCGCCGCCATTTCAGGCGTGATGCCGGGGGCCACCACGGCCAGCGTGGCGCTGTCCACCGCGTCGCCCAGCAGCCAGTTGCGGAAGTCGCCTACCGTCAGGTGGCGGATGGGGGCGAAGGCGACAGTGTCATGGCTGTCGATGATCAGGCGGGTGACTTCGTCGCTCTCGTAGGGCACCACCTGCAGGTTCAAAAACGTGGCCAGCGGCAGATCGGCCAGGGCCATTTGCGCTGCCACCCGCTCTTGCGCATTGCCCGCCGCCACGCCCGCCAGCACGTCGCCCGAGCGCAGGGGTGTGGCCTTGGCGAGCAGGTCACGGAGATCGCGGAAGCGGTAGGTGTGGGCACCCACCGTGTGGACAAACTGGGGCATGCAGACCTCGGCAGATGGAACGGCTTTGGTGCACGGGGGACGTGCACCTTAGAAGTCGTGCAACTTTGATGCCAATCGGTCAGCTGTCTCTCGCTACAAAATAAGGAGCTGCTCACGCTTATGGAATAAGCGCTAGAGGCCGATTTGGTGCTTAGTTTTTGTGTTGGGCCAGCAGCTTGCCCAGCGCCGCCTTGGCGCAGCCTTGCACCGCCATGAGCATCTGGCTGTGCGGCGCGGCCACGCCCCAGCGCTGGCGCAGGTCGTGCTGGATCTGGCCCAGCAGGTGGGCGGCCATTTCGGCATCGGCCAGCGCGCGGTGGGCCTGGCCCGTGCGCGGTAGGCGGTGGTAGTCCACCAGGGTGCCCAGTTTGTGGTTCGGTGCCTGGGGGTACAGGCGGCGCGACAGCAGCAGGGTGCACACAAAGGGTTGGTCAGCCGGGTCGCCGATGCGGGCGAGCTCGGCCTGCCAGAACTTGCGGTCGAACGCGGCGTTGTGCGCCACCAGGGGCAGTGCGCCCACAAAGCGGCTGGCCTCGGCCATGGCCTGGGCGGCACTGGGCGCGCTGGCCAGCATGGCGTTGGTGATGCCGGTGAGTTGGGTGATGAAGCTGGGGATGCGCACCCCGGCGTTCATGAGGCTCTGGAAGCGGTCCACCACCTGGCCGTTGTCCACGATGACGATGGCCACCTCGGTGGCGCGGTCGCCCTGGCCCGGGGAAATGCCGGTGGTTTCGAAGTCGATCACGGCCAGGCGGGTCATGGCAGCATCGCCCCCACCAGCGCGACTGCACGGAAGCTTGGTAGCTGTTGTAGAAGGCGGTTCTGGAGCGCGGTGCGGGTCATCATGGGAGCGCGATTCTAAAGACAATGGCCTGGCATCTATCGATGCTCTCTTTTTAAGAGCGCTTTGTGCTTATCTCGGTTGGGCCAGTGGTCGATATTGCATATGGACATGCGCGCTGGCTTAAGGCGACGCTGAGTAAGTCCCCGCGAGGCGGCGCGCCCTGGATCGGGATGGGCTGCAAGGCGCAAACCGCAGACATAGCTTGGGCTATGGCGAGGATTTGCAACGCCGCAGACCGCCCGAGGCCAGGGATGCGCAGACCGCGAGGGACTTGTTCGGCGTTGCCTTAACCCCGCCGCAGCGCCCGCCCGCCTGAGCGACTACATTTTTCGCATGCCCGACTCGACTTCTGCCCGCCCGCACACCAGCCCCTCCGACACCCGATTCCAAACCCGCTTCCACACCCGCGAGTGGCTGGCCCTGGTGGCCATCATGCTGGGCGTGTCGCTGGGCGCGCTGGACACGGCTATTGCCAACACCGCGCTGCCCGCCATCGCTGCCGACCTGCAGGCACCGGCAGCAGCCTCGATCTGGATCATCAACGCCTACCAGCTCGCCGTGGTGGCCAGCATGCTGCCGTTTGCGGCGCTGGGCGATGCACTGGGCGCGCGGCGCATCTACATCGGGGGGTTGGCGGGCTTTACGCTGGCATCGCTGCTGTGCAGCTTGGCCACCACCCTGCCCGAGCTGGCGGCGGCCCGGGCGCTGCAGGGCATCGGTGCGGGCGCGCTGATGAGCGTCAACATCGCGCTGGTCCGCCAGCTCTACCCGGCGGAGCGGCTGGGCCGGGGTGTGGGGCTGAACGCGCTGGTGGTGGGCCTGGGCTTCACCCTGGGCCCGGCGGTGGCTTCGCTGGTACTGTCGGTGGCCACCTGGCCCTGGCTGTTTGCCATCAATGTGCCGCTGGGCCTGGTGGCGCTGGCCTTTGCCGTGCCCACGCTGCCCCATAGCGCCCGGCGCGGCCACGGCTTTGACCGGGTGGCCGCCGTGCTGACGGCCACCACCTTTGCTGCGCTGATTCTGGCCTTGGGCAACGCCGCGCAGCGCGAGCCCTGGCCGTGGATTGCCGCCCCGCTGGCCGTCACCGGCGTGGCGGGCGCGCTGCTGTTGCGCCGCCAGGCCGGGCACCCGGCACCCATGCTGCCGCTGGATTTGCTGGGCCGCCCGATGTTTGCCTTGTCTACCGTCACCGCCATGGCCGCCTTTGCAGCGCAGGGCTTGGCCTTTGTGTCGCTGCCGTTTTTTTTCGAGCAGGTGCTGCACCTGGACCCCATCCGCACCGGCTTTTTGATGATGGCCTGGGCCATCGTGGTGGCCCTGGCCGCACCCATCGCCGGGCGCATGTCCGACCACCATCCGCCCGGCCTGCTGGGCGGTGTGGGCCTGGCTTTGCTGTGCCTGGGCATGGTGTCGCTGGCCCTGCTGCCCGCCGCGCCGCACACGCTGGACATCGTGCTGCGCATGGCCCTGTGCGGTGCGGGTTTCGGCTTTTTCCAGTCGCCCAATCTGAAGGCGCTGATGTCCAGCGCCCCGCCCGAGCGCAGCGGCGGTGCCAGCGGCGTGATCGGCATGGCCCGCCTGATCGGCCAGACCACCGGCGCGGCCCTGGTCGCCCTGTGTTTTGGCCTGGCGGGCAACCTGCACGGCCCCACCTGGGCGCTGGGCCTGGGGGCCATGTTCGCGGGCCTGGCCTCCATGGCCAGCTTTGCACGGTTGTGGGCGCGGTCATGACAATACCGACAATACGCCGTATGCATTCCATCCGTTTATTTCCCCTGGCGATCGTCCTGGCCACCCTGGCCGGGTGTGCCACCGCACCGCCTGCCGTCCCTGTAGCGACGCCCACCGCCAGCGCCCCACCCGAGGCAGTCCCCAGCTTTGCCCGCTGGGTGGCCGACTTCCGGGCCACGGCGCGGGCCGCAGGCATCACCGAGGCCACCCTGCAAGCCGCCCTCGACCCGGTGCAAGAGCTGCCCCAGGTGGTGCAACTCGACCGCGCCCAGCCCGAGTTCACCCGCACCGTGTGGGACTACCTGGACACCGCCATATCGCCCCAGCGCATCGCCCGTGGCCAGGACAAGCTGCTGCAAGTCCGCGCAGAAGCCGATGCCGCCGCCGCCCGTTATGGCGTGCCCGCCACCATCCTGGCCGCCATCTGGGGCATGGAGAGCAACTACGGCAGCAACTACGGCAACACCCCCACCATCGACGCACTGGCCACGCTGGGCTTCGAAGGAAGGCGCGCCGACTGGGCACGCGGCCAACTGCTGGCGGCGTTAAAGATTGTGCAAAACGGCGACATCGACCGCGCCCACATGGTCGGCTCCTGGGCCGGTGCCATGGGCCAAACCCAGTTTTTGCCGTCCAACTTTCTGGCCTACGCGGTAGATGCCGACGGCGACGGCAAACGCGACATCTGGGGCAGCATGGCCGACGTGATGGCCTCCACCGCCCACTTCCTGGCCCGCGCGGGCTGGCAGGCCGACCAGCCCTGGGGCACCGAGGTGCAGCTCCCCCCCGGCTTCGACGTGGCCCGCGCCGATACCAGCGTGCGCCAGTCGTCGCAGCAATGGGCCGCCGAGGGCGTTCAGACCATGGTTGGTGCGCCACTCCCCGTGTTGCCCGATGCCGAGCTGCTCCTCCCCGCCGGAGCCCGCGGCCCCGCCTTCCTGGTCGGCCCCAACTTCCGCGCCATCCTGCGCTACAACAACTCCACCAGCTACGCCTTGGGGGTCAGCCTGCTGGCCCAGCGCTTAGGTAACGGCCCCGCCGTACAAGCCCCTTGGCCCCGCGACCTCCAGGCGCTGACGCGCAGCCAGTTGCAGGCCTTGCAGACCGCCTTGAACGCGCGTGGCTTTGCCAGCGGTACGCCCGACGGAATGATGGGGCCTGCGACGCGGGAGGGGATTCGGCGCTTTCAGCGCAGTGTGGGGTTGCCTGCGGATGGGTATCCGGATGGGGGGTTGTTGGGGCGGGTGGGGGCGCAGTAAGTCGGGCTTTGGTATGTAGCCGTACCGCCTAAAAGGCTATCGTCGATTGGCCGGGATCGACCAACCGATATCCCATCGCGCGATAGCCCTGTTGGCGCTTTTGCCACATTCTTCACAATGCGGGATGGTCGGCATCAACGAAGTCAATGATCTTGGCGTTGGTT
Organism: uncultured Albidiferax sp.; assembly: GCA_963512645.1. Lineage (GTDB taxonomy): Bacteria > Pseudomonadota > Gammaproteobacteria > Burkholderiales > Burkholderiaceae_C > Rhodoferax_B. The sequence continues at coordinate 80,815 of CAUPNM010000002.1, read as the reverse complement.
TTGTGCGCATGGTCGCGGTGTAAGCGACCGGCGTATTGCTGGAGAGTACCTTTCCACGAGACAGGCATCGCAAGGACGAGGGTATCCAAGGGTGGATGGTCAAAGCCTTCACCTACCGATCTTCCCGTCGATAGCAGAATCCGCGGCGCATGGGGCGGTAAGTCGGTGAGCGCTGTGAACACCTGCGTGCGTTGCTTTTTGGACATCTTCCCGTGAAGGACAAAGGGCAATGGTGATGTTGCACCCAGTGCCAACCGGATTGCATCCAGGTGTTCGTTGCGTTCAGTGAGTACCAGCACTTTGCGGCCTTGCACCACTGCCTCTCTGATGGCGTTGGCAATTGCAGCTGTTCGTTCTGTATCGGCCACAAGATGGCTGAAAACGTCCTGGATTTTCACTTCTGAAGTCAGTGCGATGCGGGTGTACAGCATGGTTGGAATCACGGCAAGATCATGCAAAGCCCCTTCCGATTTTGCGACCGTATGCCGCGTAGGGCCACACTGCATGAAGATGATGGGCTGCTGGCCATCGCGCCGAATCGGTGTGGCGGTCAGCCCCAGCACGTATTTCGCTTTGACGCGTTTCAGAATGGCATCGAACGAAACCGCCCCGACATGGTGGCATTCATCGATGATCACATGGCCGTAGGTTTCCACCAAAGGGTGGACTTTGCCCTGGCGTGATAGGGACTGCATCACGGCGATGTCTATCTTTCCACTCGGTTTGCTTTTGCCTCCGCCGATGGTTCCTACGGTACCCTTATCCACATTGAGAAATGACAGTAATCGTTCCTGCCATTGCCGAAGCAGCTCGGTGCGATGCACCAGGATCAGCGTACTGACACCACGCAGAGCCACCAGCGTCGCCGCTGCCACTGTTTTTCCAAAAGCGGTCGGCGCGCACAAAACACCGGTGTCGTGCTTGGTCATTGCCTCGACAGCTTGGTGCTGGTCAGGCCGTAAAATACCACGAAAGTGAAAGTCCAGGGTAGCACCCAGGATCCTTTTGTCTTGGATTTCTGTGGCAATGCCGTTGGCTTCAAGCAGCTCAAAGGCCGCCTCCAAGCAGCCGCGTGGTAGCCCAATGTGCTGAGGGTAGTTTTCCGCGCAGCCTATAACGCGTGCGATATCCCAAACGGAAAACCGCATGGCTTGGGCTTTGTAGAACGCAGGATTCTGAAATGCAGCCAATCGAATCAAGCGGTTCGCGAGCGACTGCGGAAGATCGGCCTTCTCAAAATAGAGCATATTTGCCAGGGTCACCTTGACACTCTTGGGCATGGGCCCGTCAAGTTTTTTCACTGGTGACCGAGATGTGTTCCATGGCTCGGCCAAGTCTTCTTCGTCCATAAAGACCACATCTAGCGGATGCACACCGCCAGTGGCTCGCACGATAGTGGGCGCTATATCTTGTGCCGCCATCCGCTGGACGGAGGCAAGGAAAGCCCATTGGTCGGCGTATGGACGCAGTTGGTCGTCAACAAAGACACTGAATCCTTGTTCGCGCGGTCTTTTTTGCAGTGGCAATGCGATCAGGTTGCCAAAACCGCCTTGGGGCATGGCATCTTGGTTGGGGAAAAGCCGGTCATAGGACTTCAGAGTCAGTTGCCGCGTGCGTGCACAGGTATGGCTGATCAATGCAGTTCCAAGACGACGGGCATCCCGCGCAAGAACTGCGCTGGCGAAAAATATCCATACATGGGCACCGTTTCCTGAACGAGATATCTCCAGTGCCGCAGGTACTCCTAGTTCTTGGCACGATTGGAAATATGCTTTTGCATCTTCCCGCCACTCGGCTTCGTCAAAATCGACTGCCAGGAAATGGCACCGGTCATCTTGTAGCAAGGGATAGATGCCCACGGTGGCGCTGCCTGCCAAGTGGTCGTACAGGATGTTGTCGGACAGCGGTAGCAGAGATCGGTTGCCGCAATCGGCGCACTTAATGCGGGGCTTTTCACAAATGCCGACGACCCATTCATTTGCGCATGCAGGGGCATAGCCAGACTTGCCTGTTGATCCGCTTTCTCAGCCCACCGGATAGACGTCTATTCGCCCGCGAAACAAGCTACGAAACAGTGCTATTTTTTCTGTGGTGGTGAAGGTTGGCACGGCTCTGGGCGGATGGGGAGCTGGTTGGTTGCGCCAGTCGATGCCATGAGACTCCAATAGCTGGACCAGGCGCTGGTTCTCGGTCTGGAGCCTGGAAAGCGGATCGTTGGCAGGTGGGGGCACATTTGTCTCCATCAAACTTCAGCAATCACATCGTAGTCGGCTCCCCATTAACCCTTGGAGTAGCTTGATTAAACTTGATTTGCAAGCTTTTGCACCGATAATCCAAGGGTTATGCATAAAGTTATCCACAGCGACAACGTCAGAGACGCTATCCAAACCTTGGGATGGACCCAAAAAGATCTGGCCGCACAGTTGGGTGTAACCGGCCAGGCCGTTACCAACTGGTTGAAGGGCACAGACTTCCCCCGCCCGGACAAGCTGCTCAAGCTGGCGACAACCCTCAAGCTGGGGTTTGCCGACTTGGTGCAGTTGCCGCAAGCTGCCCAGCCGGTAGTGGCTTTCCGCAAAAAAGCCGGTGCCAAAACCACAGATATTCATATTTCCAAAGCCATGGCGATGGGGGCTTTGCTCAAAGCTCTAGTGCCGTTTTTGCCTGCGCTGCCACAGTTGCGCTGCCAGATACCGAACCCGAGTGCCGACTACTTTGCCTTGCAGGCAGTAGCGACCCAGGTGCGGGCAAGCTTGGGACTTGCGCCAGGTGCCGTGTTGAACTATGGGCATTTGCTGGGCGAATTTTCGGAAAACGGTGCCGTGGTGGTACCCGTGATGTGGGGCAGCCAGCAGACCCATAAAAATGCGTTGCATATTCTCTTGCCCCAGGAGCGCGTGACTTTTATTTTGGTGAACTTGGATACGTATCTGGAAGACTTCAAGTTTTGGATGGCGCATGAACTGGCACATGTCTTTACGCCAGATTTGGCGGGCAAAGAGGAAGGTGAGGATTTCGCCGATGCCTTCGCCGGTGCGCTGCTGTTCCCCTCCGAGTTGGCGCGCAAGGTGTACGAGCAGTCTGCAGGGCAGAACAAGACACACCAGGCTAAAGTTCTGCATGCCTTTGCGGGTGAACACGGCATTTCCTTGTTCAGTGTTTTCAACGAGGTGAACCGTTTTGCCGAGGCAGAAGGCTTGCCTTTACTCAAGCACCAAGCCGCCGAAGTGCACGCCATGCGCAATATGCAGCGCGGCAAACTCGTGAGCGAGATGCTGTTCGCACCGCTGCCACCCGAGCCAGCGGTGTACATGGCGGCGGCAGAAAAACAGTTCCAAAGCCCGTTTTTCCAAGCTTTGCGCGGCATGGTGCAGGGGCAACAAACCGGGCCGGGTTATATCCAGCAGGTCATGGATATTCCTATGCAAGACGCAGTAGCCCTGCATAGGGAACTGGCCCGGTGACCACCGAAGTCCTGCTCGACACCAATACCTACCTCAGACTGGCAAAGCGCCTTCGACCTGCGGTAGGCCGGCAGTTTGGGCAGGTACCGTATGTGCTGGTGATACTCAAAGCAGTAGAAGACGAAGTGCATCGCAGCCCCAAGCTGCAGTTCAAAAATCCGTGGTTTGATGCGCCCGAGTTTGCGCAAGAGCGCATGGCGAAGCAGACCCGGCTTAGTGCCGCTGATAGGCAGGCGATGGAGCTAGTGCAGGGCGTACTGTTGGGTACGGTTCAGTTGGATATTGGCAAATACACAACACAAGGCCGTTCTCCGCCCGGGGCGACGGATTGCTGGTTACTGGCTTACGGGCAGGTCAAAAATGCAGTGGTTGCTACTGACGATCTCGGTATGCACACGCTGGCTGCGGATGTAGGGCTGAAAGTTTGGCATGGCTATGAATTGCTTGCCAAGCTCAAATCCGCCAAGGTAGTGGACTCCGAGAAGGTGCGGGAAATTTATGCTGCGTTAGAGGCAAATAATGACCTGACCGAGACTTGGCGTAGCGCAAAGCACGAAGAGTTTTCACGGATTTTTGGAAGTACTCCCCCGGAACACTAAATGTTGTCGGCAAATAGTCTGCCGACAATGTAGACACAGCCATAAGGCGAGAAATTACCCCAAGGTAAATCAAGTACTTAGCTCCTTGCTGGAACCAAAAGTGAGAAAGCGACGCAGCAAAAGCTGAGAAACGTCATCTTTGCTGACCCTCACAGTCCGTGGCAGCGCGGCACGACCGAGAACACGAACGGACTGCTGCGCCCATACTTCCCGAAGGGCACCGACCTGTCTCGGTGGAGTGAACAAGAAATTCAGGCCGTGGCCCACCCGCAAGTCGAGCCGCTGCTGATACTCGCGGTACCAGTCCTTTAGGGAATTCTTGGTGGGGTAACCCAGCTGACGGATGGTTGGCCTGATGCGTTTGCCGAGATTGATGTAGAGCTCGACGGCTCGAATTCTGTCTTCGTAGGAATACATGGACTACCTCCTAGTAGTCCATGTATTCCGCCGCACCCCCGGCTTCAGCGTTTTCGGATTTCAGGAATATCTTGGGGGCTGTTGTCCTGATGCGTCCCAGCTGGCTTTATCAAAAACAGTCGTTCAAATTGTTCTACCGGAATCGGTTTGCTAAACAGGTAGCCCTGTACCTCGTCACAATTCAGCAGGCGCAGCAAGCGCGCCTGTTCCTCTGTCTCCACGCCTTCGGCCACGACTTTGAGTTTGAGTGCATGTGCTAGGTTGATGATTGTGGACACCAGTGCCAGTCCCTCCGGTGTCATCGTCATGTCGACGACAAAAGAGCGGTCAATCTTCAGGGAGTCCACCGGCAATTTGGCCAGGTAGCTCAAAGAGGAGAAACCGGTTCCAAAGTCGTCAAGTGCAATCGTCACACCGAGCGTTCGAATGGCTTGCAGGCAGTGGATACAGTGCTTGATGTCCTCCATAATCAGGCTTTCGGTGATTTCCAGCTCTAGCCCTGCGGCCGCCTGTTCATGGGTTTCGGTCAGCTGACGGACTTCGTCGCAAAACGCCCGGTTACGCAGTTGAAGCGCCGACACATTGACGGAAATGCGTACTGGCTCCAGTCCGACCCTGTGCCAGCGACGGTAATCCGCGCTGGCCTGTTCCATCGCCCAGCGACCAACCTCGTGTATTAATCCGATTTCTTCCAGGACTGGAATGAAATGTCCCGGCGCCACCAGTCCCTCACCGGGCTTGTTCCAGCGGATAAGTGCTTCTGCGCTGCTTACTTTGCCACTTACCAAGTTCACTTTGGGCTGGTAATGCAGCACAAACTCGCCACGCTGCAATGCCTGGCGCAATTGATTCTCCAAGGTGAGCTTGCCGGCTACCAACTCGTTCATGCTCTGGGTATAGAGCAAATAGCGCTCACCGCTGGACTTGGCCTGCTTGAGGGCCGCCTCGGCGTTTCTGAATATGGCATCGGCATCCGCACCGTCATCCGGAAACAGCGCTATTCCTGCCTTGGCAGTTACTCGGAATATGGCATCGTTTAAATGGAATGGATGGTCAAGAAGCGACTTCGTCATGGCTTCAAGCAGGGTTTTGACGCCGTTGCCATGCTGTACCACTGGCATAAGGACCGCAAAGTGGTCTGCGCCCAGGCGCGCTAAGAGGTTGGCATCACCGACGTAGCGGCTTAGCCATTGCGCCAATTTGCGTAACAGCTCGTCCCCAGCGGCCCGGCCCAGGCTTTCGTTTATATGCCTGAAGCGCTCTAGGTCAAACAGGGCGATGGCAACTTTATGGCCGGCGCGCTGGCCGCTGCGGGCGGCTTGGGCTACCCGCTCCAGGAACAGGCGTTGGTTCGCCAGTCCCGTGAGCGCATCATAGTAGGCCAAGTAATTCAAGCGCTCTTGCTTTTCAATGTGGTCCACGGCAAAGGCCACGTCGCCTGCCAGTTCGGACAACAGCTTTAGTTCTTCGACATGAAAGAAGTCGGGCTCGCCTGCGTATAGGGCTAGGACGCCAACGGCAGCGTCTCCCACTATCAGCGGAAACACCGCCATTGAGTTGATACCAGGAGTTACGTAATGCGCGCTGAACAGTACTTGGGAATCGTCTTGGGCGTGGTTGGACACGACAGCACGCTTCTCCTGAAGCGCCCGCACACACATCGTATGGGATGCACTGGTCTCCGATGCCAGGATGGCTGTAATGGACGCTAGCAGTGCTGCATCTTTGCCCTGCGAGGCGACAGGGACCAACATATGACTTTGCGGGTCCTGCAGGGCAATCATGGCCATGCGGAATCCGCCATCCACCACGATGCGGCATGCTTCCTCGAACAACTTCTCGCGATTGTCGATGCGCACAATCAAGGTGTTGATGGCACTGAGCATGGCGTAGACGCGAGTCAGGTACGTTATTCGGTTCTGGGCCTTTTTGCTTTCGGTCAAATCGCGGAAGTACCAGACCCTACCGTAATGGGTGCCATCGGCGCCAGTAACGGGTGCCGAGTAGCGGTCCAAGGTTCTCCCGTCTTGCAGAAGCACATCTTCACGGCTCTTGTCATTCGGGTGTGCGTAGAGGTGGTGCACGCGCACCAAAAAGCCCTGCGAGTCTTCGATTTTTGCAGCCATAGCCAGCAGCAACGGCGCCTCTGCTTTGGCAAGCACCAGTTCCGGAGCCAGCTGCCAGAGGTCGATAAATTGCTGGTTGTACGATACGATTTGTCCGTCGCCGCTCACCACCAGAATGCCATCTAGTGAAGTTTCCTGCTGCGTCTTGAGGATGGTGTTTTTATACTTGACATCTTCTTCCACTTGGTGGCGCACAGCATCGCTGGCAAACCGGTCCAGTGCAAAGCTGATGTCGTCGGCCATCTCTACCAAAAGGTCTCGTGTGGATGGGCCAAAGCCCCCAGTCTCATGGGTATATAAGGTGAAAGTGCCAACCACCACGCCCCCCTTCACCAGGGGTAGATAAGCAGATGCGGCCAGTCCAGCCGCTTTGGCGCGTTCACGCCAGGGTCCCGTGGTGGGGTCATTTTGGACGTCCTGGCACCAGACCGGTTGCTGCTCATTTATGGCTCTGATGACGGGACCCGTGGCGGCGGGGCTATTGCCCTTAACCGGGATGTCCAGGTCTTTCAGATAGCCTGTGTCATCACCGTAACTTGACCGCGGCTCCAGCATCTGCGTATCGCTGTTGAGCATTCCGACCCACGCCATCTTCATGCCGCCGGATTGCACCGCCACACGGCAGATGGTTTGTAGCAATTCCGCCTCGCTGCTGCTGTGTACGATGGCCCTGTTGCACTGGCTTAGGGTCGCATACAGCTGGGTGAGGCGCAGGATGCTGGCCCGGTCTGCATGGCGCTCACTGATGTTGCGGATATTGCACTGTATGACCTGAATGCCTTCACAGTCATAGGCATTGCTGACAAATTCCACCGGGATGATGGCGCCACTTTTTGCCTTCAGCGGCAGGTCATCGTATCGGACATAGCCTTTCGACTGCAGCTCAGCGAACATCTCTTGGCTCTGTGGCTTGTCCGTGAATGGTCCAACCTCCCACAGTTTTCTACCCAGAAACTCTTCGTGCGAGTAGCCCAACATCGAAATCAAATAGGGGTTGACGTCTTCAATCTGCCCGGTGTCGGCATTGAGCAGCAGAATGCCGTCCTGAGCTGCCTCGAAAAGACGGCGATATCGGCTTTCCGATATGCGAAGCGCCTTTTGCGTGTCTGCTGCCATTGTGATTGGATGCAAAGGTGGCTTCAGATAGGACCGTCGTCACGGATGATTTGCGTGCGTTCTTTCGTGCTGGCCTCATGGGTCAAGTGGCAGCAGATGTGGGCTCGCAGGGGAGGCGTGAATGTCATGAGATTCCTAGTGTTGCATCAGAGCCACCTGCCCTTGCCTTCGTTTGACTGTGCACCTTGCGGAAGGGACTATCTGTGCGTTGGCACACACATATTTGAGCTTTGGGCAGTTAGTCAGTGGTTGCGTTTCAGGTACGCCGCTTGTGCTATCGGAGGCAAGTGGGATACGAACGCATCCAACGCGCTGATAGCGCCATCGCCCGACGTGGTGACACTGGTGGGTCTGAGATTTCCCAATGCCGTCGGCACCACGGTCATGCGGCTCGACGCCATCCTCTTGAAGCTCAAACCTCACGAGATTGCAGAGTTGAAAAAGCCGCAATTCTCCATCCAGACTCAAGACATCTTCAAGACAGGCATCCTGGACGAGCTACGCCATGCGCTCACGCTCTTGGATGTTCCACTGCTCAAAGCTACGTCGGGCAAAACACACGGCCGCTTTAGCCACCGAAACGTTAGTTCATCGGAGGAATATCCGCTTGGTGAGCAAGCGGCCGAGGAATTCAAGGAAGCGTGCGAGCAGGTTGCGAAAGCTGTGGTGGTCGCACCTGGCGACGTTCTGCTCGTAAGCAACAGGATTTGTCGACATGGACGGGGCGTTGTGGGGGAGGCAGTGGGCGGTGAAGCGTATTGGCTCCTCCGAACCTACGTCCTTAACACTACTGGCTTAGATGAAGGTCGGCGCCACCATGACGACCGCCCTCTGCACGTACTCTATCCGTAGGCGAAAGTCCAAGTCATGCCTTCGCTGCCGGGAATTCAAGTCCACTGAAAACGTTTTGCCCCGCGCCTTGGCCGATTCTTTCCGGCCAAGGCCGCTAGACTGCCATGTGCGCTATTGGTGCACAGCCGCGAATGCCCGCAAAAAGCTAAGTAGAAGGCTCTTTTCTGCGTTTGAGAAGGAGTTCTCAACTTATGCGTCCGTCTACAGCAAACCTCAAACGTCAATATTCCCCGCCCGCAGCGCATTCGTCTCAATGAACTCGCGCCGTGGCTCCACCTCGTCGCCCATGAGCATGGTGAACACGCGGTCGGCTTCGATGGCGTCGTCGATTTGTACGCGCAGCAGGCGGCGTACGGTGGGGTCCATCGTCGTTTCCCAGAGCTGGGCGGGGTTCATTTCGCCCAGGCCCTTGTAGCGCTGGCGGCTGGTGGCGTGTTCGGCTTGGGCGATGAGCCAGGCCATGGCTTGGCGGAAGTCGGTGACCTTTTCTTCCTTTTGGCGCTCGCCTTCGCCGCGCATGACCTTGGCACCTTCGCTCAATAGGTCTTTGAAGGTGTTGGCGGCTTCGGCCAGGGCGGCGTAGTCGGAGCCGTGCACGAAGTCTTGGGTGAGCACGCTGCTCTTGATGTTGCCGTGGTGGCGGCGGCTGATGCGCAGGATGGGTTTGTCGGTGCGCACGTCGAACTCACCGGCCACTTCGGCATCGGGCAGGCGGGCTTGCAGGGCGGCGGCGGACACTTCGGCGTCGGCCACGGTGTCCAGGTTCAGCGCCACGCCATCGGCCACCGAGCGCAGGGCTTCGGCATCCATGAAGTTTTGCAGGCGGGCGATGACGGCCTGGGCCAGTTGGTGCTTGCGCGCCAGCTCGGCCAGGGTGTCGCCGCTGAGGGTGCTGCCGTTCTCACCGCCGGTGTAGACCGAGGCGTGGATGAGCGCGATGCGCAGCAAAAAGCCGTCCAGCGCGCTGGCATCTTTCAGGTACAGCTCTTCCTTGCCGGCCTTGACCTTGTACAGCGGCGGCTGGGCGATGTAGATGTGGCCGCGCTCCACCAGCTCGGGCATTTGGCGGTAAAAGAAGGTGAGCAGCAGGGTGCGGATGTGCGCACCGTCCACGTCCGCGTCGGTCATGATGATGATGCGGTGGTAGCGCAGCTTGGCGACGTTGAAGTCGTCGTTGCCGGTGGTGCCACCGGCTTTGCCGATGCCGGTGCCCAGGGCGGTGATCAGCGTCAGGATTTCGTTGCTGGTGAGCAGCTTTTCGTAGCGGGCCTTTTCCACGTTCAGGATCTTGCCGCGCAGGGGCAGGATGGCCTGGAACTTACGGTCGCGGCCCTGCTTGGCGGAGCCACCGGCGGAGTCGCCCTCGACGATGTAGATCTCGCACATGGCGGGGTCTTTTTCCTGGCAGTCGGCCAGTTTGCCGGGCAGGCCCATGCCGTCGAGCACGCCTTTGCGGCGGGTCATGTCGCGGGCCTTGCGGGCGGCTTCGCGGGCGCGGGCGGCTTCGATGATTTTGCCGACGATGATCTTGGCATCGGCCGGGCGCTCTTGCAGGTAGTCAAACAGCAGGCGGCTGACGATGTCTTCCACCGGGCCGCGCACTTCGCTGGACACCAGCTTGTCTTTAGTCTGGCTGCTGAATTTGGGCTCGGGCACTTTCACTGAGAGGACGCAGGTCAGGCCTTCGCGCATGTCGTCGCCGGTGACTTCGACCTTGGCTTTTTTAGCGATTTCGCTGTCGTCGATGTACTTGTTGATGACCCGTGTCATGGCGGCGCGTAGGCCGGTGAGGTGGGTGCCGCCGTCGCGCTGGGGGATGTTGTTGGTGAAGCACAGCACCTGCTCGTTGTAGCCGCTGTTCCACTGCATCGCCACTTCCACGCCGATGTTGGTGTTCTGGTCGCTTTGGCGGTCGCCCATGGCGTGGAAGATGTTGGGGTTCAACACCGTCTTGCCCTTGTTGATGAAGTTCACAAAGCCCTTCACGCCGCCCGCGCCCGAGAAGTCGTCTTCTTTGCCGCTGCGCTCGTCCTTGAGGCGGATCTTCACGCCGTTGTTCAAAAAGCTGAGTTCGCGCAGGCGCTTGCTCAAAATTTCGTAGTGGAAGTCGGAGTTGGTCTGGAAGATTTCCAGGTCGGGCGCAAAGTGCACTTCGGTGCCGCGCTTTTCGGTGTCGCCGATGACTTTCATGGGCGAGACTTCGATGCCGTCCACAGTTTCCAGCAGGCGGTTTTGTACAAAGCCTTTGCTGAATTCCATCACGTGGACCTTGCCGTCGCGGCGGATGGTCAGGCGCAGCATTTTGCTGAGTGCGTTGACACAGCTCACGCCCACGCCGTGCAGGCCACCCGACACCTTGTAGCTGTTTTGGTTGAACTTGCCGCCCGCGTGCAGCTCGGTCAGGGCGATTTCGGCGGCCGAGCGTTTGGGCTCGTGCTTGTCGTCCATCTTGATGCCGGTGGGGATGCCGCGGCCGTTATCCACCACGCTGATGGAGTTGTCGGAGTGGATGGTGACCAGGATGTCGTCGCAGTGGCCGGCCAGCGATTCGTCGATGGAGTTGTCCACCACCTCGAACACCAGGTGGTGCAGCCCGGTGCCGTCCGAGGTGTCGCCGATGTACATGCCGGGGCGCTTGCGCACCGCTTCCAGGCCTTCCAGGATCTGGATCGAGCCTTCGCCGTAGGCTTCGGTGGCGCCCGCCTGGTTGGTGTCGATGGTGGGCTGGAAGTTGGAGCTGCTCGCCGTGCTGTCGCCCGTGTTCACCGCTTCCATGGATTCGGCATCGGTTGGGACGGGGGGGACGGGCGTGTGTTCTTCGGTCATAGCGGTCAAGGCGTACAGGGCAGGTGGGGGGACAAGACCCCCGAAGCTGAAATTTAAGTGAAATATGCCTCTACCGCTTATAAATCAAGCGTGGGCAGCTATATTATTTATAGCGACTAGATGCGCATCGGCATCACGACGTATTTGAAGTTCTCGTTCTCGGGAATGGTCAGCAGGGCGGAGCTGTTGCTGTCGCCCAGCGAGATGGTGACCATGTCTTGCTGCATGTTGGCCAGTGCGTCGATCAAGTAGGTGACGTTGAAGCCAATCTCGATGCTGTCGCCGCCGTAGTCCACGTCCAGCTCGTCCACGGCTTCTTCTTGTTCGGCGTTGTTGGACGCGACGCGCAAGGACCCCGGCTCGACGTTCAGGCGCACGCCCTTGAACTTGTCGCTGGTCAAAATCGCGGTGCGCTGCAGGCTGGACAAGAAGGCCTGGCGGCCCAGGGTGATGTGGTTCTGGTGGTTCTTGGGGATCACGCGGTTGTAGTCGGGGAACTTGCCTTCGACCAGCTTGGTGACGAACTCCATGCCGCCGAAGCTGAACTTGGCCTGGTTGTTGGCAAACTGCATCTCCATCATCGGCTGGTTCTCGCCTTCGGCATCGCTGAGCAGGCGCTGCATTTCCAGCACGGTCTTGCGCGGCAAGATCACTTCTTGCTTGGGCACTTCCACGTCCAGCGCGGCCGAAGCGAATGCCAGGCGGTGGCCGTCGGTCGACACCAGGCTGAGCTGCGTGCCTTCGGCTACAAACAAGATGCCGTTGAGGTAGTAGCGGATGTCATGCACCGCCATGGCAAACGACACCTGGCCCAGCAGGGCTTTCAGGGTTCTTTGCGGCACGCTAAACACCGGGCCAAAATTGGCCGCCTCTTGCACCAGCGGAAAGTCTTCGGCAGGCAGGGTTTGCAGCGTGAACTTGCTCTTGCCGCCTTTGAGGATGAGCTTGTTCTGGCTGGATTCGAGCGACACGGTTTGGTCGGCGGGCATGGTGCGCAGGATGTCGATCAGCTTGCGGGCACCCACGGTGGTGCTGAAGTCGCCCGCGTCGCCGTCCAGCTCGGCGCTGGTGCGGATCTGGATTTCCAGGTCGCTGGTGGTCAGCTGCACCGTGCTGCCGGTTTTGCGCAACATCACATTGGCCAGAATCGGCAGGGTGTGCTTGCGCTCCACAATCCCGGCGACCGACTGCAGAACCGCGAGAACCTTGCTTTGTGTTGCCTTCAAAACGATCATGTCAACCCCATATTTTTAGAAACTAGCTTTTTGGAAAATACCGGCAGGCCCGATTTTCCCTGTTTTTATAACCTGCTTAACTAACCTTTCAAGGTTTGTTCCAGCACGTGCAGTTGCTGGTTCAGCTCGGTGAGCTGCTGGCGTTCGCCGCCAATTTTGCGCACCGCGTGCAGCACCGTGGTGTGGTCGCGGCCACCAAACAGCTCGCCGATTTCGGGCAGGCTTTTTTGGGTCAGCTCCTTGGCCAGGTACATCGCAATCTGGCGTGGCCGGGCAATGCTGGCCGGGCGCTTCTTGCTGTACATGTCGGCCACCTTGATCTTGTAGTAGTCGGCCACCGTCTTCTGGATGTTTTCCACCGAGATTTGCCGATTCTGGATGGACAACAAGTCACGCAGAGCTTCGCGGGCCAGCTGGATCGACATTTCCTTTTGGTTAAAACGCGAATAGGCCAGGCATTTGCGCAGCGCGCCTTCGAGCTCGCGCACGTTGGAGCGCACGTTCTTGGCAACGAAAAATGCCACTTCCTCGGGCATCTCAGTGCCTTCGGCGCGCGATTTGTTGATCAGAATGGCGACCCGCATCTCCAACTCGGGCGGCTCGATGGCCACCGTCAGCCCGGAGTCGAAGCGCGACACCAGCCGCTCATGGATGTCGGCCAGACCCTTGGGGTAGGTGTCGCTGGTCATCACGATGTGCGATTTCTTGGTCAGCAGCGCCTCAAAAGCGTTGAAGAACTCTTCTTGCGTGCGGTCTTTGTTGGCGAAGAACTGCACGTCGTCAATCAACAACAGATCCAGCGAGTGGTAACGCTCTTTGAATTCGTCAAAAGTCTTGCGCTGGTAAGCCTTAACCACATCCGAAACAAATTGCTCAGCATGGATGTAGAGAACTTTGGCATCGGGCCGGTCGGCCAGCAAACGGTTGCCCACGGCGTGCATCAAATGGGTCTTGCCCAGGCCGACGCCGCCGTAGATGAACAGCGGGTTGTAGAGCTGGCCGGGTGTGCCGGAAACGTGCATGGCGGCGGCGCGGGCCATGCGGTTGGCCGTGCCCTCGACCAGCGTGTCAAAGGTCAGCGCGGTGTTCAGGCGGTTTTTGAATTGCGCCTGGGCCGGGTCTTCGGTGGCGGTGGCGGGCTCTGGAATCGCGCCTACGCCTTGCGGTGTCAGCGCTGTAGCATGCACACGCACCTGTGCTTCACGCGGAGTAAGCACTAACTCGAGCGGAATGGTTTGACCATATAGCTTTTCCAACAGGGCACTGATGCGGCCTACGTACTGCGCACGGATCCAGTCCAGTTTGAAGCGGTTGGCCACAAATAAAGTGACTTTGGAGAAGTCGTCGTTGACCTGCGCCACCAAGGGCTTGATCCAGGTGTTGAACTGCTGCTCGGGTAGTTCTTGGGCCAACTGCTCTGCGCAGGCTTGCCATAGGCTGTGGCCTGCGCCGGTGTTGGTGGGGGTTCCCTCTGTCATTGTGGAGGTGTCTACTTCTGTGGATAAATGAGGGATCGGCGAACCGACCATTGTAGTTTGTCCCGCCCTTATCCACAATTTGCCGTGAATGGCTTGCGCGTTGCCCCGGCCCGCCTATTGCCAAAGCCAATCTTGCCACACACGGGAAAATTTGCCATAATGCCGGGTTTCCCTGACTAAATTCATCTAGACAGTTTTTCCGAGCCTTGCGTGAGTAACGTAAGTTAATTAACGTGGGTTAAGGCTTGGGGTATCGAACAGATGGGTTGCCGGGCTGTGTGTTGCCACGAATGTGGCGCCAAGCTCCCAGCTTCAGGGTCCATCAAAAGGGCATTCAACCGCCCCCCATTTTTTGGCAACGCACAGCAGGGTGACCTGGGGTGCCGCCAATCCGAACTCTTCTAGGATGTCATCATGAAACGCACTTACCAACCGTCGAAAATCAAGCGTGCCCGTACCCATGGTTTCATGGTCCGCATGAAAACCCGTGGCGGCCGTGCTGTCATCAACGCTCGCCGCGCCAAAGGCCGCAAGCGTCTGGCTGTCTAAGCTGGTGCACTGACTTCGGTCTGAACCTGCCGTGCAGCGACTTAAGACGCGGGCGCAGTTTCAGGCTGTTTTAGCGGGTAAAACCGTGGCCAGGACACCGCACTTTGCGCTGCACCGTGCTGCATTGGATGCGCATCCTGTGCCGCCCAAAACCACTGCTAAGTCCACACCCTCCCCTACAGAGCCCGAGTCTTCGCGACCGCAGGCTCTGTTTGGCGTTCAGGATGTGTGGGTGGGGGCTATGGCACCCAAGCGCTGGGCCAAGCGCGCGGTGACCCGCAACGCCATCAAGCGCCAGATTTACCAGGTAGTCCAGGCTTTTGAGCCGCGCTTTCCGCAGGCCGCCCACGTGGTGCGCCTGCGCGCCGGGTTTGACCGCAAGGTGTTTCTCAGTGCCACGTCCGAGCCGCTCAAACTGGCAGTCCGGACCGAATTGGAGCAGTTGTTCGGCATGGCTGCCACCCAGGCCGGGCCCGCGCCATGATGCGAAGTCTGTTGATCGCAGTGGTGCGCGGCTACCGTTTGCTGCTCAGCCCATGGCTCGGTTCGGCATGCCGTTTTGAGCCTACCTGCTCGGTGTACGCATTGGCGGTGCTCGAGCGGCATGGTGCGGCGGCAGGTTCTTACTTGACGCTGCGGCGGCTGGCCCGCTGCCATCCCTGGTGCGACGGTGGGCTTGACCTTCCGCCGCACGAGCGTCCCCGGTTTTTCTCTCACTTGCTTTCCTCCTCTTCACATAAGAAGTCTTCATGAACGATATTCGCCGAACCATCCTGTGGGTGATTTTTGGTTTTTCTATGGTGCTGCTGTGGGACAAATGGCAACTTTTTAACGGCCATAAAGCAACCTTCTTTCCCATGCCCGCTGGGCAAGCCGCTGCGGGAAAACCGGTCGCTGGTGCATCATCGGTGCCCGCACCTGTTGCAGCACCCGCTGCCGGTGTGGCCCAGGTTCCGGTGGATCCAGCGGCACCTGCTGCGGTCAAGGAACAGGTCGTAGTGACTTCGGATCTGCTCAAACTGACGTTTGACACCGAGGGCGGCTCCCTCGTGCGTTCCGAGTTACTTGGCCAGGTGGATATGGTCGACAAGGCGAAAAATTTTGTTTTGCTCGATAACAGCAAAGAGCGCTACTACGCAGCCCAGACCGGTTTGATCGGCGGTGTGGGCTCGGTTGCAGGTGCGGCACTGCCTAGCCACAAGACGGTGATGACCTTGGTGCCCGGTGAACGCAGCTTGGCGGACGGCAGCAACGAACTGGTGGTCCGTTTTGAATCCCCTGTGGTGAACGGCGTGAAGCTGGTCAAGACCTATACGCTGGCCCGCGGCGCTTATGTCATCAACGTGAAGCACGAAGTACAAAACGTCGGTGCTACCGCCGTATCGCCCCAGCTGTACTTGCAATTGGTGCGCGACGGCAACAAGCCACCGGGCGAGTCCTCGTTCTACTCGACCTTCACCGGCCCTGCGGTGTACACCGATGCCATGAAGTACCAAAAGGTCGAATTCAAAACGATCGAAGAGAACAAGGTCGATATCGAGAAGACCTCTACCACCGGTTATGTGGCCATGGTGCAGCACTACTTTGCCAGCGCATGGCTGCTGGGCGACGGCATCCAGCGTGATCTGTTCATGCGCAAGGTCGACACCAATCTGTACTCGGTGGGCATGATCACGCCGATGAACGACATCGCTCCCGGTGCCAGCAAGTCGGTGGATGCCCGCATGTTTGTCGGTCCCCAACTTGAAAAACTGCTGGAGTCGCTGACCCCCGGCCTGGAACTGGTGAAGGACTATGGTTGGGTCAAGATTCTGGCCGAACCGCTCTACTGGCTGCTCGACCAGATCCACAGTGTGCTCATGAACTGGGGCTGGTCGATTGTGGCCCTGGTGCTGCTGCTGAAGATCGCCTTTTACTGGCTCAATGCCAAGGCCTACGCCAGCATGGCCAAGATGAAGGCCATCAACCCCCGCATCACCGAAATGCGCGAGCGCTTGAAAGACAAGCCTGCCGAAATGCAGCAGGCCATGATGAAGATTTACCGTGAAGAAAAAATCAACCCAATGGGCGGCTGCTTCCCCATCATGGTCCAGATTCCCGTGTTCATGGCCTTGTACTGGGTGCTGCTGTCCAGCGTGGAAATGCGCAACGCGCCCTGGGCCATGTGGATCCACGACTTGTCTTCGCCCGATCCGCTCTACATTTTGCCCGTCGTGATGGCCATGACCACCATGCTGCAAACCGCGCTGAACCCTGCGCCACCTGATCCACTGCAAGCCAAAATGATGTGGTTCATGCCACTGGCGTTCTCGGTGATGTTCTTCTTCTTCCCGGCCGGTCTGGTGCTGTACTGGATTACCAATAACATCTTGTCGATCGCCCAGCAGTGGCTCATCAACACCCGTATGGGCGTGCCACCCCAATTCAACTTGCCCAAGTTCAAGTAGTACCGCACCTGGGGTGCACCGAAGCCGCTGAACCTCCGGGTTGGGCGGCTTTTTTTCTGGAAGGTTTTCCTATATGCACAGCCCCAACAACCAACCCATCGCCGCGATCGCCACCGCTCCTGGTCGGGGCGCGGTCGGCATCGTCCGGGTCAGCGGTAAGCATATTGGCCCCGTCATCGAGGCCTTGTGTGGCCGCCCGTTGAAAGCGCGTGAGGCTACGTACTTGCCATTTCGTGATGCGGCGGGTGGCGCTATCGACCACGGCTTAGCCCTGCACTTCCCCGCCCCGCATTCCTACACCGGTGAAGACGTGCTGGAGTTGCAGGCGCATGGCGGGCCCGTGGTGCTGCAACTGCTGCTGGCGCGCTGCCTGGAAGCCGGGGCATCCCTTGGTGTGCGGTTGGCCCAGCCGGGTGAATTTACCCAGCGGGCGTTCCTGAACGACAAAATCGACCTGGCGCAGGCCGAAGCCATTGCCGACCTGATCGATGCCAGTACCGAGGCGGCGGCCCGTAGCGCAGCCCGATCGCTGTCGGGCGAGTTCTCGCACGAGATCCACGCCTTGCGCGATGGTCTGGTGCACTTGCGTATGCTGGTGGAAGCCACTTTAGACTTTCCTGAAGAAGAAATCGACTTCTTGCGCAAGGCTGACGCGCACGGGCAGCTATCAAAATTGCAGCAAAAATTATCCGAGGTGATGCTGCGTACCCGCCAGGGCGCTTTACTGCGCGAAGGCATCAAGGTGGTGATTGCGGGCCAGCCGAACGCGGGCAAGTCGTCGCTGCTGAACGCTCTGGCCGGGGCCGAGCTGGCCATCGTCACCCCCATCGCGGGCACTACACGCGACAAAGTGGCCCAAACCATCCAGATTGAAGGCGTGCCTATCCACGTGATCGACACCGCCGGGCTGCGCCACAGCCAGGATGCCATCGAGGCCATTGGCATCGAGCGCGCCTGGGCCGAGATCGAAGCCGCCGATGCCGTACTTTTTTTGCACGACCTGACCCGTACCGACCTGGCCGATTACCAGGCTGCCGATGCGGCCATTGCCGCTGAACTGGCCCAGAAGCTGCCGCCCCGGGTACCGGTGATCGATCTGTGGAACAAGCTGGACTCCCACCCGGCCGCCCCTGGTACGTTGGCTCTCTCGGCTAAAACCGGTGCCGGGCTCGACAACCTGCGCCGCAAGTTGCTGGACGTGGCCGGTTGGCAGGCTTCGCCTGAAGGCGTATTCATTGCCCGGGCCCGCCATGTGCAGGCATTGCAGCGGGTCGAAGCCCACGTGGATGCCGCCGTGGCACATTTGGCAGCCCAAGCGCAGTTGTTGGACCTGCTGGCCGAAGAGCTGCGCCTGGCCCAGAACGCGCTGAACGAGATCACGGGTGCGTTCACTGCTGACGATCTGCTGGGTGTGATTTTTTCCAGCTTTTGTATTGGGAAGTGAATGCCATAAACTGTGACCATGATCACTGTCGCGCCCCAACTTCAAGGTCTGATGGATGCCTTGGTGCTAAACAAGGCCCAGGATGGCCTCAGCCTGAATCTACTGCCCGCCCAGTGGGAGGCCTTGGCGCAGTATCTGCAGCCTTTGACCCTGGTGCAGGGCGACGTGTTGTTCAAGCAGGGTGCGATGGACCGCACGCTGTACTTTGTGGCCAGTGGCAGCCTGAGCGTACATTTTGAAGATGCCGAGAGCCGTATCCGCCTGGCGATTGTGGGTGCAGGCAGCGTGGTGGGAGAAGGCAGCTTTTTCACCGCCATGCCGCGCAGTGCCACAGTGCAGGCGGGCAGCGCCTGCGTTCTGTGGAGCCTGTCCCCCATGCGGTTCACCGAAATGACCCACCGCAAGCCCGAGTTGGCCCTGGCAGTGGCCATGGGGGCGGGTGCGGTGGTCGCCAAACGTTTGGTCCACAGCCGATACCGTGTCGCGGTGACATGAATGGGCTGCTCCCGAGGAAGGCAAAGTTATGTCTTTTTTTAACTGGTTTTCGCGCAAACCCCAGGGAAAGGTTGCACCGGCTCCTGTCCCTGAGAGCACCCAGCTGCGAGATGCCCGGATCGACCGCCGGGAGCGGCTGTATGGGGTCGTACGTACATCGCTGGTGCAGGCCGGCGTGCAGACCAGTAGCTTCAAATTCAAGGTGCTGGCGCTGGACGACCAGGGACAGCAGTTTTTGGTGATGGTGGACGTGGCCAGTCCCTGGGGTGGGGATGCCGGATGGCGCGCGCGCCTAGAAACGCAGGTGATCGAGACCGCCCAGACCCAGCATGGCCTGGTCATTACTTCGGTGTACTGGCGCAACAACGCCGAGCTGGTGGCGGCCCCACCCAGCATGCCTGCTTCGCTGTCGGGCCCGGAGGCCGGCCTGTCAGACCGTGTCACTCTGGCCGGGGGTGTGGGCCGTTATGAGCCCCTGCAAGACGACGAGGTGGCAGCGTTTCAGAAGGCCCTGGAAGCCGCTTCGCGCTTGCCCTCAGTGACCGGCAAAATCCACTAGCGTAAACAGCGACAAACCGCTTTCACGCAATTTCTGGGAGCCACCCAGCTCGGGCAGGTCCACAATTGCCGCACCTTCAACCACGGTGGCACCGAGCTTTTCGAGCAGCTTTTTGCCGGCCATCATGGTGCCACCGGTGGCAATCAGGTCGTCGATCAACAGGACCCGGTCGCCCGCCTTGACAGCATCGGTGTGCAGTTCCACTGTGGCGCTGCCGTATTCCAGCTCGTAGGTTTCTTCCACCGTGGTAAAGGGCAGTTTGCCTTTTTTGCGGATGGGCACAAAGCCGATGTTGAGCTCGTAGGCCACCACGGCTCCCAGGATAAAACCGCGGGCATCCAGCCCGGCTACCACGTCGGGACGCAAGGCTGGATCCATGTAGCGGTGCACAAAGGCATCGATCATCACGCGGAACACGCGCGGGTTTTGCAGCAAAGGGGTGATATCCCGAAACTGCACGCCGGGCGCGGGCCAGTCGGGCACCGTACGCATGTGGGCCTTGAGGTACGCGTTGACGCTGAAGCTTGTCATGGAAATATCACCAAATGAGAGGGGCTGCTATTGTGCCCTGCGCCGTGGTTTTAGCCTTTCAAAAACTTCTCTTCGGCCAGCGCCAGGGTAGCCATTTCACCGGACAGCACCAGAGTGTCGCCATCTTCCAGCAACAGGTTGTCGTCGGGCAGCTCGGTTTGGCCATTTTTGCGGCGCAGGCTGATGACCCGCACACCGACGGCGTGCAGGGCCAGTCGGCCCAAAGGCTTGCCCAGGCACTTGGCTGCAATCGTCAGGGTGAGGGTGGTCAGACGCTCGTGGTGCAGCTCGTCCACACCGTTGTCATCGGCCCCGTGGAAATAGCCGCGCAGCAGGTTGTAGCGCGCGTCGCGCTGGTCCTGCACCACCCGGATCACCCTGCGCATGGGCACGCCCACCAGCGCCAGCGCGTGGCTGGCCAGCATCAGCGAACCCTCAATCGCCTCGGGCACCACCTCGGTAGCACCCGCCTGGCGAAGCTTCTCCAAGTCGTGGTCGTCCTTGGTACGCACAATCACCGGTACCTGCGGGGCGTGGGCACGGGTGTGCACCAGCACCTTGAGAGCGCCCGCCACGTCCAGGTAGGTAATCACCACCGCGCTGGCCCGCGCCAGCCCTGCCGCCATCAGCGCCTGCAGCCGGGCCGCATCGCCAAACACCACCGAATCGCCTGCTGCTGCAGCCTGGCGGACGCGGTCGGGGTCCAAATCGAGCGCCATGTAGGGAATGCCTTCACGCTCCAGCATTCGCGCCAGGTTCTGGCCGCAACGCCCGTAGCCGCAGATGATCACGTGCTTGTTGGCATTGATGGATTTACGGGCGATGTGGGTCATTTGCAGCGACTGCTGCAACCATTCGCTGCTAACCAGCTTCATCACGATCTTGTTGCTGAACATGATGATGAAGGGCGTGGCCAGCATCGACAGCACCATGCTGGCCAGAATCGGGTTCAGCAAAGACGGGGGTACCAGGCGGTTTTCTTGCGCCAGCGTCAGCAGCACAAAGCCGAATTCGCCAGCCTGCGCAAGATACAGGCCGGTGCGCAGCGACACCCCCGCCGTGCCCCCCAACAGCCGGGCCAGCGCCGCCACCATCACCAGTTTGAACAACACCGGCAGGCTCACCAGCAGCAGCACCAGCGGCCAACTGTCCAGCACCAGGCGCCAGTCCAACAGCATGCCGATGGTGATGAAAAACAGGCCCAGCAGCACATCGTGGAAAGGGCGGATATCGGTTTCCACCTGGTGCTTGTATTCGGTCTCTGAAATCAGCATGCCCGCAATAAAAGCCCCTAGCGCCAGGCTCAGGCCCGCCAGTTCGGTCAGCCAGGCCAGGCCCAGCGTGATCAGCAACAGGTTTAGCACAAACAGCTCTTCGCTCTTGCGCCGCGCCACCAGCGTCAGCCACCAGCGCATCACCCGCTGCCCCCCCACCAGCAGCACCGTAATCAGTACTGTGGCCTTGAACGAAGCCAGCGCCAGCGCGGTAAACAGCTCTTCGGGCGACGAGCCCAATGCGGGTATCAGCACCAGCAGCGGCACCACCGCCAAATCCTGGAACAGCAGCACCCCCATGACGCGTTTGCCATGCTCGGACTCCAGCTCCAGGCGTTCGGACATCAGTTTGACCACAATGGCCGTGCTGCTCATCGCCAAGGCCCCCGACAGCGCCAGCGCCGTCTGCCATTCCATATGCCACCACTTGGGTGCCGCAGCGGCCAAAGCCAGAGACGCAAACGTCGCTACCAGCATCGTCACCGTCACCTGGAACATGCCCAGCCCAAACACATGCTGGCGCATGGCCCGCAGTTTGGGCAAGTTGAACTCCAGCCCGATCACAAACATCAGAAACACCACACCAAACTCCCCCAGGTGCTTGATGCCTTCGGAGTTCTGCGCCAGTGCCAGCGCGTTAGGCCCAATCACCACACCCACTACCAGATAACCCAGCATCGGCGGCAGCTTGAGCGAGCGGAACGTGACCACCCCCAGCACAGCAGCCAGCAGGTACATCAGCGTCAGTTCGAGTGCGGTCATGCACCGATGCTAACAAGGGCACGCCGATAGAATCGCTGCCATGACATCTGCCCCCCCTTTTGACGCTGCGCGGGCCCTGCGCCAGGCGTGCGAAACCTTTGATATCGAAGCCGCAGCCGTCGCAGGCCTGAAAAACCGCCTGACCGAGGCCTTTGCCCGCTCGGTGCAATTGATGCTGAACGTGCGGGGCCGCGTGGTGGTCATGGGCATGGGCAAGAGCGGCCATGTGGGCCGCAAGATCGCCGCCACCCTGGCCTCCACCGGCACCCCGGCCATGTTTGTGCACCCCGGCGAGGCCAGCCATGGCGACCTGGGCATGATCGAACCCCGCGATATCGTGCTGGCCATCTCCAACAGCGGCGAATCCTCCGAGATCACCATCTTGCTGCCCGTGCTCAAGCGCCAGGGCGTACCCCTGATTGCCATCACCGGCGGCCTGCAATCCACCTTGGCCCGCCATGCCACCGAAGTGCTGGACGGCGGGGTGGACAAAGAAGCCTGCCCGCTGAACCTGGCCCCCACCGCCAGCACCACTGCGCAACTCGCGCTGGGCGATGCCCTTGCCGTAGCCCTGCTGGATGCGCGCGGTTTCCAGCCCGAAGACTTTGCCCGCTCCCACCCCGGTGGCGCGCTGGGCCGCAAACTGCTCACCCATGTCAGCGATGTGATGCGCGCAGGTGACGAGCTGCCGTGTGTTGGCCCCGACACCCTGCTGGCCGACATGATGCGTGAAATGAGCGTCAAGGGCGGTGTGGCCGCCGTGGTGGATGCACAGCAGAAGGTGCTGGGCATCTTTACCGACGGCGACCTGCGCCGCTTGATTGAAAACGGCGTGGACCTGCGGGCCGCCCGCGCCCAGGAAGTCATGCACCTGCACCCGCGCAACATTTCCCCCCAGGCGTTGGCTGTTGACGCGGCCGAGCTGATGGAGCGCCACCGCATCACCAGCGTGCTGGTGGTGGACCCCCACAACGTGCTGGTGGGCGTGGTGCATATTGGCGACCTGATGCGGGCGAAAGTCATTTGATGTCCACACCCGCCCTCCAATTTCCCCCCGAGCTGCTGCTGCGCGCTCAGAACGTGCGGGTCGCATTTTTCGATGTCGATGGCGTACTGACCGATGGCGGGCTGTACTTTTCCGAGTCCGGCGAAACCCTCAAGCGCTTCAACACCCTGGACGGCCACGGCCTCAAGCTGCTGCAAAAAGCCGGTATCACCCCCGCCATCATCACCGGCCGCGATTCCCAGCCACTGCGCCTGCGCCTGCAGGCTTTGGGCATCACCCATGCCGTCTTCGGCACCGAAGACAAACGCCCGGCGGCCGAAAAGATCCTGGCCGAACTGGGGCTGGATTGGTCCCAGGCCGCCGGTATCGGCGACGACTGGCCCGATCTGCCGGTGATGCGCCGCTGCGCTCTGGCCTGCGCCCCCGCCAACGCCCAGGCTGAAGTGCTGGCAGCAGCCCATTTTGTGACCCAGCGCACCGGAGGCCACGGCGCGGCCCGCGAGTTCTGCGACCTGCTGCTGGTCGCCAGTGGCCGCTACGCCGCGCTGCTGCAAGCGTATCTGGCGTGATGGCGGTGTTGCTTACGGCGTGGAACCGCCTCTCCATCTACCTGCCGGTTGTACTGATGGGCGTGTTGGCGCTGGGCAGCTACTGGCTGGTGCGCAACACGCCGGTATTTACAGCAGCCAGTGCCGCCGCCCCACTGACGCACGAGGCCGACTACTTCATGCGCAACTTCTCGGTCAAGAATTTTGATGCCCAAGGCCACCTGAAAAGCGAGGTCTTTGGCAGCGAAGCCCGCCATTTCCCGGACACCGACACGGTAGAAATTGACCAGGTGCGCATCCGCTCGGTGAATCCGCAGGGCCTGGTCACCGTGTCCACCGCCGACCGGGGCCTGAGCAACGCCGATGGATCCGAGGTCCAGCTGTTCGGCAATGCCGTCGTGGTGCGCCAGGCGGTGGTCAACAAAGGCGTAGTGGTGCAGCCCAAAATGGAGTTTCGCAGCGACTTTCTGCACGCCTACCTGGACACCGAACGGGTGCGCTCGAACAAGCCCGTCACCCTGGTCCGTGGTACCGACACCTTCACCGCCGACTCCATGGACTACAACAACCTGGACCGCCTGATGCAGCTCAATGGCCGTGTCAGAGGCGTTTTGGTCCCCCAACCTGCCCCATAGGGGAACGGCATGTCCCAACTGGTTTTCATCACCGGCGCGTCCAGTGGCATTGGCCAGGCCCTGGCTTTACGGTACTTCCAGGCCGGCTACCGGCTGGCTTTGGTAGCCCGCCGTGCTTCAGTAGTCGAATCATGGGCTAGCGCCCATGGAATAAGCACAGATAGCTATCAAATATATAGTGCGGACGTAGCCGTGCCCGACAGCATCATTGCCGCTGGCCAGGCTTGCATTGCCCGCCAGGGCGTGCCGGACATCGTGGTTGCCAGCGCGGGCATCAGCATTGGCATGGACACCGCCATGCGGGAAGACATTGCCGTGATGGCGCAGACCTTTGCCACCAACACCATCGGCACGGCGGCGACTTTCCACCCGTTTATCCAGCCCATGGTGCAGCGGGGCAGTGGGGCCCTGGTGGGTATTGGCAGCGTGGCCGGTATCCGGGGCCTTCCCGGCCATGGCGCGTACTGCGGCAGCAAAGCAGCCGTCATCGGCTACTGTGAAAGTCTGCGTGGCGAATTGCGCGCCAGCGGCGTCCAGGTCGTGACCATCTGCCCTGGCTACATCGATACCCCGCTCACACAAAAGAACAGCTACGGCATGCCGTTTCTGATGCAGCCCCAAATCTTTGCCGAAAAAGCTTTCAAAACGATTGCAGCCGGTGACAGCTACCGTGTGATTCCGTGGCAGATGGGTATCGTGGCCAAGTTAATGCGCTTATTACCCAATGGCGTGTATGACAAGTTATTGGTGGGCCGTGCCCGCAAACCCCGGCAATCTGCCGCTCCCGGTAAAAATTGAAACCACAGGTAGAAACAAAAAAGGCTCCGAAGAGCCTTTTTTAGTGGAATGAAATCCCGGTCAGCGCTTTAGTAACCGCCACGGCCACCGCCGCCGCCGCCATTGCCGCCACCGCCACGGTTGCCGGAGCCGTAGGGGCTACGGAAACCACCGTCGCCGCCACCGCCACCGCTGCGGCCACCACCACCGCCGTAACCGCCGCCGCCTTCGCCACGGCCACCACCGCCGCCGTAGCCGCCGCCACCGCTGCGGCCACCACCGCCACCGCCGTAACCGCCACCACCGCCTTCACCACCACGGCCGCCGCCACCGCCGCCATATCCGCCGCCGCCACCACCGTAGCCACCGCCGCCGCCTGTGCGGGGAGGACGGGCTTCCATGGGACGGGCTTCGTTGACCACGCAACTACGGCCACCCAGAGGCTGGCCATTCATGCCGTTGATAGCTGCTTGTGCTTCGGCATCGCTACCCATTTCGACAAAACCAAAGCCTTTGGAGCGACCGGTATCGCGCTCCATCATGACCTTGGCACTGGTGACGCTACCGAACTGGCTGAAAGATTGTTCCAGATCGCTGTCGCGCACGGAGTAAGGCAGATTGCCGACGTACAGTTTGTTGCCCATCAAGGGACTCCTCAAAAACACATTAATAAAGCGATGGAATCCCGAAAACGCAATCTGAAAACTTAGGACGCGAAACCGATCGACACCGCAAACGTGTATGGAAAAGTAATCCACACTTTTATATTATGCGGCGACTTCGGGGGAATTCAAATAAAAAATGCGCCTGCGGATGAGCCCGTAAATTCCGGGCAACAAAAAAGGGCCACGAGGGCCCTTTTTTATTTTGTGGCTGGGGCGCAAGCCCCAAGCGAACAAATTTTAGTAGCTGTTGCGGCCACCGCCGTAACCGCCGCCACCATTGCCGCCGCCGCCGTAGCCGCCGCCGCCATTGCCACCACCGTAGCCGCCGCCGCCACCGGAGCGGGGAGGACGGGCTTCCATCGGACGTGCTTCGTTGACAACCAGGTTACGGCCGCCCATAGCTTGACCGTTCATGCCCTTGATGGCTGCTTGTGCTTCGGCATCGCTGCCCATTTCGACAAAGCCGAAACCTTTGGAGCGGCCGGTGTCACGTTCCATCATGACCTTGGCGCTGGAGATGGAGCCGAACTGGCTGAAAGCCTGTTGCATGTCTTCATCGCGGAAAGAATAAGGCAGGTTGCCTACGTAAAGTTTGTTGCCCATGAAAGGACTCCTCTAAAAAACGCAAAACGCGATGGAGTCCGATAACCGCAATCAACAAACCATTGAAGACTAAAGCAGACGCGAAACTGACCAATCACCGCAAACTCGTACTGCCACTGGGTGACAGAACTACGTGATTATGCCTGCATCTTGCCCGTGTGCCACAAAAAGTTGTGATCTTGTTGCTTTACAGCCCACCGTCGGCATCGTAATTGCGCCATTGCCGCATGGCGTTGCGCATGGTGAGCAGTTGGCGCTCGAACTTCGGGCAGGCTTTGCAGGCCATCAGATGCAGGCGCAAAGCCACAGTATCGGCCAGTCCGATCGGGTGGTCTTCGCGGGCCAGAAGAAGGGCCGCAGACTGCTGGCAGGTACGCATTAGCGGAATCACACGGCCTCCTTGGATGTGTTGGATGCGCCAAACCAATGCAGTTCCAGGCACTCGCGCAACCGCAGGCGGGCGCGGTGCAGTTGGACGTACAGATTGGTCGGCGTGAGGCCCAATTCCTTACAAATCTCTTCGCTGGACAGCTCCAGCCATTCGCGCATCAAAAATACCCGGCCCAGCATGGCGGGCAGTTTTTCGGTGCAGGCCTCCATGATCTGGAAAAACTGGCGCGAGTTCAAATCCTGCTCGGGGTTGCCCCAATCGGCGGGGGCTTGGGCGAAATGGCCGTCGGCTTTGAACAGCAGGCTGTCCACGTCTTCGGCTGCGTCGTCGTCGGTATCCAGGCACACCTCGCGCGCGTTGCTGCGGAACAAATCCAGCACCTTGTGCTTGAGGATGCCCACCAGCCAGGTTTTGAGCTGCGAGCGGCTGCCGAACGACTGGGGCTTACTCAACGCGGCCAGCAGGGTTTCGGACACCGCGTCCTCGGCCCAGGCATCGTTGCGCAGTTGCAGGCGCGCGAAACGCAGCAAATAGGT
The DNA here is from genome assembly GCA_963512645.1 of uncultured Albidiferax sp. GTDB lineage: Bacteria > Pseudomonadota > Gammaproteobacteria > Burkholderiales > Burkholderiaceae_C > Rhodoferax_B. The sequence continues at coordinate 53,480 of CAUPNM010000002.1, read as the reverse complement.
GCGGTGTTCGGCGAGTTCGTGGGTGAAATCCATGGCGGCGAGTATTACACCGGTGTGGGCACGCCGCGCCGCTTGGCTACCGCAATCGGCGGGGCCCAGCGGGCGTTCTTGGGCTTTTTGCTGGTGATCAGGGTGATCTCGGCGGGCTCGAAGACTTCCAGGTTGTGGGTGATGGGGGTGGTGAGCACGTATTGGGCCTGGGTGGAGCGCAGGAAGTGGCCAACTAGCTGGATGTTGCGCACGTCCAGGTGGGCGAAGGGTTCGTCGATGAAGACGAAGCCCCCTGAGGCGGTTTCGTCGTCCTTGAGCAGCGCCACCAGCAGGATCAGCGACTTGATGACCTGCTGGCCGCCCGAGGCCTCGCCGTCGTTCAGGCCGATGCTGCCCTTGCCGTCGAAGTTGAAGTGCACCTTGAGCCCGGCCTGGGCCAGCACGGTGTCGTCGTTTTCCAGGTTGGGTAGGTCGGCATTCACGGCTACCCCGGCCAGCTCGCCGAGTTCCTGGATGTTCTTGCGGTAGCGGCGCACGGTGCTGCGCAGCACCTCGATGTAGCTTTCGCGGGCGTTGTGCACCGCGATACCGGCCTGGGCATTCTTGGCCTGGTGGTCGCCCAGGCTGTAGCCTTGCTCGCGCACCAGCACCTCCATGCGGCGAAAACGCTCTTCCACCGTGGCATCTTTTTCCCAGGTGTCGAGTTGCAGCTCTTCATGCACCGACTGCAGGCGCAGCCGGGCCTGGGTGTCGTTCTGGTAGGTGCGCACCAGGGCCTGCACCACGTGCGGCGCGCGCCAGGCGGCGGGGATTTGGCGGCGGCGGTGGTTCGACGTGTCGATGTTCGCCGCGTGCTGTTTGCGGGTGGCCAGCAGCTCGGCGGCCTGGCGGTCGGCTTCCTGGTTTTTTTGGCGCAGGCTGTGTTCGAGCTGGCGGTACTGGGTGTCGGTTTGCTGGTGCCGGGTTTTGGCATCGGCATATGCGGTGTCCAGGCTTTGCCAGTGCAGGCTGGCGGCAATGCGGGCCTGTTTGGCGGCGGGCAGGGCCTGCTTGGCGGCGGAGAACTCGTCGTTGCGCTCGGCCAGCTCCTGGGCGGCGCTGTGGCCGGCCAGGGATTTTTGGCAGTCCTTGATTTGCAGGCGGATGTCGCGCAGCTCCTGGCCCAGCGGGCCCAGCGCCGCATCCAGGCTGCGCAGGTCGCGTTCTACCGCGTCGCGCCGGGCGGTGAGCGCTGCCGCGCCAAACTGGTGGTCGCGCGGCTCGACCCACAGGGAGCGGGCGCCGCGCCCGTCGAAGGTGTAGGCCTGGGGGGTGATCCAGCTGCCTGCGGTCTTGCGGCCCGCCGCCGGGCTGTCTACGCAGCGCAGATTTTGCAGTTGCTGGATCAGCCAGCGCGGCACCTTGGCATCGAAGCGGATGTGGGCCAGCAGCGAATCTGCATCGCCTGTGGGCGCGGTGTCACCGGGGGCGGTGATGTAGTGGCGGTAACGGTCGGCGCTGGCGATGGTGTCGGCTGCGTCCATGTCGTGTGCATCGTCCAGCAGCACCATCCAGCGGGATGCGCGCAGCACGCCTTCTACGGCGGCCCGCCAGTGCTCATCGCGCACTTCCACCACTTCGGCCAGGAAACGGTGGCCGATTTTCTGGGCTTGCAGGCGCAGGCGTAGGCGGCGGGCATCGTCTGGAATAGGTGGGGTGTTTTGACCCTCTAGCGCCGATTGGGCAAGCGCTGTCAGCTCTCTTTTTTGTAGTAGAGCGCTGTGTTTGCTTTGCAGGCTGGATTCGGTGCTGCGCAGCGTGTCGAGATGGGCGGTCAGGGCTTCGGCATCGCTTTCCTTGTCGACCAGGGCCAGCAGCTCGGCTTCGCGCTTGGCCAGGGCTTCGAGCGGGCGCTCCAGGTCGCGGGTGCTGTCGCGCTGGATGGCGGCGGCATCGCGCTCTTGCAGCAGGCGGGTGGCGGCGGTATCGGCGGCGCTGCGGGCTTCCAGCAGCTCCAGCAACTGGGCGTTTTGCCGGGCGCGCTCGGCCACGGCCTGGCGGCTGTGCTGGCGCTGGCGGCGCTGGTCGCGGCTGCGCTCGGTGAGTTTTTGGCGCTGGCCGTGCCATTCCAGCACCGGCACCACCTCGGTGGCCAGGCGCTCGTGCTCCTGCACCTTGTGCTGCCAGGTTTGGTAGTTGCTGACGCGGTTTTGCAGCTCGGCGAGCTGGGCCTTGCTGTGGTCCAGCTCGTGGCTGGCCTGCTCCATTTCGCGGGCCAGTTGCTGCTGGTGTTCGCGGGCGGTGTCGTAGTGGCCCAGCACCTCCTGGTCGCCAAACACGTCGAACACCAGGCGCAACAGCTCGCGCGGGCTGAATTCACACAGGCGGTCGGTCTGGCCCTGCTCCAGCGACAGCACCTTGGCAATGGCGGGTGACAAACCTGCGGCAGACAGCACCCGGCCCCAGGCCTCGATGCCCATCAGGCCCAGGTCTTTGTCGGGCATCTCGGTGAGCTGTTCGATGCTGACGTCGCCCTCCAGCACCAGGTAGCGGCGCTGCCAGTCGCCGCCGTTGCGCTCGATGCGGCAGGCCAGGGTGACCTGGTCGCTGTAGAGCAGGCGCTTGGCGAAGGGGCGGCTGCTGGTCTGGCGGGTTTGCGCCTTGTTGTCGACCACGGCGCGCAGCCAGGCCACGTTGGCCCCGGCGTGGCGGGCGTAGGTTTTAAAGTCGCGCGGCTGCGAGCATTTGAGGCCCAGCAGGGTGCGCAGCGCGTCCAGCAGCGTGGTTTTGCCCGAGCCGTTGGGTCCGGCGATGGTGATGATGGATGCGTCCAGCGGCAGGCTGACGCGTTGGCAGTAGTCCCAGTGGACCAGCTCTAGGCTTTGCAGGTGGAACATGGGCTTGCTTCAAAAATAATAGCTGCTTGCGCCGATGGGATGGGCGCTAGAGGCCTATTCTTCATAAATCTAGGCAGCATTCGCAGCCTCGACGGCACGGGCGGCCTGCTCGCGGGCCAGCACGTCGGCCAGGGCGCCGTCGAGGATGCGCGGGGCCAGGATGTCGTAGTCCAGCAGCACGTCGAGCAGCGGGCCCTCGGCGATGTCGTCCTGGCGGCGCAGGATGAAGCCGTGGCGCTCCAGCAGCTTGAGGTTGCCGTCCAGCCGGGTCTTTTTGCCCAGCTGGGGGCCGTAGTCTTCCAGCAGGGCCTTGTACGACAGCACCGGGCTCACGTCGCGCACGGCGGGCAGAGGCTTGCTGCTGGCGAACATGTCGTTTTGTGCCTCGGCCACCGGGGCACGGCTGGTCTGGCGCTCGCGCTTGGGCAGGATGATCAGCGCCCACAGCACCACCAGCAGGGCCACGCCGTCGCGCGGCAGCTCCAGGTTGTTGTTGGCGTTGACCCCGGCCTCGCCCATCACCTGGGTTTGGGCGGCGGGCAGCAGGGCCAGGCTGACGTGGTCGGCGTAGATGTTGTCCATCCAGCGCAGGCCGATGTCGGCCAGGCGCTGGGTGACCTGGGCGAACAACTCGGCGTTGACCAGGGCACGGCGTACGCGGGCGTGGGTGCGTGGCAGGCTACGGCGGGCCAGCAGTTCGGCGACCAACAGGGCGGCTTCGTCCATGGATTACTCGCTTTTTTCTTCGGTAGGGTGCAGGGTGCCAGCGCTGATCCCGGCCAGCGTGGGGTGGTCCAGCGTGAGGAAGTCGGTGCTCCATTCGACACGCCAGGGCTGGCGGGCCAGGTCGCCGGTGGCACCGGGCAGTTGGCAGGCCTGGGCATCGCCCAGCAGGGGCAGGAGCTGGGCTTTGTAGGCCACGTGGGCATATTCAGCGTCCAGCGGCGCGTCGCCCAGCAGCGCATCGACGGCGCGCCGGGGGCTGGTATCCCAGCTGGCCAGCAGGTCCGACAGATCGGCCAGCGCCTGCGGCAAGGCCACGGCGCTGAGCTCGCCCAGCGGCGCGGCTTGCGACAGCGGCAGGGCATCGGGCAGGCCCAGCATGGGGCGGTCGCGTTCAAATTCGGCTTCGGTCACGTCGAGCAATTCATGGGGGGACAAGGCCACCATGCCGACCGGGTGGGCCAGCGCGTCTTGTAAAAGCTGCTCGGGCGCGGCCAGGGTTTGCAGCCAGCGTTTCACGTCGGTGCTGGTGATGCCGGTGGTGCCCAGCGTGACGCGCTGGCGGTCTACCTGCTGCAGGGCGCGGTTGAATTGGCTGGCCATGGCCAGCAGGCGGCCCTGGGCCTGGCCCAGGGCGCGGGCGGCGCGCTCCAGGGTGACGTGGCCGTGGGCGTTGCCGATGAGGGTGGCGATGGCGCTGCTGGCCTTGTCGATCAGGCGGGCGGCCCGGTCGTAGCGGGTGCGGGCTTCGCGCAGGCGGAACTCCGAGCCGCTGGCGATGGCATCTTCAAATTCGGCGTGCAGGCGGCCCAGCTGGGCTTGCAGCATCTGCACCTGGGCGGCATCCAGGGTGCCGAGCTGGTCGGCCCCCACCACCTGGCTGAGCAGGCTGGCCAGGTCGCCATCACCATCACCATCGGCCCCCTGCGGCGCGGTGTTGAACACGCCCAGTACGCCCGCGAGCTGCTGGGCCAGCGGCGTGAGGCTGGTGCGGCGCTGGGTTTCGTCCCACAGCAGCAGGCCGGTGTCGCGAAAACGCTTGAACACCGTGTCCAGCGCTTCGGGGCGCACCGCGTGGAAGAGTTCGTTGATCTGGTCGCGGTTGAGGTTGGCCTCGCTCTGGCCCAGCAGGCCCATAAAGACAAACAGCCGCAGCCGCACCAGCCCGGCTGGGCCGTGGAACAGGCCGCGCAGCGCGTCCACCAGGCCGCCGTGCTGGTCGATGCGCCAGGCCAGGGTGGATTCGCTGGCGAAATCGGGATCGCGGAAGTAATCCGACAGCGTGGTGTCGCTGTCGGGTGGGATCACATCTTCCATCGTCAGAACTGGAGTTGGGCGAGTGCGGCCAGCGGAGCGGTTTCGGACCGCAGCACGCGGTTGGCCAGGGTCACCGGGCGGTAGCCGCGGGCGATGGCTGCGTCTTCTTCTGCCGGGCTCAGGCCGCCCTCGGGGCCGCTCAAAAAGTGGATTGCGCCGCTTGCAGGTACCGCTGCCAGCATCGGCTGGCTGCCGGGGCGCAGGGACAGCAGCAAACCCGCCTCTGCGCTGGCTGCCCAGTCGGCAAAGCTGCGCACCGCATGCACCTCGGGTACGCGGTTGCGGCCCGATTGTTCGCAGGCGGCCACGCCCACCGCGTGCCAGTGGGCGCGCTTTTTGTCGGCGCGTTCGCCGTTCAGGCGCAGCACGCTGCGTTCGCACACCAGGGGCTGGATGCTGGCCACGCCCAGCTCGGCGGCTTTTTCCACCAGCCAGTCCATGCGGTCGTTGGCGGGCATGCCCAGCACCAGGTGCACGGCGCGGGCGGCTTCGCGCTCTACCGGGTCGTGCGCGCCCACCACCACAGCCACGTCGCTGCGGCCCATGCGCTCAATCGTGGCCTCAAACTCGCCGCCCTGGCCGTTGAACAGGGTGATGGTCTGGCCGGGCTGCATGCGCAGCACCTGCACATGGCGGGCGGGCCCGGCGGGCAGGTCCAGCGTGGCCCCGGTGGCCAAAGGGGCAGGACAGTAAAAACGGGGCATGGAGGTTGATTGCTATTGTTTAAATAGCTTGTCACGCTTATGGAATAAGCGCTAGAGCCTTATTTTTTATAAATTTTTACATGCGCCCGTAGGCAAAGCCGGTGGCCGCCTGCGTGCCTTCAATCTTGTCGATCAGGCGCAGCAGCGGGGTCAGCTCGCGGTAGCGGCCTGCGGTGGCGCGGATGTAGCGGATGAAACGCGGCGTATCGGCCAGGTACTTGGGCTTGCCGTCGCGCAGGGTCAGGCGGGCGAAGATGCCGGCCACTTTCAGGTGGCGCTGCAGGCCCATCCATTCCACGCTGCGGTAGAAGGCGCCGAAGTCGTCCCCCACCGGCAACCCGGCCTTGCGGGCGCGCTCCCAGTAGCGGATGGTGATGTCCAGCACAAAGTCTTCTTCCCAGCTATGGAAGGCGTCGCGCAGCAGGCAGGCGATGTCGTAGGTGATGGGGCCGTAGAGGGCATCCTGGAAATCCAGCACGCCCAATTTTTCACTACCCACCATTAGGTTCCGCGGCATGAAGTCGCGGTGCACGTAGACGCTGGGGGCTTCCAGGTTGTTGGCCACGATCTGGGCAAACACATTGTCCAGCGTCGCACGCTGGGTCGCGTCCAGGGTGATGCCGCGGTGCTGGGCGATGTACCAGTCGGGGAACAAGGCCAGCTCGCGCTGCAGCGTGGGCGCGTCGTAGGCGGGCAGCACACCGGGCTGGGAGGCCAATTGCAGGGTGATCAGCGTGTCCACCGCCTGGTGGAACAAGGGCGTGGGCGCAGGCGGCGCATCGCTCTGTAGCAGCTCCAGCATGGTTTGCGTGCCCAGGTCGGTGAGCAGCATGAAACCCTGGGCCTCGTCCCAGGCCAGCACCTCGGGCACGCGCAGCCCGGCCCGGGCCATCAGCGTGGCGATGCGGGCGAAGGCTTCGCAGTTTTCTTTATCGGGCGGGGCATCCATCACGATGCGGCTGCCCGCCATGGATTCCAGCCGGAAATAGCGGCGGAAACCCGCGTCGGCCGCAGCCAGGCGCAGGCTGTCCACCTGCAGGTGGTGCGGCCCGGCGACCGTGTTCAGCCAGGTGTGGAAGGCCTGCGCGCGCAGGGCATCGGCCCAGACGATAGGGGCGCAGGGGGAAGAAGTTGCCGTCGATGGCGGGGGGGAGGTAGGGCTCATGGATAATCCATTCTACAAATCCGGCTTGTCTGGATAAGCCCTCGCCTGACCCTGTTCCCCTTTGGTGCCCTCTTTGATGCCTGAAACCCAGCGCAGTACCCGCCGCCGCCGCTTCACTCTCACGCCCGTGGCCTGGGTTGCTGTGGCCTTGCTGCCTTGTGTCTTGCACGCCGAAGAAGCCGAGACCCCGCTGGCCCTGAAGCCCAGCGCCCTGCTGCAAGAGCAGATTCCGCAGGCTATGCGCGAACAGACTCCGACCTTTTTCTCGGGCGACCACACCCTGGGCCGCCCGGATCTGGATACGGTCATCGACGGCCACGCCATGATGCGCAAGGGCGACATGGTGCTGCAGGCCGACCGGGTCGAGTACTACCAGCCCGACGATCTGGTCAAGGCGCGCGGCAATGTGCACATCAACCGCGCGGGCAATATCTACGAAGGCCCGGCGCTGGAGCTGAAAGTGGATGCGTTCGAGGGCTTCTTTAGCGAGCCGCGTTACCAGTTTCTGAAAAACGGCGCTTTTGGCCAGGCCGACCGGGCCGACTTTGTGGATGACAGCCGCGTGGTGCTGCACAACGCCACCTACAGTACCTGCCGCCGCGAGTCCGGCCCCAGCTGGCTGCCCGCCTGGATGCTGCGCGCCACCACCATCAGCATCGACACCGAAGAAGAAACCGGCCGGGCCGAGGGCGCGGTGCTGCGTTTCCAGGACGTGCCGATTCTGGCCTTTCCGGCCATGGACTTCCCGCTGACCGACAAGCGCAAATCCGGCTACCTGCCACCCACCATCGGGCTGGACAACATCAACGGCGTGGAGCTCACAGTCCCCTACTACTGGAACATCGCACCCAACCGCGATGCCACTTTTTTCCCCACGCTGATGAGCAAGCGCGGTCTGGACCTGGGCGGCGAGTTCCGCTACCTGGAGCCCGATTACAAAGGCACGCTGCGTACCCACTACATGCCCAGCGACTCGCTGCGCGACCGTTCGCGCTGGAGTTACGCGCTGCTGCACTCCGGCACCATCCGGACCGGGCTGGCAGGCGTGGGCAGTCTGGGGCTCAACCTGAATCTGAACCGTGTCAGCGACGACAACTACTGGAGCGATTTCGGCCGGGCCACCACCTCGCTGACGCAGCGCCTGCTGACCAACGACGCCAGCCTGAGCTGGGCCCGAGGCAACTTCTCGGCCGGCGTGCGCACGCTGAAATGGCAGACCCTGCAAGACGTGACCGCGCCCATCGTGCCGCCGTACGACCGCCTGCCCCAGATCACCGCGCGTTATGCCCGTTACGACCTGCCCGGCGGCTTCGATGCCTCGGTGGACGGCGACTACACCCATTTTTCGGCCATCCGCACCTTGACCAACCAACCCAATGCCAAGCGTAGCTTTGCGTTAGGCCAGATCAGCCGCCCCTGGGTGGCACCGGGCTGGTTCTTCACGCCCAAGGTGCAGCTGCATGCCACCCGTTACGCATTTGATGCGCCGCTGTCCAATGGTGCCACCAGCGCTGACCGCACCGTGCCGACCTTTAGCCTGGACACCGGGCTGGTGTTCGAGCGCGATGCCAACTTTTGGGGCAAGGCGCTGCGCCAGACCCTGGAGCCGCGCGCTTTTTACGTGAATACGCCGTACCGCGACCAGAGCCTGCTGCCCAACTACGACTCGGCGCTGAACGACTTCAACTTTGCCACCGTCTTCACCGAAAACGCCTTCGGTGGCAATGACCGCATTGCCGATAACAACCTGCTGACGCTGGGTGTGACCACGCGCTTTTTAGAGCCCGCCACCGGTGCCCAGCTGGCCCAGTTTGGCGTGGCCCAGCGCCTGCGCTTCAAAGACCAACGCGTCACGATGCCCGGCGGCACCCCCGCCACCGACCGCCTGAGCGACTTTTTGGTGGGCGCGCAGCTCAATTGGGACCCGCGCTGGACCTTTGACACCACGGTGCAGTACAACCCCGATACCCGCCGCTCCCAGCGCGCCAGCGTCGGTGGGCGCTGGAACCCCGGCAACTACCGCGTCATCAGCGCCGCCTACCGCTACCAGCGCGATTCCAGCGCCACGGCCAAGGATGGCAGCGAGCAGATCGACATCGGCTGGCAATGGCCGCTGAGCGCCCTGTGGGGCGACGGGGGCCAGAATCTGGGTGCCGGGCAGGGCCAGGGCGCTGGCCGCTGGTACAGCGTGGGCCGCCTGAACTACAGCATGCACGACCGCAAGCTGGTCGATGCCGTGGTGGGCTTTGAATATGATGCGGGCTGCTGGCTGGGCCGGATCGTGCTGGACCGCACGCAAACCGGCAACACCACCACCGCCAACCAGAAAATCTCGTTCCAGCTGGAGTTTGTGGGTTTTACCCGCCTGGGTGTGGGTAACAACCCCTTGTCGGTCCTGAAAGAAAACATCCCCCGCTACCAGTACCTGCGTGAGCAGACCACCACCCCTAGCCGCTTTAGCCAGTACGACTAGCCTTCTACGTTCCCCTCTTTTCCCCATTCTGAACCATGAGCAATCGCATTTTTCGCAAGACGCTGCTGGGCTTGGCGGCACTGGCGGCCCTGACCACCTTCTCTGCATCCGCCCAGGGCCTGCGCCCCTCGGCTGGCGCAGGTACCGGTTTGTCGGGCAGCGCGCCTGTCCGCACCTCGGACGCGCAGCGCCAGGCGGACTTCATCGTGGCCGTGGTCAATTCCGAGCCGATCACCAACAACGAGGTGCGCGCCCGCGTCATCCGAACCTTGCAGCAATTGGCCCAGCAGGGCACGCCCGTGGGCGAAGCCGACCAGGCCGTGCTGGTGCGCCAGGTGCTGGACCGCCTGATCCTGGAAAAAGCCCAACTGCAGTTGGCGGCGGAGACCGGTTTGAAGGTGGACGATGTCACGGTGGATGCTGCCGAGCTGAACGTGGCCCGGCAAAACCAGTTGGACGTGCCCGAACTGCGCCGACGCATGGCGCAAGACGGCATGGTGCCCGCCCAGTTCCGCGAAGAACTGCGCAACCAGCTCATCCTGACCCGCTTGCGCGACCGCGAAATCGATGCCCGCCAACGCATCAGTGATGCCGATGTCGACCAGTACCTGCGTGACCAACAGGCCAATACCGACCCGAGCGCGCTGGAACTCAATCTGGCCATGCTGCTGGTGGCTGTGCCGGAAAACGCCTCCCCCGAACAAGTCGCCACCCTGCAAGCCAAAGCCGATGGCCTGCGCGCCCAGGCTGCTTCCGGTGCCGACTTCGCCACGCTGGCCCGTACCGCCTCGGACGCGCCCGACAAAAGCGGTGGCGGTGCCCTGGGCCTGCGCTCTGCCGACCGCTACCCCGAGCTGTTTGTCGAAGCCACCCGCAACCTGGACACGGGCGGTGTCAGTGCCGTGGTGCGTTCGGGTGCTGGTTTCCATATCTTGAAGGTGCTGGACAAACGCCAGGGCGGCGTAGCCACCACCGTGACCCAGCAGCATGCGCGCCACATCCTGCTGCGCACCGGCCCGCGCCTCACCGAGGCCGCCGCCGTGGAGCGTCTGAACGACTTCAAGCGCCGCATCCAGAGCAACCAGGCCGACTTTGCCCAATTGGCCAAGGAAAACTCGACCGACGGCAGCGCGGCCCAGGGGGGCGACCTGGGTTGGGCCAGCCCCGGCCAGTTTGTGCCTGAATTTGAAGAAGCCCTGGACAAACTGGCACCCGGCCAGATCGCCGACCCGTTGGTGTCGCGCTTTGGTGTGCACCTGGTGCAGCTGCTGGAGCGCCGCGAGGCCGCCGTGACCCCGAAAGAGCAGCGCGAAATTGCCCGTGGCATCGTGCGCGAGAAAAAGCTGGACGAGGCCTATGCCCGCTGGCTGGAGCAGGTGCGTTCGCGGGCCTACGTTGAATTCCGCGAAGCCCCGCAGTGAAACACATCCCGCGCAAACGTTTCGGCCAGCACTTTCTGGCCGACCGCGGCATCATCGACAGCATCGTTGATGCCATCAACCCCCAAAGCGGCGACTACATGGTCGAAATCGGCCCGGGCCTGGCCGCCTTGACCCAGCCGCTGGTTGAGCGCCTGGGCCACCTCACCGTGGTCGAGCTGGACCGCGATCTGGCGGTGCGTCTGCGCCAGCACCCGCAGCTCACCGTGGTTGAATCTGATGTATTGAAAGTGGACTTCACGCAGTTTCCATCGGTGCAAGTAGCTACAGATTCAGGAGCTATGGCTGCGAAGAAACTGCGGGTGGTCGGCAACCTGCCCTACAACATTTCCACGCCCATCCTGTTCCATTTGCTGGACGCAGTGGCCGTGGTGCAAGACCAGCATTTCATGCTGCAAAAGGAAGTGATTGACCGCATGGTGGCCCGCCCGTCCACCGCCGCCTATGGCCGCCTCAGCGTCATGCTGCAGTGGCGCTATGCGATGGAAAACGTGCTCTTCGTGCCGCCCGAGTCGTTTGATCCGCCCCCGCGTGTGGACAGCGCCGTGGTGCGCATGGTGCCCCACGCCGACCCGGCAGCGGTGCCGGTAGCTTTGCTCAGCGAAATCGTCCAAGTGGCCTTCAGCCAGCGCCGCAAGATCATGCGCCACACCCTGGGCAAATGGCTGACCGAGAAAGCCTACGCTGGCGTATTCGACACACAGCGCCGTGCCGAGGAGGTGCCGGTAGCCGAGTACGTCGCGTTAGCCCTGGCGGTCGCCGCGCAGCCGTAAAAAAGCCCGTCCAAGGACGGGCTTTTTGCTGGGCGCGGGACAGTTAAGCCGCTGCGAGCCAGTAACCGGCGTTGAACGGGCTGCTCATGCGCAGCGCGAACGGAGATACATCTACCAATTTATCGGTGGGCATTTTTTCGCCGGATTCGGTCAACTCGATGCCTGAGACGGCATCGCTGCCTGCCTCATTCGCCCGTTCTGCTTGGCTGGTGTGTGCAGAACGGGCTACAGAAAAGAATAGAAGCATCGGAACGGAATTTTCCGGTCCCCCCAGTAGTCAGCCGCTTCGCGGAAGATGTCCAGCAATTGCTCGCGGGCTTCCTTGTCAAACTTGGCATGCGCAGGGATTTGCTCCAGCACCACCACAAAACCAGGCTGCGGGCCTGATTTATGCAGCGGGTCGGTCATGCAGTCGTACAGCGCGTCAAAGTTCTTGCCGAAATGGGTCGGAAAGGTGAACTGCTGGGCGATCATGTCCAGCACGTCCTGTTTGCTCTGAGCATTGGCCAGATTGGCATACAGAAAATGCTGGCCCAGACCCACAGCCGCGTCCTGCAGGTCTTGCACCCGGAAGGCGCGTATCGACTGCACGATGTTGCTTCTTACGTTGCGAAGAGGCATATCCGTCTCCGCTTTCTTTTCATTCATCTTCATGTACCCCGACTTCAAAATTCTATGGAACCAGTACCCACACGCTTATTCGACGATGTATCGAAAACTTGCGTAGTGGTCGCTGGTGTAAAAACAAGCATCTGGTGCTCTGGGCGGGCCACCGCATACGATGCGTCTGGCCCCTCGGTTGCTAGCACCTGCCGTTTTCACGGTGTATTCGCGGTAGTACCCGCGTTGGTGTCTTGGCAAAATTCGTTCACGGTTCCCAAATACCGAGCCATCCTTGTCAAAAGGAAATGGCCCACCTTGCTGTATCAGCTGGTAGGTCACACGGCCTTGAGGGGGAAGCTGGGCAAGCGGGATGGTCTCCAGACCATCGACGGGATTGGGTGCCTTGGCATACCCCAATGTGGTGCATAGGACCGATCCAACTAACACCGCCACAGCGCAAATGTGCTTGCGGGCTGTGTTTTTTATCACTTGGACCATGGGGAAATGCGCCTTTGGAGAACCTCGGGTTAACCCGGAAATTTCAAGGCGCTAGTGTGCCGTATGTGCCCCAAAAAAGCAAGGGGCTGCCCAAATTTTGGGCAGCCCCTGGGGCATTCATGCCCACTAAGTGAGCACTTGCTGGCGAATTCGGTGTTATCGCACCACGTTGGCATCGGCAACCGTCAAGGCTGTCATGTTTACAATTCTTCGTACGGTCGCGCTAGCCGTCAGAATGTGTACAGGTTTTGCGGCGCCCAGCAACACCGGGCCAATCGCGATATTGCCGCCCGCAGCCGTTTTCAGCAGGTTGTAGGCGATATTGGCGGCGTCGATGTTGGGGAAGACCAATAGATTGGCATCGCCCACCAGTGGGCTGTTGGGCATGGTGATTGCGCGGGCGGCTCCATCCAGGGCCGTATCGCCGTGCATTTCACCGTCCACTTCGAGCCAGGGGGCCTCGGTTTGCAGCAATTCCAGTACCCGGCGCATTTTGACGGCGCTGGGCTGGTTGCTTTGGCCGTAGTTGCTGTGCGATAACAACGCCGCCTTGGGTTTGAGGCCAAAGCGCATCATTTCTTCGGCCGCCATGACGGTGATTTCGGTCAATTCTTCGGCCGTGGGGTCGTAGTTGACGTGGGTATCGACCAAGAACACCTGGCGGCCCGGCAGCAGCAGGCCGTTCATGCAGGCATAAACCGGAACATCTTGCGGGGTGCTGGCACAGCCGCCTTCGCGCTTACCAATCACCTGGTCGATGTAGTGCAAATGGATGGCGGTGTGGCCCCAGGTGCCGCAGATCATGCCGTCCACTTCGCCTTTGTGCAGCAACATGCCGCCAATCAGCGTCAAACGGCGGCGCATTTCGATCTTGGCCATTTGCGCCGTGACACCCTTGCGCTCGGTCATGCGGTGGTAGGTTTGCCAGAAATCGCGGTAACGGTGGTCCTGCTCGACGTTGACCACATCGTAGTCCAGCTCTTCGCGCAGGCGCAGGCCGAACTTCTGGATGCGCTCGGCGATTACCTTCGGGCGGCCAATCAGGGTGGGACGTGCCAGACCTTCGTCTACCACGATCTGGGTGGCGCGCAGCACGCGCTCTTCTTCGCCTTCGGCGTAACACACGCGTTTCTTGACTGCGTTTTTGGCGGCATCGTAGATCGGCTTCATCGTCGTGCCCGAGGCGTAGACGAAGTTTTGCAGGCGGGTGCGGTAGGCATCCATGTCGGTGATGGGGCGCAGAGCTACGCCACTGTCGGCGGCGGCCTGGGCCACGGCCGGGGCGATCTTCATCATCAGGCGCGGATCAAACGGCTTGGGGATGATGTACTCGGGGCCAAACGCCAGTTGCTCACCCGCGTAGGCGGCGGCCACCACTTCGCTTTGCTCGGCCTGGGCCAGTTCGGCAATCGCGTGCACTGCGGCGATCTCCATCTCGAGCGTGATGGTGGAGGCGCCCGCATCCAGCGCGCCGCGGAAGATGTAGGGGAAGCACAGGACGTTGTTGACCTGGTTGGGGTAATCGGTGCGGCCGGTGGCGATGACGGCATCGCTGCGCACGGACTTCACGTCTTCGGGCGAGATTTCGGGGTTGGGGTTGGCCAGTGCCAGGATCAGCGGGTTGGCGGCCATCTTGGCCACCATTTCCTTCTTCAACACACCACCCGCCGACAGGCCCAGAAACACGTCTGCGCCTTCGATGATCTGGCCCAGAGTACGGGCCGTAGTGTTTTGGGCGTAGACGATCTTGTCTTCGTCCATCAGCTCGGTGCGGCCTTCATAGACCACGCCGGCCAGGTCGGTGACATAGATGTTTTCGCGTGGAATGCCCAGCTTGACCAGCAGGCCCAGGCAGGCCAGGGCGGCTGCGCCCGCGCCCGAGGTGACGAGCTTGACGTTCTTGGGGTCTTTGCCGACGACTTTCAGGCCGTTCAGAATCGCCGCGCCGACGCAGATGGCCGTGCCGTGCTGGTCGTCGTGGAAGACCGGGATCTTCATGCGTTCACGCAGCTTGCGTTCGACGTAGAAGCAATCGGGGGCCTTGATGTCTTCCAGGTTGATGCCGCCGAAGGTGGGCTCGAGCGAGGCGATGATGTCCACCAGCTTGTCGAGGTCGTGCTTTTCGTCAATTTCCAGGTCGAACACGTCGATGCCTGCAAACTTCTTGAATAACACGCCCTTGCCTTCCATCACCGGCTTGGAGGCCAGCGGGCCGATGTCGCCCAGGCCCAGCACGGCCGTGCCGTTGGTGATCACCGCGACCAGATTGCCCCGGCTGGTGTATTTGAAGGCGTTGTTCGGATCTTTGACGATTTCTTCGCACGGCGCGGCCACGCCGGGCGAATAGGCCAGGGCGAGGTCGTGCTGGTTGACCAGCTGTTTGGTCGCCGCGATGGCAACTTTGCCGGGCGTGGGGAACTCGTGGTATTCGAGGGCCGCTTTGCGCAGTTCGGCGCGTTTTTCGTCGGTGTTAGCCGTTGGGTTGCTCATCTGGCGTCTCCTGCCATGGCCGCCGACCGAAATGCGCCGGGCAGTCACTGTGTCAAAGGGACTGCGATTGTAGGGTCCGCCCGCGGGCGATTCCCGTACGGGGTTTTGCTTACGCTTTAATTACGCGAAACGGGTGGAGGTAGGGGCGCGACCTGCGATGTGGCGGAAGGTGATGCGGCCTTTAGACAAGTCGTAAGGCGACAGCTCCAGCGACACGTGGTCACCCGCCAGAATGCGGATGTGGTTCTTGCGCATCTTGCCAGCGGTGTAGGCAATCAGGACGTGGCCGTTTTCCAGCGTCACGCGAAAGCGCGAGTCGGGCAGCACTTCGGACACAAGGCCCTTCATTTCGATCAGTTCTTCTTTTGCCATTCGTAAATTCCTTGAAGGTAGACGGTATGTAACTTGGTAACTTTTAGGCGTGTGCGGCGCTCGGGTTGGAGTGGCGCGCGCGCACCCACTGCAAACCTTGCTCAACCGCGTATTGTGTCGCGGTTGCAGCATCGTCGAACAGACCGATGAAACGCATCACGCGGTCATGCGAGCCATTTTGGATAGAAACCGAGGCACCAAAGCGGCCATCGGCACATTCACGGGTAATCGGAGACAGGAGATATTTGCCAGCGGCAATGGAGTTGTTATTTTTGTTCATGATGGGAAACCAGGCTCCCTTACTTATGGGATAGCCAAAAATGCGTGTTGTCACACTGCGTTATTTTTATGACGCACTTCCGATGAAATTGCACAGGAGGCAGGTCGTGCGCACCGCCTGTTAGGGGCGCTGCGGACCAAGTACTTTGAATCTCTGGCCCGCACAGCGTGACAAAGGTGTGGGCAAACTCGGAGTACTTGGTAAGGCCGGTGGCGCGGTGTGTTGGGATACACCGCACAAGTTTCATGGCGAAACTTATCTAGCCAACCCTGCATTATAGCCTAAGCGCGCATCAGCGCTTCGATTGCGTCCGGGTCGACGGGCACGCCCCGGCTGATGAGCTCGCAGCCGCTGGCGGTGACGATGGCATCGTCTTCGATGCGGATGCCGATGTTGTGGAAGGCCTCGGGCACGTCCGGGCCCGGGCGCACGTAGATGCCGGGCTCGATGGTCAGCACCATGCCGGGTTGCAGGATGCGGCTGGGGCGGTTGGTGATGGTTTCACCGCTGAGCGGGTCTTTGCGCTGGCTGTCGGCCCCCACTTCCGCCTGTTCCACATAGCTGCCGCAGTCGTGCACGTCCATGCCCAGCCAGTGGCCGGTGCGGTGCATGTAGTAAGCAAAGTAGGCCCGGCTGGCGATCACGTCGTCCACGGTGCCCACCTTGTTTTTGTCCAGCAGGCCCACGTCCAGCATGCCTTGCGCCAGTACCTTCACGGTGGCCTCGTGCGGGTCGGTGAAGCGTGCGCCCGGCTTGGTGGCGGCGATGGCGGCGATCTGGCTGGCCAGCACCAGCTCGTACAGGGTGCGTTGCGGGCCGCTGAATTTGCCGTTGGCCGGAAAGGTGCGGGTGATGTCGCTGGCATAGCCGTCGAGCTCGCAGCCCGCGTCGATCAGCACCAGTTCGCCATCGCGCACCGGGGCCTTGTCGGCGCGGTAGTGCAGCACGCAGGCATTGGCCCCGGCGGCCACGATGCTGCCGTAGGCCGGGTACTGCGAGCCGTGGCGGCGGAATTCGTGCAGCAGCTCGGCATCCAGGTGGTACTCACACACCTCTTCGCCATTGCGCAGCATGCGGGCCGATAGCTGCATGGCGCGGATGTGGGCCCCGGCGCTGATCTGCGCGGCGCGACGCATGGTGGCTTGCTCGCTTGCATCCTTGAACAGGCGCATTTCGTCGAGCACGCTGCACAGGTCGCGCTGGGTGTCGGGGCACAGCGCGCCGAAGCGCACGCGGGCGCGCACCTTGTTCAGCCAGCCATCGACCCGGCCCTCCAGCCCTTTATGGGTGGCAAACGGGGTCCAGACGGCGCTGCGGTTTTCCAGCAGGCGGGGCAGTTGGGTGTCCAGGTCTGCTACAGAATACGCAGCATCTACCGCCAGTGCGGCGGGCGCTGCGTCCGGTCCGAGCCTAAAACCGTCCCAGATCTCGCGCTCCAGATCCTTGGGCGCGCAAAACAGCGTGGATTGGCCTTCACCGGTCACGACCAGCCAGGCATTGGGCTCGGTGAAGCCGGTCAGGTAATAAAAATAGCTGTCGGCGCGGAACTGGAAGTCGCTGTCGCGGTTGCGCTGCTGCTCGGGCGCGGTGGGGACGATGGCGATGCCGCCGGGGCCGATTTTTTGGGCGAGTTGGGCGCGGCGCTGGGCGTAGATCGTTGTGGACATGTTGTGCTTAGGGTGTGTTCAGTTCGGCGAGTTGTTCGGGGGTGCCCACGTTGTGCCAGGGGCCGTCAAAACGGGATGCGGTGATGCGTTGCTGGCGGATACCGTCAAACAGCAGCGGGCCCAGCGCGGTCTTCTGGCCCAAGGGCAGGTGGCGGCACAGCTCGGCGCGCACCAGGGCCAGGCTGCTATAGGTGAGGCGCTTGCCGTCCGGGCCGGGGCCGTCCAGCCCCAGGCCGGTGGCGGAAATGCCGAAGTCGCCCTGCGGGTGGTAGGGCGGGTTGGGCACCATCCACAGGTGCGCCAGGGCGTCGCTGCGGGCAAAGTCGGCGGCAGCGCTGGCATCGAAGGCAAAGCCGGGCGCGTAGATGTCGCCCGCCACCAGCCAGAAAGCTTCGTCCAGCAGCGGCAGGGCTTTTTTGATGCCGCCTGCGGTTTCCAGTGCGCCGCCATGGTCGCGGCCTTCCATCGAATAGGCGATCTGCAGGCCCCAGCGGGCGCCGTCGCCCAGCGCGGCGGGGATTTTTTCTTCGAGCCAGGCGGTGTTGATAACTACCTGGCGCACCCCGGCCGCCGCCAGGGCTTCCAGATGCCAGACGATCATGGGTTTGCCCCGCACCGGCAGCAGCGGCTTGGGCGTGTGGTCGGTCAGCGGGCGCATGCGCTCGCCGCGTCCGGCGGCGAGGATCAGGGCGTGGGAAATGGGTGAATCGACGTGCATGCACCAGATTATCGGGGGGAGCCGTGCAAGCATGTCTTGCTACGGAATAAATAGCTTGTCGTGCCGATGGAATAAGCGCCAAAGGCCTAAAAGCTTCAGAAATCCAAGATCGCACCAGACAACCCACCCTAATTCTGAATTAGAGTTTCTAATAACCAATAGCTTATTAAATTAGGGCAACTTATATTGCAGCCTGTTGTGGCTTTGTAGTCTGGGAGTGGCGCATGAAAGTATTGATCTTGGGCAGTGGGGTGATTGGCACCAGCACGGCGTATTACCTGGCCAAGGCCGGCCACCAGGTGACGGTCATCGACCGCCAGCCCGGCCCCGCGCTGGAAACCAGCTTTGGCAATGCGGGTGAGGTGTCGCCGGGCTACTCGTCGCCCTGGGCCGGGCCGGGTGTGCCGCTCAAGGCCATCCAGTGGATGCTGATGCACCACAGTCCGCTGGTGATCCGCCCGCTGCTCGACCCCGCCATGTGGCGCTGGGGCGCGCAGATGCTGCGCAACTGCACCGAGGCGCGCTACCAGACCAACAAGGGCCGCATGGTGCGGCTGGCCGAGTACAGCCGCGACTGCCTGGTGCAGCTGCGCGCCGACACTGGCATTGCGTACGACGACCGCAGCCAGGGCACGCTGCAGCTGTTCCGCACCCAGAAGCAGCTCGACGGCACGGCCAAAGACATCGAAATCCTCCAGCAGTACAACGTGCCGTTCCAGCTGCTCGACCGCGAGGCCTACCTGCAGTACGAGCCCGCGCTGGCGCTGGTAAAAGAGAAGTTTGTCGGCGCGCTGCGCCTGCCGGGCGATGAAACCGGCGATTGCTTCAAGTTCACCAACACCCTGGCCAAAATGGCCGAGGCGCTCGGCGTGGAGTTCCGCTACGGCGTGCAGATCGACCGCATCGCGGCCGAC
This sequence comes from uncultured Albidiferax sp., assembly GCA_963512645.1. Taxonomy (GTDB): domain Bacteria; phylum Pseudomonadota; class Gammaproteobacteria; order Burkholderiales; family Burkholderiaceae_C; genus Rhodoferax_B. Next base: position 34,477 of record CAUPNM010000002.1, on the reverse strand, counting down.
GGCAAGCAGGTCACCGGCGTGCACACCAGCGCAGGCCTGCTCACTGCCGATACCTACCTGGTCGCACTGGGCAGCTACTCGCCCATCCTGCTCAAACCACTGGGCTTCAACCTGCCGGTGTACCCGGTCAAGGGCTATTCGATCACCGTGCCCATCACCAACGCGGCCTGCGCGCCCGAATCCACCGTGATGGACGAAACCCACAAGGTGGCCGTCACCCGCCTGGGCGACCGCATCCGCGTGGGCGGCACGGCCGAGCTGGCAGGCTACAGCCTGGAGCTGCACGAAGAGCGCCGCAGCACCCTGAACCACGTGGTCACCGATTTGTTCCCCCAGGGCGGCGATACCTCCAAGGCCACCTTCTGGACCGGCCTGCGCCCCATGACCCCCGACGGCACGCCCGTGCTGGGCGGCACGCCCTACCCCAACCTGCACCTGTCCACCGGCCACGGCACCCTGGGCTGGACCATGGCCGCGGGCACAGGCCGGGTGATGGCCGATGTGCTGTCCAACCGCACGCCCGAGATCAGCATGGAGGGCCTCACGCTGGCCCGTTATGGCAACGGATTTAGCGGGATGCGCAACACCGGGTAAATTCCGGTTATGAGCACCTTTGATCCCGACGCCCTCGAATGCCTGGCCGCCATCGTCGAAGAGGGCGGTTTTGAGAGGGCCGCGCAGCGGCTCAACATCACCCAGTCGGCGGTGTCGCAGCGGCTGCGCTCGCTGGAGGCGCAGGCGGGCACGGTGCTGGTGGTGCGCAGCCGCCCGCTCAAGCCCACGGCGGCGGGGCATTTGCTGATCAAACACACCAAGCAGCTGCGCCTGCTGCGCGCCGACCTGGAGCGCGACATGCAGGAGCTGGCCCCCAGCGCCATGGGCGGCGCGCGCGATGAAGAGCGGGTGTCGATTGCCATCAACGCCGACAGCATCGCCACCTGGGCCATGGGCGCGCTGCAGGCCGTGGTGGCCCAGGGCCTGCCGCTGGAGATCATCACCGACGACTAGGACTTCACCCAGGAATGGCTGCGCGAAGGCCAGGTGATGGGCTGCGTCACCACCCTGAAACAAGCCCTGCGCGGCTGCAAGGTGGTGCCGCTGGGTGCCATGCGTTACGTGGCCGTGGCCCAGGCCGCCTATGCCCGCCAGCACCTGCCCCAGGGTTTGACAGCGCACAACTTTCGCAGCGTGCCGTTCGTGGCCTTTAACCGCAAGGACGATATGCAGCGCGAATTCGTCAGCCAGGCGTTTGGCCTGAAGCGGGTGTCGCTGCGCCAGTTGTTTGTGCCCAGCTCCGAAGGCCAGGTGCGTGCCGTGCTGGCCGGATGGGGGGTCAGCGTGGTGCCTGAGCTGCTGGCCCGTAGCCTGATCGACAGTGGCGCCCTGGTGCAACTGGCCCCCAGCCAGGCCCTGCATATCCAGCTGTTCTGGCACTGCTGGAACCTGCAGTCCGAGGTGCTCGACACCCTGAGCGCCGCCCTCACCCAGGCCGCCATGGCCGCGCTGAGTGAGTGAGCCACAGACTTGCACCGCCGCCATATTTTGTGACTTGCTGGTAACAAAACAGTCGGGTACTATTTTTTTAAACGCCGAAGGCTAAAATCCACGGCATGAAATCCCCCGTCCCCGCCAAAGCCCCCAAAGTCTCGTTCAAGCAGCAGATGCTGGCCGCACGCGAAGAAGCCATCGTGCAAACCGTCAACCGCCTGCTGGCCGAAAAGGGCTTCGAGGCCATGACGGTGGACGAAGTGGCCCAGGGCGTGGGCATTGCCAAGGCCAGCCTGTACAAGCACTTTCCCAGTAAGGAAGACCTGGCCGCTGCCGCCATGGTGCGTGTGCTGCACCGCACCCAGGCCTACCTCGACACCCTGCCCCCTGAGGCCCCGCCGCTGGACAACCTCAAAGCCATGGTGCGCTGGGCGATGGAAGTGCAACTGGCGGGCGAAATGCCCTCGCTGCCCAGCCAGAACTCGACCCTGCGGGCCAATCTGATGGCCAACGGTGCCTACCTGGACGCACTGGTGGGCGTGAGCGACCAATTGGGCGGCTGGATCCAGGCGGCGCAAAAAGCCGGGCAGATCAACCCGCAGATCCCGGCGATTGCCGTGCTCTACACCCTGTTTGCCCGCGCCTGCGACCCGGTGCTGGGCTTCTTGCAGGCCAGCGGCCAGTACAGCGATGCCCAGGTGATCGACTGGGTTCTGGGCACCTGCTTTGAGGGTCTAAATGCCCGATAGCGCTTATTCTATAAGCGTGAGTAGCTATTAATAATATAGCTTAAGAGGTATGCAGCCAGACGGCGGTATCGGCAGGCACCCGGCCCTGCGCGTCCAGCGCGCCGCTGTTCAGCAATAGCTTGGCCCCCGCAGGCAGCGCCAGCGGCTCGGCCGACACATTCACCATGCACACAAAGCCCGAGCCCCGGGTGAACACCAGCGCGCCCTCGGGCGACGGCAGCCACTGCAGGCCGTAGCCGCCCAGGCCGATGTCGCTGCGCCGCAGTTGCAAGGCCTTGCGGTACAGGTCCAGCGTGGAGCCCTCCACACGGCTCTGCGCCGACACGCTCAAGGCCGCCCAGTTGGCAGGCTGGGGCAGCCAAGGCGGCGCGCTGGTGGGCGGGCTGAAGCCAAAGTGCGGCTGCGCGCCCTCCCACGGAATGGGCACGCGGCAGCCGTCGCGGCCCCGGCTTTTGCGGCCCGTTTGCTCGAACATCGGGTCTTGCAGCACCGCATCGGGCAGGTCTTCCACCTCGGGCAGGCCGAGTTCTTCGCCCTGGTAGATGTAGGCCCCGCCGGGCAGCGCCAGCATCAGCAGGGCGGCGGCACGGGCGCGCTGCAGGCCCAGGGCAAAGTCGGCTGGCTGGCCCAGCAGGTCGTCCAGCCAGCGCAGCGGGGCGGTGGTTTGGGGCCGGGCGTAGCGCGACACCTCGCGGGCCACGTCGTGGTTGCTCAGCACCCAGGTGGGCGGCGCGCCCACTTCGGCGTGCGCGGCCAGCGTGCCATTGATGCTGGCGCGCAACTGCTCGGCCCGCCACGGGGCCACTAGGTAGTCGAAATTGAACGCGGTGTGCAGCTCGTCGCTGCGCACGTAGCGGGCCAGCCGGTCGCCGGGGTGGACCCAGGCCTCGGCCACGAAGATGCGCGGGTCGTCGTAGCTGTCGGCCACCTTGCGCCAGGCGCGGTAGATGGCGTGCACGCCGGGCAAATCCCAGTGCGGGTGGTGGGCATCTTCGTGCGCGCGCAGGGTGCGCGGGCCCACATCGGGCAGGCCGGAGGCCTTGACCAGGCCGTGCGCCACGTCGATGCGGAAGCCGTCCACGCCCCGGTCGAACCAGAAGCGCAGGGTTTTTTCAAACTCGGCCAGCACCTCCGGGTTGTCCCAGTTGAAGTCGGGCTGCTCGGGGGCAAAGATGCGCAAATACCAGTCGCCGGGCTGGCCGTCAGGGTTGGTGGTGCGGGTCCAGGCCGGGCCGCCGAATTCGCTGATCCAGTCGTTGGGCGGGGTGTCGCCATGCGCACCCTTGCCGGGGCGGAAGATGAAACGGTCGCGCTCGGGCGAGCCGGGTGCGGCCTTCAAGGCCTGCTGGAACCACACATGCTGGTCGGAGCAGTGGTTGGGCACGATGTCCAGCAGCACCCGCAGCCCCAGCGCGTGGGCTTCCTGCAGCAGCGCCTCGGCCTCGGCCAGGGTGCCAAACAGCGGCTCGATGTCGCGGTAGTCGGCCACGTCGTAGCCTGCGTCCTTCATGGGTGAGGGGTACCAGGGGTTGATCCACACCGCGTCGATGCCCAGGTCCGCCAGGTAGGGCAGGCGCTTGCGCAGCCCGGCAATATCGCCAATCCCGTCGCCATTGCCATCGGCAAAACTGCGCGGATAGACCTGGTAGACCACGGCGCTGCGCCACCAGGGGTAGGGGGTACGGGGGGGTGACATGGGGAGACTCCTGGTTGGCGAAAGGCAAGGTACTGCGCCAAATTCTGCCACCTGCCAGCGGGTACAGGACGGTTACAGCGCGCGGAATTTGATCCAGCGCAAATACAGGGGTTGGTCCTGATTTGATAGCTGCTCGTGCTTATGGAATAAGCGCTAGAGGGCGATTTGGCTTAAATTTGACGTGGAGCCAAGGTGATGCACTGGCTGGCCAGAAAGCCCACCTGCTCGTTCTTGCGCGCATAGCCCAGTGGGTTGGCGACCACGCGGCAGCCCTGGTGGGTGTAATCGCTGGGGGCGTGCAGGTGGCCGTGCAGCCAAAGCTGGGCGTGGGGGAGCAGCTCGTCCAGTGCGTTGCAGAAACCGGCAGTGCCGGGGGTGCGGCCATAACGCGGGTCAGCGCTGTGCAGGCTGGGGGCGAAGTGGGTGACTACGACCGTGTTGCCGTCAAACGGCATGGCCAGGGCGTTGCGCAGCCACTGCTGGCACACCAGGGCCTGTTCGCGGATGCCGTCGGCCAGCATGGGCAGGCCTTGGCGGGTGGCGCTGTTCTTCTTTAGGTAGTAGTTGGCGGCGCGAAAGGCCTTGTCGCGGGCCTTGAGCTGCTGTCCCAGGGTGGCATCGCTGTCGCTGGCGGGCGGGCCGAGGGCATCAAAGTCGCTCCACAGCGTGGTGCCGATGAAGCGGGTACCCAGCAGTTCCACCACCTCGCGCTCCAGCCAGATGATGCCCAGGCGCTGGCAGGAGGCGCGCAGGCGGGTATCGGCTTCGTCGAAATCTTGCCCGTCGTACTCGTGGTTGCCGGGCACAAACAGCACCGGCGTGGGCCAACTGGCGCCACCGGCGGAGTGCGGCAGGGGCGAGAAGCGGGCCAGGCCAAAGTCGGCATCGGTGAGTTGCGAACCGGCCTGGTACGAGCCGATATCGCCCGCCAGCACCAGCACATCGGCCCCCGGCGCGGGGGTGGGCACAAAGTGCGGATGCACTTCCAGGTGCAGGTCAGACAGGAGTTGGATACGCATGGTGAGTGATAAAACGCCCCGTTGTGGGCAGGAATGCACGACTTTATGCAGCACGTGCATGGTTATGGGCTTGAATACCTAGGGAAAACCCTTAAGCTAACCCTATTGCAACTTTTCACCGTGCAAACGGTGGTGCCACCATGTTTTCTTTACTGACCCAATATATCCTGTTCCACAAAGCCCAACCCGCTGCTTCGGTGGCAGAAAAAGCCAGTGTTGCCCAGGGTTTGATGGAGTCCGCCGATGTCCATGCCGGCCGCGATCCCCGCCATGCGGCCGAACTGCGGTCTGCCGCCATGGCGGCGCTGAGCACCGTTCGCTAACTATCCGGCGCGTACGCCTTCACGGCCACGCGCGCCACCGCCTGCCGCAGCCACAGGTGGGCCGGGCTGGATTCCATGCGGCGGTGCCACAGCGCATCGACATGTACCGCAGGCACCTCAAACGGCAGCGGGCGCTGCGCCAGCACATCGGTGCTACCGATGGCATGGGCAAAGTGCTGCGGCAGAACCGTCAGCAGATCGGTCTGGGCGGCAATATGGCCCGCGGTAAAAAACTGGTTCACGGTCAAGGCCACCTGGCGTTTGCGCTGGATCAGGGCTAGCGCCTCGTCGATGAACCCAAACGAACGCCCCGAAAAGCTCACCAGCATGTGCCGCGCCGCACAAAACTGGTCCAGCGTCAGCGTGCCCTCGGCCAGCGGATGGCCGCGCCGCATGGCGCACACGTAATGGCCGTCGTACAGGCGCAGGTGCGCATACGGTATGCCCTTGCCCACCTGGGCGCGGGCGGCCAGATCGGCCAGCACGGCCGGAAAGAACCCCACCGCCAGGTCCAGTGTTTCGTCTTCCAGCAGCTTGCGCGGATCGCGCGAGGCCAGTGGTAGCACGTGCAGCGACACGCTAGGGGCCTCGGCTTCCAGGATGCGCATCAGCCCGGGCAGCAGCTCGGCGGCGGTGGCATCGGCCATGGCCAGTACAAAGCTGTCGTCGGCCTCGGCCGGGGCAAAGGCGCTGGGGGCCAGCGAGCCCTGCAATTGCCGCAGTGACTCGCGCACCGTGGGCCACAGCGCCAGCGCGCGCGGCGTGGGCTCCATGGTGGCCCCATTGCGGCGCACCAGTTCGTCGCCCAGGCTATCGCGCAGGCGGCGCAACGCATTGCTGACCGCGGGCTGGGTGAGCGACAGGTTTTGCGCCGCCCGGGTCAGGCTGCGTTCGGCCATGACTTCGTCAAACACGCGCAGCAAATTCAGGTCGAAAGTGCGGAAGTTGGGTGGATTCATGGCGGGGTGGGCAAGTGTTTTGCCGAATTAAAACCGGAATGTTGCTAAAAAGATACGTAGAGCGGGTGCTCTAAACCGGCTTATCGGTCGATATCAAGGGTAAACCCGGTGTTTGGATTGATCAAATCGGTTTAGTTAGTTTGCCAACTAGTTCCGATATATTTTAAATAGCTGCTTGTGCTTATAAATAGGGCGGTAGGGCCCAATTTATTGCTTTTTTATGGGCCAAGAACAGCCTTTAGATGGCTGTACGGTCGTGCTATTTCAGAGCCCCGCCCCACCCCCTTCATCACGCATATGAATGCAGATCATCACAAAGATAAATTTAGAAAATACTAGTGCAAACCCTAAGATTCGTTTGCGTTCAAGGCGATCCAGTCCGAAACGCTTTGTGAAAGGAACACACCATGACCAGCTTTATCAACCCTAGCTTCCCCACCGAACATCCCGGCGTAGCCCGCGCTGAATCGGTCGCCGCAGCCGCACGGGGGCTGTACCAGAATTTTGACTCTTCCCGTAGTCTGGCCGCCGTGCTGCTGGCCGCCGTGGTATCCGCCCTGGTGGTCGCAGCCGACCAATTGGTCGACAGCTGGGCCGAAGGCCACCTGCTGATGGCCTGGGTCATCGTCTGGGCTGTCGGCTTTGCCGCCATGGCCTTGTTTGCAGGCAGCGCCCGCAGCCTGGCCAGCCGCGTGGTCAAGGCACTCGATGCCTGGTCGCTGCGCGAAGCCCGTGCCCGTGCCGACAAGCGCCTGTGGGCTACGGCCCTGAGCGACCCGCGCATCATGGCCGACCTGCAAGTCGCCATGGGCCGTGGTGCCGACCAGGCCGAAGTTGCCGCCACTGACGTGGCCGAGCAGCCCCGCTCCAGCCGTTGGGGCCGTGCGATTGCCGAGGCGTTTGACCAGTGGGATGCCCGGGCCTACAACGCCGCCAGCTACCGTACCAACGTCTACCGTTAATCCACTTTTCCCACCCTCTGTGCCATGGGGTCCGAACGGGCCCCATGCAAAAAGCCCCGGCTGTCTCGCGACAACCGGGGCTTTTGTTTTTACGTGCGGTGCTTTATGCCGCCAGGCGCTTTTCGAGGGCGTTCTTGGTATCTACCAAAGCCTGGGGCAGGTGGTGGGCCAACTGGGTGAACAACTCGGTGTGCAGCACCAGCTCTTGCTGCCAGGCGGCAGTGTCGATGTGGGTGACGGTATCGAACTGCGCGGGCGTGAAGTCCAGCCCGGTCCAGTTCAGCTCGCCGTAGGTGGGGCTGATGCCGAAGATGTTTTCCTGGCCCGCAGCTTCGCCTTCCAGGCGGTCGATCATCCACTTCAGCACGCGCATGTTTTCGCCGTAGCCGGGCCAGACGAATTGGCCATCTGCGCCCTTGCGGAACCAGTTGGTGCAGAAGATAGCGGGCGGACGGGTTCCGGAATGGGCCATTTTTTCGCCCATGTTCAGCCAGTGCTGGAAGTAGTCGCTCATGTTGTAGCCCATGAAGGGCAGCATGGCGAACGGGTCGCGGCGTACCACACCCATCTGGCCTGCAGCGGCAGCGGTGGTTTCGCTGCCCATGGTGGCGGCCATGTACACGCCTTCGGTCCAGGATCTCGCTTCGGTGACCAGGGGCACGGTGGTGGAGCGGCGGCCACCGAAGATGAAGGCGTCAATCGGCACGCCGGCGGCATCGTCCCAGGCATCGTCCAGTGCCGGGTTGTTGGTGGCGGCCACGGTGAAGCGCGAATTGGGGTGGGCGGCCTTGGCACCGGTGGCCTTGGCGATGGCCGGGGTCCAGTCGTTGCCTTGCCAGTCGATCAGGTGGTCGGGCAGCCGGCCGGTGTCTTTTTCCATGCCTTCCCACCACACGTCGCCGTCGTCGGTCAGGGCGACGTTGGTGAAGATCACGTCTTTGTCCAGGCTGGCCATGCAGTTGGGGTTGGTGTGGTAGTTGGTGCCGGGGGCTACGCCAAAGTAGCCGGCCTCGGGGTTGATGGCGTACAGGCGGCCATCGGCACCGGGCTTGATCCAGGCGATGTCGTCACCGATGGTGGTGACCTTCCAGCCGTGGAAGCCTGCGGGCGGCACCAGCATGGAGAAGTTGGTCTTGCCGCAGGCGCTGGGGAAGGCGGCGGCCACGTGGTATTATTTGCCTTGCGGGTTGGTCACGCCCAGGATCAGCATGTGCTCGGCCAGCCAGCCCTCGTCGCGGCCCATGTTGGAGGCGATACGCAGCGCAAAGCACTTCTTGCCCAGCAGCGCGTTGCCGCCGTAGCCGGAGCCGTAGGACCAGATTTCGCGGGTCTTGGGGAAGTGCACGATGTACTTGGTCTTGTTGCACGGCCATTTCACATCGGCCTGGCCTGGGTCCAAAGGCATGCCCACGGTGTGCACGCAGGGCACGAAGGCACCGTCCACATCCAGTAACTCGACCACGGCCCGGCCCATGCGGGTCATGGTGCGCATGTTGACGGCGACATAGGGGCTGTCGGACAGCTCGACGCCGATGTGGGCGATGGGCGAACCCAGCGGGCCCATGCTGAATGGCACCACGTACATGGTGCGACCGCGCATGCAACCGGCAAACAGCGGGTTCAGCGTGGCGCGCATCTCGGCGGGCTCCATCCAGTTGTTGGTGGGGCCCGCGTCTTCTTTTTTGTCGGAGCAGATGTAGGTGCGGTCTTCCACGCGGGCCACGTCGCTGGGGTCGCTGCAGGCCAGGAAGGAGTTGGGGCGCTTGGCCGGGTTGAGCTGCTTGAACGTGCCTGCTGCCACCAACTGTTGGCACAGTTGGGCGTACTCCTCCTGGCTGCCGTCACACCAGTAGATGGCATCGGGCTGGGTGAGTGCGGCCATGTCGGCCACCCAGGCCAGCAGCCGGGTGTTTTTGACATAGGCGGGCGCGGTGCGGGCCAGGCCTTGCAAAGTGCGTGCGTTCATCGGGGGAGCTCCTAGTTTGAAAAATCGTCTTTTCAAAAGAGGGCTTCGTGCGCGGGGCACTGCGAGCGGCCTTTTCAGAAAACGGCTTTACAACCTTAGGAGGCTGGGATGCCAATTTTAGAGAGGCGTAGACCGGTTACAGAACGATTACATGCAAATGATATGCAAACGTTGCATGACTTTATGCGTAGTTTTCTAGAAAAACAGATTCTCCACCCGTGCCTAAAAAATCAAGAGAAATAGACCGCTAGCGCCCATGGATAGGGCGCAATGAGCTATTGAATAAATAGCAATCGAGCAGTGCGGAGAAAGAGGGGGCGAAAGCGAGAAAAACCGGTTCTACGTTGCGAAGAACCTGGGCACCCGCCCTGCAAAGGGGTGGGGCCATGTAATCGACGGCGGCCAGTCCATGCCGGACTGGCGCCAGGGGCCATTTAGGCCATGGAAACGGCAATAAAAGCCAGCAAGAAAATCAGCACGCCGCCCACGATGGGCAACACGATGGGGATCAGGGGCACGATGGCCTCCACGGCGTCGGCCGGGGCGTGCGCGGGGGTGCTGTGGTCGTCGGTGGGCTGGGACATGGTTTTCCTAGGGATTTCGGTTCTCGTCGATTCTAAGCGGAGACCCGCGTTCGTACCGCACAGCCGGGGGCCGGGCGGGTTGCGGGAATATTAGGGCCCGAGGTCTTCCCATGCCCCAGCCGCTGCGTTATGGTGCAGCAACGAACCCCGTTGCGAGGAGCCTGTCTTATGGTGAAGCGTCTGGTTTTTGATCCTGCGAATCCGCAGCTGGTGCCCTCACCCGGCCTGAAAACCGCGCCCGTGCTGGATTTGATGTGCTCGCATTTCGTGCTCACCCTGGTGGCCCGCCAAGGCCCCAAGTTCAATGTGCGGCGCGACCTCAACAGCCTGCTGGCCATGGCCGGGCGGCACCTGGTGTGGCCCCAGCCGGTGCTGCTGCGCCTGCGCGAGTTCCTGACCCGGCGCTGCAAGGACAACGAATTCTGGCGCGGCCACGCCGCCCTGGGCACCACCGAATTTCTGGAACGCCACGGCGTCTGGCGCGGCCCCTACGAAGAAGGCACGTTGTTCTTTTACCTGGACGAGTACGCCAAAGACCAGCCCAAGGACTTGCTGTCGGCCCTGGCCGTCACCGGCGAATGGCTGACCCACGCGCTCAAAAAGCAGTCCACTTTGGTGGAAAAGAACATCGACGCGCTCTCGGGCCTGCTGCAGCTCAACAAGGCCGAGCGCGCCTTGCTGCTGTACGGCACGCTGGCCCGCTACCAGCGCGATCTGCGCACCATCCTGGTCGAGGTCAAGGTCAACAACGCGCCCGAGGCCTATGCGGCGATTGCCGAAGTCGCCGGGGTCAGCCCGTCGGAAGTGGGCGAGGCCCTGCGTGCCGGGTCGCGGCTGGAGCGCATCGGCCTGGTGGAAAACCTGATCTCCGAGCACAACATCACCGACCTGGCCGACCTGATGAAGGTCAGCGAAAAACTTCCACCCGTGCTGATGCGCGAGTACCGCGACCAGAGCGAGCTGATGGCCGTGTTCACCCGCCCGGCCACCAAGAGCAGTCTGGCTCTGAACGATTTCACCTATGTGCTGGACGACGCGCAGGTGCTGGTGTCCCTGCTGCGCAACGCGGTGGCGCGCAAGGAGCCGGGCGTGAACGTGCTGCTCTACGGCCCGCCCGGCACCGGCAAGACCGAGCTGGCGCGCGTGGTGGCCCAGGCCGCCGGGCTGGACCTGTTCGAGGTGGAGTACGCCGACCGCGACGGCAACTCCCTCAGTGGCCGCGACCGCTACCGTTCGCTGCAAATCGCCCAGGTGTTCCTCAAGGGCAGTGTGCAGGCCGCGCTGCTGTTTGACGAGGTGGAAGACGTGTTCCCGCCCATCAGCACCGAGGCCGCCCAGCTCATGGCCCGGGCCGAGCAGGTGGCGGCCCCCGGCACTGCGTCGGTCAGCGGCAAGGCCTGGGTGAACCAGATTTTGGAATCCAACAACGTGCCCACGCTGTGGGTGACCAACCGCATCGAGCAGATCGACCCGGCTTTCCGCCGCCGCTTTGCCTACCACCTGGAGCTGAAATCGCCCCCGCCCGGTGCCCGCGAAGGCCTGGTGCGCAAAACGCTGGAAGGCGTGGCGGTAAGCGATGCCTTCGTGGCCAAGCTCACCGAGCGCAAAGGCCTGACCCCGGCGCAGATCCGCACCGCGGTGCGTTTTGCCGGTCTGGTCACCCCGGCCCTGGACTGCACATTTGAAACCCTGATCGACCGCCAGCTCCAAAACGCCGACAGGGCCCTGGGCAACAGCGCCAACGACCACGCCCAGCGCCCCAGCGCCACCACCTACAGCCTGGACATGCTCAACGTGGAAAGCCGCTTTGAAATCCCCCGCATCGTGCAGGCCCTGAAGGCACGTGGCCACGGCACGCTGTGCTTTTTTGGTGCCCCCGGCACCGGCAAAACCGCGCTGGCCGAGCACATCGCCAAGGCCCTGGACAAACCGCTGATCGTTAAGCAGGCCAGCGACCTGATGAGCAAATACGTGGGCGAAACCGAGCAAAAAATGGCCGCCATGTTCCGCGAGGCCGAGGCCGAAAAAGCCGTGCTGCTGCTCGACGAGGCCGACAGCTTCTTGCAAGACCGTCGCGGTGCCCAGCGCACCTACGAGGTCACCGAGGTCAACGAAATGCTGCAGGGCATGGAGCGCTACCGGGGCATCTTTGTGTGCACAACCAACCTGCTGGACCGCATCGACCAAGCTGCGCTGCGCCGCTTCACCTTCAAGATCCAGTTCAAACCCCTGCTGCGCGCCCAGCGTGAAACCATGTTTGTACGCGAAGCGCTGGGCGGTGATGCGGCGTTGCTCACCGACGTGCTGGCCACCCGCTTGGCCAGGCTGGAGCAGCTCTGCCCCGGCGACTTCGCGGCGGTGAAGCGCCAATCCGAGATTCTGGATGCGGCCCTGGGCCCCGACGAGTTCCTGGAGCAGTTGGAAGCCGAGCACCGCATCAAGCCCGAGGTGCGCGAGGCCCGGAGCATGGGATTTATGCAGTAGGTGACCCGCGTGCCCACGTTCGACTACAAGGTGTGGGTCCAACCGCCGGGCCTGGAAAGCAAACACGGCCTGCGCATGCGGCGCATCCTGCTGGTCTGGAGCGCGGTGATGGTGCTGGGCATGCTCGGCTGGGGCGTGTACTTTGGCATGCACGGAACCTGGGTGATCGCCGTATGGGATTTCCTTCTGGCGGGCATCGCTGCCGTCAGTGCCCTGCTGACACTGCGAGGGCGAACCCGCACCGCCACCTTGTTGATCGTTTGCAGCCTGTACCTGGCCATGCTCATGCTGTGCCTGGTGGTAGACATCCCCAGCGCCCAGGCCCCCCGCTCGGCCCACCAGTTCTTTCTGGTCATGGGCATGGGCACCTTCCTGCTTTTTAAACCCGAAAGGCCGTGGCTACAGCATGGTATCTCGCTGCTGTGCTTTGCCACCTATTTTGTGTTTGCCAGCACCCAATGGGGTTGGCAAACCCCGTATGCCCTGTCCGACGAGATACGTATCCCTGGCACCTGGCTCAACAGCGCCCTGGCCTTGCTGGTGCTGTATGCCCTGCTGCACGTGATGCAGTCGGAAATGACCGCCTACAACGCCATGGCTTCGGACCTGCGCAAAGCCCTGCCCGGCAACCAGTTTGTGCTGTACTACCAACCCCAGACGGACGGGCAGGGACGCATCGCGGGTGCCGAAGCGCTGGTGCGGTGGGTCCATCCGGTCAACGGCATGGTGTCACCGGCAGAATTCATTCCCGTGGCCGAGCAAACCGGTGTGATCCTGCCGCTGGGCCACTGGGTGCTGGGTACGGCCTGCGCCCAGCTGGTGCGCTGGTCGCAAGACCCGGCCACCGCATCGCTGACGATTGCCGTGAACGTCAGCGCCCAGCAGTTCAAGCAGCCCGACTACGTGCAGCAGCTTCTGTCGGTGCTGGCGCGCTCGGGGGCAGACGCTTCGCGGCTCAAGCTGGAGCTGACCGAGAGCATGCTGGTCAACGATGTGGACGACATCATCACCAAGATGACGGCCCTGCGCGCCCATGGTGTGCGCCTGTCGCTGGACGACTTTGGCACCGGCTACTCGTCGCTGAGCTACCTGAAGAAGCTGCCGCTGGACCAGCTCAAGATCGACAAATCGTTTGTGCGCGATGTACTCACCGACCCCAACGATGCCGCCATTGCCCGCACCGTGGTCATGCTGGCGCAGAACATGGGCTTGCAGGTGATTGCAGAGGGTGTCGAAACCGACGGCCAGCGCCAGTTTCTGGCCAATATCGGCTGCTCGGCCATCCAGGGTTACCTGTTGAGCAGGCCGGTACCGATTGGTGAGTTTGGGGCGTTTTTAGCCGCCTACGCCGCCACGCACACCCCCAGCACCGCCTCGCCATAGGCCTCCAGCTTCTTCGCTCCAATGCCGCTCACGCCCTCCAGGTCGCCCAGGCTGCGCGGGTCGATGGCGGCAATCGCGGCCAGGGTCGCGTCGTGGAAGATCACGTAGGCGGGCAGGTTGTGCTCGCGGGCTACTTCGGCGCGCCAGGCTTTCAGGGCGGTGAAGCGGGTTTGGGCGCTGTCGTCCAGCGCGGCCACCACCGCCGATTTGGCCGCCGACTTGGCCGTGGATTTCTCACGCCGGGGTTTGCGCTCTGCCGGGCCGGAGATGGACGCCCGCAGCATCAGCGGCACCTCGCCCTTGAGCACTGCGCGCGAGCCTTCGGTCAGGCCCAGGGTGTTGTATTCGCCTTGCACGGCCACTGCGCCGATGGCGATCAGCTGGCGCAGCACACCGCGCAATTGCAGCTCGCTGTAGTCCGTGCCCAGGCCAAAGGTGCTGAGGCTGCTGTGGTTGAACTGGGTCACCTTGTCGGTGGTCTTGCCCCGCAAGATGTCCATGATGTGGCCCGCGCCAAAGGTGATGCCGCTCATCTGCTGGATGCGGTAGATGGTGGACAGCAGCTTGCGCGCCGCCTCGGTGCCGTCCCACACCTGCGGCGGCTCCAGGCAGTTGTCGCAGTTGCCGCAGGGGGCCGACTTTTCACCAAAGTAGGCCAGCAGCCGCACCCGGCGGCAGTCCGTGGCCTCGGCCAGGCCCAGCAGCGCATCCAGCTTGCCGCGCATCACCTGTTTGAATTCTTCGCTGGCCGGGCTCTCGTCGATCATGCGGCGCTGGTTCACCACGTCCTGCAGGCCGTAGACCATCCAGGCCTCGGCGGGCAGGCCGTCGCGCCCGGCGCGGCCCGTTTCCTGGTAGTAGCCTTCGATGTTTTTCGGCATGTCCAGGTGCGCCACAAAACGCACGTCGGGCTTGTCGATGCCCATGCCGAAGGCGATGGTGGCCACCATCACAATGCCTTCTTCACGGAGAAAGCGGTCCTGGTGCGTCTGGCGCAGCTTGGTGTCCAGCCCGGCATGGTACGGCAGGGCGTTGATGCCGTTTTCGCACAGCGTCTGCGCCACCTCTTCCACCCGCTTGCGCGACTGGCAGTACACCACCCCGGCATCTTGAAAATCCGCCCCCGCATGCTCGCGCTGGATGAAGCGCAGCAGCTGCTGGGTCGCATCCTTCTTCTCCACGATGGTGTAACGGATGTTGGGCCGGTCAAAGCTGCTGACGAAGTGCTGCGCATCTTCCAGCTGCAGCCGCTCCACGATGTCGGCCCGGGTCAGCGCGTCGGCCGTGGCCGTCAGCGCAATGCGCGGCACGCTGGCATAACGCTGGTGCAGCACCGTCAGCGCCCGGTATTCGGGGCGGAAGTCGTGGCCCCACTGGCTCACGCAGTGCACCTCGTCGATCGCAAACAGGCTCAGCTGGCCGCGCGCCAGCAGTTCGTCCAGCTGGTCCAGAAAACGCGGCGTGGTGATGCGCTCGGGCGCGGCGTACAGCATGGTGATGTCGCCACGCATCAAGCGGCGCTCCACGTCCAGCGCCTCGGCAAAGCTCAAGGTGGAATTCAAAAACGCCGCCTTCACCCCCGCCTCGTGCAGCGCCCCCACCTGGTCGTGCATCAGCGCAATCAGCGGCGAAATCACGATGGTCACCCCCTGCCCCGCCATCTGCCGCGCAATCGCCGGAATCTGGTAACACAGCGACTTGCCGCCGCCCGTGGGCATGAGCACCAGCGCATCGCCCCCAGCCACCACATGCTCCACGATGGCTTGTTGCGGCCCACGAAACTGCTCGTAGCCAAAGGTTTCACGCAGGATGGCGAGGGGAGTCGAGGACAATGCGTTTGCTCTGCAATTTATAGCTGCTTGCGCTTATGGAATGGGCGCTAGGGGCTTATTTGATGGGTAACCCAGTAAGGGCTGGTGGGAGGGGGTATTGTGCCCGCGCGGGGGAATCCACCTTTTAGCGACCGGGATACGGCTTGACGTAGGTTGGATGTAACCATTTAATGGTTATTTGGTAACACATGTAAATAAGCGCTTCATGTTGCCGGGCGCGGCTATGGCTGAGCGCTAACCGGTAAGTCGCGCAAGGAGATGCTGAAATGCACCACTTTAAGGCAGGCGGTAGGTCGCTGTTGGCGGTTGTGGGGTTGTTGATTTGCCAGCAAACCGCAGCCGCTGAGTGGTTCCCGTTACAGGTAGAGCGCTGGGAGCCAGCTTTCAATACTGAGCGCCAGCACCGGACTGAAACCTACACGGCGCTGGCCAAGGCTGCGCAGCCTTGGAAAGTGTGTGTGTCACTGCCGCATATGAAAGACAGCTACTGGACGGCGGTGACCTACGGCTTGATCGAGGAAGCCACCCGGCTCGGTGTTGCGCTCAGAATCTATGAAGCGGGTGGTTATGACAAGCTGGATGTGCAACGCAAGCAGCTCGACACTTGCGTTGCCGAAGGTGCCAAAGCCATCATCATCGGGGCGATTTCCAAGGATGGGCTGAACGACCTGGTGGAGCGCTACGTGGCCAATCAGCATGTGGTGGTGGACTTGATCAATGGCATGGGCAGTCCGAAGCTCACGGCGCGGGTAGCTGCAGACTTTTTTGAAATGGGCCAAACGGTAGGTGATTTGATCAAGTCCAGAGTCCAGGGGCGCCCGGCCAGGGTGGTCTGGTTACCCGGACCCAAGGGGGCGGGCTGGGCTGCTGCGGGTGATGCGGGCTTCATGCAGGCGGTGGCGGGCAGCAGTATCTCTGTAGTCGATTCACTATGGGGCGATACGGGACTGGCCGCGCAGACCAAGCTGTTGACCCAGTTTTTAGACCGGAACCCGGACATTGACTATGTGGTGGGCAACGCCGTTGCCGCTGAGGCGGCGGTGCAAGAGTTGCGTCGGCGGGGGTTGGAGAGCAGGGTCAAAATCGTGTCTTACTACTTTTCGTCCAATGTGTACCGTGGCATTGAGCGAGACAGAATTCTGGCGGCCCCGTCCGATGTGCCTACGCTACAGTCGCGCCTGGCGCTGGACGTAGCCGTCAAGGCACTCGAAGGTAAGCCCATACCCCGGCACATATCGGCTCCCTTGCAGTTGATCGAGCGCAGCCGATTGGACCGTATCCGTTTGCGCGACAGCCTGGCACCGGACGGATTCAGACCCATATTCAGCGTGAACTAGTGTGGAAAGGCCTCTGTCTGCGATGAATAGCCGCGAGAGCCGAAGCCTGCATCACGGCACCGTTCGCGCTCGCGGCACACTGCCGGTGGTCTTGAGCCTGCTGCTGGGGCTGGTCCTCACAGCGGTATTGGTGCGTGGCTTGTGGCAGCAGGAAAATCAGACCTGGGAGCAGCGGGTACAGGTGGAAACCAAGTACCTGTCCGTAGCTATTTTGGAGTGGATGGAGTCCAGTTATGCGCCGCTGGCCGGCTTGGCGGGTCTGCTGGAAAGTGCCGAACTCGTAGACGAAACCGTTTTTCTCAACACTCTGGATAATCTGGAGTCGCGTGCTTCGGGGTCGTTTTTCCAGCAGGTCGGTCTGCTGCGCCAGTTGGGCACTCACTGGGGAGTTGTATATAAATCGAGCGACCCAGGGCGATCTCTGTTGACTTCGCCGGCCCATGTTGCCGATGCAGCCATACTGACCGAGGCACTGCTGGCCGCCGCCGACCGTCCCAATGAGTGGACCATGTCCAACCCTATCACCACCCAGCGTGGTGGCAAGGTGGTGGTCATCAATCTGGCGCTGACGGGCAAACCCGACTATGTGCTGTCGGGGGTGTTGGACACCGATAAGTTGATTGGCAATCTGCTGGATGCGCGCGCCACCAAGGGCTTGTACCTGACGGTGAAAATCGAGCGCGCGACGGACAACCGGCACAGCGAGCTGTTCGCGCGGCGGCCTACCGAGCCGACTTACCTCACCACAACCTCTAGCGGCAGTACCGCCGGGGTACGGCTGGTCATGGATTGGGCGGTCACCAGCGAGTTCGCTGGCGGGCATGATCGCCAAACCATTTTTGCCATCGCCCTGGCGGGCGTGGTGCTGTCGTTTTTGGGTGCATGGCTGGTGTCCTTGCAACTGTCAAAAGCGCACAAGGTGCGCACGCAAGTGCAGTCGATTACGTCCTCGCTGAAACAAGAGCGCATGTATCTGGAGCGCGTGCTGGAACTCTCGCCGGTAGGCATTATGTTGGTGGTGGGCGGGGTCGTGCGCTACCTCAATCCCAGCGGAGAAAAGCTGCTGAACGTGAAGCCGGGCCAGCCGATCGAGGCCGCGTATGTAGACCACTCACAGCATGACCAATTGCGGGCCGAGCTAGAGCCGCCAGACCAGCGGGCGCTGATCGCCGTACCGGCCCAGTTCTACGCGGCCGATCGCAGCGTGCGCGACATGCTGCTGACCTTGGCCAAGATTGACTACGATGGTGAGGCTGCCCTGATGGGCTGGGTGGTGGATGTCACTCTGTTGAAAAATGCCGAACGCAGCATGCTGGAGGCTCTGGAACAGGCTGAAGAAGCATCTCTTGCCAAAAGCAATTTCTTGGCCAATATGAGCCATGAAATACGCACGCCGATGAACGCCATCATTGGCCTGACGGGCTTGGCCTTGCGGGATCCCGCCACGCCACGGCAGCGCGACTACCTCGTCAAAATCCAGAGCTCCAGCCAGCATTTGTTGCGCTTGATCAACGACATCCTCGACTTCTCCAAAATTGAATCCGGCAAGCTCGATATGGAGAGCGTGCCGTTTGAGTTGGAATCGGTGGTTACCAATGTCTTGGGTGTGGTCACCGAAAAAGCCGGGGCCAAAAACCTGGAGCTGCTGTGCCAGATGGATTCCAACCTGCCACCCGTGCTGGTGGGAGACCCCTTGCGCCTGGGCCAGGTGCTGATCAACTACGTCAATAACGCCATCAAGTTCACCGACACAGGCCAGGTCATCCTGTCGGTGACGCTCAAATCCTTGCTGGATGGGCAAGCCCTGGTTCACTTTGCGGTATCCGATACCGGCATCGGCCTGTCCGATGCGCAAATGGCGCGCTTGTTTCAGAGTTTTGAGCAGGCAGACACCTCCATCACGCGCCAGTATGGTGGCACGGGGCTTGGATTGGCCATCTCGAAAAGTCTTGCCACCATGATGGGTGGCACCGTAGGGGTCAGCAGCGTGGTTGGGGAGGGCTCCACCTTTTGGTTCACTGCGTGCTTGGGTGTGGCTGCGCAAAGCAGTGCATCGCCGCCCATGGACATAACGCTGCGGGGTATGCGCATCTTGGTGGTGGATGACCACGCCATCGCCGCCGAACTGCTATGCACACAGCTAAGCGCGATGGGCCTTGTCGCCTGCAGCGTCCACAGCGGGAATACTGCGGTGGAAGAAATTCAGCGTAGCGCCGCTGCGGGCCAGCCTTACGGCTTCGCGCTGATCGACTACATCATGCCTGGCATGGACGGCTTGCAAACCGTACAGGCCATCCGGGCGTTGCCCACCCCACCCGCCATGTTGCTGATGGCCGTGTACACCGATACCGAGCTCATGCAACGTGCGGAAAAGCTCGGCCTGAGCGAGGTGCTGGCCAAACCGGTGTTCGGCTCCGCCTTGCTGGACTCGCTGATGCGGGCCTGCGGCACAGCGCCAGCATCACCCCATAGCCGCCTGCCAGCGTTGGCTATCGGGCTGGAGCCGCGGCTTGAAACCATTTGGGGTGCGCGCATCCTGCTGGTGGAAGATAACGACATCAACCAGCAAGTCGCCAACGAAATGCTCAGCAGCGTCGGCTTTGAGGTGCATATTGCCGACAACGGCCAGATTGCGCTGGATGCTGTGGCACAACAACAAAAGCTTGGCTTGCCGTTTGATGTCGTGCTCATGGACATGCAAATGCCCGTGATGGACGGCGTGACTGCGGCGGGCTTGCTGCGCCAAAGCTATGCCGCGCATGAACTCCCCATCATTGCCATGACAGCCAATGCCATGAAAGCCGACCGCGACCGCTGCCTGCAGGTCGGCATGAACGCCTTTGTCACCAAACCAATCGATCGCGATGGGCTTTTTCGGGCCTTGCTGGCGCACATTTCCGTCCGGCCCGGCATGGGGAAGCCTTTGCTGCCAGCCGCGCCCCAACCCTTGACCCAGGAGCCCGACACCCAGACCCCGTCTGCCCGCGCGAGCCTGGCCGCCCTGCGATCGCTGGCCTCGCTGGATGTGGATGCGGGCCTGCGTCACACCTCGCATAACGAAAATCTGTACATCAGCCTGTGGCAAAGGTTTACAGCCAGCCAATCCAAGCTGGCCCTCCAGATGGAGGAGGCCCTCTTGGTGGATGACCTGGCCACGGCAGAACGCTTGGCGCACACCCTCAAAGGAGTCGCCGCCAACCTGGGGGCTTTGGATTTGCAGGCAGGTGCGGCAGCATTGGAGCAATGCCTGCGTGAAACTGGCGAGCCTTCCCAGCGGCTGCAGCATTGGGAGCATACCAAGCATCAGCTACAAAGCCTGCTGGAGGAACTGGCAGCAGTGCCTGGCCTGCACACCGCCAACGTTGCAGTTGTGCCCACGGCACTCGCACCAGAAGCTACCGCGCAGATGATCGCCACCCTGGCCGAACTGCTGCGCAACAACGATGCTTCTGCCGTGGACTTCTGGCAGAGCAACGCCAGCCAGCTCAAAAGCAGCATTGCACAAGCCCATCGCATTGAAGAGGCCTTGCTGGCTTTTGATTTTGAAGAAGCCAGCGAGCTGCTGGCCTGTTAACCCACCGGCCCATTTGCCCACTGCCGTGCCCAAAGGCCTATGCGGCTGCAAAATTCGGTCCCTCTGCAGGCGTTGGTGGTTTGTAGCGGTCCACAAAACTGCGCGTAGCTACAGGTTTCACGCAGGTTGGCAAGGGGGTCGAGGACAATTCGATCGCTCTTTAATTGATAGCTGCTTGCGCCCACTATATAAGCGCAGGAAGTCTTTTCTGTAAGAATTCGCTATCAGTCGCCCTCGACAACCCCCACCAGGTCTCGAGCGCTACACGCTGGTGGCATGAAGGCCGAAGGCGGCCACTTCCTGGACCATGCGCCCGATGCCGTACCAAAAGCAGATCCGCCTGCTGCTAGCGGGCCAGGCCGACGCGGCCAGCACCGGCGATGCCGTACGCCTACGCAGCCTGGGGCCGTTGCAGGAGGCTTGAACCGCGCGCGGCCAGGTTTCCTACAATCGACCCCTCATGAAAACGCCTACCTACACACGCGCCCAGCAACTCCCCGCCATCCTGGCGCAACGCATCGCCATCCTCGACGGCGCGATGGGCACCATGATCCAGCGCTTCAAGCTGACGGAAGAACAATACCGCGGCGAGCGCTTCAAGGACTTTCACAAGGACGTGAAGGGCAACAACGAGCTGCTCAGCCTGACGCGCCCGGACGTGATCCGCGACATCCACGAGGGCTACCTGGCCGCCGGGGCCGACCTGATCGAGACCAACACCTTTGGCGCGACCACCGTGGCCCAGGCCGACTACGACATGGCCGACCTGGCCGTCGAGATGAACTTTGAATCCGCCCGCATTGCCCGTGCCGCCTGCGACAAATACAGCACGCCCGACAAGCCGCGCTTTGTCTGCGGCGCGCTCGGCCCCACGCCCAAGACCGCCAGCATCAGCCCCGACGTGAACGACCCCGGCGCGCGCAACGTGACCTTTGAAGAGTTGCGCGCCGCCTACTACGACCAGACCAAGGCGCTGGTGGAGGGCGGCAGCGACGTGATCCTGGTGGAAACCATTTTCGACACCCTGAACGCCAAGGCCGCGCTGTTTGCGGTGGACGACTACTTTGCCGACTCGGGCCAGCGCCTGCCCTTGATCATCAGCGGCACGGTGACCGATGCCTCGGGCCGCATCCTCAGCGGTCAGACCGTCACCGCCTTCTGGCACAGCGTGCGGCACGCCCAGCCGCTGGCCATTGGCCTGAACTGCGCCCTGGGTGCGGCGCTGATGCGCCCCTATATCCAGGAGCTGCACCGCGTGGCCCCGGACACCTTCATCAGCTGCTACCCCAACGCGGGCCTGCCCAACCCGATGAGCGACACCGGCTTCGACGAAACCCCGGACGTCACCTCGGCCCTGGTGCGCGAGTTCGCCGCCGAGGGGCTGGTCAACATCGTGGGCGGCTGCTGCGGCACCACGCCCGACCACATCGCCGCCATCCATAACGCGGTGACACCGCTGCCGGGCCGCGCACTGCGTTCGTATTTCTACAAAGAGGCTGCCTGACATGCAAAAAGTACGCTGGGGTGTGTTGAGTACCGCCAAGATTGGCATGGAAAAAGTCACCCCGGCGCTGATACGCAGCCAGTGGTGCGATGTGCAGGCGATTGCCTCGCGCGCCCTGCCGTCCGCCCGCGCTGCTGCGGACAAGTTGGGCATTCCCACCGCCTACGGCTCCTACGAAGAGCTGCTGGCCGACCCGAATATCGAGGCCATCTACAACCCCCTGCCCAACGACCTGCACGTGCCCATGACCCTGGCGGCAGCGCGCGCGGGCAAGCACGTGCTGTGCGAAAAACCCATGGCCCTGAACGCCACCGAGGCGGCGCAGCTGCGCGAAGTGGCGGGCCAGGTGCACATCATGGAAGCCTTCATGGTGCGTTTCCACCCGCAGTGGCTGCGCACCCGCGAGCTGGTGCAAAGCGGTGCCTTGGGCGAGCGCTGCACGGTGCAGGCCTGGTTCTCGTACTTCAACCGCAACCCCGACAACATCCGCAACGATGCGGCCAAGGGCGGCGGCGCACTGTTCGACATTGGCTGCTACCCCATCGTGGCCGGACGCTTTTTGTTCGGTGCCGAGCCGCTGCGCGTGATGGCGCTGGCCGATATGGACCCCGAGTTTGGCGTAGACCGCATGTTCAGCGCGCTGCTGGACTTTGGCGGTGGCCGCCAGCTCAACTTCACCGTCTCCACCCAGTCCACGCCCTACCAGCGCGTGCAGGTGGTGGGCACGCAGCAGCGGGTAGAGATCGAGATCCCGTTCAACGCGCCGCCGTTTGATCCCACCCGCATCTTCATCGACAACGGCAAAGCCCTGGACGGCACCAGCGCCACCGTGGAGACCTTCGCGCCCTGCGACCAGTACAGCCTGGAAGGCGACGCGTTCTCCCTGGCCATCCGTGGCGAGGCCCCGCTGCAGTACGGCGTGGAAGATGCCATCCAGAACATGCGCATCATCGACGCGCTGTTTGCCTCGCAGCGCAGTGGCTCTTGGGAAGTGCTCTAGTCGCTGCATAATTGGTAGCTGCTACCGCCCATAGAATAAGTGCTAGAGGCTGATTTCTTATAAATTCTCTGCCGCCTTGCGGGCCGCGCGCCCGGCGCTCACCAGGGCGATGAAACGGCGCGCCGCCAGGCCCAGCGGCCTTTCTTTGGACCAGACCACGTCCACCCACAGCTCCAGCCGGTTGGTCAGGTTGTCGAACGGCATTTGCACCAGCGTGCCCGCGGCGATCTGGCTGCGCACAAAAGACTGCGGCAGCCAGCCCCAGCCGATACCGGCTTCGATCAGGCCCAGCGCGGCGATGTGGTTGTCGGTGCGCCAGCAGTGGCGGGCGTAGGCAAAGCGGGTGTCGATGGCGGCCAGGTCGCGGCTGGCCACCACGATCTGGCGGGTGTTGGTGAGCTGCTCTTCGCGCAGGCCCGCGCCCGGCTGCAGGGTCTGGGCCAGCAGGCCGGGGGCCATCACCGCGACCAGGATTTCGCTGCTCACCTCCTGGAAACCCTCGCGCCCGTCCAGGCTGGGCCGCTCGAACACCAGCGCCAGATTGGCCCGGCCCGCGTGCAGCATGGCCAGCGCGTCGGTCTGCGGCGCGGCCAGCACCTCTATCTCCAACAGTGGGTGTTCCTGCGCCAACCTAGCCAGCGGGCTGCGCCACTCTGCGGCCAGCAGCTCGGGGGCTATGGCCAGGGTCAGGCGGCTTTCCAGGCCCTGGGTCAGGGCCAGCGCCTGGGCCTGGAGCTGCTGCAACTGGGCGGCCAGCAGCCGGGCCTGCGGCTCCAGCGAACGGGCTGCGGCCGTAGGCTGGGGTTCGCGGCCACGGCGGTCGAACAGGGGCAGGTTCAGCTCGGCCTCCAGGTGGGCGATGGCCATGCTCACCGCCGAGGGCACCCGCCCCAGCGCCCGCGCGGCGGCCGAGAACGAGCCCTGGTCCAGCACGGCCAGAAACACCTGCACGTTTTCAGAGGTGAATGCCATGGTTTACCTATCAGATAAGTTGAAACAAGCTGACTTTATATATCAGTGGGTAAGACATACAGTGGCGCCCTTACCAAGGACGCGCGCCATGCAAGGAATGAAGAGAAAAATCGTCTACGTCAGCCTGTACGAGGGCTTTGCCATCGTGGCCGCTACGCTGGGGCTGGCCGGAATGTCGGGCCAGGGCATGCAGGCGGCGGGCATTCTGGCGGTGGCCACGTCGGCGATTGCGGTGGTGTGGAACCTGGTGTTCAACACCTTGTTCGAGCGCTGGGAGGCGCGCCAGCCGGTGCGGGGCCGCAGCTTTGCGCGCCGCGTGGCACATGCCGTGGGCTTCGAGGGCGGGCTGACGCTGATTTTTGTGCCGTTGATGGCCTGGTGGCTGGACGTGACCTGGCTGCACGCTCTGTGGATGGACCTGGGGCTGCTGCTGTTCTTTTTGGTCTACACCTTCGTCTTTAACTGGGCGTTTGACCGGGTGTTTGGCCTGCCTGCGTCGGCGCTGGCGGCGGCGGCCTGACGCCGGTGCTCAGGTCGGCATCAGGTTGGCATCAGGTGGTCGATTTCCTGCTGCATGGCCTGCACCAGCTGGCTGTAGCGCTTGACCTTTTCCGTGGTGTCGCGCAGCCGCTCGGCAATGCGCAGCGACACGGCCAGCAGCAGCTTGGCGGCGGTGTGGGGGTCGTCCTGGCTGAGCTTTTCCAGCGCCGCACGGGACAAGACGGCGCCGGTGACATCGGTGGTGGCGGTGCACGAGGCCAGCCGGGCCTGGCCGTCGATCAGGCCCATTTCGCCAATCAGGCTGCCGGGGCCGAGCACGCTGACCGTGACCGGGTTGTGGCGGCTCACTACGATGTTTTCTACCGTCACCTCGCCCTCCAGCAGGAGCAGCATGTAGCCGGTTTCGCTGGTGTTGCCTTCGTGGATGAAGGTGGTGTCCATGGCAATGCGGCGCGGGGTCATGTAGCTGACCACCGTCAGCGCCTCGGTGGGGCTGAGCTGCATCAGCGCGGTGGGCGCAATCAGCAGCTCGGCGGCGCGGCTGGCCGACCCCGAGTGCTGGACCGAGCGCATGCGCTCATGGGCTTCGAGCTGCTCCGGTGCCCGGGTCAACTGGGTCTTGATGCCATCCATCAGGTTTTTGAACATGCGCGGATCCGTGGTGAAACGGGCTAAGTTTGTCGCACATCGTCTTGGCGGGCAAGGTTGGGCGGGGATGCGATTGCTATCAAATAAATAGCTTGTCACGCCGATTGAATAAGCACAGAGGCCGTATTTCTTATAAATTTTCGCCCGCATTTAAAATTGCAAGCTCCCAAGGAGCGTTGCAGCGGGTTTGTTCCCCGTCAGGCTTGGGTTGTTGCCAACGACGCTCACCTGAACCCTTTTCCCTCCACAGGTGAGTCGCATGCTTGAGTCCGTCGTTCCTTCCGTTCCCCCCATGCTGTTGTCTGGCCTGGAGCCTGTGCTCATCGGCCAAGGCACGCTATTCGTCAACATCGGCGAGCGCACCAACGTCACCGGCTCCAAGGCTTTCGCCCGCATGATCCTGAACGGCGAGTTCGACCAGGCCTTGTCGGTCGCCCGCCAGCAGGTGGAAAACGGCGCGCAGGTGATCGACATCAACATGGACGAGGCCATGCTCGACAGCAAGGCGGCCATGGTGCGTTTCTTGAACCTGATTGCCTCCGAGCCCGATATTGCCCGTGTGCCGATCATGGTGGACTCGTCCAAGTGGGAGGTGATCGAGGCCGGGCTGCGCTGCATCCAGGGCAAACCCATCGTCAACTCCATCAGCATGAAAGAGGGCGTGGAGGCCTTCAAGCAGCAGGCCAAACTGGTCCGCCGTTATGGCGCTGCCGCCGTGGTGATGGCGTTTGACGAGCAGGGCCAAGCCGACACCTATGCCCGCAAGATCGAAATCTGCGAACGCGCCTACCGCATCCTGGTGGATGAGGTGGGTTTTCCGCCCGAAGACATCATCTTCGACCCCAATATCTTCGCCGTGGCCACCGGCATCGAAGAACACAACAACTCCGCGGTGGACTTCATCGAAGCCACGCGCTGGATCAAGCAGACCCTGCCGGGGGCCAAGGTGTCGGGCGGGGTGAGTAATGTGAGTTTCAGCTTCCGGGGCAACGACCCGGTGCGCGAGGCCATCCACACCGTGTTCCTGTATCACGCGATCAAAGCGGGCATGGACATGGGCATCGTCAACGCGGGCATGGTCGGCGTGTACGACGACCTGGAGCCGGTACTGCGCGAGCGTGTGGAAGACGTGGTGCTGAACCGCCGCCCGGATGCGGGCGAGCGCCTGGTGGAAATCGCCGAAACCGCCAAGAGCGGGGCCAAGGACGAAAGCAAGCGCCTGGACTGGCGCGGCACCGCCGAGCACCCGGTGACGGTAGAGCAGCGCCTGAGCCACGCCATGGTGCATGGCATCACCGACTTCATCGTGCCCGACACCGAAGAGGCCTACCAGGCCATTCTGGCCAAGGGTGGCCGCCCGCTGCACGTGATCGAAGGCCCGCTGATGGCGGGCATGAACATCGTGGGCGACCTGTTTGGCCAGGGCAAGATGTTTTTGCCCCAGGTGGTCAAGTCCGCGCGGGTGATGAAGTCCGCCGTGGCGCACCTCAGTCCCCACATCGAAGAAGAAAAGCGCCTGGACGAAGCCGCCGGCCGCGACGTGCGCACCAAGGGCAAGATCATCATCGCCACGGTGAAGGGCGACGTGCACGACATCGGCAAGAACATCGTCACCGTGGTCTTGCAGTGCAACAACTTCGAGGTCATCAACATGGGCGTGATGGTGCCTTGCCACGAAATTTTGGCCCGCGCCAAGGTGGAAGGCGCCGACATCGTGGGTCTGAGCGGCCTGATCACCCCCAGCCTGGAAGAAATGCAGTACGTGGCCGGAGAGATGCAAAAGGACGACCACTTCCGCATCAAGAAAATCCCGCTGATGATTGGCGGCGCCACCACCAGCCGCGTGCACACCGCCGTGAAGATTGCGCACCACTACGACGGCCCTGTGGTGTATGTGCCCGACGCATCCCGCAGCGTAGGCGTGGCGCAAAGCCTGCTGGGCGATGGCGCGGGGGCTTTCATTGAAGAGCTGAACGCCGACTACGAAAAGGTGCGCCACCAGCACGCCAACAAAAAACAAACCCCGCTGTGGCCGCTGGCCAAGTGCCGCGCCAACAAAACGCCGATGGACTGGGCTGGCTACACCCCCAAGGTGCCCAAATTCATTGGCCGCCGGGTGTTCAAGAATTTCGACCTCACCGAGCTGGCCCGCTACATCGACTGGGGCCCGTTTTTCCAGACCTGGGACCTGGCCGGACCCTACCCCGCCATCCTGACCGACGAGGTGGTGGGCGTGGAAGCCAGCCGCGTGTTCAAGGACGCGCAGGCCATGCTCAAACGCGCCATCGAAGGCCGCTGGCTCACCGCCAACGGCGTGATCGCCCTGTACCCGGCCAACAGCGTCAATGACGACGATATCGCCTTCTACACCGACGAGTCGCGCACCGAGGTGGCGCTGACCTGGCACGGCCTGCGCCAGCAAGCCGAGAAGCAGGCGATTGATGGGGTGATGCGCCCCAGCCGTTGCCTGGCCGACTTCGTGGCTCCCAAGGCCAGCGGCATTGCCGACTACGCCGGCCTGTTTGCCGTGACCGCCGGGCTGGGTGCCGAGAAAAAAGAGGCGCAGTTCCAGGCTGAGCTGGATGATTACTCCAGCATCATGCTCAAGGCCATTGCCGACCGCCTGGCCGAGGCCTTTGCCGAATGCCTGCACCACCGCGTGCGCACCGACCTGTGGGGCTACACGCCGCAGGAGTCGCTGAGCGTAGAAGAGATGATTGCCGAAAAATACACCGGCATCCGCCCCGCACCCGGCTACCCGGCCTGCCCGGACCACAGCGTCAAGCAAGACATGTTTGCGCTGCTGCAATGCCATGAGATCGGCATGGAGCTGACCGACAGCCTGGCCATGACACCGGCGGCCAGCGTCAGCGGCTTCCAGCTGGGCCACCCGGATAGCGTGTACTTCAACGTCGGCAAGATCGGCGAAGACCAGTTGCAGGATCTGGCCCGTCGGCGGGGCGTGCCTGAGGCAGATTTGCGGCGCTTCCTGGCCCCCAATTTGTAAGAACACGTTTCTTAATAGGGTTTTCCCTATTGCTCGGGCTCATAGGGTAATGGCCTTGTTGTTTGCTACATTTTGTAAGAGACTGGGCTATAACTTTTTAAGGTGCGCTTGCCGCCCTGACAGCCCATGGATGATGAAGACCTGCTTGAGTTCATAGATGGCGCTGCGCCTGCGGTGCCGATGGCCCCGCGCGAGCTGTGGCGCATTCTGGTGGTGGACGACGATCCCGATGTGCACGAAAGCACCGCTTACGGCCTGCGCGGCCTGGAGATCGAAGGC
Organism: uncultured Albidiferax sp.; assembly: GCA_963512645.1. GTDB lineage: Bacteria > Pseudomonadota > Gammaproteobacteria > Burkholderiales > Burkholderiaceae_C > Rhodoferax_B. Next base: position 6,210 of record CAUPNM010000002.1, on the reverse strand, counting down.
CGGGGCTTGCAACTGCTGCACGCCCACTCCGCCGCAGAAGCCTTGGAGGTGCTGCGCTGCGAGCGCGATGTGGCGGTGGTGCTGCTGGACGTGGTGATGGAAACCGACAACGCCGGGCTGGTAACCGTAGGTGCTATCCGCAACGGGCTGGGTCTGGCCAATGTGCGCATCATCCTGCGCACCGGCCAGCCGGGCCAGGCTCCCGAGATTGACACCATCCGCCGCTATGACATCAATGACTACAAAACCAAAAGCGAGCTCACCCGCACCAAGCTCTACACGGCGCTGACTGCGGCCATCCGTTCCTACGACCAGCTGCGCCGCATGGATGCCAGCCGCCGGGGGCTGGAGAAGATCGTGGCGGCCAGCAACCAATTTATTGCCGAGCCGGGCCTGCAGAGTTTTGCCGAGGGGGTGATTACACAAATTGCCGGACTGGTGGGGGTGGAGCCCGAAGGTGTGTTGTGCGCCTGTACGCCCAACGCCGAGACCGGATCGCATTGCGTGGTGATTGCGGCCGCCGGGCGGCTGGCCCATCTGATGCAGCGCTGTATCACCGATATCGAAGACCCGTACATTGTGGCCAGCTTGACCCAGTGCCTGGCTGAGCGCCGCAACCTGCTGGCCGAACGCAGCGTGACCTTGTTTTTCCCGGGCCGCGAGGGCGGCGACTTCGTGGCGTTTGTCTATGCATCCGCACCGCTGCGCGATGTGGACATGCATTTGCTGGAGGTGTTTTGCACCAATATCGCCCTGTGCGCGGCCAATGTGGAGCTGGTGACCCGGCTGCGTAACCATGCGTTTGTAGACCGTATGCTGGGCCTGCCCAACCGCACCGCCTTTATCCAGCACCTGGACGATGCGGTAGCCGCCAGCGGTACCGCAGGGCATGCCATCGGCTTGATGGATGTGGACCAGTTTGCCGAAACCAACGACATGTTTGGCCACGTCTACGGCGACCAGTTGCTGGCCGCCATTGCGCTGCGGCTGGGCGCAGTATTGGCCGGGGCGGGTTTTCTGGCCCGGGTGGCGGGCGATACCTTTGGCCTGTTTGGCCTGGAGTCCAGTGTCAATCCCGAGCGTTTGCGCGGTGTGTTCGAGCAGCCTTTTGAGATCGAAAACGTGCTGCGGCCGGTGTCGGTGTGCATGGGCTTTGTACGCTGTGACGACACCAGTGGCAGCGGCCTGGAGCTTTTGAAAGACGCATCCATCGCCTTGAAGCGCGCCAAGGAACTGGGCCAGGGCCGCAGTGCCTACTACTCGGCCGAGGTGGGCACCATCACCCGCGAGCGCACCCGCATGTTGCACGGCCTGCAGCGCGCGTTCGACCACGAGCACCTGTTTGTGGTCTACCAGCCCCAGGTGAGTCTGGCCGATGGCCGACCGATCGGCGTGGAAGCCTTGCTGCGTTGGCGTACCGATGACGGCAAGTTTGTGCCGCCCGACCGCTTTATCCCGGTGGCCGAGCAGTCGGGCCTGATCGTCACCATGGGTGCCTGGGTGTTGCGCTCGGCTCTGCATGCCATGGCCGTGCTGCGCCAACAGGGAAACGGGCTGGGCATCCGGGTGGCGGTCAACGTGTCGTCGGTGCAGTTTGCCCAGCCGCAGTTTCTGGACGTGGTGGACGATGCCTTGCGCGACTCCGGCATGCCGCCCGAGAGCCTGGAGCTGGAGATCACCGAGTCGGTGGCGGTGATGGGCATGGAGCGCGTGGCTGCTTTGCTGCGCCAGATCAAGGCGCGCGGCATTGCGGTGGCCATCGACGACTTTGGCACCGGGTTTTCATCCTTGTCCTATCTGGACCGCCTGCCCGCCGACCGCCTGAAGATCGACCGGGCCTTTGTGATGTCGCTGGACTCGGGTCGCCTGGGGGCGCGCATCGCCGAAATGATCGTGCCGCTGGGCCACCAGCTGGGTATGCAGGTGCTGGCCGAGGGCGTGGAAACCGAGGCCCAGGCCGATATCTTGCGCGGGCTGGGCTGCGACGAGGCGCAGGGTTACCTGTACGCCAAACCCATGCCGATCGAAGACCTGGGGCCCTGGTTGGCACAGCGCCTGGGTCCGCCGCCGTGAACCGGTGGCGCTGGCTGACAGCCCTGCTGCTGCTGGGATGCCTGCTGGGATGTGGTCCACCCAAAGCCATCCGTCTGGGTTTTATCGGTAGCTTGTCGGACCGGGGGTCTGACACCGGGGAGGATGGCCGTAACGGCATGATTCTGGCGGTGGAGCAGCGCAACCAGGCCGGCGGCATCCGTGGCCGCATGGTCGAGATGCTGGTGCAGGACGACGGCATGGAGCCGGTGAAGTCGCAGCAGGCCATCCAGGCCCTTGTGGACGCGCAAGTCGATGCGGTGGTGGGGCCTTTCAGCAGTGCGGTGGCCCAGGTGGCGGTGCCGCTGAGCAACCGGGCCGGTATCGTCATGGTCAGCCCCACCGTGACCTCCACGGACTTTGCGGGCAAGGACGATTTTTTTATCCGTATCAACCGCACCACGCAGGACAACGCCAGCGAGTACGCACAGTTGCTGTACCAGCGCGGCCAGCACCGCATGGCGCTGGCGTACGACACGCGTAACGCCAGCTACTCCCTGGCCTGGTTGGATGCGTTCAAGGTTGCGTATGGTGCGTTGGGTGGCCAGGTGGTGGCTGCGGTGGCATTCGAGTCCGATGCCCGCACGGGTTTTGGTAGCGTGGTACGCCAGATGCTGGTCCAACCGGTGCAGGGTCTGTTGTTCATCGGCAGTGCCATCGATGTTGCGCGTTTGGCCCAGCAGGCCAATAAGTTGGCACCGCAGCTGCCCAAGAGCGCAGCAGAAAGAGCATCTACCGAATTGCTGTTGGAACTGGGCGGCCGCGCGGTAGAGGGGCTGTTGATTGCGCAGCCTTTCAACCGGGATGATGCTTCCGAGCGCTACCGCAGTTTCCATCGGGCTTTTGTGGCACGGTTTGCGCAGGCCCCCAGCTTTAGCGCGGTGCTGGCGTACGACAGTACGAATGTGCTGTGCCAGGCCATGGTTTTGCAGGCGCAGGGCCAGTCATTGAAGGACAGCATTCTTCAGCACGGGCCATACCAGGGCCTGCAGCAAAGCATCCAGTTTGACCGTTTCGGCGACACCGCGCGCAAGGTGTTTTTCACCGAGGTGCGTGGCGGCAAGTTTGTGTTGCTGCAATGACGACCCTGCGCGTCTGGCGTTTGCGCAGCTACCTGGCCGCCCTGCTGGTGGTGACGATTTTGGTCACGTTTGCGATTGTGGGCTCCAGCATTTTGCTGCTGCGGATCCCTGCCATTGAGGCTGCCAATAAAGTCGAGGTGGAGCGCGATATCCATGAAATCGCGGACCGGGTGGAAATTTTGCTGGGTTCGCTGGAAACCCGCATGGAGCTGCTCAGCGAAGCGGTGGAAACCCGGGATCTGGTGGACGCTACCGCTCTATTGGAGCGCGCCGCCTGGGACGGCACTGCCATCCGTGCTATCTACCTGGCTTCTAACGAGGGCACGGTGCTGGCCGCCGGGGTGGTCCCCGCGCTGCGGGAGAACCGCACCGACCTGCTGGGTAGTGATCTGTCGGCCAGCCTGTTGTTTCGTGCCGTACTGGAGTCGCGCCAGATGGTTTGGGGGGACAAGTTTTTGTCGGCTTTGTCGGGGGCTGTGACGGTGGGCCTGGCTTACCCGGTAGGCCGTGACCGTGTGCTACTGGCGGAGGTACCGTTGTCGTATTTGCTGGATACCTTTCAACTGGCGGCGGGCCAGCGCACCGCATCGATCTGGTTGGTGGACCGCACCGGTGAAATCGTGGCTGACACCAACGGCGGGCAGTATGTGGGCACGACGAATGTACTGAACTGGCCTCTGGTGCAAGCCGCGCGGAACTTTCAAACCTTGCCCGAGGTGTTCCGTTTCGGAGGCCGCAGCTTCCATCCTGCGGTTGTGCATTCCCAGGCGTTGGACTGGTATTTTGTAGGCGGTATGCCCGCCGGGTTGGAAAACGAGGATATCCGGGGGCTGGTAGTGATGGTGGTGGCAGGGTTTGCAGGTGCCATGCTGGTGGGCTTGGTGCTGGCTCCGTTCTGGGCCTCGTGGCTGACCCGGCCTTTGCGCCGCATTCTTGCCCGCACTGGGCAGATCACCCAGGGCGCTACGGACGGGCCTTGGCCGCGCAGTGCCATCATGGAGTTCAACTACCTGTCGGCAGACCTTGAAAAAATGGCGCGTACCCTGCGGGAACGCGAGCTGAAGTCGCAAGCCATCTTCAACGCTTCGCCCGTGCCCATGTCGGTGACCCATACTGAATCGCCGTACCATTTGCTGGATGTGAACGAAGCCTGGTGCCGGGGGTTCGGGCGCAAGCGGGAGGCGGTATTGGGTCGTACCGCGAACGAGATCGGTCTGTGGCGGTCGCAGGAGGAGCGCAGCGCGATGCTGGACAGCTTGCAGAAGGGGCAGGCCGTGGTGGAGGCCTGGATGCTGCGGGGCGACGGGACGGCGGTGCTGTTCCAGCTACACCGGCGGCAGGCGCAGGTGGGCACTTCTCTCTTGATGGTATGGGCGGCAGTGGAGATGACCGATATCCAGTGCATCAGCGATGAGTTGCGCGAGCTCAATACCGAACTCGAAGCCCGGGTGCAGCGCCGTACCCAGGCCCTGGCGGCGGCCAATGAAGATTTGTCGGGTGCGGTGGCCCGTTTGCGCGCCACCCAGGGTGAGCTGGTACGGGCTGAAAAAATGGCCGCGTTGGGCGGGTTGGTCGCTGGTGTGGCCCACGAGCTCAACACCCCCCTGGGCAACAGCCTGATGGCGGTCAGTGCGCTCACCGACGAGGTGCACCAGTTCCGCGCCACCATGCAGACAGGTCTGCGCCGCAGCGCGCTGGAAAGTCTGCTCGATAGCGTGGACCAGGCCACCGACATTGCAGCCCGCAACCTGCATCGGGCAGCCGATCTGGTCACCAGTTTCAAGCAGGTAGCCGTGGACCAAACCAGTTCGCAACGCCGCCATTTCGAGTTGCGCGAGGTGGTGGACGAAATGGTGGCCAGCCTGCGCCCCACTTTTGCCCGTACGCCTTACAAAATCCAGGTGGATGTACCCATGGGTTTACGGCTGGACAGCTATCCCGGCGCCCTGGGCCAGGTGATTGGGAACCTGATCCACAACGCTGTGTTGCACGGCTTTGATGGCCGCGACCATGGCTGCGTGCATATCGCCGGGGGGCGCGATGCCCAGGGCACCGTTGTCTTGCGGGTCACGGATGACGGGCACGGCGTTCCGCCCGACTTGTTGGACCGCATCTTTGAGCCCTTCGTCACCACCAAAATGGGCCGGGGTGGCACGGGTCTGGGCTTGCACATCGCCTATAACGCTGTAACCAATGTGCTTGGCGGTACGTTACGTGTATACAGCACCTTAGGCGCCGGGACGACATTTGAAATGGGTCTGCCCGCGTTGGCCCCACGGGCAAGCGGGCCTGCATCGCTGGATTAGTCCACGCGAAATAGGCTGTTAGGGCCTATAAATAAAGCATACGAAGCTATAAAAAAAGTAGCATGCTGTCGCATTTGGCTCACTTTTTACACAGTTATTACAATGTATTGCATACACAATTAAAAGTATATGAAATAGTATTATTGCATACACAATATCTTTTTTACAAAGATACTGTCTACAATGAGCCATATGATAGTAATTGGTATGTGATCCTTGTAAGAAGAAGTATTTTTAACTTCTTGGATTTTTTCTTGGGTCCATTCGCTTAACCAATTTGCAAATGGTGTGCATTCCGTATGCCATACCCATGCGCCTTGTTTTGCAAGGCTAGCCCGCGCGCCTTGGCTGGGTTGCCGCGCTGTTCTAACCACCGCCTCATTTGTTTGTATGTCCCAACTTTCCTTCACGTGCTTGTGGCGCTCTGCAGTCGGTGCGGTGGCAATCAGTGCGGTACCTGCCGCATCGGGATCGCAGGCTGCCCCGGGCGTTGCCTTGGGATACGCGCTGGCGAGCCCGTTCGGCGCGGTGTGGGCCTGGTCCCTGGTGGGCCTGATGGGGGTGATCATGCTGCTGCTGACGGTGGACACCTTCCGGCACTCCCTGTTCTCCATCAACCGGTTGTTTGGCAAACAGCGCCACCCGTACGCCAGCATCGTCAGCGCCGACTGGCCACGGGTGACCATCTTTGTGGCCGCCCACAACGAAGAAGACGTGATCCAGGACTGCCT
>CAUPNM010000001.1:0-463195 GCA_963512645.1 uncultured Albidiferax sp. | reverse complement strand
TCACGCTGGTGATGTGGGTTTCTTCCTGGATGATGAGCTGGGTGTTGCGGGCGATGCGCGCGATGAAATCCGTGGTCAGGGCGATGGCTTCGTAATAGCTGTTGGTGTGCAGGCTTTGGGTGCCGCCAAACACCGCCGCCATGGCCTCGATGGTGGTGCGCACCACGTTGTTGTAGGGGTCTTGCTCGGTCAGGCTCCAGCCGCTGGTCTGGCAGTGGGTGCGCAGCATCAGGCTCTTGGGGCTTTTGGCGTCAAAGCCTTTCATGATGCGGCACCACAGCAGGCGGGCGGCGCGCATCTTGGCCACTTCAAGGTAGAAGTTCATGCCCACGGCCCAGAAGAAGCTCAGGCGGCCTGCGAAAGCATCCACGTCCAGGCCCTTGGCCAGCGCGGTTTTGACGTATTCCTTGCCGTCGGCCAGGGTGAAGGCCAGCTCCAGCGCCTGGTTGGCCCCGGCTTCCTGCATGTGGTAACCCGAAATCGAGATCGAGTTGAACTTGGGCATGTGCTCTGCCGTGTACGCAATGATGTCGCCAATGATGCGCATGCTGGGCGCGGGCGGGTAGATGTAGGTGTTGCGCACCATGAACTCTTTGAGCACGTCGTTCTGGATGGTGCCGCTGAGCTGGTCTTGCGCCACGCCCTGCTCTTCGGCGGCCACCACGTAGCCCGCCAGCACTGGCAGCACCGCGCCGTTCATGGTCATGGACACGCTCACCTTGTCCAGCGGGATCTGGTCGAACAGGATCTTCATGTCCTCCACGCTGTCGATGGCCACGCCCGCCTTGCCCACGTCGCCGGTCACGCGCGGGTGGTCGCTGTCGTAGCCACGGTGGGTGGCCAGGTCAAACGCCACGCTCACGCCCTGCCCGCCGGCGGCCAGGGCCTTGCGGTAAAAGGCGTTGGATTCTTCGGCGGTGGAGAAGCCCGCGTACTGGCGGATGGTCCAGGGGCGCACCGCGTACATGGTGGCCTGCGGGCCGCGGATATAGGGTTCAAAGCCGGGCAAGCTGTTGGTGTGCGGCAGGCCCGCGGTGTCTTCGGCGGTGTACAGCGGCTTGACGACGATGCCGTCCGGCGTGTGCCAGTCCAGCGCCGATACGTCGCCACCAGGGGCAGATTTGGCGGCAGATTTAGCCCATTGGGCCAGGCTGGCGGGGCTGAATTCGGGGTCTGAGTGGCTCATATCAGGTACTTTGCGGGTGCTTTGGACGGGACTTTGCTGCGTTGCGGCAGAGTTTAATGCATCCATAATTATAAATTCAGAATTATTTGAGTGTCACAGAACGTAGAATTTAGAATATGGCCGTGACTACATTGACCCCCCGCGCACTCTACGAAGAAGTTGCCGAGCTGCTACGCCAGCGCATTTTTGACCGCACGCTGGAGCCCGGCAGCTGGATCGACGAGCTCAAGCTGGCCGAGGAATACGGCATCAGCCGCACACCCCTGCGCGAAGCCCTGAAGGTGCTGTCCACCGAGGGCCTGGTCACCATGAAGGTGCGGCGCGGTGCCTATGTAACCGAGGTGTCCGAGACCGACCTGGCTGACGTGTACCACCTGCTGGGCCTGCTCGAATCCGATGCCGCCGGGGTGGTGGCCGAACGCGCCACGCCCGAGCAGCTGGCCGAATTACAGGCCATCCACGCCGAGCTGGAAGCCGCCGTAGACGACCGCGAGCTGTTTTTTGCCATCAACGAGCGCTTCCATATGCGCCTGCTGGCCGTGGCCAACAACCGCTGGCGCGACCAGATGGTGGCCGACCTGCGCAAGGTGATGAAGCTCAACCGCCACAACTCACTGCTCAAGTCGGGCCGCATCCAGGAGTCGCTGCGCGAGCACCGCGCGCTGATGGAGGCGCTGGTGGCCCAGGACGCGCCGGTGGCCACCCAGCGCATGCTGGAACACTTCCAAAACGGGCTGGCCGCCGCCGCCTGAACCCGGCTTAAACCCGGCCTGACCGCAGCCACCGCTGAGCCTGTACCGGGCCGTAACCGAGCTTATCCAGGCTTGGGTTGCTATCATTTATATAACTGTCGCCGCCTACCAAATAAGGGCTGGCGGCGTCTTATTTATGCATAATAGAAAAGCCTAATACCGGCGGTGCGCAAGGTCTTAGCAGATTTAAATTGGTTACTGAATGTAATTTCAACCAAGCTGCACCAGCCCTTTCGAACCGTTGCTGAAGCCCCAAGGATTTCTATGACATCTGTCGAGCTCCTAGAAAAATTCAACACCACCCCGCAGGACACCGCCAACGTGCGGCGCGCGGGCGAAATTCTGGCACCGCAGTTGGAACTCTTTGTGGAGCAGTGGTACGTGTGGTTGCGCCAGCAGCCCGGGTATTTGCAGTTTTTTCCAGACACCAGCGTGGCCAACCCGCTCACCAAGATCACCAAGGCCACCCGGCTGATGGGCTGCGGGTCCATCATCTCTGGCGTATCACCCTCGATTGCCCGCACCATGGTCGAGCTGGGTGTATCGATTGGCGAGGTGCGCACCACCGCCACCCTGCGCGATGCGTTCGAGCTGGCGCTGCGCGCCATCGGCGTAATGGACATGGCAGCACCCGCCAGCACCATCGCCGTGCGGCCACGTACCTCCCACTAGGCCATGTCCACCCCAACCCTGAGCGGCGCGTCCATGACCGAGGTGCAGGGCGGCCTGGTGGTCGCGATGCAGGGGGACATCCGCGAGGAAGGCTTTGACGCGCTGTACCAGGCGTTCTCACAGCGGCTGGTAGACAGCCGGTTGTCCGGCGCGGTACTGAACTTCTCGGGCGTGCAGCTGCTGGACCTGCACGGGTTCAGCCGCTTGCGCGCTTTCTCCAGGATGGCCGGTTTTCTGCGGGCCGACGTGGTGTTTGTAGCCCTGGCACCGGGCATTGCGGCTTTTTTGGCGCAGGCCGACATGGATATCGGCGGCCTGCGGTTTTGCCAGCACATCGAGGATGCCTTCGCGCTGTTGGCATCCAGCGCCTAGGGGCCCGCATGACCAGCGCAGGCAGCGGCCCTATCCGGGTGCAGACCACAGCGGATGCGTCGCGTTCCTGCGTCGAGCTGGCGGCCGAAGACTTTGGCCCCGGCATTCCCGACGTACCCCTGGCCCTGCACGCACCCGCCTCGTGCCTGGAAGCGCGGCGCAAAGTGCTGCAGGTGCTGCTGGAGGTAGAGGGCCACGCCGAGCTGGATGCCGTGCGCTGCACGCCGATTCGCTTGTGCTGTTTGATCGGCACCGGGCAGAATTCAAGGCCGCTCTGGGGCCTGCCTTTGGGGGTATCCACAACGCCATCCGCAGGTACGATTGCGACGAAGCCATCGATCTGCTGCACGCCGCCCTGGACCCGACACCATTTCAATAAAATATGCCTTTACCACCCTATTTATAAGCACAAGCAGCTATAAAATGTGTAGCATAGTACCCTTGGATATCCCTTAACCTCACTTCACACGCCCGACACCATGCGTACCTGGTTAAACCGTTGGCAGTTGTGGCACAAGTTTGCCCTGCTCGGGCTGCTGGGCCTGCTGATGCTGGCCCCGCCGGTATGGCTGTACGTGCGTGAATCCAGCACCGCCATACCGGCGCTGGAGCGCGAGCACAGGGGCCTGGAGCCCATGCGCACCGTGCTGCACACCATCACCCTGCTGCAACGGCACCGCACCCTGTCCGCACGCCTGCAATCGGGTGACACCGAAACCCCGGTCGCGATGCTGCTGGCCCGCTCGCAGATCGACCGTGCGATGGCCCAGGTCAAAGCCTTGCTACCCAGCATCGAAACCAACCAGATCGCGCTGCTCTGGAACAACACCGTCGCCCAGTGGAACTACCTGCAGCTGATTCTGAACAACCCGGACACCGCACCCGGGCTGGTGTTTGACACCCACAGCAATGCGGTCCGCCAGCTGCTGAAAATGCGCTACCAGCTGGTAGACGACTTCGGCTTCAGCCTCGATGCCCAGGCCCCCACCTACCTGCTGGCGCGGGCAGCCCTGGTCGAGTCGCTGGACCTGCTGGAATCCCTGTCCAAGGTGCGCGACAAAATCCTGCTGCTGCAGGTGCAGCACCAGGTCACCCCCGAAGAAGCCACCCAGCTCGTCACCCTGCTCAGCGGCATCAACGAAGATTTTGACCGGCTGCAAAACACCCTGGACAAAGCCACCCAGGACGACCCCGCGCTGCATGCCGAGCTCAGCCATCCCCTGCTCAACCGCGTGCACTGGCAGCAAATCCACCCCCGGCTGTACCCAGATATCACCCAGGACAACCCCAAGAACATGGTCAGCGCCACCGACCTGGGTGTGCTGGACGACATCCTGGCCTCGCAAACCGGCTTCAGCGATGCCGCGCTGCGCGCCCTGCAGCGCAAGCTCGACGACCGGCTGCAGGTGCTGACCCAGACCCAGCACGCCCTGGCCGCCGGCATCGCGGCGCTGGCGCTGTTTCTGGTCGGGCTGGCAGCGCTGGTGGCGCGTTCCATCACCCGCCCCTTGCTGCAGGCGGTGGACATCGCCCGCCAGGTGGCCGAAGGCACGTTGGCCGTCGACCTGGAAAAGCAGGCCGGTGCCGTGGCCCACCCGGGCAACGAAACCGGCCACCTGTTGCAGTCGCTGTACGCCATGCACCGCAGCCTGGCGCAGACCCGGGCCGAGCAACTGGTGGGCGAGCAGCAGGTGGCACTGGCGTTGCGCGAGCAGCAGGTGATCTTTGATACCGTCAGCCTGGGCATCGTATTTGCCGTGGGCCACTCCATCCAACGCTGCAACGCCGCCATGGAAAGCATGTTTGGCTACCCGGCGGGCGACCTGGTCGGACGCGGCACCAAAGAGCTGTTCCTCAGCGCCCAGGACCTGGCCGCCGTGGGCCGCCGGGTCAATGCCGCCATGCGCGAGAGTGGCCGCTTCTCCAGCGACGTAGAGTTGCGCCGCAAGGACGGCAGCGCGCTGTGGGTGCACACCTACGGCCAGGCCATCGATGTGGACGACCTGCACCAGGGCGTGGTGTGGGTGTATGAGGACATCTCCGAGCAGCGCATCGCCGCCGAAGAACTGCGCCAGGCCAAAGAATCGGCCGAGCTGGCCAGCAAAGCCAAGAGCGACTTCCTGGCCAATATGAGCCACGAAATCCGCACGCCCATGAACGCCATCATCGGCATGAGCCACCTGGCCCTGAAAACCGACCTGGACCCGCGCCAGCGCGACTACATCAGCAAGATCCGCCAGTCGGGCCAGCACCTGCTGGGCATCCTGAACGACATCCTGGACTTCTCCAAGGTCGAGGCCGGCAAGCTGGAAATCGAGCGCACCGCCTTCGACCTGGAAGAAGTGCTGGCCAATGTGGTCAACGTGGTGGCCGACAAGGCCCAGGCCAAAGGCCTGGAGCTGGTCTGCGACCTGCCCGCCAGCGTGCCCCTGCAACTGGTGGGCGACCCGCTGCGACTGGGCCAGATCCTCATCAACTACACCACCAACGCCATCAAGTTCACCGAGCGCGGCGAGATCCACATCACCGTGCGCCTGCAGACACAAAACGACGGCGGCGTGGTGCTGCGCTTTGCGGTGCGCGACACCGGCATCGGCCTCACACCCGAGCAGATCGGCCGCCTGTTCCAAAGCTTCAGCCAGGCCGACACCTCCACCACCCGCCAGTACGGCGGCACCGGCCTGGGCCTGGCCATCAGCAAGAACCTGGCGGCGCTGATGGGCGGCGAAGTAGGCGTGGAAAGCGCGCTGGGCGAGGGCTCCACCTTCTGGTTTACCGCCGAGCTGGGCCTGGGCGAGCGCCGCGTCCGCCCGCAGTTGCCCGGCAGCGGCACCTTGCGCGGGCGGCGCGTGCTGGTGGTGGACGACAACGACTCCGCCGCCACCGTGCTGGTCCACATGTTGGAGAACATGGGCTTTTCCGTAAATGCCGTGTCCAGCGGAGCCCAGGCGATCGCGGCGGTGCAATCCCAGGCCGCCAACGCCACCCCGTTCGAGGTGGTGATGATGGACTGGCAAATGCCCGGCATGGACGGGTTGGAGGCCATCCAGCAGCTGCGCGCACTGCAATTGCAACCCGCGCCGCATACCGTGCTGGTTACCGCCTACGGACGCGAAGAAGTCATCCAGAACGCCCACGCCGCCCAGGTGACCGACGTGCTGCTCAAACCCGTGGGCGCGTCGCTGCTGTTCGACACCATGGTCAACGCCCTGGGCCACGCCCGCACCCATGACCGCCGCGCCCGCACCCCTGGCGTGAGTGCCGCCATGGCCGCGCTGGCCCCGGTGCGCGGCGCGCACATTCTGCTGGTGGAAGACAACGACCTGAACCAGCAAGTCGCCTCCGAGCTGCTGCAAGACGCAGGCTTTACCGTGGACATTGCCGACAACGGCCTGATCGCCGTGGCCATGGTCGGCCAAACGCCTTACGACCTGGTGCTGATGGACATGCAAATGCCGGTGATGGACGGCGTAACCGCCACCAAAGAAATCCGCGCCACCGGCCAGTACCCCGACCTGCCCATCGTCGCCATGACCGCCAACGCCATGCAAAGCGACCGCGACCGCTGCCTGGCCGCAGGCATGAACAGCTTTGTCGCCAAACCCATCGAACCCGACGACCTGTGGCGCACGCTGGGCCAGTGGATACGCCCGCGCGAAGGGCTGGGCCAGGCACAACCCCAGCCACAGCCTGCAGTACCCGCGCCCGCCAGCGACGATACCGACATTCCCAGCAATATCCCCGGGCTGGACACCGCGCTGGGCCTCAAGCGGGTGATGGGCAAACAGTCGCTGTACCTGGGCATGCTGCGCAAATTCAGCACCGGCCAGGCACAGACCGCCCAGCGCATTGCCGGGGCCTTGCAGGCGGCCGACAGCGCCACCGCCGAACGCCTGGCCCACACCCTCAAAGGCGTGGCGGGCAACATCGGTGCCAGTGGCCTGCAAGAGGCAGCGGGCCTGCTGGAAGCGGCCATCCACGCGGGCCAGCCCAGCGATGCGCTGCTGGAGCCGGTGCGTTGCCAACTGGCCGCACTGGTCACCGCCCTGGAGGCCGCCCTGCCCGCCCCCGCCGCGCTGACCGCGCTGGACCAGGCCCAGCTGGCCCCGGTACTGGCCCAGTTACGCAACCTGCTGGCCGAGGACGACTCCGACGCGTCCGAACTGTTCCAGCAGCACGGCACGCTGCTCCAGGCCGCGCTGGGCCATGCCCACGCCACGGTGGCCAGTGCCATGGCCGAGTACGACTTCGAGGCCGCGCTCCAGGCGCTGAACGCAGCCGTGCCCGCCGAGGCCTAGCGGGCACCAAAAAAACAAGAAAAAAGAGCCTTCAGCGCTTATTCCATAAGCGCAACCAGCTATAAAATATATAGCTACTAGTAGCTTACCACCACTCCTTGGTGCCGGTAAACATGGCCTTCACCAGGCGGGTGCGTTCGATCCGCCCCATCACCAGCGCGGCCACGGCGTGCAGCCCGGCGAAAGACACCAGGGTGGTGGCCAGGGTGGCATGCAAGTCCTGCAACCACTCTTCGCCCCAGAAGGCATCCAGGGTCTGCATCCAGCCGGTGGTGCCCACCGCCAGCACCAGGCCCAGCAGCGCCAGAATCATCAGCGCGCCCAGCGGGTTGTGGCCCGCGTGCGCCCCATGCTCGCCGCTGGCCAACCCGCGCAGATGGTCGAGCAGGCGCCGGGGGGTGGGCACGAAGTCGGCAAACCGGGCATGGCGCGACCCCACAAACCCCCACACCACGCGCGCCCCCACCAGTGCCAGAACGGCATAACCGGTCCACTGGTGCAGGGTTTCGCCGTCGTCCAGCACCGCGTAGTTCAGGACGATGCCGGTGACCAGCGACCAGTGGAACAGGCGCACAAACCGGTCCCATACGGGGGCCGAGCGGATGGTGGGGTGGCGTGCCATGCGCGTGCTCCGGCTTACTTGGTTTCCAGCACCGCAGCGGTCACGGGGTCGAAGTAGATTTCGACCTTCTTGCCCGCCTTGTCAAAGCCGTAGATCTCGTAGCACTGGCCCTTGCTGACCTTGAAGGTCTTGATCTGGTAGCCCTGGGCTTCCAGGCCTTTTTTGAAGTCGGCTTCGGCCATCCAGGTGGCCTTGGCAGCAGTGCAGGTGGGGCCTGCCATGGCAACACCGGACAGGGCGAGGAGCAAAGAAGCGCAAATAGTCGTTTTCATGGTGGTTTCCAAAAGGTTGAAATGCCAGCGTGTGCTGGTGGATGGATTGCAACCCGCGAACATGAAGCGCACCTGAATGGCCACACAAGCACCCGCACCCTTCAGCGGGCCTTAATCTGGCCCGTGCCCAATGCAGGATTTGCCTTGGGAGTGCTATGCGGGTTTTGCTGGTGGAAGACGATGTGGCGCTGGCCGAGGCGGTGGCCTCGCACCTGCGGGGCAAGGGCTTTGCAGTGGACCCCGTGGCCAGCCTGGCCAGCGCCCGGGCCGCCCTGCCCGTGGCCGACTGGGATGCGGTGCTGCTGGATTTGCACCTGCCCGATGGCGACGGCCTGTCGCTGATCCCGCTGGTGCGCCGCAAGTCGGCCGACATCCTGATCGTGGTGCTGACCGCGCGCGACCAGGTGTCGGACCGCATCCGCGGGCTGGATGCCGGGGCCGACGACTACCTGGTCAAGCCATTTGACCCCGACGAGCTGCTGGCCCGGCTGCGGGCGGCCGAGCGGCGCAAAAGCGGCGGTGCCTCGTCGCTGGTGCAACTGGGCAGCCTGGAGATCGACCTGGCCGCCCTGTCGCTCACCCGGCACGGCCTGCCGGTGGTGCTGACCGCCAAAGAATGGGCGCTGCTGCGGGTACTGGCCTCGCGCCTGGACCGCATCCACAGCAAGGAGTCGCTGCAGCACGCGCTGTACGACTTTAACGAAGACATCGGCTCCAACACCCTGGAAGTGTTCATCTACAACCTGCGCCGCAAGCTGGGGGCCGACTGCATCCAGACCATACGCGGCCTGGGCTACCGCCTGACCAAGGCCGCGCCATGAGCCTGGCCCAGCCCAGCCTGACGCGCCGCCTCACCCGCTCCCTGCTGTGGGCCATCGCGCTGGCCTGGACCGTGGTGGCCTGCAGCAGCGCCTGGTATGCGCAGGTGGAAATCAACGAAAACATGGATGCCGCGCTGGTCGACAGCGGGCACCGCCTGCTGGGCATGGCGCTGCACGAACTCACGCCCCGGGCAAACCCCCACGCCGCCCCCACCGACAAGGTGCAGCGCGGCGACACCGCGTTGGCCGAGGACTACCTGGCCTACCAGGTGGTCGACAGCGCAGGCCGCGTGCTGTTGCGCTCGCAAGACGCCCCGGCCACGCCCTGGGTGGCGGGCCAGCGCAACGGCTTTACCACCCTGCCGCTGTGGCGCGTCTACACCTACCAGCACCCCGAGCAACCGCTGGCCATCCAGGTAGCCGATACGCTGGCCCACCGCAAAGAAGCCCAGTGGGAGATCACCCTCTGGCTGCTGGTGCCGGTGGTGGCGGTACTGCCGGTGCTGGCGCTGTGGATCCCGTGGACCATCCGCCGCCAACTGGCACCGCTGCAACACATCAGCACCCAGATCGGCCTGCGCAGCGGGCACAACCTGGCCGCCATACCCGGCACCGCGCTGCCTGCCGAGCTGCAAACCATCACCAACAGCATGAACCGCCTGCTGGCCCGTCTGGCCGATGCGCTGGACACCGAGCGCGCCCTGGCCGCCAATGCCGCGCACGAGCTGCGCACCCCCCTGGCCACCACCGTGCTGCGCCTGCACGCCCTGCTGGATTTGCCGCTGCAGCCCCCCGCCCGGCTGGAGGCCCGCCGCGCGCTGGACTCGCTCAACCAGCTCAACCGCCGGGCCGAAAAGCTGCTGCAAATGTCCCGCGCCGAATCGGCCGCCGCCCTGACCGACGCACAGGTCAACCTGGTCAGCCTGGCGGGTACGGTGGCGCAGGAGTTCTGGGCCCAGGCCGGCCTGCTGGACCGGCTGCACCTGCACGTGCCGCAAGAGCAAGAGGAGCAGGATGATGTGCAAGGGGTGCAGGCCCGGGGCGACTTCGACGCGCTGGCCATCGTGCTGCGCAACCTGGTGGAAAACGCGCTGCGCTACAGCGATGGCAGCGCCGTGCACATCACCGTAGAGGCACCCGCCACCCTGCGCGTGCGCGACCTGGGCCCGGGCCTACCGCCCGAAATGCTGGAGCGCGTGCGCCACCGGCATGTCAAAAACACGCCCAACGCCGCAGGCTACGGCCTGGGCATGTCGATCGTCACCACCATCGTGGAGCGGCACCAGGGCCGCCTGGAACTGGCATCGCCCCCGCCGGGGCAGCCCCACGGGTTCGAAGCCGTGGTGCGCCTGCCCGCCTAGCCACCAAAATCTTCAAAACAAACTCTCCTGCCCCGACAGCAAGCCAGGGCGGAACTGCCCCAGGTCCAGCACCACCCGCTCGCGGTTCAGGCCCAGCTTGGCGCACGACTTGTGAAAACGCTGGCGCAGCAGGTCGGCCCACAGGCCACTGCCCTTCATGCGGGTGGCGAAGTCGGCGTTGTAGTCTTTGCCGCCGCGCTTGTCTTTGCCGGCGTGCATCTCCTGGATGCGCGCCATCACCCGCTCAGCGCGCTGCGGGTAGTGCAGCTCCAGCCACTGGCGAAACAGCGGGGCCACCTCCCAGGGCAGGCGCAGCACGGTGTAGAAGGCGGTGCGGGCACCGGCCTCGTACGCGGCAGCCAGCACCTGCTCCATGTCGTCATTGATGAACGGAATCTGCGGCCCCACGCTCACGCCCACCGGCACGCCCGCATCCGCCAGGGCGCGGACGCTGCGCAAGCGCCGGTGCGGTGCGGCGGCGCGCGGCTCTAGCGTGCGGGCCAGGGCGGCATCCAGCGTGGTGATGGTGACGTACACCGCCGCCAGGTTGCGCGCCGCCATGGGGGCCAGCAGGTCCAGGTCGCGCTCCACCCCGCTGCCCTTGGTCACCAGCGCCAGCGGGTGGTGGCAGCGGTGCGCCACGGCGATGGCGTTGCGGGTCAGGCGCAGCTCGCGCTCGATGGGCTGGTAGCCGTCGGTCACCGTGCCCAGGGCCAACATCTGCGGCACATAACGGGGGGCGGCCAGCTCACGCGCCAGCACCTCGGCCAGGTTGCGTTTGGCAATGATCTTGGTTTCAAAGTCCAGCCCCGGCGACATATTCAGGTAGCTGTGCGTGGGCCGGGCGTAGCAGTAAATGCAGCCGTGCTCGCAACCCCGGTAGGGGTTCAGGCCGTAGTCGAAGTAGATGTCGGGCGAGTCATTGCGGGTGATGGCGCTGTGCGCGTCTTCAAAAATCACCTGGGTGGCCAGGGGCTCGCGCGGCTCGGTGCCTTCCAGCGTGCCCCAGCCGTCGTCGAACGCGGCCCGGTCTTCGCTGCTGAAGCGGTGCGCCAGGTGGGTGGCCGTGCCCCGGCCTTTGATGGCGGTGATGGGAATGACCGTCTCGGGGATGGGGATGACCTTATCGGTCATGCCCGCCCCTGCAGGTTTTTTATGAACAAAATAGGCCTCCAGCGCTTATTCCTTGGGCGCGACAAGCTATTTATTCAATAGCAATATACTGGTTATGCATCCAGTATATTGCAAGCCCCTACTTTTTGCCAACCAGCTCCTTGATCTGCTGCAGCGCGGACGGATCGTCCATGGTGGTCAGGTCGCCGGGGTCGCGGCCTTCGCACACGGCCTGTACGGCGCGGCGCAGCAGTTTGCCGCTGCGGGTTTTGGGCAGCACGCTGACAAAGGTGACGCGGGCCGGGCGGGCCACGGCCCCCAGGTCTTTGTCGACGATGCGCATCACCTCGGCTTCGAGCTGGGCGCGGGCGGCATCGTCGTTGAGCATGCTGGTGTCCTTGACCACGGCAAACGCCATGGCCACCTGGCCTTTGAGCGCATCGGCCACGCCCACCACCGCCACCTCGGAGATATTGGGGTGGGCGGCAATGCTTTCCTCGATCTCGCGGGTGCCCAGGCGGTGCCCAGCCACATTGATCACGTCGTCGGTACGGCCCAGGATGAAGAAATAGCCGTCGGCATCGCGCACCCCCCAGTCAAAGGTGCTGTAGACCATTTTGCCGGGCACGCTGGACCAGTAGGTTTGCACGAAGCGGGCATCGTCGCGCCACACGGTTTGCAGGCAGCCGGGGGGCAGCGGGCCTTCGATGGCGACCACGCCCTTCTGGTTGGGGCCGGTGAGCTCTTCGCCGGTGGAGTCGTCGAGCAGCTTGACGTTGTAGCCATACACCGCCTTGCCCGGCGAGCCAAACTTGGTGGGGGCCGACTCCACGCCATTGCACAGCGCCAGGATGGGCCAGCCAGTTTCGGTCTGCCAGTAGTGGTCGATGATGGGCTTGCCCAGGGCCTGGCTAATCCAGGTGGCGGTGGGTTCGTCCAGCGGCTCCCCTGCCAAAAACAGCGCGCGCAGGCTGGACAGGTCGTACTTCGCCATCAGCGCCGGGTCTTGCTTCTTGAGCACCCGCACGGCGGTGGGCGCGCTGAACATCACCGTGGCCTGGTACTTCTCGACCAGGCTCCACCAGATGCCGCCGTCGGGCCGGGTGGGCAGGCCCTCGTACAAGATGGTGGCCATGCCACCGATCAGCGGGCCGTAGATGATGTAGCTGTGGCCCACCACCCAGCCGATGTCGCTGGTGCAGAAGAAGGTTTCGCCGGGCTTGCCGCCGTAGATGTGCTTGAGGCTGGCAGCCAGCGCCACCGCGTAGCCGCCGGTGTCGCGCTGCACGCCCTTGGGCTTGCCGGTGGTGCCGCTGGTGTACAGGGTGTAGCTGGTGTGCGTGGCATCAACCCAGGCGCAGGGCACTGGGGTATCCAGGTGTTTTTGCCGCTCTGCGCCCCACAGATGGTCACGGCCAGCTACCAAATCCATAGCAACCAGGCCGCGGTCCACCAGCAGCACGGCGCTAGGTTTGTGTTTCGAGAGGCGAATGGCCTCGTCCAGCAGCGGCTTGTAGGCCACGGCTTTGCCGCCGCGCGAACCGGCATCGGCGCTGACGATCACCACCGGCTCGGCATCTTCGATGCGCGAGGCCAGCGCGCCCGAGGCAAAGCCGCCAAACACCACCGAGTGGATGGCCCCAATGCGGGCGCAGGCCAGCATGGTGAACGCGGCCTCGGCCACCATCGGCATGTAGACCAGCACCCGGTCGCCCTTGGTTACACCCAGGCCCAGCAGCACGGCGGCCATGCGCTGCACCTCCGCATGTAGTTCGCGGAAGGTGTAGACGGTTTCTTCGCCGGTTTCGGTGGAGACAAAAATCAGCGCCCGCTGGTCCGCCCGGTCTACAAGGTGCCGGTCGACCGCGTTGTGGCACAGGTTGGTGGTGCCGCCGACAAACCATTTCGCAAACGGCGGGTTGCTGTAGTCGCACACCTGCTGGGGCGGCGTCTGCCAGTCGATCAGCTTGGCCTGCTCGCCCCAGAATGCATCGCGCTCGCTGAGGGAGCGTTGGTAAAAGTCTGCATACGCCTGCATATTTGTCTCCGGTTTGTGTGAATTTGCATTCATAATTATGAATGCAGAACTGGCTGGAAACTGACGTTTTTACAGCCCTCCCTGACACCCCCCCTTCCCTTTCATCTTTTACAAGGAATCTCCATGGCCCGCGAAGTTGTTGTTGTTAGCGCCGTACGTACCGCGATCGGAACCTTCGGCGGCAGCCTGAAGGACATCCCGCCCATCGACCTGGCGGCCCAGGTGGTGCGCGAGTCGTTATCGCGCGCCCAAACGCTGGGTGCCGATGTGGGCCATGTGGTGTTTGGCCATGTGGTCAACACCGAGCCGCGCGACATGTATTTGTCGCGTGCGGCCGCGGTGCTGGGCGGCTGTGGCGAGGGCACGCCCGCCTTCAACGTAAACCGCCTGTGCGGCTCGGGCCTGCAGGCCATCGTCAACGCGGCGCAAAGCATTTTGCTGGGCGACGCCGACATCGCCATTGGCGGCGGCGCTGAAAACATGACCCGCGCCCCCTACGCCGCCCTCAGCGCCCGCTGGGGCATGCGCATGGGCGATGCCAAGCTGACCGACATGATGATCGGCGCGCTGCACGACCCCTTCCACAACATCCACATGGGTGTCACTGCTGAAAACATCGCCAAAAAATGGGGCATCAGCCGCGAAGACCAGGACGCGCTGGCGGTAGAAAGCCACCACCGGGCCGAGCGCGCCACCGCCGCCGGGTACTTCACCAGCCAGATCACCCCCGTGGTGCTGAAAAGCAAAAAAGGCGACACCCAGTTCGCCAGCGATGAGCACTTTCGCACTGGCGTGACGATGGCCGACATGGCCAAGCTCAAGCCCGCCTTTGCCAAAGAAAACGGCACCGTCACCGCCGGTAACGCCTCAGGCATCAACGATGCCGCCGCCGCCGTGGTGCTGATGGACGCGGCCACCGCCAAAGCCCGTGGCCTGCAGCCGCTGGCCCGCCTGGTGGCCTACGCCCACGCCGGGGTGGATCCGCAGTACATGGGCATCGGCCCGGTGCCCGCCACCCGCCTGGCGCTGCAAAAAGCCGGGCTGACGGTACAAGACCTGGACGTGATCGAGGCCAACGAGGCCTTTGCCGCCCAGGCCTGCGCCGTGAGCCGCGACCTGGGCCTGGACCCGGCCAAGGTCAACCCCAATGGCTCGGGCATTTCGCTGGGCCACCCCATCGGTGCCACCGGCGCGCTGATCACCGTCAAAGCCCTGTACGAGCTGCAACGCACCCAGGGCCGCTACGCGCTGGTGACCATGTGCATCGGCGGCGGCCAGGGCATTGCGGCGATTTTCGAACGCTGCTGATCGGTGCAAGTTGCCAGCGTCAACATCGGCACCGCCCGCCCGCTGATGGCCGGTGGGCGGCGCGTGCTGTCGGGCATTGGCAAACACGCCGTGGCGGGCCCGATAGCCGTGGGCCCCCTGGGGCTGGCGGGCGATGAGCAGGCTGACCTGCGCGTGCACGGCGGGCTGGACAAGGCCGTTTACGCCTACCCCGCCGAACATTACGCCTTTTGGCAAACCCAGCGGCAGGCCCAGGGCGTGAGCCTGTTTGACGAAGATTTGCCGCCCGGCTTTGTGGGCGAAAACCTGACGCTGCAGGGCCTGCTGGAGCCGCAAGTGTGGGTGGGCGACACCCTGCGTTTCCCCGGCTGCATCCTGCGCGTGACCGAGCCGCGCCAGCCCTGCTTCAAATTCAATGCGGTGATGGGCTATGCCGGGGCTGCGCGCGACATGGTGCGCAGCGGGGCCTGCGGGTTTTATCTGGCAGTGGTGGTGCCGGGCAGCATCGCCGCGGGCCAGGCATTTACGCTGGAGCCAGGCCCCAGAAACCTGGCCATTGCGGCGGCTTTTGCGGGCCATCTGCACTGACCTGGTGCAGGGCGACAACGGGCCTGTCTTTATTTCAAAAAATACCAAGCTCACTACTCGCACCCCAAAGGCTCATGGAGTAGCATCGCGCAGGCCCACAGACACCACGCTGGCGCTGTGGCGGCTTCTATTGCACATACCACTCCTAGGCCTATGCGACTAGCCGAACCCATGCAGGACTCTGACCAAGCCCTTATGACCTTGTGCCAGGGCATGGACTTCACCCCTGTTCCGTTGCTCATCTCCAGGGTTAGCGATGCGGGCGGCTGCACCACCACCCGTGTGCGCCAGCAGTTCTATCTCAACAAAGCCTTTACCGCTCAGCTGGGCTACACCCTGGCGGATATCCCCGACAGCAACAGCTGGTTCCAGCAGGCCTACCCCGACCCGGATTACCGGGCCAGTGTGGTGGCCGGCTGGCGCGCCAATATCGCCGAGAGCCTGGAAAAAGGCCTTCCCACCGCCGAGCTGAAAGCCCTGGTGCGGTGCAAAAACGGCCAACAGCGCTGGTACATCATCACCGTTGAACTCCACTCCCCGGTATGGCCCGACCACTACATGGTGGCCTTTCGCGACGTGCACGAGCTGTGCCACGCGCTGGAAGAAAACAACCGCCTATCGCGCACCGACACCCTCACCGGCCTGCCCAACCGGCGCGAAGCCCAGGAGCGGCTGGAGCACGAATGGCGGCGTTACCAGCGCATGGATTCGGAGTTTTCGGTGCTGCTGTGCGACATCGACCACTTCAAGAGCGTCAACGACCAGCTCGGCCATCCGGCGGGCGACATGGCCTTGCGCGCAGTGGCCCAGCAACTCGCCCAAACCTGCCGCACGGTGGACTGCGTGAGCCGCTGGGGCGGCGAAGAGTTTCTGATCATCCTGCCCGCCACCCCTATCAACCACGCGGCCGACCTGGCCGAGCGCCTGCGCTGCAATATCGCCGCGCGCACCATCGACGCGGGCCGCAGCCAGCTCTCGCTGCGCCTGAGCATCGGCTGCGCCAGCATGCTGCCGCGCCAGAGCATCGACCTGCTGATCGACCGCGCCGACACCGCCCTCTACCGCGCCAAGGCCACGGGGCGCAACCGGGTCTGCACCGCGCTGATCCACGCGGTATGAGTGCACTGCTCAGCCTGGTGTATGTCAGCTCTGCCCGGGTGCCGCTGGACGAGCCCGCGCTGGAGCGGCTGCTGCAATCGGCGCGCATCCGTAACCAACAGGATGGGCTGACCGGCGTGCTGCTCTACCACGACGGCAATTTCATCCAGTACCTGGAAGGCCCGGCCCTCACCGTCAACCAGACCTACCAGCGCATCGCCCGCGACCCGGCGCACGGCAACCTGATCGAACTGCTGCTGGAGCCGATAGCCGAGCGCAGTTTCACCGGCTGGGACATGGGTTTTGCCAGGCCCACCGCCTCCGAAATGCTGGCCCTGTCCACCGCCCGCTGGAAGCAGGCCGGTAGCGGCGCAGCCACCGGCAAAGACACCCCGGAAGGCATCTTGCTGCTGCACAGCTTCTGGCAAACTGCCCAGCGATAAACACAGCACCCACCCCAACTTTTCCATGAAAACCATTGGCCTCATCGGCGGCATGAGCTGGGAATCGACCGTTCCCTACTACCGCCAGATCAACGAAACCGTCAAACAGCAGCTCGGCGGCCTGCACTCAGCCAAAGTCATTTTGTTCAGCGTCGATTTCCATGAGATCGAGCGCCTGCAGCACGCAGGCGACTGGGACGCTGCCGGGGCCGTACTGGCCGATGCCGCCCGCGCCCTAGAGCGCGCCGGGGCGGACTGCCTGGTGCTGTGCACCAACACCATGCACAAGGTGGCCGCCGCCATTGAGTCCGCCGTAGCCATTCCGCTGCTACACATCGCCGACCCCACCGCCGCCGCGATCAAAGCCGCCGGTGTCACGTGCGTCGGCCTGCTCGGCACCCGCTTCACCATGGAGCAGGATTTTTACCGCGCCCGCCTCGAAGCCCGCCACGGCCTGCGCGTGCTGGTGCCCGGCGCGCCCGAGCGCGACACGGTGCACCGCATCATTTACGACGAGCTGTGCCTGGGCCAGATACTGCCCGCCTCGCGCGAAGCCTACCGCGCGGTGATGGCGCAACTGGTGGCCCAAGGCGCGCAGGCCATCATCCTGGGCTGCACCGAGATCAGCCTGCTGGTGGATGCCCGCGACAGCAGCGTGCCGCTGTTTGACACCACCGCCATCCACGCCGTCAGCGCGGCGCAGTGGGCCTTGCAGGCGGCTTGATTTTTAAGCCAAAAGTGCCTCTGGCGCTTATTCCATCAGCGTGAGCAGCTACTAAAGCAGTAGCAATCCTTTAGGCCTTGCCGGTCGACCCGTAGCCGCCCTCGCCGCGCACCGAGGCGGGGAATTCGGTGACCACATTGAACTGGGCCTGCACCACCGGCACGATGACCAGCTGGGCCAGGCGCTCCATGGGTTCGATGGTGAAGGCCACGCTGCTGCGGTTCCAGGCGCTGACCATCAGCTGGCCCTGGTAGTCGCTGTCGATCAGCCCCACCAGATTGCCCAGCACGATGCCGTGCTTGTGGCCCAGGCCGGAGCGCGGCAGGATCATGGCGGCAAAGCCCGGGTCGGCCAGGTGGATGGCGATGCCGGTGGGCACCAGTTGCCAGGCGTTGGGGGCCAGCACCAGGGGCTCGTTCAGGCAGGCGCGCAGGTCCAGGCCCGCGCTGCCGGGGGTGGCGTAGGCGGGCAGTTGGTCTGCCATGCGCGGGTCGATAATTTTGACGTCGATGATCATTTTGGAAGGCGGGTTGCAATCTCGGCGACCAGTTGGCGCGCCAGGGTCAGTTTGGAGGCGTGCGGCAGCTCGGTGGCGCGGTGCGCATCGACCAGCAGCAGCGCGTTGTGGTCTTGGCCAAAAGTGGCCGGGCCGATGTTACCCACCAGCAGCGGCACGCCTTTGCGCGCGCGCTTGGCCTGGGCGTTGGCCAGCAGGTCCTGGCTCTCCGCGGCGAAACCTACGCAGAACAGCGCGCCGCTCAAAGCACGGGCGGATTGGGCCACGGTGGCCAGGATGTCGGTGTTCTCGACAAACTGCAGTTGGGGCGTGGCACCCGAGCCGTCTTTTTTGATCTTGTGGTCGGCGGCATGTGCGGGCCGCCAGTCGGCCACGGCCGCAGTCGCTATGAATATAGTAGCTTGTTGCGCCGATGGAATAACGGCTTCGAGCATATTTTGTGCAGATTTCACATCGATACGGGTGACCCCACGCGGGGTCGGCAAGGCCACCGGCCCGGCCACCAAAGTCACCTCGGCCCCTGCCTCGCGGGCGGCGCGGGCGATGGCAAAACCCATCTTGCCGCTGCTCAGGTTGGTGATGCCGCGCACCGGGTCGATCGCCTCGTAGGTGGGCCCGGCGGTGACCAGTACGCGCTGGCCGGCCAGGGTTTTGGGCTGGAAGAAGGCCACCACATCCTCCAGCAGTTCGGCGGGCTCCAGCATGCGGCCGTCGCCGGTTTCGCCACAGGCCTGCTCGCCGGTGCCCACGCCCAGAATCACCGCACCGTCGGCCTGCAGCTGGGCCATATTGCGCTGGGTGGCGGGGTGGATCCACATCTCGCGGTTCATGGCGGGCGCGACCAACAGCGGCACCGACTGCATGGGGCGCGCCAGGCACAGCAGGCTGAGCAGTTCGTCGGTACGGCCCTGCACCAGGCGGGCGATGAAGTCGGCGCTACATGGGGCAATCAAGACCAGGTCCGCCTCGCGGCTCAGGTTGATGTGCGGCATGTTGTTGGGCTCGCGCGCATCCCATTGCGAGCCGTAGACCGGGCGGTTGCTCAGCGCCTGCATGGTCACCGGGGTGATGAACTGCGTGGCCGCCTCGGTCATCACCACCTGCACGGTGGCCCCGGCCTTGGTCAGCAGGCGGCACAGCTCGGCCGATTTGTAGCAGGCGATGCCGCCGGTGAGGCCCAGCACGATGTGCTTGCCCGCGAGGTCGCCGTCCGCTAGGGGAGGTGTGTTGGGGTTCATGGCGGGCAATGTAGCAGAGGCAGAGCGCCCCCCAAAGCGCCCATGCAGCACCCTTATAATCACCATTTCCACCTCCTCGGGATGACGTCCCGACTTTGAGATGACCAAATTTGTCTTCGTCACCGGCGGTGTCGTGTCTTCCCTGGGCAAGGGAATCGCTTCAGCCTCTCTTGCAGCACTCCTCGAATCGCGGGGCCTCAAAGTCACCCTGATCAAGCTGGACCCCTACCTCAACGTCGACCCCGGCACCATGTCGCCGCTGCAGCACGGTGAGGTCTTTGTGACGGACGACGGCGCAGAAACCGACCTCGACTTGGGCCACTACGAGCGTTTTGTTGAGACGCGCATGCGCAAGTCCAACAACTTCACCACCGGCCAGATCTACAACAGCGTGCTCGACAAAGAGCGCCGCGGTGACTACCTGGGCAAGACCGTGCAGGTGATTCCGCACGTGACCAATGAAATCCAGGAATTCATCAAGCGCGGTGCTCGTTTTGGCGAACCCGACGCGGTGGACGTGGCGCTGGTCGAAGTGGGCGGCACGGTGGGCGATATCGAGTCGCTGCCGTTCCTGGAAGCCGTGCGCCAGATGAGCCTGAAAATGGGCCCGAACAACACCGCCTTCGTGCACCTGAGCTACGTGCCCTGGATTGCCGCCGCAGGCGAGCTCAAGACCAAGCCCACCCAGCACACCGCCAAGCAACTGCGCGAACTCGGTATCCAGGCCGACGTCCTGCTGTGCCGCGCCGACCGCCCGATTCCGCAAGAAGAGCGCTCCAAGATCTCGCTGTTTGCCAACGTGCCCGAGTGGGGCGTGATCTCGATGTGGGACGTAGACACCATCTACAAAGTGCCGCGCATGCTGCACGAGCAAGGCCTGGACGGCCTGATCTGCGACAAGCTGCGCCTGAACACCCCGCCCGCCAACCTCAAGCGCTGGGACGACCTGGTGTATGAGACCGCCAACCCCCGCGGCGACGTCAACATCGCCATGGTCGGCAAGTACGTGGACCTGAGCGACAGCTACAAATCGCTCAACGAAGCCCTGCGCCACGCTGGCATGAAGAACCATGTGCGGGTGAAGATCAGCTACATCGATTCCGAAACCATCGTCCCCGATACCGTGGACACCCTGGCCGCGTTCGATGCCATCCTGGTGCCCGGCGGCTTTGGCAAACGCGGCATCGAAGGCAAGATCTGCGCCGCCCGGTTTGCCCGCGAGCACAAGGTACCCTACCTGGGCATCTGCCTGGGCATGCAGGTGGCGACCATCGAATTTGCGCGCCACGTGGCGGGCCTGGCGGATGCCAACAGCACCGAGTTCGAGCCCGCCACGCCGCACCCGGTGATCGCACTGATCACCGAGTGGAAAGACACCGACGGCAGCATCAAGACCCGCGACGAAAACTCCGACCTGGGCGGCACCATGCGCTTGGGCGCGCAAAGCTCCGACGTGGCCCCCGGCACGCTGGCGCACAGCATCTATGGCGACGTGGTCACCGAACGCCACCGCCACCGTTTTGAAGCCAACGTGCACTACCTGGACCGCCTGCGCGACGCCGGGCTGGTGATCTCGGCCCTGACGCAGCGCGAGCAACTCACCGAAATGGTCGAGCTGCCGCAAAACGTCCACCCCTGGTTTGTCGGCGTGCAGTTCCACCCCGAATTCAAGTCCACACCGTGGGACGGCCACCCGCTGTTCAATGCCTTTGTGAAGGCCGCGGTAGAGCAGCACCAAGGAGCAAAAAAATGAAGTTGTGCGGATTTGACATCGGCCTGGACCAGCCCCTCTTCCTGATCGCAGGCCCCTGCGTCATCGAGTCCGAGCAGCTGCAAATGGACACCGCAGGCACCTTGAAGGAAATCACCAGCGCTTTAGGTATTCCGTTCATCTTCAAGAGCAGCTTCGACAAGGCCAACCGCAGCAGCGGCAACACCTTTCGCGGCCCGGGCATCGACAAGGGGCTGGAAATTCTGGCCAAGGTCAAGCGTGAGCTGGGCGTGCCGGTGCTGACCGACATCCATGACGAATCCCAGATCACCCAGGTCTGCAGCGTTGTCGACGTGCTGCAAACCCCGGCCTTCCTGTGCCGCCAGACCGATTTCATCCGCGCCGTGGCACAAAGCGGCAAGCCGGTGAACATCAAAAAGGGCCAGTTTTTAGCCCCGGGCGACATGAAAAACGTGATCGACAAGGCCCGCGCCGCCGCCAAAGAAATGGGCCTGGAAGAAGACAACTTCATGGCCTGCGAACGCGGTGCCAGCTTTGGCTACAACAACCTGGTCAGCGACATGCGCAGCCTGGCCATCATGCGCGAAACAAAGGCCCCAGTGGTGTTCGATGCCACCCACTCGGTGCAACTGCCCGGCGGCAACGGCACCAGCAGCGGCGGCATGCGCGAGATGGTGCCGGTACTGGCCCGTGCCGCCGTGGCCGTGGGCGTAGCCGGTGTGTTCATGGAAACCCACCCCGACCCCAGCAAAGCCATGAGCGACGGCCCCAACGCTGTACCTTTGAAGCACATGCGCGCCCTGCTGGAAACCCTGGTGGCACTCGACCGCATCACCAAGAAAAACGGCTACCTAGAGAATTCCTTCTCCGCGTAACTTCAAAGCGGTAACAGTTACAACCCGCGAACAATCGGCGCTTTGACGCATGCGCGACACCAAAGCCATGCAAGAATTCAGGGCTGCGTCAATGGCTTGCCGCCGGCCCAATTTTTAACCATCCAAGGAAGACAAAAAATGAGTGCAATTGTTGATATCGTCGCCCGCGAAATTCTGGACAGCCGAGGCAACCCCACCGTCGAATGCGATGTGCTGCTGGAATCCGGCACCATGGGCCGTGCGGCCGTGCCGTCGGGCGCTTCCACCGGTTCGCTCGAAGCCATCGAGCTGCGCGACGGCGACAAAAACCGCTACCTGGGCAAGGGCGTGCTCAAAGCGGTTGAGCACATCAACACCGAAATCTCCGAAGCCATCCTGGGCCTGGACGCTTCCGAGCAAGCCTTCCTGGACAAGACCCTGATCGACCTGGACGGCACCGAAAACAAATCCCGCCTGGGCGCCAACGCCATGCTGGCCGTGTCGATGGCCGTGGCCCGCGCTGCGGCCGAAGAGTCCGGCCTGCCCCTGTACCGCTACTTCGGCGGCATGGGCGGCATGCAAATGCCCGTGCCCATGATGAACGTGGTCAACGGCGGCGCGCACGCCAACAACAACCTCGACCTGCAAGAGCTGATGATCATCCCCGTGGGTGCCCCGAGCTTCCGCGAAGCGCTGCGCTACGGCGCCGAAGTGTTCCACGCCTTGAAGAAAATTTTGCACGACAAGGGCATGAGCATTGCGGTCGGCGACGAAGGCGGTTTTGCCCCCAACGTGCCTAGCCACGAAGCCGCCATCGAGATGATTTTGCAAGCCATCACCGATGCCGGTTATGTGCCCGGCGAGCAGATCGCCTTGGGCCTGGACTGCGCCGCTTCCGAGTTCTACAAGAACGGCAAGTACGAGCTGGCCGGTGAAGGCTGGTCGCTGACCAGCCAGGAATGGACCGACATCATGGCCTCGTGGGTCGACAAGTACCCCATCATCAGCATCGAAGACGGCATGGCCGAAGGCGACTGGGATGGCTGGAAGATCCTGACCGACCGCCTGGGCAAGAACGTGCAAATCGTGGGCGACGACCTGTTCGTCACCAACACCAAGATCTTGCAAGAAGGCATCGACAAGGGCATCGCCAACTCGATCCTGATCAAGATCAACCAGATCGGCACCCTGACCGAAACCTTCGCCGCCATCGAGATGGCCAAGCGCGCCGGTTACACCGCCGTGATCAGCCACCGCTCGGGCGAAACCGAAGACTCCACCATTGCCGACATCGCCGTGGGCACCAATGCGGGCCAGATCAAGACCGGTAGCTTGAGCCGCTCGGACCGCATGGCCAAGTACAACCAGCTCTTGCGTATCGAAGAAGACCTGGGCGACGTGGCCACCTACCCCGGCCGTAAAGCCTTTTACAACCTGAAGTAAGGTCACCCTGCCATGGCTTCCCGTGTAGTGCCCATCGTCTTACTGGCTTTGCTGGCGATACTGCACGGGCAGCTGTGGTTTGGGCGCGGCAGTATTTCCGAGGTGACGCGTTTGCAGCAAAAGCTGGAGACGCTGCAAGAGCACAACACCCAGGCGCAGCAGGTCAACGACCAGCTCAGCGCCGAGGTGCGCGACCTGAAAGAAGGTCTGGAAATGGTCGAAGAACGTGCCCGCTTCGAGCTGGGCATGGTCAAGTCCAACGAAATATTTGTCCATATTTCGCCGAAGTAAGTTGATCAAAATAGCTTTGCTGGGTGCCGAGAGCACCGGCAAAACCCAGCTGGTCACAGCCATTACCGCCACCCTGCGCAGCCAGGGCCACAGCGTCTATCCCGTTCCCGAAACCTTGCGCTTGTGGTGCGATGCCGCAGGCCGCACGCCCCGTGCCGACGAGCAAGCAGCCATTGCCCAGGCGCATACCGAGCGCATCGCCCAGGCACCCGACGCCACGTATTTGTTAGCCGACACCACGGCGCTGATGACCGCCGTCTACAGCGACCTGCTGTTTGGTGACGACAGCCTGTACGCCGCCGCATTGGAGCAGCAACGGCATTTCGACCTGACCCTGGTGATGGGCCTGGACCTGCCCTGGGCGGCCGACCCGCAGCGCGACGGCCCGCACAGCCGCGCGCCCGTGGACGCTGCCCTGCGCGCCGCATTGGCCCGCGCAAATCTGCCCTACCAGGTGGTGTACGGGAAAGACCAGGCCCGCACCACCAACGCGCTGAACGCTATTGAAAAAGTAGCTGCTCACGCCGATGGGATAAGCGCTAGAGGCCGATTTTCTTTAAAGAGTAGCCCATGGGCCTGGAACTGCGAAAAGTGCAGCGACCCGGAGTGCGAACACCGGCTGTTTACCGGCCTACTGCACCGCTGAGGGGCCGGGCAAACTCGCGTCCGGCGTGGTGAACAGCTGCGCCGCGTCCACCGCGTCAAAGCGGTACTGCTTGCCGCAGAACTCGCAGGCCACTTCCACCTCGTTACGCTCGGCCAGGATGCCCTCCACCTCGTCGGTGCCCAGGCTGCGGATCATCGCGCCCACGCGGTCGCGGCTGCAAGTGCAGGCAAACTTGGGCGCAGTGGGGCCAATGTGCGGGCTGAACATCAGCACCTGCTCTTCCCAGAACAGGCGGCGCAGGATGGTGTCCACGTCCAGCGTCAGCAGCTCCTCACGCTTCAGCGTGCTGGCCAGCGTGGCGATGCGGTTGTAGTGCTCGTTGAGTCCAATCTCGTTCTCGTTGGCTTCACTGGTCACGCTGCCGGCCAGGTTCTTTTCGCCCTGGATGGGCAGACGCTGGATCAGCAGCCCGGCGGCCACGTTCTCGTCGGCGGCCAGCACCAGCAAGGTGTCGAGCTGCTCGCTTTGCAGCATGTAGTGCTGCAGCACGTCACTGAACTTCTCCAGCTTTTCTTTGTTGTCGCCAAACAGCGGCACCACGCCCTGGTAGGGCTGCTGGCCAGGGAACTTGTCTTTCGGGTCCAGAGTGATGGCGCAGCGGCCCTGGTTGTCCACATTGACCATTTGGCTCAGGGTGGCATCGGCAGGCACCTCGCCCATCACGCTGGCGGTGGTGCGCAGGCTGAAGTCGGGCTGCACTTCGACCACGGCCAGCTTGACCGGGCCGTCGCCAAAGATTTGCAGCACCACCGCGCCGTTGAACTTGATGTTGGACTGCATCAGCACCGCTGCGGCCGTCATTTCGCCCAGCAGTTCGGCGACCGGCGCGGGGTAGGCTCCGGTGGTGGTGTTGGAGGCGCGGCGCTGCAGAATTTCTTGCCAGGCATCGGTCAGGCGCACGATGCAGCCGCGCACGGGCAGGCCGTCGAATAAAAATTTATGGAGTTCAGACACAGGGGATTCCTAATGGGGTACAGGCCGATATGGGGTTCAGGCCAGCTTTTGCAAGCCGTTCTTGAAGCGCCGGGCGTTGGCGACATAGCCCTGGGCGCTGCGCTGCAGACCTTCGATTTGCGCCGGGGTGAGCGCGCGCGCCACCTTGGCCGGGCTGCCGATGATCAGGCTGCCATCGGGAAACTCTTTGCCCTCGGTGACCAGCGCACCCGCGCCCACCAGGCAGTTCTTGCCGATGCGTGCGCCGTTGAGCACCACCGCGCCAATGCCGATCAACGAGCCGTCGCCCACGGTGCAACCATGCAGCATCACCTGGTGGCCGATGGTGACGTTCTCGCCAATGGTCAGCGGCACGCCATGGTCGGTGTGCAGCACGCTCAGGTCTTGCACGTTGGAGCCCCGGCCAATGGTGATGCGGTGGTTGTCGCCGCGCACCACCACGCCAAACCAGACGCTGCTGTCTTCGCCCAGCACCACATCGCCCATGACTTCGGCGCTATCGGCCACCCAGGCCGTGGCCGCCACCTGCGGCGCAATTCCATCCAATGCATACAGAGCCATACCGGTCCTTTTTCAACTTTTACAATTGTAGGGATGGAACTCCGTACCCGCGCCCTGCAAACCCTGTGCCTGACCGATCCGGAACAAAAAGTAGCCTCTGCGCTTTATCTACAAGCGCAAGCAGCTACGCTTTCAATAGCAAAATCAGATTTTGAAGCTTTCGGCGATCCACCCGGTCGCCCAGCCCGGCCGGTGCTGGTGGAGCGGGTGGTCAAGCCGCAGCGCTCGCCTTTCACCCCCGACGGCCTGGCCACGCTGCTGCACACCGTGGCCCACATCGAATTCAACGCCATCAACCTGGCCCTGGACGCCGCCTGGCGCTTTGACGGCATGCCCGATGCCTTCTACCGCGACTGGGTGCGCGTGGCCGCCGAGGAGGCGCACCACTTCAGCCTGCTGCGCACCCACCTGCAAAGCCTGCAGGGCCCTGGCAACCAGCGCTGGGACTACGGCGACTTTCCCGCCCACGACGGCCTGTGGACCGTGTGCGCCGCCACCGCAGGCGACGTGGTGGCCCGCATGGCCCTGGTGCCGCGCACGCTGGAGGCGCGCGGCCTGGATGCCACCCCGCTGATCCAGGCCAAGCTGCGCCGGGTGGCCACGCCGCAGGCGCTGCGGGCGGTGGAGATTCTGGACATTATTTTGGCCGACGAGGTCGGCCACGTGGCCATCGGCAACCACTGGTACCGCTGGTTGTGCCAGCGTGACGGGCTGGAGCCGGTGGCGCAATACCGGGTGCTGGCCCAGCGCTATGACGCGCCCACGCCCAAGCCGCCTTTCAATACGCCTGCGCGTTTGCAAGCCGGCTTCACCGACGAAGAGCTGGCGCTTTTGCTGGCATAGTCTCCACCTTACGTTTGCCTACAAGTTACGATACGTAACAACTCTGACGCCCCATGCCTGCATCCGATCCTTCTGCCCACGCCACCACGCCCGTAGACACCGGCACGGTCGTCATCGCCCGCCAGCCCATCATGGATGCCCAGCGGGAAGTGGTGGCCTACGAGCTGTTTGACCGCTCCACCGTGTCGCACAACGCCGCCAGCGATGTGGCCCTGGTGTTCAACGCCATGACCCACACCGGCAACGAGTCGCTGGTGGGCAAGATGACCATCTTCGTCAACTGCACGCACGAGAGCTTGTCTGGCGGCCACCTGGACCTGATCCAGCCTGAAAAGGTGGTGCTGGAAGTAGGCCCC
This sequence comes from uncultured Albidiferax sp., assembly GCA_963512645.1. Classification (GTDB taxonomy): domain Bacteria; phylum Pseudomonadota; class Gammaproteobacteria; order Burkholderiales; family Burkholderiaceae_C; genus Rhodoferax_B. Next base: position 436,092 of record CAUPNM010000001.1, on the reverse strand, counting down.
GTACCCGGCCACGCACCCGCCGACATCGCCGCCCGCCAGCAAACCCTGCAAGAGCTGCACCAGCGCGGCTTTCGGCTGGCCTTCAACCACACGGTGCTGGCCCCGATTTACGCCGCTTGGCAGCCGCTGGCTAGCTACGTCAAACTCGACCTGATGGCCCTCAAGCCCGAGCAGCTGCAGGCGATCGTGGCCGCCGTGAAAGCGCGCACACCGGCGGCGGTGGTGGCTGAAAAGGTGGAAACGGTGGAGCAGTTCAGCGCACTGCTGTCCTATGGCGCCACGCTGTTCCAGGGCTACTGGTTTGCCCGCCCGGACGTGATCAAGACCAAGGTCGTCAGCCCCGGCCAGGCCCATGTGCTGCAGCTCATCAACCTGGTGCGCAACCAGGCCAGCACCGACGAGATCGAAGCGGTGCTGAAAAAAGACGCGGTACTGGGCTTTAACCTGCTGCGGCTGATCAACTCGGCCGGGTTTGGCATGGACCGCGAGATCACCTCGTTTCGCCAGGCGGTGATGCTGATGGGCCTGAAGAAGCTGTTTCGCTGGGCCGCGCTGCTGCTCACAGCCTCTAAGGCTAACGGCACACCCGCTGCCGTGGGCACCATGGCGGTGGTGCGCGGCCGCATGATGGAGCTGCTGGCCACCGGCACCCTGAGCCCCGACGAATGCGACGGGGCCTTTGTGGTGGGTATCTTTTCGCTGCTGGACGTGATGCTGGGCATGCCGCTGGAACAGGCCCTGGCCTTGCTGTCGCTGCCCCCGGCGGTGGCCGAAGCGCTGCACCACGGCACAGGCATTTACGGCCCCATGCTGGCCCTGACCAAAGCCTGCGAGAACGACGACGATGCCAGCTTCGCCGCAGCCGCCCAGGCGCTGAAGTTCAGCAGCCACCATATCAACATGGCCCATATGGAGGCCTTGGTCTGGGCCGATACCTTGGGGATGTAGGCTTGGTTCAAAACGGCAACATCTGGTAAATGCCCCGAGCTTGTCGCTCCTTTGCCGGTGGTTCTTCTCTAAAATGGAATAGAAAGCCGCCGTGGCCCGTAGAACTTACAACGCCATGTCCACCATACCCGACCAACTTCACAGCCTGAGGCACCCCCTGGAACCCGATACCGCCCTCGATAGCCAAGTGCTGATTGCCCGCCAGGCCATCGTGGACGAAAACCGCGCGGTCTTCGGCTACGAGCTGTTCGACCGCTCCAGCCCCGGCCAAAGCCACACCGTCGACAGCGATGCCGCCCTGCTGGTCAACGCCCTGTCGTTTACCGACATCGAAACCCTGGTCGGCAAAAAGCTGGTCTTCATCAACTGCACGCTGGAGAGCCTGGCCGGCGGCCACCTGGAACTGGTCCACCCCGACAAGGTGGTGCTGGAAGTGCCGCCCGTGCCCGGCAGCACCCCCGAAGACATCGCCAGCCACGCCCTGGTGCTGGAAGACCTGCGCAAACGCGGCTTCCGTTTTGCCTTCAACCACACGGTGTTGACGCGGGGCTACGCCTCGTGGCGCGCGCTGGCCTCGTTTGTGAAGCTGGACCTGATGGCGCTCAAGCCCGAACTGGTGCAGCCCTTCGTCAAGTTCGCCACCGCCAATACCACCGCCCAGATCATTGCCGAGAAGGTCGAAAGCGCCGAACAGCACCAGCTGCTCACCAGCTACGGCGTGAAGCTGTTCCAGGGCTACTGGTTTGCCAAGCCTGCGCTGGTCAAGGCGCAAACCGTGCGCCCCTCGCAGGCCACCATCCTGCAACTCATCAACCTGGTGCGCAAACAGGCCACCACCGCCGAGATCGAAGAGCTGCTCAAGCGCGACCCCACGCTGTCGTTCAACCTGCTGCGCTTCATCAACTCGTCGGGCTTCGGGCTGAACTGCGAAATCACCTCGTTCCGCCACGCGGTCATGATCCTGGGCCTGCAAAAGCTGTTCCGCTGGGCCGCTTTGTTGATGACCACCTCGCGCGCCGACAAAGACGGCCCCGGCCCGGTGGTCGGCCAGACCGCCGTGGTGCGCGGCAAGCTCATGGAACTGCTGGCCGCCGAAATGCTGGCCCCCGAAGACTGCGACAACGCGTTTGTGGTGGGCGTGTTCTCCATGCTCGACGTGATGCTGGGCGTGCCACTGGCCAAGGCCCTGGAATCCGTCGCCCTGCCCCAGCCGGTGCTGGATGCCCTGCTGCACCGCACCGGGGTGCTGGCGCCCTTCCTGGCGCTCACCGAAGCCTGCGAGAGCGGCAACGACGAAGTCTTTGCCCGCACGGCAGAGGCTCTGCACCTGTCCAACAAGCAAGTCAACTGGGCGCATCTGCAGGCCCTGGCCTGGGCTGAAACCTTGGATGCCTAGGAGCCGGGTGCTCCTGTTTTTAAGTTCAATATCTATAGCTGCTTGTGCTGATTCCATCGGCGCCAGCAGCTATTTTTTTGCCTGAAATTAGGCCCCAAAAGCCAGAAAAAGGGCTCTGGCTTGCCAGACTGGCCCCCAAATTGCAAGCAGGCAATTCCACTTGCATTTTGTAACTTTTATCTACAGCATAGATAGCCGTGCCATCCTGCCGTCGCAACCCGAAAGTCCCTATGAACCAGGCTACGTCCACTCCCTCTCCAGCCCCGTCCCGTAGAGGGTTTCAGATGTCACTCAACACCAAAATATGCGTTGCCGCCACGGCACTGGTGCTGCTGGCTTTGGGGATCACCTCGGCCGCCATCGGTATCAAAAGCAGCGCCAGTGCCGAGGCCGCTACCATGAACCTGGCGCGCACCTCGGCACGTGAGGCCGCAGGCACGCTGCAAACCCGCATTGCCGCCAATATGGCCACCGTGACCAACCTGGCTGCGTCCATGCGTTCCACCCGGCAGGCCCAGTTGCCCATGGCCCGGGAGCAAATCGACGAGATGGTCAAGGCGGCCCTGTTCAGCTCCAGCGACTTCATCGGCGCGGCCGTGACCTGGGAGCCCAATGCGCTGGACGGCAAAGATGCCGAATACGCGGGCAAAAAGCCCCTCTACGACGCCACCGGCCGCTACATGCCCTACTGGACCCGCGCCGCAGGCGGCGGTGTCAACGTGGAGCCCATCGTGTTCGGCACCGACCCGGGGGCCAACGACTGGTACGACACCCCCAAAGCCAGTGGCAAACCCTATTTCACCGAGCCCTATGTGTACCCGATCGACGGCAAGGACGTGCTCATGGCCTCGCTGGTGGCCCCCATCCAGGTAGACGGCAAGTTCCAGGGTACAGCCAGCGCCGACTTCACACTCACCCGCTTTGGCCAGATCCTGGCCGAGCTCAAGCCCATCGAGGGCAGCAGCCTGTCCATGCTGTCCAACGGTGGCCTGTATGCCAGCAACCCCGAAGCAGCGCGTATCGGCAAAAAAGCCGACGACATTCCCGCCGAAGGTCTGGAACGCATCCGCCAGGGGCAGCCCTATGAATACCTGGACGCGCAGAACATGGTGCACCTGCTGCAACCGATGGCCGTGACCCCAGACACCGCACCCTGGAGCGTGCGGGTGAGTTTTCCGCGCAGCGTGGCCACCGCCACGGCCCGCGACCTGCTGGGCTACACGCTGATGGTGGCGCTGATTTGCGCCATTGCCACCGCGCTGATTTTGGTGGCCGTGGTGTACCGGCTGACCCGCCCGCTGCGCACCCTGAGCCAGGCCATGACCGGCCTGGCCAGCGCCGATGCCGACCTCAGCGTCAAGCTGGAGGTGCAAGGCCACGACGAGCTGGCCACCATCGGCACCGGCTTCAACCAGTTCGTGGCCAAGATCCACACCGTGCTGCAAAAGGTGCACCGCAGCGCCGACAGCGTGGCCAATGCCAGTGCCGAAATTGCCCACGGCAACAACGACCTGTCGGCCCGCACCGAGCAACAGGCCAGCGCCCTGGAGCAGACCGCCGCCTCGATGGAAGAACTCAGCGCCACCGGGCGCCAAAACGCCGACAGCGCCCAGCAGGCCAACCAGCTGGCGCTGACAGCCTCCACTGTGGCCGAGCAAGGCGGTGCAGTGGTCGGCCAGGTGGTGGAGACCATGAAGGGCATCAACGACGCATCGCGCCGCATTGCCGACATCATCAGCGTCATCGACGGCATCGCCTTCCAGACCAACATCCTGGCGCTCAATGCCGCGGTGGAAGCGGCCCGCGCGGGCGAACAAGGCCGCGGCTTTGCCGTGGTGGCCAGCGAGGTGCGCAGCCTGGCGGGCCGGTCGGCCGAAGCCGCCAAAGAAATCAAGACCCTGATCACCGCCAGCGTGGCCCGGGTGGACCAGGGCACGGCCCTGGTCGACCAGGCGGGCACCACCATGACCGAGGTGGCCAGCAGCATCCGCCGCGTGACCCAGATCATGGGCGAGATCAGTGCCGCCAGCCAGGACCAGGCCCTGGGCGTAACCCAGGTGGGCGAAGCTGTGCGGCAAATGGACCAGGCCACCCAGCAAAACGCCGCCTTGGTAGAAGAAATGGCCGCCGCCGCCAGCGGCCTGAAGGCCCAGGCGCAAGAGCTGGTACAGACGGTGGCCGTGTTCAAGCTGGGGGGTGACGACCACCACCAGCCCGCCGCCCCGCGCAGGCCCGCCAGCCCATCCCCCGTAGCCAAGCCACCGGCCCGCCCCGCCCCACCCGTGCGCACCTCTGCGCCCGCACGGATCACCGCGCCGCCCGCCAAGGCCCTGGCCAAACCGCCAGCCAGCAAGGCCGAAAACGAAGGCGACTGGGAAACCTTTTAATACAGTTGCAGCGCCTGGAGCCACACGGCAGCGCGTGTATTTTGCTACTATAAGAATAGCTGCTAGCGCCTATGGAATATGCGCTAGCGGCCTATTTTTTGCATAAACCGCCGCTATCGCCATGCACCCCTCTCCTTCCCAAGCCCGCCACAGCCTGCTGCGCCTGCGCAGCGACGGCGGCAAAGTCGAGATGGTCGAACTCTTTTTCGACCTGGTTTTCGTCTTCGCCATCACCCAGCTCTCGCACGGGCTGCTGGCCGAGCTGAGTGGGACCAACACCTTGCGCATCGGCGTTCTGCTGCTGGCGGTGTGGTGGGTGTGGATCTGCACCTCGTGGATCACCAATTGGCTGGACCCGAACCGCCCGCCGGTGCGCAGCATGCTGTTTGTGCTGATGCTGGTCGGGCTGGTGCTGTCGGCCTCCATCCCCGAGGCCTTTGGCAGCGCGCAAGATGACAAGGGCTGGGCTTTCGCACTGGCCTATGTGCTGATGCAGGTGGGCCGTACGCTGTTCACCCTGTGGGCGGTGCGCGGCGAGCGCCAGAACCTGGTGCGCAACTTCCAGCGCATCCTGGTGTGGATGCTGCTCTCGGGCGTGTGCTGGCTGGCGGGTGGCTGGAGCGACAGCTCGGCTCGGCTGGCCTGGTGGGGCCTGGCACTGATGATCGATTTTGCGGCACCCTGGTGCTTTTACTGGGTACCCGGCCTGGGCCGCGCCAGCCTGCAGGACTGGGACGTGGACGGCGGCCATCTGGCCGAACGTTGCGCCCTGTTTGTCATCATCGCCCTGGGCGAGTCGCTGCTGGTCAGCGGGGCCACTTTTGCCACCCACGCCTGGAATGCCCACAGCCTGCTGGCCTTTGTGACCACCTTTGCGGGCACGGTGGCGATGTGGTGGCTGTACTTTGCCATCGGGGCCGAGCAGGGCCACCACAGCATCAAACACTCGAAACAAGCCGGTCGCCAGGCCCGCGTGGCCTACACCTACATGCACATCCTGATCGTGGCCGGCATCATCGTCTGCGCCGTGGCCGACGAACTGGTGCTGGCCCACCCCGACCATGCCGACAACCCGGCCATGGTGGCCATCCTGGGCGGCCCGGCGCTGTACCTGCTGGGCACGGCGCTGTTCAAGTGGGTGACCGCCTCGCGCGCCCTCCCGCCGCTATCGCACATCGTGGGTCTGGTGCTGCTGGGCCTGCTGTGCATCCCGGCCAGCCAGCACGCCTTCAGCGCCATGGGGCTGTCGGCAGCCACCGCCGCCGTGCTATGGGTGGTGGCGATCTGGGAGTCGCGCTCGCTGCGCAAAAAATAAGCCAAATTAGCTGCCAGCGCTTATTCTATAAGCACAAGCAGCTCCTTAAACCATAGCAACTACAGCGCTTGGCCCAGTCGGGCAATGCCCTCTTCGATCTTTTCCACACCCACCGTGGCAAAGCTCAGGCGCAGGGTAGACACATCGGGGTCGTGCGCGAAGAACGGCGCGCCGGGTACGAAGGCCACCAGCTTGTCGATGGCGCGCTTGGCAAACGCGCTGGCATCGCGCCCCTCGGTCAGGCGGGCCCAGAAAAACATGCCGCCTTGCGGGGCGTTGTAGGTGATGGCAGGACCCAGTTCACGCTGCAGGCTGGCGGCCATCACGCGGGCGCGCTCGGCGTAGGTTTTGCGCACCACGGCCAGGGTGCTGTCCAGGCGGTTCAGGGTGAGGTAGTGGGCGGCGGTGGCCTGGGTCAGGTTGCTGGTGTGGGCATCGCTGAACTGCTTGCACATGGTGGCAGCGGCCAGCAGCGCGGGCGGGGCGATCATCCAGCCCACGCGCAGGCCGGGGCTCAAAATCTTGCTCATGGAGCCGCAGTGCACCAGCCATTCGCGGCTGCCGGGCACGCCGTCGCTCAGGGCCAGCATGCTGGGCGGGGGCGGCTGGTCAAAGTACAGCTCGCCGTAGGGGTCGTCTTCGACCACCAGGGTCTGGGTACGCACGGCGATTTCCAGGATACGTTTGCGCCGCTCCAGGCTGAGTGTGGCGCCGCTGGGGTTGCCAAAGGTGGGGATCAGGTAGACCAGTTTGGGCTTGTGCTCGTCGATGAGCTTTTCCAATGCGTCCACGTCCACGCCGTTCGCGTCGATGGGCGCGCCGATGAGCTTGGCACCGTACAGGCGGAAACACTGGATGGTGGCCAAAAATGTGGGCGCTTCCACGATCACCGTGTCGCCAGGGTTGATCATGGTTTTGCCCACCAGGTCCAGCGCCTGCTGGCTGCCGGTGGTGACGATCAGGCCGTCCGGGGCCACGGTGGCACCCTTGTGGGCCATGAAGCGGCTGAGCTGCTCGCGCAGCGGGTTAAAGCCCTCGGTGGCACCGTACTGCAGCACCGGGCCGGGGTTGTTCGCCAGCACCGCGGCGGTAGAGGCAGCAATGCCCTCTACATCGAACAGCGCCGGATCAGGGAAGCCGCCCGCAAAGCTGATGATGCCGGGCGTGCCCAGCAGCTTGAAGAGTTCGCGGATGGCGGAGGTTTCGACGTTTTGGAGGCGCTGGGCAAAGGGTAAGGGCATGGGGATTTACTCGCTTTCGGGCCGCTATTGTCGCCAATCGCCACGGCACAGCCGTAGGCCATGGGAATCCGGGATTTACATACCCAAAAGCGCCCCATAAATCGTTCAGAATGGGGTTGGATGTAACCAATTAATTCCAATTTAAACCACAGGACGCACCATGCCCGACATCGCCGTATTTTTCCAAACGGTCAAGTTGCCCGTCATGTCCGAGGTCGGCCATGCGCTGATCCGCACGCTGAACGACGAGGATGCGACCGGCCCGCAGGTGGCAGCCATCATCGCCAAGGACTCCACACTCACCGCCAAGCTTTTGCGCCTGGCCAACAGCGCCAGTTTTGGCCTGAGCCGCAGCGTCAGCTCCATCAACGATGCCATCAGCCTGGTCGGCATGGGCCGGGTGCGCACGCTGGGCCTGGCGGCATCGATGGGCGATGCGTTTCCGATGGTGCCCGGCCTGAGCCAGGCCGACTTCTGGCGCAGTTGCATGGTCAGCGCGGGCTATGCGCAGTGGCTGGCGGCCCACCTGGGGCTGGACGGCAGCGAGGCCTGGCTGGCCAGCATGATGGTGCGCCTGGGCGAGCTGATGATTGCCCAGGTACAGCCCGCCAGCCTGGCCGAAATTGAAAAACTGCCGCAGCAGCCCGGTGGCCGCTGGGAACGCGAAACCCGGCTCACCGGCTTCAGCGAAGGCCAGATCACCGCCGAGCTGGCCCGCCGCTGGAACTTCCCCGCCGAAATTGTGCGTGCGCTGGACACCTGCTCTGAGCCCTTGGAAGCCAAGCCCTTCAACCGCCTGGGCGGCATCGTCCACCTGGCCATGCTGCTGGCCGACATGCCCCCCGGCGGCCCCGAGATGCTGGATGCGCTGCCCGAGGATGTGGTGAAGAAGCTGCAGCTCAACCCCGAGTGGATGCGCACCAAGTTCCCGCTGCCGGACTCGTTCATCCAAGTCAACTGACCTGCGTTGACTTAGGGTGTAATCCCGGCATGAAACGCGACGCTATTGCCGGATTTTTTGCCACCCTCCAGGCCGCCAACCCGATGCCGGTGACCGAGCTGGAGTACACCAGTGTGTTCGAGCTGCTCACCGCTGTACTGCTATCGGCCCAGGCCACCGACGTGGGGGTCAACAAGGCCACCCGCAAGCTCTTCCCCGTAGCCAACACCCCCCAGGCCATTCTGGACCTGGGCCTGGACGGGCTGGAGGGCTATATCAAGACCATCGGCCTGTACCACAGCAAGGCCAAACACCTGCTACAAACCTGCCAGATGCTGGAGCAACTGCACGGCGGCCAGGTGCCGCGCACCCGCGAAGCGCTGGAAGCCCTGCCCGGTGTGGGCCGCAAGACGGCCAACGTGGTGCTCAACGTGGCCTTTGGCGAGCCCACCATGGCAGTAGACACACATATCTTTCGCCTGGGCAACCGCACCGGCCTGGCGCCGGGCAAGACCCCGCTGGACGTGGAAAAAGGCCTGGTCAAGCGCATTCCGCCCGCCTACATGGTGGACGCACACCACTGGTTGATTTTGCATGGCCGCTACGTGTGCCAGGCGCGCAAGCCGCTGTGCTGGCAGTGCGGCGTAGAGAAGTTTTGCGACTTTCAGCCCAAGACCCTGGCTTCGGCGGGGACGGCGGCAGGCTGAATTTCAAACAGCAGCAGCATCAGCCAACCGTCGCTGTACGAGGTTTCCAGCAACTGGAACCAGCGGCCATCGCACATATCCACCTTGAAATTACGCTGCGGTTGGCTGCGCCGCTTGCCGTCTGCGGCACGCAGCCAGGCCTCCACATCGTCGGTGGCAATGTGCGGGCCCACCTGGTGGGCATGGCTGTGGCGCACGATGTCGGCAAAGCTCAGCGCGTCGGGTGGCACGGCAAACAGTTTTAAAAACGCCGCGTTCGCCACTGCCAGCCGGTCCACCGGGTCAAACAACGCAAACGGGGCTTCGGAAATGTCCAGCCCCGCCAGCAGTTGCGCCACCCGCAGCGGGTCGCTCAAGCCCGCCGGGCTGCTGTAACTGGGGCGGGTGGGAATGGGCGCTAACGTGCCGGGCTGGGTGGCGACATCTTCGCCCAGCACCACCACACAGTCGCGGCCCCGGTGCTTGGCGCGGTACAGCATCTGGTCGGCCAGGCGCAGCCAGGCTTCTACGGTGGGCACATCGGCGGTGAGCTCGGCCACGCCAAAGCTGGCTGTGACCAGCACGCCGTCGAGAAGCGGGTGGTCGTGCAGGTTACGGCGCAGGCGGTCCAGCACGTCGCGGGCGGCGCTGGCCGAGGTCATGGGCAGCAGCAGGCCAAATTCTTCCCCGCCGTAGCGGCCACAGACATCGGTTTCCCGCAGTATCTGGCGCAGGGCGGTCGCAAAACGGCGGATCGCCTGGTCGCCCGCCGCGTGGCCATGCAGGTCGTTGATGCGCTTGAAGTGGTCCAGATCGGCCATCACCAGCACGGCGGGTTGGCTCTGGCGGCGAAACCGGGCGAACTCGGCGCGCACCAGCTGCTCCCAGTGGCTGCGGTTGTACAGGCCCGACAGGCCGTCGTGCTGGCTCTGGTGTTCCAGCGCCTGGCTTTGTTTTTTGAGCCGGTGGATAGCTTTGCGGGCAATGAGGCTGATCAGGATCGGCTGGCACACCAGCAGCGGCAGGCAGGCCAGCACCGTCCAGCGGGTGGCATCGGGCTGCAGCTGCAGGCCGAACAAGGCCAGGCCCAGCAGCACGCCCAGGGCCTGCAAGGCCAGGCCGCGCAGTACCAGGCGCACCCCGCCCCCGGCCATGGTGTCCATGCTCAGCAGGCTGACGGTGAGCACGCTGGGCAGCAGGTTGAACTGCATCAGCACCATCCACACACCGCCGAAAAAATGGTCGGCCAGCAGGTTGCGGCGCTCGGCCTGGCGCGGGTCGTCGGCACGCCGCGCCAGCCACCAGGCCACATGCGGGCCCACAAAACAATGCAGGGCCGGGCCGATCCACATCCACGCGGGTGCGCCGTTTTGCACGAACACTGCGGCGGTCATCACAAACCCCAGAGCCAGCCCGACCATGCGCGAAAAATAGCTGCGGCGGGCGAAACCCAGGTGGTTTTGCAATGCCTCCGGCGACGGTTGACGGGCCAGGGTGGGCATGGGCACGACGGCCTCAGGGTCCGGCATCGGCACACCGGGCGGTCAGCCACTGCTCCAGCCCGTCGGCGGGCATGGGCCGGGCGTACAGGTAGCCTTGCAGCACCCGGCAGCCCCGGGAGGTGAGAAATTCGGCTTGCAACACGGTTTCTACGCCTTCGGCCACCACCACCAGGTCCAGACCATCGCCGATACGCAGCACGGTATTGGTCAGTGCGCGGGCGGCAGCGTTGTCGACCAGGTCCTGCACAAAGCTCTTGTCCAGCTTGAGCTCGTGGATGGGCAGGCGGTGCAGGTAGCCCAGCGACGAGTAACCGGTGCCGAAGTCGTCCAGCGACAGGTGCACGCCCAGGGCCTGCACCGCGTCGATGGTGGCGGGCACACCGGCGGTGGTGTCCATGACTACGCTTTCGGTCATCTCCAGCGTCAGGTCCTGCGGGCGCAGGCCGTGCTGGCGCAGCAGCTCGGCCACCAGCGCGGGCAGGCCAGGGTTCTGGAAGTTGCGGGCCGACACATTCACCGCCACCCGGGGTACGGCGACGCCCCGGGCACGCCAGTCGGCCATCTGGCGGCAGGCTTCGCCCAGGCTCCAGCGGCTGAGTTCGTCGATCAGCCCGCATTCTTCGGCCAGCGGAATGAACTGGTCGGGTCGCACCGCACCCCGTTGCGGATGCTGCCAGCGGGCCAGCGCCTCCACGCCGTACAGCACCGCACCCGCCGGGCCGCTGACCTGCGGCTGGTAGTGCAGATGCAAGTGCCCCAGGCGCAGCGCCGCGCGCAAGTCAGCTTCCAGTGACAAGCGCTCCAGCGTGCGCCGGTTCATGGCATCGTTAAAGAAGCGCAGGCAGCCGCGCCCGTCGCGCTTGGCCTGGTGCATGGCCAGATCGGCCTGGCGCAGCAGGGTGTCGAAGTCGTGCCCGTCCTCGGGAAACATGGCCACGCCCAGGCTGGCGTTGGGGTGCACGGTCACGCCCGAGGGCAAGGCCATCGGCGCGGCAATGGCCGCCAGCAAGCGTTCGGCAGCGGCTGCGGCTTGCTCGGTGCTGCACCCGGTGAGCACCGCCACAAACTCGTCACCCGCCTGGCGGCCCACGAGGTCGCGGCCGCGCACCTCCTGGCTGAGGCGGTTGGCGATTTCGCTCAGCAGCAGGTCGCCTGCGCCGTGGCCCTGCTCTTCGTTGACGTGCTTGAAGCGGTCGATGTTGATGAACAGCAAGGCCAGCGGCCCATGGACACGCTGCGCCTCGGCCATCGCCCGCTCGGCCTTGGTGCGCAACATTTTGCGGTTCGGCAGGCTGGTGAGTGCGTCATAAAAGGCCAGGTGGTGGATGTGGGCGCGGGCTTCTTCGCGCTCCATGGCCAGTGCGCACAGGTGCAGGCTCACATCGATCAGCCGCTGGTGCAGGGCATCGGGGCCGCGCCGGGTGCGGTAGTAAAACGCGAAGGTGCCCAGCACCCGGCCATCGTGGGCCTTGATGGGGCTGGACCAGCAGGCCACCAGCCCGTGCGACAGGATCAGGTCTTTGTACGGGGCCCACAGCGGGTCGGTGGCAATGTCGGTCACGGCGACCGGCTCACCACGCCAGGCCGCCGTACCGCACGAGCCCACTCCCGGGCCGATGGCCAGGCCGGTGATGGCATTGGAGAATTCGACGGGCAGGCTGGGCGCGGCCAACGGCTGTAGTTGCCCCTGCGCATCCACGGCCAGGATGGAGGCCGCCACCTCGGGCGCAATGCGCTCCACCTCGCGGCAGACCAGGGCCATCAGCTGCGGCAAGGGCAGCTCTTCGGCCATGGCGTGCAGCAGCTTGTACTGCAGCACCTCGTGCATCTTGGTCTGGGTGATATCGGCCAGCACGCCGACCACACCGGTGAAGGAGCCGTCGGCGTCAAACAGGGGATTGGCCACTACCGACACCCACAGCGGCCGCCCGGCCTTGGTGTAGAGCAGGATGTCGGCCCGCCCACCGCCGGGCTGCAGCAGCTCGCGCCTGATGCGCTCCACCACCTGCATGTCGGTATGGGGCCCGGTCAGGGTGCTGCTGACGGTACGGCCCCGCATCTCGTCCAGGGTGTAGCCAAACATGCGGGTAAAGCCCGCATTGGCAAAGGTGATGCAGGTGTCGGGCCCGCCCACAATGAAGGCGTTGTTGCTCTGGTTGACCACCTCCAGCAACTGGCGCAAAGGTTCGTCCAGGCCCAACCCATAGCCGCCGACCGCCAAGCTGGCTTCAGGATCTATCACCGCAAGCAGACGGGAAGTAGGCATGGCCGCATTGTGGAAGTATTCAACCCAGTTTACCAACCAGCATGCGAAATAGTGGACAAGTTTTGACTACCAAACTCCCGGCTTACCCTTGCAGTGCGGGTACACCCCCTGCCGCTCCAAGGCTATAGACAGTCCTCCAGCATCGTGGGCACGGTGTTTGAGCACACCAAGCTACCTCTGACCACCTGGTTCCTGGGCCTGGTACCTGCTGACGCAGAGCAAGAACTCCAGCAGCGCTTTGGAGCCCATGCGCCAGCTTGGGGTGACCTACAAGACCGCCTGGTTGGTTACACAAGCTGCTGGAGACGATGCGCCTGCGAGAGGCGCCTCGCCGTCTGGATGGGCGTGTAGAGATTGCCGATGCGTATGGGGGCGGCGAGCGCTCGGGCAGCATCAACGGCGGTCGGGGTGCAATGAACAAGTGTGATCTTCGATGGTATGCGGCAGGTAGCCAATCAGGGAAATAGGCTGCCAACGCCTATGGAATGGGCGCAAGCAGCTATAAACACCATAGCACCATGCACACACTCCGCATCGCCGCCAAGGTGCGTATCCAGATGCAGTTCATGGCGGCAGCGCAGCAGGCCGGGGCCGAGCTGCTGGTAACGGTGGAACTACAAGCCTGAGCACCCACAAAAAAGCCGCATCGCTGCGGCTCTTCAGGCGGGTGTGCGGTGCGCTCAGGCTGCTGCTTTTTGGCGCATCTGCACCAAAGTGGCTACGCGCTTGAGCAGGTCGCGGTCGTTCCAGGGTTTCTTGAAGATGCCGTACAGGCCCTGGCAGTCGTGCACGCGGGCCTGCATTTCGTCGTGGCCGGTGATGGCGATGATGGGCATGTCTTCGGTGTCCATATTGCCCTGCACGGCGGCGATCAGCTCGAAGCCGTTCATATTGGGCATTTCCAGGTCGGTGATCAGCACATAAAAACTATGGGTGGCCAGCACCTCCAGCGCCTGGGCTCCGTCATTGGCCACGGCCACGCTGTAGCCCGCAGCTTCGAGCAGCTTGCGCAGCTTGGCGCGGGCCACGGCCGAGTCGTCCACCACCAGCAGGTCTTTGTGGGCCAGGCCCGAGGACTCGGTCAGCAGCACGGGGGGCTGCACCGGCACGGCGGGCATGGCCGCCATGGCCTGGCGCGGTGGGGTGGCTACAAAACCGGCAGCTGAGCCGAAGGGCGCATCGTCCTGTTTACCCAGGCCGCGCAGCAGCATGTACAGGCCCACCATGGCCAGGCCGATGGCAAACGGCAGCAAATAAAGTTGAAAAAGTTCTACAAAAGAGTTCATCGAAAAGTGTCCGGTTCATACCCGCTGCGCCAAATCTGCTTGGGTACGCACATTTGTGTGCATTCCTTTTGCGGCCCCTGAAGATTATGCGATTTTTGTGCCTGAACTTCGGTCACATCACGTAACAGGGCCTGGACCGGGTTCCAGCGGCCATCCCACAATGGCGCGTGGAGGCTGTAGCATGGACAGATTGTTTCAAAAATTTATGACAAATCGGCTGTCTACGCTTATTCTATCGGCGCAAGCAGCTACATATTCCATAGCACCATGCCCACTCTCGCCTCGCTTGCACAATCTGCCGCCCCTTTGCACACAGACTTTTGGTCCGCCCGTTTCGTTACCGAATCCGCCGAACGCCTGGTGGTGCGCAACGATGTGGCCGAATCCCCCAGTCGCGAGCGCGACACCGGGGTGATGGTCTGCGTGCAGCACGGCGGTGGCCAGGGCTTTGCCGCCACCAGCGATGTGTCGGATCGCGGGCTGCGCCAGGCCTTTGCCCAAGCCCAATTCTTGGCCGCCGCCAGCGCCGCACACAGCGTGTTCGACTTCCGCAATGCGCCCCGGCCCGCAGCCACCGGCAGCTTTGCCTCGCCCAACCAGCGCCCGGTGGCCCAGACCACGCTGGCCGAACGTTTCGACCTGCTCAAGGAGGTCTGCGCCAGCGCCAAAATCGATGCGGGGGTTGGCGCAGAGATCGTGGACCGCACCGCCGCCCTGTGGACCACCCACACCGAGCAAACCCTGGTGACCAGCGACGGCGGCCACATGGCGCAGAGCTGGGACTTTGTGGTGCCCAACATCACCGCTGTAGCTACAGCCAACGGCGACACCCAAACCCGCACCTCAGCCGGCCAGTACAACGGCTTTTGCCAGCAAGGCGGCCTGGAGGTGCTGGACCGCGCAGGCTTTGCCCAAGACGGCCCGCGCGTGGCCCGCGAGGCGTTGGAGCTGGTACGCGCCGCCAACTGCCCCACCGGCGTGATGGACGTGCTGCTGATGCCCGACCAGATGATGCTGCAGATCCACGAAAGCATTGGCCACCCGCTGGAGCTGGACCGCATCCTGGGCGACGAACGCAACTTTGCGGGCACCAGTTTTGTCACGCTGGACATGTTTGGCCACTACGCCTACGGCAGCCCGCTGCTCAACGTCAGCTTTGCGCCCGACGAAGCGCATGAATTTGCCGGTTTTGCGTTTGACGACGACGGCACCGCCGCCCAGCAGGCCTGGATCATCCGCCACGGCATCCTGCAGCGCCCGCTGGGCGGCAGCCTGTCGCAGGCCCGTGTGCAAGGCCTAGCCCCAGGCATGGGCGGCGTGGCCACCACCCGCGCCTGCAACTGGAACCGCGCGCCCATTGACCGCATGGGCAACCTCAACATCGCCCCCGGCGACAGCAGCCTGGAGCAGATGATCGCCAGCATGGAGCTGGGCATCGTGATGCGCACCAACGCCTCCTGGAGCATCGACGACTCGCGCAACAAGTTCCAGTTTGGCTGCGAATGGGGCCAGATGGTGCGCCACGGCCAGTTGGCCGAAATCGTCAAGCGGCCCAACTACCGGGGAATTTCGGCCGGGTTTTGGCGTTCGCTGGCCATGGTGGGCGACGCCAGCACCTTCCAGGTCATGGGCACACCCTACTGTGGCAAGGGCGAGCCCAACCAGGTCATCCGCGTAGGCCACGCCTCGCCCGCCTGTCTGTTCAAAAACGTGTCGGTATTTGGAGGAGCCGCATGATGCAAAGCTACTTCCAACACCTCTCCGCCGCCGTCTGCACGCCCCTGCCCGGAGCCGACAGCGTCACCCTGTACTTCAGCGCCGAAGCCTCGGACTTCATCCGCTTTAACCACGCCCAGGTGCGCCAGGCCACCCATGTGGAGCAGCGCTATGGCACCGTCAGCGTCATCACGGGCCGCAAGCGCGCCTCCAGCAACATCAGCCTGGGCGGCGACCTGGCCGCCGACAGCGCCGCCCTGCTGGTCGAGCGCGCCGCCCTGCTGGAGCAGTTACCACTGGTGCCCGACGACGCCTACCTGCTCCTGCCCGACGCGGTGGTAGACACCCAGCGCAGCGCCACTGGCACCCTGCCCACGCCCGAGCAGCTGATCAACGCCGTGGCCGCACACGCCGCAGGCACCGACCTGGTGGGCTTCTACGCCGGAGGCAGCGTGGTGCGCGCCTTTGCCGACAGCCGCGGCCAGCGCAACTGGCACAGCGTGGAAAGTTTCCACTTCGACTGGTGCCTGTACCGCGAGAAAGACCAGGCCGTGAAATGCAGCTACGCAGGCACCGACTGGCACACCCCGGAATTCGCCCGCCGCGTGAATGAGGCCCGCACCCGCCTGGCCCTGCTGGCGCTGCCCCCCAAAACCCTCGCCCCCGGTGCCTACCGCGCCTACTTCAGCCCCGTGGCCGTGGCCGAACTGCTGGGCACCCTGGCCTGGGGCGGCTTTGGATTGAAAGACCTGAAAACCGGCACCTCCACCCTGCTGCTGGCCCACCAGGGCCAAGCCGCCCTGAGCCCCCTGCTCACGCTGACGGAGGCCACCGCCGACGGCATCGCCCCGCGCTTCCAGCCCGACGGCTTCACCAAGCCCGATGCGGTGCCCCTGGTGCACGCAGGCCAGGTAGCCGCCAGCCTGACCGCCCCACGCAGCGCGGTGGAATACGGCGTGCCCACCAACGGCAGCGGTGACGGCGAAAGCCCCGAATCCCTGTCCATGGCCCCCGGCACCCTGCCCGAGGCGGACGTGCTCCACACCCTGGGCACCGGCGTGTTTATCAGCAACCTGCATTACCTCAACTACAGCGACCGCCAAGCATGCCGCATGACCGGCATGACCCGCTTCGCCTGCTTCTGGGTGGAAGACGGAAAAATCGTCGCCCCGATCGCGGTGATGCGCTTCGACGACTCGTTTTTGCGCATGTTCGGGCCCGGCCTGGTGGCGCTGACAGACCAGGCCGAGCTGGTGCCTGCGGAAGGGACGTACGGGGCCCGGCAGTTGCAAAGCGTGAGCGCGCCGGGGGCGGTGGTGGAGGGGTTTGTGTTGGCGTTATGAAAGAGTTAAAAATGAGGCCGCCTACACTGAGATTTCAAAGGTAGGCAACCGTCTACATTGCGTTAGGACTCCATGAATTCACCTTGGCCGAACACTTTTTTATCGATTGCCATATCTGCAAAGCAAAAGTAGCGGCATTGGAAACGGGGCGCGCCCAACGCAATGGTTTGATCGAAGAGGTTAGTGAACCCTATGGAAAAAGGATATTGGTAGGTAGCTGTCCAAGCTGCAAATCACTACTAGTTGGGGAAATGACACAAATAGACTTTGAGAACTACAACTCTGATGAAGACCGCTGGTCAGATGTTGTTCGCGTCTTTCCTAGTCCTCCAAAAGCGTTTTCGAGCTATCGCATTCCAAAGGTGGTCACCGACTCCTTAGTTGAAGCCGATAGATCACTGCAAGCAAACGCAAACATCGCAGCGTGCGTAATGTTTGGCAGAGCATTGGAGGCGCTTTGCCGCGATGTCTTGGAAGAAAAGGTTGAGAAGGATTTCAACTCCGAAGCTTTGACAAAGTTAAAGCCAAGGAAGAAAAAGCTAATGTTGGGAGAAGGGATCAAAGCACTTCTCGATAAAAAAATAATTGACGATCGCTTATACGACTGGAGCCAACAACTCCAAGCCTTCCGAAACCTAGCTGCTCATCCCGAGGACATTTCGATTTCCCGAAACGATGCCGAAGACCTACAAATTTTTGTCTACGCGATTGTCGAATACATCTACGACCTTGCGGACAGATACCAAGATTTCAAAGAGCGAGCAGAACAACGTGCCAAACGAGTAAAGCTCTAGTTGGTGACAACCAAAACCATCTCGCCCAGCACCTCAACGCCAGGATCGCTCCTTGATCTACACCAATCAAAACCCCAATAAGTAGCACTTAGTGCTAGACTAATGCTGCTGGAGAGAGCCAACCATGCGTGTATTCAAGACCGCTAAATTCAGTAAGGATGCCAAGAAAACTCGCATCGCCGATGCGGATTTGTGTGCGGCGATGCAAGAGATCATGGCGGGTCTGGCCGATGATCTGGGCGGTGGGGTATTCAAGAAGCGGCTCAACAACAACCAGCACCGCGCCATCATTTTGGCCAAAAGTGGCCCGTATTGGATCTACGAATTTCTGTTTGCCAAAAAGGACCGCAGCAACATCACTGCCGACGAGCTGAGTGCCTTCCGGCTACTCGCCAAGAGCTATGCACGGGTTACAGAAGAGCAAGTCCGGCAACTCGTCACCCAACAATACTGGATAGAAATCTGCCATGACCACCAAAGCTAAATTCAAAAGCGATGCCTTCGAAGCCATCCATGCTTCCGCCGCCGCCTTGCTCAGCGTGGGCACCATCAACAAGGCAACGATGCGGCAGTTCGACACTGCATGCCTGTCCATTCCGATGGCGCTGGAGCCGCAGCAAATCAAGTCCATCCGCGAGCATGCCCATGTGAGCCAGCCGGTGTTCGCCCGCTACCTGAACACCAGTGAGTCCACCATCCAGAAGTGGGAAACCGGCAGCAAGCGCCCCAGCGGCATGGCTTTGAAACTGCTGGCTGTGGTGCAAAAACATGGGTTGGAAGTTTTGGCCTAATGGCGGCAACGGTGGCACCTGGCTAGGCTGGCAGCTTTGGGGTCACAACTTTGGGGTCAAGTCGCTTGCAATTCGGCAATCCACCCATTCCCAGGACAAGGCCAGAGAACTTTTCAGATAATCATCAAGACCTCCAAACAAAAGAGAATAAAAGGTGGCGATTTCGAAATACGCCATTACAAAGCCTGGCTCTGGTCTTAATCAATGAATACTAAACACCGGCCGTTCTTCTACTCGCTATTTTTATCAAGGCTAGCGGACCAGATATTGCTTTTTCTGGTGCCATTGGTGATTTTCCAGACCACCGGCAGCATCGCATTATCGGGGGCTGCGTTTTTCCTGGAGACATTACCACGGTTCTTGTCTTTTCCGATTTGCGGAATTCTGTGCGACCGGTTTTCTCTTTTTAAATTATTGCACCTGAGCCAGCTCTACCGGGCCATCGTCTGTGTGGGCGGCATGGTTGGATTTGCGTTATTTGGCGGGATCGGATGGCTGATTTTCATATCCGCCGTGGTTGGAATACTCACCACGCAAGGTCTGATGGCACGGGAAGTGATGCTGCCGCAGATTTTCGGTGGCCAGCGCTTTGAAAAGATTGCTTCTTATACCCAGATTGCCGACCAGCTCGGCATGGTGCTGGGTCCGCTGGTTGCGGCCGGCCTTCTCAAATTTTGGCCTTGGGAATATGTTGTGGCCGCTACGGCTGGACTCTTTTTAATGGCCGACGGTTTTATTATGGTCTGGCGGAAATTGGCGAAACCGGTTTTGGCCACCCCTGAAGCTGCACCAAGTAGTTGGTTATTACCACTGGCAACTGCATTCCGGCATCTGGTGAAACTTCCAGGGCTATTAGAAGTCGTTTTGCTGGCTGCCGCCGTCAACCTCATTATCGGCGTGACACTGGCTACATCGGCGGCAATGGTTATCGGCGTCTATCACCAAGACAGTACCTATTACGCGCTGCTCCAGGTGGCAGGAGCCATAGCCACGGTGGTCATACTGTTTACGATCGCCCATACATCCATGTCTTTAAAGACCTTGGGAATTACCGCCTATACCACGATACTCGTGGGTGGATTTATGACCGGATTAGCCACGCACTCCCATATTTATGCCATTGGATTTTTGCTGATTATCGGATTCGACAAAATGTTCAACGTTTTTATCCGTAGTTTGCGGCAAAAAATTATTCCGAGACGTGACCTCGGCAAGACGACCGGGCTGGTGGTGATGTTGAACAATCTATCTCAACCGCTGGCGGGACTTGCCATTACCGCGTTTGCGGGAATCTATGGGGCCAACATGGTCATTGTCGTTCTGTCTATTTGCATGGCCATGACCGGCTTGATCGTTGGGGCAGTTTGGCAACGAAGGTCGCCCACCCAGTCTGTCATCGATTGATGCTTGCGGCGACGGGGATGGCGTGAATCCCCCATGGAGATAAGTCCAATACCCATCCAAATAATGGAGCCATTTCGTACGCTGAACAGCGCAAAATAGACCGCAAGTTCCACCCCCAACTGCCCCATGCTCGCCTTCTTCAAAAACCTCTTCCGCACCACACCAGCACCCGGCACCCGGTCGGCGGCCTCACCGGGGCAGCGTATGGACCTGGAGGAGCGCAAGGCGTACCGCAAAGAGTGCCTGTACCAGTCGATCCGCGAGACGTTGTTGTCGATGGAGGTGGTCTCGCAGATGTACCGGTTCAAGGTGATGCCGGTGGACGAGCGGCACCACCGGTTTATTGCCATGGTGGATGTGGGCAAGTCGTTTGTGGCGGGTGGGCAGGGGCGGAACAAGAGCTTTTTTGCCATGGAGCAAAGCATGCGCACGGCGGCCTACCAGCGTTATGGGGTGGTGATCGACGGCATTTACTGGCGGGTCAATGAGACGGAGGAGCCGTTTGAGCGCAGTGCCCGGGCCAGCGACCCGGTGCGCGGCGGCGCACAGACGGCGGCCTTGCGCACCACGCCGACGCTGGCCAAAGACGGCGCACCGGCAGCCACCCCGCTGTCGCGCCACCGCT
The DNA here is from genome assembly GCA_963512645.1 of uncultured Albidiferax sp. Taxonomy (GTDB): domain Bacteria; phylum Pseudomonadota; class Gammaproteobacteria; order Burkholderiales; family Burkholderiaceae_C; genus Rhodoferax_B. The sequence continues at coordinate 415,452 of CAUPNM010000001.1, read as the reverse complement.
ACCCTGCCGTGTCTGCCGAGGACCGCGCGGCCTTCATGGCCGCCCTGCAGCGCGGCAAAGCGCCGCCACTGGTACATGTGGGCGAGCAGGAATACATGTCGGACCTGATGCCGCTGGAGGGCGGGAGCAAGACGGGTGGTACGCAGTACGGAAAGTTATAGCCCCCCGCAAGACTTGCGCGCCAGCCAAAACCACAAAGGGCTGCTTCCCTTGCAGGAAGCAGCCCTTTTTAAGCATGAAATAAGCCTCTAGCGCTTATTCCATCAGCGCAAGTAGCTACTTTTTACATAGCAACCCGCGTACGGACATCACGCACCCAGCGTCTGCAAAGCCGCATTCAACGTGGCGCTGGGGCGCATGACGGCCTCGGTCTTGGCGGGGTCGGGCAGGTAGTAGCCGCCGATGTCGGCGGGCTGGCCTTGCACGGCCTTGAGTTCGGCGACGATTTGCGCTTCGCCTGCGGCCAGGGCTTTGGCCAGGGGGGCGAAGTGGGCTTGCAGCTCGCTGTCTTCGGTCTGGGCGGCCAGGGCCTGGGCCCAGTAGAGGGCCAGGTAGAAGTGGCTGCCCCGGTTGTCGAGTTCGCCGGTGCGGCTGGACGGGCCTTTGTTGGTGTCCAGCAGCTGGCCGGTGGCGGCATCCAGGGTTTTGGCCAGCAGCTTGGCTTTGGCGTTACCAGTTTTGATGCCCAGATCTTCCAGGCTCACCGCCAGGGCGAGGAACTCGCCCAGCGAATCCCAGCGCAGGTGGTTTTCTTCCACCAGCTGTTGCACGTGCTTGGGCGCGGAGCCGCCGGCACCGGTTTCGTACATGCCGCCACCGGCCATCAGGGGCACGATGGACAGCATCTTGGCCGAGGTGCCGAGTTCCATGATGGGGAACAGGTCGGTGAGGTAGTCGCGCAGGATGTTGCCGGTGGCGCTGATGGTGTCCTGGCCGCGGATGACGCGCTCCAGGGTGTAACGCATGGCGCGCACCTGGCTCATGATCTGGATGTCCAGGCCCACGGTGTTGTGCTCGTGCAGGTACATCTTGACCTTGGTGATCAGCTGCGCTTCGTGCGGGCGGTAGGCATCCAGCCAGAACACCACCGGCATGCCGGAGTTGCGGGCGCGGGTAACGGCCAGCTTGACCCAGTCGCGGATGGCGGCATCTTTGACCTGGCACATGCGCCAGATGTCACCGGCTTCGACGTTCTGGCTCAGCAGCACTTCGCCGGTGGCCAGGTCGGTGATGTTGGCCACGCCGTCTTCGGTGATCTCGAAGGTCTTGTCGTGCGAGCCGTACTCTTCGGCCTGCTGCGCCATCAGCCCCACGTTGGGCACGGTGCCCATGGTCTTGGGGTCGAACGCGCCGTGCCATTTGCAGAAGTTGATGATTTCCTGGTAGATGCGGGCGAAGGTGGACTCGGGCATCACGGCCTTCACGTCCTTCAAGCGGCCATCGGCACCCCACATCTTGCCGCCGCTGCGGATCATGGCGGGCATGGAGGCGTCCACGATCACGTCGTTGGGCGAGTGGAAGTTGGTAATGCCCTTGGCCGAATCGACCATGGCCAGCTCGGGGCGGTGGGCGTGGCAGGCGTGCAGGTCTTTGAGCACTTCTTCGCGCTTGGACTGGGGCAGCGTGGCAACTTTCTCAAACAGGTGGGCCATGCCGTTGTTGACGTTGACACCCAGCTCGTCAAACAGTGCGCCGTGCTTGGCGAAGGCGTCGCGGTAGAAGATCTTCACGCAGTGGCCAAAGACGATGGGGTGCGAGACCTTCATCATGGTGGCCTTGACGTGCAGCGAGAACATCACGCCGGTCTTGTGCGCGTCTTCGATTTCTTTTTCATAAAACTCGACCAACGCCTTCTTGCTCATGAACATGCTGTCGATGACTTCGCGGTCCAGCAGCGACACCTTGGGCTTGAGGACGATGGTCTTGCCGCTCTTGGTGAGCAGCTCCATCTTCACGTCGCGGGCGCGGTCCAGGGTCAGGGATTTTTCACCGTGGTAGAAGTCGCCGTGGTGCATGTGCGAGACGTGCGAGCGCGATGCCTGGCTCCACTCGGCCATGCTGTGCGGGTTCTTGCGGGCGTATTCCTTGACGGCCTTGGGTGCGCGGCGGTCAGAGTTGCCTTCGCGCAGCACGGGGTTGACCGCGCTGCCGGTGCACTTGCTGTAGCGCGCGCGGATGGCCTTGTCTTCGTCGGTCTTGGGGTCTTCGGGGAAGTCTGGCAGGGCGTAACCCTTGGATTGCAGTTCCTTGATGCAGTTGATCAACTGGCCCACGGAGGCGCTGATATTGGGCAGCTTGATGATGTTGGTGTCGGGCAGCAGGGTCAGGCGGCCCAGTTCGACCAGGGTGGCGGGCACTTTTTGGGCGTCACTCAGAAACTCGGGAAACTCGGCCAGCACACGGGCGGCCACCGAAATGTCGGCGCTGACCACGTCGATACCCGCCTGGCTGGTGAAAGCCTTGACGATGGGCAGCAGCGAATGGGTCGCCAGCATGGGCGCTTCGTCCGTGAGCGTGTAGATGATTTTGGATTTTCCGGCAGCCATGGATGAACCTCTCAGGGATTGGATAAATGGGTGTGGCAACTTGGTGTGACTGTCTGCAAGTCTACTTTATGCACCGCGCGGCGAACCCTATGCACAAGCAGCCGGTGTGCCAAGCCCCCACCAAAATATAAGCAAAATAGGCAGCTAACACCCATTCCATCAGCACAAGCAGCTATTATTTGTATAGCATACCGCCGCCGCGTCCCGCCCGGCATTTATCCCCCCTTTGAAGGATGCCCGCAAAAGCCAGGCGGCCTAGACTGGGTGGCCTTTTACCGCTCTTCGCACAGGGCTGCACAAGGCGCACCGTTGACCTGCAACCGGGGGAACGCCATGGCACACACGCACACCACGCCACGTGGAAGCATCCAACACACCGCACGGGGCGCTTTGCTGCTCCTGGGTAGCCTACTACTGGCGGCCCTGCCCGCCAGTGCCCAGGCACCGGTCATCGGCAAGGTGCTGGACGAGGCCAAGCAGGCCGGGCGCGACGGCAGCAGCTTCACCCATGCGGCAGAAGACTATTTCAAGGACATGGACGGTGCCCCGGCGTTGACCCCGCAAGAGGTGGCCGGGCGCAATATGTGGCTGGTGTGGACCGGCGGCAACGACCGCCTGTGGGACCGCATGAGCGGCTACACCTTTGGCGCGTTCGACCTGCTCAAGATCGTCAGCTCCCACCCCAGCCAGGGCTATTCGCGGGCCAACCGCTGGGCCTACCTGGGCCTGGTCAACGAGCCCTGCTTTGACGCCGCCAAGGGCCCCAGCCCCGCCCACAAAGGACTGTGGCTGGACCAACGCGCCACCGGCTGCGCCCCCGACCCGTTTGAAAACGCCAGCAAATACCCCGGCGTGGCAGTGGGTGCACGCGGCAAACCCCTGGGTGACGGCACCACCCTGCCCGTGGGCTCGTTTTACGGCGAAGCCACCGGCATCATGGGCCTGCGCCTGTTTCCCAACCCCGCCTTCGATGCCAAGGCCGCCAAAGAATGGGATGCCGAGCGCTACTACACCGACGAAAAATACTACAACCGCCAAGACCTGGTGCGCCCTTACCGCGTAGGCATGTCCTGCGGTTTCTGCCACGTAGGTCCCAGCCCGGTGAACCCGCCGCAAGACCCCAACGCACCCGCGTTTGCCAACCTCAGCTCGTCGGTAGGCGCGCAGTACATGTGGGTAGACCGGCTGTTCATCCACAACGCCAACAAGCCCGAGGGCCAGCGCAACTACATGTACCAGCTGGCCCACAGCTTCCGGCCCGGGGCCATGGACACCTCGCTGATCTCCACCGACAGCATCAACAACCCCCGCACCATGAACGCGGTGTACGGTTTTGCCGAACGCATGGCCCAGGGCAAGGCGCTGTGGCACGAGCCGCTGACCGGTGGCGAGCGCGACAACAAGCAGTTCAACAACTTCGTCACCAGCGGCCCGCTCACCGAGTTCTATGACCCCGCCACCCACGTCGCCCGCGTGCCGCATGTGCTCAAGGACGGCTCCGACTCGGTGGGCCTGCTGGGCGCGCTGAACCGGGTGTACCTGAACATCGGCCTGTTCAGCGAAGAATGGCTGCTGCACTTCAACCCGGTGGTGGGCGGCAAAAAGATCACGCCCATCCCGATTGCCACCGCGCAAAAAAATTCTGGCTACTGGCAGGCCACCGAAGCGGGCACGCCCAACACCGCCCTGTTTTTCCTGAAAGCCGCCCAACCCGATTATTTGAAAGACGCACCCGGCGGCAATGCCCACCTGCAGGCCGACACCGCCACGCTGGACCACGGCAAACAGGTGTTTGCCGATACCTGCGCCCGCTGCCACTCCAGCAAAGCCCCCACGCCCCCGCCCGACCTGGGCTTGGAGCCGCAAAAATGCGCAGGCGGCGGCTACATGGGCTGCTTCAAGGCCTACTGGGGCTGGACCCAGACCGATGGCTACAAAAAGCTCATGCGCCAGATCGTGCAGGCCCCCGACTTCTTAAAGGGCAACTATTTGTCGACCGAGGCGCGCATCCCCGCCACCCTGCTGCGCACCAACGTCTGCAGCCCGCTGGCCACCAACGCACTGGGTGGCAATATCTGGGACAACTTCTCGTCCACCGCCTACAAGCAGTTGCCCAGCGTGGGCACCGTCACGCTGAGCGACCCGTTCACCGGGGCCAACGTGCCCTACGCCATGCCCGGTGGCGGGCGTGGTTACACCCGGGTGCCGTCCCTGGTCGGCCTGTGGTCCACCGCGCCGTATTTGCTCAACAACACCCTGGGGCCGTTCAACGGTGACCCGTCGGTGGCCGGGCGCATGGCCGTGTTTGATGCATCCATCAACCAACTGCTGTGGCCTGCGCAGCGCGAGCGCGACAGCATTCTGGGCAGCCGGGTGCCCGGCACCATCGACCGCACCGACCAGCGCAGCGAAATCATCGTGCCCGCCGGTTTTGTGCCCGAGGTGCTGCAGCCCCTGCGCCGGGTGCTGCACCGCCTGGTGCCGTCGCTGGGCGGCGACATCACCCTGGGCCCCATCCCCAAGGGCATGCCGGTCAGCCTGATTTCCAACCTCAAGCTGCAAGCCGAAGACGGTGGCGCGCTGGCCCACAAACGCGACCTGGCCGAGGTGCTGGTCAAGCTGCCGGTCGACCTTTTCAAAGCCCGCAATGCGCCCGACTCGGAGCTGCGCGAAAAGTTTGCCAACCTGCGCGAGCCGCTGATGCGCCTGAGCAAGTGCCCCGACTTCGTGGTCAACCGGGGCCACTACTTCGGCACCGCCGAATTCAACCAGCAAGAGGGCTTAAGCGCCGACGAAAAAGCCTTTGGCACCGAGCCCGCTTTAAGCGATGCCGACAAGCGCGCGCTGATCGCCTTCTTGAAGACCTTTTAGGCACCGTGCCGCGCTTGCAACCCCCATACCCACCCTGAAAGCCCACCCTGACAGCCCACCCATGGAGGCCCTATGCAGATCGCAGAAATGATCAGTGCCGTGCAACAAAAGCTGGCGTTGGAGGTGGATGGCCGTGCCGGCCCAGACACCTGGACGGCCATCTACACCAGCATCGTGAAGCCCAAAACGCCGGGAGCCGATCCGGCCAAGGCCATCGACCCGGTAGACCCGCGCAGCGAAAAAACCATCATCACCCTCTTGCCACGGGTACAGCCCATGGCGCGGGCGCTGGTGCACAAAGCGGCGCAAAACGGCATCCAGATCAAAATCCTCAGCGGCCTGCGCAGCTATGCCGAGCAAGACGCGCTGTACGCCCAGGGCCGTACCGACATGACCAAGCCCAAGGTCACCAATGCGCGGGCGGGTTTCTCCAACCACAACTTCGGCATTGCCTTCGATATCGGTGTCTTTGAAGGCAGCAAATACCTGGGTGATTCGCCCAAGTACAAAGCGGTGGGCGTATTGGGCATGGACCTGGGACTGGAATGGGGCGGCAACTGGAAAACCATCGTCGACCAGCCGCATTACCAGTTGCGCCCGGCCTGGGCCACCGATCTGACCGAATCGCAAATGCTGGCCGAGCTGCGGGCGCGCACCGCCAGCGGCACCGCCATCTACGCCTAGCGGCTCCATCCCGTACCCGCATGCCCATTTTTGAAAGCCAACCATGGGACACCATCATCGTGGGAACGGGCGCAGGCGGTGGCACCCTGGCAGCCCGGCTGGTGGAGGCGGGCCAGCGCGTGTGTGTGCTGGAAGCGGGCGGCGACCCGCGCCTGGAACGCAATCTGCGCCTGCCCGACGACTACGACGTGCCCGGCTTCCACGCCTTTGCCTGTGAGAACGAAGCCATGGCCTGGAACTTCCAAGTCCGCCACTACGCCGACGAGGCGCGGCAACTGCGCGACCCCAAATACAGCGCCGCCCGCCAGGGCGTGCTGTACCCGCGCGCCGCCGGGCTGGGCGGCTGCACCGCGCACAACGCCATGATCTTCATGCGCCCGCACGACTCCGACTGGAACCACATCGCCGATCTCACCGGCGACGCCAGCTGGCACGCCAAAAACATGCAGCGCTATTTCGCCCGGCTGGAGTCCTGCCAGCACCGCCCGGTCTGGCGCGCCCTGCAGCGCCTGGGCCTGGACCCCAGCGGCCACGGCTGGCACGGCTGGCTGCATACCGAGCGCTCGGTGCCACCCGAAGCCCTGGGCGACGCACAGCTGGTCAACCTGCTGGCCCGCACCGCCCGCCACTTCACCCATGGCCTGCCCACCCCGCTGCGCAGCCTGTTGCGCTGGCTGCGTGTGCGCGGCGACCCCAACGCCCGGCCCTGGGGCGGCGGTAGTTTTGAAGGCCTGTGCTACACGCCCATGAGCACCGCCCGGCACAGCCGCATGGGCGCGCGCGAGCGCCTGCTGCAGGTGCGCGACAAGCACCCCGACCGCCTGCACATCGAACTGCACGCCCTGGCCACCCGGGTGCTTTTTAACGCCGAGGGCGCGGCCTGCGGGGTCGAGTATTTGAAAGGCCAGCGCCTGTACCACGCCCACCCCGCGCCCAACGCGGCAGCGGGCCAACTACGGCAGGTTAAATCCACGGGCGAAGTCATCTTGTGCGGCGGCGCCTTCAACACCCCGCAGTTGCTGATGCTGTCTGGCATCGGACCCGCCGCTGCGCTGCAGGCCCACGGCATCCCGGTGCGGGTGGACCTGCCCGGCGTGGGCCGCAACCTGCAAGACCGCTACGAAGTCGCCCTCACCCACCGCATGCGCCAGCCCTGGCAGGGGCTGAAAGAGGCCCGGTTTGTGCGCGGCGACCCGGTGTGGGAGCGCTGGAAAAACGACCGCTCCGGCATGTACGCCAGCAGCGGGGCGATGCTGGGCCTGATTGAGAAGTCCAGCCCGGAGCAGCCCGAGCCCGACATCTTCTGCATGGCCCTGCCCGCCCGGTTTGAAGGCTACGAACCCGGCTTCTCGGAGCGTATCCGCCAGCACAGCGACCGCCTGACCTGGGCCATTTTGAAAGCCCACACCGCCAACCGCGCCGGCACGGTCACGCTGCGCTCGGCCAACCCACTGGAGCCGCCGCTGGTCAACTTTCGTTACTTTGAAGAAGGCAGCGACGCGGCAGGCACCGACCTGCAGGCTGTCGTGCAAGCCATCCGCGCGGTGCGCCGCCTCACCGCCCCGCTGCTGGCCAGCGGCCTGATCGCCGAAGAGTGCACACCCGGCCCCGAGGTGCAGACCGATGCCGCGCTGGCCGACTTCGTACGCAGCACCGCCTGGGGCCACCACGCATCGTGCTCCTGCCCCATTGGCCCGGTGGCGGGCGGCGGCGTACTCGACAGCGCTTTCCGCGTCCACGGCACGCGCGGCCTGCGGGTGGTGGACGCATCGGTGTTCCCGCGCATCCCCGGCTTCTTTATCGCCGCCGCCGTCTACATGGTGGGCGAAAAGGCGGCGGATGCGATTCTCAACCCTTAGCTTTCACCACATTTCAACAGGAGAAAACCATGGCCTATGACGTCACCCAACTGCTGGCAATGAGCCAAACCGAGCTGGACGATCTGTTCCGCGCCAGCCCGGCGGGCGACATCCCCAACGGCAGCGCCGAAGGCACGGCCATCATCGCGCCCGGCACCAAATACACCCAAAGCATCGCCCACCTGATCAACCTATTTGGCTGGCAGGGCAAGGTGTTTGACGCGCAAAAAGGCGTGCTGAAAAACAAGGTGCTGGTGTTCGGCTTCGAGGCCGTGCTGGCCAAGGTCTACAAAGACGCGAGCTGGCTCGACGGCAAGGAGTGCATCGTGCTGGACTACTCCGACACCTCGGTGCTGGCCCACTACATCCGCGACGAAATCCGCCTGATCGGCCCCGGTTTTTACCTGGGCAAGGTGTATTGGGGCAAAGAGCGGCTGATCGACTTCTGCCTGCAGTTTTAAGAATGCTACAGATTTTGATGAAATTTTTGATAGCTGCTACCGCCGATTAAATAAGCGCTGGCAGCCGTTTCAGTGCTTAAAAAACGGCCTAAAAACCTACAACATGACCCCGCAGTCGCATTTCATGGTGGTTGCACCGCTGGCTGCGGGCCGCGAGGCCGACCTGCGCGCGCTGCTGGCCAGCATGACCACCCAGCCCGGCCTGGCCGATCCGCACAATGCGCTGCTGCCGTTTGCCCTGTTCACGCAGTTGCACTTTGCCCGCTTCGTGCTGCTGGACGATGCGCTGCAGGCCGACCTCACCACCCTAGGGCTGCCGCGCTTACCGCTGCCCACCTACCTGGCGTTTATGGGCGATTGCGACGGCTCTGCGCACGCCTGCCTGGCGCTGATGGCCCAGCGCGCCGGAGACGGGCTGTGCCGCATCTTTGCCCACTGCGAAGGTTTCGCCCAGGGCAAAGACCTCACCACCTGGATGCTGGCGCACGACCGGCCCCTGGCCGCCGCCTACGTCAACTGGCGGGGCCGCAGCGTGCAGCAGATCCGCGAAGAAGCCGCCCTGCAGCAGCTCTTGTCGGCCCGGTTGCCGCGCAGCGTGGATGCCGACGCACGGCGCACCCACCAGCACCTGCGCAGCGTGGTGGATACCGAGGTGGCCGCCGGTCGCCTGCACCTCACCCCGCCCCCGCCCACGCCGCTGGGCTGGCGCATCGCCAACCTCGTCCACCTGCTGGGCGTGCCGCTGGTGGGCCTGGTGCTGCTGCCGGTGTTCATCCTGCTACTGCCCTGGCTCATCCACGCCCTGCGACAGCGCGAAACCACCGACCCCGTGCTCTGCCCCCGGCCCGACCCGGTGGCCCTGCAGGAGCTGCAGGACATGGAAGACTTTGACGTGAGCAACCAGTACACCGCGATCGGCCCAGTCAAGCCGGGGCAGTTTCGGCGCGGGCTGGTCACGGTGCTGCTGGTACTGATCGACTACGCCTGCCGCCATGTGTTCACCCGAGGCCACCTGGCGCGGGTGCAGACCATCCACTTCGCCCGCTGGGCCTTTCTGGACGACAAGACCCGCGTGGTCTTCACCAGCAACTACGACGGCAGCCACCAGGGCTACATGGACGACTTCATCAACAAGGTGGCCTGGGGCCTGAACCTGGTGTTTGGCAACGGCATCGGCTGGCCGCGCACCGACTGGCTGATTTTGGGCGGCGCGCGGCACGAGCAGCCGTTCAAGTTTTTCCAACGCCGCCACCAGATCCCCACCCAGGTTTGGTACAAGGCCTACCCCGGCCTGACCCTGGCCAACCTGCAGCGCAACCAGCGCATCCGCGCCGGCCTGGAAAACCCCGCGCCCACCGACGCAGAGCTGCAAGACTGGCTGAGGTTGTTATGACTGAGTTTGACGACATCCAGGGCATCGTCCGCTTCGGCTACAAGCACCACACCGAGGCCTGCTTTCTGCTGCTGCAGGTACAAGACCCGGCCGCTGCCTGCAACTGGCTGGCCACCGCCCCCGTCACCAGCGCCGCCACCGCCGACCCACCGCCCGCCACCGTGCTGCAACTGGCCCTGACCTGCGAAGGCCTGCGCGCCCTGGGCGTGGTCGAAGACACCGTGGCCGCCTTCTCCAGCGAATTCCTGGGCGGCATGGGCACCGATGCCAGCCGCGCCCGCCGCCTGGGCGATACAGGGGCCAACGCGCCCAGCCAGTGGCAGTGGGGCACTGGCGCACGCGTGCCGCACGTGCTGCTGTTGCTGTACGCCCTGCCCGGCCACCTGGCGGCGTGGCAGGCCCACCTCGACGCCGCTATCGCGCCAGGCTTCGCCATCCTGGCCCGCCTGCCCTGCGCCGACCTGGCCGAGGCGGAACCCTTTGGCTTCAAAGACGGCATCTCGCAGCCCGCCCTCGACTGGGACCGCACCCGCCCCGCCGTGGATGCCGAGCAAACCACCTACAGCAACCTCAGCTGCCTGGGCGAAACCCTGCTGGGCTACCCCAACGAGTACGGCGGCTACACCGACCGCCCGCTGCTGCCGCCCAGCCCGCAGTTACCCGTTGCCGAAGATGCCACCGACCGCGCCGACCTGGGCAGAAACGGCAGCTACATGGTGCTGCGCCAGTTGCAGCAGGATGTGCAAGGCTTTTGGCAGTGGCTGGACGGCGTGGCCGAGCACCACACGGCCACCCGCGAAACCCTGGCCGCCACCCTGGTGGGCCGCCAGCGTAACGGCAGGCCGCTGGCCGATCCGCTCCCTGGCGACCCCAACGGCTTCACCTACGCCGCCGACCCGCGCGGCACCCGCTGCCCGCTGGGGGCCCACGTACGCCGCGCCAACCCGCGCACCGCCGACCTGCCGCCGGGCGACCCCGGTTTCTTCGGCTGGCTGACCCGCACCCTGGGCTTCGACGCCCTGGCCCTGGACCAGGACCGCGTGGCCTCCACCCGTTTCCACCGCCTGCTGCGCCGGGGGCGGGAGTACCGGGGCGCGGAGACGGGCCTGTACTTCGTCTGCCTGGGTGCCAACATCGCCCGCCAGTTTGAATTTGTGCAGGCCGCCTGGCTCAACGCGCCCCAGTTTGCCGGACTGCACGGCGAAACCGACCCGCTGGTGGGCACGCGCGAGCCCGCACAAAGCGACTTCTCCATGCCCCAGCCCACCGGCCCCGACCAGCGCCTCACCGACCTGCCGCAGTTCGTCACCGTGCGCGGCGGGGCGTATTTTTTCCTGCCCGGCATCCGCGCATTGCGCTACTTAGGATCGCTATGAACTCGAACACCAGCCGCCCGGTGCCCCGCGCCAACACCGGATCAGCGTGGCGCAACTGGTTTTCCGACACCTCGCTGGCGCTGATCCAGCTACAGCGCCGTTTCGACCCGTTTCTGCGCCCGGCCTTCGAGGCCGTGCTGTTGGAGCCACTGACGCGCCTGACCACCGCGCTGATCAACGCCCAGCGGCCCAACGAAGGGCTGAAGATCGCCGAGGAACGTATCCTGCCGGGCGAAGAAGCCTGTGTGGACTCCATCATCCAAAGTTTCCAGGAACAGATGCGCGCGCTGTGGAAACCCGGCGGTTTCGAGCGCGGCGGCAACACCAAGACCCAGGGCATCGTGCGGGCCGAATTTATCGTCCACCCCGACCTGCCCGCCCACCTGCGCCACGGCATTTACGCCACCCCACGCAGCTACCCGGCCTGGGTGCGCTTTTCCGGCCCCGGCCCTTACGTCACGCCCGATATCGACGATGTGGGCTTCATGAGTATCAGCGTCAAACTCATGGACGTGCCCGGCCCCAAGCTGATGGAAGAGGAACGCTTCACCCAGGACATGTTCGGCGTGTCGCCCCCCACCTTTGTCACGCCCGACGTGATCGCCAACGCCCAGCTGCAAAAGACAAGCTTGCAAAACGCGCAGATCTTCTACTTCCTCAACCTGCACCGCCCGCACATCCTCGACATGGTGATGCAGGGCCTGTGGACCAAGACCCAGAGCAGCCCCCTCGAAGCGCCTTACTTCAGCTGCGTGCCCTACCTGCTAGGCGCGGGCCAGGCCATGCAGTATTCGTTCTGGCCCAAATCCAAACACCGCACCCCTATCCCCCGCCTGCCTCTGCGCCCGCCCGACGACTACCTGCGCAACGCCATGGTGGCATCGCTGGCCGCAGGCGATGTGGAGCTGGACGTGCGCCTGCAGGTGCAAACCGACCCGCACCTCATGCCCATCGAGAACGCCGGTGTGCTCTGGCCCGAGCGCCTGTCGCCCCGCATCTCCGCCGCCACCCTGCGCATTCCGCAGCAAAAGTTCGACTCCCCCGCGCAAATGGAGTTTGCCAAGCGCCTGTCGTACAACCCCTGGCACAGCATCGCCGAGCACCGCCCCCTGGGCAACCAAAGCCGCGCGCGCAAACGGATGTACTACGAGTTGTCGAAGCTGCGCCACCAGATGAACGCGGTGCCGCACTTTGAGCCGGTGGGGGATGAGGTGTTTTGATGTCTGCAACAGCCGCCTAAGGAACGTCTATGCCCCTTTTTACCCTCCATTTCCACAACCGCGAAACACCGGACTCCTCTGCAGAACCAACGTCCAAAATCCTGGACAACACCCAGTTCCGTTGCGACTTTCACCTCCAGGAATGGACCTCGCTACGCGCGGAAATCACCTCGCAGATAGACCACACGCGCAAATTGGAGCTGGCTACCGTTGCTGGACTTGGTGCGTTTTACGGTTGGTTCTTTGTGACCAAAGCCGAACACAGCAATCTGACGAATTTCTTGCTGGTGATACCGTGCCTTCTGGTCTTGCTGGCAGGTCTTCGGGCTTGGGGAACGTTGGTCCGCATACAAGAGATCGCTACCTACATCCGGTTCATCGAAACCGAATTTGCACTCAATCAGAACAACCTCATCGGATGGGATAGAACGAGAGACAAGTTGTTTTCCAAGTCATCGCCATTCAAGGTGTCTGCCGCCATCTTTTGGGTCGCCTGTTTAGGGGTCAGTTTTTTGGCGTGGTTTTATTTGTAGTGGTGACTCGGTGTTTGGCCCTTCATGCCTATCGATGCCATTTCCGCCGACGTGAACCACGTCGTAATCCACAGCAGCACCCTACAATCGCGCCCCTTTGATTGCCTCCCCCCTAAAAAATGAACATCACGGTTAACGACGACTTGCTGGCCTACATCGACCCGCTCACCCCTGACGAGCACGCCGCGCTGGAGCGCAGCATCCTGGCCGAGGGCTGCCGCGATGCGCTGGTGCTGTGGGGCGATGTGCTGGTGGACGGACACAACCGCTACGGCATTTGCAGCGCGCACAACATCCCGTTCCACACCGTGCAGAACACCACTTTCAAAACGCTGGACGATGTGCATCTGTGGATGATCGACCAGCACCTGGGGCGGCGCAGCGTGTCGGACTTCCAGCGCGGCGTGCTCGCGCTGCGCAAAAAAGACATCCTGGCCGGGCGCGAGCAGCCTGCCAAAACCGAAGCCCCGGCCCCCACCACCGCGCCGTGGGAAGAGTCCGCCACGCCCGCCCCGGCAGCCCCCGCCGCCGAGCCCGCGCTGACCCGCGAGGCGCTGGCCAAGTCGGCGCGCATCAGCAACAGCACCTTCACGCAGATCGAGAAAATCCAGAAGTCGGCTGCGCCCGAGTTGGTGGCCGCCGTGAAAGCCGGCACCATCTCCATCAGCACCGCCGCCACCGTGGCGACCCTGCCCGCCGAGGCGCAAATGGCCGCTGCCGCCGGAGGCAAGAAAGAGCTGCAGCAGGCCGCTCGCCAGGTACGCGCCGCCAAGGCGGTAGAGCGCACCGAGCCCGATTCGCCCGAGGGCATCATCGCCCGCCTGAAACAAACCGTGGCCGAGCTGACGGCAGAAAATGCCGCGCTGCGGGCGCAACTGGCCGAGATGATGGCCTGACACCTTCAAGCCCAAAATGCCGCAAGCGCTTACCGCATAAGCGCAAGCAGCTATCAAAACAGGAGTTCTGGAGGGCTTAGTACACCGATGCCGGGTTGTCGTGCGCGCCATACACCCGCACGCAGTCGCGGCCGTGGGACTTGGCGGCGTACATGGCGATGTCGGCGTTGCGCAGCAGGGTGTCGGCATCCAGGCCCGCGCTGGGGTAGATCGCCACGCCGATGGAAGCGCCCACCTGCAGGCGGTGCGACTCGATCTCCATGTCGCGGGCGATGTCGTCCAGCAGGCGGTAGGCCAGGCCCAGCGCCTGCTCGCTCTGCTCCACCCGGCACTGCAGCACCGCAAATTCGTCGCCGCCCATGCGGGCCACCACGTCGCCGTCGCGGGCCACGGTGCGCATGCGCTCGGCGATCCGCGCCAGCACCTTGTCACCAATGGCATGGCCGTAGTGGTCGTTGATAGGTTTGAAGCGGTCGATGTCGATGAAGTGCACCGCAAACCCGCCCGTGCCGGGCTCGGCGGCGGCGCACGCGGCGGCCAGGCTTTCCAGAAACACCTCGCGGTTGACCAGCGCGGTCAGGCCGTCGTGGCGGGCCACGTGGCGGATGCGGGCCTCGGCGTGGCGGCGTTCGGTGACATCGGTGTAGGTGCGCAGCACGCCGCCGCCCGCCATGGGGATGTTGTGGATTTCCACCACCCGGCCGTCGCGCCGGGTGCGGTCGTAGGCGTAGGGCCGGTCGAAGATGTCGCCGTTACGCACCGAGGTGAGCAACTCTTCGGGCACATGCACCAGCTCGCCTGCGGCCTGCTGGTAGTCGGTCAGCGCCTCCAGCGTGGGGCGGCTGTCCATCAGGCTTTGGGGCAGATTGAGCAGCTCGCGGGCGCGCCGGTTGCACACCACCACCACGCGCTCGGCGTTGACCATCAACACGCCCTGCTCCATGGTGGACAGCGTGGCCTCCAAGAGGGCCGACTTTTCCTGCAGGATGGCCTCGCTCTCGCGGGCGCGGCGTTCGGCATCCCGCAGTTGCTGCTGCTGGCCCTTGAGCACGGTGATGTCTACATGCGCCCAGAAACCTTTGCCGTCGGGGCTGCGCTGGCCGATGACCCGGCTCCAGCGGGCACCGGGCAGTGGCAGCTCAAACGGCGAGCCGGTGAAGTGGGTGTGCTCCGACAGGGTCAGCAGGCCCGCGTCGAACAGCGCCTGGTGCTGCGCCTCCTGGCCATGCCAGGCGGTGCGATAGACCCATTCCAGGTGCGCGCCCACGGCCGCCGTGCGGTTGGGCTGGCTGTACAGCTGCACAAAGGATGCGTTGGCCCACAGGATACGGTCGTCGGCCCCGGTGACCACCACGCCGTCGGCCACATGGTCGAACAGGGCCGCGCCGTCGATGGCGCTGGTGGCCAGAATGGTCGGGCCCTGGGGGTCGGTGGCCGAGGTGTGGGCCTGCCAGATACGGATGCGGCCCACGCCGGGCACCGGCAGCGAGGCCACCCACAGCCGCACGCCCCGGTGTTCAAAGGCGTAGGGGCGCTGCTGGTTACGGTGGCGCTCCACGCCGCTGTCGATGTACTGGTCGATTTTGGGCAGCTCGTCCGGTGCCAGCCGCCCCTGGTAGAAGCGGCGCAGGTTGGCGCGGTACGGCTCCCCGGCGTAGACCTGCCCGGCGTGCTCGGGGAAAAACTTGAGAAAGCTGCGGTTCCACAGCAGGGTGTGGTCGGCATCGTCGAACACGCACAGGGCAATGCCCAGACTGTCCAGTGTGTCGGCCACCACGCGCAGCAACGGCAGGCCCTCACCCATGGCGGCGTCCAGGCGGAAATAGAGTCGCTAACAGCTTCATCACACGGGTTCTCTGTGGCGTTAACGTACTGGTTCGAACGGGTCGGTGCGCAGGGCCAAACCGACCCCAAAATGTAGCCGAATCTGGCACCTACGCGGCTCCATGGTGCACTGCAGATGCGCCATTTTTTGTATTTGTGTTTATACACAAAAAGTGTTTGTGGCGGCTGCAGCAAAAGCACTAACAGCTATCCATTCAATAGCACCAGGGCGGCGTATTGGCACCACACCCGGCTCGGGTTTTACGGGTGGCACAGCGGGTTTTACTGTATATTAATACAGTCAATTCAAGCTATTCCATGGACCTTAATCGCAAACTCGCCATCCTCGCCGACGCCGCCAAATACGATGCCTCGTGTGCGTCCAGCGGCACGCAAAAGCGCGACTCGGTGGGCGGGCGCGGCATGGGCTCCACCGAAGGCGCGGGCATCTGCCACAGCTACGCGCCCGATGGCCGGTGCATCTCGCTGCTGAAGATTTTGCTGACCAACTACTGCGTCTACGACTGCCTGTACTGCATCAACCGCGTCAGCAGCAATGTAGACCGCGCGCGTTTTCGCATCGACGAGGTGGTGCAGCTCACACTCGACTTTTACCGCCGCAACTGCATCGAAGGCCTGTTTCTCAGCTCCGGCATCATCCGCAGCCCCGACTACACCATGGAGCGTGTGGTCGAAGTGGCCCGCGTGCTGCGCGAAGAGCACGACTTTCGGGGCTACATCCACCTCAAAACCATCCCCGAAGCCAGCGAAGAACTGCTGGCCCGCGCGGGCCGTTATGCCGACCGCCTGAGCATCAACGTCGAGCTGCCCACCAGCGAAAGCCTGTTGGTGCTGGCCCCCGAAAAAGACGGCCAGGCGATCCGCCGCTCGATGGCGCGCCTGCGTATCCACATCGACGATGCCCAGGCCGCCGCCGCGCCGACAGTGGCCACCTCGCAGCCACGCGTGGCCCCCAAGCGGGCCCGCGCGCCGCGCTTTGCACCGGCGGGCCAAAGCACGCAGATGATCGTGGGCGCCGATGCCTCGGACGACCGGAGCATCCTGACCACCAGCGCCACGCTGTACGGCGCGTACCGGCTCAAACGGGTGTACTACTCGGCCTTCAGCCCCATCCCCGATGCCGCGCGCGGCCTGCCGCTGAGTGCGCCGCCGCTGGTGCGCGAACACCGCCTCTACCAGGCCGACTGGCTGATGCGTTTTTACGGCTTTGCGCACGACGAGATCGTGGGTGCCAGCGACGGCATGCTGGCGCTCGACATCGACCCCAAACTGGCCTGGGCGCTGGCCCACCGCGAAAATTTTCCGGTCGACCTGAACCGCGCCCCGCGCGAAATGCTGCTGCGCGTGCCCGGCCTGGGCGTGACCTCGGTCAAGCGCCTGCTCGACACCCGCCGCACCCGTACGCTGCGGGTAGATGATTTGTCGCGCCTGAAGGTGCCGCTGAAAAACGTGCTGCCCTTCATCACCGTGCCGGGAGCCGCCCGCAACGGGCTGGACGATGCCAACCTGGCCGCGCGGCTGCGGCCACAGCCCCGGCAGCTGTCGCTGTTTGACCCGCCGGTGGGCCATGGCTGACGCAGCCACGCTGTCGGTGCATCTGGCGGGCGAAGACGACGTGCCGGGCTTTCGGGCGGCGGCGCGGCGCTTGCTGGCACAAGGCGTTGCGCCGGGCCGCATCAGCTGGCATGTGGCGGGCACGGCCGAGGCGGATTTGTTTGCAACACAAGAACCTGCACCCGCTCCCGATGCCCCTGCCGAACCCGGCGCGGTGCTGAAGTTGCCCGCGTTCTTCGTGTCGCTGTGCAACCGCACCGCGCTGCATGCCGACCCGGCCCGCTTTGGCCTGCTGTACCGGCTGGCTTGGCGGCTGCTGCGCGAGCCCGGCTTGCGCCACGACCCGCTGGACCCCGACAGGATGCAGGCCGAGCAGATGGCCCGCGTGGTGCGCCGCGACATGCACAAGATGACCGCGTTTGTGCGTTTTCGGCCCCTGACCGCGCCCACCGACGATGGCTGGGGCGTCACCCACGTAGCCTGGTTCGAGCCCGGCCACCACATCGTCGAGGCCACCGCGCCGTTTTTTGCGCGGCGTTTTGCACAAATGCCCTGGGCCATCCTCACGCCCGAACGCAGCGCCCGCTGGAACGGCCAGCAGCTGGCCTTTGGCCCTGGCGCGCAGAAGTCCGACGCGCCCCCGGCCGACGCGAACGAACGGCTGTGGCTCACCTACTACGAGAACATCTTTAACCCCGCGCGGCTCAAGCTGGCCATGATGCACAAGGAGATGCCGCGCCGTTACTGGAAGAACCTGCCCGAGGCGGTGCTGATCCAGCCGCTCACCGCCCTGTCGGCCCAGCGCAGCGGCCAGATGCTGGAGCAGGCGGCCAGCGAACCCGCGCACCGCCGACCCGCTGCCTCCATCGCCCTGCGGCTGGACCAGCGCCCTGAGGTCGCCGAGGCCCCCGGCACGCTGGCCGCGCTGCGCCAGGCCACCGAACGCTGCCGCGCCTGCCCCATCGGCCAGTTCGCCACGCAAGCGGTGCATGGCGAAGGCCCGGTGGGCGCGCCGCTGATGCTGGTGGGCGAGCAGCCCGGCGACCAGGAAGACCTGCGTGGCCGCCCCTTCGTCGGCCCGGCGGGGCAACTGCTGGACCGGGCACTGGCGCAGCTCGGCCTGCCCCGGCAGGCGCTGTACCTGACCAACGCGGTGAAGCATTTCAAGTTCGAGCCGCGTGGCAAACGGCGCATCCACAAAACCGCCGCGCAGCAAGAAGCCGCCGCCTGCCTGGACTGGCTGGAACACGAGATTGCGCTGGTGCGCCCTGGGGCCGCCGTGGCGCTGGGCAGTACCGCCGCCCGCGCCCTGCTGGGCCGACCGGTTGCCGTGGCCAGCGAACGCGGCCAATGGCTGCCGCGCGCCGACGGCCTGCGCGTGCTGGTCACCCTGCACCCCGCCGCCCTGCTGCGCATGGACAGCTGCGACTTCGATGCCGCATTTGCCGCCTGGCTCGACGACCTGCGCATGACGGCAGACCCGCCATATTTATAGAAAATAGGCCGCCAGCGCTTATTCAATAAGCACGAGAAGCTACTTATTCAATAGCAAATGCTTCAGGTTTCCGATGGGGTGGCCGTTGGAGCCAGATCCACACCGCTGAGCTGGCCGATGATCTGCGGCAGCATCGGCACATACTTCTGCCCCGCACCACCGCCCACGGCCAGCGCAAACGAATTCTTCACCGCATTGCCCAGCGGATTGGCCACCCCTGCAGCGTCGGCCATGGACTCCAGGTAGCGCAGGTCCTTGAAGGCGTTTTGCAGGGTGAACTTGTGCGCCTCGTGGTTGCCGTCCAGGGTGTAACCCATGAAGGTCTGGTAGAAGCCGCAGTCCATGCGCCCACCGCGGATCACCGCGTCCACCCGCTGCGGCGTGATGCCCACCGCCTGCGCCACCGCCAGGGCTTCGGCATACAGTGCGGCGTAGCCCAGCGAGAGGAAGTTGTTCACCAGCTTCATACGGTGCCCGTCGCCCGGGCCGCCGATGTGCACCACCTTGCCCGCCCAGGTGGCCAGGATGGGCCGGATACGGTCGAAGGTGGCCTGGTCGGCGCCCACCATGGTGTCCAGCGTGCCCGCCCAAGCTTCCTTGGGCGTGCGGCTCAGGGGTGCGTCCACCAGGGTCACGCCCATCGCCGCCAGCTCGGCGGCCAGGGCCACGGTGGAGGTGGGGTCGGCGGTGGAGCAATCGACCAACACCGAGCCGGGCCGCAGGCCGCTGGCCAGGCCGTTCGGGCCACGGATGAGCGCCTCCACATCCTTGGAGCCGGTCACGCACAAAAACACCACCGTGGCCTGCGCGGCCAGGGCCTGGGGCGAGTCGGCGCGTTTGGCGCCGCGCCGCAGCAGGTCGTTCACCGCTGCGGAGTCGCTGCGTGCGTAAAAGGTAAGCGGGTAGCCCTTGTCCACGATGTTCTTGGCCATGCCGTGGCCCATCAGGCCCAGGCCGATGAAGCCGATAGTTTCTGAGGTGCTTTCGGTGGTCATGCCAGTCTCCTTACCAGCGCTGGTGCACCAGCGGCTTGGCAAAACGCGCGTACACCTCGGCCAGGGCCTGCATGGTGCTGTCGCTCAAGGCGGGCATGTCGGCGGCGGCCACGTTGTCGGCTACCTGGGATGCGCGTTTGCCGCCGGGGATGCTGCAGGTGACGGCGGGGTGCATCTGGATCCAGCGCAGCGCCATCTGCGCCATGGTCATGCCCTCGGGCACCAGGGGGCGCATGGCTTCCACGGCCTGCAGGCCCACGGCGTAGTCCAGGCCGGAGAAGGTTTCGCCCTTGTCGAAAGCCGCGCCCTCGCGGTTAAACAGGCGGTGGTCGTCGGCTGCAAAGTGGCTGTCGGCCGCCATCTTGCCGCTGAGCAAACCGCTGGACAGCGGCAGCCGCGCCAGGATGCCCACGCCGCGCTTTTGGGTTTCTTCAAACAGCAAATCCGCCGGGCGCTGGCGAAACAGGTTGTAGATGATCTGCACGGTTTGCACGCCGGGGTAGGCGATGGCCTTGAGCGCCTCTTCCACCTTCTCCACGCTCACGCCGTAGTGGCGCAGCTTGCCGGCCTTTTGCAGGTCGTCGAGCACGCCAAACACTTCGGGCATGTAGTACACCTCGGTGGGCGGGCAGTGCAGCTGCAGCAGGTCGAGTGCGTCGGTGTTCAGGTTGACCAGGCTGCGCTCCACAAAGGCGGTGAGGTTTTCGCGGTGGTAGCCGCCCGCCACGTGCGGGTTCAGGCGGCGACCGGCCTTGGTGGCGATATAGAAGGGCTCGCTGCGTTCGCGTTTGAGCTGGGCCAGCAGGCGTTCGCTGCGGCCATCGCCATACACGTCGGCGCTGTCGAAAAAGTTCACGCCCAGGTCGAGCGCGCGGTGCAGCGCACCCATGGATTCGGCATCGCTGACCTCGCCCCAGGTGCCACCAATGGCCCAGGCGCCGAAGCTGACGGTTGAGATGTTCCAGCCGGTACGGCCAAGGGGACGGTAGTGCATGGGGGTGTCTCTTTGTTGTAAGGAGGGGCAGTATCGCACTGCTGGCCAATTAGTGCAGCGCGTCAACAATATGGGTAAGAATAGCCTCTAGCGCTTATTTGACAAGCGTAGGCAGCTACTACTTCGATAGCAAATAGGCCTACTGTGCCGAAGGGATGAACGCCCACACGCTATCGCCCACCCTTGATCTGCATCAGTACCGTGCCGCTGCACCACGCCGATGATGGGGACACAGGAGAACACCATGCACCCCCACCTCAGCACCGAACAGCGCAGCACGATTGGCCAGGCCTTGCAGGCGCGCCGCCTCGCACTGCAAAACGATTTGGCCCAGCACCAACACGGCTTGTCCCGGGTAGACCACGCCCAGGAAGCCCTGGCCCAGGGCAGCGACGACTTCGCGCAGCACGCGGGCGAACGCGAGGTGGACATGGCCTTGACCGACATGGACGTGCAGGAGCTGGCGGCCATCACCCGGGCCGAGCAGCACCTGCAAGACATCCACTTCGGGACCTGCGTGGACTGCGCGCAGCCCATCCCCTTTGAACGCCTGTGCGCAGAGCCCCAGTCGCTGCGTTGCGTGGCCTGTGCCTCGATTTTTGAAAGGAAACTTTGATATGCCACTCTTCCATGCCGTGGTACTGACCGACCACTTGTCCGCCCTGGTCGTGCAGTTCGATGCCGAGCAGGTGCTGCCGCAACGCATCCAGGCCCACAAACACCCCACCGGCCAGCACCACAGCAGCGTGCGCACCGGGCACGAATTCTTTGGTGAGGTCTGCGATGCACTCGAAGGCATCCAGCAGGTGCTGCTTACCGGTTCGCACACCGCCACGGCAGACTTCCGGCACTACGTCGAAAAGCACCGCCCCCACCTGGCCAAACAGATCGTGGCTTATACGGTGGTGGACCACCCGACCGAAAACCAGTTGGTGGCGATGGCGCGCAAGGCGTTTGACCAGCACAACCTGATGGCGGGCCTGCCTACCGCCAATTAAAAGCTTAAAGGAAAAAGTGGCTCTAGCGCTTATTCCATAAGCACGACAAGCTACTTATTCAATAGCAAACACGTCCATACGGGTCAATATTGGGAAATGGGATCCACCCGCGCCTCCACAGCGTGGGGCAAGCGGCCGCAGGCCAGCAGGCTGTCCAGGTCCATGGCGCGGGCGAAGTGGTAGCCCTGACCGCAGCGGATGCCCAGGGCCACCAGGCGCTCGATTTGCTGCGGGGTTTCCACGCCTTCGGCGACCAGGCTGGCGTGGTAGCGCAAGGCGCTTTCCTGGGCCAGCGACACGGCGGCCTGCATGCGGGGCTGCTCCAGGCGGGCCACCATGCTCTGGTCGATCTTGATCTCGGTGAAGGCAAACTTGGCCAACATGGACAGGCCGGAATAGCCGGTACCGAAGTCGTCCAGCGACAGCTTTACACCGGCGCTGACCATGGCCGCAATGCTTTCGCCCACGGTGTCGATGTCGGGCACGGGACTGTTCTCGGTGACCTCTACCGTCAGCAGCTCGCAGGGGACGCGGGCCATGCGCAGCAGCGCCACCACCCGCAGGCCAAAACCCGGCACGGTGAGCGAGGCCGCCGACACGTTCACCGCCAAGGGCAAGGGCCGCTGGGTTTGCAGCCCCAGGCCGATGGCGTGCACCACGGTTTCCACGGTACACCACTCGAACTCGATCAGCAGCTGGTTACGCGCCGCCACCTCCAGCACCAGGGGCGGCGAGATCGGGCGCCCACTGGCATCCTTGGCGCGCAGCAGGGCCTCGGCCGCCAGCACCTCGCCGGTGCGCAGATCGCACTTGGGCTGGTACGCCAGCGGTGCCCGGCTCGCGCTGATCCAGTCGATCAGCAAAACGCGCAGCTTCTCGTCCAGCAGGGCTTTTTCTTCGAACGAGCGGTGAAAAAACCGCAGCGGCCGGGTATCGCTTTGCAGTGCCAGGCTGAGGTTGCGCAAAATGGCATCGGCCGACTTGTGCCGGCTGTCATTGCCGATGGCCACGCCCATGCGCAGGCGGGGAGCGGCCTCGCCGGTGCGGGTGCGCAGCAGGTAGTCGGACAGCTCGGCATAAAAGTGGTCGGCCATGCCGGTGTGTTGCATTTGTTCCAACGTCACCCCGCGCAGCACGATGGCCAGGGTCAGGTCAGACAGCATGAAGTAACGCGGATCGAAGGGTTGCAAGGGGCAGGTCAGGGCATGGGCACGCAAAGCCTCCACCAGCTGGCTCCAGAACTGGTCGGGCCAGCTATGCCCGTGCAAACGGACCATCGGGCCCAGGTTCGACAACTCCAGGGTCAACACGGTGCTGGACACCTCGCCCGGGAGGGCGGCCAAGCTGTCGAGGTACTCGCGCAAGGCCCGGCGGTTGGGCAAGCCGGTGAGCGGATCGGTGCGCTCCTGGGCCAGGGCCCGGTCCGCCGCATCGCGGTCACGCGCCTCACGGCGCAGCAGCACCAACAGGCCACCCAGAATCACCCAGGACAACCCAGCCCCCAGCAAGCGCAAAACCAGCAGGTTCTGGCCAGTCTTGACGGGAATCAGCGACATGGCCGCAATCACCGCCATCGATCCCACGCTGAACACCATCTTGACCAGCCAAACCAGCCCCACATCGCGCACCGAAAGCTGTGCCAAGTCTTTGCGCAACGCCCAGCGGTGCATCAGGATGCCGCCCAGGGTCAAGATACCCATGTCGATAGCCGCAACATAGCCGTAGTTGAGCCCCCCGAACAGCAGGCGACCGCCGACCATGCAGATCCAGCAGACGAGGCCACCCAGCCAGCCGCCAAACAGGCCACCCAGGAAAAGTACGTCGGTATTGAGGTAGGGCTTTGACGGCATGGCCAGAATGTCAAACGCCAGGCCGAGCAGCAAGAACCCGGAAATACCCAGCACCCAGCCGTATACCAGGCCGCCCGACCCCAGCAGCGGCATCGTCTTGTCCCGCAGGCCCAGCACCGTAC
The DNA here is from genome assembly GCA_963512645.1 of uncultured Albidiferax sp. Classification (GTDB taxonomy): domain Bacteria; phylum Pseudomonadota; class Gammaproteobacteria; order Burkholderiales; family Burkholderiaceae_C; genus Rhodoferax_B. The sequence continues at coordinate 391,760 of CAUPNM010000001.1, read as the reverse complement.
TGAAAATGCCCCCAAGTGCCGCAGCCTGCAACAACAGCACGGGCAGAGTGCGTACCTGTTCCTGCAGCAATGGCAGCCATACATCTAGCATCGTGGGCTTCGGTTTTCTGGCGGTGGAGTGGGTTGCCTGGTGACCGATGATAAATTTTAAAAATTACATTGCATGCAAAATTTAGCTTTTTTTACAAAAATACACAAAAAAACGTCGCAAAAATACCTTGACGCACAGGCGATACCCACCCCACCCGTGGGATAAGACCTGCTGACAATCCTGCCGGTAGACGCAGGGGTATGCACCAATCCCAGTGCCGCAGGTTTCGACCTCTACGGGGGTTGGCCTCGCCTATGGATTTTGATGAATCTGAGCAGCATGAAAAATTTGAGCAAACGGGTTATCGCCCTGGGCCTGGGTTTCGCTGCCATGGTCACCCACGCAGCAGGTACCTTTGTCTATTGCTCCGAAGCCAGCCCCGAGGGGTTTGACACTGCGCAGTACATCTCTGGCCAAACATTCGATGCCGCTGGCATGGCCCTGTTCAACCGTTTGGTGGAATTTGAACGCGGCACCAACAAGCTGGTCCCGGCCCTGGCCAAGTCGTTTGACACCGCCCCCGACGGCCTGAGCTACACCTTCTACCTGCGCAAGGGCGTGAGGTTCCATACCACCGGGTTTTTCACGCCTACTCGCAACTTCAATGCCGACGACGTGGTGTTCACTTTTATGCGTATGTTTGACAAGGGACACGCATTCGCCAAGGCCTACCCCGCCACGTACCCATTCGCCAATGGCAGCGGCCTGGACAGCAACGTGGCCTCGGTACGCAAAACCGACGACAACACCGTCGTCTTCTTGCTGAAAAAGCCCGATCCGGATCTGCTGGCCAAGATCGCCATGCCGCCGTTCTCCATCCAGTCCGATGAATACGCCAAAAAGCTCCTTGCCGACGGCACGCCCGCACTGATCAACCAGCAGCCCGTGGGCACCGGCCCCTTTATCCTCGAGCGTTACCAGAAAGACGAGCAAATCCGCTACACGGGCAACAACGGGTACTGGGATCCCAAGGCGGTCAAGATCGACAACCTGATTTTTGCCATCACCATCGACAGTGCCGTGCGCGCGCAAAAAATCAGGGCCGGTGAATGCCATGCCATGTCCTACCCCAAGCCCCAAGACCTGGCCGCCCTGAAGGCCGACCCCAAGCTGAAGGTCATCACCGCCCCCGGTTTCAACATCGGCTACCTGTCGTACAACACCGAAAAGCCCACCACCGGCAAGCTCGAAGTGCGCCAGGCGCTGGACATGTCCATCGACCGCAAGGCCATCTTGGACGTGGTCTACCAAGGCATGGGCCAGGCAGCTAGCAACCCCTTTCCATCTTCGCTGTGGTCCTACAACCCATCGCTGGAGAACCCGCCCCTGGACATTGAAAAAGCCAAGGCGCTTTTGGCAAAAGCCGGTTACCCCAACGGCTTCGAGATCACGCTGTGGAGCATGCCGGTGCAGCGCCCCTACAACCCCAACGCCAAGCTGATGGCCGAAATGATCCAGGCCGACTGGGCCAAGATCGGCGTCAAAGCCAAGATCGTCAGCTACGAATGGGGCGAGTACATCAAGCGTATGAAGGCCGGTGAGCACGACGCCGGCCTGATAGGCTGGAGCGGTGCATACGCCAGTCCGGACAACTTCCTGGGCATCTTGCTGACTTGCGAAGCCGTGGCCAGTTCCAACTTCTCGCGCTACTGCAGCCAGGAGTTTGACGCGCTCGTGCTGAAGGCCCGCAACAGCCTGGACCCCAAAGAGCGCAAAAGCCTGTACCTGAAGGCACAAGAAGTCTTCAAGCGCGACCTACCCTGGTCCACCATCGCCCACGCCACCATCAGCCTGCCTATGGCCAAGGAGGTGGATGGCCTGAACATCAGCCCGTTTGCCGTGTTTGACTTTGCCGGGGTGAGCAAAAGATAAGCGTTGTGTGTCGACCCAAGCCTTGGAGATGTTCCGACCGTATCCAAAAGATTGGCCGTAGACATCAATAGGTTTTATTACCAATATAAAGAAAGAATAACCAAAAAATACCTTGACGCGCAGGCGACACCCCACCCACCCGTGGCATAAAACCTGCTGATAATCCCGCTGGCAGACGCTGGGGTATGTACCAATCCCCGTGCCGCACGATTCGAGCACCATCGAGGTGCACGTCTGACTTAGCGTTTTGATCTATTTGGAGCAACATGAAAAATTTGAGCAAACTGGTTCTGGCCTTGGGCCTGACCGCCGCCGCCATGGCCACCCACGCCGCAGGCACTTTGGTTTACTGTTCCGAGGCCAGCCCTGAGGGTTTTGACACCGCGCAGTACACCGGCGGCCAAACCTTTGACGCTTCGGGCCACGCTCTGTTTAACCGTCTTGTCGAATTTGAAAAAGGCTCCACCAAGGTGGTCCCCAGCCTGTCCGAATCCTGGACCACGGCCCCCGATGGCCTGACCTACACCTTCAAGCTGCGCAAGGGTGTGAAGTTCCACACCACCGACACCTTCACCCCCAGCCGCGACTTCAACGCCGATGACGTGGTGCTGACCTTCATGCGCATGGTGAACAAGCAGCATCCGTTCACCAAGGCCTACCCCGCCGTGTTCCCCTACGCATCGGATACCGGCCTGGACAGCAACGTGGTGTCGGTCAGCAAGACCGACGACTACACCGTGGTGTTCCTGATGAAAAAGCCCGACCCGGACCTGCTGGCCAAGCTGGCCATGCCTGCGTTCTCGGTGCTGTCGGCCGAATACGTGGGCAAGCTGATGGCGGCGGGCACGCCCGCACTGATCAACCAGCAACCCGTGGGCACCGGCCCGTTCATCTTGAAGCGTTACCAGAAAGACTCGCAAATCCGCTACGCGGGTAACAAGCAGTACTGGGACCCCAAGGCTGTGAAGATCGACAACCTGATTTTTGCCATCACCACCGACGCATCGGTGCGGGTGCAAAAGCTCAAGGCCGGCGAATGCCAGATCATGTCCTTCCCCAAGCCACAAGACCTGGCCGGCCTGAAGACCGAACCCGCTTTGAAGATGATCAGCGCACCGGGCTTCAACATCGGCTACCTGTCGTACAACACCGAAAAGCCCACTACCGGCAAGCTCGAAGTGCGCCAGGCACTGGACATGGCGATCAACCGCAAGGCCATCATCGATGCGGTCTACCAAGGCCAGGGCCAGGAAGCCACCAACCCGTTCCCGTCGTCGCTGTGGTCGTACAACCCCGCACTGAAAAACGCGCCGGTCGATGTCGAAAAAGCCAAAGAGCTGCTCAAAAAGGCTGGCTACCCCGATGGTTTCGAGATGACGCTGTGGAGCATGCCCGTGCAGCGCCCCTACAACCCCAATGCCAAGCTGATGGCCGAAATGATCCAGGCCGACTGGGCCAAGATCGGTGTCAAAGCCAAGATCGTTAGTTACGAATGGGGCGAGTACCTCAAGCGCATGAAGGCCGGCGAGCACGACGCAGGCCTGATCGGCTGGACGGCCGACTACGCCAGCCCCGACAACTTCCTGGGCGTGTTGCTGACCTGCGAAGCCGTAGGCGGCTCCAACTACGCACGTTACTGCAGCAAGGAATTTGACGGCTACACCCTCAAGGCCCGCAGCACCACCGACCCCAAAGAGCGCACCGCGCTGTACATGAAGGCGCAAGAAGTCTTCAAGCGCGACCTGCCCTGGTCCACCATCGCCCATTCCACGGTGAACCAGCCCATGGCCAAGGGCGTGGAGGGCTTCAAGATCAGCCCGTTTGGCGACTACAACTTCACCTACGTCAGCAACACCAAATAAGGTGACGCGCAGGTAGCGCCTCCGCCTTCTACAGGCCCCAAGCAAGGTGACCCGCAAGCCGTCACCTTGCTTTTTCGTTTTTATAAGACCCACGATGTACGCCATGCCACCGAACCGGCCACAAGCCGCCACCGCGTGCGCAGCATAAAACCCAAGCACTATGTTTTTCTACATCCTCAGACGCCTCGCGGTGGTGATCCCGACCTTCTTCGGCATCACCCTGCTGACCTTCGCACTGATCCGCATGATCCCGGGCGACCCCATCGAAGTGATGATGGGCGAGCGCACCCTGGACCCGGCGCTTCACGCTGCCGCCATGCAGCAGCTCGGGCTGGACAAGCCCCTGCCGGTGCAGTACTTCAACTACCTGGGCCAGTTGCTGCAGGGCAACCTGGGCGCATCGCTCAAGACCCAGATCCCCGTCTGGACCGAATTCAAAACCCTGTTCCCCGCGACGCTGGAGCTGGCCCTGGTGGCGCTGCTGTTCGCGCTGGTGGTGGGCGTGGTGGCCGGGGTCACCGCAGCGGTCAAACGCGGCTCGTTCCTGGACCACGGCGTGATGACCGTGGCGCTTACCGGCTACTCCATGCCCATCTTCTGGTGGGGCCTGGTGCTGATCATGGTGTTCTCCAGCGGCCTGGGCTGGACCCCGGTATCGGGCCGCATCGACCTGATGTTCGACATTCCGCCCGACACCGGCTTCATGCTGATCGATGCCTGGCGCGCCGAGCAGGCCGACCCCAGCCTGAACGACGGCGCGCTGTGGGATGCGGTAAAGCACCTGATCCTGCCGACCATCGTGCTGGGCACCATTCCGCTGGCGGTGATTGCCCGCATGACGCGCTCCAGCATGCTGGAAGTGCTGCGCGAAGACTATGTGCGTACCGCCCGCGCCAAGGGCCTGTCGCCCGCCCGCGTGGTGTTCATCCACACCCTGCGTAACGCACTGATCCCGGTGCTCACCGTGATTGGCCTGCAGGTGGGCACGCTGATGGGCGGCGCGGTGCTGACCGAGACCATCTTCTCCTGGCCCGGCATTGGCAAATGGCTGATCGATGCGATTGGCCGACGGGACTACCCCGTGGTGCAAAGCGGTATTTTGCTGGTGGCCACCATGGTCATCGTGACCAACTTTGTGGTCGATATTTTGTATGGCGTGGCCAACCCGCGCATCCGGCACAACAAGTAAAACACCATGCAAACCTCTCCCTCCCTACCCTCCGCGTCTGCCACCGACGAGCTGGAGCTCTCCCCCGGCACACCGCCCTCCTCCTGGCAGGAATTCTGGCGTGGCTTTACCAAGAACAAAGGCGCAGTGGTCGGCCTGGTGTTCATGGCCATCGTCTGCCTGGCCGCGCTGTTTGCGCCCTGGGTGGCGCCGTACGACCCGATCGAGCAGTTCCGCGACCACTTCCTCACGCCGCCCGCCTGGGTGGCCGGGGGTTCGTCGCAGTTCTTGCTGGGCACCGATGAGGTGGGCCGCGACATCCTCTCGCGCCTGATCCATGGCGCGCGGCTATCGCTGTTTGTCGGCCTGGTGTCGGTGGTGCTGGCGCTGATTCCCGGCGTCGTGCTGGGCCTGGTGGCCGCTACCTTTGGCCGTGCGCTGGACTCCACCATCATGCGCATCATGGACATCATGATGGCCCTGCCCGCCCTGCTGCTGGCAGTGGCGATTGTGGCCATCCTCGGCCCCGGGCTGGGCAATGCGCTGGTGGCCATCGCCGTGGTGTCGCTGCCCGCCTATGTGCGGCTCACCCGCGCCTCGGCCATGACCGAGCTCAACCGCGACTACGTCACCGCCGCCCGGCTGTCGGGTGCGGGCACGCTGCGCATCATGTTTGTCACCGTGCTGCCCAACTGCATGGCCCCGCTGATCGTGCACGCCACCATGGGCTTCTCGGCCGCCATTCTGGAAATCTCGGCCCTGGGCTTTCTGGGCATGGGCGTGCAACCGCCCGCGCCCGAGTGGGGCACCATGCTGGCCTCGGCCCGCGACTACATCGAGCGCGCCTGGTGGGTCGTGACCCTGCCCGGCCTGACGATTCTGTTCTCGGTACTGGCCATCAACCTGATGGGCGACGGCCTGCGCGACGCGCTGGACCCCAAACTTAAAACTGCGGCTTAAGACTGCAAGAAGAACCACGATGGCATTGCTCACAATCAAAAATCTCTCGGTCGAGTTCGGCCCCCAAGGCCGGGCTTTCCGGGCCGTGGACGGGCTCGACCTGACCGTCTCGCAAGGCGAAATCGTCGGCATCGTCGGCGAGTCCGGCTCCGGCAAATCGGTCACCATGATGGCCTTGATGGGCCTGCTCGACGGCCAGGGCCGCATCACCGCCGACACCCTGAACTTCGACGGCCAGGACCTGCTGAAGATCAGCCCCGCCCAGCGCCGCAAGCTGCTGGGCAAAGACATGGCGATGATCTTCCAGGACCCGATGACCTCGCTCAACCCCAGCTTCACCGTGGGTTACCAGATCATCGAGGTGCTCAAGCAGCACATGGGCCTGCGCGGCGCGGCCGCCACCGCCCGCGCGGTGGAGCTGATGGAGATGGTGGAAATTCCCGCCGCCAAAAGCCGGCTCGACGTGTACCCGCACCAGCTCTCGGGAGGCATGAGCCAGCGGGTGATGATTGCCATCGCCATCGCCTGCAAACCGCGCCTGCTGATTGCCGACGAGCCCACCACCGCCCTGGACGTGACCATCCAGGCGCAGATCATGGAGCTGCTGGTGAATCTGCAAAAAGCCCACAACATGGCCCTGGTCATGATCACCCACGACCTGGCCGTGGTGGCCGAAGTGGCCCACCGCGTGGCCGTGATGTACGCTGGCCAGGTAGTGGAAACCGGCAGCGTGGCCCGCCTGTTCGACCACCCCGCCCACCCCTACACCCACGCGCTGCTGCAGGCCGTGCCCGAGCGCAGCCACGGCGCGCGCCGCCTGAGCACCTTGAAAGGCATGGTGCCCGGCCAGTACGACCGCCCCAAAGGCTGCCTGCTGTCGCCGCGCTGCCCGCGCGTGCAAGACCGCTGCACCGCCGAGCGGCCCGCACTGGCGCAACACGACGGCAATGGTGTGCGTTGCTTCTTTCCTTTGAATGAAGAGGTGGCCGCATGAGCGCCGTTGTCTTAGAAGCCAAGAACCTCACGCGTTACTACGGCGTGGCCCAGGGGTTTTTGCAGCCCAAGCTGCAGGTCAAGGCGCTCAACGGCATCTCGTTCCAATTGCAGGCCGGTAAAACCCTGGCCGTGGTGGGCGAATCCGGCTGCGGCAAAAGCACGCTGGCCCGCCAGTTGACGCTGATCGAAGCCCCCACCTCCGGCACCCTGGTGATGGACGGCCAGCAACTCGACACCGCCAACAGCACCCAGCGCAAAGCCATGCGCAGCAAGGTGCAAATGGTGTTCCAGAACCCCTACGCCTCGCTCAACCCGCGCCAAAGAATTGCCGACCAACTGGCCGAGCCGCTGCTGCTCAACACCCAGCTGAGCGCCGCCGAGCGCACCGCCAAGGTCCATGACACCATGCGCCGCGTGGGCCTGCGCCCCGAGTTTGCGCAGCGCTACCCGCACATGTTCTCGGGCGGCCAGCGCCAGCGCATCGCCATCGCCCGGGCCATGATCTTGCAGCCCAAGATCCTGGTGGCCGACGAGCCCACCTCGGCGCTGGACGTGTCCATCCAGGCGCAGGTGCTGAATCTGTTCATGGACCTGCAGGAAGAGTTCAACACCGCCTACGTGTTTGTGTCGCACAACCTGGCGGTGGTGGAGCATGTGGCCAACGACCTGATGGTGATGTACCTGGGCCGCGCGGTCGAGGTGGGTGCCAAGGGCCTGATCTTCGAGCGCCCGCTGCACCCCTACACCCAGGCCCTGCTGTCGGCCACCCCGTCCATCGACCGCAACCAGCGCCGCGTGAAGATCAAGATCACCGGCGAACTGCCCAGCCCCTTGAACCCGCCCAGCGGCTGCGCCTTCCACAAGCGCTGCCCGCACGCCACGGCACTATGTTCGACCGAGGAACCATTGCTGCGCCCCCTGCTGGGCCGCGAGGTGGCCTGCCACCATGCGGAGACTATCAACCCGGCGTGATGTTGAGATAAAAAGAGCTGCCAGCGCTTATTCCATAAGCACAAGCAGCTCTTATTTACATAGCAAATCGCGCCAGCAGCCTGGGCACCGCAGCCACCAGCATCGCCACCCCCGAGGCCGTCAACAGCCCCAGCACGGTCTTGCGGAACGCGGCTTCGCTGATGCCGATGTACAGCCGCGCGCCCAGCAGGGTGGGCACCAGCATGGCCACGGCCACCACGCCAAACATCGGCAGCATGCTGCGCGTGACGATGCCGCTGGCCAGGTAGCTGCCCATGGTGACCAGCAGCATCGACAAATTGAAGTTTTGCACGATGGCGCGCTGGGCGTCTTTTTCCAGCCCGCGCAGGGTGCACCACAGCGTGGGCAGCGCGCCGGTAAAGCCGCCCAGCCCGCCCATGACGCCCCCGGCCATGCCCACCACGCCATCGGCCCAGCGGCCCCCGGCGGTGATGCGGGGCAGGTGGCGGGCCATCAGCATGGCCGGGCACCACACCACCAGCAGGCTGCCCAGCCCCAGGCGGAACCAGTCCATGTCCAGCCGGGGCAGCAACACCACACCCAGCGGAATGCCCAGCAAGCCGCCCAGCACAAACGGCAGCAAGGCCTTGGCATCAAAGCCCCGGCGCACCGTCACCGCCGCCAGCACCTGCCCGGTCAAAGAGCCAAACACCGCCAGCGCCGCCGCCAGCCGCGGCTCCAGCGTCCAGGCCCAAAACGACATCGCCACCAGCCCATAGGCAAAGCCCGACAGGCCCTGCACAAAGCCCGCCATCACCGCGCCCAGCGCCACCACCCACACCACCGAATCCATTGCGTCTCCTGACAATGCCCTGCCCGATTGGGACCGGTCCACGGCGTACTAATATGCGGCACCCTGGGCCTGGTAAGCTGCTCGCTATTTTTTCGATAGCTGCTTGCGCCCTCAGCATAAGCGCTAAGGCCTTATTTTTTATAAATCTGCCTGAACAGATCTGACCGTCGCTGTGTCCCCCATCCCCATCCGTACCCAATGCCCACCCGGTGCCTGCAACTGCGGGCGCGACGCGCTGCTGGAAAACCCACTGGGCGACATCCGTGTTTTGCGCCTGACCCGCGAGGACGAGCTGCGCCTGCTGCAGCGGCTGGAAAATTTGCAAAGCCTGGCCGATCTGCGCCGCCTGGAAGAGCGCATGGAGCAGCAGCTCGGCATCCGGCTGAGCATCGGCACCAGCCCCAACGAGGTCCGCAGCCTGCGCGGCATCGTGATCCTGGTGCACGAACAACCCGGCCTGTGCCGCAAAACCCGCCAGTCCATCCCCGCCGCCATCAAACGCAGCCTGGAGCAGCGGCCCGAGATTGCCTACGAGATATTGGACGTGGGGGGGCTGTTCGAGGGCCAGTAGGCGTTCGCAAGGCATTCTGTGCGCTGGCGCACAGACCCCGTCAGCGGTCGCGGCCACCATGGAGGCAAATCACTTTGAAAGGCCCCACCATGATCGAGAAAACCGCCACCGTCCATTGGGAAGGCCCCGGCAAAAATGGCCAGGGCAAGATCAGCACCGAAACCGGCGCGCTCAAGGACTACCCCTACGGCTTTGCCAGCCGGTTTGCCGACGACCGCAAGGGCAGCAACCCCGAAGAAATCTTGGCTGCAGCGCACGCCGCCTGCTTCGCCATGGCGTTCTCTTTTGCCTGCGACAAGGCGGGTTTTGCCACCACCACGGTGGACACCCGGGCCCAGGCACGCCTGGTGCCGCAGGGCGAGGGCTTCAGTATCGACCGCATCGCCTTGACCCTGCAAGCCACCGTGCCGGGCTTGGATGAGGCGAAGTTCCAGGCGCTGGCCCTGGCCGCCAAGCGCGACTGCCCCCTGTCCAAAGCACTGGCCAGCGTGCCCGAAATCACCCTGCAGGCCACGCTGCTGCCCAGCACCGCGAAAGCGCCTGCATGACCCGCACGGGTCCCCGCGACACCCCCGAACCGGGCCTGTCCGCCGCCGACCACACCCAAGGCGACGCCGGTGCCCGGCTGACGCTGGTGGAGTACGGCGACTACGCATGCCCGGCCTGCATCCAGGCCGAGCCGCTGGTGCGTCAGCTGCTGGAAACCCAGGGCCACCGCCTGCGCTTTGTGTTCCGGCACTACCCGCTGGTCGAGGTGCATCCGCAGGCCGAGCTGGCCGCCGAGGCTGCGGAAGCGGCTGCCGCACAAGGCCAGTTCTGGCCCATGCACCACCTGCTGTTTGCCCAGAAACAGCACCTGGATGCAGCCGCGCTGGCGGGCTACGCCGAAGCCATCGGCCTGGACATGCTGCGTTACCACGGCGAGATGAACGACCGCATCTACACCCAGCGGGTGCAAGAACACCGCCGCGCAGCCGACCGCAGCGGCGTACACACCACGCCCACGTTTTTCCTCAACGACGCGGTGGTCGATGTGTCGCTTGGTTTCGACAAACTCACCGAAGCAGTGCACGCGGCTTTGAAAGGCCGGTAGGCCCTGGCGCATTTTTTACTCTTCTACAGGAGCGGTTATGCCCACCACAACCTGGAGCGCCAAACGCGAGCGCCAGTACGCGCACATCAAAACCAGCCTGTTAGAGAGCGGCAAACCCGAGCCTTTGGCCGAGGAGATCGCGGCGCGCGTGGTCAACAAAGAGCGGGCGCAACACGGTGAATCGGTAGAGGCCAGCGCCTCTTCGCTCAACGACATGTCGGCCAGCCGACGCGGCGGCCTGCGTTCGCACAAGGGGCCGGGTGGCCGCACCCTGCTGCAACTGCGCAACGAGGCCCGCCAGCGCGGCCTGAAGGGCCGCTCCAAAATGAACAAGGCGGAGCTGGAGGTCGCCTTGACGCGCTAGAGGGGCAGATCTCAGCCCTGGGGCTCCACCATCGCAATGGCATCGAACGGGCAGCGCACCGCGCATTTGCGGCAGCCGGTGCACGCATCGGTGTCACTGAGCACCGAAAACTTCTTCCAGCCCTGCGGCTCCAGCGACAGCAAATGCAAATGGCAGGTGGGCACGCACCAGCCGCAGCCGGTGCAGCGGCTGGTGTCGATCACGGGCTTGGGGACGGGGCGTGCGGGTGGCATGGGCGTTGGTTGAGGCCCTTTTAGGCCCCAGCGCTTATTCCATGGGCGTGAGCAGCTACTGAATCAATAGCAGTTTGTTCAAGCCTTGGCAGCCAGCTTGTCCTGCGTGTGCGTGTCGAAATCGCTGGCCGCGTGGCGCTCGTGCAGCTGCTCGGACGGCTCGCCCCAGGTGCGGTTGACCATGCGCCCACGCTGCACGGCGGAGCGGGCGGCGATTTGCTGGGCCCAGCGCAGCACATGGCTGTATTGGTGCACGCTCAAAAACTCGGCCGCACCATAGAGCTGCCCCAACACCAGGCTGCCGTACCAGGGCCACACCGCCATGTCGGCAATGGTGTAGTCCTTACCGGCCAGGTAGTCGTGCTCGGTCAGGCGCCGGTCCAGCACGTCGAGCTGGCGCTTGACCTCCATCGCGTAGCGGTTGATCGGGTACTCGAACTTGGCCGGAGCGTAGGCGTAAAAATGGCCAAAACCACCGCCCAGAAACGGCGCACTGCCCATCTGCCAAAACAGCCACGACAGGCACTCGGCCCGCGCCGCGCCGCTGGCGGGCAAAAACGCACCAAACTTCTCGGCCAGGTGTTGCAGGATCGCCCCCGACTCAAACACCCGCACCGGGTCGGCCCCGCTGCGGTCCATCAAGGCCGGAATCTTGGAATTGGGGTTGACCTCGACAAAGCCGCTGCCAAACTGGTCGCCGGTCTGGATGCGGATCAGCCAGGCGTCGTATTCGGCCCCCGTGTGCCCCAGCTCCAGCAGTTCCTCCAGCAGGATCGTGACCTTCTGGCCATTGGGCGTGGCCAGTGAATACAGCTGCAGCGGGTGTTTGCCCACCGGCAGCGGCTTGTCGTGCGTGGCACCGGCGATGGGGCGGTTGATATTGGCAAACTGCCCCCCGTTTTCCTGGTCCCAGGTCCAGACTTTGGGGGGCGTGTAGGCGGTGGTGTCGGTCATGCGGGGGTTCCTTGGAAGGTGGGAAGAAGGTATGGCTAGCAGGTTAATGGGGGTGGGATGACCTTTGGGGGGCAAGGTTTTGGCGTGTTGTGGCTAACCTGTTTAAACAGTCGGGTCTGTCGTCGGTACAGCGAGAGGCATAAACTAGTGCATCTTGACTGTTTACATCGGATGGCCATTCCACCGGCATCTTCATCGCCATGAAAACCATCACCAAACAAGACGCACGCAACAAGGCCGTCAGCAACGTATTGGCTTCTTTGGGTATAGAAAAAATGACCCCGGGCGAATACGTTGTCAAGGGCATGCACGCCTACGTGGCCGGACAAAAAACCAGCGCCGTCATCCTGCAAGAAGTCATGCGTCGCCATGTCCCGTTACGACGGAGCTGACTCCTACGTCTATCCGGACAGCGGGGTACTGCGCAACAAGGCAGACATCCGCAACGCGGACGCCCTGGACGCGTTTGAAGCCGACGCCACGGCTGTGCGCATGCTGGAGTTGGTAGAGCACCCTATCGCCGGTCTCTTCGACCTGGAGCATCTTTGTGCTATCCACCGCTACGTGTTCCAGGATGTCTACGATTGGGCCGGGAGCATCCGAACGGTGGACATCAGCCGTGGAGCTAGTCGCTTTGCCAACTTCGGCCTCATCGAAAGCTACCTCGCGCCACAGTTGCAAGGCATCGCCAGAGAAAACTTTCTACGCATGCTGTCACCCGATACCTTTATCGTGCGACTGGCCTACTACATGGGTGAAATCAACGCCACGCACCCGTTTCGAGAAGGCAATGGCCGGGTGCAGCGGCTGTTTTGCGCACAACTGGCCGAGCAGGCCGGTTACTTCATTGACTTCGTCACCGTAGACCAAGCCCAAATGTATGCAGTCATGGTGGCCAGTTTCAATGGAAATCCACAGCCACTCGTGCATCTCCTGAACGAAATCACTTCCATCTTGGACTGACTGGGTTTTCCGTCCACCACCGCTGTGGCCGTAAATGCGAGAAGCGACAAATTTCCCGTACGAAACATTTCTGTGGATAACCAGCCCATTTTCTCCAAAATATCCTGAACGGGGCATTTTCTTGCCATTCCACAGTTTTGGCTCCATAATTTCCCGAACAGGAAATTTCCATGACCGCCCTCCCCACCCCCGCCGCCCTCGGCACCGCCACCCGCGCCGCCCGCAAACAGCTCGGCCTGACCCAGCCGCAACTGGCCCTGGCTGCGGGTGTGGGCGTGCGTTTTGTGGTGGAGATGGAGGCAGGCAAACCCACGCTGCGGCTGGAGCACGTTTTGCGGGTGCTGCATGCGCTGGGGGGGGAGTTGCGGGTGGAGGGGCTGCCTTCGGCACCAGAGGCAGTTGTACAAAAGTCCAAGGTGCCGAACGCCGAAACACAGGCCGCTATGCAAGAGTCGCGCGCCACACTAGCAGCGCGCCGCGCCCGTACGCGCAAACAAACCGGTGATTGAAGGCCCCAGCTATTCGCTACCACTTTAATAGCTGCTTACGCCCACGGAATATGCGCAATCGGCACATTTCAACCTTAGAATCGATCTCAATTAATGGGAGCCAGGTTGAAAAACAGAACACGCCAGGATAGTGCAGCGCACGCGTCAAATCCTCAAACTCACCTGGGCGCACAGATATGAGCCTGTACTCCCAGCTCCAAGCCGCAAAGAGCGAAGAAGACGTCAAAGATGCTTACATCAAAGCCCTGGGCCTCAAAGGCTATACCAAGGGGCTGATTGACATACAGACCAAAGAAATCTGGTTTGAAGCCAAAGACACTGGCAAATACTCCAGCTACGCCATGTTTACCCAGCTACTGCATTACGTGCAGGTGGCGCTGAACAGCGGCGAAACCGTACCGCCCTTTTTGGCAGTGATCGACACCGAAAAAGCCGCGATCATGAAAAGCGCCGACGTGCTGCCCTTTCTGGAAAAGAAAACCGTCAAATGGGGTAAGTCCGCCAGCCAGTACCCCCAGGAAGCCCTGGATGAAATCTCGGCTCACATCGGCGCGCACTTTGTGTCATTCAAGATTTCTACGCACGAGGAAGAGTTCCTCAGCACCGTCAAAATCGCCATCAAATCCGGCGACATCATCCGCACACCCATCACGCCTGACAACCTAAAACAGGTGTTTGACAAGTGGGTTTCCATGATCGGACGTGAGATCACGGGCGTAGCCGAAGAAGACTACGCCCTGCTGTTTTTTGCAGACATCATGCACGACGGAACGGTATCCACCCACGCCAACCTGCCTGCCGAACTGCTACACAAAAACGGCGCGCCAGTGTTTAGCCTTGGCGGCAAGAACTACGAATTGGGCAATAAAGAGGGCTACCGCCAGTTTTGGGCTATCTACCACAAGCCCCCTAAATCCGAGTACCGCGACTACCTGCTGGAGCGCCGCGACAGCCTGATTCCGCTGGACGAACGCAGCTTCAAAGGCGCGTACTACACACCGCTTCACGTCGTGGATAAAGCCTACGACAAGCTCACAGAGGTGCTGGGCAACAACTGGCAAAAAGACTACATCGTGTGGGACATGTGCTGCGGCGTAGGCAATCTGGAGGTCAAGCACAGCAATCCGCGGAACATCTACATGAGCACCCTGGACCAAGCCGATGTCGATGTGATGAAAGCCACCAAAACCTGCGTGGCCGCGCAGCGCTTTCAGTACGACTACTTGAACGACGACGTAACAGACTTTGGACAGATCGATTACAGCCTGACTAGGAAGGTACCTGTGGGGCTGCAGGCGGCGATTTCGGGGGGTAAAAAGATACTAGTGTTGATCAACCCGCCTTATGCGGAGGCAGCAAATCGCGGCAATACTGAAGTCAAGTTAGGCACTGAAAACAAATCGGGGGTTGCCACTACCCGCGTGGGTGCCAGCATGACCGACTACGGCTACGCCTCCCGCGAGCTTTTTGCACAGTTTTTGGCACGCATTGCTACGGAAATGCCAACTGCTACCGTCGCTATGTTTAGCACAATGAAGTACATCAATGCGCCCAACTTCGAGAAATTCAGGCAAGCCTGGAGCGCCCAATACATCGGCGGTTTTGTCGTCCACAACCAGGCATTCGATGGCCTAAGCGGCAAATTCCCCATTGGCTTCTTGGTTTGGAAAACACACCAAAACGCAGCGGTAAAAACGCCAATAACTGAAATCTCAGTGGACGTACTGGACAAAAGCACCCAACCCATAGGCGCTAAGGTGTACTACAACCTGCCCAACTCGCGGTTGCTCACGAACTGGATTGGCAGGCAAAAATCTAACCAAACCGACGCGTTGCCGTTGATCAACGCCATTACGCCGACGAACAAAATCACGGGGGTACGGCGTACAAAATGGGCCGATGGTGCAATTGGGCACATGCTTTGCGATAGCAACGATGTTCAACACGCAGAACAAGAAACAGCCGTGTTTTCGTCCGTCCACAGCATAGGACACGCTGGAGGCTTCTTCATTACCCCAGACAACCTACTGCAAGCCATGGTGGTTTTCTCGGTGCGCAAGCTCGTACGCCCTACCTGGCTGAACGACCGCGACCAGTTTTTGCAGCCGACAGAGCCACTTGCGGAGGAATTCAAAACAGACTGCTTGATCTGGACCCTATTCAATCGCGGCAACCTCACCGCCGGGGCTAATGACTTGGCGTGGAACGGCCAAACTTGGTCACTGGTGAACCACTTCACTCCGTTTACTGAAGCCGAAGTGGGCGCGCCGGACCGGTTTGAATCTGACTTCATGGTGCAGTTCCTTGCCGACAAACCGCTATCCGCTGAAGCCCTAGCGGTGCTGGATGCCGGGCGGATTCTGTGGCGCACCTTCTTTGCCCATACCGACGTACGCACCGTACGCGATGAGCTCAAATTGAATCGCCCCGATGTGGGCTGGTACCAGGTGCGCAACGCTCTGAAAGCCCGAACCGCCAGCGGCGACACTGCTCCAGTGAACTTTGGCCCGTTCGAACTGGCCTATCAAGCCCTTAGCGACAAGCTGCGCCCCCAGATTTTCAGCCTGGGGTTTTTACGCTGAATCAACCAGACACGGCATAAATCGGCTCACCCGTCGGAGAATCCGCTCACTATCGGCTCACTATCGGCTCACTATCAGCTCAAAGTGTGAGCCGATACGCAAATCGGCTCACCGGCTCTCAAACAGCCCACACTACAAAATCCATAGCTGCTACCGCCCATTGAATAAGCGCTGAGGGCTGTTTTGGCTCACAACCCCCGCCCGCTCAGCCGACACTCGGCAAACCCCGCCCCGTCCCCCAGAACAAAGTCCCGAAACGCCGCCCCCAGGTCCGACGGCACTGCATCCCTGCGGTGTAGCAGGCACCAGTCCAGCATCTTCGGCATGTCCTGCAAATCCAGCACCGCCAACATCCCCGCAGCCAGCTCGACCTGGAACACGTGGGCGGACAGGAAGCTGATGCCCATGCCGACCATCACGGCCTGTTTGATGGTCTCGTTGCCCGACAACTCCATCGACACGTTCACCTGCAGCGACTGGGATTGCAGCAGGTGCTCCAAAAACTGCCGGGTGGCGGAGCCGGGCTCGCGGAAAATGAAATTCTCAAGGCGTAAATCTGCCCAGGTGAGTTTGCGGCGCGCAGCCAGGGGGTGGTTGGGCGGGGCGACGATGCAGTGGGGGTTGCGGGCGAAGGTTTCGGCTTCCACGTCGGCCTCGCTGGGCGGGTAGCCGCCAATGGCCACGTCGAGCTGGTGGTCTTGCAGCATGGCCAGGATTTTGTCGCGCCGCTCCACCGTGAGCTTGAAGCGGATGCCGGGATGCCGCGCCTTGAAGGCCATGAGCAGCGCGGGCGCAAAGTAGTGCGCCGTGGGCACCACGCCCAGGTGCAGCAGGCCGCCCTCGCCGCTGCGGCTGGCGGCCATGGCCTCGTCTGCAATGCGCACCTGGTCGAGGATGCGGCGGGTGTGGCGCAGCAGGGCTTCGCCGGGCGGGGTGAGCAGCAGGCGCCTGCCGGTTTTGCTGAACAGCGGCTGGCCCGCGTCTTCCTGCAACTGGCTGATCTGCATGGACACCGCCGGTTGCGTCAGGTGCAGTTGCTCGGCAGCGCGCGAGTAGCTCAGGCTGGTGGCCACGGCCTCGAAGATGCGGAGTTGGCGCAGGGTGGTGTTTTTCATGGCAGGGTGGTACAGGGTTACACCGGGAATGCGGGCTTTGGAATGGCTGCGAAATGGGGCCACTGGCAGTGGGTTTGCGAGGAGTTTCCCTAAGCTGCAATGCAACATTTCCGGCCCTAAACACCCCTGGAGCAAGCCCTTGCGGTGGCAGGCCCCAAGTATAAGAAAAACTTTGCCAAACCATCAATAAGCATTGGTTGTGGATATGCACGGCTGTTTCTAGACTTGCGGCCAACGTAACACCTTCCACTCCAGAACTGCTTCATGCCCACCACCACCGCCCCCTTCCCCACCTGGAACGATGCCCATGCGGCCACGCTGGATGCCCCCGGCCTGCTGCTGTACCGCTCGAACCTGCTGGGCTCCGACCTGCGCATCACCAACTACGGCGGCGGCAACACCTCGGCCAAGCTGGTGCAAAAAGACCTGCTGACCGGCCAGGAAACCACCGTGCTGTGGGTCAAGGGCTCGGGCGGCGACGTGGGTTCGATGAAGCTCGACGGCTTCAGCACCCTGTACATGGACAAGCTCAACGCGCTGCAAAAGCTGTACCGTGGCCCGCAGTTTGAAGACGAAATGGTGGCCTACCTGCCGCACTGCACTTTCAACCTGAACCCGCGCGCCGCCAGCATCGACACGCCCCTGCACGCCTACCTGCCCTTCGCCCATGTGGACCACATGCACCCCGACGCAGTGATTGCGATTGCCGCCATGGCGAACAGCGAAGCACTGACCGCCAAGATTTTTGAAGGCACCGTGGGCTGGCTGCCCTGGCGCAAGCCCGGCTTCGAGCTGGGCCTGATGCTGCAGCGCTACCAGGCCGCCCATCCTAGCCAGCGCGGTTTGGTGCTGGCGGGCCACGGCCTGTTCACCTGGGGCGACACGGCCAAGAGCTGCTATGAAAACACCGTGGGTGTGATCGCCCATGCGCAAAACTGGCTGGGCCGTGAAAGCGCAGCCCGCAAGGCCGTGGCCTTTGGCGGTGTAGCGCAGGCATCGCTGGTCACCGCCGACCAGGATGCCACCCTGGCCCGGGTGCTGCCGGTGCTGCGCGGCCTGGCCTCCCAAAGCGGCCACAAGCTGATGCATGTAGACCGCCAGCCTGCGGTGATGGAATTTGTGAACAGCGTGCAACTGGCGCCGCTGGCGGCCATGGGCACGTCCTGCCCCGACCACTTTTTGCGCACCAAGATCCGCCCGCTGATCCTGGAAGCATCGGTGTACCAGCTGGAAGGTGCCGCCCTGGCCGCCGCGCTGGAAGAAAAGCTGGTGGCTTACCGCGCCGACTACGCCGCCTACTACGAGCGCTGCAAGCGCCCGGACAGCCCGGCCCTGCGCGATGCCAACCCGGTGATCATTTTGCTGCCCGGCATCGGCATGGTGTCGATTGCCAAGGACAAGGCCACGGCGCGCATTGCCGGTGAGTTCTACGTCAACGCTATCAACGTGATGCGCGATGCCAACGCCATCGACACCTATGTGGGCCTGCCCGAGCAAGAGGCGTTCGACATCGAATACTGGTTGCTCGAAGAAGCCAAACTGCAACGCATGCCCAAAGCCAAACCGTTGGTGGGCAAGGTGGCCCTGGTGACCGGCGGCGCAGGCGGCATTGGCCGCGCCATCGTCGAGCGCTTTTTGAACGAGGGTGCCTGCGTGGCGCTGCTGGACATCGACGTGGAAGCGCTGGAAAGCACCCGCGCCGAGCTGGCCAAGCGCTTCGGTAAAGACGTAGTGCGCAGCATGGTGTGCGATGTCACGTCCGAAGACTCGGTGATTGCCGCCTACGTGCAGGCCACGCTGGAGTTTGGCGGGGTAGACATTCTGGTGTCCAACGCCGGTATTGCCTCCGCCGCACCGATTGAAGACACCAGCCTGGCGCTGTGGATGCGCAACCAGAACATCCTGGCCACCGGCTACTTCCTGGTGGGCCGCGAATGCTTCCGCCTCATGAAAGCCCAGGCCATCGGCGGTGCCATGGTGTATATCGCCAGCAAAAACGGCATGGTGGCCAGCGCCCAGGCCAGCGCCTACTGCGCGGCCAAGGCGGCGGAAATCCAGCTGTCGCGCAGCTTTGCTTTGGAAGGCGCACCCCTGGGCATACGCTCCAACGTGGTGAACCCCGACGCGGTGATCCGCGGCAGCAAGATCTGGACGGGTGCCTGGAGCCAGGAGCGCGCCGCCGCCAACAAGATCAGCGAGGAAGAGCTGGAAGCCTTTTACCGCGACCGCTCCATGCTCAAACGCAGCGTGTTCCCCGAAGACATTGCCGAGGCCACCTACTTCCTGGCCAGCGACCTGGCCGCCAAATCGACCGGCAACATCATCAACGTGGATGCGGGTAATCTTGCAGCCTTTCCGCGTTAATTCGGCGATCAAACAAAACCAAAGAGACGACCATGACCACGACCAAAATTGCTCCCGAATTAATAGCTGCTCACGCCGATGAATCAAGCGCTAGAGTGCATTTAGACTATGAAAACCTGGGCGAACAACTATCCCGCCGGGGTGTGGATATCGATGTGTTGAAAGCCGACGTAGCCAAGTTCGCCGTGGCCGTGCCCAGCTGGGGCGTGGGCACCGGCGGCACGCGCTTCGCCCGCTTCCCCGGCAAGGGCGAGCCGCGCAATGTGTTCGACAAGCTGCAAGACTGCGGCGTGATCCACCAGCTGGTGCGCTGCACGCCCACCGTGTCGCCGCACTTCCCCTGGGACAAGGTCAACGACTACAAGGAGCTGCGCCAGCATGCCGAGTCCTTCGGCCTGGGGTTTGACGCGGTCAACTCCAACACCTTTTCCGACCAGAAGAACCAGCCGCTGTCGTACAAGTTCGGCAGCCTGACCCATGCGGATGCAGGCGTGCGCGCCCAGGCCGTGGCGCACAACATCGAGTGCATCGAGATCGGTAAACAAATCGGCAGCAAGGCGCTGACGGTGTGGATTGGCGACGGTGCCAACTTCCCCGGCCAAAGCCACTTCCGCCGCCAGTTCGACCGCTACCTGGACAGCAACCGCCAGATCTACGCGGCCCTGCCCGATGGCTGGCAGATGTTTTTAGAGCACAAGATGTTCGAACCCGCCTTCTACGCCACCGTGATCCAAGACTGGGGCTCCAGCCTGCTGGCCGCGCAGACCCTGGGCGAGAAGGCCCGCTGCCTGGTGGACCTGGGCCACCACGCGCCCAACACCAACATCGAGATGATCGTGGCCCGCCTGGTGCATGCGCAAAAGCTGGCCGGGTTCCACTTCAACGACAGCAAATACGGCGACGACGACCTCGACAGCGGCAGCATCAACCCCTTCCAGCTGTTCCTGGTGTTTAACGAGCTGGTGGACGCAGCGCAAAGCAAAGCCCCCGGCTTCGACCCGGCCTACATGCTGGACCAGTCGCACAACGTGACCGACCCCATCGAGAGCCTGATGACAAGCGCCGTGACCGTGCAGCGCTGCTACGCCCAGGCCCTGCTGGTAGACCGCGTGGCCCTCACCGGCTACCAGGACAGCAACGACGTGCTGATGGCCGCGCAGACCTTGAAGGCCGCCTTCCACACCGACGTGACCCCGCTGCTGCAAAAAATCCGCATGGAAGCCGGTGGCGCGGTAGACCCGGTGGCGACCTACCGGGCCAGCGGCTACCGCACGGACATGGCGGCCATCCGCCCGGCCAGCGGCCCCAGCAGCGGCATTGTGTAAGCCCAACCCCATCGGAGCCGCCGCCCCCTGCGACGGCATCGTGTTCCCCGTAGAGTGTTTTTATAACTTTAATTCCAGGAGACAAGCATGAAGAAACAACTGAAAACTTTGCTGGCAGTGGCCTTGACGGCGGCTTTGGCCAGCCCGGCCATGGCAGCGGACAAGATTGCCGTGGTCGTCAAGGCCATGGGCATCGGCTTTTTTGATGCAGTGAACCAGGGCGCGCAGGAAGCGGCCAAAGAACTCAAAAACGTGGAAATCATCTACACCGGCCCGGCCAAGGCCACCGCCGAAGGGCAGATCGAGGTGATCAATTCGCTGATCGCCCAGAACGTCAAGGCCATCGTGATCTCGGCCAACGACCCCGATGCCCTGGTGCCGGTGATGAAGAAGGCCATGCAGCGCGGCATCAAGGTGGTGTCGTTTG
Source organism: uncultured Albidiferax sp. (assembly GCA_963512645.1). Classification (GTDB taxonomy): domain Bacteria; phylum Pseudomonadota; class Gammaproteobacteria; order Burkholderiales; family Burkholderiaceae_C; genus Rhodoferax_B. The sequence continues at coordinate 370,525 of CAUPNM010000001.1, read as the reverse complement.
ACTCCGGCGTGCGCAAAGACGGCCGCCTGATGCAACTCAACCCCTCGGCCAGCCCGCTGATCGGCAAAAAGCTGGTGGACATGACCCGTGAAGCCATTGGCAACACCGGCGAAATCGCCATTCTGTCGGCCACCGCCCAGGCCACCAACCAGAACGTCTGGATCGAGGAAATGAAGAAAGTGCTGGCCAAACCGGAAAACAGCGGCTTGAAACTGGTCAGCACCGTGTACGGCGACGACCAGACCGACAAGAGCTACCGCGAAGCCCAAGGCCTGTTCAAGGGCTACCCCAACCTGAAGGTCATCATCGCCCCCACCTCGGTCGGCGCACCCGCTGCCGCCAAGGCCGTCACGGACGAGAAGCTGGTCGGCAAGGTGTTTGTGACCGGGCTGGCTCTGCCGTCCGAAATGCTGGGCCACGTGAACAGCGGCGCGTCCAAGTCGTTTGCGCTGTGGAACCCGATTGACCTGGGCTACGCCTCGGTGATGGCCGCCAGCCAGTTCATCAGCGGCAAGGCCACCGGCAAGCCGGGCGAAAAAATCCCACTGGGCCGCGTGGGCACCGTCACCCTGGATGAAAACAACGAAGCGGCCATGTCCGAGCCGTTCACCTACGACAAGACCAACACCGAGAAGTTTTCGAAGTTCTTTTAAGCAGGCTTGATGCCGAGCAACGGCTGAGGAAAGGCGGGCAGCCCTGCCCCGGTGGGGCTGCCCTTTTTTGTTGGAACATCGGGATCTGCGATGACTGATTTTTTGCTGCAACTGCGCGGCATTCAAAAGCGCTATGGGGCCGTCACCGTCCTCAAGGACGTGGACCTGGACCTGCGCGCGGGCGAGGTGCTGGCCCTGATTGGGGAAAACGGCGCGGGCAAATCCACCATGGTCAAGCTGCTGACCGGCGTGGTGCCGTTTGAGGCGGGGTCCATCCTGCTCAACGGCCAGCCACAAAAGTTTGCCAACGCACGGGCCTCGCAGGCGGCGGGCATTTTGGCGGTGCACCAGGAAACGGTGATGTTCGAAGAGCTCAGCGTGGCCGAGAACATTTTTATGGGCCGCCACCTGCAGCGCGCAGGCCTGGTGGACTGGGCCGCGATGAATGCCCAGGCCCAGCAGGTGCTGACCCACATCGGCGCACGTTTTGTGGCCACGGCGCAGGTCAAAACCCTGAGCCTGGCCGAGCGCCACCTGGTAGAAATTGCGCGGGCGCTGTCGCAAAAAGCCTCGGTGGTGATTCTGGACGAACCCACTGCTGCCCTGTCGCAGGCCGAGATCCGCGACTTCTACGGCATCGTGCGCCAACTGCGCGACCAGGGTGTGGGCGTGATCTTCATCACCCACAAATTTGACGAAATTTTTGCCGTGGCCGACCGCTACCTGGTGCTGCGCGACGGCTCCGCCGTGGGCTCGGGCAAGATCGCGGATGCCACCGAACAAAGCCTGGTCAAGCTGATGGCCGGGCGCGCCATTGACCAGATCTACCCGCCGGTGCACTCGGTGCCGGGCGACGTGGTGATGGAGGTGAAAAACCTGTCGCACCCCACCGAATTCAACAACCTGACCTTCACGCTGCGGCGCGGCGAGATTCTGGGCTTCTACGGCCTGGTGGGCTCGGGGCGCAGCGAGGCCATGCTGGCGCTGATGGGCCTGAACCTGGATGCCACCGGCACCTTTACGGTAGAAGGCAAGCCTTTGCTGCCTCGCCGCCCGGCCGACTCCATCACCGCAGGCCTGGCCTACGTGCCCGAAGAGCGCCAGCGCCAGGGCGGCATTTTGAGCTTTTCGGTGCTGCAAAACATCAGCCTGGCCGGGCTGGCCAAGTTTGCGCGCGGCCCCTGGCTGTCGCAGGCCAAAGAATCGGCGCTGTGCACCAGCATGGTGGAGCGCTTGCGCATCAAGACCAGTTCGCACGATCTGCCGCTGTCGGGCCTGTCGGGTGGCAACCAGCAAAAGGTGGTGATCGCCAAGTGGCTGGGGCTGAACCCACGCATCGTGATTCTGGACGAGCCCACCAAGGGCATCGACGTGGGGGCCAAGCAGGCCGTGTACCAGTTGATCGCCGAGATGGTGGAGCAAGGCCTGGCGGTGATTTTGGTGTCCAGCGAGCTGCCCGAGGTCATGAACCTGGCCCACCGGGTGGTGGTCATGCGCCGGGGCCTGCAGGTGGCCGAATTTGCGCGGGGCACGGTCGATGCCGAGACCATCGTGGCAGCGGCATCCGGCCTGACCGGTCAGCCACACGCCCCCAAACCGCTCCCAGGCGCAGACGTATCTGCCGCCAGAACCCCGCACATCAAAGAGGCATTGGCAACATGAAACAGCTTTTTCTGGCCCGGCGCGAATGGCTGCTGCTGGCCATCATTGGCGCAATTGCGCTGGCGGTAGCCGCCCGCGCGCCGGTTTTCCTGAGCTGGCGCAACGGCATGGACATTGCCAACGACTCGGCGATTCTGGCCATTCTGGTGGTGGGGCAAATGGGCGTGCTGCTGACCCGGGGCATTGACCTGTCGGTAGCGTCCAACCTGGCCCTGACCGGCATGGTCTGCGCACTGGTGGGCCGGGCTATGCCGGGCGTGCCGATTGGCGTGCTGCTGCTGTTGGCGATGGCCATTGGTGCTCTGCTGGGCAGCCTGAACGGCTGGCTGATCACCCGGTTTGACCTGCCACCGATCGTGGTCACGCTGGGCACTTTGTCGGCGTTTCGCGGGGCGATTTTTGTGGCCAGCAAAGGGGCCTGGATTTCGGACCACCAGATCCACGCCGCCATCAAGGGCCTGCCGCGTGCGCAGTGGCTGGGGCTGCCTGCGCTGGTGTGGTTTGCGCTGCTGGTGCTGGCCCTGGCCGCCGTGTTTTTCAAGCTGCGCCGCGAAGGGCGCGAGCTGTATGCGCTGGGCGGCGACCCGCATGCGGCGCAGTACGTAGGCATTCCGGTGAAGTCGCGGCTGATGCTGGTATACACCCTGTCGGGCATGCTGGCCGGTTTGTCGGGCTTGCTGTGGGTGGGGCGCTATTCGGTGGCCTACACCGAGTTGGCGGCGGGCTATGAGCTGACGGTGATAGCCGCCTGCCTGATTGGCGGGGTGAGCATTGGCGGCGGCGTGGGCAGCGTGGTGGGGGCGGGCTTAGGCGTGCTGTTCATCGGCGTAGTCAACGCGGCGCTGCCGGTGATCCAGGTATCGCCGTTCTGGCAGCAGGCGATTGCGGGGGCGGTGATTTTGGTGTCTGTGACGCTGAATGCGCGGGCCGAGCATCGGGGCGGTCGCTTGATTTTGGAAAGAACAGAACTGAAGGGAGCCGCAGCATGAAAGCCTGGAACACCTGGGAACGCGTTTTATTGGGGCTGCTGGTCTTGCTGGTGGTGGTATTTGGCATCACCCAGCCGGGCTTCTTATCGCCCTACGCCATTGCCGACAGCACCTTCAACTTCAGCGAAAAAGGCATTCTGGCGCTGGCCCTGGCGCTGCTGATCGTCACCGGCGAGATCGACCTGTCGATTGCGGCCATTCTGGCGCTGTGCTCGCTGGCCATGGGCTTTGCCATGCGTGCCGGGGCCGGGCCTGCCGGCATGGCAATGGCAGCGTTGGCCACTGGCGGTTTGGCCGGTTTTTTGAACGGCTGGCTGGTCACGCACTACCGGCTGCCTTCCATCGTAGTGACCATCGGCACGCTGTCGCTGTACCGGGGCCTGGCCATGGTGGCCCTGGGCGACCAGGCGCTGTCGGGCTATCCGGAGGTGTTTTCGGTGCTGGGCAACGGCTACCTGGGCGACCTGGTGGGCCTGCCCTGGCTGATCGTACCGATTGAATTTGCCATTCTGCTGGTATGCGCGGTGGCCGTGGGCGTGGTGCTGCACCGCACCGTGCTGGGCCGCCGCCTGTACGCCATTGGCGCCAACCCGGTGGCATCGCGCTTCTCGGGGATCGAGGTAGACCGTTATCGCCTGCGCCTGTTTGTGTTTGCAGGGCTGATGGCCGCGCTGGCTGCCATTTTGCTGACCGGGCGCATCGGCAGCACCCGCCCCAACATCGCCATGGGCTGGGAGCTGGATGCCATCACCATGGTGATCCTGGGTGGCGTGGCCATCGAGGGCGGGCGCGGCAGCATTGTGGGCACCATGCTGGCGGTGCTGCTGCTGGGCCTGTTCACCTTTGCCCTGGGCATGGCCAATGTGTCGGGCATCGTGATGTCGATGGTCGTGGGCGGCCTGCTCATCGTGTCCATGGTGTTGCCCAAGCTGTTCAAACGCCGGCGGGTACTGGCATGAGCACCGAGAAATTCGCCTTTCGCATGTTTCTTAACCCTGGCTGCGTGGCCGAGTACAAAAAGCGCCACGACCAGATCTGGCCCGAGCTGGTGGCGCTGCTGAAGTCGGCAGGTGTCAGCGACTACAGCATCTACCTGGATGAGGAACACCACACCCTCTTCGCGGTGCTGCGCCGCAAGTCCAGCCATAGCATGCACAGCCTGCCCCAGCATCCGGTGATGCAGCGCTGGTGGGCGTACATGGCCGACCTGATGCGGGCGAATCCCGACGGCTCGCCCGTGGCGGAACCGTTGCCCTGCATGTTCCACCTGGACTGACGATGCTGGACCTGACCCTCGTCATCGACATCGGCAAAAGCCACGCCAAACTGCTGCTGGTAGACGACCATGGCAGCGTGCTGGAGCAGCATGGCCGCAAGAACGCGCCCGTCGAATCCCCGCTGGGCTATAGCGCGCTGGACATTGGCGGGCTGACCGACTGGATCTGCAGCACGCTGGCAGCCAGCGGCCTCACCCCACGCTGCGCCCGCGTGGTCACCAGCACCCACGGCGCTGCCTTTGTGGGCATTACCGCCGACGGCCTGGCCTGGCCGCCGCTGGACTACGAGTGCGACACCTTTGCCGACCAGACCAGCGCCCTGCACCACGCCTACCAGCGCCAGCGCGACGGGTTTGACACCACCTATGCGCCCGACCTGCCCGTGGGCCTGAACGCCGCCCGCCAGCTCTACTGGCTGCAACACACCCATCCGGCAGCCTGGGCGCGCACCCAAACCCTCCTGCCCTACCCGCAGTACTGGGCCTGGTGGCTCAGCGGCGTGGCGGCCAGCGAGGTGTCGTCGCTGGGCTGCCACACCCAGCTGTGGGCACCGGACCAACAGGATTTCTCGCCCCTGGCCAAAGCCCAGGGCTGGGCCGCCAAGTTCGCGCCCCTGGCGCCAGCCTGGCAGGTGCTGGGCTGCGTGCGCCCTGCCCTCGCCGACGCGCTGGGCCTGCCGCGCAGCTGCGAGGTGCTGGCGGGCGTACACGACAGCAACGCCTGCCTGGCCCGCTACCTGGCGAGCACGGCCGAGCTGACGGTCGTGTCCTCCGGCACCTGGACGGTGCTGATGGCCCCCGATGCACCCACAGGCACACTGGACGCGCAGCGCGACATGCTGTGCAACGTCAACGTGCGCGGCCAGGCCACGCCCACCGCCCGCTTCATGGGCGGCCGCGAATTCGCCGCCCTGCTGGCCGGTGCCCCCGCCGACCTGGGCACGCTGGACGATGCCGAAGCCCTGCTGCGCAGCCACACCACTGCGCTGCCCAGCTTCGCCCCGCAAGGCGGCCCGTTCATGCACCGCACCGGCGAAGTACTGCGCGCAGGCCAGCCCATCGCATTGCAAGCCCTGGCCCCCGCCGAACGCTCAGCCCTGGCCGCCCTGTACTGCGCCCAGGTCACCGCCTGGCTGGTGCAGCAACTACGCCCCGGTGCGACCGCATCCACCGTGGTGGTCGAAGGCCCTCTGGCCCACAACCGCCTTGTCTTGGGCCTGCTGCAAGCCCTGCTGCCCGGCCACACCTGCTACGCCAGCATCGACGCGATGGAAGGCACCGCCCGCGGTGCCTGGATGCTGGGCCGCTGGAGCCAACCCACCGCGTCCCAGCACCTGCTGGCCGCACCGGCTTATAGGTTGGACGGGCTGCAGGAGTACCACGCACGTTGGCTAGAGGATTGCTTGGTAACTGCGGCATAGATTACTATGCTTTTGATAGCTGCTTGCGCTTATACATAAAGCGCAAGCAGCCTATTTTCCTTATAGGTACGGGTTGTAAGCTTGCCATTACACTTGGAATCTTTGTACCCGCATGACCACCATGACAGCTAACGCCCCCGTCCGCATCGCCTTCGTCCAAGCCACCTGGCATGCCGACATCGTCAACCAAGCCCGTGACGGCTTTTTGGCCGAGATGGCGCGCCAGGGCGTGCCGCGCGATGCGATCGACATCCTGGAACTGCCCGGTGCTTTCGAGATTCCGCTGCACGCCAAGAAGCTGGCCCAGTCTGGCCGGTTCGATGCCATCGTGGCCTGCGCGCTGGTGGTGGACGGCGGCATTTACCGCCATGAGTTTGTCGCCAATGCGGTGGTCCAGGGGCTGATGGACGTGCAACTGGAGACCGGTGTGCCGGTGTTCAGCGCCGTGCTCACGCCGCACCATTTCCACAGCCACGCCGCGCACCAGCAGTTTTTTGGCGACCACTTCGTGCACAAGGGTGCAGAGGTGGCCCAGGCCTGCCTGGCCACCGTGGCCAGCCTGCGTAAGTTAGCCGCGCTCTAGAACTGGCGGGCTAAAACCGGCTGGTCGAGGCAAACGCGCTGGACACCACGCGGTTGCGGCCCTGGTGTTTGGCCTGGTAGAGCATGGCGTCGGCCTGCTCCAACAGCAAGGCCGGGTCGTGGCGACCCCCGGCGCGGATGTTGACCGCGCCGATGCTGATGGTGACCACGTTGGCCACATCCGAGCCCGCATGCGGCAAGCCAAGGGACATGACGTCGGTGCGCAGGCGCTCCAGCAGCTGGTCCATGTCGGGCACGGCAGGCAGTAGCAGCACGAATTCTTCGCCGCCGTAGCGGGCCGCCAGGTCGTAGGGGCGCCGGGCAAAGCTGGCCACCACCTGGGAGATGCGGCGCAGCGCGTCGTCACCCGCCGGGTGGCCGTACAGGTCGTTGTACTGCTTGAAAAAGTCCACGTCGATCATCGCCAGCCCGATCGCTTCTTTGCGCCGCGCCGCCAGTTGGCACACCACCTGCAGCGATTCGTCGAACGAACGTCGGTTGGCAATGCCGGTCAGGCCGTCGCGGCTGGCCAGGCGCTCCAGCTCTTTGCGCTGGGCGATCAGGCGCAGGTGGTTGCGGATGCGGATGCGGGCAATCGCCGGGCGGATGGGTTTGACCACGTAGTCCACTGCGCCCAGCAGCAGGCCCTGCTCTTCGCTGCGGGCGTCGTTGAGGCCGCTGATGAAAATCACCGCGACGTGGGCAGTGCGGGGGTTGGCATGCAGGGCTTGCAGTACTTCGTAGCCATCCATCCCGGGCATGGCGATGTCGAGCAGCATGAGGCAGATTTCGGGCTCTTCGCGCACCCTTTGCAGGGCCGACGGACCGTCTTTGGCCAACAACACGCGGCATTCACCATGCAGCAGGTCGGCCAACACGGTGCGGCTGGTGCGGTCGTCGTCAACGATCAGCACGGTGGGCAGAGACAACATGTCCATCACGTCAGGCTGCTCCATGGTTGTCGGCCAGGGCTTCGGCCAGAGACTCCAGGGAGCCACTGGCGGCCGACAGGTTCAAGTCTTCAAACTGGATCAGCGCGGCATCGGCCAACCGTGCCAGCGCGGTGTGGGCCAGCCCGGACCGGATGCCCAGCAGCAGCTCTGCAGCCGCATAGTTGCCTTGCGCCACCATGGGCTGGGCCTGGCCGATGCGCACCAACAAGGTGGCTACGTCGACGGTATCGCTGGCGGCATCGGCTCCGTAGCGGCTGTCGTCCAGCAGGGCAATAGCGCTATCGACCACGGTATCCAGATGGCGGCAAAACACCGCCACCCCTTCGGCCAGGGTCTCGGGGGCCGCGTGCGGTGCCAGTTGCTCCAGGCGCAAGGCCGCATCGGCCAGCGCATCGGCTCCCAGGTAGCGGGCGGTGGATTTCAGGGTGTGGGCCTGGGCCAACACGGTGTTGCGCGACGGCGTGGGCCGGGGTGGCCGCCACTGCGTCGGCAGGCTGGCAAAGTCGCGCACAAAACCGCGCAGCACGCGCTGCAGGCTGGCCTGGCGGCCACCCAGGCGGGCCAGGGCCAGCCGCAGGTCGACACCCGGCAAGCGGTCGGGCAAGCCGGTATGGACTTCGGAGCTTGTGCTGGCAGCCAGGCTGGGCACGGCGCGCGGCGGGGGCACAAATTGCAGCAGGGTTTGGTACAGCGCCATCTCATCGATCGGCTTGCGCAGATATCCATCCATACCCGCCGCCACGGCCGCTGGGTGGCCGATCTGGGAGTCATGCGCCGTAAGTGCGATCAGCGGCAGACTGACCCAGCGCGCGTGTTTGCGGATCTCGCGGCTGGCGGCCAACCCGTCCATGACGGGCATTTGCAGGTCCATCAGCACCATGTCGAAGGGTTCTTTCTCAAGGCATTCCAGGGCCTGCTGCCCATCGGCAGCCAATACCACCTGCATACGCACCGCCTGCAGGAACTCACTGGCCACCTCGCGGTTGAGGGCGTTGTCGTCCACCACCAATACGCGCAGGCCCGCCAGCGCCGCCAGCGCCGCGTCTTTGGGCAGTCGCTGCACCAGCAGCCGGGCCAGGTGCTGGGCATCTACCGGTTGGGGCAGGCTGTCATCCATACCCGCATCCAGGCAGGCCTGCGGCCCGACAGCCTGGCTATTGCCTTCCGGGTGCACCAGGCCGATCACCGGCAGCCTGGCCCAACGCGGGTCGCTGCGCAGTGCGCGGGCGGCGGCCAGGCCGTCCATACCGGGCAGATGGTGCGCCACCAGCACCACGTCGCACGGCGCCGCCTGCAGCCGCTCCACCACCTGGGCCATGCCGTGGGCGGTGTCCACCTCCATGCCCATCTGCTGCAAGTACCCGACCACCGCGTCTGGTGTCTGCGACGGCTCGGCCAGCAGCAGCACCCGCCGTTGTTGCAGGCGGCCCAGGTCCAGCGGGCTCTCGCCATCTTCGCCGGGGGGGCCGGTCCAGGTCTGGCCTAAAGCGTCGGCCAGGGTATTGAACACAACCGACTCGGTTACCGGCTTGATCAGCACACCGGCCAGGCCCATGGCCTGGGCTTCGGCCAGGAGTTCGTCGCGGGCATAAGCCGTCACCATCAGCAGCACCGGCACGGCGGCCAGTGCGGGGTCGGTCTTGATCTGCCGCGCCGCCTGCATGCCGTCGATACCGGGCATGCGCCAGTCCATCAGCACCAGCTCGAACGGGCGCCCCTTATCAAAGGCGACGCGCAGATGCTCCAAAGCCTCCGGGCCCGAGTCGGCCACCTGCACCAGCATGCCAAAACCGCGCGCCAGTTGCGCCAGGATGCTGCCTGCGCTGGCGTTGTCGTCCACCACCAGCAGGCGGCGGTTCTGCAGCACTGCGGTGTTGCGCTTAGGCTCGAGCAGCCCCGCCGCTCCGGGGCGGCGCAGGGGCACGGAAAAGCTGAACGTGCTGCCCAGACCCCGGGTGCTGGTGACTCCGATGCGCCCCCCCATGCGTTCCACCAGCTGTTTGCAGATCGACAGGCCCAGCCCGGTGCCACCGTAGTCGCGGCTGACCTGGTTGTCGGCTTGCGAAAACGGCAAAAACATGCGGGCGATTTGTGCCGTATCCAGCCCCACGCCGGTATCACGTACCGAGAAGCGCAACAGGTAGCCGTGGGGTTGCCCGTCGGAATCCAGTGCCACCGAAACCACCACCTCGCCCCGGGAGGTGAACTTGACGGCATTGCCCACCAGGTTGCCCAGCACCTGGTTGAGCCGCAGCACGTCGCCCACCATGCGCGCGGGCACGTCGGACTGGACGGCATAGGCGATCTCCAGGCCTTTTTCTTCGGCCTTCAGGGCATGCGCCACCGAGACCGATTCGAGCAGCGACTCCAGCGAAAACTCGGCCTCGACCAGGGCCATCTTGCCGGCCTCGATCTTGGACAGGTCGAGCAAGTCGTTGACGATGCCCAGCAGCAACTGGGCCGATACGTCGATCTTGTCCAGGTAGTTGCGCTGCTTGCCCGACAGCTCGGTTTGCTGCACCAGCCGGGTCATGCCCAGCACGGTGTTCATGGGTGTGCGGATTTCATGGCCCATGAAGGCCAGAAACGCGCTTTTGCCGCGTTCGGCCACTTCGGCGGCTTCCTTGGCTGCGGTGAGTGCGTCGGCGGCCTCGCGGGCTGCAGTCACATCCCATACCGTGCCGATGGCGCGCGCCAGGCGACCATCGGCATGCCGGTGGACCTGGCCAAAAATCTGCACCGTGCGAACCGCCCCCGACGGCTGGACGATGCGCACCTCGCTGTCGAGTTCAGAGGTCTCGCGCAGCGCGGTGTGCCACTGCCGGACCAAGGCAGAGACATCGTCGGGATGAAAGCAGGCCAGGAATTGATTTTCGCTACCGTCAAACGCACCCTGCGGCAGGCCAAACACAGCGTAGGTCTGGTCGTCCCAGAGGTAACGCTTCTCGGCAAAATCTAGCTCTACGATGCCAACCCCCCCGGCCTGGGTGGCCAGCAGCAGGCGCTCCTTTTCTTTTGACAAGGCCTGGCTGAGCTGGCGGTAGCGGGCTTCGCTCGCACGCAGGGCCTCGGTGGCCAGGCGTTCCGCCCGCACGCGGTCGCGCAGCACGGTGTCGGCATGCTCCAGGCTTTGGCGCAAGCCCTCGAACTCAGCCACCGGCGATACAGCGATGGCCTGGGCCATGCCCGGCATCCCCATGGCCTCGGTTGCCACCTGTTCGGCGTGTTGCGCCAATGCCCGCACCGGGCGCAGTAGCATCCGGGTCATCCACAGCACCAGGAGCAAGGCCGCACAGACGGCTAGTAAGGCCCCGGCCAGCAGGGTCCGCATGGGCTGGTGCCAGCGGGCATTGAAGCGCTCCAGCGGCTCCCCCACCACGAGCATCCATCCCGGGGTATGCGCCAGGCGCTGGAAACCAATGACCACCGGCCGTCCTTCCAGCGAAAGGGCTTCAAAAATTCCGGTATCGGTTTGCATGCGCTGCAGCCGTGCCCAGTCGGGCACGATGGTGCCTACAAACCGCTCGGAATCCCACGACCGGGCCACCACCCGCCCGTTGCCGTCCACCACGGCCACCAGATTGCTCGTATCGACACTGCGCGCCTGCAATGAGCGCACCAACTCCAACGGCGACACCATCAGGGCCAACACCTTGCGGGCTCCATCCGGTGTGCGGTAGGGCACGCTGAGGGCCACGCGGGGGCTTTCTGGCTGGGCACCGGCCATGAATACGTTGGAGACCGTGCGCTCCTGGGCTGCCAGGGCCTGCGCCAATACCTTGGGCGGCAGGCCCTTGGCTTCCAGACTGGGAATCGGAGTGGGTTTGGCATCCTTGCCGGTCTGCGACAGGATGATGTCCGCTTCCAGGCGGCCATCGCCGTTGGCTGCCAACGGGCTGTCCGGGTTGGTGGCGGCCACGGTGGCCAGGGCCTCCAGCATGGTGGTACGCGAGGCGATCTCGGCTTGGACCACCTGGGCCAGGGTACGGGCAATTTCCTGCAGTTGGTGGATGGAGGCATCGCGGTACACCTGGGCTACCTGCCACATGGCGAACGCAGCTGCACCGGCCATGGGTAGCAAAGCCACCAGGACCAAAGCCATCAGGTACAAACGCAGGCTGCGCGGGCGCACCACCCCAGAATTCCCACGTCGAAACATCTTGCTACCTATCCAATGCCTTAAAACCGGACTTATTACCGGTTCGGATGCGTTTCGATGGGGTCGAAATCTTCCGATTCAAAGCGTTATGGTAAGGGGATAGGGAGCAGAAACCAGCCGAATGCAGGGCGTTTCGTCGGATTTACACGACTGGTTTCAAGTTGTTCGGCTCCAGTTGCAAGATACCCATTTAATCAACCGCGCCATTCGATCGATTAATGCAACATCAAGGTGCGTTCGCCTTTGCATTTGCCCGCACGGGCGGGGGGACTACACAGGCCGCAGACGTATTGGCGCGGGTTTTCGTACAGTTCGGTGACAAATTTGCCGCCACAGCTGCTGCACTGGGTCATATTGAGCATATTGGCATCGACAAACTTGACCAGCCGCCAGGCGCGGGTGAACGACAGCAGCGGGTCCACCTCGGCGGCCACGATTTGCTCGCTATACAGGCGGTAGGCCTTGGTCAGGATGTCGATAGAGTCCATGTCCATGCTCTTGGACAGGTATTCGTAGATATTCAGAAACAACGAAGAGTGGATGTTTTCCTGCCACGACAAAAACCAGTCGGTCGAGAACGGCAACTGGCCCTTGCTGGGTGATTTGCCCGACACCTCTTTGTACAGGCGCAGCAGGCGCTCGTAGGACAGATCGGTTTCCGATTCCAGCACCTGCATGCGGGCACCCATCCGGATGAGTGCAGCGGCGCGTTCGATTTGCTGCGAGTCTTGCAACACGCTTTTGGCAGGTTTGGCGACTTTGGTGGCGGTGGCTGTGGAGGTGGCGGTCATGCTGGGCTCCTTACAGAACTTCGGCCAGGCGGCCGGCCATCAGGATGTTGGCATGCAAGGTGTTGGTCGCGGGGTTGCCGACCTTCTTGATGTCGTGGTTGGTCAACAAGCTCCAGACCAGGCTGTCTTCCACACGGAAGTGGCACAGCAGCATGTTGCCCGAGGCCAGTTTCAGAATCTGCGCAGCCGACAAGGCACCCAGGATGTCGGCGGCTTCTTCGTTGATACCGAGACGGAACAGGGCCTCGGCCTTGTCCTGGCGGATCAGGCTTTGCGCCAGCATGAGGTACGTCAGATTGGCCTCGCGGATTTCGGCAATGATCTGTTCGGTGTTCATGGTGTGTCCTTTGGGTTCAACCGGTTCAGGCTGCCTTGCGCTTGTCGCAATCTGCTGTTTCCCGATCCGTTGAAATGGATTGTGAATACCCCCCAATCAAAAATTAAGTCGGGGGGCACCCATACAGCAGGTCAGATTTTTACCGGGCCGTGTAGGAATTTTCCTTACACACAAGACACAAACCCTTACACCAGCTCGGGCACCGGGGCCCGCCCCATCAGAGACGCAACCGCGTCAGCCGGGCGGATGCGCCCGTCCAGCAAAGCCACCACGCTGTGGGTGATGGGCATGTCCACACCCAGGTTGCGCGCGCGCTGGGCGACGGTGCGGGCGCTGTACACACCCTCGGCCACGTGGCCCAAAGAAGCCACAGCCTGGTCCAATGTCTGGCCCTGGGCCAGTAACAAACCCACCTGCCGGTTGCGGCTCAGATCGCCGGTGCAGGTCAGCACCAGATCGCCCAGGCCCGACAAGCCCATGAAGGTCTCGGCCTTGGCCCCCAAAACGATTCCCAGGCGGGTCATCTCAGCCAGTCCACGGGTGACCAGCGCTGCCCGCGCATTCAAGCCCAGGCCCAGGCCATCGCACAGACCGGTAGCGATAGCCAGCACGTTCTTGACCGCGCCGCCCACCTCTACACCCACCACGTCGTCGCTGGCATACACCCGCAGCGCCGGACTGTGGAAGGCCTCGACCAGGGCATCGCGCACCCTGGCGTTGCTGCTGGCCGCCACCAGGGCCGTAGGCTGGCCACGGGCCACTTCCTGGGCAAAACTGGGGCCGCTGAGCACGCCGTAGTGCGCAGTCTCAGGTGCAGATTTATTTGCTATCGATTCAATAGCTGCCTGTGCGTATACCTCGTGCGCTAGCAGCCCAAAAGGCTTGGAACCCGGAGATTCGAACCCCTTGCACAGCCAGGCGACCGGGGCGGCACAGCCCGCAATGTGTTGCAGCATGCTGCGCAGACCCGACATGGGCGTGCCCAGGATGACCAGCTCGTGCGCGGCCACCAGCGCGGCCAGGGCTTCGGGCGGGACGGAACAGACGGTGAGCGTTTCGGGAAAAGGAATGCCGGGCAGGTAGCGCTGGTTGCAGCGCTGGGCCTGCATGGCAGCGGCCTGCTCGGCATCACGCGCCCACAGCGTGACGCTGTGGGCGGCTTGCGGGTGAAGGCTGGCGCTGATGGCCAGCGCCGTGCCCCAGGCACCCGCGCCCAGAACGGCGATTTTCATCCGCTTATTGCAGCGTAGCGGTAGGCGCTTCAGCTTCAGCTGCAGCGGCGTTGGCTTGCTGCTGCTCGTACATGGCCTGGAAGTTGATTTCAGCCAGGTGCACTTGGGGGAAACCGGCGCGCTGGACCATATCGGCCACGTTGCTGCGCAGGTAGGGGTAGACGATTTGCGGGCAGGCGATGCCAACGATCGGGCCCATCTGTTCTTGCGACATGTTGCGGATTTCAAAAATACCGGCTTGCTTGGCTTCCACCAAAAACACGGTTTTTTCGCCAATCTTGGTGTGCACGGTGGCGGTCACGGCCACTTCAAAAATGCCGTCGGCCACGGGGTTGGCTTCTACGCCCAACTGGATTTCTACCGAAGGCTGGGTCGAGTCCAGCAGGATGCCGGGAGAATTGGGCTGCTCCAGCGAAGCCTCTTTCAGGTAGACGCGCTGGATCTGGAAAACGGGATCTTGTTGCTCGGACATGGTGTTCTTTCAGTTCAAAACAAAGCCCGCTGGAGAAGCCGCAGCGGGCAAAAAAAGCAAACGGATTATTGCCGATCAAAAAGGCAACTTAGGCGGCACTTCAAGCGGCGTTGAGCAACGGCAGCAAACCGCCCCGCCCGTCCAAAGCCACAAGGTCATCACAGCCGCCCACATGGGTGTCGCCAATGAAGATTTGCGGCACGGTGCGGCGACCGGTCAGCGCCATCATGGCGGCGCGCGCCTCGGGCAGCTGGTCGACGCGGATCTCATCGATCTGGTCAACGCCCTTGCTTTTCAGAATTTGCTTGGCGCGGATGCAATAAGGGCATACGGCAGTGGTGTACATCTTGACGGCTTGCATGGTGTGTATCTGGTGGTGGCTCAGGATTTTTCAAGCGGCAGGTTGGCCTCGTTCCAGGCCTTCAGGCCGCCGCTGAGCACTTCGGCCTGCTCGTAACCCAGCTTTTTGGCGGTGGCCAAGGCCCGGTTGGCCCGCGCACCGGTGGCGCACACCAGGATCAAGGGCAGGGTTTTATTCTTCACCGTGGAGGCCAGTTTGTCCTCTAGTTGGCCGACCGGCAGGTTTTTGGCAGCAGCAATGTGGCCGGCGGCAAATTCATCGGCCTCGCGCACATCCAGCACCACGGCTTTTTCGCGGTTGATACGCATCACCGCGCCGTTGGCCGTCAGGGCACCCGCGCCCGCGCTGTTGGAAATGACCGGCCACAGCAAGCCGCCACCCGCCGCCAACGCAATGGCAATCAGCATCCAGTTGTCTATGAAAAACTTCACTTTGCACCTTTTATTTGTGGTTTAGCGGGACTACCCCGAACCGTCGATTTTAGAATGGCGTGCTCACCCTGGTGTGAGCCCTCATTTTTGGCCCCCCATTCAACATTTCTACCCACCGAGACAAGCCGCCCTATGTACAAAATCGTTCTGATCCGCCACGGCGAATCCACCTGGAATCTTGAAAATCGCTTCACCGGCTGGACCGATGTGCCACTGACCGACACCGGCATCGCTCAGGCGCAAAACGCGGGCCGCCTGCTCAAGGCCGACAATTTTGAGTTCGACGTGGCCTACACCAGCGTGCTCAAGCGCGCCACCCACACCCTGTGGCACTGCCTGGACCAGATGGACCGCACCTACCTGCCGGTGGTGCACAGCTGGCGCCTGAACGAACGCCATTACGGCGCGCTGCAAGGCCTGAACAAAGCCGAAACCGCCAAGCAGTACGGCGACGACCAAGTGCTGGTCTGGCGCCGCAGCTACGACACGCCGCCGCCTGCGCTGGAAGCCAGCGACCCGCGTTGCGAGCGCAGCGACCCGCGCTACGCCAAACAAACCGCCGACCAGATCCCGTTGACCGAGTGCCTGAAAGACACCGTGGACCGTGTGCTGCCCTTTTGGAACGAGGCCATGGCCCCCGCCATCAAGGCGGGTAAACGCATCGTGCTGGCCGCCCACGGCAACTCGATCCGTGCGCTGATCAAGTACCTGGACAACATCTCCGACGACGACATCGTTGGCCTGAACATCCCTAACGGCATTCCGCTGGTGTACGAGCTGGACGAAAACCTCAAGCCGATCCGCCACTACTACCTGGGCGATGCCGAAGCTGCCGCTGCAGCGGCAGCCGCCGTTGCCGCCCAAGGACAAAAGAAATAAGCGTATATAAAGGTTTACACGGAACGTATCCACAAGTGTGGATACCAACGTGTACATTCATAGCGACTTGAAAGATGCTTATGGGCCAGAAACTCAAAATTACCGGTTGGATTGCCGCCGGTGCCATAGCCGGAGCCCTGACCACGGTTTCCCTGCAAACCGTAGCCCGTGGCGCCATGGCACCGCTGCCTCTCGAAGAGCTGCAACAGCTTGCGGCGGTATTTGGCATGGTCAAAACCGACTATGTAGAGCCGGTAGACGAGAAAAAGCTCATCAGCGACGCAATCGCGGGCATGGTGGCCAGCCTGGACCCGCATTCCCAGTATTTCGATAAAAAGTCGTTCAAGGAATTCCGCGAAGGCACAACCGGCCGCTTTGTGGGCGTGGGCATCGAGATCACCCAGGAAGACGGGTTGGTCAAGGTCGTCTCGCCCATCGAAGGCTCGCCTGCCTTCCGCGCGGGCCTCAAGCCCAACGACCTGATCACCAAGATCGACGACACCGCCGTCAAAGGCCTGCCGCTGAACGATGCGGTGAAAAAGATGCGCGGTGAGCCCAATACCAAGGTCAACCTGACGATTTTCCGCAAGGACGAGAACCGCAGCTTCCCGGTCTCCATCACCCGCGAAGAGATCCGCACCCAGTCGGTCCGCGCCAAGATCGTCGAACCCGGCTACGCCTGGGTCCGCCTGAGCCAGTTCCAGGACCGCACGGTGGACGACTTCGTCACCAAGGTCACCGATATCTACAAACAAGACCCCAAGCTCAAAGGCATGGTGCTGGACTTGCGTAACGACCCGGGTGGCCTGCTGGATGCCGCCGTGGCCGTGTCGGCCGCATTTTTGCCCGAGAACGTGACCGTGGTGTCCACCAACGGCCAGCTGGCCGACAGCAAGTTCACCTACAAGGCCTCGCCCGAGTTCTACCAGCGCCGGGGTGCTGATGCCCTGGCCAAACTGCCCGCCGCCCTGAAAACCGTGCCACTGATCGTGCTGGTCAACGAAGGCTCGGCCTCGGCCAGCGAGATCGTGGCCGGTGCCCTGCAAGACTACAAGCGCGGCACCATCATGGGCAGCCAGACCTTCGGCAAGGGCTCGGTGCAGACTGTGCGTCCGCTCGGCCCCGATACCGGCCTGAAGCTGACCACCGCCCGCTACTACACGCCCAGCGGCAAATCCATCCAGGCCAAGGGCATCGTGCCCGACGTGATGGTGGACGACACCGCCGACGGCAATCCCTTTGGTGCGCTGCGCATGCGCGAAGCCGACCTGGAGAAGCACCTGAACAGCGGCCAGGGCGAAGAGAAAAAAGACGAAGCCCGCGAAAAAGCCCGCGACGAAGCCCGCAAGCTGCTGGAAGCCGAAGCGCTGAAACCCGTGGCCGACCGCAAGCCGCAGCCCGAATTCGGCAGCGACAAAGACTTCCAGCTGATCCAGGCGCTCAACCAGCTCAAGGGCAAGCCCGTCATCGTCAGCAAGACCATGGTCGAGCGCAAAGAAGAAAAGAAAGAACAGTAAGCCGCCTTTTCCACCCTCCAAAAGCCCCGCCACTGCGGGGCTTTTCATTGCCACAATGCCCAGATGAACGACGACCAACTGCTGCGCTATTCGCGCCACATCCTGCTGGACGACATTGGTATCGAGGGGCAAGAGCGGTTACTGGCCGCGCATGCGCTGGTCATCGGTGCGGGCGGCCTGGGCTCACCGGTGGCGCTGTACCTGGCCACGGCGGGCATTGGCCACATCACCCTGGTAGACCACGACACCGTGGACCTGACCAACCTGCAGCGGCAAATCGCCCACAGCCTGGAACGCGTGGGCCAGCCCAAGGTGGATTCGGCGCGCACAGCCATGCAGGCCATCAACCCCGAGGTGCAGATCACCGCCGTCCACGCCCGGGCCGATGCCGCGCTGCTGGATACGTTGGTGGCCCAGGCCGATGTGGTGCTGGACTGCTGCGACAACTTCGCCACCCGCCATGCCGTCAATGCCGCCTGCGTGCGCCACCGCAAGCCGCTGGTGTCGGGCGCGGCCATCCGCATGGACGGGCAGATCAGCGTGTTCGATGCACGCGACGCGGCGTCGCCGTGCTACGCCTGCGTATTCCCGCCGACTGCCGACTTCGAGGAAACCCGCTGCGCCGTGATGGGCGTGCTGGCACCCCTGGTGGGCATCATCGGGGCCATGCAGGCCGCCGAGGCCATCAAGCTGCTCAGCGGCGCGGGCACCTCGCTGGCCGGTCGGCTGCAGATGCTGGATGCGCGCAGCATGGGATGGAACGACATCCGCATTCCGCGCGATCCGGAATGCACGGTGTGTGCACAGCATCCATAACTCCTATTTTTATAGCTGCTCACGCCGATGGAATAAGCGCTAGATGCCAAAAAACCTTGTAAATCTGATCCGGTTCCAGCGCTGGTTTCCGTTCCTGGCCTGGCCGCGCCCCAGCCGCAGCACCATGGTGGGGGAGCTCTGGGCAGGGTTGACGGTGGGCATGATGGTGATTCCCCAGGGTGTGGCCTACGCCGCGCTGGCGGGCATGCCGCTGGTGACCGGCATCTACGCCTCGCTGCTACCCGCCCTGGTGGCGGTGCTGTGGAGCTCGTCTACCCGGCTGTCGGTGGGGCCTACCGCTTTAAGCGCCCTGCTGGTGGGCAGCGCCTTGTTGGGGCTGGCCGAACCGGGCAGCGCGCAGTGGGTGACTTTGGCGGTGTGGCTGGCATTGTTGTCGGGCCTGCTGCAAATCGTGCTGGGGCTGGGGCGTTTTGGCTGGCTACTGAACCTGGTCAGCGCGCCGGTGCTCACCGGCTTTACCCAGGCGGCAGCGATTCTGATTTTGTTGTCGCAACTGCCCGCGCTGATCGGCCTCAAGGGGCCGTTAACCAACCTGCTGCACCAGCCGCAGATCGACTGGCAGGCAGGCGCCTTCGGGCTGGGTGCGCTGGCCGTACTGGTGCTGGGCAAGCGCTGGTTTCCCAAGTTTCCGGTGCTGATGGTGCTGGTAGTGGCCAGTGCGCTGCTCAGCGCCGGACTCGGTTTTGCAAACGGCGGCGGTGCGGTGGTGGGTGCCCTGCCCGCCGGTCTGCCCGCGCTGCAACTGCCAGGCTCGATCACCCTGGTGCAGCTGGGTGACCTGGCCCTGCCGGTGCTGGTGCTCACGCTGATCAGCTTTCTGGAAACCGCGTCGAGTGCCAAGGTGGACAACCAGCGCGGCGGCACCCGCTGGAACGAGAACCAGGATTTGATCGGCCAGGGCATGGCCAAGGTGGCATCGGGCCTGTGCGGGGCATTTCCCACCAGCTCGTCCTTCTCGCGCTCGGCCATCAACCTGTACGCCGGGGCCAAAACCGGCTGGGCGACGATCTTCTCGGTACTGCTCGTGCTGCTGGTATTGCTGTGGCTGACACCCGCGCTGTACCACGTGCCGCAGGCGGTGCTGGCAGCAGTGGTAGTGGCCGCCGTGTCCAGCCTGGTGCAGCCGGCCGAGCTGCGCCGCATCTGGCGCGCCGCCCCGGTGGAGGCCGTGACCTGTGCCACCACCTTTGTGCTGACCCTGGCCACCGCGCCCCGGTTGTACTGGGGCGTGCTGGCAGGTTTGCTGATGGCCTTGTCGCACTTTTTGTACCACCGGCTGCACCCGCGCATCATCGAGATCGGCCTGCACCCCGACGGCAGCCTGCGCGACCGCCATCTGTGGAACCTACCGCCGCTGGCGCCCCACCTGTACGCGCTGCGTATGGATGCCGAGCTGGACTTTGCGTCCGCCAGCAGCCTGGAGCGCGCCGTGATGGAGCACCTGGCGCTGTACCCCGGCGTGCGCCAGGTCTGCCTGTTTGCCCAGCCCATCAACCGCATCGATGCCACCGGGGTAGAGACTTTTGGCAAACTGCGCCACGCGCTGGCCCAAAGCCACGTCACCCTGCACCTCAGTGGCATGAAACTGCCGGTCGAAAACGTGCTGCGCCGCGCCGGAGAACTCCCCGCCAACGGGGTACGGCTGCACCGCACCGACCACGACGCGCTGTTGGCCCTGCAGCACGGGCCTGAAGACTTTGCGATCTGACACAGCCCGTGTAAAAGCGGCGTATTGACCCTGCGGAGCCCGCCATTTCCTGGCTAGGGCTTTGTAGGGATACTGTTAAACTTTGTGTAACTTGCAGCCCATAAACGTGTCCTCAACGGTATCCCACTCCTCCACGGACCTGCGCAATTTGCGACTGGAGTCGGCTTGCGCTCTGCTGCAGCAAGAAGCGCTACCGATGGACATGCCCGACCCGCTGGCCTATGTGCAGAATGTGATCGATGGCCTGTGCAATTTGTCGCTCAAGGACCCGCTCACCGGCCTGTCGAACCGTCGCCATTTCAACGCGGTGCTAGAGGCCGAAGTAGACCGCGTTGCCCGCTCGGGCGAAGCCGCCCTGCTGCTGCTGATCGACATCGACCACTTCAAAAGCGTCAACGACACACATGGCCATCCGGCGGGTGACCAGGTGCTGCGTGTGGTGGCCAAGGCATTGCAAGCCTGTGTGCGGCCCATGGACACGCTGGCGCGTTATGGCGGTGAAGAATTTGTGGTGGTGCTGCCGTCTTGCCAGCCTTCATTTGGCCACGCAGTGGCCGAGCGCATCCGCCGCAGTATTGAAAGCACCCGCATTCCGGTTGGGCCCGGCGTAGAGCTGCAGGTCACCATCAGCATTGGCGGCGCATTTGCACTGCAGTGGATCCGCTCCACCACCGAGCTGTGGATTGATCGGGCCGATCAGCAGTTGTATCTGGCCAAGACCACCGGGCGCAACCGCCTTTGCCTGGAGCCCCAGCCCGAAAGCCATGTCAGCGCCGAAGAGAAAAATTTGTTGTTTAGTCATTTGTCTGCCGCAGAACCGGCTTGGATTGATATGTCGTCCGGCGCCCTCCATGGCAGCACAGGACAAAGGTAAGCCGTGATGAACAACATTCTGAATTCCCCCTCCCCCCTCAGCGGCTCCGGTGCCAAGGTGATAGCCATCACCAGCGGCAAAGGCGGTGTCGGCAAGACCTTTGTGTCGGCCAATCTGGCGGCAGCCCTGGCCAAAAGGGGCCATCGGGTTCTGGTACTGGATGCCGACCTGGGCCTGGCCAACCTGGATGTGGTGCTAAACCTGCACCCCAAGGTCACGCTGCACGACGTGTTTACAGGCAAAGCCACGCTGGACGAGGCGATTGTCAAAGCCCCTGGCGGCTTTTCGGTGCTACTGGCCGGTTCGGGCATGGTCGAGTACTCGCGTCTGACTCCCGAGGTACGCGACGAATTTTTGCAGGTGGTGCGAACCCTGATGCCGCGTTTCGATGTGCTGCTACTGGACACCGGTGCAGGCATTTCGGATGTGGTGCTGTTTTCGGTGTCACTGGCTTCCGAAGTGCTGGTGGTGGCCACGCCCGAACCCACCCCGCTGACCGATGCCTATGCCGCCATCAAGGTACTGGCCACGCAACAAAAGCGCCAGCACGTGCGCATGGTGATCAACCAGACCGCACGCCCCGGCGATGGCCGCGCCATCACCACCCAGTTACAACAGGTGCTGGACCGTTTTGTGACCAACGGTACCGGTCGCTCAATCCGCCTGATCCATGTGGGCGATATCCCGGCCGACCCCTCGGTACGTGATGCCGTGATGCGCCGCCAACTGCTGATGGTCAACATTCCCGGCTGTCCCGCCGCCCTGGCGGTGTCTGAGGTGGCCCGCAGGCTGGACGAAACGGTGATCTCGCCGCCCGAGCCGCGCAGTTAGACTGCTGTAGCCTTGGGATCCGCCGACACCAGGGGCGCAAACAACACCACCTGGTCGCGTCCCTGCTGCTTGGAGCGGTACATCGCCATGTCGGCATTTTTGGACAACTCGATTTCGTCCTTGCCGTGATCGGGGTAAATGGCCACCCCCGTGCTGGACGAGATGTGCACCATCTTGCCGGCCACCACCTCAAAACTCTGGTTCAGCGCCTGGCGGATTTTTTCGGCTACGGCCAACGCATCGGTGCCATCGTGCACAGCGGACAGCAACACCACAAACTCATCGCCTCCGATACGGGCCACGGTATCCGAGGCACGCACGCTGTCGTGCATGCGCTGGGCCACGGCTTTGAGCAGCACATCACCTACCGCATGCCCCAGGGTGTCGTTCACCGGTTTGAAGTGGTCCAGATCCACGTACAGCAAAGCCAGCCGCCCCCGGTTGCGGTTGGCCTGGACAATGGCCTGCTTGAGCCGGTCGTCAAACAGCGCACGGTTGGGCAGCCCGGTCAGCGTGTCATGTTGGGCCATATGGGCCATACGGTTTTCAATGGCTTTGCGGCCAGTGATGTCGCGAATCACCCCGACAAAACAGGCCACGCCCTTGAACGTGGCGGGCTGCGCCGACAAGATCCCGACAATGGTCTGACCGGTTTTGGTGACCAGGGTGACCTCCAGGTTTTCGCAAAATTGGTGGTCGGCCAGCTCCTTGCGGTAGCGGCGGCGGTCTTCGGCAAACTTCCAGATCGGCAAGGCGGCTATGGAGATGCTGACAACATCGCTGCGTTCGTAACCCGTCATGGCGGTAAAACCCCGGTTGATGTCCACCACCAGGCCGTCAGCCTGCTGGGTGATCACCATGCCGTCAGGGCTGCTGTCAAAGATCAGTTCAAAGTGCTCTTTGGTTTCGCGCAGTTCGGTGGTCATCTGGGTGGCCATGATGACGGTGCGCGCGCGGTCGCTCAACAGCACCCATGCCAGCAAAGCCAGCACACCGCTCAGAACTATCCCGTTGCGGGCAATCATCTGCGCCTTGTGGTGGACCGGCGATGTGGCCGAACTGGCTTGCTCTGCCATGGCCAGTGTCCAGGTGCGGCCAGCGACCTGCAGGTACTCCAGGGTATCTGACGAGGCGTGCGCTTTGGGCAAGTCGGCTGGATGGGATTCGAACAGCAGCGACTGGTTGCTCAGCTCGATCCCGTCAAAAATACGTACGCTCACATCGTCGCTGTCGGCCCCAGGTAGACCCGCCATCCACACATCCATGCGGCACGGCGCTACCACCCAGCCCATCAGACTTGCGCGCCGCGCATCCACGGTATGGGTCGCCGCTCCGGCGCGATACACCGGCATGAACATGGCAAACCCCACCCGGGCATCGGTACCGTTTTGCAGCGTACGGCTGAGCCTGCCGGTGATGGCTGCCGCCCCGGAATCGCGGGCCCGCTCCATGGCGGCCCGGTACACGGCATCCATCCACATGTCCTGGCCCAACGGGTACAGATGGGGATCCAGCGGCGGCTCCAGTTGCATCAGCGGAGCGTACTCGGGGCGCAGGCCCTCGGGCGTAATGGCATAACCAGGCTCCAGGGCACGCATCTTGGCTACATGGGCTGGTAATTGTGATGCGCCCACCATCGGCACCCAGCCCAGCGCGACCACCCCAGACACATCGGCCCCGAGCTGCAATGCATCCACATACCGGCTGAAGGCGGTGCGCCCCACCGGCAAACCCACAGCGAACAAGCCCTGTACACCGCGTAATACCTGCTCTTGGGCACGCATGCGCTGTTCCACCCGGGTCGCAAAGGCCTGCACACTGGCATCGGCACGTGCGCGGTGGTCCAGCTCGGCATTGTGGGTTTCAAACTGCCACAGCCACCAGGTGGTGCCGAGTGACAAAGCCAACACCAGCACAGCGCCACTGAGGTGGTGCAGCCAGTTGTCGGGGCGTTTCAGTCTCAAAACACCACCATCTCGCGGGCCAGGGCGGGCGGAAAATATTTCTCGAAGATCCGCAGCACCGTACCGTCATTACGCAAGGATTGCACGACCGCCATCCACTTGGCTATTTCAGCAGAAGGAATGGATTTTTTGGAAATGATGAGCCCATGCGGCACCGGCGGATCGTTGAATTCGATGATCTGGGTCGTGTCATGGATCCGCTTGGCCTCGACATCGCCGATGTCAAAAGGCTCGATCACCATGCCCTGGATGCGCCCCAGCGCCAGCACCTGATACAGCGGCTCCAGACCCGAGGCATAGCTGACCCGGCCAGCCTGGACCAGCTTGTCGACCATGCGGTTGGCCGTGCTGCTGTAACGAAAACTGCGGATAGCTCCCAGCTTCAGCCCAGGCTGGTCCTCGAAGTCGGACAGCTTTTGCACGTTGCTGCTCTTGTTCACCAAAAGGTAATACTTGTTCGAAAAATACCAGGCGAAGGCCGCGTAGGTATTGCGCTCCTCGCTGGCAATGCCCGACATGCTGAAGTCCAGCGCACCGGACTCGATCAGTTTGTTGCAGCCACTGCGCTGGGCTAGCGCCTCGGCAAAATCCTTGTCAATGCCGGCATCCAGCTCAGCCGAATACAACAGACCATGCACATGCAGGGCCAAGGTCAGAGGTCTGCCGCATTCTGGCCTCTCGTCTGCCGCCCAGGCGGTATGCCCCAGCAGCAGCCCCCACAGCAAGACACCGCATTTGCCAAGAAAAGAATACATGGGTTGTACGCAATACTAAAAACACTGAAATAAATCGTAAGTATTCGCTAACAACTATACAGCGGCCCCACTGCGTAGCAAGCACCTGGCATCAGACGGTAATGATCCAGCCTTCTAGTGGATCGCAATGGCCGGGTAGCCCGTAGCGCGGTAAACCGGCGGCATGCTGTTGTGCAGCCCAGGCGGCCTGCAACATGCACAGCACGGCATCCAGGGCATCGCCACTGGCATCGGCCAGCAACTGGGTGCGCTGGGCCGCTGTAACCCGCAAGCGCAGGCCCAGCCGCACCGGCCCGTGTACGCCCGCCCCCGCTTCCAGCGCCTGGACCAGGTCGGTCCGTGCCGCCAGCCGCTGCGGGGTCTGCTTGGCCTTGTCGTCGCTTTTGTAGCTGCGCCGCCCGGTGCCCTGGGCGCCCGGAGTCCAGCCGTCCAGCACCTCGCGCGCCAGCAGGCCGGGATAGGCCTCCAGCGCCACCCGCTGCGGGTCCCCGGCGTGCAGGCCCGGGAAATCCACCCCGGCCTCCAGCAGCAAGGGCAGGCCCGCGTGCAGCATGTAGGCCACAGGCGGATTCACCCATTTCATGGACGGGCTGGAGCCCGCCAAAGCGTCACAGGCGCGGTGGGCAAATTTGCCCCCTACCGGCCGGGCATCGCAAAACGCGGCAAACAGGCTGCGGATCTGCGCCCGCTCCAGGCGGGCAAAGTGTCGGATGCAGGCAGCCCATTCCAGTGGCCAGCCCAGGCTCTGTACCAGCTCACGCGGCAGGCCAAACGGCAAATCGAATGCCCCCACCCAAGCGCGAGGCTGGGCCAGCACGTCGGCAAATGCCGCCAGAGACGGCAGGCGCTCCAGGCGCTGCAAAACCACAGCCCCCCTGGCCACCTGGCCCCAGGCCAGCACGATGTTTTTGCGGGCGTTGGGGCTGCTGGAGAAATCGCAGCCCAGGAGTTCGGTAGAGTCCATTTTTAGCCCAGCGCCAGCGCCACCACGCCCAGCGCAATGCAACCCGCACCCAGCAACCGAATGCCGCGCTGCCCCTCGCCCAGCAAATGCCCGCCCAGCAGCGCGGCGAACAGCATCGACACCTCGCGCGCCGGGGCCACGTGGGACAGGGGCGCAGTCTGCACGGCATACAGCACCAGCACGTACGACACGGGGCTGAGGACGCCCACCACCACCGCGTAGCGCCATTGCGCCCGCCACAGCAGGCGGGCCGCAGGCAGATCGCGCAGTACGGTGGGGCCCATGAGGCCCATGCGCAAGACGTTGCTGGCGTAGTCGAATAGGATGGGCGAGATCAGCAGCACCTTGACGGCATAGCCGTCGGCCACGGTGTAGCAGGCGATGCACATGCCGGTGAGTGCGCCGTAGCGCAGGCCAGCACGCAGGCGGGCGGCTTGGGCGGGATCGCGCGGTGCACGCCACAGGCCGGGCCCCCCGGCGATCAGGAATACCCCCATCACCACGCCAGCCAGGCCCAGCACACCCCAC
Source organism: uncultured Albidiferax sp. (assembly GCA_963512645.1). Lineage (GTDB taxonomy): Bacteria > Pseudomonadota > Gammaproteobacteria > Burkholderiales > Burkholderiaceae_C > Rhodoferax_B. The sequence continues at coordinate 344,349 of CAUPNM010000001.1, read as the reverse complement.
AGGCTCAGGCGTTCGCCCAGCAGCAGCACAGCCGCCAGCGACGAAATCAGCGGCCCCAGCCCGCGCGCCAGCGGGTACACCACAGTCAGGTCGGCCTTTCGGTAGCCACGCAGCAGCACCACAAAATACAGGGCGTGCACGCAGGCGCTGAGGGCCAGCATGGCCCACTGGGTGGTATTCCAGCGCGGCACTTCGTCCACCCCCAGCCAGAGGGCCACCGGGGCCCACACGGCCACGCCCACCATCCCCGAGAACACGGCAAAGCGCGCATCACCACCGGCCTTTTTGGCGGCGATATTCCAGCTGGCGTGGATCAGGCCCGCCAACAGCACCAGACACAGGGCAAAAACAGACATGCAAAAAAACAAAAACCCGCAAGTCAGTCAAGGCTTGCGGGTTGAAAGAGAAAGAAGGCGGCTAAAAAAGGCAGGTTACACGCGCCCGACGATGGAGGCCGTGGCCATCAGCTCTTCCAGCAGCGCCAGCGACACCTTGCCCGACACCGCGTACGGGTCGAGTTCGGGCTTTTCGGCGTATTTCAGCAAGATGGACTGGTTGAGCTTGAGGATGTTGACCTGGCCCATGGTCCAGCCGCCAAAGCGGCGCTCGGAGATTTCTTCGAAGTGCAGCAGCGCAACGTCTTTATGCCGCGCATCGCGCTGGATGTGGCCATAGAGCTCGTTGACCGGCATGCGCCCGCCTTCGATAGCCTGCAAAAAGATGCCGCCGCCGTAGCACAGGATGCCAGTGATGCCACAGGCCGGGTTGTACTGGCGCGACTGGGCCAGGATGGCTTCAATGGCACCGGCACTGGTGTCGAGGGCGCGGCTGGCGTAGAGCAAACGTACAAGCATGGGATTAGCTCTTTCTAGGAATGAGGGCCAAAAATTCGCGGCGCAGGTTCGGGTCTTTCAGAAAAGCCCCGCGCATCACCGAGTTGATCATCTTGCTGTCCATGTCTTTCACGCCGCGCCAGCCCATGCAGTAGTGGCTGGCCTCCATGACGATGGCCAGGCCGTCGGGCTGGGTTTTTTCCTGGATCAGGTCGGCCAGTTGCACCACGGCCTCTTCCTGGATTTGCGGGCGGCCCATGATCCATTCGGCCAGGCGGGCGTATTTCGACAGGCCGATCACGTTGGTGTGCTCGTTGGGCAGCACGCCGATCCAGATCTTGCCGATCACCGGGCACAGGTGGTGCGAGCAAGCACTGCGCACGGTGATGGGGCCGACGATCATCAGCTCGTTCAGGTGCTCGGCGTTGGGGAATTCGGTGATGTTGGGCGGCGCCACGTAGCGGCCCTGGAACACCTCCTTGAGGTACATCTTGGCCACGCGGCGTGCGGTGTTGTTGGTGTTGTGGTCGCGGTCGGTGTCGATCACCATGCTGCTGAGCACGCCCTGCATTTTGTCGGTCACTTCATCGAGCAACAGCTCCAGCTCACCGGGCTGGATGAACTCTGAAATGTTGTCGTTGGCGTTAAACCGTTTGCGGGCGGCCAACAGGCGTTCGCGGATCTTGACGGAGACAGGTGTGCCCTCACCGTCGCGGGCATCGGCCAGCGCAACAGAATTCATAGCGTCGGGTGTTTTCATTAACATCCAAGAATGGTATCAGGGCAGAGCCACCGGCTGCACGCGCCCGGGGCAAAGACCTTTGGCAAGCTTTGTGCACGCCAACTCCAAAGCGCTTGCGGCACACAGGATAATCACGCCATCGCGGCCCTGTGCCGTTTCGCTTTCTGCCGGTCCGGCCTACGCCGTGCCACAAGGCAAACCACCTAAGAAGAAGCCATGGACAACATCAATCTACTGAATACCCGCGAAGACTGGTACGCCGCATTTTTCGCAGGCGACACCGACTTCATGGCCAGCGTACAGGCCGACTCGTTTTGCGTGGTGCATGCCAGCGGGGTCCAATCCAAATGGGAGCAGCTGCATGGCATCTCGCGTGCGGTGCAGGCCGATCTGTGGTTCCCCGACACGGCCTACAAACAAGATGCCAGCCTGTCATTGCAGTACCACGGTGAATTTGCCGTGGTCTCGGGCCAGAGCCAGACCCTGATCGATGACACCCCACACAGCAGCGTGTTTTTCAGTGAGCTGTGGCGCAAAACGCCAGGCGACTGGCAGTTGATGCACCTGCACTTCACGCCGGTGCCTGAAGCAGCCTAGTTCACCGGCGCGCCACCTTCAAACCACTGCGCTATCAATGCACGCTCGGCATCGGTGATACCGGTGGAGTTGTTCATGGGCATGATTTTGGTGACCACCGCCTGCTGGTAAACCATTTGCGCGTGCTGCTTCAGTTGGGCCGGTGAGTCCAGCCGCACGTTCTTCATTTGCACTTGTGCGCCATGGCACATGGTGCAGCGCTGGGCAATGACCGCCTGTACCTTTTCATAAGAAATTACAGGCTTAGCGCTTATTCCATCGGCGGGAGCAGCTACGGAATTTGTAGCAGGCAGAGGCTTCATCCAGACGATCACGGCCACGATCACCGCCAGGCCTACCAGCGCGTAGCCAATGGGGTGGCGGTTGCGGCCCAGCAGGTAGCCGTGGCGCAGCACAAAGAACTGCCGTATGGCCGCGCCCGCCAGCATCATCAGCACCAGCACCAGCCAGTTCTGCGGATGGGTGTAGGTGAAGCTGTAGTGGTTGCTGAGCATGGCAAACAGCACCGGCAGCGTGAAATAGGTGTTGTGCACACTGCGCTGCTTGCCACGCTGGCCGTGGATGGGGTCGATGGGCCGACCCGCCTTGATGTCGGCCACCACGGTGCGCTGGCCAGGGATGATCCAGAAGAACACGTTGGCGCTCATGGTGGTGGCAATCATCGCGCCCACCAGCAAGAACGCGGCCCGCCCGGCAAACCAGTGGCAGGCCAGCCACGAGGCCGCGCACACCAGCACCGCCACCAGCGCGCCCACAATCGCATCGCCACCCTTGCGCTTGCCAAAAATCTGGCAGATGCAGTCGTAGGCCATCCAGAACACCACGAAAAACGCCAGTGCCACGCTCACCGCCGCGCCGCTGGACCAGTCCATCAGCGACTTGTCGACCAGGTAGGTGCTGGCGTTCCACAGGTACGACACGGTAAACAGCGAAAAGCCCGTGAGCCAGGTGGAGTAGCTTTCCCAGTAAAACCAGTGCAGGTGCTTGGGCAGCTGCGGCGGCGCACCGGCGAACTTGACCGGGTGGTAAAAACCGCCGCCGTGCACCGCCCACAGCTCGCCGCTCACGCCCTGTTTCTTGAGATCGTCATCGACCGGCGGCGTCAGGCTGCTGTCCAAAAAGACGAAATAAAACGACGAGCCAATCCAGGCGATGGCGGTAATGACGTGGACCCAGCGCAGCAGCAGGTTGGCCCAGTCGAGGTAATAACTTTCCATGTGTCACTCACCCTTAGACAGCCAGGACTGGATGCTAGTCCTGACGGTATTGCGATGCCCACCACTGCGGGCGCTGTAGGCACTAAAAAGGTCACGCACAAAAGCCTGGGGAGTTGGCTTTGCACCGCTGCGACCGGTCGATTCTAGGCAGTAAGCCTCTGCAACAACTGTGCCGCCACCGCAATGGCAATCACCTCGGGCTCTTTGCCAGGGATACCAGGCACGCCGATCGGGCAGGTGACCTGCGCCAGCTCCGCCTCGGTGAACCCTTTTGCCACCAGCCGTTGGCGAAAGCTGGCCCATTTGGTCTGGCTGCCGATCAGCCCGATAAACGGCAGGTCGCCCCGGCGGCGCTGGCGCTGCAGGCAGGCGGCCACGGTATCCAGGTCCTCGGCGTGGCTGAAGCTCATGATGAGCACCTGGCTGCCCGGCAGCAGATCTTGCACCGCCTGCTGCACCGGCTCGGAATGCTCGCAGCGCACCGTGTCGGGCAGCTCGGCGGGGAAGATGCCGTCGCGGCTGTCAATCCACGTCAGGGCAAACGGCAGCCGTGCCAGCACCTGCACCAGCGCATGGCCCACATGGCCGCCGCCAAACAAGGCCACGGGCGGATGCACCTGGGCCAGGTCGGTGCGCAGGCGGTCGGTATCGGCCACGCCCAGCAGCTCAAACCGCACATGCACCACGCCTCCGCAGCACTGCCCCAAACTGGGGCCCAGCGGATAGCGGATGACCTCGGCACCCAGGGCACCGTTCAGGCGGGCACGCGCTTCGGCCATCGCCTGGAACTCAAGCTGGCCACCGCCGATGGTGCCCACCAGCTGGTCGGCCAGCACCGCCATCCAGGTGCCGGGCCCGCGTGGCACCGAGCCTTGGGTAGACTGCACTGTGACCAGCACGGCAGGCTCCGTTTGCAAATGTTGGAGTAAAACGTCTGAATTTTTCACATTGCCAGTATGCATGGGTGGCCCAGCCCCCGACACACCATGAAAAAAGCTTCCCCCTTGCGCTGGGCCTTTGCCAGCTTTTCCACTGCCCTCGCGGCGTTCTTGGCCGGTTGCGGCTCCGGACCTGCGCCCACCACGCCCACCGCCAGCCCGTCGGCACCCCCCGGCGCACCGGCGGCCCAGCCCCAGCCCGAAACCCCGGTACCGGCAGCTGTGGCACCGCCCAAAATCTCCACCGCCAGCACGCCACGCGACTACCGCCGCGATGCCGCCCGCCACCTGTACAACCGCAATGCCGAACGTATCCACCAGGGCAAGCTGCAGCCCCACCTGTACGCCATCGGGGTGCTGGAAGTGCATCTGGACCGCCAGGGCCGGGTCACCGGCCTGCACTGGCTGCGCGCGCCCAAACACGCGCCCGAGGTGATCACCGAAATCGAACGCACCGTGCGCGCCGCCGCACCGTTTCCACCGCCGTCGCGCATGGGCCGCGTCACCTACACCGACACCTGGCTGTGGAACAAGAACGGCCAGTTCCAGCTCGACACGCTGACCGAGGGGCAGCTGTGAAAACGCTCTCAGCCCTCCGGCGCGGGGCTATTCCAGCTTGAGGTTCTGGGTCTTGACCACGTTGCGCCAAGCGCGGTAATCGGCCTCGATGAAATGCCCCAACAGCGCGGGGGAGCCGGGTGCGGCCTCCACCGCATCGGCCTTGAAGCGGGCCACCACATCGGGCATAACCACCACCTGGTTGATGGCGGCATTGAGCTGCCCAACGATGGCCGCAGGCGTGCCCGCCGGGGCCATCAAGGCAAAGTAGTTCACCACGTCAACGCCCGGAAAACCAGCCTCCGCCATGCTCGGTACATCCGGCAAGGCGCTGGAACGTTTGGCACTGGTAACCGCCAACGGGCGCACCCGGCCGTCCTTGATGAAGGGCAGCAGCGCCGGGATGGTGCCGGTGACCAGCTGCACATGGCCGGCCAGCATGTCCATGGTGGCCGGGGCCACGCCACGGTAAGGAATGTGGGTGATGAAGGTGCCGGTGCGGGCCTTCAGCAGTTCCAGCACCAGGTGGTTGACCCCGCCCGCACCGGCCGAGCCGTAGTTCAGCGCACCGGGCTTTTTACGGGCCATGCCGATCAGCTCTTTCATGTCCCGCACCGGCACCTGGCTGCTGGTGGCCCACACCAGCGGGCCACTGGCCACCATGCCCACGGGCACGAAGTCACGCAAGGGGTCGTAGTGGGCGCTGGGCATGGCGGCGGCCACGGTGGTAAAGGGCGACGCCACCAGCAGCAAGGTGTAGCCATCCGGGGCCGCAGCCGCCACCGCCTGGGTGCCAATGGCCCCCGATGCGCCGGTGCGGTTCTCCACCACAAAGCTGGCGCCCAGCACCTCGCCGAGCTTTTGCGCCATCAAGCGGCCCATGGCATCGGTGCCCGCGCCGGGCGCAAACGGCACCACGATCTTGACCGGCTTCTCGGGATAGGCGGCATGCACCACCGTGGCATCCGATACCGCTACAAAAAAAATAGCTGCTACCGCCGATAAAATATGGCTTACAGGCCAATTTCTCATAAATTTAACCACTGCAACTCCTGCTGATTGAAGCGGCGATTCTGGCAAAACCCCAAGTCGTGGGCATGACAAGCACCGTTTAGCTACCCCGGTACGTGGAGTAGCTCCAGGGGCTGACCAGCAGCGGCACATGGTAGTGCTGGCGGGGGTCGGCAATACCAAAGTCCAGGCTCACCCGGTCGAGAAAGGGGGGCTCGGGCAAGGCCACTCCTTGGGCCTGAAAGTAGCTATTTACGTCAAACGTGAGCCTGTAGGTACCCACCTGCAGGCTGGCACTGTCGAGCAAAAGGCCCTCGCTGCGGCCATCGGCGTTGGTCACAAAACGCTTGATCAGCGTGCGGTTCTCCCCCTGCGTCGTGTAAAGTTCCACCGCCATACCGGCTGCCGGGCTGCCGTGCATGGTATCCAAAACGTGTGTGCTCAATCCCATACGTGTCCTCAGTTAATCAAATACGTTGTAACCAAACAAATTTGTATACAGTACAAATTTTGCGTTATTATGGTGCTATGGAATCCACCACGACCAATACCAATACGATCGTCGAAGCCCTGACCAAGGCGATTGTTGAGCACCGGCTCCACCCCGGCACAAAACTGGCAGAACAAAAGCTGGCCGACCATTTTGGTGTATCGCGCACCTTGGTGAGGCAAGCCTTGTTCCAGCTCTCGCAAAATCGCCTGATCCGCCTGGAGCCCGCGCGCGGAGCCTTTGTGGCTGCGCCGTCGGTCACCGAGGCGCGCCAGGTGTTTTCGGTGCGCCGCATGCTGGAGGCTGAACTGGTGCGCGCCCTGGTACGCGACATCACCCCAAGCAAAATCAAGGCCTTGAAAGAGCAGGCCGTGATTGAAAAAGCCGCGCTCAAAGACAAAGACCTGACCAACCGTACCGAAGTGTTGGGTAATTTCCACATCCGCATGGCCGAATTGCTGGACAACGACGTGCTGGTGCAAATGATGGTGGAGCTGCTGTCGCGCTGCTCGCTCATCACCCTGATGTACCAGACCGACAACCCGACCGACCACGCCTGCGCCGACCACGACGAGCTCATCAAAGCCCTGGCCGCCAAGGACGAAGAGCTGGCCGTGCGTTTGATCGACCAGCACCTGCACAACGTCGAGGCCAACCTCACCTTCGACCGCAAGATCCCCAGCAACGACATTGCCATGGCCTTGGCCTGAGGCACTGGCCCGACTTGTGCTTGAGGGGATTCCATGACCGAGCCATCCGCACCCCACGCCCCTGCCTATCCCCGCGACCTGGTCGGCTATGGCCGCAACGTCCTCCACGCCCAGTGGCCCAACCGGGCCAAGATCGCGGTGCAGTTCGTACTCAACTACGAAGAAGGCGGCGAAAACAATGTGCTGCACGGTGACGCGGCCTCGGAAACCTTTTTGTCCGAGCTGATCACCGCCCAGCCCTTCCCCGACCGCCACATGACCATCGAGTCGATGTACGAATACGGCTCGCGGGCGGGCTCCTGGCGCATCCTGCGCGAGTTCGAAAAGCGCGGCCTGCCGCTGACCATCTTCGGTGTGTCCATGGCCCTGGAGCGGCATCCCGAACTCACCCAGGCCTTCGTCGATCTGGGCCATGAAATCGCCTGCCACGGCTGGCGCTGGATCCACTACCAAAACCTGCCCGAAGCCACCGAGCGCGAACACATGGCGCGGGGTGCCGAGATCATCCGCAAGATGACCGGCGGCCAATGGCCCCAAGGCTGGTACACCGGCCGCGACAGCCCCAACACCCGCCGCCTGCTGGCCGACCAGGGCGGCTTCAGCTACGACAGCGACTACTACGGCGACGACCTGCCGTTCTGGATGCCCACCACCAAAACCGACGGCATGGTCGAGCCGCGCCTGGTCATCCCGTACTCGCTGGACACCAACGACATGCGCTGCGTGCAAGTGCAGGGCTTCAACACCGGCGACCATTTCCTGCAGTACCTGAAAGACAGCTTTGACGTGCTCTACGCCGAGGGGGAAGACGCCCCCAAGATGATGAGCATCGGCATGCACTGCCGGGTGCTGGGCCGACCGGGCCGGTTCGGTGCGCTGCAAAAGTTCTTAGACTACGTACAAAGCCATGAGCGTGTGTGGATCTGCCGCCGCATCGACATCGCCGAACACTGGCAAAACGTCCACCCTTACCGCCCTGCAACCGTTCTGTAGCCGCCTTGTAAACACCCATGCCCCTGACGCTCGCTTTCCTCAACACCGCTCCCCAGCACGAGGTACTGCAGCAGCTACCCGGCCTGTACGAACACTCCCCCTGGATCGCAGAAAAAGCCCTGGCCGCGCGGCCCTTTGCCTCGCTGGCAGCTTTCAAATACGCCATGGTGCAGGTGCTGGCCGCAGCGGGCACACAGGCCCAGCTGGACCTGATCCGCGCCCACCCCGAGCTGGCAGGCAAAGCCGCCGAGCCGCTCACCGCCGAATCTAGCCATGAGCAAAACCAGGCCGGGCTGACGCGCTGCACGCCACAAGAGCTGGCCCAGCTGCAGCAGCTCAATGCCGACTATGGCCGCAAGTTTGGCTTCCCGTTCATCCTGGCGGTGCGCGGGCCGCGCGGCACCGGCTTGCGCAAGCAGGAAATCATCGACACCTTTGTGCGCCGCCTGCGCAACCCGGCCGACTTTGAGCATGCCGAGGCGCTGCGCAACATCCACCGCATTGTCGAAATCCGCCTCAACGACGCGTTCGGCACGCACCCCGCCCAGGGCAACGTGGTGTGGGACTGGCAAGAGGCCTTGAGCGTGCACACCGACCCCGGCTACGCCGAACACGGCCAACTCACCGTCACCTACCTGACCGACGCGCACCGCGCCTGCGCCGCCCAGATCGCCCAAAACATGCGCGACTGCGGCTTTGACACGGTGCAGATCGACGCGGTGGGCAATGTGGTGGGCCGCTACCTTGCTGCCACGCCCGATGCCCAAACCCTGCTCACCGGCAGCCACTATGACACCGTGCGCAACGGCGGCAAATACGATGGCCGCCTCGGCATTTTTGTGCCCATGGCCTGCGTGCAGGCCCTGTCAAGCCAAGGCAAACGCCTGCCGTTCCACTTCGAGGTGGTGGGTTTTGCCGAAGAAGAAGGCCAGCGATACAAGGCCACCTTCCTCGGCTCCGGCGCGTTGATCGGCCACTTCAACCCCGACTGGCTGGACCAGACCGATGTGGACGGCATCCGCATGCGCGAAGCCATGGCCCAGGCGGGTTTGAACACCAACGACATCCCCGCCCTGCAGCGCAACCCTGCCGACTACCTGGGCTTTGTCGAAGTCCACATCGAGCAGGGCCCGGTGCTCAACGAGCTGGACATCCCCTTGGGCATCGTCACCTCTATCAACGGCAGCGTGCGCTTTACTGGCGAGGTGCTGGGTGTGGCCTGCCACGCAGGCACCACGCCCATGAACCGCCGCCGCGATGCCGCCACCGCCGTGGCCGAGCTGGCGCTGTATGTGGAGCAACGCGCCGGGCAAGATGGTGATTCGGTCGGCACCGTGGGCATGCTGCAGGTGCCCAATGGCTCCATCAACGTGGTGCCCGGCCAGTGCAACTTCAGCCTGGACCTGCGCGCCCCCCACAACGCCCAGCGCGATGCCCTGGCCCACGATGTGCTCGCCCAGTTGCAATCCATCTGCGACCGCCGGGGCCTGCGCTACACGCTGGAAGAGACCATGCGCGCTGCGGCTGCACCCAGCGCCCCCGCGTGGCAGCAGCGCTGGGAAGCCGCCGTGCAGGCCCTGGGCGTGCCCCTGCACCGCATGCCCAGCGGCGCGGGCCACGATGCCATGAAGCTGCACGAAGTCATGCCCCAGGCCATGCTGTTTGTGCGCGGGCAAAACGCCGGTATCAGCCATAACCCATTAGAGAGCAGCACGGCAGATGACATGCAACTGGCCGTGGATGCTTTTTCCCATCTTTTGAATAACCTCTCTCCCAATTAAGCATTCCATGACAGATTACGCCCCGCTCGATGCCTGGATCGACCAGCATTTCGACGAAGAAGTCGCCTTTTTGCAAGAGCTCATCCGTGTCCCCACCGACACCCCACCCGGCAACAACGCCCCCCACGCCGACCGCACTGCGGTGCTGCTGGAAGCCATGGGCCTGGCAGTCGAAAAGCATCCTGTGCCCGCCGCCGAAGTGGCCGCTGCAGGCATGGAATCCATCACCAACCTGGTGGTGCGCCGCCAATACGGCACCAGCGGCGCAGGCAAAACCATCGCTCTGAACGCCCACGGCGATGTGGTCCCGCCCGGCGACGGCTGGACGCACGCACCCTACGGCGGCGAGATTGCCGACGGCCACATCTTTGGCCGCGCCACGGCGGTGAGCAAGGGCGACTTCGCCAGCTTCACCTTCGCCGTGCGAGCGCTCGAATCCCTGGGCCTGCCGCTCCAAGGCGCGGTCGAGCTGCACTTCACCTACGACGAAGAATTCGGGGGCGAACTCGGCCCCGGCTGGCTGCTCAAAAACAATATTGTTAAACCCGACCTGATGATCGCCGCAGGCTTCTCCTACCAGGTGGTGACGGCGCACAACGGCTGCCTGCAGATGGAAGTCACCGTGCACGGAAAGATGGCCCATGCCGCCATACCCGAAAGCGGCGTAGACGCGCTGCACGGCGCGGTGCAGATCCTGAACGCCCTGTACGCGCAAAACACGCTGTACCAAAAAGTCACCTCAGGCGTGGAAGGCATCAACCACCCCTACCTGAACGTGGGCACGATCACTGGCGGCACCAACACCAACGTGGTCCCCGGCAAGGTCACGTTCAAGCTGGACCGCCGCATGATCCCCGAGGAGAACCCGGTAGAAGTCGAAGCCAACATCCGCCAGGTCATTGCCGATGCCGCCGCTCGCCAGCCCGGCATCACGGTAGACATCAAACGCCTGCTGCTGGCCCACTCCATGCAGCCCCTGCCGGGCAACCAGCCATTGGTCGAGGCCATCCAGAAGCACGGCCTGGCCGTGTTTGGCGAGTCCATTCCCGCCATGGGCACGCCCCTGTACACCGACGTGCGCCTGTACGCGGCTGCAGGCATCCCCGGCGTGATCTACGGCGCGGGCCCCCGCACCGTGCTGGAGTCGCACGCCAAGCGCGCCGACGAGCGCCTGAGCCTGGAAGACCTGCGCCGCGCCACCAAGGTGATCGCCCGCACCCTGGCCGACCTGCTGGCATAAATGGATACATTTTTTGCATCGAGATAGGTAGTCTCCACCGGGACTCCCTGCTATTGCTTGCGGTAGGCTTACACGGTCAAAAACACCCACGAGGACACTGAGCAAAATGGCCAAAGACATTTCCCCCGCAGAAATGGCACTGCGCGACGCAGCCCGCGAATACCACTGCACTCCCACCAAAGGGAAAATCTCGGTCAACGCGACCAAGCCGCTGTCCAACCAGCGCGATCTGTCGCTGGCCTACTCGCCCGGTGTAGCCTACCCCTGCCTGGACATCCAGCGCGACCCGTCCCTGGCGGCCGAATACACCTCGCGCGGCAACCTGGTCGGCGTGATCACCAACGGCACGGCGGTGCTGGGCCTGGGCAATATCGGCCCACTGGCCTCCAAACCGGTGATGGAAGGCAAGGGCTGTTTGTTCAAAAAATTCGCCGGTATCGACGTGTTCGACATCGAACTGGCCGAAAACGACCCCGACAAGCTGGTGGACATCATTGCCGCCATGGAACCCACCCTGGGCGGCGTGAACCTCGAAGACATCAAAGCCCCCGAGTGCTTCTACATCGAGCAAAAGCTGCGCGAACGTATGAACATCCCGGTGTTCCACGACGACCAGCACGGCACCGCCATCATTTCGTCGGCCGCCCTGCTCAACGGACTGGAGCTGGTGGGCAAGAAGATCGAAGACGTGAAGGTGGCAGTGTCTGGCGCCGGGGCTGCGGCCATCGCCTGCCTGGACGTGATGGTGGGCCTGGGCGTGCAGCGCAAGAACATCTACGCCTGCGACTCCAAGGGCATCATCTACCAGGGCCGCCCCGGCGGTTTTGACGCGTCCAAAGAACGCTACGCCCAAGACACCTCGGCCCGCACGCTGGCCGACGCGGTGAACAACGCCGACGTGTTTTTGGGTTGCTCCGCCGCCGGTGTGCTCACCGCCGAGATGGTCAAGACCATGGCCCCCAAGCCCATCATCCTGGCGCTGGCCAACCCCGAGCCCGAAATCCGCCCCGAACTGGCCAAGGCCGTGCGCCCCGATTGCATCATCGCCACCGGCCGCTCGGACTACCCGAACCAGGTCAACAACGTGCTGTGCTTCCCGTACATCTTCCGTGGCGCACTCGACTGCGGCGCGACCAAGATCACCGAAGCCATGAAGCTGGCCTGCGTGCGCCAGATTGCCGACCTGGCCAAGGCCGATATCAGCGAAGAAGTGGCCGCCGCCTACTCCGGCAAAGAACTGGTGTTTGGCAGCGAGTACCTGATTCCCACGCCATTTGACTCGCGCCTGATTCTGCGCATCGCCCCCGCCGTGGCCAAGGCCGCCGAAGAATCCGGCGTGGCCACCCGCCCGATCCAGGACCTGGAAGCCTACCGCCAAACCCTGATGCGTTTTGTCTACCAAACCGGCATGTTCATGCGCCCGGTGTTCAGCGCCGCCAAGGCGGTGCCCGCCAACGCCAAGCGCGTGGCCTATGCCGAGGGCGAAGACGAACGCGTGCTGTGCGCCGCCCAGTTGGCGGTAGACGAGCACCTGGCGCACCCGATTTTGATTGGCCGCCCCGCCGTCATCGAAGCCCGCATCCTCAAAGCCGGCCTGCGCATCCGCGTGGGCGTGGACGTGGAAGTGGTCAACCCCGAGGACGACTCGCGCTTTCGCCAGTACTGGGAAACCTACCACCGCCTGATGGGGCGACGCGGCGTGTCGCAAGACGTGGCCAAGGCCGCCGTGCGCCGCTCCAACACCACCATCGCTGCGCTGATGGTGCGCCTGGGCGATGCCGATGCCATGCTGTGTGGTCTGCTGGGCCGCTACGAGGTGCATCTGCACCATGTCAGCGACATCATCGGCCTGAAAAAAGGTGCCTCCGGCTTTGCCGCGCTGAACGCGCTGATGCTGGAAAAACACATCCTGTTCATCACCGACGCGTTTGTCAACGAAGACCCGACCGCCGAGCAGCTGGCCAGCATCGCGGTGATGGCCGCCGACGAAGTGGCCCGCTTCGGCCTGCCGCCCAAGGTGGCGTTTTTGTCGCACTCCAACTACGGCTCGTCCGACCGCCCCTCGGCCCGCAAGATGCGCACCGCCCACGAACTGTTCAAGGCCATGGCCCCCGAGATCGAGTCCGACGGCGAACTCCAAGGCGATGCCGCCCTGCTGCAACCCCTGCGCGAAGCCGCGCTGCTGGATGCCGAAACCAACCTGCACGGTGAAGCCAACCTGCTGGTCTGCCCCAACCTGGACGCAGCCAACATCTTGTTTAACGTGCTCAAGGTCACCGGCGGCAACGGCGTAACGGTCGGCCCCATCCTGCTGGGTGCGGCCGCGTCGGCGCACATCCTCACGCCCTCGGCCACGGTGCGCCGCGTGGTCAACATGACGGCCTTGGCGGTCGCGAATGCAGTGACCTTCCGCAAGTAGGCACACCCGCCCTCCCCCCAGAAAAGCGCACTGCCACAGTGCGCTTTTTTTTGTGCGATGCCCTGTTATTGCTGTAACGTCTGGATACTGATTTGGAGTATCCCGATGAAAAAACGCACCCTCCTGCACTCCGCCCTGGCCGGCGCCGCCCTGGTGCTGGCCGGCCCCGCCTTCGCCCAGACCACGCCGATCAAGTTCCAGTTCGACTGGCGTTTCGAAGGCCCGGCGGCGCTGTTCCTCACGCCTGCGGCCAAGGGCTACTTCAAGGATGCCAAGCTGGACGTGACGATCGACGTGGGCAGCGGCTCGGGCGGCACGGTGACGCGGGTGGCCTCGGGTGCCTACGACATGGGCTTTGCCGACATGGCCGCGCTGATGGAGTTCCATGGCAACAACCCCGATGCGCCCAACAAGCCGGTGGCGGTGATGATGGTCTACGCCGACACCCCGGCTTCGGTGGTCGTGTTGAAGCGGTCTGGCATCAAAACGCCCGCCGACCTCAGCGGCAAAAAAATTGGCGCCCCGGTGTTCGACGCAGGCCGCCGCGCCTTCCCCGTGTTTGCCAAAGCCAACGGCATCAGCGGCGTGCAGTGGACCAGCATGGAGCCGTCGCTGCGCGAAACCATGCTGGTGCGCGGCGACGTGGATGCCATCACCGGCTTCAACTACACCGCATTGCTCAACCTGGAAGCCCGGGGCACCCCAGCCGCCGAGGTGCTGGTCATGCCCTACCCGCAGTTTGGCGTCAAGTTCTATGGCAACGCCATCATCGCCTCGCCCAAGCTCATCAAAGAGAACCCGGCCGCCGTCAAAGCCTTTTTGCAGGCCTTTACCCGGGGCGTACGGGAAGTCATCGCCCGGCCCATGGTAGGGATTGACGACCTCAAGGCGCGCGACGGCCTCGTCAACGCCGCGCTGGAACTGCGCCGCCTGAACATGACCATCGACACCGCCATCAACACCCCCAACGCCCGCGCCGAGGGTTTTGGCCAGACCACCGCGCCGCGCCTGTCGCTGATGGCCTCGCAGGTGTCGGACGCGTTCACCACCAAAACCCGGGTGAACCCCGACACGGTATGGAACAGCAGCTTCCTGCCCAGCGCGGCCGAGCTGAACCTGCTGCCGGGCAAGAAGTAAGCACTACACTTTTTATAGCTGCTCACGCCGATTGAATGGGCGCTAGCGGCCTATTTCTTATAAATTTGTGAATACACCTCCTTTTGTAGACTTTTCCGACGTCTGGCTGGCCTACAACGACACGCAGCGGGCGCAAGGCCAGTTTGCGGTGGAGGCGATTAACCTGCAGGTGCAGCAGGGCGAGTTCATCGCCATCGTCGGGCCGTCGGGCTGCGGCAAGTCCACCTTCATGAAGCTGGCCACGGGTCTGAAGATGCCGTCCCGGGGCCACATCCGCATCGACGGCCAGGCGGTCACCGGGCCTTTGAAAATCTCGGGCATGGCCTTCCAGGCACCGTCGTTGCTGCCCTGGCGCACCACGGTGGACAACGTGCTGCTGCCGCTGGAGATCGTCGAGCCCTACCGCTCCAACTTCAGAGCCCAACGCAAAGAGTATGTGGAGCGCGCCCGCCAGTTGCTGCAAAAGGTGGGGCTGGGCGGCTACGAGGACAAGTTCCCCTGGCAGCTCTCGGGCGGCATGCAGCAGCGTGCCAGCATCTGCCGCGCCCTGATCCACGAGCCCAAGATGCTGCTGCTCGACGAGCCCTTTGGCGCGCTGGACGCCTTTACCCGCGAGGAGCTGTGGTGCATATTGCGCGACCTGTGGACCGAGCAGCGCTTTAACGTGATTTTGGTGACGCACGACCTGCGCGAGAGCGTGTTTCTGGCCGACACGGTGTACGTGATGGGCAAGAGCCCGGGCCGTTTCATGCACAAACAGCACATAGACCTGCCCCGCCCGCGCGACCTGGAGCTGACCTACACGCCCGCGTTCACCAGCATCGTGCACGCCCTGCGCGGCCACATCGGCAACTTCCGCAAGGCCACGCCATGAACCCCAAAACCCTGGAACGCGCATCGCCCTGGGTGCTGCTGCTGGCCATCCTGCTGCTGTGGCAGGGCATTTGCACCGTATTTAACGTGTCGGAATTCATCTTCCCCAGCCCCTGGCGCATCTGGACGCAGCTAGTCGAATTCAAGGGCACCATTGCCGCCCACGCCTGGCGCACCTACTGGGTGACGATGGCGGGCTTTGGGCTGGCGATTGTGGTGGGCGTGCTGCTGGGCTTTGTGGTGGGCAGCTCGCGCCTGGCGTACGCCGCCATCTACCCGCTGATGACGGCCTTTAACGCCCTGCCCAAGGCCGCGTTTGTGCCGATTCTGGTGGTGTGGTTTGGCATTGGCACCGGCCCGGCCATCCTCACCGCGTTTTTGATCAGCTTTTTCCCCATCATGGTCAACATCGCCACCGGCCTGGCCACGCTGGAGCCCGAGTTGGAAGACGTGCTGCGCGTGCTGGGTGCCAAGCGCTGGGACGTACTCACCAAGGTGGGCCTGCCGCGCGCCATGCCCTACTTTTTTGGCTCGCTCAAGGTGGCCATCACCCTGGCGTTTGTGGGCACCACCGTGTCGGAGATGACCGCCGCCAACGAAGGCATTGGTTACCTGCTGATCTCGGCGGGCTCCAGCATGCAGATGGGCCTGGCCTTTGCCGGGCTGATGGTGGTGGGCACGATGGCCATGGCGATGTACGAACTGTTCAGCTTGATCGAGAAACACACCACCGGCTGGGCGCATAGAAGTTCTCAGGACGCGTAAGAAGGTGACTGATGAGTATCAGACTAAACTGCTGCGTATTGATATTGATCAAAGCAGCGCGTGCAGGTGTTGCGTATGCTCTGCCTACCGTTGCTTTTGACGGAGGCAGTCCGCCGATATTCCGCCTGGAGCGGTGGCTGGAGATACCCAAAAAATGACACACCCACGACGCGTTTTCCTCATGGCCATTGCGGCCACCGGCACAGCCCTGACCACCCTCTCCACCGGCGCGCGCGCCCAGGCCAAGGTCGATGAAAAAGACCCTCAGGCCGCCGCCCTCGGCTACGCCGCCGACTCCACCAAGGTCGATGCCAAAAAGTACCCCAAACACGCCGCCGCCCAGCTGTGCAGCAACTGCGCGCTGTACCAGGGAAAACCGGCCGATGCCACCGGTGGCTGCCCGCTGTTTGCAGGCAAAGTGGTCGCCGGTAAAGGCTGGTGCAGTGCCTGGGCCAAGAAGGCCTGATGCCTCTCACGGGTTTCAAAGGCAACAAGCAGTCCCTGCCCAGCAAGCCTTGCGTGGCCTGCGGCAGGGCCATGGCCTGGCGTAAAAGCTGGGCCAAAAACTGGGCCGAGGTGAAGTACTGCTCGGACGCCTGCCGCAAAGCCCTCAGGGGCCCCAATGCTTAGAAACCTGGTGGTGGTGCTGGGCGACCAGCTCGATAGCACCTCCAGCGCCTTCGACGGGTTTGACCCCGCCCAAGATGCCGTCTGGATGGCCGAGGTGGCCGAGGAGTCCACCCACATCTGGTCCAGCAAGCAGCGCATCGCCCTGTTTCTGGCCGCCATGCGCCACTTTGCCCACGGCCTGCGCGATGCGGGCTACCCGTTGCACTACACCCGGCTAGACCAGGCCGACAACCGGGGCAGCCTGGCCGCCGAATTGCAATTTGCTATAAAAAATCTAGCTGCCCACGCCCTGGTTATAAGCGGTGCGGGCGATTTTCGTGTGTATCAATTGATCCGGGCAGTGGCCAAAGAAGCCGGTGTGCCGCTGGACGTGCGCGAAGACCGCCACTTTTTTGCTACCGTGCGCCAGTTTGCCGACCACGCCCAAGGCCGCAAGTCGCTGCGCATGGAATTTTTCTACCGCGAAATGCGCCGCCGCCACAGCGTGCTGATGGACGGCGACCAGCCCACCGGCGGCCAGTGGAACTTCGATGCCGAGAACCGCGAAGCCTTCGGCAAGACCGGCCCCGGCACCGTGCCCGCCCGCACCACGTTCGCGCCCGATGCCACCACGCAGGAAGTGATTGACCTGGTCAACACCCGCTTCGCCAGCCACCCCGGCACGCTGCACAGTTTTGCCTGGCCCGTCACCCGCGCGCAGGCGCTGCAATCGCTGCAAGCATTCATCCAAGAGCGCCTGCCCCTGTTTGGCCGTTACCAGGATGCCCTGTGGCCCGGCGAGGCCTGGCTGTACCACTCGCACCTGTCGGCAGCGCTCAACCTCAAGCTGCTCAACCCGCGCGAAGTGGTGGCCGCCGCCGAGGCCGCTTACCACGCCGGTGCCGCGCCCCTGGCCTGCGTGGAGGGCTTCATACGCCAGATCCTGGGCTGGCGCGAATACGTGCGCGGCATCTACTGGACGCACATGCCCGCCTATGCCGACCGTAACGCCCTCAACGCCCAGGAGCCCCTGCCCGCCTGGTACTGGACCGGCCAAACCGACATGGCCTGCCTGCGCGACGCGATCGAGCAAACCCTGGCCCACGGCTACAGCCACCACATCCAGCGCCTCATGGTCACCGGCCTGTTCGCCCTGCTGCTGGGCGTGCAGCCGCAGCAGGTGCACGCCTGGTACTTGTCGGTCTATGTGGACGCGGTGGAGTGGGTGGAGCTGCCCAACACCTTAGGCATGGCCATGTATGCCGACGGCGGGCTAATGGCCAGCAAACCCTACATCGCCACCGGCAAGTACATCGAGCGTATGGGCAGCAAACAGCACTGCGCGGGCTGCCGCTACGACCCGGCCCTGCGCGAAGGCGAACGCGCCTGCCCCTTCACCACGCTGTACTGGGACTTTCTGGCGCGGCACGAAAAGATGCTCACCGCCAACCCGCGCATGTCTTTGCAAGTCCGCAACCTGGCCCGCCTGAGCGATGCACAAAAACAGGCCGTAGCCGAACGCGCCGCCGCCATCCGCAGCGGTGCCGTAGGGGCCAGCACATGAGTTTCGAGCCCACCCTGGCCGCCGCCCAGGCCCGCATCGCAGCCGTGCGCCCGGCCGACTACGCGCGTAGCCGCAACGCCATCGAAGGTGCCGTCACCGGCCTGTCGCCCTACATCACCCACGGGCTCATTACCCTGCCCGAGGTGCTGGCGGGCGTGGCGGCGCAGCACCGGCTGGACGTGGGGCACAAGTTTGTCTTCGAGCTGGGCTGGCGCGCATACTTTCGCCACGTGTGGCAGCACCTGGGCTCCGGCATCTTGCAGTCGCTGCACGAGGGGCTGTTGCCCAAAAATGCCTATGCCGCCGCGCTGCCCGCCGACATCTGCCAGGCCCGCACCGGCATCCCCGCCATCGACACCGCCGTGCGCACGCTCTATGCCACCGGCTACCTGCACAACCACGCCCGCATGTGGCTGGCCAGCTACATCGTGCACATCCGCAAAGTGCATTGGCGCGCCGGGGCCGACTGGATGCTGGGCCACCTGCTCGACGGCGACTTGGCCAGCAACCACCTCAGCTGGCAGTGGGTGGCGGGCACCGGCAGCACCAAACCCTATTTGTTCAACGCAGAAAACGTCGCCAAGTACGCCCCGCCCAACTGGCACAGCCCCGGCAGCGTGATCGACACCAGTTACGCCGCGCTAGATGCCATCGCCCGCAACCCGCAGGCCCTGGCAGAGTCTTCGAGCGCAGAAGGCGTGGAAGAGCCCGCTGTGTCCACCACCCCACCCAATGCCGCCGCACCCGATGCCGCCCTGGTCGCTGGCCGTGACGTGTGGCTGGTCCACCCCTGGGCGCTGCGCCTGCCGCCAGACCTGCCCGCCCACACCCTGTGCATCGGCATCTACCTTGCAGAATTCCATAACACCTGGCCCTGGAGCGACAAGCGCTGGTGCTTTGTAGACACCCGCATGGCCGAGCTGACCGCCGCCCGCTGGCACACCGACACCGCCACGCTGTTACAGGCCCTACGCACGGCCCGCTCGGTGCGCACCGTGGCCGACCCGCACATCGACCTCAGCGCCGTCGCCCAGGTCCAGCCCGCGCCAGAGTTGTTTGCCGAAGTCGCCCGCCCTTGCACCTCGTTCTCGCAGTGGTGGACCCGCACCACGCGTGGTGTCGCCCAATTGCACGACCTCCCCGGACTGGCAGGCCTGTCTGCCGGTCCGCTGTTTGACCTCCCCCTAGAAAGCACTCCCCATGACAACGACATCCCCCCAGATCGCCCTGGTGACCGGCGCACGCGGTGGCATCGGCCGTGAAGTCGTCGCCCAGTTGCGCCAGGCGGGCCACCGGGTAGCAGCCGTAGGCCGCGACGCCTCCGCACTGGCCGACGTGGCGGCAGACGCCTTGATCGCTGCCGACACCACCACGCCTGAAGGCACCGCAGAAGCCATCGCCGCCTGCATCGCCCAGCTCGGCGGCCCGCCCACGCTGCTGGCCCACTGCGTTGGCAGCACCCTGATTGCCCCGCTGCACCGCAGCACCACCGCCCAGTACCGCGAAGTGATGCGCATCAACCTCGACAGCGCCTTCTTCATGCTGCAAGCCTGGGTAGAAGCCCTGCGGGTGGCCAAGCTGCAAGGCGCGGCAGTGCTGGCCTCCAGCGTGGTGTCGCGCATCGGCGTAGCCAACCACGAAGCCATCGCCGCAGCCAAAGGCGGCATCGAAGCCCTGGCCCGCAGCGCGGCAGCCACCTACGCCCCGCTGGGCCTGCGCGTCAACGTAGTCGCCCCCGGCATGACCGACACCCCCATGACCGCAGGCATGCTGCGCATGGACGCGATGCGCGAAGGCGCAGGCAAGCAGTACCCGCTGGGCGGCGTGCAGACTGCTGTGCAGGTGGCAGATGCCATGGCCTGGCTGCTGAGCGACAGCGCGGCACGTATCACCGGGCAGGTGATTGCGGTGGATGGCGGGTTTACCACCGTGCGGCCATTGGTGAAGTAGGCGCAGCGGCTGGTAGGTTTGCTATTGAATAAGTAGCTGCTCACGCTTATGGAATGGGCGGTAGAGGCACTTTTTACTTAGATTATTGAGACGGGCGGTAGGGGTGCCGACAGCGCAAAAATCGTACACCGCATGTACCATGCAAAGCCCATGCGCCTGTTTACCGCCCTCGCCCTTCTTGCACTCTCAACCAGCCTGCACGCCCAGGTCTACCGCTGCGGCAACACCTATAGCAGCGCCCCTTGCGCCGGAGGCCGGTCGGTAGACACTTCGCCCGCCATCAGCGCACAAGGCGGGGCTGCGGGCACGACCACGCTGTACCTTTGCCAGAGCTATGGCGGCGGGCAGTTCTGGGCGCTGGAGCATTGCAGCCAGCGCAGTGCCCTGGTCGAGCGCATGGAGTCGGTGCCTGCGGGGATGCCGTTTGACCAGCAGGTAGAGCTAGCCCAGGGCCAACGCGCCAGAAGTGCGGCTGTGGCGGCCCCGCCTGTGCAGGCGCCGCGCATGGAACCGACTGCGCCGAGCCAGGCATCCCAGTGCGCGTCGCTGGACGGGTACATCCGCTACCTCGACCAGCTAGCCCGCGCCGGGGGAAATGGGCAGACCATGGACTGGATCGCCAACGAGCGCAAGCAGTCACGCGACCAGCAGTTCCGCATACGCTGCTAACCGAGCGCACTGCGGCAGACCTGCAACGGATCAGCCCTGCTTGCGCGCAATGAAATGGTCGCCCGCCCCCGTGGGGCAAGCGCGCCGTGTCCAACCGGAACGGCAGCGCGAAGGCGGCAGCCTTTTTAGCCATTTGTGCTGGTGGTATCAGCACAAGAAGCTACATATTCAATAGCACACCCTACTCCCTCAGTCGCCAAACAGGTCCAGCTGCGGCGATGGCTTGGGCGCGCGTACGGGCGGCTTGCGGGCCATGCCGGTGCGCGGCAGGCCCGCCTTGCGCGAGCCGTGCCGGGCCTGGATGCCGTCGGCCTCGGCGCGGGCGGTGGCGGTGCTGCGCAGGCCGTACAGCCGCTCTTTGGCCGCCTTGACAGCGACCGCATCGTCCACGATGGGCGCGGGGTAATGCTGGCCGATTACGCAGCCCACGGCCCGCTGCTGCGCCGCCCCCATGCGCCACGGCGTGGCCAGCAGCGCCAGCGGCACCTGCGCCAGCTCGGGCACCCAGCGGCGGATGAACACGCCCGCCGGGTCGTGGTCTTGCGCCTGTTTGGTGGGCGAGTAGATGCGCAAGGTGTTGATGCCGGTGGTGCCGCTTTGCATCTGCATCTGGCTCCAGTGGATGCCGGGCTCGAAGTCCAGAAACTGGCGCGCCAGAAACAGCCCCGTGGCCCGCCAGTGCAGCCACAGGTGGTAGGACGCAAACGACACCAGCATGGCGCGCATGCGAAAGTTCAGCCAGCCGGTGGCGCGCAGGCTGCGCATGCAGGCATCGACCATGGGGTAGCCGGTCTGGCCTGCGCACCATGCGTCGAAGCGGGCCGCGTCAAAGGCGTTTTCGCGCAGGCCGTCGCACACGCGGGCGAAGTTCTGGAACTCGATGCGCGGCGCGTCTTCCAGCTTTTGCATGAAGTGGCAGTGCCAGTGCAGCCGCCCCGAAAAGCCGCGCAGGGCCGCCACCCAGTGGCGCGCATCCGGGTCGCCCTCGGCCTTGATCTGCGCGATACGTGCCTCGGTGGCCTGGTGCACCTGCCGCACCGACAGCGTGCCAAAGGCCAGGTGCGGGCTGAGGCGGCTGCAGCCGTCTTCGGCGGTCAAGGGGCTGGAGAGCGACTGCCGGTAGTCGCTGCCGCGCTGGTGCAAAAAGCTGTACAAGGTGGCGTGTGCCGCCGCCTCGCCTGCGGCCTGCAGTTGGCGGCCATGGGGCGTGCAGCCCAGTTGGGCCAGCGTGGGCAGGTCGTCCAGGGCCACACGGGCACCGGCCCAGCCCGAGGGCATGGCCACCTGGGGCGCGGCCATGCGCTGCTGCCAGCGGGCCGCCCAGCCGTTGCGCGAGCGCAGGCGGCGGATGACACCGGTGTGGGCAAATTCCTGCCACTGCACGCCCTGGGCACGGCACCAGTCGGCCACGGCCAGATCGCGGGCGTAAGTCCAGCCCGGGCCGGTTTCTTCGTGGCTGAGCAGGTGCCGGATGCCGTGGCTGCGCTGCAATTCGGCAAAGACCTGCAGCACCGGCCCCACCCGCACCAGCAGCGGCAGGCCGCGCGCGGCCAGCACCGGGCGCAGTTCGGCCAGGCAGGCCAAGGTAAATTCCACATGCTGGGCATCGCACTCGGGGCTGGCCAGCCATTCGGGCTCGATCACATACAGCGCCAAGGCCGCGCCCGGCAAGGCGGCAGCCGCCGCCAACGGTGCATGGTCCGCCGACCGCAGATCTTTTTTTAGCCAGACAAGAACGCTCATGGGCAGACTGTCGCCGATTTGCGGTTTTGGGTCTCGCGCCGGGGTATTGCGGGAAAAATCCCAACAAAAAAGCCCTGCAACTTTGCAGTTGCAGGGCTTATTGTTTTTGGAGGAGACGGAGGGATTCGAACCCTCGATGGAATTTTAAGTCCCATACTCCCTTAGCAGGGGAGCACCTTCGGCCACTCGGTCACGTCTCCAAGACCAATATTATCGCACGACTTTTAGCGTTTTTTAGGCAGCTGGCTGGTCGAGTTCAAAAGCTTTGTGCAGTGCGCGCACGGCCAGCTCCATGTACTTCTCGTCGATGACCACCGAGGTCTTGATTTCGCTGGTGGAGATCATCTGGATGTTGATGCCCTCTTCCGACAGGCAGCGGAACATCTTGCAGGCCACGCCCACATGGCTGCGCATGCCGATGCCGACGATGCTGACCTTGCAGATCTTGGCGTCGCCGATGATTTCGGTGGCACCCAGCTTGGGCAGCACTTTTTCTTTCAGCAGATCGACCGTCTTGGCGAAGTCGTTGCGGTGCACGGTGAAGCTGAAGTCGGTTTTGCCGTCTTTGCTGACGTTTTGGATGATCACATCGACTTCGATGTTGGCATCGGCCACGGCACCCAGAATTTGGTAAGCGATACCGGGGGTGTCGGGCACGCCCAGCACGGAGACTTTGGCTTCGTCGCGGTTGAACGCGATGCCCGAGACAATGGCTTGTTCCATATTTTCGTCTTCTTCAAAAGTAATCAGGGTGCCAGATTTGGCTTCAATGGCGATGTCGATGTCCCACGGGGTGAAGCTGGACAGCACCCGCAGCGGCACCCGGTATTTGCCCGCAAATTCGACCGAGCGGATCTGCAGCACCTTGGAGCCCATGGAGGCCATCTCCAGCATTTCTTCAAAACCCACCGTTTGCAGGCGGCGCGCTTCGGGCACGACGCGCGGGTCGGTGGTGTAGATGCCGTCCACGTCGGTGTAGATCAGGCACTCAGATGCCTTCATGGCGGCGGCCACGGCCACGGCCGAGGTGTCGCTGCCGCCACGGCCCAGTGTGGTGATGTTGCCCGCCTCGTCCACGCCCTGGAAGCCGGTGACGATGACGACCTTGCCTGCAGCCAGATCGACGCGCACTTTTTGGTCGTCAATCGACTCGATGCGGGCCTTGGTGTGGGCGCTGTTGGTCAAAATGGGCACTTGCCAGCCGGCGTAGCTGACCGACTCCATACCCTCGCCTTGCAGCGCAATCGCCAGCAAGGCCACCGAGACCTGCTCGCCGGTGGAGGCCAGCATGTCGAGCTCGCGTTGGTAGGCTTCGGTGAGTTTGGAAGGTGCCAGCTCTTTGGCCAGGCCCAGCAAGCGGTTGGTTTCGCCGCTCATGGCGCTGGGGACGACCACCATCTGGTGGCCCGCACGCGCCCATTTGGCGACGCGCTTGGCGACAAGGCGGATGCGCTCGGTGGAGCCCATCGAGGTGCCGCCGTATTTGTGAACGATCAATGCCATGGAATGTAGAAGACGCTAGAAGTGGATGCCCAAGGGCAAAAAAAGAGGCATGAATTACAAGGGCTTTGCAGGTGTCGCGGATGCGGCGGGCAAAGCCTTCGGATTGTACCAATCCAGTAACACGCCCCGGCGCACCGCATAGCCCGCGCCGACTTTGATGTGGATGGTGTGGCCGCGCGTGGTGCAGGCGGCGACCTGGCGTTGCAACTCGTGCAGTTGCGCAGTGCTGGGTGTGGTGGCGTGCGTGCCGGTAAGCCAGTGGCGCAGCAGGTTGGCCTGGCGCGCGTACGACAGGGCTTGCAGTGCCCGAATGGCGGGCGGGTTGCCCACGGCGGCCAAGTCATGCACGGCCACCTCGGCCAGCACGGTTTGCGCCTGGGCGGCGTGGGCGGCACTGCGGGCAAAGGTTTCGCGGAACGCCGGAAACGCGGCCTCCAGTACCGGCAACAACTGGGCGCGGATACGGTTGCGGGTGAAGCGCTCATCGGCATTTGTCGGGTCGGTCACATACGCCACGCCGCGCTGCGCCAGCCAGTTGCGGATGTGGTCGGCGCGCACGCCCAGCAGCGGGCGGTGGTATTGGATGCCGTCACGCACCCAGGCAGCAGGCATGCTGGCCAGACCCGGCAGGCCCGCGCCCCGGCTCAGCGCCAGCAGCAGGGTTTCGACCTGGTCGTCGGCATGCTGCGCCAGCACTATGGTTTGAATAGCTGCTTGCGCCGATGGAATAAGCGCCAGGGCCTTAAAAGCCTTATAACGCGCTTTGCGGGCTGCATCCTCCGGGCTCTCACCCGGTGCGGGCTGGGCCTGCACCAACACCACCTGCAGCGGTACCTGCAGCCCGGCGCAAAAGGTTTCGCAGTGGCGCGCAAAGCCGTCCGCCGCCGCCTGCAGTCCGTGGTGGATGTGCACGGCGTGCACCTGGCCGGGCCAGCGCTCGGCACAGGCCAGCAGCAAAGCGGTGGAGTCGGCCCCGCCGCTGAACGCCACGGTGAAAGGCAACGTGGGCGCAAACGCTCGGACGGCATCAACCACTGTCTGGACCATGGGGGCCTAGCCGTTGTGGCTGCGCCGTTCGATGCGCTGCTCTTGGTAGTAGCGGGATTTTTCGACGTACATCGCGCGGTCGGCCCGGATCAGCGCGGCTTCCAGCTGGTCGCTCGCGCCGCAGGTGGCCATGCCGATGGAGATGCTGAGTTTGTGGCCCGAATAGAACTGGTTATTGAGCTCCAGCACCGAGTGGATACGGTCGATGGTGGCCTGCGCGCCACGCTCGTCGGTGTTGGGCAGCAACATGGCAAATTCATCGCCGCCGGTGCGGGCCACACAGGCCTGGGGAGCGGCCACCTTGCCCAGCACTTCGCCCGCGCGCCGCAGCAGCGCATCGCCCGCCACGTGGCCGTGCTCGTCGTTGATCTGTTTCAGGCCGTTTAGATCCATCACCAGCACGCTGACCGGCCAAGGGCCTTTGCGCGACAGGCGGTTGAGCTCGTCCATGTAGAAGGCGCGGTTGCGCAACTGCGTCAACGAGTCGTGCTTGCCCAGGTATTCGAGGTAGGCCTCGGCCTTTTTGCGGGCGGTGATGTCCACCAGCGACACCAGCACCAGATCCCACTCGGCCAGGTGGCCGGGCAGCACGGCAAACTGCATGTGGATGTTGACCAGGTCGCCGCTAAGCCGGTAGTTGACCACCTCGCGCATCAGCGTGGTCTTGCCCTGCCACAGCTCGATCAGTTGCTCGGCGAACGAGTCACGCATTTCGCCCTGGAACACCCGGCCCAGACCGGCCAGCAGTTCGGCCTTGTTCTGCGCCCCAAACATAGTGAGGGTTTGCTGGTTCACGTCGATGACGCGGATCTCCTGCATGCAGCGCGAGACGAACTCGGGGTGCACGTTGATGAAGGTGCGAAAGTCCTCGATGCCGCGCATGCGCACTTCGTCGATCAGCCGCTTGACCGCGCTGAAGTCTTCCACCCACAGCGACACGGGCGAGTAGTCAAAGAGGTTGCGCGCGTGCTGCTCACTGGTAGCCAGCAGGGTGGAGCTTTGCAGTTCTTGGGTAATGTCCTGCAGGGACACCATCACGCGGTCCCAGAGCTCTTCGTGGCCTTGCAGCACGCGGGCCTGCACCTTCACATCCAGCCTGCGGCCATCCAGTGTGTAGTTCACGGTTTGCACCGCAAAACCCATTTCACCGTCCCACATCGGAACCATCTGCTGCGCCAGGTGGTCCAGCATATCGCCGCGAAACACCTGCGACAGATTGGCCAGCAAATGTTCTTGGCTGCTGGCACCGAACAGCTCCAGCGTGCGCTGGTTGACCTCCAGCACCTGCAGCGATGCGGCGCATTCGGCCAGGCATTCGGGGTGCACGGCGACATGGGCGCGCAGGTCGGTAATGCCCTCGGCCCGCCAGCGGTGAAACAGGCGTTTGAGCGCGCTGAAATCCTCCAGCCACAGGGACACCGGGGCCAGCGCAAACAGCTGGGTGTAGTCGGCAGGGGATGAGATCGGGGGCACGTGGGTAGCGTTCATGCCGGTATTGTGGCGGCTCACCATGGCGCATATAGAACGCCGGTACCCTTGGGACGAAAAAAAACCAGGCCACAGGGGCCTGGTTTTTTTATAAGGTCAAGACCTTAAGAATTAACGTGCGGGCTTGGGGGCCAGACGTTTCTTGGTGTCGCGGGGCACAAACACTTTGCCGCCGTTGCCAGCACCCACACCGGGCTTGCTGAAAGCAGGCTTGGAGAAGGCGGGACGGGGTGCGTTGAAGTCACCACGCTCGGCACGGTCACCACGGGGTGCGAAATCAGCACGGGGGGCAAAGTCAGCGCGGTCTCCACGGGGAGCGAAGTCACCGCGTGGAGCGCCACGGTCGCCGCCGAAGCCGCCGCCGAAACCACCACCGTTGTCACGGTTACCCTGGAAACCACCGGTACGGGCTGGAGGACGGCTGTTGCGGTCGTTAAAACCGCTGGCACCACCGTAGCCGCCGCCGTCGCGATTACCACCACGGTCTCCACCACGGTCGCCGCCGAAGCCGCCACCACCGAAACCACCACGGTCATTGCCACGGGGCGAAGGACCGAAGCTGCGGCCACGGGGCGCGCCATCACGGCTGCCACCGAAACCGGCACCACCGCTACGTGGGGGCCGCGAATCGGGCTGGCGCTGTTGGGGCTCCATACCGGGGATCACTTCCGCCTTGAACTGCTGGTGGCTGTAGCTTTCGATGTCGAAAATCTTGCGACGGTCGCGCATTTCAGCGAAGGTCACGGCGATACCGTCGCGGCCTGCACGGCCGGTACGGCCAATGCGGTGGGTGTAGTCTTCGGCCTTCATCGGCAAGCCAAAGTTGAACACGTGGCTGATGCTGGGCACGTCAATGCCGCGTGCGGCCACATCGGTTGCCACCAGGATTTGCACCTGGCCTTGGCGCAGGGCCATCAGGCGGCGGTTACGCAGACCCTGGCTCAGGGCACCGTGCAATGCGACGGCGCTGAAGCCTTCTTGTTGCAGGTCGTTGGCCAGGCCATCGCACTCGATCTGGGTGCTGGCGAACACAATCGCCTGGGCGATTGAGGTGTCACGCAGCCAGTGGTCGAGCAGCTTGCGCTTGTGCTGGGCGTTGTCGGCCCAGAACAAGATTTGCTTGATGTTCTGGTGCTTTTCTTGCGGGCTGTCGATAGTCACGCGCTGGGGTTCGCGCATCACGCGCTGGGCCAGTTGCTGGATGCGCGGCGCGAAGGTGGCGCTGAACATCATGGTTTGCTTGCGGCCAATGGTCATCTGGTTCACATCGGCGAGGTCGTCCGAGAAGCCCAGGTCGAGCATACGGTCGGCTTCGTCCACCACCAGGAACTGCACCTGGTCCAGCTTGATTTGCTGCGAACGCTGCAAGTCGAGTAAACGGCCAGGGGTGGCCACCACCAGGTTGGCGTTTTGCAGCTTGGCAATTTGCAACTGGTAAGGCATGCCGCCGACCACGTTGGCCACGCGCAGGCCACGGCAATGGGCCACCAGGCCAATTGCGTCGTGGGCCACTTGCTGGGCCAGTTCGCGGGTGGGGCACAAGATCAGGGCACCGGGGGTGGCGGCCTTGAAGTTGCGGGCATTGGTGGGGTCTTTGCGCTTGGCACGCTTGGGGGCGGGCTCGCCATTGGCGGCGGCTTCGGCCACAGCAGCTTCGTACTCGGCTTTTTCAGCGGCTTCGGCTTCGGCTTGCTGGCGCAGCAAGGTGTGCAGCACGGGCAGCAGGAAAGCAGCGGTTTTGCCGCTACCGGTTTGGCTGGACACCATCAGGTCGACAAAGCGAGCGGACTCACCTTGCATGGCCATGGGGATGGTTTGCATTTGCACAGCGGTGGGCTGGGTGTAGCCCAGGTCGGCCACGGCTTGCACCAGCTCAGGGGCTAGGCCCAGGGTCACAAAGCCATTGGGCAGTGCGGGAGCGGCATCCACTTCAGCGGCAACAGCCACGTCAGCGCCTTCGACGGACAACAAAGTCTCGGTCACGAAGGTGTCGTTGGTGGAAGAAAAGTTAGCGGCAGGCGAAAAATCACCCGCGACGTCAAAAGAGTCGTTCATTTAATTACTCACACGGAGACACCGCCAAGGTAGCGATGTGGCCCGTTAATGGTTAAAAAACATCAACCATCAAACGGGGCCGGTACTTGAGACGGTCTAGAGACCTGGTACCAGTTGGCGCAACTTTGTGCGCCAGATGTGTGAAGGGAGATGTGCAAAGTGCCCTGGATCGCATCAATCGTTTCCAGTGCAGCCTCGAATTATAGCCCGGATTCGGGTTTCCACCTAATTTAATCGGCAGTCATCTTCAAAAAGTGTGTGCGGTAGTGCACAAGTTCTTCAATCGATTCATGCACATCGGCCAGCGCAGTGTGGGCCTGCTGCTTTTTGAACGAAGCCGCCACCTCGGGCCGCCAGCGCTTGGCCAGCTCTTTCAGCGTGCTCACGTCCAGGTTGCGGTAGTGGCAAAAGGCTTCCAATTTGGGCATGTACTTGGCCAGAAAGCGCCGGTCCTGGCCAATGCTGTTGCCGCACATGGGCGAAGTGCCTTTGGGGATGTACTGCGCCAGAAAGGCAATGATCTGCGCCTCGGCCTCGGCTTCGGTCAGTGTGGCGGCCTTGACCTTGTCGATCAGGCCACTGCGGCCATGCGTGCCCTTGTTCCAGGCATCCATGGCGTCCAGCAGCGCATCCGGCTGGTGGATGACCAGCACCGGGCCTTCGATGCGGGGCGTAAGAAGAGGGCCGGTCACGACCACGGCGATCTCGATCAGGCGTTCGACTTCCGGGTCCAGACCGGTCATTTCACAGTCCAGCCAGATCAGGTTTTGGTCCGATTTGGCCAGCAATACAGGGGATAGGGTGTTGATTTCAGCCATGGGCCGCATTGTCACCGATGGCCTAAACTCCCGGGCATGCAAGACACCGCTCCTTTTTCGCCCTTTTCACCTTCACTCGCCCTGAGTCTGGGCTTTGCCACCCTGCTGTTGGTCGGCATCATCGTCAAGATGTGGCTGGCCTCGCGCCAGATCCGCCACGTGGCCCAGCACCGCCACGCCGTGCCCGCGGCCTTTGCGGGCAGCATCACCCTGGAAGCCCACCAAAAGGCCGCCGACTACACCATCACCAAGGCCCGCTTCGGCCTGCTGGAGCTGTCGCTGGGTACCGCGGTACTGATGGGCTGGACGCTGTTGGGTGGCCTGAACCTGCTGAACCAAAGCCTGCTGGCCTGGCTGGGCGGCGGCATGCTGCAGCAGTTGGCGGTGCTGGTGGGCTTTGTGCTGATCAGCGGCCTCATCGACATGCCCATGGAGCTGTACAAAACCTTTGTGATCGAAGAACGCTTTGGCTTCAACAAAACCACCCTCAAACTGTGGCTGGGCGACATGCTCAAGTCCAGCCTGGTGGGTGCCGTGATCGGCCTGCCGATTGCCGCCCTGATTCTGTGGCTGATGGGCTCTGCCGGGCCGATGTGGTGGCTATGGGCCTGGTGCGCATGGATGGGCATCAACCTGCTGCTGCTGATGGTGTACCCGACCTTCATCGCCCCGCTGTTCAACAAGTTCCAACCGCTGGAAGACGAGACGCTCAAAGCCCGCGTCACCGCCCTGATGCAACGCTGCGGCTTTGCGGCCAAGGGCCTGTTTGTAATGGACGGTAGCAGGCGCAGCGCCCATGCCAACGCCTATTTCACCGGCTTCGGCGCGGCCAAGCGCGTGGTCTTCTACGACACCTTGCTGAGCAAACTGGCCCCCGCCGAGGTGGATGCGGTGCTGGCCCACGAGTTGGGCCACTTCAAGCACAAACACGTTATCCAACGCATCGCCACCATGTTTGCCTTCAGCCTGCTGGGCTTTGCGCTGCTGGGCTGGTTGTCGACCCAGGTGTGGTTCTACACCGGCCTGAGCGTCATACCCAATATGTCGGGCGCGCCCAATGACGCGCTGGCACTGCTGCTGTTCATGCTGGTCACGCCGGTGGTGACTTTCTTCATCGCGCCGCTGTCGGCCCAGGTGTCGCGCAAGCACGAGTTCCAGGCCGATGCCTACGCGGTGCAGCACACCAGCGGCCAAGATCTCTCGTCGGCCCTGCTCAAGCTATACGAAGATAACGCCTCCACCCTCACCCCCGACCCGGTGTTCGTGAAGTTCTACTACTCGCACCCGCCCGCGTCCGAGCGGCTAGCGCGCATGGCCCACACCGGTGCGGCCCAAGGGGTATTTGCATGACTTCCGATTTCAAGAAAAAAGACTGGTCTACGCAGAAGAGACCAGCGCTGACAGCTACGCAAATCGTAGCAAAACTGTCCCACGTAGACGGCTGGCAGCTGGACGGCGATGGGGCCTCGGTGGCCATCACCAAGACCTTCCGCTTTGCCAACTACTTCGAGACCATCGCCTTTGTGAACGCGGTAGCGTTTGTGGCCCACACGCAAGACCACCACCCGGATCTGCAGGTCAGCTTCAACCGCTGCGTGGTGCGTTTCAACACCCACGACGTGGGGGGTTTGTCGGTGAGTGACTTCGACTGCGCGGCGCTGGTGAATGGCTTGCTGGTGACGAAAGCCGCGGCTTGAGCGGCCGCCCTGCCCTCCTGCCTGGCCTGGTGGTCGCTACCTACGGCCGCCACTGCATGGTGGAGCGCCCCGACGGCACCCGTCTGATCTGCCACCCCCGCGGTAAGAAAAGCACAGCGGTAGTGGGCGATACGGTGCAATGGCTGCCCGGTGCCGAGGGCCAGGGGGAAGACGGCACCATCGAAAAACTGCAGCCGCGCCGCAACCTGTTCTACCGCCAGGACGAGATCCGCACCAAGTCGTTTGCCGCCAACCTGGACCAGGTGCTGATCCTGATCGCCGCCGAACCCGAGTTCTCGGAAACCCAGCTCTCGCGCGCGCTGATCGCCGCCGAGGCAGAGCGCATCCGCCCGCTGATCGTGCTGAACAAGCAGGATTTGACCGTACCGTTTGAGCGCGCCTGGGGCTGGCTAGCCGCCTACCGCGACATGGGCTACCGCATGTTGCCGCTGTCGCTCAAGGGCTCCAGCGACAGCCTGGACGCGTTGAAGGCCGAGCTGGCAGGCAAGACCACGTTGGTGCTGGGCCCGTCGGGCGCAGGCAAGAGCACGCTCACCAACCACCTGGTGCCCGGCGCACTGGCCGCCACGCGCGAAATCTCGCAGGCGTTGAACACCGGCAAGCACACCACCACCAGCACCACCTGGTACTGGGTGGACAAAGAGGCCAACACCGCGCTGATCGACTCGCCGGGCTTCCAGGAGTTTGGCCTGCACCACATCGATGCCCGGCATTTATCGGGCCTGATGCCGGACATCAAACCGTTTGTGGAGCAGTGCAAGTTCTACAACTGCACCCACCTGCACGAGCCGGGCTGCGGCGTGATGGCACACGTCAAAAGTGACTCTAGCGCCCATTCCATAAGCGACAGGCGCTACAAAATCTATAAAGACCTGTTTGCCGAACTGGACGCGCCGAAGTTTTAGACCAGGACGGCCGCCAAGGCTTCCAGCAGCGTGTCGCACTGCGCAGGCGTGCCCACGCTGATCCGCAGGTACTGGGCAATGCGGGGCTGCTTGAAGTGCCGCACCAACACCGCCCGCGCCCGCAGTTGCGCCGCCAGCTCAGCCGCGTCATGCTGCGGATGCCGGGCAAACACAAAGTTGGCCTGCGACGGCAACACCTCGAAACCCATGTCTTCCAGCTGCAACACCAGGCCTTCTCGGCTGTGGACTACGGCGGCGCAGGTCTGGGCAAAGTAGGCTTGGTCCTCAAACGCGGCCAAGGCACCGGCCTGCGCCAAGCGGCCCAGCGGGTAGGAGTTGAAGCTGTTCTTCACCCGCTCCAGCGCCTCGATCAAAGGCCGCTGGCCGCAGGCCAAACCCACCCGCAAACCGGCCAACGAGCGTGATTTGGACAGGGTTTGGGTCACCAGCAGATTGGGGTAACGGTCAATTAAACCCACTGCGGACGTTCCACCGAAATCCACATAAGCCTCGTCCACAAGCACCGCATGCTGCGGGTGCATTTGCAGCAAGCGCTCGATCTGCGCCAGCGGCAGGCCAATGCCCGTAGGCGCGTTCGGGTTGGCAATCACCACGCCCGCCAGTGTGGGGGCCGTCAGCACCTCGACGTCGACACGCAAACCGTCTGCCAAGGGAACGATGTGCATGGGGATGCCATACAGCCCGCAGTACACCTGGTAGAAGCTGTAGGTCACGTCGGGCAGCACCAGCGGCGCGCCCTGCTGGAACAGGGCGAAGAAGGCATGCGCCAGCACCTCGTCCGAGCTGTTGCCCACAAACACCTGGTCCGTCTGCAGTCCGTACTGCCGGGCAATCTCGGTGCGCAGCGCCACGGATTCCGGGTCGGGATACAGCTGCAAGCCCTGCTGCGCGGCGGCCTGGATGGCGGCCACCACCTGGGGCGACGGCGGGTACGGGTTTTCGTTGGTGTTGAGCTTGGTCAGGTTCGCAACCTTGGGCTGCTCGCCGGGGATATACGGCACCAGCCCGGCAACCACCGGGCTCCAGAAAGGGGAGGAAGTCAAAATGCTACTACTTTCATAGCTGCTATCGCCCATGGAATGGGCGCTAGAGCCTTATTTTCTTTAAAAGACTAGCCCAGCAAGTTGGCCAGGGTCAACAGGGCCAGCATCCCCATCCACAGCACCACAGCGCGCCAGACCAGGCCCACCACGCTGCGCAGATGGGCCAGCTCGGGGTCGCGGCCCGGGGTGGACTCGGTATCTACGCCCTGCTCCAAGGGAGCGGCCTGGCTGTAGCCAATAGCTTCCACCGTTTTCAGGGCTTCGCCGCCCAGGCGCACATTCAGCGCGCCCGAGGTGGCAGCCAACACCACGCCGTCGTTGTCATTGGGGAAGCGCTGGGCATAGTTGCGCCAGCTATCGATCGCGTCCTCGAAGCTGCCCACCACCGCAAAGCCCAGGGCTGTAGCCCGGGCGGGCAGCCAGTCGATGGCGGTCCAGGCGCTGGCGGCGGCTTTTTGCAAGGAGACACTGGCGGGCTGGTGCCGGTCGCGGGCCTTGTTCTTCCAGTAGCGCGACACGAATTCGCACAGGCGGTAAAACACCGCGCCCGCAGGCCCCAGGCCCAGCGCGGCCAGCACCGAGTACCAGGCCAGCACACCAAACACATGGCGGTGCGCGGCAATCACCGAATATTCGATCACGTGGCGCACGATTTCGCTGCGTGGCAGTTCGCTGGCGTCCACCTGCTGCCACTGCGCCAGCCGCTCGCGCGCCAACGGCTCGTCGCCGCTTTCCAGCGCATCGCGGATCCCCGTGAAATGGTGGCTGAACTGGCGAAACCCCAAAGTGGCGTACAGCACCGCCACGTTCCATAGCACCGCCACCGGCCAGCCAATGGCCCACACCAGCAACCAGTGCAGCCCCAACGCCACCAGGCTGGGCACGACCACGGCCAGGGCCCAGGCCAACCAGCCATGCTGCGGTGTGCCCGCGTCCAGGTTACGGCTGGAAGCCCGCACCCAGACACGCACCAGGCCGTGGATGGGGTTGTCTCGGGCTACGGGGCGGACTTGCTCCAGCAAGAGCGCAAACATGATCGCAAAAAAGCTCATGGGAGGATGATAACGGGCTGTGGTGACGGGTTTTCAGGCCGACAAAAATCGGTAGAAATTGCGCAGCATGCCCGCCGTGGCGCCCCAGATGAAACGCTCGCCCTGCGCATCGGTGTAGGGCATGGAAAACCACTCGCGCTGCACGCCTTCCCAATCGAACGCGTGGCGGCGGTGGTGCGCCGGGTCCATCAGAAAAGCCAGCGGCACCTCGAAGGCATCGGCCACTTCTTCGGGCTGGTGCACCAGCGTGAAACCCGGCTGCACCAGGGCCACCACGGGCGTGACGACGAAGGCCGTGCCAGTCAGGTACGCGGGCAATTCGCCGATCACCTGCACGCGGTCCTGCGGCAAGCCGACCTCCTCCCAGGCCTCGCGCAGCGCGGCGGCACGGGCATCCACATCGGTGGCATCGACCTTGCCACCCGGAAAGGCAATTTGCCCGGCGTGCGACGACATGTGGGCGGTGCGCTGGGTGAGCAAAATGGTCGGTTGGCTGTGCAGCACGATGGGGATCAGCACGGCAGCCTGGCGGGGTGCGTGGTCGGTAAAGCGCGGCTCGGCGCGCACCTCGGGCTGCCACACCGGCGGGCGCAGAAAGCGCTGGCGCAGGGCCTCGGGCAGCAGTTGGGCCGCAGCCACCGCAGGCAGGTGCCCGTCATGGCCCAGCACCGGTACCTGGCGCGGGTCAAAGTTAGGCAGCTTCGACAAAGGGGTGAGGGGTAATTGCGACATCTCAGAGTTTCAAAGACCCACAAAAAAGCCGCCACAGCTTGACGCATGTGGCGGCTTTTTCAAAGGAACAACGCGGATTAAGCGGCGGCCTTGGCTGCTGCAACCTTGATACGGTTGGGCAGCTTTTCCTTGATACGCGCCGACTTGCCGCTGCGGTCACGCAGGTAGTACAGCTTGGCGCGGCGCACGTCACCACGGCGCTTGACTTCGATACCGGCGATCAACGGGCTGTAGGTTTGGAACGTACGCTCCACGCCTTCGCCACTGGAGATCTTACGCACGGTGAAGCCGCTGTTGAGGCCACGGTTGCGCTTGGCAATCACGACACCTTCATAGGCCTGCACACGCTTGCGCGCGCCTTCAACCACGTTGACGCTGACGATCACGGTGTCGCCAGGGGCGAACGACGGGATCACCTTGGCCAAACGGGCGATTTCTTCTTGTTCCAGGATTTCGATTAAGTTCATGGTTTTCCTCTTGTGATCATGCCCGCGCCAAAATTAGCTAATGCCTCCCAGAATGGAAAGCGGCCGGGTAGAGGATCGAAAAGCCCTCGATTATAGCATTTCGCACCCTACGGCCTTTTCAGACGGGCGGCAGGCTCTTCAGAAAGCGCTCGTCGTCTCGGCCCAGACGGCCTGCGGTGCGGGCGGCTTGCAGCAGATCGGGGCGGCGCTCCAAGGTGAGCTGCAGGCGCCGGTCGCGCCGCCAGCGCTCGATCTGCAGGTGGTGGCCCGACAACAGCGCTGCGGGCACGGCATGGCCTTCCCAGGTTTCGGGGCGGGTGTAGTGCGGGCAGTCGAGCAAGCCGTCGAGTGCAGGGTTAAAACTGTCAAATTGGTGGCTGCCCGCGTCGTTCAACACGCCGGGCTGCAAACGCGCCACCGCATCCAGCAAGGCCAAGGCTGCAATTTCACCGCCCGAGAGCACAAAGTCGCCCAGGCTGATCTGGTGGGTCACAAAATGGTCGATGAAACGCTGGTCGATGCCTTCGTAGCGGCCACACACCAGCACCGCACCGGCGCTGGCCGACCAGGCCTCTACCGTGGCGTGCGTGAGCGCAGAGCCCAAAGGAGAAAATAGAACGACGGGAGCAGCATCCGCGCGGGCCGCCTGGATGGCCGCCAGGCAGCGCGCCAAGGGCTCGGCCAGCATCACCATGCCGGGGCCACCGCCAAACGGGCGGTCGTCCACGCGGCGGTAATTGCCATCGGCAAAATCACGGGGGTTCCACAAGTGCAACTCCACCAGGCCCGATTCAAACGCGCGCCGCGTCACGCCGCTGGTCACAAACGGCGTAAACAGCTCGGGGAAAAGGCTGATGATGTCGAACCGCATGCGCAGTGCCTGCCGGTTCAGTAGTCTGGCTGCCAGTCGACGGTAATGAGGCGTGCGGGCAAATCGACCTTATCGACGTACACGGCGACAAACGGCACCATGCGTTCCAGGGTTTGGAGCACACCTGCTTCGTCGGCTTCCTGGTAGGCAATCACCAGCACGGTCTGCGCGCCGGTAGACAGCAACTCTTTGACCTGCCCCAGCGCCACGCCTTCGCGGTTGACCACGTCCAGACCGATCAGATCGACCCAGTAGTACTCGTCGGTGGACACGCTGGGGAAACTGGTGCGGGCCACAAAAATGCGGGAGCCGCGCAATGCCTCGGCAGCGTCGCGCCCCACGACCTCATGGGCCTGGGCAACCACACCGCCGGAATGTTCTTTGGCTTCGATCACGCGCAGCAGCTTGGTGCCGGCAAAGGTTTTGGCACCCCGTTCGGTGGGCTGCAAAAACCAGCGTTTGGAAGAAAAAAGCGCCTCGGGTGCGGCGCTGTGGGAGACGACCTTGAACCAGCCTTTGATCCCCCAGGCATCACCGATGCGCCCTACTTCAATGGCATCCGCCGGTAAATCAGCGGCTTCGAGTAAGGGCATCATGGTGCTTCGGAGCAGGCAAACAGCTTACAGCGCTGCTTGCCCGCAGTTCCCATTTAGGCGGCAGGGGCTGCTTTTTTGGCAGCTTGTGCAATCAGACGTTCCACGGTGGGGGAAGCCTGGGCACCAACGCTACGCCAGTGGGTCAGGCGGTCTTGTGCAATGCGGATGCTTTCTTCATTGGCGGTAGCGATAGGGTTGTAAAAACCGATACGCTCAATGAAACGACCGTCGCGGCGGGTGCGCTTGTCGGTCACAACGATATTGAAAAACGGGCGTGCTTTTGCACCGCCACGGGCGAGTCGAATAACGACCATGATTTATCCTTCGGGGTGGCTGAAAATGATTCCAGCCGTTTATCAAGTGCACCAAGTAGGCAGTCGGCGCTTACTTGACGTTTTATCCCAGCGTTGAGACACGCAACTGACCACCTAGCCAGTGACACGCTGAAAAGCCTTCCATTATACCGCGAGCCAACGCCACTTTACCCATGCCCACCATCCGCCCCGCCCGCGACGAAGATATTGCCGCCATCACCGCCATCTACAGCCACCACGTCCTGCATGGCACCGGCACTTTCGAGACCACCCCGCCCAGCGCCGAAGACATGGCCGCCCGCCGTGCCGACGTGCTGGCCAAAGGCCTGCCCTACCTGGTGCTGCTTGATGCCGACCAGGTACTGGGCTTTGCCTACTGCAACTGGTTCAAACCACGCCCGGCCTACCGCTTTTCTGCCGAAGACTCGGTCTACCTGGCCCCCGCCAGTGGCGGCAAAGGCTGGGGACGGCTGCTGCTGGCCGAACTGGCGGCCCAGGCCGAACGTGTGGGTGTGCGCAAACTGATCGCCGTGATTGGCGACTCGGCCAACGCAGGCTCCATCGGCGTGCACCAATCACTGGGCTTTACCCACGTAGGCGTGCTGCGCGCCTGCGGCTGGAAGTTTGGCCGCTGGCTGGACGTGGTGATGATGGAAAAGGCCCTGGGCGCGGCAGACAGCAATTCGCCGGAATAATCGGGCCCATGAAAAACAAAACTTTAGCCGCCTGGCTGGCATTTGTAGGCGGCCCGATCGGCCTGCACCGTTTTTACCTGCACAGCCTGGGCGACCTGTGGGGCTGGCTGTACTGGATTCCGACCGCACTGGGGCTGTACGGCATCCAGCGGGTGCAGGTGGCGGGGGTGGACGACCACTGGAGCTGGGTGCTGATCCCGATGCTGGGCTTCAGCATCGCCGCCAGCGCACTCACCGCCATCGTCTACGGCCTGATGGCCCCCGAAAAATGGAATGCCAAATTCAACCCACGCCACGCTGCCGATGCCCTGCCCGGCCAAACCAACTGGTTCACGGTGGGCGCGCTCGTCTGCGCCCTACTGGTGGGTACCGGCACACTGATGGCCAGCCTGGCGTTCAGCTTTCAGCGCTACTTCGAATACCAGGTGGAGCTAGGCCAAAAGTTGAGCCAGTAAGAACTTGTCCGTAGCCTAGAAAATCTGCAGGCTGAACCAGTACGCAATAGCCGCCACAAAGGCGCTGGCGGGGATGGTGAAAATCCAGGCCCACACAATCGTGCCCGCCACACCCCAGCGCACCGCACTGGCCCGCTGGGTCGAACCCACCCCCACAATCGCGCCCGTAATCGTGTGCGTTGTGGACACCGGCACACCCAAAGCAGTAGCCAGAAACAGCGTTAACGCACCACCCGTTTCGGCACAGAAACCGCCCACCGGTTTCAGCTTGGTGATTTTTTGCCCCATGGTTTTCACAATCCGCCAGCCACCAAACATGGTGCCCACCGCAATCGCGGTATAGCAACTCACGATCGCCCAGGTCGGGGGCGACGCATCGGCAGCCGAGGCATAACCGGTGGCAATCAACAGCATCCAGATGATGCCGATGGTTTTTTGCGCATCATTGCCGCCATGGCCCAGGCTGTAGGCCCCTGCGGACACCAGTTGCAGGCGGCGAAACCAGCGGTCCACCTTGGACGGCGTGGCCCGTCGGCACACCCAGGCCACCACCACCATCATCAGCGAGCCCAGGGTAAAGCCCAGCACCGGCGAGATAAAAATGAAGGCCACCGTCTTCAGGATGCCGCTGGACACCAGCGCGCTAGAGCCCGCCTTGGCCATCACCGCGCCCACAATGCCGCCGATCAGCGCGTGCGACGAACTGCTGGGAATCCCGTAGTACCAGGTCACAAAATTCCAGGTAATCGCCCCCACCAGCGCGCCAAACACCACGTGCACATCCACCACCCCGGGATCGGCAATCCCCTTGCCCACCGTGGCCGCCACGCTCAGGTGGAAGATGAAAATCGCCACAAAGTTAAAGAACGCGGCAAACACCACCGCCTGGCCGGGCTTGAGCACACCAGTCGACACCACGGTGGCAATCGAATTTGCCGCATCGTGGAACCCGTTCATAAAGTCGAATGCCAGCGCCAACACCACCAGCAACACCACCACCCACAAAGCTACCTGCACCGTTTCCATAGAACGCCCCGGCTCAGGAGTTCTCGAGGACGATGCCCTCGATCACATTGGCCACGTCTTCACACTTGTCGGTACTGGTCTCCAACAGCTCATAAATCGCCTTGAGCTTGATGACCTCGCGCACATCCGGCTCCTCGCGGAACAGCTTGCTCATGGCCGAACGCATGACCCGGTCGGCATCCGACTCCAGGCGGTCGATCTCTTCGCAGGTCTTCAGGGCCGCCTCGGCCGTGGCGGGCTCGGCAATCTTGCCCAGCATGTACACGGCATCCTTCAGGCGCTCGCAGCACTTCACGCTCAGATCGGTCAAGCGGGTGATTTCTTCCGTCATGTGGCGCACGTCGTACAAGGCCATGGTTTCGGCCGAATCCTGGATCAGGTCCACCACATCGTCCATGGTGTTGATCAGCGAGTGAATCTGCTCGCGGTCCAGCGGCGTGATGAACGTCTTGTGCAGCAGCTGGTTCACCTCACGCGTAACACTGTCGGCCGCATTCTCGGCGTTGTCTACCTCGCGGTTGTACTGCTCGCGCAGGTACGGATCGCCATAGTTCGCCACCAGCTGCGAAAACGACCGCGCCGCGTCCACAATGCGGTCCGCGTGCTGGTTAAACATTTCAAAAAAATTGCCTTCGCGCGGCAGCAACTTGCCAAACAGCATGGCGGACTCCTAAACGGGGGGGTTGGGGGATTGGGGGATTGCGTCAGAAATATGACAAACAGATGACTGCGCGGAGTTTAACCGTCGGCCAAACCGTAACCAGTGTCGAATTTATTTACAAAGATTCGGTCTACATGTATATATCCACATCTAGGCGCTTGATTTATAGCCAATAGCGGCATTAGGCACGTTACTTGCTCGTACCTTGGCAGAAGCCGTCGCGGTACCCCGCTAAGCTTCGCAACTTCGGGCGCTTCGGCATTTTTACCCCCTCCCCTTCGTCTTAAGACAGATTGGAAACACCATGAAACTCGGACTCAAACTGAAAAAGTCTATGGTTGTGGCAGCCGCCATGATCGCATCGGCTAGCGCGTTTGCCGTGCCACTCACTGGCGCCACAATTTCTGGACTGTCCACGGGCTACACGCCTGTTGGCACCACAGACTTCACCCCCATTGCCAATCCTTCGGGCGCCGTTCTGGACGGCCTGCTCGCAGGTAGCGCAGGCCTGACATTGCCAGGCGGCAACGTCGAACTCGGCAGCCTGGGCTCCAGCCCCGCCACCGTGTTGACCGGCAGCTTTGGCTCCGCCGTTGTGACCCTGAGCAGCCTCACCGCTGCCGACTGGAGCAACGCACTCGCCACCCGCTACATCAGCGCAGCCGCCAGCTCGATCGGTGCCACGCTGACCTCCGCCCAAATGACCACTGCGGTCAACACCTTCCTCGGTCTGCAGTCGTGGAAACGCGTGAGCGACCCGAACGTGGCCTACGTCAACTACTCCAACGGCCTGATGTCCATCGGCCTGGCTGGTTTCTATGATGCCACCCCCGTGCTGCAAGGCCTGTTCGGCAACATCGTTCCCGCAGGCAGCCAAGCCAGCGAAGTGATCAAGGTCAGCGTTAACGGCGGCCCTGCCGACTACCTGTTCAGCTTCACCGGCACCATGTCGGGCCTGTCTGACAACGACGTCGCCCGCTCGTTCACCGGCAACTACGAAGTGACCAAGGCTGTTCCAGAACCCACCTCCATCGCCCTGCTGGGCCTGGGCCTGGTGGGCATGGTGGCCATGCGCCGCCGCAAAGCCAAGCAAGCCTAAGCTTCCTTGCGCACCTGCGCTCCAATGGGCATCCCTTCACGGGGATGCCCATTTTTTGTTGTGGAACCGATAATCGCGCCCTCTGTACCGTGCATCGACCTATTGCCTACCCCGCGCCCATGCGCCGCCCATCCGTGTTCCAAAAAATTCTGACTATTTGTACCGGCAACATCTGCCGCAGCCCCTTGGCCGAAGAAATGCTGCGCCAGCTCTGCCTGGGCAAAACACCGGCCGTCGAAGTGCGCTCTGCCGGTATTGGTGCGCTGCAGGGTGCCCCGGCCGACGAAACTGTGCAACGCATTGCCCAAGAACACGGCCTGGCGCTTGACGCGCACCGGGGCCAGCAAGTCACCACCGCCCTCACCCGCTGGGCCGACCTGATTTTGGTGATGGAGCCGCACCACCTGCAGTACATCCTGCGCACCGACCCCACCGCACGCGGCAAAACCTACCTGCTCGGGCACTGGCTCAAAATGGACATTGGCGACCCCTACCGCATGGACGAAGGCACCTACCGCAGCACCCACACCACCATCGCCAAAGCGGTGGAGAGCTGGCGCAAAGCGCTCTAAACCACTTTCAGGCCGCGTTCAAGCCGCTTCCGAGCGCAGCGGCAGGGGCCTCTAGCAGCAGCGCGCTGCTAACGCGGCTGCAAAGACGGCACGTGGTCGTAGCCGCTCATCTCTACAAAGCCCTTGCCCTGCACCGCGCCGCTCACCCGCACCGCGCCCTCCCAGTAGACGTTAAACGTCGTCTGGCGCGCATCGAACTCGCTGTCGGCCTGTACCGGCCTCACCCGCACCGTCCCCATGGGCAGCGACAGCTCCCACTCCGCCGGAAACCGGATACCAGTGCGGGGGCTCGCCCAAGACCCCACCGGGCGCAAGCCCACATCGGCCGCCGACAAGGGCGTTGTCACCTGGTTACGCGTGACCGTGCCCATGGTCAGGATCGGCTCGCCCTTGCCGCTGAAAAGCTGGTACAGCATCACATCGGCACCATCGTCCAGCTGCAAGGCAAACCAGTTCCAGGCCAGACCCCCGCCGTCGAAGTCGCCCCACTGGTGGTCAAACCACACATCGCCCTGCACCGGCAAACGGGTACCGCCCACGTCCACCGTGCCACTGGCCTGCATGCGCGGGCGCGAATAGTAGTAACTCACCCCGCCGGGGCCAAAGTCCAGCACCCCAGGGGTGGCCGTACCTGCCGCCTGGTGCAGCACCGGCGGGGCCGCATCCTTGAGCAGTAAATCCAGCGCAAAGTCTTTTTCTTGGATCGACACCACGTGGTTGCCACCCGACCCCGACACGCGCCACCCCTGGTAATCAAAGCTAAAGCCGGGCAGGTTCTTGTCGGACGGCAAACCCGCCGTGCGGATCTGCCGGGTGTAGCGCTTGCCCGTGCGCAGGTCGGTCAGCGCCACATGGAACACCGTGTGCCGCACCATCCCGTCGTACAAAAAGATCGCCACGTGGTACGCAAACCGCGCGCCCCCGGCCCCCTGCAAATGGCCGTTGTAGTACCACCACTCCATACCGCTGGTGTGGGGCGCATCGTCGGCGGGCAGGCGGATGGGGGGAAACGCAGCGGTACGGTCGCGGGGGGACGCGCCGGCTGTGGCAGGCACCGCCGTGGGGCTGGTTGCCGCCATCGGTGCGCCTACCGCATCACGGCTAGCCGCCGCCACCGGGGGCCTGGGCTTGCTACCCGGGCCCAGCAGCAGCACATACAGCACCACCACACCCACCACCGCCACACAGGCCACAAAAACACCGCGGTAGCGGCGCCACAAACTCGGCCCCTTGCGCCGCGTGCGCGCGCGCACTACCGGCATGGGCCTCTACCCTGGTTAAAAAACAAAAGAAGTTTCCTTGCTGCAGTAAAAATAAGCGGATGGGGGTGGGCCAGTGCCCGAAAGCCCAGGGCACCAAAAAACCCGTGTTACCACCTTTTGGGGCCAGGCCACGCATCCAAAAACTGTGGACTTGATTGGCACCCAACGCTTAAGCAGTAAACGTATACAACTATATATTCAATAGCAAAACACACGCTAGAAGAAACCCTATGCCCTGGGTTTGGCCCGGGCAAACAGCCTGCCGCCCAGGCATTTAGCCCCGGCCAATCCCAAAGTACTCGATCCCCAGGCTGCACCAGGCGCGTCGTAGGCATCTTCTACCGCACTTAGTGGGCGACAGCGTTGGAGATACCCAACCCAAGCTCACGGAATCGGGCAACTTCTCTGGCGTTTTCCCCGACGCTGCACAGCACACGTGCCCATTGCGGTAAACGCACCAGAACCCAACCCATCTCCGCGTTTGTAGCAGGCCCAAGTGATGGCTTCGACCGATGCCAAGCCATGCACCGCCCAAGAATCCACAACCAAGTTTCGGTTTTCGCATAACAGCGTCATTGCACCGTGCTCGAATAGATTGGGTGTTCCCAATCTGCCGCGTAGGCCAGCACCGCCTCGATATCTTTGGCCTCCAAATCCGGAAAGTCTTCTTGGATGTCTTGCGCGTTCACACCGTTCGACAGCATCGCCAACACGTCAGCGACCGTGATGCGCAAACCGCGGATGCAGGGCCTGCCTCCGCGCTTGCCGGGCTCTAACGTAATTCTGTGCATACCCACATTCAACCTCTTAAAACAACCCACCATTGTGTGCCCAGGCCACAGCGGCCACGTAACACGCAGTCTTACAAGCCAAATTGGCCTCTAGCGCCCATTCCATCGGCGTTAACAGCTATCAATACAAGAGCATTACCCACTACAAATACGCGTCTTTGAACCAACCCCACACCCCGAAAGAAAAGCCGGGGATCAAATCAATCCCCAGCGCCGACTTCACCAGGTACAGCACCAGCACCCCCAGCGTCCCCAACGCCACCGCCAACAGCAGCAACACCAGCGCCACAATGGCCGTGCCCATGTGCTCGATCTGCTGCTCACGCTGCGACAGCGTGGGGCGGTTGCGCCCGGCCAAAAACACAAAATACAACTGCCAGCGCCACCACTTCAGCGTCCAGCGCCAGTCCAGTGCATGCGTACCCCAGGTACGCCCACCCACCGCCACCTTCAGCGCCAGCAACTGGTCTTCGCTGAAGCTGCCGCGCATATCGGCGGGCACTTTGTCGAGCAGCTTGGTCATGACGGGGTGGGAATATATGGTCATTTAGGGCCTTGGCGATCACGGAGGCCGGAATCAATGGCGTACAAGCCCATCCGCCACAACACGGCGAAACACCATAAGTTGGCCGCTATTTGCCGCTCCGCAACAACAACTGGCGCGTCGCCAGAAGCACAAACAGCGTGTTGGTCACAAGGTAACGACGCCACAGCCGACGTGGCTCGCTGCCTAGACGA
Organism: uncultured Albidiferax sp.; assembly: GCA_963512645.1. Classification (GTDB taxonomy): domain Bacteria; phylum Pseudomonadota; class Gammaproteobacteria; order Burkholderiales; family Burkholderiaceae_C; genus Rhodoferax_B. The sequence continues at coordinate 299,581 of CAUPNM010000001.1, read as the reverse complement.
TGCAACCATTCCAAACCGTGCTCCCGCATCCAGAGCGGCGCACGTGAGACCGTACCGGCGTGAAAATCAAAGGCCGCCCCCACCCCCAGCATCACGGCATTCACCCGGCCTCGATGCTGCAACATCCATCGCTCCTGCTTTGGGCAACCCAGGCCAACGAACACCAGGCCCGCGCCGCTGGCATTGATACGCGCCACGGCCTCGGCATCCTCGAGTTCGGTCAAGGGCCGGAAAGGAGGAGACTCCGCCCCCACCACATTAAGGCCCGGGAAGGCCACGCCCGCCCGAGCGGACAACGCCGCAAGCGTTTCAGGCGTGCTGCCGTAAAAATAAACGCCCAGTCCCTCTTGCGCGCAACGGCCCAGCAAGGCCCACATCAAGTCCGGCCCGCACACACGCTGCTGGCCAACACGCCCAAGCTTTCGCATCATCCAGGCCACGGGCGCCCCATCCGGCGTCGCCATGTCGGCCTCTGCCAGCATTCTTCCGAAATCTGCCTCCCGGGAGGCCGTCACCACCACATGCACGTTCGCCAGCACCACGTAGCGGCTTGCGCGCGCATGCCCCCAGGCCATCACACGTGCCAATGCAGCGTCAAAATCCACCGCGTCCACCGACACGCCGAAAACACGAACAGCAGGCCTCATCTCCATCTCAGGGCTCCTTTTTCAGGGACGGCCATGCACCAGGCCTCACAGCAAAATCTTCGCGCCGGACGCGGAACGTCAACGGCACGGCAAAAACATCCTCTCCGGCTGTAAGCCACGCACGGCTCACGCTTCCGGCACCGGCGGCTTTAGACACACGCAAGGCCTCACCGCCAACGACGAGGTTGTTGTCAAACCGGTTGTATTTGGGGGCACCAAAATCGTCGCTGCGGATCTTGGCCAGGTTCGGATAGCGTACGGAATACGGCGGTGCGTTGAAGGCAATCGCGTTCAAGCGAGCCTGCAAGTCCTTCTGCGGGTCTAGAGTCGCGGCACGCTGCCAATCCAGACCGCGGGCATCCAACGTGACCGCCGGGCTGCTGTCATAAAACAAATTGTTTTCGACCGCGTTGTCTCGCCCGCCGCCGATGAACACCGGCTGCTGCACCCGGGCAAAAATATTGGCCCGCACCGTGATACCGCTTGCCTGGTCATCCAAGTACACCCCTTTCACTTCGCGCGCCGGGTCGTCGGCCTGGATGTCGTGCAGAAAGTTGCCCTCGATCACCGTGCCGCGGGCCGTGAAATCTCGTCCCGTGTAAATGGCGCCCGCGTCGCTGGTTTCCTGAACCACGGCAAAAATCTCGTTTTTTGAAATAACGTGGTCGTTTCCAGAAAAGAAGATTGCCGTATGCGGTGCCTGTGAAATCACATTTCCCTCTACGCGTTGCCCTACTCCAGTCAGTTCTGCGGCGAACCGCATTGTCTTGGACAAGCGGCTGAAATCGCGCACGGTACTGTTTTCCAAAAAATGACCGGCGGCTTCCAATGTTTTCCGGTTTCCTCCAGCCAGCAACACCCCACCTTCGCCGGTGTGTTCAATCAACCCACGGCGCAGACCGCAGGCGCGGCCCCCCTCCAGCACCAGCGCACGATTACCTGTATTCCGGATGCTCACCCCGTCAAGAATCACGTCCTCACTGTTACGCACAGTCACGGCATCGCCACGCGATTTCTCAAAGTCAATGCCACGCACTCGCACCCCACGGGAATCGTCAACTTCCAGAAGCGTCTCGGCAAGCGAAAACTCCAACTCCTGCCCAGGCGCAATTGGCCACACCAAAAGCCGCCGCGAAGCACGATCAAGGAACCACTCACCGGGCATATCCAGTTCTGACAACGCATTTTCAATACGCAGCCTCTGGCCCTTCTTGATGCCATATGCGGCACCTGAACCGCGTAAAGTCAGGCGGCCATCAGCCCCCACGTAGGCTGGATAGGTCTGCGCAGCCCAGTCATAAAACCAATAAGCAAACACACGCAGATCGGGTTCGGCTTGCCAGTCGGTGGTATTGCGCCCCTGCACAGACAAGTGGAGACGGTCGTCTCCTGCAACATCTACTGCTCGATCGATACGGCCATATCCCACATTAGGCCAACCTGCTAAGGGAAGAATAGAGTCACCGCTAAACAGTTCACCCATCACTGGACGAATCGGTACACCAAAACCGCGTGCCGGTGGAACGGAAACCGACTTCCAAGAAGACAAATCAAATACCTGCACTTTACCCGCCAACCGCGCCGGCACCTGTGCGGTATCACCGTCCAAAGCCTTCGGCAAAACTCCCGCTCCTGTCACCAAGGTCGTCTGCCCAGCACCCCAGGCCCCTTGGCCCGACAACTCCAAACCAATACCTTGGGTTTCAGCTTTGCCCCACCGAATACGAATCGGTTCAATCAGGCGATAAGTCCCGGCCGCAAAAACCAACTTAACGCCATCTACTGAGCCACGCAGACGGCCCAACCATGCTCGATCTTGTAGCAACGCCAGAATCTGTGGCAAGGTACCGGCACAAGGTTCGACCACCGCTGAACTGCAGCCTTTGAGCAAACTGGCGGAAGGCGTTGCCGCATCAGCGGGAAACACATTCAAAGTCAATATTGCAGCCGATGCGCGTCCCGGCAACAACAACGTCAGACCCAAAATGACTATTCCAAAAAAATGCCAAGCCATGGTTTTACATGAAATCATAGCTACCAAGACGTTATTGATATATCTGAAAATAAATTTATTGTCGGTGTACAAAAATGAGCTTCTTACAAAATTTAGATTAAGAAATTGATGGATTTAAAAACTTAGAAATTTACAAACTCAATCAATCATATAGATGCCATTAAGTAAACAATTAATCAGCTGCTTCAATAGCAGCACGGTATATCAACATAAGCTGCTCGTAATTTTTTCCCGGTGTATATCGCTCCAAATACCTAGCACGTGCAGCCACTCCCATTTCTGCCATCTGCTGCGGATGATGCGAGGCCCATTCCAATTTTTCAGCTAAGTCTTTGGCATCACCAGGTTCAAAAAGCAAACCGGTTACGCCATCCTCGACCAATTCAGCCAAGGCGCCAATGCGACTAGCAATAACTGGTAATCCACAGGCATACGCCTCAACCAGTACCATCGGGAAGCCTTCGTAACAAATACTTGGAATCACCAGAGCAGTAGAACGTGTCATGCGCTCTTGGACTGCTGAACTAGATATAGCTCCAAGTGGCTCCACCGCGGGCCCCGCTTGTTTTACGGAATGCGCTAATGGCCCCGTACCTGCCACACATATATAAATTGGTGATTCATTTAGCAAACCAACTGCAGCTAGCAAAATATTCACTCCCTTTTCAGGAGATAACCGCCCCACAAATAAAAAACCGCACCTATCTATTTCCACAGGTGCTGTTACATTTACAAAATTTGGCTTAACCACCAATTTATCTATCGGCAAGCCACCTTGAGAGAACTTATCCACAGAAAAATTTGACAAGACAATAAACCGGTCCACCTGCTTGCGCCAGGTTCCAATACCTTGGTGCACCGCAATCATGCTGGCGAGCACAAAGCTACCGAGCAGAGACCCGCGATAAACACGCGCACGCACGCCCCACCAAGGACCATCACGCAGACTTCTTTCCGTGATTTTTCCGTCATACATCAGTACAGCAGTAGGACAAATAAGTCGGAAATTGTGCAGAGTCATCACGACAGGAACTCCCTCTGCTTTGCAAGCGTAAAAAACAGCAGGTGACACCAGCGGAAAAAAATTATGCACATGCACAATGCTGGGCCGGAAATTACGTAATATCTGTCGAATTTTAAAATATGATGAAAATGAAAATATAACTCCAATAGCTGCACGCAGTTTTCCGAATAAACCGGTAACGCCATCATTAGAAACCAAATGCAGTTGTACTGTGCTTCCGTGCTCACGCAATAATGCAACCTCATTTAGCACAACGGCATCTTCACCGCCTGCCAATTGGTATGCATTGTGAACTACGAGTACTCTCATTATTTAATTTTTCCGAACAATAAAGGTTAGGTTTTCCAAAAAATCACAACGTACTATTTTAAAACATTACTCAAAATATAGTTCAAATTTAGCGAAATGGTACTTCAGCAGCACATAATTTAAGCCCGTCAATAAAATTTGTTGCCATGTTTTTTACCGTGTATTTTTTTGCACCTTCAGCGCATCCATTTCTTAAACGTGCTAAAGCTGCATCGTCTTTGAGAAGATCAACCACGCAGGAAACGTACTCAGGCAAACTGTTTTTGCTCATCAACCCGTTAACATGATTCTCTAAGTACACAATTTCAGGACCATGAAGCCCACAGTCAGTCGTGGCTAGAGGGACCTGACACACAAACGAATCCAACACACCAAGCCCCACTGCGCCAGGATTCAACATTACCTTAGCCAAAGAAATTAGGTTAATCTTTTCCTGATTTTTTTTGGCACCCAAATATTTGATCCATTTATATTTGACACAATAATTTTTAACAACCCCGATATGAGAGCCAGCACCAACCACTATGAGCTCAAAATCACTTATCTTCTCTCTTATTTTCACAGCCGCCTCAAGCATAAATTCAATACGCTTTTCTTCGTACAACGATCCTACATAAATCGCAACGTTATTTCCAAAAATTTCTATTTGTTCTTTTATCACCCTACTTTGCAGAGCGCACGCCACGGCCATCATCCGCTGCATCGATTCGGTATCGATAGAGTTATTAAGCACTTTTACTCTATTTTCAGGATAGCCTGCATTTTTTATGATTGGAATACCCATTGCGGTATAGACAAACCACCAATCGGCCTTGCGAACTAAGATCTTTTTAAATTTCTCTCGATAACTTCCGAAATCTCCCTGAAGATTAGCGCCGTGTCCCCAAAGAATAATTTTGTAGTTTTTCTTGAAAAATTGATGCCAAATATTGCAAATCAATTTATTCTCTAAAGTAAGAACTAACAAATCCGCATTTTTTACTATTTCTTTTAATGGCTGAAAACATATCCGACCATTCAAATAATATTTTGTCTTTAATTTAACGCCCCAAGCAATATCGGCCGAATCATCCTTTTTCTCTTCTGCAGTTGTTCCCTGTCCATAAGCGACGGTTAATTCGATTCCCTTGCCTTGAAGCTGCGATCGCAACTCTTCGAAAAAGGCAACTCGGTAATGCGTCATACGCCGCTGAACAACAACAACACGAATACTCATCTCAAAATCCTTACCCAAACCAAGGCTATTTTTGAAAAAATTTTCAAAGAATTGACCTTCAAAACATCAAATTAAAAAACTGACATTGCATAGAAATTAATTAATCGATATAAATATATTTATATAAATATCTATTTAGAACCCTATCACTCATTAATATTCAAATATAGGCCTGATAAAAAATTTCCATTTTCTTTGTTTGTTTTCTTAAATTAAATTTTTCACATACCAAAACACGCCCTTTTTGCCCCATTTCCTCTGCTAATTTAGGCGAACTCACAACAGTTGTTATGGCGTCTGCCAGTGCCAAGGGATCATCAGAAGCCACCACAAAACCGGTTTCCCCATGAACGATACCCTCGGGGATTCCACCAACATTGGTACCGATGCAAGGAATACCACATGCGGACGCTTCATTCAAAACCAAACCAAATGCCTCCTCTGCGCCATCGTGAGACTTACGGCTTGAGAGGACCAAAGCAATGCTATTTTGAATGTAAAACAATACATCGGAGGAAGGTTTTGGCCCGACGAATAATACGTTTGGAGCGATACCTAGCTCTTCAGCCAGTTTCTTTAGGCTATTTGTTAACAGCCCCCCTCCTATTTGAATAAGTTTTATTCTAGGAAATATTTTTACAACTAAAGAAAAAGCTCGCAACAAAACGTCAACTCCTTTGACATTTGTATGACGTGCAACAGAAACTATATATCCATCTGGGGCTTCATTTAGGATTTTTTGGGTAATAGGAATAAAGCGATCGACATCAACGCCAATGTAGTTAGTTACCACTTTTTCCGCTGGAAAGCCTTTGGCAATCATTGCATTACGCAAGAACTCAGATACAGCGATAAACAAGCTAGTATTCTTTAATAATCTATTTCTCAGGAATAAATATCGATAGTTATAATATTTTTTACTTCTCCACAAGTATCTATCATCGACCATCACATCAGAACCATGACAGGTTACCACCAACGGTATGTTCGATTCTTTTGCTAACGACATGGCGAACGTTGCGTCAGGACAAAAATGCGCATGCAATAAAGAAATTTCTAAGAATTTTTCTTTTCGGTCTAATCTTTTTATTTTCGGAAAGAATGTAAATAGGATTTTTTTATAGCGACCAAGAACACTAATCACTTCACTATTTTTTGTATCACCTTTGAAATCCCGACAAACAACAACAGGCAAAAACAACGAATAAGTTCTGATCTGCTCCGCGATAAAAATCTCTGAATACAAAGGAAATACCGATCTATAAACACCTATTTTATCTATAGACATAAACTTAAAACCAAAATCAATTGCCAATTTAAATATATATTTAAGCTCATGTGCAAATTTTCCACCCCTCCAAAAGGTTACTAAGCAGCACTTGTAGCTTGCACGACATTACAAAAAATTAAGTCAATTAAACCAATTACCTCCCTCTGTGAATATTTATATACAACGATATATTTAGATCTATTAAATAATTAGTTTAATTATTTTTAGAATTCAATCTAGCAGATACAACCGCCATACCCAAAAACCCAAACAAAACGGCTTGCAACGAAGCTCCCTCTATTAGGGGCTCAAAAAAAGAAGCTCCTAGCAAGGTAAATGCACCAATAGCGCAGCCGATTCCAATCATTGATAATTTCGAGTTCTTAGTAAATATTAATTTTTTCGAAATTAAAATTAAAAATAGCAAAAATAAAAAGAGACCTAATACCCCATAAAGCAACAATTGATTTAAATAATAGTTATGCGAATTTTGGTAAACATACCCCCCTCCCGAAAATTCGGAGCTGTATTTTGCCATGTAAAAAGTACCTCCGCCGAAAATTAATATTTGCAAATTATCAAAAATTAGTTGAATCGCTGCCATCCATTGTTGAATGCGGCCACTGATAGTTCCCAATCCTTCAACCAAATTATTAGTGGATAAATAAAATGAAATATATAAAATCAAAAAACTCAAAAGCAAAATAGATATAAAATATCGGCGAGTTAAAAAATATCTTTTTAAATAAATGATATAATAAACTTGAAAAATTGAAACAAAAACCCAAATTAATACGCCTTTTGACTTCGTCGAATAAATTAACGAAACACATGCCAAAAATATTATAAAAAAAACAAATCTAACCTTACCACTCCAGTATTTGGATAATGCGACAGTGAGAGTTAATGGAACGAACGGAAGTATCAAAAGCGCTAATCCATTCGGGTGATTAAAAAACCCGGTTGCCTGATTTCCATCAACAACTAATCCATCGAAATCTAGCTTTTCAAGGGCCGTATCTCCAATTTCTCCAAAATAAGGCCATCCGAAATTTAGCTGAAAAAATGAGATTGTGACTACAACAACTAATGAGTAAATTAATTTATTAAAAAAATTATAAAACTCTTCATCATTTTTTAAAAACAAAACAATGAAAAAAAATGCAGTTGAAGCAGCAAATAATTCCTTCACCCTGACAGCCAAATAAATATCTTTATGGAGTAAAAAATTAACCGTTGAAAAAATAACCGCAAAAAATATATATGCAAAAAAAATCAATATTATATTTTTTTCCTTTTTTCCATGAAATAATGTAGCACCACTCTTCGAAACTCTGCCGATATAATAAATAGCAAACGAAAAAGAAAATAACTCCATCAACAGAAAAGTAGGGGCCCCAGAAATTCCCTTGAAAACCCTATAATCCAATACCATTGTGAATGGCAAAATAGCCGCAAAGAAATTAGATAATTTTTTCATTAAATTAATTTAATAATTTCACGCCCAAAATGATAAAAATTAATTCTTACCAAGAACGCAGGAATTAATTTTTAATTATTTTTTTCTATATCTTATAATTATTGCCGGATTTCCTGCGACGATCGCATATGGCGGTATATTTTTGGTAACTACGGCACACGTCCCGACAATAGCACCGCATCCAATATTTATCCCAGGCAAAATTACTGCCCGCTCACCAATCCAAACATCGTCCGCAATAGTCACGGCATGTGGACCAGTACTGCCCTGCTGAATCATTGGAGTATCAATGTCTTTAAAGATATGCTTCGTGGTTAACACAACGACATCTGGCCCCATCATTACATTTTTACCAATATCAACGGGGCCATACAACTTCGCGTTAATTCCAATACCAGAGTTGTCTCCGATTTTTATATGCCTTCCCGTTCCAAAAAAAGCACCAGCCTCAATATTTATATTTTTACCTGAAGAAGAAAATGATCTGCTACAGACAAAACGACGTACAAATCTTGTCCAATAAAAGAGTTTATTATTAGATGGGGGCAGCCTTACAGTCACCCCATAATAAAAAGACAAACATATTAAATTTAATAATTTATTCACAAAATTAAACACGGCGGCATTTACAATTTAAAAAAACTTTTTTTTGCTTTGAGATAAAAAATCATACTCAAAAAAATAAACACTAAAGCAGAAAAAATTGAATTCACAATCAATAAATTACAAAAAACTAAAGACATTAAGATATAAGAGTTAATTATTAATATTTTTTTGTAATCAAAATTTATGTGATGGATATTTTGAGACACAAAAAACTGAAGAGAGAAATTTAAAAAGGCCGTAAAGGCTGTCGCCCACGCAACCCCCTCGCCTCCCCATTTTTCTACTACGCTTAGAGTTATCAAAAATTGTACGCAAAGAGAAATTACTAAAATAAATGGAATCCAATGTGTTTTGCCATCTTTCATTGACCCTATATTTATTGGAATTGCTATAGCATAAAAATAAACAGATAATAAAAGCCCTAAAAATATACTAGGCGAGTAATCTACACCAGGCGCCAAAACTTGAATTAAAAATGGTGCACTCAACCAGATGCCAGCAGCTGAAAACCCGAATAATGCAATTAAGCGATTTGTCATTTTTGAAAAATAATCCTGCCCATTATCATCATTATCAATGTTTTTAAATCGAACAGTAGGCCACCACAGACTTATTGGTGCAGTTACCAGAGTCATTGCAGATACTAGTTTTACCATCATTGCATAAGCCCCTACCTCTGCCATACTTCCGTATATAGACAACATATAGCGGTCAATATTTCCGATAATGGCCGCAATAACAGCAGATATAAAAATAGGGACCCCATAATAAAAGCCTCTAATTTCTCCCGGATTGGAAATTTTAGTAAATTTATTACTGCCTCTTATTAGTATCAAAAATGAAAAAACTGCAATTATGGATGCCAACGCCCAAACAAGAGGAATCACAAAATAATCAAACTTAAGATCAAATGAAAATATGAAAATCAATATTGATAAAATAAAAATAGACTTTATCCACACAGTTTTTATATAAACACTTTTAAAGTTTGCACCCCTCGCCGCCGATAATAAAAATAATAATGCGCCTTCCGAAACCGCCCATCCTCCAAAAATAATGGATACAATAAAATCAGATTTTTTATAATAAAAAATGGTCGCCGAAATTACTGCAACGAAAATTACACTCAACCTAATAAATTTCTCAAAATACTTCGTTGCATCGATGTAGCTGATATTATCTTTGGCAATTAATTTTATGATGCCGTGATTCGCCCCGAAAAGCCCTACTTGCGCCACCAATAAAATCAATGGCTCAAGCAACACCCACTCTCCCAACTGAGTTGGCGATAATATTCTTGCCAAAATACCTGCAGCCACAAATGAAACCCCAGATTGCACAATTGTTGCAAACGCATAATTTTTAAACAAGCTTTTAAACATTAAGCTAAACAAAAATATAAAGGATACAGGCAGCAAGTGTGCAATTGAGCATATCAACGGCGAGAGTTATCAGAATTTTTTTCGGAATTCTGAATATTTATTATTTTACGGAAATTAATTTATTATTCCAAACTCACATTTACCGTGTAACCGTTGCGTTTCAAAAGGGCATTACGACTCGCAATTTCAAGATCATTTTTGACCATTTCCACTATCATTTCGTCTAAAGTAATTTGGGGTACCCAGCCCAAGTCGGCCTTGGCCAACGCAGGGTCACCCAGCAGGGTTTCCACTTCGGCGGGGCGGAAGTAGCGAGGGTCGATCTGCACCAACACATCGCCCAACTTCACGCCGGGGGCCTTGTTGCCCTGTACGGCAGCTACGACGGCTTTTTCGTCCACGCCGGTGCCGGTGAATTCCAGGGTGATGCCCAGTTGGGCAGCAGCCTTGCTGATGAACTCGCGCACGCTGTACTGCACGCCGGTGGCGATCACATAGTCTTTGGCTTCTTGCTGCTGCAGCATCATCCACTGCATACGCACGTAGTCTTTGGCGTGGCCCCAGTCGCGCAGCGAATCCATATTGCCCATGTACAGGCACTTCTCCAGGCCCTGGGCAATGTTGGCCAGGCCCCGGGTGATTTTGCGGGTCACAAAAGTTTCGCCCCGGCGTGGGCTTTCGTGGTTAAACAGCACACCGTTGCAGGCGTACATGCCATAGGCTTCGCGGTAGTTTTTGGTGATCCAGTAGGCGTAAAGCTTGGCCACACCGTAGGGGCTGCGGGGGTAAAACGGGGTGCTTTCGCGCTGGGGAATTTCTTGCACCAGGCCGTACAGCTCGGAGGTACTGGCCTGGTAAAAGCGGGTTTTTTTCTCCAGGCCCAGCAGGCGGATGGCTTCGAGCAGGCGCAGGGTGCCCATGGCATCGACGTCGGCGGTGTATTCGGGGCTTTCAAAACTCACGGCCACGTGGCTTTGGGCGCCCAGGTTGTAGACCTCGTCGGGCTGCACCTGCTGCACGATGCGGGTCAGGTTGCTGGTGTCGGTAAGGTCGCCGTAGTGCAGGTGCAGGTTGCGGTTTTGGGTGTGGGGGTCTTGGTAGAGGTGGTCGATACGCTCGGTGTTGAGCGACGAGGCACGGCGCTTGATGCCATGCACTTCGTAGCCTTTTTCAAGCAGCAGCTCGGCCAGGTAAGAGCCGTCTTGGCCGGTAATGCCGGTGATGAGTGCGCGTTTGGTCATTTTTTGGGCTTCTTTCTTAGGATGGGAAGGAATGAAGGGGCTAATGGGTTTGCGGGGCTGGGGGCTGGCAGGCTCCCAGCCCGGCCCTCCCCTGCCGGGGGAGGGAAAAAGAGGCAGGGCCGCTTAGGCGGTTGCCGGGGCGGTGGACTTTAAAAAGTCTTGGTACGCAAGACGCACGCCATCTTGCAGGCGGGTGCTGGCCTGCCAGCCCAGCTGTGTGAGGCGCGACACGTCCATCAGCTTGCGGGGGGGGCCGTCGGGTTTGGTGGTGTCAAAGTCGATACGGCCCTGGTAGCCCACCACGGTTTTCACCAGCTCGGCCAGCTCGGCAATCGACAGATCTTGCCCGCTGCCCACGTTGATGTGGCTTTGCATGGGCTGGGTGTGGGCCTGGTAGGTGGCGCTGTCGAGCTGCATCACATAGATGCTGGCGGCGGCCATGTCGTCTACATACAAAAACTCGCGCTTGGGGGTGCCGGTGCCCCAGATGAGCACGCTGGGGGCGGCGGCCTCGCGGGCTTCGTGGAAACGGCGGATCAGCGCGGGCAGTACGTGGCTGTTTTGGGGGTGGTAGTTGTCGCCGGGGCCATACAGGTTGGTGGGCATGACGCTGCGGTAGTCAATACCATGGCTGGCGGCGTACTGGCGGTTGTAACTTTCGCACAGCTTGATGCCGGCGATCTTGGCGATGGCGTAGGGCTCGTTGGTGGGCTCCAGTTTGCCGGTGAGCAGCGCGTCTTCGGCCATGGGCTGGGGGGCCATGCGGGGGTAAATGCAGCTAGAGCCTAAAAACAGCAGTTGCTGCACCCCGGCCTTGAAGGCTTCGTGTACCACGTTGGCCTCGAGCATGAGGTTGGCGTAGATGAAGTCTGCCGGGTAGGTGTTGTTGGCGTGGATGCCGCCTACCTTGGCAGCGGCCAGGTAGACCTGGTCGATACGCTCGGTGGCAAAAAAGGCGCGCACCTGGGCCTGCTCGGTCAGGTCCAGCTCGGCATGGGTGCGGGTGATGATGTGGCTGGCGGGCACGCCCTGGGCCAGCAGGTTACGCACAATGGCGCCGCCCACCATGCCCCGGTGGCCTGCTACAAAGATACGTTTACCCGTGGTCGAGGTTGTCGTGGTGGTCGTGGCTGTCATGGCAGTGGGTGTCAAAGGCTAAAGAAGTCAGAGGTTTCAGGTTTTGTCGGTGTACGAATAGCGGTAAACATAACCTTCGTAACCGTAGCGGTAACGCTGGCGGTTCAGGTCGAGGTCGTTAAACACAAAGCCTTTTACCTGCACGCCGGCCTGGTTCAGGCGCTTGACGGTTTGCTCCAGCTCGCGCACGGGGTGGCGGCCCGAGCGGGCCACCAGCAGGGTGGCACCGGTCATGCGGCCCACAATGGCCGCGTCCGACACGGCCAGTACGGGCGGGGCATCGACGATGACGATGTCAAACAGGCCTTCCAGGTCGGTCAGCATCTGTTCAAACCGGGGGTGCATCAGCAGCTCCGACGGGTTGGGCGGCAGCTGGCCGGTGGTCACCACACTCAGGCCCGGCACACTGCTGGGGTGGATGGCGGCGGCCAGCTCCAGCGAGCCGCCAATGTATTCCGACACACCGCCCTTACGGGGCAGGCCAAATTCTTTGTGCAGGTGGCCTTTGCGCAGGTCGGCATCGACCACCACCACGCGTTTGCCCGACTGGGCCAGCACGGCGGCCAGGTTTTTAGACACAAAACTTTTACCAATGCCCTGGCTGGGGCCGGTGATCAGCACCGAGTTGCGCGGCGCGTTCAGCAGGGCAAAGTGCAGCGTGGTGCGCAGGCTGCGCAGGCTTTCGATGGCGTCGTCTTCGGGCTGGGTCACGGCCAGCAACTCGCCCTGCCCTTCTTTGGCCTTTTTACTGCGCAGTACCAGCGCGTCTTCGGCCTTGCTGTGCGGAATGCTGGCATACACCGGCAGGCCCAGGCGCTTCTCAATGGTGTCGGGGTTGTCTACCACCACACGCAGCATGCGTAGCAGCCACACCAGGGCCAGGCTGGCAAACAGGCCGAGCACGGCAGACAAGGCCAACATAATCTTGCTGCGCGGCTCGACCGGCAGGCGGTAGACCAGGGGTTTGTCGATGATGCGCACGTCGCCCACGGTGCCGGCTTTGGTAATGCGCAGCTGCTGGGCCGCGCTGAGCAGGCCGATGTACAGGGTGGTAGACACTTCGACGTCGCGCTTGAGGCGCAGCGCGGTTTGCTGGGTGTCGGGCAGGCGGGCCACGCCCATATCGAACCCGGCGCGGCGTTGCTTGAGCAGGGCCAGCTTGGCATCGAGCGCCACCACGCGGGGGTGGGCGGCGGTAAAACCTTGGCGGAGTTCTTCGCGCTCTTGCTGGAGCTTGGCAATGTCGGTATCTACCTGCACCACCGACTGCAGCACGCTCTGCGTCTCCAGCGTCAAATCGACCGAGCCCCGGCTTTGGCGGTAGTTGTTGTAGGCGGATTCGGCGGCATCGAGCTGGGCCTTGAGGGTGGGGAGCTGCACCTCTAAAAACTTGAGGGTGTTTTCGGCCTCGGCGGCGCGGCGTTCGACGTTTTGGCGGTAGTAGGTGGTGATGATTTCATCCAGCACCACGGGCAAAAAGGCTCGGTCGGGGCCGAGCAGGGTGACTTCCAAGATGCCGGACTTTTTGCCGCGCTCTTTCACGGCGAACTGGCTGCGCAGCCGCTGGATGGCGGACTCGTCGGACAGGCGGGTTAGGGTGAACTGGGTGCCGGGGCGGGCCTGCAGCTCGGCCACCCGCAGGGACACGCCCTGGCCGGTGGCCACGGTGCCCACCTTGCCGGTGAGTACGGCGGCGTCACCTGCGTCAAATACCTGGTAAGCACCATCGGCACCGGCTACAAGTGTGAGCGGGCTGTTGGCCAGGTCGGCGGGTACATCCAGGTTTGTCACACTGATCACTTCGCCGCCCCAAGCGTACTGGCCCAGGCCCAGCAGGGGCGTATTGAGGCCCTCGCCGTTAAAGCGGCGCGCCATACCCCTGCCCACCAGGGGGGCGTAACGCGGGGTGGCCACGATGTCGAGGTTGAGCTTGCTGACAGCCCGGCCCAGGATCATGCGGGAGTTCAAAATTTCCAGCTCGGCGCTGACCGAGGTGGAGTCGCCCAGCAGGGGGTCGAGGTCTTTGAGGGCCGAGAGGTTGCCCTTGGACTTTTCATCGACCTGCAAGACCGCATCGGCCTTGTAGATAGGCGTGGCCACAAACACCGCCACGATGCCCAGGGCGATGGCCAAGGCGGTGATGGAGATGATGAACCACTTGTATTTCAGCACCGTGGCGATGATCTCGCCAAAGTTGAAGTCTTCTTCCGGGTCGTCAATTTGGGCGGCACCGCCGGGTGCGGCTCCGGCCAGGCGGAGCTGGTCTTTTAGCTGGTCTTGGTCCATGGGGTACTTAAATCTGGCGTGCGGCTGAATTTAGGGCTGGCGGCCACCGAACAGCGGGAACTGCGTGGTGCTGACGGAGTTGAGCAAGGTGGCGGTGGGCAGGATGTTGCTGATCACGCGGTTCCAGCGGGCAACGTCGGCCACGTCTACGTACACGATGTCGCGCGGGCGCAGGGGGAACTGGTCGGCCAGCAGCAGGGCGTCTGGTGTGCGGGCGTCGAGGTTAAAGAGCTCGGGGCTGTCGGTGTTGCCGCGCATCACAAAGATCCACGACGGGTTGCTGGTGAGCTGGTTGACCCAGCCTGCGTCGGACAGCACCTCGGCCAGGGTGGAGCGGCGCTTGTTCATGATGTACGAGCCGGGCTTGGTGACTTCGCCCAGCACAAAGATCTTGTTTTGCTGGCGGTCGGGCACGTTGACCACGTCACCGGGCTCCAGGCGGATGTTTTGCCAGGTGGCACCGTCTTCGTACAGGGCCTGCAGGTCGACCCGGTAGGTGGTGCCGCCCCGGGTAATCAGGATGCGGCTGGGGTCGGACTCGGCGGTAAAGCCGCCAGAGCGGTTAACCGCGTCCACCATGGTCATGGGGATGTCGTTGATTTCTTGCAGGCCGGGGGTTTTGACCTCACCCACCACGTACACCCGCTTGCTGCGGAAGGCGTTAACGCGCACGTCGAGCTGCACTTTTTCGATGTACTTGGCCAGCCGGGTGGTGATGAGGTTGCGGATTTCGGCCAGCCGCATGCCGTTGACCTTGAGTACGCCCACGTAGGGGTAGAAGATGGTGCCGTCTTCATTGACCAGGGTGCCGGACTCGTTGGCCGAGCGGTATTGGCCTGCGGGGGTGGTGAGTTCGGGGTGGTCCCACACGGTGATGGTGAGCACATCGCCGGGGCCGACGCGGTAGTCTTGGCCCAGGGGGATGGGCGCGGCGCGGGGGTTGACGTTGGGGTCGGCCGGGGCGGCTGCGTCGCGGGCGGCCTGGTTGAGGGCGATGATGAGTTCGGCGGTGATAGGTTTGACGGCTACGTTGGCGGGCACCACTTCGTCGTTAAAGCGCACAGGCAGCTTGACCGATGACTGCTCGCGCATGGTGCGGGCCTCGGAGCCGGGAACGATGGCGTTGTAGGCTGCGCAGCCCGGTAGCAGTGCCGCTACCAGCGCCGCTGCAAGCCATGCTGCCGGGCGGTGCATGCGGGCAGAAACAAGCGCATCAGTCTTCAATAATTTCATACAGCGTGTTGGGTTGTCGGACCTGGAACCATAAACTTTTACAAAAAATTTGGCAGATATACCAAGTCGGTCTACAAGGTGATGTGCCGGTGCTTTGCAGCTGCGCATTGTGCACCACCGCCAGTCGGGGCTGGCTATGGCGGCGGGCCGGGGTGGCTAGCGGTGGCTGCGGCGCACGGCGATGGCCACCACCAGCACGAACCCGGCCAGCAGGGCCATCAGGTCGAGGTCGGCAGGGTCTTCGGCCACCGCCGCTTCAGCGGCTTCGGCAGGTACGCCTGCGGAGCGGCTGGGGGAGGCATCGCCAGCGCGGGAGCGGGAATTGGCCGCCGTGCTGGTTTTGACCAAACCGGTGCGCAGGGCGGCATCGGCTCCAGCCACGACCAGGTCGGCCTGCGGGCTGGCAGCGGCCCGCACGTCGGCGCGGACGCTGCTTGGGAGGGGTTCGGCATGGGAAGCTGTTGCAAACGCTAGACTCAGCACGACGCCAGCCAGGATTGGGAACAGTTTTTGCATGGAATTCCTGTTTATTGGATTCATGCACAGGAAAACGCAACAAGCATGCCAACCCTATGGAAAACCCTTGCCTACCCCCCCAAAAAAGGCCATGAGCCCTCTCGGAAACGAATTTGCAACACAATATTTCTGGACGTTGGCGCGCTGCAAATGGACCGTTTGGTCAAGTTGTGTAAAAAATACCGACATATTTGGCCCTGGGCGTCTTGCTACAGTCCTGGGTACCGTCTAATGAAATTCCCATACCGTGAAATCCTGCCAAAGGCAGCTTTTCTAGCCCGCTCCCTATGATTAATGCCCTTGACAGACAGAAGAATTTTTTGCGTCCTGGCTTTACGCTGACAAGCGCGTTAGAGGCATTTCTGGACCCGCTGGTTACGATTTTGAGCCTCTTGGCCTGCCTGGCTTTGTTTGACCAACCGGTGTCGGCGCGGTACACGATTTTGGGGGTGATTGCGTTTTCGCTGTCGTTCCCGGGCAATGTGGGTTTCCATGAAAAGCCCCGGCGCATGCTGCGCAAGGTGTTCACCAACTGGCTGGTGTTTTTGGTGATCATGGTGGGCTTTGGCCTGGCGACGGGCTACCTGCGGACCTTTACCCGGCCGGTGCTGGTGGCCTGGGCGATCGTGACACCGTTTGCGCAGATTGGGGCGCATTTGCTGTTGCGCTGGGCCATGCCCAAGGCGATTGCCAAAAATGCGCAGCCGCGCAAGGTGGTGATTACCGGCCTGAACGAGGTGGGCCTGCGCCTGCTGCGTGAGTTTGATTCCAACCCCTACCTGAACACGCAGGTGATGGGCTTTTTTGACGACCGCAGCTCCGACCGGCTGAGCGACCTGGGCAAGGTGCCGATGCTGGGGCGCATGGCCGACCTGGCGGCCTACATGAACGAGAACGATGTGGAGGCCATTTACCTGGCGCTGCCCATGGCTTCGCAGCCGCGCATCTTGACCCTGCTGGACGAGCTGAAAGACACCACCGCCTCGATTTATTTTGTACCCGATATCTTCATGACCGACCTGATCCAGGGGCGGCTGACGAACGTGGGGCCGATGCCGGTGATGGCGGTGTGCGAAACGCCGTTTAACGGCACCAGCGGGCTGGTGAAGCGGGCTTCGGACATTGTGATTTCGCTGCTGGTGCTGGTGCTGGGTGCGCCTATTTTTGCGCTGCTGGCGCTGGCGGTGAAGCTGAGTTCGCCCGGCCCCATCATCTTCAAGCAGCGCCGTTACGGGCTGGATGGCAAGGAGATTCTGGTCTACAAGTTTCGTTCGATGACTACCGAAGACAACGGCCCGGTGGTGAAGCAGGCCACCAAGAACGACAAGCGCATCACCCGCCTGGGCGCGATTTTGCGCAAGACTTCGCTGGACGAGCTGCCGCAGTTTGTGAACGTGCTGCAGGGTCGCATGAGCATCGTGGGGCCGCGCCCGCATGCGGTGGCGCACAACGAGACCTACCGCAAGCTGGTCAAGGGCTACATGGTGCGGCACAAGGTGAAGCCCGGCATTACCGGCTGGGCGCAGGTGAGCGGTTACCGGGGCGAGACAGACACCATCGACAAAATGGAAAAACGCATCGAATACGACCTGGAGTACCTGCGCAACTGGTCGCTGGGGTTTGACCTGTGGATCATCGTAAAAACCGTGCTGGTGGTGTTGAACGACAAAAAGGCGTACTGAAGACCTACGCTACAGTTTATATAGCTGCTTGCGCCTATGGAATAAGCGCTGGGCGCCGATTTTTCTTATAACTTTTCGGTCTGCTGGTCGCGCACCGCGCGCAGCTGCTTGGGGCTGACCCGCAGCGGCGCAATCTCGGCCAGGGGGCGCAGCACAAACGCACGCTCCTGCATGCGCGGATGCGGAATGGTGAGCGCGGGGCTGTCGATGTGCCCGCTGCCAAACAACACAATGTCCAGATCCAGCGTGCGCGGCGCGTTACGGTAGGGACGTTTGCGGCCTGCAGATTGCTCTAGATTTTGTAGCTGCTCCAACAGGTGGGGTGGGCACAGGGTGGTTAAAACTTCTACAACAGCGTTGACGTAGTCGGGCCCGTCGGAGTCGATGGGCGTGGTGAGGTACAGCGCAGACCGGCTCACCACCTTGGTACCGGGCAAGGCGTGGATGCTGTCCATGGCTTTGCGCACGGTGCTGGCGGCATCGCCCAGGTTGGCACCCAGGGCGATGTAGGCAACTACCGGCTCAGGCATCGGAGCCGGGCGCGGCACCAGCACCACCACCGCTGGGCTTGCGGCGGCGGCGGCGTTTTTTGGGGGCGGCGTCGGGATCGGTCTGGGGTGCGGCATCCGACACGGCCCCCGCACTGGCCACGGGCACCACACGTGGCACACGCACCGGTTTTTGGCGGCGGGCCTGCTCTTCGCGGGCCTGGGCCAGCAGGTCTTCGCGCTGGTCGTCGCTGCCAGTGGTGAATTCTTGCCACCAGTCGGCAATCAACTGGTCGACTTCACCGGCATCGGCGCGCAGGCGCATGAAGTCGAAAGCGGCGCGGAAACGTGGCTGGTCGATCATGCCGTAGGGGCCGCTGCCCACGCGTTTTTCAAAGCGGGGCTGCATGAGCCAGGTTTCGCGCATGTCCCCGGCCAGGCGGCCCCGGCCTGAGACGTCGCCAATACGGGCGTTAAACACGTCTTCTACCGCGTCTTGCAGGGCGGCAAACGAGGGCTGCTGGCCCGAGCGGGCGGCCCAGCCGTCGCGCACGTCGGCCCATAGCACGCAGGCCAGCAGGAAGCTGGGCGCGACGGGTTTGCCCTCGCCCACGCGGCGGTCGGTGTCTTGCAGGGCGGCCAGCACAAAGGGCTGGTCGGCGCGCTCCACCACCACATCCAGCAACGGGTAGATGCCGGTGGCCATGCCGAGCTTGCGCAACTGGGCGATGGTGGCCACGGCGTGGCCGGTTTGCAGCAGCTTGAGCATTTCGTCAAACAGGCGGCTTTGCGGCACGTCGGCCAGCAGTTTTTGCGAATTCACCAGCGGGGCGGCGGTTTTGGGCTCGAGCGCAAAGCCCAGCGGGCCCAGCTTGGCAGAGAAACGCACGGCGCGGATGATGCGCACCGGGTCTTCGCGGTAGCGAGTGGCAGGGTCGCCAATCATGCGGATGACTTTGTTTTTGCTGTCCTTCAGGCCGCCGTGGTAGTCCACCACGATCTGGCTTTGGGGATCGGAGTACATGGCGTTGATGGTGAAGTCGCGGCGGACCGCGTCTTCTTCCTGCGGGCCCCAGACGTTGTCGCGCAGGACACGGCCGGTGGAGTCCACCGCGTGCTTCATGTTGGCCAGCTCGCTCTTGCTGGTGCGTTCGTTGCCCGCGACCTGCTCGGCGGCGGCGTTGTCCATGTAGGCGCGGAAGGTGGAGACTTCGATGACTTCGTTCTCGCGGCCCCGGCCATAGACCACGTGGACGATACGAAAGCGCCGCCCGATGATGAAGGCGCGGCGAAACAGCCCTTTGACTTGCTCGGGCGTGGCGTTGGTGGCCACGTCGAAGTCTTTGGGCCGCAGGCCGACCAGCAGGTCGCGCACCGCACCGCCCACGATGTAGGCCTCAAACCCCGCTTGCTGCAAGGTGCTGACCACGTTGAGGGCGCGCTCGTCGACCAGGTTGGGGTTGATGCCGTGCTCGGAGACGGGGATTTCGACGCGTTTGCCAAACTTGGGCGTTTTGGCGGCAGGCTTTTTGCCGAGTATTTTGTCGATGAAGGTCTTGATCATGGTTGCTCAGTAAACAGGTCCAGTATGCGCCAGCCGCGCTGGGTGGCGATGGCGCGCAGGGGCGCATCGGGGTTGGTGGCCACCGGGTGCTGCACTTTTTCGAGCAGGGCCAGGTCGTTGATGGAGTCGGAGTAGAAGGTGGCATCCACGTCGTGCCAGCTTAAGCCCCGTGCGGCCAGCCAGTTTTCGACGCGGGTGATCTTGCCTTCGCGGAACGACGGCACGCCCTGGATCTGGCCGGTCATCCAGCCGTCGGCACCGTGCTCCAGGTCTACGGCGATGAGCTCGGCCACGCCCAGGGCATCGGCGATGGGGCGGGTGACGAAGGTGTTGGTGGCGGTGACGATGATGATCTGGTCGCCCGCATCCTGGTGCTGCTTCAACAAGTTGCGCGCTACGGGTTGTATGGCCGGCAGGATCACCGTGCGCATGAAATCGGCGTGGGCAGCTATGGATTTTGCAGCACCGTGCTTGCGCGCGGCTTCGGTGGCAAACAGCACGTACTCGGCAATGTCGAGCGTGCCGGCCTTGTAGTGGGCGTAGAAGTAGTCGTTGCGCTGCTTGAACGCTACCGGGTCGGCCCAGCCGATGGTGGCGGTGTAGTCGCCCCAGGCGTAGTCGGAGTCCAGGGGCAGCAGGGTGTGGTCGAGGTCGAACAGGGCCAGTTTCATAGGTGCGTCTTTCAAATTGTCTCCAGCATGGATTTAACCAAAGGGATGGTGATGGCGCGCTGGGTTTGCAGGGCGTAGCGGTCCAGGTGCTCCAGCAGCTGCATCAGGCTGCCCAGGTCGCGGCTGAAGCGGCGCAGCAGGTAGTCCACCACCTCGGCACTCAAATGCACGCCACGGGCCTGTGCCTCTTGGGCCAGCACGGTGCGCAGCTCGGCTTCGCTGAGCAGTTGCAGGGCAAACACGTTGCCGCCGCCCAGGCGGGTGCGCAGGTCTTCGCGCAGCTTTAAATCGGCCGGGGGCAGGTCGCCCGCGCCCAGCACCCAGCAGCTGCAGGTTTGCGCGTTAACAAACCATTTGAAGGCCATGTGCTGCTGCGCCGGGTTGTACAGGTGCACGTCGTCCAGCAGCACGGCGGCCCAGGTGTCGTCGAATTCGGGCGGCTCGTAGACGCTGGGGTCCATCCAGCCCACGCGCGCGGCCTGTACCCGGTAGGCCTCGCGCACGGCGCGCAGCATATGGGTTTTGCCGGTGGCGGGGCCACCCCAGAGGTAGGTTTGCAGCGGGCGACCGGTATCGACCACGGCCTGCTGCACGTGCTGCAGCGCAGCCGCGTTGGGGCCCCCAAAGAAGTTGGCCAGCGTGGGACTGGTGCCCAGGCCGATGTCGAGTACCAGTTGCTGCATCCTGGCCTAACCTTGGTACAGCCGGCTGGCCAGGTAGCTGTCGCGGATGCGGCGTATGGCCACCAGCAGCACGGCGCTGGCGGGCAGTGCCACCAACACGCCCACAAAGCCAAACACCTGGCCAAAGGCCAGCAGGGCAAAAATCACCGCCAGCGGGTGCAGGCCGATACGTTCGCCCACCAGCCGGGGTGTGAGAAACAGGCTCTCCACAAACTGCCCCACGCCGTACACCACAGCCACCATGACCACCGCCTTGATGGACGCAAACTGCAGCACCCCGGCCAGCGCCGCCAGCACCAGGCCCACGCCAAAGCCCAGGTAGGGCACAAACATGGCCAGCCCGGTGAACAGGCCGATCGGCAGGGCCAGGTCCAGCCCAAACAGCGCCAGGCCGATGGCATAAAACGCCGCCATGATCAGCATCACCAGCAACTGGCCGCGCAGGTACTGGCCCAGCACTTGGTCGGCCTCGTCCATG
The DNA here is from genome assembly GCA_963512645.1 of uncultured Albidiferax sp. GTDB lineage: Bacteria > Pseudomonadota > Gammaproteobacteria > Burkholderiales > Burkholderiaceae_C > Rhodoferax_B. The sequence goes on along the minus strand of CAUPNM010000001.1, from coordinate 277,654 downwards.
AAGCTGTCGAAACCGGGGCGCACGCGGGTGGGCACCAGGGAGACCAGCTGGGTGGTGAAGCGGTCCCAGTCCATCAGCAGGTAAAACAACGCCACCGGGATCAGCACCAGATTGCCCAGCACGGTCATGGCCACACTGCCCCCCATGCGCACCGACGACACCAGCGAGCCCAGCGCGTCTTCGACGTTTGCGTTGAGGTACTTGAACACAAAGGCCTTGATGCTGACCGGATCGAGCGCCACCTTGATACCCAGCTGGGCCAGCAAGGGCTTGAGCCAGGTGGTCAGGCCCTCCAGCAGCAAGGGCAGTTGCTCGCGCATTAGCGGTGCTTCCTTGACCAGAATCGGCACGATCAGCAGCACGATGGCCAGCAGCACCACAATGAACAGCAGCTCCACCACAGTCACCGCCAGCGCGCGCGGCACGCGGCCCCGGCACAGGCTGTCGAGCCGGTCTACCAGCGGCGTGAGCATGTAGGCCAGCACCGCCGCCACCACGAAGGGGGTCAGCACCGGCCCCAGCAGCCACAGGGCCAGCACGGCCACCACGGCGATCGAGAACCAGGCCAGGGCGCGCCGTTGGGTAGAGGTGAATTGCATGGGTGGAGGGTGTGGGGCTCAGGGTGGAACAGAAACAGAGATTCGGGCCAATTCGGCGGCATGCCGCCTGCCCTTAAAATCCGTGCAAATTGTAGAGGGCTACGCGGGCAAATCCCGCTGGCCCTGATATCTGGGCGGTTTTACCGCCCTCCACCTCTTGATTCACCCCGCGTGAACGCACCGACCATGACTTCTTCCCACACCGCCCCCCTCTCCTACAAAGACGCAGGGGTCGATATCGACGCAGGCGACGCGCTGGTCGAACGCATCAAACCCCTGGCCAAAAAGACCATGCGCGAAGGCGTGCTGGCGGGCATTGGCGGCTTTGGCGCGCTGTTTGAAGTGCCCAAGCGCTACAAGGAGCCGGTGCTGGTGAGCGGCACCGACGGCGTGGGCACCAAGCTGCGCCTGGCGTTTGAGTGGAACATGCACGACACCGTCGGCATCGACCTGGTGGCCATGAGCGTCAACGACGTGCTGGTGCAGGGTGCGGAGCCGCTGTTTTTCCTGGACTACTTTGCCTGCGGCAAGCTGGACGTGGACACCGCTGCGGCCGTGGTGGGCGGCATCGCCAAGGGCTGCGAGCTGAGCGGCTGCGCGCTGATTGGCGGCGAAACCGCAGAAATGCCCGGCATGTACCCAGCGGGCGAGTACGACCTGGCCGGTTTTGCCGTGGGCGCGGTCGAAAAATCCAAAATCCTGACCGGCCGCGACATCCAGCCCGGCGACGTGGTGCTGGGCCTGGCCAGCAGCGGCGTGCATTCCAACGGCTTCAGCCTGGTGCGCAAGTGCATCGAGCGCGCCGGTGACACAGCCCCGGCCACGCTGGACGGCAAGCCTTTCAAGCAAGCCCTGATGGAGCCCACCCGCCTGTACGTCAAAAACGTGCTGGCCGCGCTGGCCGAGCACCCCATCAAGGCCCTGGCCCACATCACCGGCGGTGGCCTGCTGGAGAACATTCCCCGCGTGCTGCCCGAAGGCACGGCGGCGCACCTGGCCAAGGGCAGCTGGCCGCAGACCGAGCTGTTTGCCTGGCTGCAAAAAACCGCCGGTATCGACGACTTCGAGATGAACCGCACCTTCAACAACGGCATCGGCATGGTGGTGGTGGTGGATGCGGCGAACGCTGCCGCCACCGCAGCCACCCTGCGCGGCCTGGGTGAGGCGGTGTATACGATTGGCGTGATCGGCGCACGCGGCGAAGGCGCTGCGGTGGTGGTAGCGTAAATTTATAGAAAATAGGCCGCTAGCGCTTATTCCATAAGCGCAAGAAGCTATTTAAAATGTAGCACGGAGGTCCGCCATGTCCGCACTTACCGAAGACCAGGCCCGCAGCTACATGCACAAGCTGCTGGCGGCGATGCACCAGGCGGGCGGCTCGGACCTGTTCATCGCGGCCGACTTCGCGCCCAGCATGAAGGCGCATGGTGAGATGAAGCCGCTGTCCGCCCAAAAACTCAGCGGCGACGTCACCCGTATGCTGGCCCAGTCGCTGATGAACGAGCGCCAAAACGCCGAGTTCGCCAAGGAAATGGAGTGCAACTTCGCCATGGCACTGCCGGGCGTGGCGCGGTTTCGGGTGAATGTGTTTGTGCAGCAGCAGAACGTGAGCATGGTGATCCGCACCATTGCGGCTGACATCCCCAGCTTTGCCACCCTGGCGCTGCCGCCGGTGCTGAAGGAAGTCATCATGCACAAGCGTGGGCTGGTGCTGGTGGTGGGCGGCACGGGTTCGGGCAAATCGACATCACTGGCAGCCATGATCGACCACCGCAACGGCAGCTCGGGCGGCCACATCATCACCGTGGAAGACCCGGTGGAGTACGTGCACACCTCGAAGATGTCGCTGGTAAGCCACCGCGAGGTGGGCGTGGACACGCATTCCTGGCACCACGCGCTGAAAAACACCCTGCGCCAGGCGCCGGACGTGATCTTGATCGGTGAAATCCGCGACCCGCAGACCATGGAGCATGCGATTGCCTTCGCCGAAACCGGCCACCTCTGCCTGGCCACACTGCACGCCAACAGTGCCAACCAGGCGCTGGACCGCATCATCAACTTCTTCCCCGAAGAGCGGCGCAACCAGCTGCTGATGGATTTGTCGGCCAACCTGCGGGCCATCGTGTCGCAGCGGCTGGTGCGCACCGAAGACGGCAAGGGCCGCCGCGCGGCGGTAGAGATTTTGCTCAACACCCCGCTGGTGGCCGACCGCATCTTCAAAGGCCAGTTTGGCGACCTCAAGGCGCTGATGGAGAAATCGCGCGAGCTGGGCATGCGCACCTTCGACTGGGCGCTGTTCGAGCTGTACAACGACGGCCAGATTTCCTACGAAGAAGCCCTGCGCAACGCCGACTCCACCAACGAGCTGCGCCTGAACATGAAGCTCAAGAGCGCCCGGGGCGAGCCCGCCAGCGCAGGCGGCACCGAGCTGACGTTTGACAAGGCGCTCACCGCCGAAGAGGTAGACGCCCTGCGCGCCGAAGAGCTGCAAAAGCAGCAGCAAAAACGCCGCCAGATGGAAGACGAGCAGCTGGCGCGGCTGCGGCAGGCGAAAGCTTAGTCGCTGCCCACCGGCTGGGCGGTGGCCAGCACTTTGTCGATGCGCTTGCCGTCCAGGTCCACCACCTCAAACACCCAGCCCGCGCACTCGATACGCTCGCTCGTGGCCAGCATGCGGCCCGACACCGACATCAGCAGGCCCGCCACGGTGTTGTAGCGGCCCCGGTCTTCTTCCGGCAGGTCTTTGATGTCCAGGCGCGACTTGAGTTCGTTGACCGGCATCAGCCCGTCCAGCAACCAGGAACCGTCTTCGCGCTCGGTGGCCCAGGCATCCGTCTGCGCACCAGGCTGCAGCTCGCCGGTGATGGCCTCCAGCAGGTCACGCGGGGTCATCAGACCCTGCACCACACCGTACTCGTCCACCACAAACACCATGCGGCCCGCTTTTTCGCGGAACTGCTCCAGCAGCTCCATGCCGCTCAGGGTCTCGGGCAAAAATGCGGCGGGCAATGCATGCGGCTCCACCGGGCCGGGCAATGCGCTGCCCAATTCCAGCAGGCGGCCCACGCTGATCACGCCGACCACATCGTCCAACGACCCCCGGCACACCGGGTACCAGGAGTGCGAGCCCTTGGCCGCGCTGCTGCTGGCCTTTTGCAGGCACTGCGCCACGGTGTGCGAGGCATCCATCCATTCCACGTCGGTGCGCGGCACCATCAGCGAGGTCAGAGGGCGCTCATCGAGCCGGAACACGTTTTGCACCATCTGGTGCTCGTGCTCCTCGATCACGCCCGCGTCCACGCCCTCCTCCAGGCTGGCCACGATTTCTTCTTCGGTGACAGCCCGGCCCGCCGCGTTGTCGATGCGCAGCAGCTTCAGCACCGCGTGGGTGCTGACCGACAACAGGCGCACAAAAGGTTTGGCCCCCGAGGCCACGTAGGTCATGGGGCGCGACACATGGCGCGCCACCAGCTCGGGATACAACTGGCCAATGCGCTTGGGCACCAGCTCGCCAAACACGATGGTGATGAAGGTGATGACCGTGACCACCACCACCGTAGCGGTGACATCGGCGGCCCCCACGGCGACACCAAAACTCTGCACCCAGGCCGACACGCCGTCGCTGAAAGCGGCCTCGCCCAAAATACCGTTAACCATGCCGATCGAGGTGATGCCCACCTGCACCGACGACAGAAACTGCGTGGGGTTTTCCAGCAACACCAGGGCCGCCTTGGCCCCCTTGTCCCCCGACTCGGCCATGGCCGTCAACCGCGCCTTGCGGCTGGAAGCCAGCGCCAGCTCTGACATCGAAAACACGCCGTTGAGCAAGGTCAACAGCAAAATCAGCAATAAATCCATGAATCTTCAAAGAAAATGAACACATGGCACTTTACATGATCGGTGATTTGCAGGGCTGCGACGGCCCGTTGCAACGGCTTTTGGACCGGCTGGACTTCTCGCCCAGCCGCGACACCCTGTATTTTCTGGGCGACCTGGTGAACCGGGGCCCGTCTTCTTTAGAAGTGCTGCGCCGCCTGATGGGCTATGGCGATGCCGCCCGCTGCCTGCTGGGCAACCACGACCTGCATTTGCTGGCCGCCGCCCATGGCATACGCCCCACCCACCGCCTGGACACGCTGCAAGGCATCCTGCAGGCCCCAGACCGCGCCGCGCTGCTTGACTGGCTACGCCATCAGCGCCTGGCCCTGCGCGAGACGCTGGAGGGCCAGGACATCCTGATGGTGCACGCCGGGGTGCTGCCCAGCTGGAGCGCAGCCCAGACCATGGCGCTGGCAGGTGAAGTGGAGGTGGTGTTGCGCGGCCCCAACCTGGCAGCGTTTCTAGGCCAGATGTACGGCAACACCCCGGCGCAGTGGAGCGAGGCCTTGCAGGGCGCGGACCGGCTGCGGGTGATCGTGAATGCCCTGACACGGCTGCGCTTTTGCACCGCCGACGGCGTGATGGAATTCGACAGCAAGGAAGGCGCGGGCACCCGCCCCGAGGGCTACATGCCCTGGTTTGATGTGCCGGGCCGACAGACCGCCCACATGGCCGTAGCTTTTGGCCATTGGTCCACGCTGGGTTGGTTGGGCCGTAGCGACCTGCTGTCGCTGGACACCGGCTGTGTGTGGGGTGGATCGCTGAGCGCGCTGAAGATCGGGGTCAGCCCGGCGGCCAACGAACTCATCCAGGTGCGCTGCGAGCAGGCGCAGCGCCCAGGAAGTTAGGCTGCTACCGGCTGGGCAACGGCCTTGAACAAAGCAGCAACCTTGCGCTTGGGCTTGATGTTGGCGGAAATGCCGCGCACGGTAGCGTGCTTGGCCGCCGCTTCCCAGTTGGGCGCTACGGTAGTGGCTGTAGGTGCCTCGTAGGGCTTGTCAAAGAACGGATCCCGTGGGGCGCTGTGGCGCTGCTGAGGACGAGGAGCCGGACGAGGTGTGTCGATCACATCGCGCGGATCGTCACCACCCCAGGCGCGGCGACCGTCGTTGATACGGCCTTGCTCGCGGATCTTGGGGGTGTCTTCTTCGAACTCCATGGCTTCGAGTTCGATCTTGGTCTTGATCAGCTTCTCGATATCGGCCACCAGGCGAGCATCGCTGCCCGCCACAAAGCTCACCGCCAGACCCGATGCGCCTGCACGGCCAGTACGGCCAATGCGGTGCACATAGTCTTCGGCATTGAATGGCACGTCAAAGTTGAACACCGCAGGCACGTCCTTGATGTCCAGGCCGCGCGCGGCCACATCGGTACACACCAGCAGGTCCACTTCGCCTTTTTTGAAGGACTCCAGGGCTTTCAGGCGCTCGTCCTGGCTCTTGTCGCCATGTAAAGCGGTGGTCTTCAAGCCTTCTTTTTCCAGCGAACGGGCCAACCGGGCGCAGCCCAGCTTGCTGTTGACAAACACAAAGGCCTGCTTCATGCCACGCGACTTGAGCACCTGGTGCAGGGCACGGCGCTTGTCGTCGGCGTTGACGCTGTAGAAATGCTGCTCCACCGTGGAGGCGGTGGCATTGGAGCGGGCCACTTCGATGGTGACCGGGTCTTGCAGGTAGCTGCTGGCCAGGCGCTTGATTTCGGGCGAGAACGTGGCCGAAAACAGCAAAGTGGTGCGCTGCTTGGGCAGGTAACTCAGAATGCGCTGCAGGTCGGGCAAGAAGCCGATGTCGAGCATGCGGTCGGCTTCGTCCAGCACCACGTACTCCACCTGGTTCAGTACCGCGTTCTTGGCTTCGATGTGGTCCAGCAGGCGGCCTGGGGTGGCGACCAGAATCTCCACGCCTTTTTTCAGTTCCAGCGTTTGCGGTTTCATGTCCATGCCGCCAAACACCACGGCGCTGCGCAGGTTGGTGTGCTTGGCATACGACTTGACAGCCTGGGCCACCTGGTCGGCCAGCTCTCGCGTGGGCAAGAGCACCAGGGCGCGCACCGGGTGGCGGGCGGGCGAGGTGGAGGCGTTTTCATGCCTAAGCATGCGTTGCAGCAAGGGCAGCGAAAAGGCCGCCGTCTTGCCGGTGCCGGTCTGGGCCGCGCCCATCACGTCACGGCCTTGCAACACCACCGGAATGGCTTGCGCCTGGATGGGTGTCATGGCGGTGTAGCCCATGTCGGCCACAGCACGTGACAGGGGTTCTGCAAGCTGCAGCTGCGAGAAAGAATCCAGGGGGGTATCGCTCATCAATTCCGGAAGGGTTGTGGCTATTCAAACAATAGCAAATTGCACCCACGTGGCGTGGGTAAACCCCCATTATCTCTGAAATTGCAAAACCAGGTCTAAAACGACAGAAGGCCGATGGAGCCAACGCCCCATCGGCCTTCTGTTTCTGGCGGCTTTTTGCTAGTGCTTGACCGATACCGCCGGGGCGACCACCGCCGCCTCCAGCGCCGCAGGGGCCACAGCCACCGGCTCTTCGTCCGGCAGGGCCTGGGGCATGCGCTCCAAGGCCACTTCCAGCACCTGGTCAATCCACTTCACAGGGATGATTTCCAGGCCGTTTTTGACATTTTCAGGAATGTCCTGCAGGTCCTTGGCGTTTTCTTCGGGGATCAGCACCGTCTTGATACCGCCGCGTAAAGCAGCCAGCAGCTTCTCTTTCAAACCGCCAATCGCCGTGACTTCGCCGCGCAGGGTGATTTCACCGGTCATGGCCACATCGCCGCGCACCGGAATGCCGGTGAGTGCCGACACAAAGGCGGTGGTCATGGCCGCGCCCGCGCTGGGGCCGTCCTTGGGCGTAGCGCCATCGGGCACGTGGATGTGGATGTCCTTTTTCTCGAACACCTCGTCCTTGATGCCCAGGCGCTTGGAACGGCTGCGCACCACGGTACGGGCCGCTTCCACCGACTCTTTCATCACATCGCCCAGCGAACCGGTGCGGGTTATCACGCCCTTGCCGGGCATGATGGCGGCTTCGATGGTGAGCAGATCGCCGCCCACTTCGGTCCACGCCAAACCCACCACCTGGCCGATCTGGTTTTGCTGCTCGGCACGGCCATAAGTGTACTTTTGCACACCCAGGTAGTCGTTCAGGTTGTCGGCGGTAACCTTGACCTGCGGCTGCATTTCTTTGAGCAACAGGCCCTTGACCACCTTGCGGCAGATCTTGGAGAGTTCCCGTTCCAGCGAGCGCACACCGGCTTCGCGGGTGTAGTAGCGCACGATGTCGCGCACCGCATCAAAGCTGACCAGCAGCTCGGACTCGTTGAGACCGTTGTTCTTCAGCTGCTTGGGCAGCAGGTACTTGATGGCGATGTTGGTTTTTTCGTCTTCGGTGTAGCCCGACAGGCGGATCACTTCCATGCGGTCCAGCAGGGCCGAAGGGATGTTCATAGAGTTCGAGGTGGCAACGAACATCACGTCGCTCAAATCGAAGTCCACTTCCACGTAGTGGTCGCCAAAAGTGTGGTTTTGCTCGGGGTCCAGCACTTCCAGCAGCGCGCTTGAGGGGTCGCCACGGAAATCCGTGCCGAGTTTGTCGATTTCGTCTAGCAGAAACAGCGGATTGCGCGTGCCGATCTTGCTCAGGCTTTGCAGCACCTTGCCCGGCAACGCGCCGATGTAGGTGCGGCGGTGACCGCGGATTTCGGCCTCGTCGCGCATGCCGCCCAGGGCCATGCGCACGTACTTGCGCCCGGTGGCCTTGGCAATCGACTGGCCCAGCGAGGTTTTACCCACGCCCGGAGGGCCCACCAGGCACAGAATGGGCGCCTTGACCTTGTCCACGCGCTGCTGCACTGCCAGATATTCCAGGATGCGGTCTTTGACCTTGTCCAGCCCAAAATGGTCTTCGTTGAGCACGCCTTCGGCATTGCGCAGGTCATGCTTGATCTTGGTCTTTTTGCTCCACGGCAAGCCGGTGAGCACGTCGATGTAGTTGCGCACCACCGTGGCTTCGGCCGACATGGGCGACATCAGCTTGAGTTTCTTAAGTTCGGCCTCGGCCTTTTTCAAGGCCTCTTTAGACATCTTGGCGAGTTTGATCTTTTTCTCGATCTCGTCGATGTCTGCGCCCTCTTCGCCTTCGCCCAGTTCTTTCTGGATGGCCTTGACCTGTTCGTTCAGGTAGAAGTCGCGCTGGTTCTTTTCCATCTGGCGCTTGACGCGGCCACGGATTTTTTTGTCGACATTCAGAATGTCCACTTCGCGCTCTAGCTGGCCGTACAGGTTTTCCAAGCGCTCGCGCACATCCGACAGGTCCAGCACCACCTGCTTGCTGTCGAGCTTGAGCGGCAAATGGGCGGCAATGGTGTCGGCCAGGCGACCTGGGTCGTCGATGCTGGAGATCGAGGTCAGGATTTCGGGCGGAATCTTCTTGTTGAGTTTGACGTACTGGTCAAACTGCTGCATCACGGCGCGGCGCAGGGCTTCGATTTCGGTGGTTTTTTGCACTGGCGCAGCGGCGACCACCGGCGTGGTGTTGGCCGTGAAGTGCGATTCGCCGTCGTCAATGTGGTTGACGCGGGCCCGTTGCTGCCCTTCGACCAGCACCTTGACCGTGCCGTCGGGCAGCTTCAGCATCTGCAGGATGGTGGAGATGCAACCGACATCGAACATGTCGGATACCGAGGGCTCGTCCTTGGCAGCGGCCTTCTGGGCCACCAGCATGATGCGGCGGTCGGACTCCATCGCGGCTTCCAGTGCCTTGATGCTCTTGGGTCGCCCCACGAACAGGGGGATCACCATATGGGGGAAAACCACCACGTCGCGCAGAGGCAGCAGGGGCAGGTCGAGGGGTTCGGCAGGTAGTGGAGTGTGTCCGGACATGAAGATCCTTTGAGTAACCTGTTGAATATGGACTTCGCGCGGTAATTTTCAACCGGCCCCGCTTCCTATTTTGCAGCGTAGGTCGGTTGACTCCTGTCAGGCCTTCTTGGCGGCTTCGCGGTACACCAGCAGCGGCGGCTTGTTTTCGTCAATCGTCGATTCGTCCACCACCACTTTATCCACATTGTGGTTGGTAGGCAGATCGAACATGGTGTCGATCAAGGACAGCTCCAGAATCGAGCGCAGGCCGCGCGCGCCGGTCTTGCGGGCTAGCGCCTTTTTGGCAATGGCTTTGAGCGCCGACGGGCGGATTTCCAGGTCTACGCCTTCCATGGCCAACAGCTTGCTGTACTGCTTGACCAGGGCGTTTTTGGGCTCGGTCAGGATTTGCACCAGCGCATCTTCGCTGAGCTCGGCCAGGGTAGCGACCACCGGCATGCGGCCCACCAACTCGGGGATCAAGCCGAACTTGATCAGATCTTCAGGCTCAACATCGCGGAACACCTCGGTCAGGCTGCGTTGCGCCTTGCTTTTGACCGCAGCGCCAAAACCAATGCCCGAGGATTCGGTGCGGTTGCCGATAACTTTTTCCAGCCCCGAAAACGCGCCACCCAGAATGAACAAGATGTTGGTCGTATCGACCTGCAGGAAGTCCTGGTTGGGATGCTTACGCCCGCCTTGTGGTGGTACGCTGGCCATGGTGCCTTCGATCAACTTGAGCAAGGCCTGTTGCACGCCCTCGCCCGACACGTCGCGGGTGATGGAGGGGTTGTCCGACTTGCGCGAAATCTTGTCGATCTCGTCGATGTAGACAATGCCGCGCTGGGCACGCTCGACTTCGTAGTTGCAGCTTTGCAGCAGCTTGGCGACGATATTTTCCACGTCTTCACCCACATAACCAGCTTCGGTCAGGGTGGTGGCATCGGCCATCACAAAGGGCACGTCCAGCATGCGGGCCAGGGTTTGGGCCAACAGGGTTTTGCCGGAACCGGTGGGACCGATCAGCAGGATGTTGCTCTTGGTGAGCTCGATCTCGTCCTTTTTGGCGGTTTCCTTGTGGCGCAGGCGTTTGTAGTGGTTATACACCGCCACCGCTAGGGTGCGCTTGGCGACCTCTTGGCCAATGACGTAGTTGTCCAGGTTGTTCTTGATGTCTACCGGCGTGGGCAACGCGGCACCGGCATCGCGGGCTTCGGTGCCTGCGGGCAGCTCGTCACGGATGATGTCGTTGCACAGGTCGATGCATTCGTCGCAAATAAACACCGAAGGCCCTGCAATCAGCTTTTTCACTTCGTGCTGGCTTTTGCCGCAGAAGGAGCAGTACAGGGTTTTTTCGCTGGAGGAGCCTTTTTTCTCGGCCATGGGAGGAATGCCTTTTCAGTCGTTACTGAATGATAACCAAATAAAAACGGCGCTTTCTGTTGCAGAAAACGCCGTTATGGGCCTGTTAGCCGCCTATTTCCAGGCTTAAGTGCGTTTGGCGATGACCTGGTCTACCAAGCCGTATTCTTTCGCCTCATTGGCGGACAGCCAGTAGTCGCGCTCCATGTCGCGCGCAATCTTCTCTACGGTCTGGCCGGTACGCTCGGCATAGATCTTGTTGAGCTGCTCACGGGTTTTCAGAATTTCCCGGGCCGAGATCTCGATATCGCTGGCCATGCCGCGCGCGCCACCCGAGGGCTGGTGGATCATGACGCTGGAGTTGGGCAGTGCAAAACGCTTGCCTTTGGCACCAGCGGCCAACAGGAAAGAGCCCATGCTGGCCGACATACCGGTGCACAGCGTGGACACATCGGGCTTGATGAAGTTCATGGTGTCGAAAATCGCCAAACCTGCGCTGACGGAACCGCCTGGCGAGTTGATGTACAGCGAAATGTCTTTGTCTGGGTTTTCGCTTTCCAGGAACAGCAACTGGGCCACCACCAGATTGGCCATGTAGTCTTCTACCGGGCCCACCAGAAAAATCACGCGCTCTTTGAGCAGGCGCGAGTAGATGTCATACGAACGCTCGCCGCGACCGGACTGCTCAATCACCATGGGCACCAGACCCAGGGCCTCGGTTTGCAGTGAATCGTAAGCGCCGAACGGGATGCTGTCAGCTTGGTTTCTGTACATGAGGTGACTCCGAAGGTTAGGTAGATACTACTTTAGACAAAACAAATGGGGCTGGTGCGCGGGAGTTCAATCCACACACCAACCCCATTGCTTTAAAAATGCAAAACCTTCAGTTCTGCGCCATCAGTTCATCAAAGGCAACCGCTTTTTCCACCACTTGGGCTTTGCCCAGGACGAATTCGGTGACATTGCTTTCGATCACGATGGCTTCGACTTCGGCCAGGCGCTGGTTGTCGCTGTAGTACCAGCGGACCACGTCAGTAGGCTTCTCGTAGCTGGCGGCCAGCTCTTCGATGTGGGCCTTGATCTGCTCGGTGGTGGCTTGCAGCGTGTTGCTGCGCACCAACTCGGCAACCACCAGACCCAGGCGCACGCGGCGCTCGGCTTGGGGGCGGAACAGGTCGTCAGGAATCGGGGCCTTGTCTGCGTCCTTGATGCCGCGCTGCTTCAAATCGGCTCGGGCGTTTTCCACCAGGCGGTTCAGTTCGGATTGCACGCTGGAGTTGGGCAAATCAAGCTCGGCCTTGGACACCAAAGCGTCCATGGCGGCTTGCTTGTTGCGGGCCAGCACGCGGAACTTGACTTCGCGCTCCAGGTTCTTGCGGATGTCGGCGCGCAGGCCTTCGACGGTAGCGTCGGCAATGCCGAGCGACTTGGCCAGGGCTTCGTCCACAGCGGGCAGGTGGGCAGCTTCGATCTTCTTCACGGTGACCATGAAGTCGGCTTGCTTGCCAGCCACGTCTTTGCCGTGGTAGTCGGCAGGGAATGCCAGCGGGAAGGTGCGGCTTTCACCGGACTTCATGCCACGCACGGCATCTTCAAATTCTTTCAGCATCTGGCCTTCGCCAACCAGGAACTGGAAAGCTTCGGCTTTGCCGCCTTCGAAGGTTTCGCCGTCGATCTTGCCTTCGAAGTCCACCGTCACGCGGTCACCGTCTTCGGCAGCGGCTTCGAGGGCGCGCTGGGCGAAGGTGCGACGCTGCTTGCGCAGGATTTCGACGGTCTTGTCGATCGCGCCGTCGTCCACCGCAGTGGTGATTTTTTCGACTTCGGCAGTGCTCAGGTCACCGATCTTTACATCGGGGAAGACTTCGAAAATCGCGTCAAAAGCCATTTGGCCTTCGGGCGAGGATTCGTTTTCGCTGATGCGGGGCTGGCCTGCGACACGCAGCTTGGCTTCGTTGGCGGCAGCGGCAAAAGCCTCGCCCACCTTGTCGTTCATCACTTCGTAGTGGACCGAATAGCCGTAGCGCTGGGCGACCACGTTCATGGGCACCTTGCCTGGACGGAAGCCGTCCATCTTGACGGTGCGGGCCATCTTCTTGAGACGGGTAGCCACTTCGTTCTGGATCACATCCACAGGCAGGGACAGCGTGATTTTGCGTTCCAGCTTTTCAAGGGTTTCAACAGTAACTGCCATCTTGGTCTCGGTCTCGTATAAAAAAGTGTGGTGCGCGGGGGGGGACTCGAACCCCCACATCCTTGCGGACGTCAGGACCTAAACCTGGTGCGTCTACCAATTTCGCCACCCGCGCAGATTCAGAACTAACAAACGGTCTTGGGGGTGAGCCCAAGACCGTTTGTGTGAAATCGGTCAGCCCGCTATTTTAGCGTGCTCGCAAACCGGTTTTTGTACGGGCTAACCTGGGCCTCAGCGGGAGTCGCGCTGGACCCGGAACCAGGCGGCATACATGGCGGGCAAGGCCAACAAAGTCAGCACCGTGGCCACGATCAGCCCGCCCATGATGGCCACGGCCATCGGGCCCCAGAACACCGAGCGCGACAGCGGAATCATCGCCAACACGGCTGCCGCCGCCGTCAGCACGATCGGACGCAAACGCCCCACAGCCGACTCCACAATCGCGTCCCAGGTGGGCACGCCGCGGGCCCTTTCGTGCTCGATCTGATCGATCAGAATCACCGAGTTACGCTGGATCATGCCCATCAGCGCAATCACCCCCAGCAGCGCCACAAAGCCAAACGGGCGGCCCAGCAGGATCAGGGCACCCGCCACCCCGGCAATGCCCAGCGGGCCGGTCAGGAACACCAGCATGGACCGGCTGAAGCTTTGCAGTTGCAGCATCAGCAAGGTAAAGGTCAGAAACAGCATGATGGGAATGCCTGCGGCGATGGAGGCCGAGCCCTTGCTGCTTTCCTCCACCGCTCCGGCAACTTCAATGCGGTAGGCCCCCAGGCCTTTGCCCGCCCACTGCGCCTCCAGGGCGCGCAGAGTGGGCAACAGTTCGTTGGTGACGGTGGCACCCTGCAGACCTTCGGTGATGTCAGCCTGCACGGTGATGGCGTAGTCGCGGTTCTCGCGCCACATCACGCCGGGCTCCCATTCAAACACCGGTTTGGCAATCTGCAGCAGCGGAATCGACTGCCCCGACGCGGTGGGCAAATAGGCGTTGCCAATGTCGGTAATGGCGCTGCGTTCGTCCAGCGGCTGGCGCAGCACGATGTCGATGAGCTTGTCGTTTTCGCGGAACTGGCCCACGGTGGCGCCGGTCAGGATGACCTTGGCCGCCTGGGCAATCGACTGGCTGGTGACACCCAGCGCACGCGCCTTGGTCTGGTCCACCTCCAGGCGCATGACCTTGACCGACTCGTTCCAGTTGTCATTCACCCCACGGGTGTTGGCGCTTTTGCGCATCTCGGCCTTGACCTCGTCGGCACGCAGCCGCAAAACGGCGGGGTCGGCACCAATCACCCGGAACTGCACCGGATACGGCACTGGCGGGCCGGTCGACAACAGCTTGGCCCGCCCGCGCACCTCGGGGAACTCGGTGGCCAGCAGGGTCGGCAGCTTGTTGCGCAAAACGTCCCGTGCCTTCAGGTCCTTGGTCATGACGATGAGCTGCGACACATTGGTCTGCGGGAACACCTGGTCCAGCGGCAGGAAGAAGCGCGGCACACCCGAGCCCACCCAGGCCACTACCGAGCTCACACCCGGCTCCTTCAGCAGGCTCGCCTCCACCAGCTTGGCCGTGGCTTCGTTGGCCGCGAACGAGGTGCCCTCGGGGAACCACAGGTCCACCAGAATTTCGGGTCGGCTGGAGTCGGGGAAGAACTGCTGCTGCACCCTGCCCATGCCCACAATGCCCAGCGCAAAAATCAGCAGGGTCAGGCCAATGGTGATCCAGCGGTGCAACACACACCAACTCACCAACCGGCGAAACCGCTGGTAGAACGGGCTGTCAAAACTCTCATGCCCATGCACCGCCCCTTGCTCTGGCGTGCCATCGGTCAGCACCTTGGCATGCGGCGGGGCCTTCAGCAGCACCACGCCCAGATAGGGCACAAAATACACCGAAACAATCCAGCTCAGCAGCAGCGCCAGCACCGTCACGGCAAAAATCGCAAAGGTGTACTCGCCCGTAGTGGACTTGGCCAGGCCGATGGGCAAAAAGCCCGCCGCAGTGATCAGCGTGCCGGTCAACATGGGCATGGCGGTGATCTCGTAGGCGAAGGTGGCGGCACGCACCTTGTCATAGCCCTCCTCCATTTTGCGCACCATCATGTCCACCGCAATGATGGCGTCATCCACCAGCAGGCCCAGCGCGATGATCAGCGAGCCCAGCGAAATCTTGTGCAGGCCAATGCCCCAGTACCACATGCCCAGAAAGGTCACGCCCAGCACCAGCGGGATGGTGATACCCACCACCAGGCCGGGCCGCATGTCCAGCGTGTAGCGGCGCCACAGCGGATTTTTGCCAGGCCGTTTGTGCAGGCCCAGGCTGATGAAGCTCACTGCCAGCACAATCACCACCGCCTCAATAAGCACATGGATGAACTCGTTCACCGAGGTGCTCACCGTCTTGGGCTGGTCTTGTACCTGCACCAGCTTGACCCCGGCGGGCAGGCTTTTGCCAATCTGCTGCGCCATAGCGTCCATGGCCTTGCCCAGCACGATGATGTCGCCGCCCTTGGCCATCGACACGCCCAGGGCAATCACTTCCTTGCCCTGGAAACGCACTTTCACGTTCGGCGGGTCGGTGTAGCCCCGGGTAATCTCGGCGATATCGCCCAGCCGCAACTGACCGGCACCCGCGGTGGTGCTGGTCGCCCCCCGAATCGGCATGGCCCGCAGTTGCTCCACCGTCTGGAACTGCCCGCCCACCCGCACCTGCACCACGTCCAGCGGGGTTTGCACCGCACCGGCGCTTTCCACCGCGTTTTGCTGGCCTAGCTGGGTCAGCACCTGGTTCATGTCCAGCCCGAGCTGGGCCAGCCGTTTTTGCGACACCTCGACATAGATTTTTTCGTCTTGCACGCCAAACAGCTCGACCTTGCCCACATCGGGCACGCGCAGCAGCTTTTGGCGCACATCGTCGGCAAACACCTTGAGCTCGGCGTTGCTGAAACCGTCGGACTCCAGCGCATAGATCACGCCGTACACATCGCCGAAGTCGTCGTTAAAAAACGGCCCCTGCACGCCCGGCGGCAGGGTGTAGGCCATGTCGCCGATCTTCTTGCGTACGACGTACCAGATATTGGCCACATCGCTGCCTTTGCTCGAATCTTTCACCTGGAAGATGATTTGCGACTCGCCCGGCTTGGAGTAGCTGCGGATCTTGTCGGCATAAGGCACCTCTTGCAGGGTGCGCTCCAGTTTGTCGGTCACCTGCTCGGCCACCTGCTGGGCGGTAGCCCCCGGCCAGAAGGTCTTGACCACCATCACCCGGAAGGTGAACGGCGGATCCTCGTCCTGGCCGAGCTGGAAATAGGCGGCAAAGCCCATCACCATCAGCACCACCAGCAGGTAGCGGGTCAGCGCGGGGTGTTCCAGCGCCCATTTGGACAGGTTGAAGCCCGGTTTGGGCTGCTCAGGGGTGTGGGGTTGCGTCATCAAAAACTCACTGTGCAGCAGATGCGGGGGCCGCCACGGGTGGCGCTACATTTTGTGTAGCTGCTTGCGCTTGTGCAGCTTGCCCTGGAGTCGGTTTTGACTGGTAAATAGACACTTTCTGGCCATCGGCCAGCACGTGCACCCCGGCGGCCACCACCTGCATGCCGGGTTGCAAACCGCTGGCAATCACGGTCTCGTTGCCATCTGCGGTGGCTACCACCACCGGCTGGGACTTGACCGTCATCGTGGCCGGATCCACCAGCCACACTGCCGTCGTGCCATTGGCCTCGCGCTTGAGTGCGCTGGTCGGCAGCTTGATCACCGGCGTGCCCGCCAGGCTCAGCGCCTGGGGCAACACCATCACCGTGGTACCCAGGCCTGGCGCGGTCTTCTGGTCAATCGACACCTTCACCTGGAAGGTCCGCGTCATCGGGTCGGCGCTGGCCGCCACCTCGCGTACCCGGCCCTCCAGCGTGGTCTTGCTGGCCCACACCCGCACCTCTACCGCCGAGCCCAACGTCACCGCCGCCACCCGGTCTTCCGGCACCACAAACACCACATCGCGCGCGCCGTCGCGGGCCACACGCACCACCGGCGCACCGGCAGCCACCACCTGGCCGGGCTCGGCGGCCACGGCAGTGACCACACCGGCCACGTCCGACACCAGCCGGGTATACGCCGCCTGGTTGCCCTGGGCAGAGAGCTGCGCCTGCGCCTGCTGCACCTGGGCCTGCGCCGACTTGAGCGCACCGTCACGCTGCTCCAGCTGGGCTCCGCTGATGAAGTTCTGCTCTTTCAGCTCTTTGTAGCGCTTGTAGTCGGCACTGGCCAGGTCGCGGTTGGTGGTAGCCGCGACCAGTTGCGCGCGGGCCGCATCGGCGGCCAATTGGTAATCCTTGGGGTCCAGCTGGGCCAGCACCTGGCCTACCTTGACGCGCTGGCCCAGCTCGGCCTGGCGCTTGGTGATCTTGCCCGCCACCCGAAAGCCCAGGACCGACTCGGTCTGCGCCCGCACATCCCCGGCAAACTCCAGCGTGGCCTGCAAACCACTGGGGGCCACGGTCAAGACCTTGACGGCGCGAATGGGCTCAGGCGCAGGCTCAGGCTTGGAGCATGCGGCCAGCACCGCCGCCACCCCAAGACAGCACACGCTGGCACGGAACAGGGGACACAGGCGGGG
The DNA here is from genome assembly GCA_963512645.1 of uncultured Albidiferax sp. GTDB lineage: Bacteria > Pseudomonadota > Gammaproteobacteria > Burkholderiales > Burkholderiaceae_C > Rhodoferax_B. The sequence continues at coordinate 260,147 of CAUPNM010000001.1, read as the reverse complement.
TGGCAACAAAAATTGGTATGACATAGCGAGCCTAAGAAAATAGGACTGGCGCAGCGTCCGCCAGCGGACCCAAGGCCCCCCACCGGGGCACTGCAAAAGTCGGAAAAACTACGAAAGACGGTTAGAACGCTTCCAGATCCATTATTACTGACTGGCGGGTTAGTGAAACAGCCAAGCCCCCCACCAGCCAAGCGACAATCCTGGTGTGAATGCACCGACCAACTTGAAACAAAATGCTATCGCACAAACAGTGGACCACTACGAAAATTTTCCGGTGGCATCGTTTTTGTGTCCGCCCCGGCTGCGCCCGCCCATCGCTGCCATCTACTGGTTTGCCCGTACTGCCGACGACATAGCCGACGAGGGGGATGCCCCGGCCTCCCAACGGCTGGCCGACCTGGCCGCCTACCGCGCCGATCTGGCCGATGCGGCGGCGGGCCGCAGCGCCTCGCAGCGCTGGCCCCAGGTGTTCGGCCCCTTGCAGGCCGCCATGGCCGCCTGGAAATTACCCGAGCCGCTGCTGGCCGATCTGCTGAGTGCCTTCAAGCAAGACGTCATCAAAACAGATGAAGGAAGTGGCTACGCCGACCGCGCCGCGCTGCTGGACTACTGCCAACGCTCCGCCGCGCCCGTGGGCCGCCTGCTGCTGCACCTGTACGGTGTGAACGACGCGCAGTCGCTGCAACACAGCGATGCCATTTGCAACGCCTTGCAACTTATCAACTTTTGGCAAGACCTCAGCCGCGATTTGCCGCGTGGCCGCTTCTACCTGCCGCAAGACCGCAGCCAGCACCATGGCGTGGATGCCGCCGCCCTGGCCCAACATCCCCAAAGCCCGGCCCTTACTAAGCTGATGGAAGAAAACGTGGCCTGGGCCCGCGCGTTGATGCTGGGTGGTGCGCCCCTGGTGCACCGCGTGCCGGGCCGCGCCGGGTGGGAACTGCGCCTGGTGGTCCAAGGCGGCCTGCGCATTCTGGACAAAATCGAAGCCCTGGGCTGTGCCACCCGCTACCAAAGACCCACGGTGGGCAAGCGCGACTACGCCGTGATGCTGTGGCGCGCGCTGTGGATGTAACAATCCATCCCCAATATGACCCCCGAGCAATACGTCCAAAACAAAGCCGCGTCTTCTGGCAGCAGCTTCTACTACGCCTTCCTGTTCTTGCCCAAACCCCGCCGGGCCGCCATCACCGCCTTTTATGCCTTCTGCCGCGAGGTGGATGACGTGGTGGACGAAATAGCCGATGCCAGTGTCGCCCGCACCAAGCTGGCCTGGTGGCAAGGCGAAGTGGCCAACGCCTACGCGGGCAAGCCCACCCACCCGGTGATGCTGGCCCTGATGCCGCTGGCCGCCGACTACCAGATCGAGCAGCGCCACCTGCAAGCCATCATCGAAGGCTGCCACATGGACCTGGAGCAAACCCGCTACCTCGACTTCCCCGGCCTGCAGCGTTATTGCCACCTGGTGGCGGGCGTGGTGGGCGAGGTGTCGGCCCGCATCTTTGGCCAGACCGACCCCGCCACCACCCAGTACGCCCACACCCTGGGCCTGGCCTTCCAGCTCACCAACATCATCCGCGACGTGGGCGAAGACGCGCTAATGGGCCGCATCTACCTGCCGGTCAACGAACTTCAGCAGTTCGATGTAAAGGCGCACGAGATCCTGAAACGCACCTACTCCGACCGCTTCACCGCCCTGATGCGTTTCCAGGCCCAGCGCGCCCACGCCTTGTACGAAGAAGCTTTTGCCATGCTGCCCGCTGCCGACCGCCGCGCCCAAAAGCCGGGCCTGATGATGGCCAGCATCTACCGCACCCTGCTGCGCGAGATCGAGGCCGACAACTTCCAGGTGCTGCACCAGCGCGTCAGCCTCACGCCGCTGCGCAAGCTCTGGCTGGCGTGGAAAGTCCAAGCCTTGAACAAACTATGAAGATTGCGGTGGTCGGCGCAGGCTGGGCCGGACTGGCAGCCGCCGTCACCGCCACCCAGGCCGGGCACCACGCTACGGTTTTTGAAGCTGCTCGCGCCCTTGGGGGAAGGGCCAGAGCCCTGTTTGACCCGCAATTCGACAACGGCCAGCACATTCTGATTGGGGCCTATACCGACACGCTCACGCTGATGCGCAGCGTGGGTGTGGATCCCGACCAGGCCCTGCTGCGCCTGCCGCTGGCGCTGCTGTTCCCCAATGGCGACGGCCTGCGTCTGCCCTCCCTGCCCGCACCGTTTGATGCCTTCATCGGCATCCTGCGGGCCCGTGGCTGGGGTTGGCGCGACAAGGCCAGCCTGCTGCGCTCGGCACTGGGCTGGCAACTCGCGCGTTTCCAATGCAGCCCGCAGCAATCGGTGGCCGACCTGTGCGCCGCTCTCACGCCACGTGTGCTGGATGAAATGGTTGAACCCCTGTGCGTGGCGGCGCTGAACACACCCGCCCACCGCTCCAGCGGCCAGGTGTTTTTGCGCGTCATCCAGGATTCGCTGTTCGGGGCCCCCGGCGGCTCGAATTTGCTGCTGCCCCGGGTGGACCTGGGCGCACTCTTCCCCGTGCCCGCCCAGCGCTGGCTGCAAGTCCACGGGGCCACCGTCACGCTGGGCCACCGGGTGCAGACGCTGCAGCCCGTTGGAACGCAATGGCAGGTGGATGGAGAGGTGTTTGACCAGGTGCTGCTGGCCTGCCCGCCGTGGGATGCCGCCCGACTGGTAGAACGCAGCGGCGTGGCGGCAGACGCATGGCTGGCGCATACCCATGCCTTGCAATTCGAGTCCATCGCCACGGTCTACGCCACCGGTAGTACACGGCCGTCACAGCCCATGCTTTCGCAAGCTATGTTGTCTTTAAGAGGCGGCCCCGCGCAATTCGTGTTCGACCGGGGCCAACTCGGCGGCCCGGCGGGCCAGCTGGCGTTTGTGGCCAGCGCCAGCCAGGGCGACAAACAGGCGCTGGAAGACGCCGTTATTGCCCAGGGTCGGCTGCAACTGGCCCTGCCCGACCTGCAACCGGTGCGCACCGTGGTCGAAAAGCGCGCTACCTTCGCCTGCACCCCCGGCCTGCAGCGGCCCGCCCAGCACATCGCGCCCGGCCTGGCGGCCTGCGGCGACTATGTGGACGGGCCGTATCCCGCCACGCTGGAAGGCGCGGTAAGGAGCGGTATCAGCGCTGGGGCTTGTGGTCGTCGCGCAGCGACTTGATGGTGTCGTGGTTCTTCTGCACGCCCGCCATCTGGCGTTCCACCATGGTGCGGATGTCTAGCGGCAAGGCCTCCTTCACCGCCTTGCGGTAGCGGCCCAGGGCGATGTCTTCGCCGCGTTCGCACTCTTCCAGCACGGCCAGGTCGTTGTTGTCGTCGCCGGTCAGCATTTCGCGCACCGCCACCCAACCCCGGTGCACTGTGCCGCTCACGGTGCCGCTGTCTTCGGGCGTGCCGCCCAGGCGCACCACCTCGCTGGCCAGTTCGGCTGCAGCACTGGCGCATTCGTGCATACGGGCCGCAAACACGGCCTGCAGGTTGGAGGCCCTTGTGCGTTCGCTACAGGCCTTGAAGCCGTATTCGCCGTCGTAACAGGTTTCGATCAGGTCGTTCAGCGTGGCGATCACGTCGTCGTTGTGCATGGCCGGCTCGGCATCGAATGTGCCGCCCACAGGAACGCCCAGATTGCCCAGCATGCCAGGGTTCAGATTGATTTCGTTCGACATGGATGTGTTCCTTCAAGAAGTGGAATAGAAACCGGACCGCCATGGGCGACTCGGTAGGTGGTTCCATCTTCCTGCGGGCAGCGCGGCCTGTACGTCAGCCAAGCCTTGCCCTGCGTGTAGGAAAAAACGCCGCAGCCATAGGCCATCAAACAGTATGTATTTAATAGCTGCTTGCGCTTATGGAATAAGCGCCGGAGGCACTTTTTACCTATATTCCCAGCGCCTGGCACAGCGCGCCCAGCTCCACCACGTGCAGGTGCGGCTGGACCGGGTGGTCCCAGGTGTGGCCGCCGCGGTTCACCCACACGGTTTGCATGCCCGCGCCCGCGCCGCCCACCACGTCCATCAGCGGATCATCGCCCACGTGCAGCACCGCTTCGGGGGCGACCTGGGCGGCGCTGGCGGCGGCGTGGAAGATGCGCGGGTCGGGCTTGGCCACGCCGAATTCACGGGCGCTGACCGCGGCGTGGAACAAATGGCCCACGCCCACGCGATGCACGTCGGCATTGCCGTTGCTCAGGGCCACCAGGGGAAAGCGTGCCGCCAGCCGGGCCAGTGCGGGCAAGGCATCGGGGTAGAAGTCGACCCGCTGGCGGGCGGCAAAAAACACCTCGAAAGCCTCTTCGGCCCAGGCCGGGTCGTCGCCCGCGTGGCGCAGCGCCCGGCGGATGGATTCCAGGCGCAGCGTGCTCAGGTCGTGCCGCAGATCGGGCCGCTCTAGCTCCAGTTCCTCACGCACCGCGCGCAGCGCCAGGGTGGTGGGGAAACGGGCCACCGTGGCCGGGGCATGGTCGCCCAGCCACTGCAGCAGCGTGGCCTCGGCCCGCTCGATGGCGGGCCAGACGGGCCACAAGGTGTCGTCCAGGTCGAGGGATATGGCTTGGATGGGGGCAAGGTTCAGCATAGGTACGGGAGAATACCGCCATGTCCCTCCTCGCATCTCCCTTCCAGCCAGAACCCCTTTTTAACCATGCCCAGGCCGCCCGCACCGGCGTGCTGTACTGCAACCTGGGCACGCCCGACGCGGCCACGGCGGCGGCGGTGCGCCCTTACCTGAGGCAATTCTTGAGCGACCACCGCGTCATCGAAATCCCCAAAATCGTGTGGAATGTGATCCTGCACGGCATCATTTTGCGCACCCGCCCCGCAAAGTCGGCCGCCAAATACGCCAGCATCTGGACCCCGCAAGGCTCGCCGCTGCGCACCGGCACCGCGCAGCAAGCCACCCTGCTGCAGGGCTGGCTGGGCGAGCGCGGCCACCGGGTGCAGGTGGACTACGCCATGCGTTACGGCAGCCCGTCCATCGCCGAGCAGCTCGACAAGTTCAAGGCCAATGGCGTGACCCGCGTGCTCATCGTGCCCGCCTACCCGCAGTATTCGGCCACCAGCACCGCCAGCGTGTTCGATGCGGTGTACGACTGGGCGCGCCAGACCCGCAACATCCCCGAGCTGCGCTTCATCAACCGCTACCACGACGACCCCGGCTACATCGCCGCCCTGGCCCGCCGCATCCGCAGCCACTGGCAGCAGCACGGCAAACCCGACCAGTTGGTGATGAGCTTCCACGGCGTGCCCGCGCGCACCCTGCAACTGGGCGACCCCTACCACTGCGAATGCCACAAGACCGCGCGCCTGCTGGCCCAGGCGCTGGACCTGACCAAAGAGCAGTACAAACTCACCTTCCAGTCACGCCTGGGCCGCGCCAAATGGCTGGAGCCCTACACAGAACCCAGCCTGATCGCCATGGGCAAGGCGGGCGTAAAGCGTGTGGACGTGGTCTGCCCCGGCTTCACCAGCGACTGCCTGGAAACCCTGGAAGAAATCGCCATGGAAGGCAAAGCCGCCTTTCTGAACGCGGGCGGCAAAGAGTTCCACTACATCCCCTGCCTGAATGGCGAGCCCGACTGGATCACCGCCCTGGGCACCCTGGCGCAAACCCATCTACAAGGCTGGCCCACCCAGGCCGCGCCGGATGCGCAGGCCCTGGCGGATACCCAAACGCGCGCCAAGGCGCTGGGAGCCGCGCAATGAATTTGGTAGCTGCTCCCGCCCATGGAATAAGCACCGGAGGGCTATTTGATGCATAAATATGACGCCGTCATCATCGGTGCCGGTGCCGCCGGTTTGTTCTGTGCCGGTGTCGCCGGGCAACGCGGTTTGAAGGTGCTGGTGATCGACCACAGCGAGAAGGTGGCCGAAAAAATCCGCATCTCGGGCGGTGGCCGCGCCAACTTCACCAACAAGGACGTGACCCCGGCCAACTTCCTCAGCGACAACCCGCACTTCTGCCGCAGCGCCCTGAGCCGCTATAGCCCCAAGGACTTCACCGCGCTGATGGCCCGCCACGGCATCCCCTTCCACGAAAAGCACAAAGGCCAGCTGTTCTGCGACCGCAGCGCCGAAGACATGATCACCATGCTGCTGGCCGAATGCGCCGCAGGCAATGTGACGCGCTGGCAGCCGTGCACCGTCAAAAACATCGCCTTTTCAGCCGCTGGTGCCGATGGAACGGGCGCAGGCAGCTACACCATCGATAGCAGCCATGGCCAAATCACCACGCCGCAGATCGTGGTGGCCACCGGCGGCCTGTCCATCCCCAAGATCGGCGCGACCGACTTTGGTTTTCGCATCGCCCAGCAATTCGGCCTGCGCATGGTCACCCCCCGCCCGGCCCTGGTACCCCTGACCTTCGACAGCGAAGCCTGGGCCCCCTACGCCCACCTTTCGGGCCTGGCCCTGCCGGTGCAGATCGAGGTGGGCGCCAAAAAGACCAAAACCGCCTTCCTGGAAGACCTGCTGTTCACCCACCGAGGCCTCAGCGGCCCGGCGGTGCTGCAAATATCCAGCTACTGGCGCGAGGGCACCCCCATCCGCCTGAACCTGGCCCCTGAGGTGGATCTATCCCCCGCTCTGGCGCGCGCCAAGGCCACCTCGCGCAAGCTGATTGCCAACGAACTCGCGCAGTTGGTGCCGTCCCGCCTCGCCGATGCCTGGGCGGGCCAAGACCCCGCCTGGCAAAAACCCATCTGCGATGCCACCGACAAGGCGCTAGCCCAGTTGGCCGAAAAACTCGCCCGCTGGGAGCTGACCCCCAACGGCTCGGAAGGCTACAAAAAAGCCGAGGTGACTGCGGGGGGTGTGGATACGCGGGATCTGTCGTCGCAGACCATGGAGTCGAAGCAGCCGGGCTTGTTTTTTATTGGCGAGGTGGTGGATGTGACCGGGTGGCTGGGGGGGTATAACTTTCAGTGGGCCTGGGCGAGTGGGTTTGCGTGTGGGGGGGCTTTGCGAGAAAGCTAAAGGCGCTGCTCTGCTTTATGTATCGCCCTGCGGACACATCCGCGCCGCATGCAGCACCCGAACCTGCACATCCACCACATCGTTGGCACAAGGCGTGAAAACACACCTCACCCCGTCAGCAACTCCACATAACTCTTGTAGCTATAACTCCGGTTCTTCTTCTGCCCCGTAAGCTCCGCCACGATGCCCAACTCCTCCAGCACCTGCACCGCAGCATTCGCGGTGGGGAAGCTGGTATCCAGGGCCTTGCGCACGCGATCGATGGTGAAGCGCGGCATCATGGGCAGCAGCTCAAACAGGCGGTAGCTGGCAGAGCCCGCCTTGGGTGCGGCCAGCAGGCGGCGGCGGTCGGTGGCGACCAGGCTGGCGATGGCGATGATGTTGCGTTCGGCATCGGCGGCGGCCACGGCGACACCTTCCAGAAAAAACGCGATCCAGGCTTCCCAGTCGCCCTCGCTGCGCACGATGGACAGGCGGCGGTAGTACTCGGCCTGGTGCTGCTTGAGGTATCCGCTGACGTACATCAGCGGCTCGGCCAGCATGCCCCAATGCTCCAGCAGCGCAGCAATCAGCAGGCGGCCAATACGGCCATTGCCGTCCAGAAATGGGTGGATGGTTTCAAACTGGGCATGCACCAAGGCCATCTTCACCAGCGGCGGCAGGCCCGGCGGCGCACTGTGGATGAACTGCTCCAGCTCGCCCATCAAACGGGCCACTTGGTCGGCCGGTGGCGGTACGAACGCAGCGTTCCCCGGGCGGGTGCCGCCGATCCAGTTTTGCGAGCGCCGCAACTCTCCAGGCTGCTTGCCCGCCCCGCGCACGCCATCAAGCAGCAGGCGGTGGGCCTCGCACAGCAGGCGCACGCTGATCGGCAGCCCACGCGGGTCGCGCAGGTTGTCTTGCACATGGCGAAAGGCGCGCAGGTAATTGGTGACCTCTTCGACGTCATCGGTGTTGCCCACTTTGATACCCGCCTCTTCGTCGAACAGGTCGGTCAACGTGGCCTGGGTGCCTTCGATTTGCGAGGTGAGCAAGGCCTCTTTGCGGATGGCGCTGTACAGCAGCCAATCCACCGACGGCACCAGCCCCGACACCCCGGACAGGCGCGCCAGGGCCAGCTCGGCACGGTTGTTGGCTTCAGAAAATCCCTCCAACACCAATGCGGGTGCCGCAGGCGGCAGCGGGTACGGCACAAAGGCCTGCACGGACTCGCCCGACGTGGTGGAGGTGGCATAGTTGCCAGAGCTGCGTTTCATTTTAAAGATGGCTTGTATTCAGCACGCCGCTATTAAAGCACTCTTTAATACGAAGAGGTGCAAGTCAAAAAATCTTGCATACGGACGGATTAACATGCGTATGAATTTACGCGTGTTTTAGCCCCTCTGTGCTTATTCCATAGGCACGAGCAGCTCTTTTTTCAATAGCAGCCCCATGATCGCCTCCCTCCCCATGTACCTATCTCACCCCGCAGGCAGCGCCGCGCTGTGGCGCGCTATCGCCGACGGCCTGCGCCAGGCGGGGGTGGGCGATGTGCCTGCCGAACTGACCGTGCCCACCAACGCCGACCTCACCGCGCACTGGCTGCGGCCCGACCTGCTGCTGAGCCAATGCTGCGGCTACCAGATGGTGGACGCGCTGGAGGGGCGGGTGCAGGTGGTGGGCGCATTCCGCTACACCGCGCCGGGTTGCGACGGCATTAATTACAGCAGCCACCTGGTGTGCCGCGCCGACGACCCCGCCAGTAGCCTGGAGGATTTTCGCCACCGGGTGGCGGCCTACAACTCCGTCGATTCGCAGTCGGGCTACCGCGGCCTGCGCGACATGGTGGTGCCGCTGGCGGAGGGTGGGCGGTTTTTTGCGCGGGCGGTTGCCTCGGGCGCGCATGTCGATTCGCTGGCCCTGGTGCGCAGCGGGCAGGCGGATATTGCGGCCATCGACTGCATCAGCTACGCGCAATTCCAGCGCTACCAGCCCGAGGTGGTGGAAGGCATCCGTATCCTGGGCCGCACCGCCAGTGCACCGGGTACGCCGCTGGTCACCGCCCTGGGCACCCCGCCCGCGCTGCTGGCCCTGCTGCGCCAAAGCCTGCAGCGGGCGATAGCCGACCCGGCCCTGGCGGCCACGCGGGCAGAGCTATTGATTGGTGGGTTTGAAGCGGTGGATGCCGCAACCTACGCGGGCATGAAAACCCAGGACCGGCGGGCCGAGGCGCAGGGGTTGCTGCGGCTGTAGATCTGTAATTTATACGAAAAGTTCCGCCAGCGCTTACTCCATAGGCGCAAGCAGCTACTATAAACATAGCATCCGGCTACACCCGCAGCTCCCGCGCCAGCGCCCCCAGCCGCTGCACCAGGGGCGCAAACAGTTCCGCCGAGGTGTTGCCGTAGCCCAGCACCAGGCCGTTGTCTTGCGGCTGGGGCTGCAGCGCAAAGCCGGACAGCGCGGTGGGCGCGATGCCGTAACGCTGGGCGGCCTGGGCGATGGCGGCATCGGGGTATTCGCTGGGCAGGCGCACGGTGAGGTGCAGGCCGCAGTGGCCGCCTTCGATGCGGTGGGGCACGCCCAGGTGCTGGGTCAGGGCCTCGCGCAGGGCGTGCTGGCGGTCGCGGTAGAGGCGGCGCATGCGGCCCAGGTGGCGGCTGAACTGGCCGCTTTCGATGAAGTCGGCCAGGGCCAGCTGTTCAAACCGGTGGCCGCCGCGCAGCATCTCTTGCAGCGGGGTGCGGGTGGGCTCCAGCAGGGCCTCGGGCAGCACCAGAAAGCCCAGGCGCAGGGACGGAAACATGGTTTTGCTGAAGGTGCCCAGGTACAGCACCGGGGCCTGCGCCACCAGGCCCTGCATCGCGCCGATGGGCTCGCCCGCGTGGCGGAATTCGCTGTCGTAGTCGTCTTCCAGGATCCAGGCCCCCTGCGCGCGGGCCTGGGCGATCAGGGCCAGGCGGCGCGCCACGGTGAGCACGGCACCCACCGGGTACTGGTGCGAGGGCGTGGTGTAGACCAGGCGCGGGGGCTGGGTTTTCCAGTCGGCCTCGGTGGCGAGCAGGCCGTCGGCGTCCACCCGCAGCGGCAGAATGCGCAGGTCACCGCCCTGCATCGCCACCTTGGCACCGCGGTAGCCCGGGTCTTCCACCCAGGCGGTGTCGCCGGGGTTGGACAGCAGGCGCACACACAGCGCCAGGGCTTCTTGCGCGCCTTCGGTAACCACGATCTGCTCGGGCGCGCAGCGCACGCCCCGGGCCACGGCCAGGTGCCGGGCGATGGCGGTGCGCAGCGCGGGTTCGCCCAGCGGGTCGCCGTAACCCAAGGCGCTGGGCCCGGCATGGCGGATGGCCTGGTCGCAGGCGCGCCGCCAGGCCGCCAGCGGGAAGTGCGACAGCGCCGGGCTGCCGGGGCGCAAAGCGTTGCCGGTGGCGGTGTGCGGCGCAGTGGGGCGGATCTGCGCCAGCCGCCGCGCGGTGGTAGGCGTGGCTGCAGGCTCGCGCGCCACGCGTGGCCGGGCTGGGCGGCTGCCAGACAAGGCCGCCACCCGCGTGCCCTGCCGGTCTTGCTGCACATAACCTTCGGCCGCCAGGTGCTCGTACGCGGCGGTGACGGTGTTGCGCGAAATCGCCAGCGCCTCGGCCAGGCCGCGCGAGGCGGGCAGGCGGCTACCGGGGGCCAGGCGGTTGTCCAGAATGGCGGTTTTGAGGCGGTGGTGCAGCTGGCGCTGCAGGGGCGCGGCGGCGCTGTCTTTGTCCAGCGGGGCATCAAACAAGGCGTGGGGGGTCATCATGGCACCATGAAATGCAGGGTTTGTGGTGCTTTTCATGCAGCCACGGATGGCGTAACTTTAGGGCCTATTTCCCCCAGGACCGCACCATGCCCACCACCAATACCTTCGACCAGCCCATCGGCGATACCCTGCCCACCTGGACCGCCCGCGCCCTGCCCTCGCCCAGCCCCCTGCCCGGCCGCTTTTGCCGCCTGGAGCCGCTGGATGCCGCGCACCACGCCGACGACCTGTTCGCCGCCTACAGCCAGGCCCCGGATGGCCGCGACTGGACCTATATGCCGGTGGGCCCGTTTGCCACCCTGGCCGACTACCGCGCCCATGCCACCCAGGCTGCGGTGGCCCCCGGCTTTTTGCACTACGCGGTAATCGACCTGCGCACCGAACGCGCCGTGGGCACGCTGGCGCTGATGCGCATGGACCCGGCGAATGGCGTAATCGAGGTGGGTTTTGTGGCGTTTTCGCCGCTGCTGCAGCGCACGCCCATCTCCACCGAGGCGCAGTTTTTGCTGATGCAGTGCGCCTTTGACCAGCTGGGTTACCGGCGTTTTGAGTGGAAGTGCGACAGCCTGAATGCGCCGTCCATGGTGGCGGCCAAGCGCCTGGGTTTTCAGTTTGAAGGCATCTTCCGCCAGGCCGTGGTCTACAAGGCGCGCAACCGCGATACCGCCTGGTTTTCCATCATCGACACCGAATGGCCCGCGTTGCGCACCGCCTTCACCCAGTGGCTGGCGGCAGACAACTTTGACACGCAGGGGCAGCAGCGGCAGTCACTCACGCAGTTGCGTTCGCTATCGGTTTAGTAGCTGCTACCGCTTACAGAATAAGCGCCAGGGGCCTTTTTGGCTTATAAATCGCCGTAGGCTTTTTGGGCTTTTTCCTGCCATTGCGGACCACGCCCTTGCGCCCGCCCCTGTGCATCCGTCGCACCAGGGGAATCTGACTCCGCCGGGCTGCCCCCATGCGTCACCACCTGGTTACGCCCGCGGCGCTTGGCGGCATAGCAGGCGCCGTCGGCGGCTTCCAGCACGGCGGCCACATCGGCCAGGGCGGGGCCGAGCTGGACCACGCCGATGCTGGCGCCCAGGCGAAAGGCGTGTTCGCGCCAGTCCATGCGCCAGCTGTCGATGCCCGCGCGCACCTGTTCGGCGATTTTCTGGGCCCGGCGCAGGGTGCAGCCGGGCAGCAGAATGGCAAATTCATCGCCGCCCAGGCGGGCCACGGTGTCGGTTTGGCGCACCAGCGACTCCAGCAGGCGGGCGATCTGGCGCAGCACCTCGTCGCCCGCCGCATGCCCGGCTGCGTCGTTGATGGCCTTGAAATAGTCCAGGTCGATGAACATGGCGCAGCAGCCCTGGTGGTCGGTCTGGCGCGACAGCGGCTGTCGGCCCAGCTCCACCGCCTGGGCCAGGCGGGCTTCGAAGTCGCGGCGGTTGACCAGCCGGGTCAGGCTGTCGTGGGTGGCCGACCAGGCCAGCTCGTCGATACGGGCGCGGGCGGCGGTCACGTCGTTGAGGATCCAGATCACCCCGGCGCTGGGGTCGCCGTCGCTCACGGCCCGGCCGCGCATGCGCACCAGCAGGCTGGTGCCGTCCTTGCGCCGCATTTGCACGTCGCCATCGAACGAGCCCTGGGTTTTGAAGGCCGCGCGGTAACGCTCGCCCATGGCCAGATAGGCCTCGGGCGAGGGGTAGATCACCCCCGCGTCCAGCCCCAGCAGCTCGCCCTCGGGGTAACCAAACAGGTAGTTGGCGTGGCTGCCGACCAGCTCAAACCGGCGCTCGCGGGTGATGACGATGCCCACCGGCGCGTTCTTCAAAATCGCCATGAGCTGCTCGACCATGGCGTTCTGGGCCGCCTGGGCACGGTTGCGCTGCAGCGTCACCTGGCGAAACACCTGCACCAGCTGGCCAATCTCGCCCCCGGCCCGGGGCCAGTCGCCCGCCACCGCGCGCCCAGGGCCCAGCAGCCGCTGGGCGCGCTCGCGCAGCTGGGTGATGGGCCGCACCATGTTGGCAATCAGCAGCGTGGACAAGGCCGCGCAGATGCCCATGATGTCAAGCACCACCAGCCACGAGCGGGAATGCACCTGGCGCAGCGGCGCCAGCGCGTAGGCGGCAGAGGTGATGCGGGCGACCGTCCAGCCGGCAGCAGGCACATCGGCCGTGGCCACCAGGTACTGCGAACGGTCTTCGGGCCGCCCCTCGCGCCGCTGGGCCAGCAGCGCGCCCAGGCCCGGCACGTCGGCGGCAGGTTGCAAACGCTGCTGGGCATCGGGGTGCGACAGGATCACGCCCGCCCGGCTGTAGACCACCAGCAACGCCGAAAAATCGCCCACCGTGGAAACCGCCGTGGGCAGCAAGTCGGCCGAGCGCAGCGACACCGCACCCGCCAGCACGGCCACGGTCTGGCCGTCTGCCGCGCGCACCGGCACGGTGACCACCACCACCGGCTCCTGGCTGCGCTGGCTCAGCACCGGCTCGCTGGTGCCGGTGGCCCCGCTGGCCACGGTGGCCTGGAACACCGCCTGCTGGGTAAAGGCCGGGTCGGGCACGTCCTGGGCCGAAAGGGAGGCTGACAGTGGGGCCGAAAGGGGGGCCGATGCCAGCAGGCTGCCGTCAGGGCGCAGCAGTTGCACCGCCAAAAACTGCTCCAGCGCCAGCGGGTGCTTGCGCAGCAGTTGCGCCAGGGCCGCAGGATGGCCCAGCTGGGCCGGGGGGATGTCGGCAGCCAGCAAACGCAGGCTGGACTGCACGCGCCGCAACCGGCTGTCCACCAGATCGGCCACCAGGTTGACGGAATCCTGCTGCTGTTGGCCAAAGCTGTTGCGCACCACCTGCTCGCTTTCGCGTGCCATGAAGTAGCTGGAGGCCCCGCCCGCCAACAGGGCCGACCCCACCGCCACCAGCAAAATCCGCAGCTTGAGCATGCCCATGGCCTGCCAGCACCAGCGCAGCGAAAATCGCCGGGGTGGCGCGGGGCGGGCGGCAATGTCCAGGGGGTCGGATGGTCGGGTCATGTCTTGTTTTTATGGAGAACTACCAAATCCAAGGAACTCTCCACCCGCATGACAGGCCGCAGCACTCCTCCGCTTGATTTGTAAGCAATTGATTCTTACCGGGGCGCACCCCGCTGTCTAGCAAAATAGTGCAAAACCGGCATAAACACACAGATGTGCGGCCCATACGCCGTGTTTTATCCATCTTGGACTTGCGTTTATAGTGATTTATGGAGTCTTTTTTCAAAGCCCAATGGGACGTGCGCCGCTACAGCGGTGAGCACCAAGCCCATGCGCACAACCACGCCCAGATCATGTTTGCCCTGCAAGGCCGCATGGAGCTGGAGATTGCGGGCCGGGCCTGTTTTGCCGACACAGCCTGCGGGGTGATCGTGCCCGCCGGGGTGGCGCATGGCTTTGTGGCCAGCGCCCACACCCGCATGTGGGTGCTGGACGCGCCCGCGCAAACCGGCCTGGACCGGGTCAAGCGTTTTGCGGTGCCGCCGCTGCGGCCCGATCAGGCGCTGGATAGCTTGGCATTGGCCGACCTGCTGCAGGCCCCGCAGGTTTTGCAGCGCCGCAGCATCACGCTGGCTGCCCTGGATGCGGCACTGGATGCCGAACTGCACGCGCCCTGGACGACAGCCCGCATGGCCGCGCTGTTCTTTTTAAGCCCCCAGCGTTTCCACGCCCGCCTGCTGGAACTCACCGGCAGCCCGCCGCAAAGTTATCTGCGGGCGCGGCGGCTGCAGCGGGCGATGGCCCTGGTGCAAGGTGGCATGCCGCTGGACACCACGGCGCTGCAGGTGGGCTACCGCAGCGCCAGCGCCCTGGCCTTTGCCTTGAAGCGTGACCAGGGCGTGGGGGCCAAGAGCCTACGCAGCTGAGCAGGACAAGAGTTTCTCGACATTTCCCCCCGCGCCCTGCCCCACCATGGCGGCATGCAAAACAAAACCCTTCTCGGCAGCCTGATGGTGCTGGCCGCCGCCGTGCTCTGGGGCACGACCGGTACCGCGCAAAGCCTGGCGCCCCCGCATCTGTCGGCCACCTGGATCGGCGCGCTGCGGCTGGTGGTGGCCTCGGGCTTTTTTGCCGCCTATGGACTCTTGACCGTGCCGCCCAGCCGCTGGGTGGGCGATCTGCGGGCGCTGCCCTGGGGCCGGGTGCTGCTGGCGGGGATGTGCGTGGCGGGCTACAACCTGGCGTTTTTTGCGGGGGTCAAAGCCAACGGCGTGGCGATTGGCACCGCCGTGGCGCTGGGCAGCGGGCCGGTGTGGGCGGGTGTGTTGCAGTGGCTGTTTACCCGGCAGATTCCGCGCCCGGCCTGGTGGCTGGGCACGCTGCTGGCGGTGGCCGGGGGCACGCTGATGGTGCTGGGTGGCGGGGCCGACCATGCGGTGAGCCTGCGCGGCACGCTGCTGTGTTTGGCAGCAGGTTTGAGTTACGCGGCCTATGCGGTGCTCAACCAGGGGCTGGTGCGGGCCGCGCCGCCTGCCACGGTGACGCTGTGCGTGTTTGGCGCAGCAGCGCTGGTGGCCGTGCCGGTGGCACTGGCGGTGTCGGGCCCGTTCAGCGCCACGGCCACCGACGTGCTGGTGGTCGGCTACCTGGGCGTGGTGGCCACCGGGGTGGCGTATTTGCTGTTCAGTTACGCGCTGCGCTGGGTGGCCAGCGCCACGGCGGTGACGTTGGCGCTGGCCGAGCCGCTGGTGGCCTTTGGCCTGGCGGTGGCCGTGCTGCACGAGCAGACCACGCTGGGCGCGTGGATCGGGCTGGGCGGCGTGCTGGCCGGGCTGGCCGTGGTGATGGCTGCCGAGGTGCGCCAACGTAAAAACTAGCCGCCGGGGCCATGGTGTGGCAACCGCAGATTTAAAGCAAATCGGCCTCTTGTGCTTATTTGATAAGCGCAAGCAGCTATAAAAGATAGAGCAACTCACAAACACCTCGGGCTCTGCGGGGGTTAATATGCGGTCCTTCCTGTTCTCTTACAAATATTTACAAGGACGGCGCTATGGACCACTCCCCCTCCACACCCGGTTCCCGCGCCTCGGTCGCGCGGCGGCTGGCCTGGCTGTCTTTGGTTGCCCTGGCGGCGGTGCTGCTGGCTGTGGCGGTGGCGATCGGGGTGATCGAGTACCGCAGCACGCATGCGCAGCGGGTCAGTACCGTGGCCGAGCGGGTGCAGAGCGTGGCGGCGGTGGCCGATGCCTACGACCGCACCAACCGCGAACTGGTGCAGCGCGCGTTCCGCAGCTTTCGCAACAGCTTTGGCGCCACGCTGAGCCTGGACCCGGCCACCGGCCAGTTAAGCAACGCCGACAAAGTGGTCAACGACGACTTCAGCGCGGTCGACCAGTTCACGCTAGACACCGGCGGCGTGGCCACGGTGTTTGCCAAAAAGGGCGACGACTTTTTGCGCATCACCACCTCGCTGAAAAAGCAGGACGGCACGCGCGCCATGGGCACCTTGCTGGACCGCAGCCACCCGGCCTACGCGCTGATGCAGGCCGGGCAAACCTACACCGGCCCGGCGGTCTTGTTTGGCACGCCGTACATGACGCGCTACGAACCCATCAAGGACGCAGCCGGGGCCACCATCGGCATCTTTTTTGTGGGCAGCGACACCACGCTGCAGCAGGCTGCGCTGGACAAGCAGATCACCGATGCCAAATTCTTTACCTCCGGCGGCATCTACCTGCTGGACGCGCGCGGCCCGCTGGCCGATGCCAAGTTCGCCATCCACCCCACGGCCAAGGGCAAAAAAGTGCTGGAAGCCTTTCCCCAGGCCGAACCCTTCCTGAGCGCCCTGTCTGCCGCACCCGACGGCTATGTGCGCGATGCCGCCACCTTGCTGGGCAGCACCCCCACCGACACCTGGGCGGTGATGCGCAAGACGGCATCGGGCAGCGGCTGGCTGGTGGCCGAGGTGGCCGAGAGCGAGGCCATGGCCGAGTACTGGCGCAACATGACCGTGATCTGGGGCCTGCTGGCCGCCACCACGGTGCTGCTGGGCGTAGGCCTGTACGTACTGGTGCGCCGCACCGTGAGCCAGCCGCTGGCCGAGCTGACGGTGGCCGTGACCGCCGTGGCCCAGGGTGACCTGACCCGCGCCTTCAGCACCCAGCGTACCGACGAAATTGGCGCACTGGTGAACGAAGTGGAAGGCATGCGCCAGCGCTACCTGCAAGCCCTATCGCAGGTGCGCTCCGCCGTGGAGAGCATCAGCACAGCCAGCGCCGAGATCGCCAGTGGCAACCAGGATTTGAGCGCGCGCACCGAACAAACCGCCAGCAGTTTGCAGCACACCGCCAGCAGCCTGGAGCAGCTCACCGGCACGGTGCAGCAGTCGGCCGATTCCGCGCGCCAGGCCAACCAGTTGGCCGCATCCGCTGCTGCCGTGGCCGCGCGCGGTGGTGCGGTGGTGGGTGAAGTAGTGGCCACCATGACCGACATCAACCACAGCTCCAAAAAGATCGCCGACATCATTGGCGTGATCGACGGCATTGCGTTTCAAACCAATATTCTGGCGCTGAACGCGGCGGTGGAAGCCGCCCGCGCGGGCGAGCAGGGGCGCGGCTTTGCGGTGGTGGCCAGCGAGGTGCGGTCCCTGGCCGGGCGCAGCGCCGAGGCCGCCCGGGAGATCAAGGCGCTGATCGGCACCTCGGTGGACAAGGTGGAATCGGGCTCGCGGCTGGTGCAGAACGCGGGCAGCACCATGGATGAGATCGTCAGCTCGGTGAAGCGGGTGAGCGACACCATCGGCGAGATCACCGCCGCTGCCGCCGAGCAGTCGGACGGCATCGGCCAGGTCAACAACACCGTGGGCCAGCTGGACCAGATGACCCAGCAAAACGCCGCGTTGGTCGAGCAATCGGCTGCCGCCGCCGAGAGCCTGCGCGACCAGGCCGACCGCCTGGCGCAGGCGGTGGCGGTGTTCAAGCTGGTTTAGACCGGGCTCAGCGGCCTTCGGCGATGATTTTCTCGATGTTGCGCTCGGCCAGCGCCGAGATGGTGAGCGAGGGGTTCACCGCGCCGGTGGTGCCGGGAATCAGGGCACCGTCCACCACGTACAAACCGGGGTGGCCTACCACCCGGCCAAAGCCGTCGGTGGCTTTGTTGAGCACCGCGCCGCCCAGGGGGTGGGCCGTCCAGTTGCGGCCCGACACGTCGGGCGTGATGAAGGGCACCCCCGGGATGGCACCGGTGGCCGCGCAGATGCGGTTATTGACGGTGCGGCTCACCGCGATGGCGTCGTCATTGCCGTCTGCCGCCCAGTTCAGCTTCACCGATCCGGTGGCGGGGTCGTAGCGGAAATCGCCCCGGTGGGTTTGGTCGAACACCATGCCCAGCGAGCCGATGACGCCCAGGTCCACCGGCAGGCCGGGTACATACCAGTTCTCCAGGGTGACGGGCAGGCCCGACGCGGCATCGTGCACACGCGAGGCGCTGGGCGATGCCTGGGTGATGCCGCCGGTGAGCGCCAGGCTGCGCACTACGGTGGTGTCGCCATTCGTGCCCCAGCCCTTGCCCACCTCGGCATTGAGGTTGCGCAAATTGCCGGTGGCCTGGGCCTTGACCAGCAGCTCCGATGTGCCGATGGAGCCCGCGCCCAGGAACAGCTTGTCGCAGGTCAGCACATAGCGGTCGAGCTGCGTGCCGTCGGGGTGGCGCTTGACCACGTCCACCGTGTAGCGGCTGCCGTCCCAGCCAATACCCTGCACCTCGTGCCCCGGGTAGACACGCACACGGCCGGTCTCCTTCGCTTGTTTGAGGTAGTTTTGGTTGAGGTCGAACTTGGCCCCGTTGCTGTTGCCATGGTTGCTCAGCCCCACGGTGGCCGAAGCCCGGCTTTGCAACCGGGTCTCGGCGCGCACCACGTTCCAGTTAAAGATGGACTCGCTCAAGGTCGTGGTGTAGCCCGCCGCACGCACCTGCGCATCCCAGGTACGCGAATGCCGGAAAGCGTTGGCGTTGTACAGGTCGCTGGGGATGGTGCTCAGGTTGAGCATGGCCCGCACGCGCGGGTAGTAGACGGCGTTCATCTCGTCAAAGCTGAGCGCTCCGCCAAAGATGGCATCGAAATAGCGCCGCTCGGGCTGGATCATGCAGCCGGTAAAGACCACCGAACCACCGCCCACGGCGGCGCCGCGCCAGACCGTCATATTGGGATAGACGGTGGCGTCCATCACCCCCCCAAACCGGTCGAAATAGGCGGTGTTGCCGGCGATCATCTTGGCGCTGTTGGTGTGCCAGAAAGCCCGGCCATCGGGCAAGGTGTCGTTGCTGAAAATGTCGCGCCATGGGTCGGTGGGCCATTGGGAGCCACGCTCTAGCACGGTGACCTGCTGGCCCGCCTGTCCCAGGCGCAGTGCCGAAATGGCACCGCCAAAACCCGAGCCAATCACCAGGCAGGGGGTGTAGGTGGGTGGCCGGGGAATGGCCTGGAAAATCTCGGGTACCAGGGTCTTGTACTTGAGCAACTGCAATGCAGGCAGGAGTGCAGAATGGGCCGAGGGCGAGGCCAATACCCCTGCGCCCAGACCCATCAGCGCGGTACGTCGTGTCAGCATGGTGGTGTCCTATCGTGTAGCAAAAAAAGCCGGGTGGTCCGCAAAATCGGGATCCCGTTGCTGGAAAAGTATAGGAAGCACCCACCGGCATTCCGCCGTCGGGAAGGTAACTCTGGGTTACTTTCTCGCATCTGGAAAAAACAAACTGGCATTCAAATCAACGGCTTAAGACTCCGCCATGGCGACGCGGCCCAGCCCAGAATCCGTGCAGCGGCGCATCTCGCCACGCCGGACGACCCGCACAGTCAGTAACGTTTTCCCGTCACCAACAGCGCCAGCCGCATCACCAGCATGGCCACATATTCCAGGCCGCGCTGGCGCAGCGGGCGGGCGGCGTAGACGGCCGGGTCCATCAACTTGCCGCCCTCTTCCATGGCCTGCAGCAGACGCGCGCGCAAGGCGGTGGCAAAGGCCGGGTCCTCCACCACCACATTGGCTTCGCGGGCCAGCAGCAGGCTCAAGGGGTCGAGGTTGCTGGAACCCACCGTGGCCCAGTGGCCATCCACCACCGCCACCTTGGCATGCAAAAAGCTGGCGGCGTATTCATGGATCTCCACGCCCGCGCCCAGCAGCACGCCATACACCGGCCGCGCCGCGTAGTACTGCATGAAGTATTCGTACCGGCCTTGCAGCAGCAACTGCACCCGCACGCCGCGTTCGGCTGCGGCCACCAGCGCCTGGCGCAACCGAAAGCCGGGCACGAAGTAGGCGTTGGCAATGATGATCTCGTGCCGGGCCCCGGCGATGGCCCGCAGGTAGGCCCGCTCGATCCGGGTACGGCTGCGCAAGTTGTCACGCAAAACCAGTGCAGCGCTGGTGGATGGGGCATCAGCAGCTATGGTTTCAGGAGCGGGCACGCTGCGGAGCTTGGGCGACAAAAGCACTTGCACCGCTTCTTGCAGCTTGTGCTGGCGCAGATCGCGCACCGCCTGCAACCGCCGCCACAGCACCTGCATGGTGGTGTCGATATGCCCCACGATGGGCCCGCTGATACGCACCGCAAAGTCAAAACGCGGGGCTTGCAGTGCCCCAAAGTTGGGGTCGTGGAAATCGTCCAGGATGTTGATGCCGCCGCAAAACGCCACCGTGCTGTCTACCACGCACAGCTTGCGGTGCAGCCGCCGCCAGCGCGTGGGCAGCAGCAGGGCCAGCATATTTACCGGCGAGTACACCCGCCACTGCACGCCGGCGGCGGCCAAGCGGTTGCGCCACTCTTCGGGCAGCGTGCCGGTGCCCAGGCCATCGACCACCACGCAGGTTTGTACCCCGCGCCCGGCGGCGCGCAGCAAGGCTTCAGCCACCTCGGCACCGGCTCCGGTGCAGTCAAAAATGTAGGTTTCCAGCCGCACCGCGTGCTGGGCCGCGTCGATGGCCGTGACCAAGGCGGGGAAAAGAGCGCGGCTGCCCTCCAGCAGATCAATGCCATGGCCACTGCGCAGGCGCGGACGGGGGCGCGGCATGCCGTTCAGAGTTCGAACTCTGCCAGTAACGGCAGATGGTCCGACATGCGCCACCAGATGCGCCCGCGCGGCACCTCCAGCCCCACCGGTTTCAGGCCACGGGCATACACGTAGTCCAGTTGCGCCAGTGGCAGGCGCGAGGGGTAGGTGCGCGCGCCGGGCTTGTCGAAAGCCTGCATGTGGATGCGGTTCAGCGCCAGGCGCATCTGGTTGCCCCAGTCGTTGAAGTCGCCGGCCACGATCAGGGGCGCGTCGGGTGGCACATCGCGGGCGATGTAGGTGGCCAGTTGCTGCACCTGGCGCGCGCGGCTGGCCGGAATCAACCCCAGGTGCACCACGATCACATGGATGGGCACGCCGTGCGCTTGCACGTGCACATGCAGCAGGCCGCGCTGCTCGAAGCGGTGGTCCGACATGTCCTCGTGCTTGTGCCATACCACTGGCCAGCGCGACAGCAAGGCGTTGCCATGCTCGCCGTGGCGGGTGATGGCATTGGTCTGGTACACCGCCTCGTAGCCCTCGGGGGCCAGAAAGTCGGCCTGCGGCAGGTCGGGCCAGCGGGTGAAGTATTTTTGTTCGCTGCGGTTGAGCTTGCGCACCTCTTGCAGGCAGACGATGTCGGCATCGAGCTGCTCGACCGCGTGGCCCAGGTTGTGGATTTCCAGCCGCCGCGTCGGCCCCAGGCCTTGCACGCCTTTGTGGATGTTGTAGGTAGCCACCCGAAGAATGGTCATGGGCAAAAGCGAGGAAGCATCAGAATGGCCTCGGCGTTAGAGGGTGAAAAACAGGCGCGTGCGGCTGCATGGTAAGGCAACCAGATGTAAGCCGTGTGCTCGCGCGGGCTCAGCACCACCGGTGTGCCCTCGGGCACCTGCAGGCTGAACAAATGTTCGCGGTTGTGCCGTACGCCGGGCGCATAGCGGTGCAGCCACTGGGGGTAGATGGTGTAGAGGTTGTCCAGTTGCCAGTCGCACAACTGGCCTGGCAGCGCCTGGATGCCGGTTTCTTCGGCCACCTCGCGCACCGCGGTGTCGCGCAGATCCTCGTCGGGTGTGTCCTTGCTGCCGGTGACCGACTGCCAGAAGTCGTCGGCATCGGCGCGGCGGATCAGCAGCACGTCCAGCGCGGCGGTGTGGATGACCACCAGCACCGACTCGGGGATCTTGAAAGTACTCAACTGTGCGCGGCCAGAAACTGGTCCACCTCCTGGCGGTCGGGCCCGTTGCCCACACCGCCGGTGCGCAGGCATTTCAGGGCGGCGGCGGCGGCGGCAAAGCGGATCGCGTCGCGGTCGGCCTGCCCTTGTGCCAGGGCCAGCGCCAGGGCGGCGTGGAACACATCGCCCGCGCCGTTGGTATCCACTGCCTTGACGGCAAACGCGTCAATGCTGTGCAACACGCCGTCGCGTCGCATCCAGCGCACGCCGCGTGGGCCCAGGGTGACCACGGCCACCTGGGTTCCGACATCCAACGCGAATTGCAAGGCGGACTCCATCGACCGGCCCGGCGCAAACGCCATCAGGCCGGATTCAGAAAACACCGACCAGTCGGCCAAAGCAGTGAGGGTCTGCAAATCCTCCTGGGGCGACAGATCGCCGTCCAGCACGCTCAGAACGCCTGCCACCCGCGTCCAGTGCAGAGCTGCCAGCGACCCGACCATCCAGCGCGGATCGACCATCACCACGTCCGAACCCTGCAGACCCGATACGTCCATCGGCAGCGCCTTGCGCAGCGCATCGCCCCGGCAGTTAAAGATCTGCCGCTCGCCGTGCGCATCGATCACTACCGCCGAGATCGACGACGTCGCCCCCGGCACCCGCTGCAGCCCCGAACAATCTACGCCCAGGCTTTGCACCCGCCGCGCCAGAAACCGCCCGGCCTCGTCGTCGCCCACGGCCCCAAACAGCCCCACGCGCGCACCCAGCCGGGTCGCAGCAATGGCCGCATTGGCCGCCATGCCACCCGACACCATGCGGTACTGCTGGGCCGGGGTTTTGGTCGGCTGCTGCGGAAACGCAGCAATATCAAAACAATGGTCCAGCGCCGCATGCCCGACCGTACTGATGCGCGGCCCCAAGGCAGGTGCATCCACGCTACCGTACATACCCGAAATCTCACCCATAGCGCCTCTCTGTGGTCCACGGCCCCGTGCGCCCACCCCGGGCCCACGCTGTCCGCGCATTGTGGCCCAAGCTCCGAACAACCCCCAGGGCAGTCCATCTAGGACACCATACCGAATTTCATATGAAAACAGCCTCTCCTGCCCACCCAATCAGCGCAAGAAGCTATAAAAATGAGAGCGACCGCCCAATTACCCGCTACTTTCTCGCTACAAACTGGGCAATTGCTCTTCAAACACCGTGATTTAGTGCATAATAGCGGGCTTGCCACAGTGGAAATATCTGCTGACACGGCACCATTTTTAAAGTGGGTTCTTAGCTCAGTTGGTAGAGCAGCGGACTCTTAATCCGTAGGTCGACAGTTCGAATCTGTCAGGACCCACCACTTTTAAGCCTTATGGGCACACAAAAGCCTGCTATCTAATCAGTAGCAGGCTTTTCTTTTTTCCGTACTACCTATTTACGATGTAACGGGGGATGTAAGAGCATTTGGCGGTTTCAAAGCTTCGGCTGACCGACTACGCCCTTACTCTTCTTGTTTTTTGCCAGTGCCGTGATATCGCCGATACAAGGCTTGCGGTTGATCGAACCATCAACAAAGCAAACACTGGAGGGCGGAAGGATTGAGGCCACTTGAGTCGCAATCTTCCGCATCTCTACAGCTTGGGCCTCCCCCTTCGCGGAACGTTCCGGCAAGGTGGCAACCATACGCGCAGCCTCGGCCTCGACCCACATCGTTAACGGTTTGCATTTGGACAAGGCGGCGGATCCAAGCAGCATGCCGTTACCCGTGCACGACAGCGTGATTTTCTGGCCCTTCTCCAAGGCCGCTAGGTACGTTTCGAAACCGTCCGCCATCATGGCCCTAGCGGTTATGTAGGGATTGTTACCACCCCTAAAGCTCACAAAGTAGTTCTTGCCGATGCTGCGATCAATGGACCTCACTACACCGCTCACGGCCAACTGCTTCCCCTGATACGCGAGATCACCGGCAACCTCGTTGCGTTCATAGGCTTTTTGAAGCTTTTCCGCGCGGACCGGCAAGAGGTCGTACTTAAACATCGGCTCCCCCCCATCCGCCGATACCTCTAATTCATCGGCTAGCAAGTGGCGCATTAAGGCCGCCTCTTTCACAGTGAGCGAATCAGCCGCATGGACGGGGGCCGCCAGCACAAGCGCAAGCGCAACTTGGAAGAGTTTTAAGAATTTCATAACGTTGCCCAGGTTGTAGCGCTGCCCCGTGATTGGGGCGGCGGTTTTCAATCAAACGTCCTCTTCCAGCGTTTGGGTAATTGCGTCCTTCGGGTCCATGCCAGGATTCGCGGCAAGGATTTCATTCGCACGGGCTATGAGCCGCAGTGTTTCGGCGCTTGGCGGGCGCTCTGGCGGGTTCAGCCGGGCCTCGGCATCACGTAGGCGCTTCTTGAGCGCTGCGCTAGTCATGCTACACCGCCTGCCGCCAGGCGGCTTTCCAACACGGCCAGGCGCTCGGATAACTCATGCGCGGCCACCACATCGGCATGGGATGCCAGGGCAGCGGCGATTTTTTGGCCTTCTTCGGGCGTAAGGTCACCGTTCGCGATGGCAGCCAGCACGGCGGCAGACTGGGCCACCAGGGTCGCCCCTTCCGGCATGGCGAAGCGCACAGGGGCAGACTTGTCCGGGGCGGGCAGCAAACGGCCCAGCAGGTCGCGCAGCGTGCCGGGGTCGGGGGCTTTGTCGTCCAGGGCCAGCGATACGGCACGGGCCAGCAGGCGCTCCCCCTCGGGCCTGAGCAATTCCAGCAAGGCGGCGGCGCGCTTGCCCCGGCTGCCCTTCGGACGGCCTGCGCGGTTGGCCCGTGGGTCATCAGCGGTGAAGGGGCGGCCTCGGACGGCTTTATTTTCAGTGATCTTTAAAGCAGACATTTAGATGCCCTCCACTTCGGTGCGGACGCGCTCGACAAGCTCACGCTGTGGCCAGGGCCGCGTGCCGGGGGCTTCGCTCAGGTAAGACGGTGGGGCGGACAACATCAGTTCAACCCCGAAGCGCTTTTTGCGGTCGGCCTCTGCAATGCAGGGAATCCATCCGCCAGGCCCTGTGATTTCCACATATGGGGCCACGGGTACGCGGTTCACTTGGTCCACGCCCCTTACCCGCGCTTCAACGGCATTGAACGCGTCGGCGGTCAGGGACAAGCGTAGGTACTTTTCCGCCACTTCATCAACAAGGGCCAGGTACTCGGCATAGGCTTTGACCGTCGCTGCACTCAGGCGCTCTTTACGGGCGGTCAGCTCGACCAGTTCGGCAACGCGCTGGGTTTCCTGGGCGGCCTTCAATTCGACCTGCAGCGCCCGGATTCGGGCCTGGGCGATGGTCCGCTGTGTGCCCAGTTCATCGGTGCCCATTTTTCCGCTATTCAGCGCTGCTGCAGCCTGGGCAATAGCGTCGGCATCGTCCAGCGCGGCGGCACGGTCCAGCACTTGCTCCAGGGCGGCCACATGGGCTACCGGGTCCAGGGCGGCCAGTTCGGCCTGCTTCGCGGTCAGTGCATCGGTGATCCGGTTCACTTCAATTTGTTGGGTAGTTAGTTTTTTCATGGTGCTGGTCTTGGTTGGTTGTTTGGGGGTATTCACAGTGGGGACTCCGTTTTGGTGGTCAGTGGTGGGTGTGGTGGGTTGTTGCATATAGGGCGTATAGGGGTGTTCTATAAATTACATAATTTGATTAAATGCAGGCGCGTATAAAAATGTGTAGTACGAGTGATAAGTAACAACCCACCACACCCACCACTTGGCAGCGCGTTCACGAGAAAACTCCCACGCGTAGGGAGAACCCCTGATAGAGCGCACCAGCGTTCGTTTTCACGCGGTGGATGCCAGGCACAGTTTGGAGCTGCTCAGAAAAGCGCACCGTGGAGGGCGGCACCTCGCCCCGTGCCACCTTCCAGTTGCGAAAATCGGTGTAAGCGGCCATGGCCTTTGTGGACACCATGGCATCGCGGTCGCATCGCTCATCCAGCCACAGCCCAACGTCATCGTGCTCGTGCATGTAGTCGGCAGTGTTTGCGACCACGCTGGCAGGCACGCGCAGGCCGCGTAGCCCCCCGCCCTCGGCATGCCACTTTGCAGCGCCCTCGATGGCCCAGGACAGCATGCCGCCCGCATCGGCCTTGAGCTCTGCCAGCAGGTTTTCATTCCTGGCCTCACCGGTGAACCGGGCGGGCATATCCACCAGCAGCAGGCGGCGCGACATACCGCCATCACCGCCGTGCAGTTTGGGGCGATGGTTGCCCGCCAGCACGTGCTTTTGGCTCATGGTGAACTCGAAATAGTCCTGGCGCATCAGCCGTGCGGCCACGGTGTCGTCTCCGGTCAGCTCTTTGATAAGCGCTTCGTTCAGGTACTCGCCAGCGGGCAACTCGTTCGACACGGCCAGACGCTTGCCCCGCAGCATGGCGAGCTCGGTCGGGTGGCGCTCCCCCTTGCGAACCATCAGCGCAGCCGCTGGCATCTTGGTGGCGTAAGCCCCCATGGCGTGGTGAAGCGCATCCAGCAATGTGGATTTGCCGTTACCACCAGGGCCACAGAGAAACCACAGGGCCTGTGCGGTGCGCGTGCCGGTCAACCAGTACCCGGCTGAGCGCTGCATGAACTCCAGCACCTCGGCATCGGGGAATATGGCCTCCAGAAAGCGTAGCAAGCCCATGGATGGCTTCGTCGCTGACGCTGCGTGGGTCACCTGCATAAAGCGGTCTGCGGCCTGCTGGGGGCGTATTGCACCGGTGCGCAGATCCACCACGCCGCCCGGGGTGTTCAGCTCGTAGGGGTCCGCGTCGAAGTCCTCCAGGCGGGCCCTAATCCGGGGATCACTGCGGGCCATCGACAGCGCGCCATGCATGCCCGCAGCCTTCGCCAGTCCCTTTGCGCCTGGTCCGCCTAGCTTGGCTTCTTCGCGCGCCAGTGGGCGAATATCGCTGTAACGTTGCAGTCCGTTGTCCCGCGTGAACACCGGGCCATCCCGGACCAAAAATTCAAGCGCTGGCACGTAAAGGTATTTGCCCGCGTGGACGTTCACAAACAACTCGGCCAGCGCGTCCTCGGTCCCCGGCAGTGCGATGCCTGGGGCAGGAACCACTTCGGCGGCCAGCGCAGTGGCGGGGATGCCGGGCGAGTACACGTCATGCTGCTGCCCGATGGCCTTGGCGATGGTGCGCGGCAGGTAGTCCGTGCGTTCCCACTTGTCGCGCACCAGGGCGCAACGGCGCATCAGGCGCTCCATTTGCGCGGCATCACGTCCACACCAGAATGCCAGGTGCTGGGCCATGGCCGCATCGGCGCTACTGGCATCGTAGGCACGGCCACCGCCATCAGGATATGCCCGGCCAAGTGCCGTAGCGTCGGCCTCCCACAGGTTGCGAAATGTCGCCTTGCCGCCCCCAAAGCTGGCCAGGGGCGAAGCGCTGCGCAGGGCCAGGGCCAGTAACGCGTCGTCGTCGGCCACAGGGGCACCCGTGGCGGCGATAGTCGAGGCAGCCGCAGGTGCTGGCGGGAAATATTCGGCAATCACCGCGTGCATCGTCTCGGTGTGAAACGTGGATGCATCACCGGCGGAATCCCCGCCCAACGCGATAAACCGCCCCTCGGTGTAGAGCTCCCAGTGCAGGGCCATGTTTTTGCATTTGTGGGCCGGAGTAGTCCCCGCATAACGACCAAAAATATGGAGCCCGGTCCCGCTTTGGCTTACCTCGATAGCCGCGCCGGGGAACCTTTGGCAGAGAGCCAAGGCCGCCGCATTCCATGTGCCGTCCAGCTGGGCCGCACCGTCTATGTCGATCACAAACAACCCGGCATCCTGGGTCAGCACAAAGCCGATGCCGTAATCAGCCCCCAGGCGCTGCGCTGCGGTAGAGGCAGCCGCCGCAGTGAGCCAGTTGGCGGGCGTGTGCGGGTCTATGGCGTTGCCCGTTTGAGGATCAACGGGAATCTTTTCCGTTTTGCCGGGGCGGCGGGCGCTCGGGGTGAACTTGCACACCACGAACTGATCCAGGCTCGCAAGATGTTGAAGCGCCGGGCTGAGTACGTGGGTCATTGCTTGCCCCCTACCTGAGCACGGCGGGCCGTAGCGCGCTGCTTCAATTGCCGGGCGGCTGCACGGCGCTGGGCGCGTGATCCATACCGTGCAATCCATCCCGCGCCAACGAGATTGCCCCGTGCGTTAGGGTCCAGCGTGGGATTCAGCGACCCAGGGTCTACGCCGCGCATTAGAGGCGGCCTCCGGCTAATAAGGTCCGAACGTCGGCGGTGCACCAAGCCAAGCGGCCACCGATACGCACAGGGCGGATGGGGCCTCGCTCCAGGCATGCCCAGGCGCGCAGCGTTTGCGGCTTGCGGTTCAGGTAGTAGGCTGCCGCTTCGGTACAGATCCGGTCGCGGCGCTCTTCGGAAAGTGGGGGGTAGTGCGTCTGGTTCATGCCTGAATTGGGCATCTGCAGTACCCCCTGCAGTCAAATCGCAGGGGTTGTGAGACAACGCCTCATAGGCAAACACTCCCCAGTTCGCAGGCCCCTGCGGAATCCGCAGGTGTTACGAACGAACCACCCTAGCACCAAGACTTGAAAAGAAACTGTCGGGCGCTACCTTCGCGGCGGTCTTCTTGGCGGGTCGTTTGAGAATGTCCGCCAATGTTTGCCGAGTTATTGCGTTTTGATCGGCAACCCACTGTTTTACACCGCGGGGGTTACCTACTTCCTTGGTCCGCTCCATAACTTCCTTTTGTAACCGCTCTCTACGTTCCAGAGTTGATTCGTTCACAGGTGGCGGCACTACGAGGTTGTTTATCTCCACTTGGATGTTTTTCTTGTCCCAGTTTTCCGGACCGGCTCCAGTTGCCACTAGCTCTAAGCGATTTTGAAAGACCTTCAAACAAACGCTGGCGGGTTTCTTCGTATTCCAGTCCCGCAAAACATCATGGCAAGTGGGCACAGGGTTGCCAGCCCTCGAACATGTCTCAAGATAATCCCGCAAAGGTGTGCGCAGAGGATGGAAATCGCCTACGGGTTTGACGCTCCATTCGGGGGCTTTGCCACCCGTGGACGCTGGCGCAGCGCTCGCAGTTGTAAGCCACCGCACATCAAACCCCGGTCGATTGCGGGCAAGCCACGCACTGAAATCCGGCGGTGAAATGGTCCGCTCTGCCCGCAGGTCCAAGCTTTCGATCATTCGCTCTACATCATCAAAAGTGGTGACTCCCGTTCCCATAGAGCCCGTCCACCGCTGACAGCTTACAAAACGGGTAGGTATCTCGTACAGCGTTTTATCGCGCCAGGTGCGCGGGTCATACCCATAGGCAAGCAGTGCGGCCTGCCGATGCGTCCATGCGTCTTGCCCTAACCATTCCCGTTGTCGGGACGCAAGAGCTGGGTCAACCTCGCGACATTCCTCCCGCCTTTTAATTTCCGGTGCTAACTTCATCGCCTGCGCGATAAGTGGGGCCAGCGTTTCAATAGGAATTGGCCCCCCGCGCTCGGGCTGGGCATCTTGCGCGATAACTTCGGCTCGGTCTTCAACTGGAATTTGCGACATGTGTTCCCCTTACGCGACTGCCCGCAGGCCGCCCGGCGTGGCATCGGCCACAAAATGCACTCCGGCTTGCTCCAGTGCCCAAGCCTCGATCTTCACGTGGTGCTGGCGCAGCAGGTCCAGCGGCCGAACTTTGTAGTGTTTCTCTGCCGTCGCGCTGGGCTTGTGTCCCATGATCTGCGCCACCACCCCAGCGGGCATGTCCAGCCACTCGGTCAGGCTGGAGAACGAACGGCGCAACCCGTGCAAGGTCAAGCCATCCAGCCCGGCCACCTTGCATGCTGCACTGTGGTGATTCCGTGGGATCGTCAGGCAACCATCTTTTGCCGTGGGGCTTGAGAACACCCATTTATTGCGTCGGGGCAAGCCCGCCAACAACTGGGCAACATACGGGGTTAGGGGTATCACGCGCTCCCCCTCCACCTTGTCCCGTATGGTCAGGCCTTGCCACGCGATGTTCACATCCTCCCAGCGCAGCGCCAGGACCTCGCCAGGTCGGGCACCGACAAGCAGCAGCGTTTGAAGGTACGCGGACACCACTGGGTTCTGGATATTGCGCACCGCGTCAAACCACACTTTCAACTGCTCCCGCTGCAACACGTCAGACTTTGTAGCGGGGCGGCCCAGTGCTTCGCGACTGCGACGGCTCTTGGCGGCGTTCACCGTGGGCATCACGCCGACATACTCGGGCTGCTCTGCGCACCAGCCCAGGAACGCCTTGAGCAAGCGCCAGGCCAGTCGTGCAGACGTGGGCCGCGTCTTGCCTTCACGGGCGGCCCAGGCTTCTACCCGCCCAGAGTCCAAATCGCGCAGTGCCAGCGCCATCAGCGAATGCAACGGACCAGGCACAGTAACGCCCTTGCCCCGCGTTCCGCGTGCCGCCGCCACACCGCCCGCTTTGGCTAAGGACACGTGATCCTTGTGGTGACGGTCGCCCCAATGCTTTTTGCGCTCGGCCAAGTATTCGGCCCAGGCCTCGGCCACCGTCACGCCGTCGCTCTTTTCCGCCGCCCGCTTCGCCACGTCCGCTGCCGTTATCTCGGCTTTCACGGTGCGCGGGTCGCGGCCTTGGTCAATCAACCGTTGCCACTCCCGCGCCTTCTCCTGGGCCTTTCCGATGGGCCATACATCGGGGCTACCTATCGTGGTGCGTATCGTCTTGCCTTCAAAGAGCGACTGAAATACAAACGTTGGCCGACCAGCAGGCGTGGTTCGCAGCCCTAACCCCGGCGCGGTCGCGTCCCACATGAATGCCTGCCCTTTGTCTGGTGGGCACTGGAAACGCTCTACGCGTGTCGCGGTAAATGCAACTTTGGCCATTTGGCGGTCCGTCCTGAGCAGTCTTTGCATCGCACCGATGTAACGGGAGATGTAAGAGAATTTGATGAAAATAGATCAATTTCAATCAACACTCTAATTGACCATTCCGTCAATAAGTCGTTGATTTATAACTATTTTATCTACTTTCATCAACTATGCTCAACACAAATTACCTCGGACTCTTAATCCGTAGGTCGACAGTTCGAATCTGTCAGGACCCACCACTTTTAAGCCTTATGGGCACTGCAAAGCCTGCTATCTTATCGGTAGCGGGCTTTTTTGTTTTTCGGGGCAGAATGAGACGGTATATGCGACGCGTCTCACATCCAGTTAGCTGCCATTCAGAGATTTGAGCCCCCTCAAGCGCCGGGGCGATTCACTCCACAGCATTGCATCCATGCGAAGGGCGTTTAGGCGATGGTGCAGTTCTGCGGCTTCTTTGCGCTACAAATTTTTATACCAGGATTCCCAGCATTTCCGTCTGCATGGTGTTGGTGATCGTCAGCAGCCCTTTGCTAGCAGGGAATAGGGGCCGGAGGGGGGGGAAGCATCTGCCTGTGGATTCTTCAGTATTCGAATTTCCGTGGAATTTTGATAAACCTCGAAAATGAAGCGACATACTAGCCGGTATAGAACCAATTAGTAGGTCCAGCCATGAAGAACAGCAGCATTCTGTTGGTAGACGATGATCTGGTGATCATTCGCAGTATGAGCCGCATTTTGTCGAATGTTGCCGAGTTACGTTTTGCCTTGGACGGTGAGACCGCCTTGCGTTTGGCACGTGAATCGCCACCCGATTTGATCTTACTGGACTCTGAAATGCCGGGCATGAGCGGCTTTCAGGTTTGCGAAACCCTCATGGCGGACCCCGAGTTTGGCGATGTGGCCATTATCTTTGTGACGAGCCATAGCAATACTGAGGTGCATATCGCCGGACTGGAGTTGGGGGCGGTGGACTTTATTGCCAAACCGATTAGCGAGCCTTTGTTGCTGGCTCGCGTCAAAACCCAGTTGCGTATCAAACGCCTCACCGACGAGTTGCGCCGCACTTCCACGGTGGACGACCTCACACAGATTGCAAATCGGCGCCGTTTTGATGGCAGGTTAACCCGCGAATGGCTGCGCTGTGCGCGCGAAAAGGTTGGCATTACCGTGCTGCTGATCGATGTGGATTACTTCAAGCGGTTCAACGACCACTATGGCCACCCGGCTGGCGATACCTGCTTGCGCGCGGTAGCCAAGACTCTGGAGCAAAGTTGTCAGCGCTCGGCGGACCTGGCCGCCCGCTATGGAGGGGAAGAGTTTGCAATTTTGCTCCCGAACGTCACGCTGGCCGGAGCCAAGTGTGTGGCGCAGCGTGTCTTGGATGCCATGGATGCATTGGCGCTGCCACACGCAGGTTCAGCCATTGCCAATCATGTCACCGTCAGCGTGGGCGTTGGTTTTCTGGACAGCGTGTCTCAAGCATCTACAGAACGTGATCTGATTGACGCTGCAGACAAAGCTCTGTACGCCGCCAAAGGTGCAGGTCGCGCGCAAGTATGGGCGTTGGAGGTGGGCCATCTGGCTTCGCAACAGCCGCATTTTCTCTGCGCGTCTCCCAATCGCAGCGATATGGACTTGTTGCCATGAAGCCGTCTTTCAGTTCAGTCTGGCCGGGGTATGGTGCGGTACTACAAAAGCCGTCAGTACGTGCGGCAATGGTGTTTGCGGCGGGACTACTGCTCTCCATGTGCGCAGCTGTGTGGCAGCAGGCTGAAAACGACAAGGTTGCTGACCAGCGTTTTGCTGTGCTGGTACAAGACACCGTCAGTGAGTTGCAGCACCGTCTGGGCCTGTACGAATATGGCTTGCGGGGTGTGCGGGGTGCCACGCTGAGTGCCGGGTTTGAACGGTTGGACCGGCGGGATTTTCGGAATTACGCGCAAAGCCGCAACATTGAGAAAGAGTTCCCTGGCGCGCGCGGCTTTGGTGTGATACGCCGTGTACCGCAGGAGCAAGAGGCCGCGTTTGTAGCCGCTTCTCGGGCCGATGGTTGGCCCAACTTTGCGGTGCGGCAGCTGCAGCCGCACGCCGGCGAACGTTATGTAATTCAATATATCGAGCCGGCATCCGCAAATAATCCGGCGGTGGGCCTGGACATAGCGTCCGAAGAAAGCCGCAAGTCCGCCGCAGATCAGGCCATGCGCACCGGTTTGCCCACCCTCACTGGACCCATTACCCTGGTGCAGACCGAAGGAAAGCCGAGAACATCTTTTCTGTTGCTATTGCCGATCTACCGCCCCGATTCTGTTCTCCGTACCGAGCAGGAGCGTGTAGAGGCAACCCTGGGGTGGTCGTATGCGCCTTTAGCGATAGACGAGGTACTGGCGGGTGCAGATTTGCACCGCGACAAATTGCAGTTGGAACTCAAAGACGTGGCGGGAGCCGACTCGCATACTTTTTACAGCCAGTCCACAGATCACTCTGTTGTGACCGGGATGCAGAAGAGTATTCGCATCCCCCTCTTTGGCCGCACCTGGGACCTCAATTTGCAGCCTACCCAGCTGTTCGTTCAACAGTTGAACCTTGTTGGCCCCGGTGCGGTAGCGGCCGTGGGTGCCTTCATCAGCCTGCTGTTGGCACTCATGGCATATGTGCGGCAGCAAATGGTGCAGCAGGTGGAACAAGTACAGCTGGAGCGTTCACAGCGGGCATCAATGGTGAAGTTTTCTGCCGACGCCATCATTGCGGTGTCATTGGACGGCCTGGTGCTGAACTGGAATCCTGCTGCCGAAGACCTCTTGGGCTATTCCGCCGCGCAGGCGTTAAAGCGTCCGTTGTCAGAGCTGATATCGAACCATTCGTATACGCCCGAAGGGCCCAATGCACCCGATGCCGTAACGCCTGGGGACTTTCGTGGTGGTTTTGAGACGGTTTATGCCAACCGCCAAGGAGAACTGATAGACGTAGCGGTGACAGTAGCGCCCATGCTTGATGCTGCCGGGCGCACCGTAGGGCGGGTGAAAACGGTTCGAGACATGCGCGGTACCAAGCAAGCGCAAGCGCAGGTGCGATTGCTTAACGCGAGCCTGGAACGACAGGTGATAGAGCGCACCCAGCAGCTGGACAATACCCGCCGTGACCTGCAGAACATTTTGGACGCCATACCGTCGCTGATCGCCTATTGGGACAAGAATTTGGTGAACAAGTTCGCCAACCATGCCTACGAACGCTGGTTTGATGTGGTGCCCGGTGCTTTGCAGGGCAAGAATATTCGAGAACTATTGGGCGAAGACATATATACGCGCAACTTGCCATATATACAGGGGGCTCTAGCAGGAGAGCCACAAACGTTTGAACGGGCTATTCCTAGGCCGGATGGTTCCGGGGTGCGGCATTCCCTTGCGCACTATTTGCCGGATGTTGTGGATGGCGAAGTGCAAGGTTTTTATGTACTGGTTCATGATGTCTCTGAACTTGTTGAAGGGCGGCTGGCGTTGGCAGTGCTGCAGCGCGACAACTCGGCACTTTTGCATACCATCCACCTGCACACCATCGTGTCTGCCACGGACCGGGCAGGCCGCATCACCGAGGTGAACGATGCGTTTTGCAGCATCTCAGGCTATACCCGGGAAGAGTTGTTGGGGCAAACCCACCGCATGGTGAACTCCGGCCTGCAGGGGGCTGATTTTTGGCCCCAAGTGTGGCGGACCATTTCTGCTGGTACACCTTGGCGCGGCGATATATGCAACCGCGCAAAAGATGGCTCCCTGTATTGGGTCAACAGCATGATTGCTCCTTTCATGGGGGTCGACGGCAAGGTGGAGCGCTATATCTCCATCCGCAGTGATGTGACCGCCACCAAATTGGCCGAGCAAGAGCTGCGTGCCAGCCAGTTATTTCTGGAGCGCGCGAGCCGTGTGGCCAAACTGGGTGCCTGGCAGGTGGATATGGACACATCTACCGTCACCTGGTCTTCGGAGCTGAAAAAGATCCATGAAGTTCCCATGGATTACCAACCTAGCCTGGAGACAGGCCTGAGCTTTTACGAGGAAGAGGACCGTCCCGTCATTCAAGCCGCTATCAGCAAGGCCTTGGCGGAAAACATAGCTTGGGACGTGGAAGTTCGCTTGCGCACCCAAATGGGGCGGCAGCGATGGGTAAGAGTGCTGGGCGAACCTGAACTTGAGGCTGGTCGGCTGGTGCGCTTGGTCGGCATTCTGTTAGATATCACCAGCCGTAAACAGACAGAAATCGCGTTGGCAGATGAACGCCATTTGATGACATCGTTGCTGGACACGGTGCCTGACCAGATCTACTTCAAGGACCTGGAAAATCGGTTCTTGCGCATCAACCCTGGACTGGCCCAACGTTATGGCCTGGAACACCCCGATCTGGCCATAGGCAAATCTGATGCCTATTTCTTTTCTGCAAAGCACGCCGAGGATACGGCCCGTCTGGAAAAGCAGATCATGGATACCGGTGTGCCTGTGGTGGACCTGGAGGAAGAGGAAACCTGGCCAGATCGGCCTCCAACCTGGAATCTCTCTACCAAGATGCCGTTGCGCGATTCCCTGGGCCGCACTATTGGTATCTTCGGCATTTCGCGCGACATAACCTCCCGCAAGCAAGTCGAAGCCCAGTTGCACGACACCAATTTGAGGTTTGAAATGGCTGCGGACGGCGCAGGCTTGGGTGTGTGGGATTTAGATCTTGTCCACCACGCTCTGCATTGGGATGCGCGGGTTTTCGAGCTGTTTGGCGTGCCATCGACGATTGGCCTGGATCCGTTGGCCGTGTGGGAACGGTGCCTGCACCCAGACGACAGAGCCCACTACGAAGCCGCTGCCGCTGCCGCTTTGCGTGGTGCCGACCCGCTGGAGGTGGAGTTTCGAATTTGCCGTCCGGATGGCGAGGTGCGCTATTTGAAATCTGCAGCACGGGTACAGCGCGATGCAGAAGGCGCGGCGATCAAACTCACCGGTGTGAACTTCGATGTGACGCCGAGCAAGCTGGCCGAGCAGCGGCTGATGGAGACAAGTTCCCTGCTACAGAACGTGCTGGAGGCGGCATCCGAGGTGTCCATTATCGCCACCGATGCCAATCTCGTTATCCGTATTTTTAATGCCGGTTCGCAGCGATTGCTGGGCTACTCCGCAGAAGAGATGGTGGGCTTGCAAACGCCTGCGTTGGTACACGACGAAGCGGAAATGCTAGCCCGCAGCCGGGAGATGTCCGAGCAGCTCGGCTATCCGATAGAGGGTGGCGCAGTGTTTACCCACCCCTCGGTGTTGCGAGAACCGCGTGAATGGACTTATGTGCACAAAGATGGTGGCCGGGTGACTGTCTCACTCGTAGTCACTGCCATGCAGTCTGCCGATGGCACCGTGTTTGGATACCTGGGGGTGGCACACGATGTCTCCAGGCAGAAGCAGGTAGAGCAGTCTTTACGGCAGGCGATACATCAGGCTAAGCAAGCCAGTCGTGCCAAGAGCCAGTTTCTCGCCAACATGAGCCACGAGATTCGGACGCCGATGAATGCAGTGATTGGTCTTTCCTATCTTCTGGGACACACACAGCTGAATGTGGAGCAAGCTGCCTTTTTGGACAAAATCCGAGCGGCCAGCCAGTCCTTGCTGGTTTTGATCAACGACGTGCTGGACCTGTCCAAGATTGAAGCCAATGAAATGGCGATTGAGCATGTGCCGGTCGATCTCAGCCTGTTGCTGCGCAACCTGTCCGAACTCATGACCATGCAGGCCCAGGCCAAGGGACTGGTGTTCCAGATACATTCGGGCTCTGGTGTGCCGGACGTTGTGAAGGGCGATGCAACGCGCCTACAGCAGGTATTGACCAATCTTTTGTCCAACGCCTTCAAGTTCACCGAAATGGGCAAGGTGAGCCTGGATGTTCGGCTTTTAGCCCATACAGCAGACAGCATGCGTTTGCGCTTCGAGGTGCGAGACAGCGGCATTGGTATCTCGTCAGCTGCACAGGCCAGGCTGTTCCAGCCCTTTGTGCAAGAGGATTCCACCACCACGCGCCGTTTTGGCGGCACCGGACTGGGCCTGTCCATCGTGAAGCATCTGGTCACCTTGATGGGTGGGCAGCTGGGGTTTAACACCACGCAAGGACTGGGCAGCGAGTTCTGGTTCGAATTGGAGTTTGGCGTCGTGGCACAAGCCGAGTTGGCCGGAATACATAGCGAACGGGACAACAGTGTTGGTACAGGCCTACATGCAGTGCGGGTGCTGGTGGTGGACGACAGCGAGATCAACCTGGAGGTGGCCAAGCGCATTCTGCAGTTAGAAGGCGCGGAGGTCAGTGTGGCTGCCCGTGGTCAACAGGCGATCGATATGCTGGCGGCCCAGCCACAAGGTTTTGACGCCGTGTTAATGGATGTGCAAATGCCCGAGCTGGACGGTCTGGCTGCAACCCGCATGATCCGTACCCAGCTGGGTTTGACCCGCTTGCCCATCATTGCGCTGACCGCAGGTGCCATGCTGGAAGAGCAGCAGGAAGCAGCAGCCGCCGGTATGAATGATTTTGTAGCCAAGCCCTTTGACGTTCGGCAATTGGTCAACATCATCCGGCGACACCTGCCATTTACGCCACCGTCTCCCGGTTCTGGCACCCGACCCGATAGCCCAGCACAAAACACATCTGATTGGCCCAGCATCTACGGAGTGGATACACGCGATGCCTCGGGGCGTATGGGGGGCGATTTGTCCTTATTTTTGGGTATGTTGAAGTTGCTACTGACTGAATTTGAAGGCAAGCCGCTGGATACTCAAACGCCTCGGTCCAAATTCAAGGAAAGAATGCATAAGCTCAGAGGAACAGCAGGCACGCTGGGTCTGAATACGGTGGAAAAGCTTACGGCAGAAGCTGAGTTGAACTGTTTGACAGCGCCACCCGACCAGATGGTGCAGTGGGTTGAGAGGATCGACGTAGAGCTGCGAAACATACAGCTCAGTGCTGGGCCGCATCTGGATGCTTACAGTCGCAAGCTAGAACATGCGGCCAGCGTAGCTATGTCCCCGCTGGACCTCCAGGAGCTTGTCAACCTGCGCAAGCTTTTGCTAAGACAAAACATGGAGGCCATGGATAAATTTGAAACGATACAGGCGCAGATCAGTCCCTTGCTAGACCGGGCAGAATTTCAGAATTTGCAGAAATGTATGCAAAATCTGCAGTTTGAAGCAGCTGCCCAATTGCTTCACAAGCTCTGCATTTGAACCCCTGCAAAAAATGCCAAATGGGAAGGCTTTGGGCCTGATTTATAGGGGAGACACTCTATGTTTGATTCCGTGACAGCACGCAAAGCGCTGCTTCTGTTGGTGGACGATGACCCGGTAAGCCTGCTTGTCCTGACGAAGCTACTGCAGCCAGAATACGAAATATTGGTGGCGACCGATGGGGCGACAGCGCTTGACATTGCGGCATCCAATCCCATGCCGGACATCGTATTGTTGGACGTTCAGATGCCGGTTATCGATGGGTATGCTGTTTGTAGACGTTTGAAGAGCGCCGCTGCGACCCGCCACATTCCGGTTATTTTCGTGACGGCCAAAGGCACACCGGATGCGGAGGAATATGGCTTGTCCATTGGTGCCGTCGACTATGTGGCCAAGCCATTTGCGCCCGGTGCGGTGCTCGCGCGTGTACGCACCCATCTGCGCCTGCGCGGCTTGATATCGGAGTTGGCAGATGTTAACCGCGCGCTGAATGAGAAGCTGACGCAGCTGCAAAGGCAGCATGAGATGCTGGCGTGGTATTCAAGTGAATTGGGTGACGCGAATTCGCGGCAGCAGTTGTTTGCACAGGTATTCGAAAATACCAGCGACGGTGTGATGGTCACCTCCAAGACCGGTGAAATCCTGGCGGTCAACGCTTCATTCACCGCTATCTGTGGCTATACCGCGAATGAGGTGCTAGGCCGCAACCCTCGCATGCTGAAATCGGGCCGCCACGAGGCCGAATTCTTTGAAATCATGTGGGAGCGCATCGTCAGCCTGGGGGCCTGGACGGGAGAGATATGGAACCGGCGAAAGAACAACGAGGTGTTTTCTGAGCTGTTGAGCCTTAGCGCCGTGTGCGACGAGAACGGTGAGGTGTCGTGCTACCTCGGGGTGTTCAATGACTTGACCCGCAGCAAGGAAGTACAGGAGCGCATGGAGTTCCTTACTTGGCATGACGCCGTCACGGGCCTACCAAACCGTTCGTTGTTTTCAGACCGCCTGGTGCAGACATTGGGTCCGCTTGCGCCGGCCTCTCTCAAAGGGGCGGTCCTGGTGTTTGATATCGAGAATTTCAGCGATGTCAATGCCTCGCGCGGTATGCAAATGGGCGACGATGCGCTCGCACGCATCGCCCATCAGTTGACGGAGGGTTTGGAACATGGGCTATCTCTGTCCCGCTTGGGGGGCGCTCATTTTGCAGTCTTGATGCCGCCCGTTTACCCGGATAGCGCCACCGCTGCCCAGCACGCGCGCGAGGCTGCGACGCGAGTACGGCGGGTTTTGCACCAAATTTCGGAAGAATTGGAGTCGGACCTGTTCCATTTGCGGGGTACCGTGGGCGTGGCGACCTATCCAGAGAGTCCGACCGAGGTGGCCGGTGAAATCGTTCGGCGGGCCGAGAGCGCCAGACGCGAGGCCAAGGCAGCCGGCGGAGATACCGTCACTTTTTATGAGTGCGGAATGGGCGAGGCCATTGAGGGCAGGCTAAAGGATGAGCATTCTTTACGAGCCGCCATTGCGAATAGTGAGTTGCGCGTCTTTTTGCAATCGCAAGTGGATGGCAATGGTGTCCTTCAAGGAGCAGAGGCATTGGTGCGATGGCAGCATCCGGTGCGTGGACTACTCGCGCCGGGGCTCTTTATTCCGCAAGCAGAGTTTTCCTACCTCATCGTAGAGGTAGACCGCTGGATGTTGATAGCGGTGTGTCGGCTGCTCGCTTACCTGGATACGAATGGCTGCAAGCTGCCCATCTCGGTCAATATCAGCCCGCGCCATTTCAGAGAGTCCGACTTTGTAGAGTTTGTAAGCGGTTTGTTGAGCCAGTACCAGATACTCCCAGGAAGATTGGTGCTGGAAGTCACCGAGGGCATGATGCTCAACGATGTACCTCAGGTTATAGAGCGCATGAATGTTTTGACGGAGTTGGGAGTACAGTTTTCCATCGACGACTTTGGAACGGGCTATTCCAGCCTGGCGTACCTCAAGCGGCTGCCCGTGCGGGAGTTGAAGATTGACCAAAGCTTTGTGCAAGGCCTCGGCGTCGAGGAAAGCGATGCAGCCTTGATCGAAGTCATTTTGGACATCGCTTTGCGCTTCCACCTCCATGTGGTTGCCGAGGGAGTCGAAACCGAGCAGCAAGCGGACTTCTTGCGCCAACGCAACGTGTCTTCCATGCAGGGCTACTTTTTCTCGCGGCCTAAGTCCGTAGGCGCCTGGCTGCAACGCATCGGTTTGACCAGCAACGCATGGGATTGACGTTCGCGGCTTTCTATTTAACCTATGCCTTGCGGGGCGGCTGGGCGCTAAGCCCTGTGCACCATGTGCATTGGCGTGGGCCATGGCATAGCGCTGGTACTGGAGCGGGTTAGGCGGCGCGCGGGGACCCC
This sequence comes from uncultured Albidiferax sp., assembly GCA_963512645.1. Classification (GTDB taxonomy): domain Bacteria; phylum Pseudomonadota; class Gammaproteobacteria; order Burkholderiales; family Burkholderiaceae_C; genus Rhodoferax_B. The sequence continues at coordinate 219,750 of CAUPNM010000001.1, read as the reverse complement.
TGCACACGACCCGCTCGCAGCCCAAAAAAAACCGCCGTACCTGGCTGGCAAGTACGACGGGTGGAGAGAATCCTGTGCAACTCAAACGCTACATCTTCTATAGCTGCTCCTGCTTATCAGATAAGCACGAGCGGCCAATTTCATGCCTAAATTTCAGGTACGGCGCTTTTTGTTGCGGTACTGGTCGGCCACCACGGCGGCGACGATGATGCCGCCCTTGACCATCTCCTGGTAGTAGGCATCGATGCGGATAAAGGTAAAGCCCGACATCATCACGCCCAGAATCAGGATGCCGATGACGGTGCCGGTCACCCGGCCCAGGCCGCCCACCAGCGAGGTGCCGCCAATCACCACGGCGGCAATCGCGTCCAGCTCGTAACTCACACCCATGCCGGACTGGCCGGAGATAGCGCGGGCCGCCGTCACAGTGCCGGCCACACCGCTGAGCAAACCGGCGATGGTGTAGATCCAGATCAGGTGGCGGTTCACGTTGATACCCGAGACGCGGGCCGCCTGGCGGTTGGCACCGATGGCGTAGGTGAACTTGCCAAAGCGGGTGTAGCGCAGCACCACGTGGGCAATCGCCACCAGCACCAGGAAGATGATCACCGGATTACTGCCCTCCCCAATCCAGGCGAACTCGGGGGTCAGCATGCTGACGGGCATGCCGCCGGTGAACCACTTGGCAAAGCCACGGGCCGCCACCATCATGCCCAGGGTGGCGATGAACGGTGGAATGCCGGTATAGGCGATCAGCGCGCCGTTGATCAAGCCCACCACCACCCCTACCGCCACCCCCGCCAGAATGGGCCAGATCGGGTGCAAATCGGTCAGCTGCGGGAACACCGCACGCGGGAAGTCGGACACCTGGGCCAGGCTGGCCGCCACCACGGCAGATGCCGCCACCACCGAGCCCGACGATAAGTCGATGCCGCTGGTGATGATGACCATGTTCACGCCGATGGCAATGATGCCGATCACCGCCATCTGCAAGATGATGACCTTCAGGCGCTCGGCGTTAAAGATGAAGCTCTGGCCATTCATGTACCAACCAATGGCTTCAAAAAAGACGCTGATGCCGATCAGCACCAGAAAGATGCTGAGTTCGGGTGGATATTTGAACGGCGCTTTGACAGCGGCGGGAGCGACGTGGGGGACGGTGGGGGAGCTCATGGTGCAGGTTTCCTATGTATTTTTTTACTTGGCCGCCAAGTCCATCACGGACACTTGGTTGGCATCTTTGCGGTCCAGAATGCCGGTGACCTGGCCGCCATGCATCACCACGACGCGGTCGCTCATGCCCAGCACTTCGGGCATTTCCGACGAGATCATCAAAATCGCCACGCCGGTACCAGCCAGCTCGGACACCAGGCGGTGGATTTCGGCCTTGGCGCCCACGTCGATGCCGCGGGTGGGCTCGTCCAGAATCAGAATGCGCGGGTTGGTCAGCAACCAGCGGCCCACCAGCACCTTTTGCTGGTTGCCCCCCGACAGGTTCTGGATGATTTCACCCATGCCCGGGGTTTTGACGCGCAGGCGCTTGGCCATCTCGGCGCAGTCTTTGGCCAGCTGGTCGCCCTGCACAAAGCCCTTGGACACATAGCGCTGGTTCAGTACCGCCGAATCCATGTTGTCCTGGATGTTCAGGCTCAGAAAGCAGCCGGTTTCCTTGCGGTCTTCGGTCAAAAATGCCATGCCCGCGGCCAGCGCCTGGGTGGGTGTAGAAATGGTGATGGGCACGCCCTTGATGCTGATCGTGCCCGAGGTGGCAGGCACCACGCCAAACAGCGCTTCGGCCACGTTTGAGCGGCCCGAGCCGACCAGCCCGGCCATGCCGACGATTTCACCAGCGCGGATGTCAAAGCTCACGTTCTTGAAGATGCCTTCGACGCACAGGTCTTTTACCGACAGCACCACCTCGCCAATCGGCACCTCCATCTTGGGGAACATCTGGGTGATCTCGCGGCCCACCATCATGCGGATGATGTCGTCGCGGGTCACCTCGGTGGAAGCGTGGGTGGCGATGTACTGGCCGTCGCGGAACACCGAGAACTCGTCGGCAATCTCGAACAGCTCGTTCATCTTGTGGGTGATGTAGATGATGCCCTTGCCCTTGGCGCGCAGGCTGCGGATGATGGCAAACAGGTGCGCCACTTCGGTCTCGGTGAGCGCCGAGGTGGGCTCGTCCATGATCAGCACGTCGGAATTCCACGATACGGCCTTGGCAATCTCGACCATCTGGCGGCTGGCCACCGACAGGTTCTGGATCTCTTCGCGCGGATCGATCTTGATGTTGAGCTCGGCAAACAGCGCGGCGGTCTTGCGGTACAGCTCGGCGTGGTCCACAAAGCCAAAGGCGTTCTTGGGCTCGCGGGTGATCCACACGTTCTCGGCCACCGTCATGTAGGGCATGAGGTTGAGCTCCTGGTGGATCATGGCGATCCCCAGGTTCAGGGCATCCAGCGGCGACTTCATGTGGATGGCTTGGCCGCGAAGGCGGATGTCGCCCTTGTCGGGGATGTAGATGCCCGCGATGATCTTCATCAGCGTGGATTTGCCCGCGCCGTTTTCGCCCATCAGCGCGTGCACCGTGCCCGCGCGCAGCTTGAAGCCCACGTTGTTGAGCGCAACCACGCCCGGGAAGATTTTGAGAATGCCGTTGATCTCCAACAGCGGAGGCGCGGCGGCAGCCTGGGTGGCCGGGCGGTCGAGGGTGGCGGTGTCTGACATCCTGGTGGCTTTATGAAAAGGTGGAAGGGGGGCTTGCGCTGTCACAAGCCCTCACGCCAAACGCCTCTCCTGCAGGGAAAGGCCTGGCGTGAGGGCTGAGGGTGCCCCGGCAAGGGGCATCCTCAGATCCGCAAGGGCTTAGTTCTTGCCGGTGTACTTGGCCAGGTTGGCGGGGGTGACCAGCTCAAACGGCACATTCACAAAACGCTCGACCGGCTGCTTCTTGGACAGCTTTAAAGCTGCATCCATCGCGCCGCTGCCTTGGCCGGCCGCATTCTGGAACACGGTGACCTTCAGGTCGCCCGCCTTCATGGAGGCCAGCGCGTCCGGGGTGGCATCGATACCGGCTACCAGGGAAGAGGGGGTCCACTTCTTGGAAGCCTTCAAGGCGTTGATCGCGCCGATGGCCATTTCGTCGTTGTTGGCGATGATGGCGTCAAACTTCAGGCCGGTGGACAGCCAGTTGGTGGTGATGTCCTGGCCCTGGGTGCGGTCCCACTTGCCTTCGCGCTTGTCCAGGATCTTGATGCCGCTGCAGGCCGGGGTGGCCAGCACGTCTTCAATGTCCTTGGTGCGGGTGCGGGCCGCTTCGTTGGACAGCTCACCCATCAGCACCACGATGTCGCCCTTGCCCTTGAGCAAGCGGCAAACTTCCTGGGTTTGCACAGTGCCCGAAACCACTTCGTCCGAGGCCACAAACGCCACGCCCGCGGGCAGCTTGGCAAAGTCCACGGGCTTGCGGTTCACATACACCAGCGGGATCTTGGCATCGGTCACCATCTTGGTGATCTTGGGCGTGACATCGGTGTCCACCGGGTTGACGATGATCGCGTCTACCTTTTGGGCGATCAGATTCTGGATCTGGCTGAGCTGCTTGCCCACGTCGTTCTGGGCGTCTTCCACCTGCACCGTCGCGCCCGCTTTTTTACCGGAATCGACCACGCCGTCTTTCAGAATCGTCAGGAAGGTATCCAACTGGGCCATGGCCAAGCCGACTTTTTGAGCATGCGCCGCCAGAGGGGCCAGCAAGGTGGTTGACACGGCTGCGGCAATAACGAGCTTTTGCAGGTTTTTCATGGGAATGCGTCTCCAGAAGTTATTAGTAAACGGCAGGTTTTGTACCGCTTGGTTAGGTGAGGCCGGGGCACAGTGAAATACCCTCGACCACGAGCTGTACTGTAATCAAATTTTTTCAAAATAGAAAATAAATTTCTAAGTGATTACACTTAGAGAAAAATATTTCTCTACAATTTATAGTCGCCGCACCTGCCACAGCTCCATGCCGTGCACCCCGTCTTCCCGCAACCCCCGGGAACCTTTTTCCGCATAACACCGTACCTCGATGAGCCAACTGAACTTCCCCTCTGGTCGCCGTATCGACCTCGCCTGCCTGGGCCGCCTGGCAGTGGATCTGTACGCCCAACAATTCGGCAGCCGCCTGGAAGACGCACGCAGCATGGCCATGTACCTGGGCGGCAGCTCGGCCAACCTGGCGTTTGGCGTGGCCCGTTTAGGCCTCAAAAGCGCCATGCTGTCCCGCGTGGGCAACGAGCAAATGGGCCGTTTCCTCACCGAAACCCTGGAGCAAGAGGGCTGCGACACCAGCCAGGTACAGATCGACCCCGAGCGCCTGACCGGCATGGTCCTGCTGGGCCTGAAAGACCGCGACACCTTCCCGCTGCTGTTCATGCGCGAAAACTGCGCCGACATGGCCGTCGATGCCAGCGAAATCCGCGAGGACTTCATCGCCCAGTGCCGCGCCCTGGCCATCACCGGCACCCACCTCAGCACCCCCGGCACCCGCAGCGCATCCCTGGCTGCCCTGGCCTACGCCAAAAAGCACGGCGTGACCCGCGTGCTCGACATCGACTACCGCCCCGTGCTCTGGGGCCTGACCAGCCGCGGCGCGGGCGAGAACCGCTATGTGGCGGATGCCCACGTGACCCAGCAATTGCAGGAAGTGCTGCCCGAGTTCGACCTGCTGGTGGGCACCGAAGAAGAATTCTTCATCGCCGGGGGCGTGGCCGGTGACCTGATGGCCTGCCTGCGCGCCGTGCGCCAGCTCAGCGCCGCCACCCTGGTGGTCAAGCGCGGGGCCGACGGCTGCACCGTGATCGAAGGCGACATCCCGGCCCGCATCGACGACTCCCCCACCTTCCAGGGCGAACGGGTCGAGGTGCTGAACGTGCTGGGCGCGGGTGATTCCTTCCTGTCCGGCCTGATGGCCAGCCTGCTGCAAGGCAAAGACTGGGCCGAATCCACCCGCGTAGCCAATGCCTGCGGTGCCATCGTGGTGTCGCGCCACGCCTGCTCCGCCGCTATGCCCACCCCGGCCGAGCTGGCCCACTGGTTTGGCGGCAGCCGCAACCCCCAGGTCGATGCCGACCAGCAACTCGCCCACCTGCACCGCGTCACCGCGGCCCGCCCCCAATGGAACGAGATGTGCGTGCTGGCCTTTGACCACCGCAGCCAGTTCTTTGACATGGTGCGCGAGGCCGGTGCCGACGAATCCCGCATTCCCGCCCTCAAGAAGCTGCTGGTCGAAACCGCCGAACAGGTGGAGGCCAGCCACAAGCTGCAGGGCCACCTGGGCGTGCTGATCGACGGCGGCAACTATGGGCGCGATGCCCTGGCCAGCGCCACCGGCCGCGGCTGGTGGGTGGGCCGACCCATCGAGCTGCCCAGCTCGCGCCCGCTGCGCTTTGACGGCACCCGCTCGGTGGGCAGCGCCCTGACCCACTGGCCCACCGAACAGGTGGTGAAGTGCCTGGTGCACTACCACCCCGACGACCACTTCAGCCTGCGCCTGGAGCAAGAGCAAAAAGTGCTGGAACTCTGGGAAGCCACCCGCGCCAGCGGCAACGAGCTGCTGCTGGAAATCATCTGCCCCCGCCCCATGACCCCCGCGGGCACCGAAGACGCCGCCGTGCTGCGCGCGGTAAAACGCTTCTACAACCTGGGCGTGCAACCCGAGTGGTGGAAGCTGGCCCCCATGCAGCCCCAAGGCTGGGCCGACCTGGCCGCCCTGGTGGCCGAGCGCGACCCGCACTGCCGTGGCGCGGTCATCTTGGGCCTGAACCAGCCCCTGCAATTGCTGGCCGATAGCTTCGCCCAGGCCACCAACCCCATCGTCAAGGGCTTTATGGTGGGGCGCACACTGTGGGCCACGCCCTCGCTGCAATGGCTTAAAAATGAAATCGACGACGCGGCGTTTAAAAATGCCGTGGCACAAAACTTTGCCATCCTCGTAGAAGCTTGGCGCAACCGCAAATCAGCCGTATGAAAACCCAAAAACTCACCATGTCCCAGGCGCTGGTCAAGCACCTGGCCGCGCTGCAGGTCGAAATGGCCGACGGCAGCACACAGCCCTACTGCGCAGGCGTGTTCACCATCTTCGGCCACGGCAATGTGGCCGGTATTGGCGAAGCCCTGTACACCGAGCGCGCCACCCTGCCCACCTACCGCGCCCACAACGAGCAGGGCATGGCCCACGCGGCCATCGCCTACGCCAAGGCGCAGTTCCGCCAGCGCATCATGGCCGTCAGCACCAGCATCGGCCCGGGCGCGACCAACCTGGTCACCGCCGCCGCCGTGGCCCATGTGAACCGCCTGCCGGTGCTGCTGCTGCCCGGCGACACCTTTGCCAGCCGCGCCCCCGACCCGGTGCTGCAGCAGATCGAGAACTTTGCGCACGGCGACATGAACGCCAACGACACCTTCCGCCCCGTCACCCGCTTTTTTGACCGCATCACCCGGCCCGAGCAGATCCTGAGCGCCCTGCCCCGCGCCATCCAGGTGATGACCGACCCCGCCAGTTGTGGCCCGGTCTGCCTGGCACTGCCGCAAGACGTGCAGGCCATGGCTTTTGACTGCCCGGAAAGCTTTCTGCAGCCTGGCACCCTCTATTTCCGCCGCCCGCCCGCCGACACCCGCGAGCTGGCCGCCGCCGCCGCCCTGCTCAGAACCGCCCAACAGCCGCTCATCGTGGCCGGTGGCGGTGTGCTCTACAGCCAGGCCTGGGACGCGCTGCGGGCCTTTGCCGAAAAGCATGGCATTCCGGTAGTCGAATCGCACGGCGGCAAGAGCAGCCTGCCCTGGGACCACCCGCTGAACCTGGGCGGCATCGGCGTAGACGGCGGCCCCGCTGCCAACGAAATGGCCCGCGAGGCCGACCTGGTGCTGGCCGTGGGCACCCGCCTGCAAGACTTCACCACCGGCTCGCACGCCCTGTTTGCCAAGGCAAAACTGCTGTGCCTCAACGTGCAAAGCTTCGATGCCACCAAATGGAACGGCACCGCCCTGGTGGCCGATGCCCGCGTGGGCCTGGCCCAGCTCAGCACCGCCGCTGGCGACTGGAAGGCCGCCCCCGCCTGGACCACCCGCGCCCGCACCCTGGCCGCAGGCTGGGTAGCCCGCGTCACCGAGCTCACCACCGCTGTGCCCAAAGACGTGCTGCCCTACGACGCAGAAGTCATCGGCACGGTGCGCGACTCGGTGGACAACAGCGACGTGCGTGACGTAGTGGTCTGCGCCGCAGGCACCCTGCCCGCAGAACTGCACAAGCTCTGGCGCGCCACCCGGCCCGGCAACTACCATGTGGAATACGGCTTCTCGTGCATGGGCTACGAAGTGGCGGGTGCCCTGGGTGCCAAGATGGCCCGGCCCGACCAGGAGGTCATCGTCATCGTGGGCGACGGCTCCTACATGATGATGAATTCCGAGCTGGCCACCTCGGTGCTGCTGGGCAAAAAGCTGATCGTGGTGATCCTGGACAACCGGGGCTACGGCTGTATCGACCGCCTGCAGCGCGCCAGCGGCACGCCCAGCTTCAACAACATGCTCGACACCTGCGCTTTTGAGGGTGGCAGCAGCCAGATCGACTTTGCCATGCATGGCCGCAGCATGGGCGCGGATGCTGTGCACGTGAAAGACCTGGCCGAGCTGAAGGTCGCCATGGTCGCCGCCCGCGCCGCCACCAAATCCCAGGTGGTGGTCATCGACACCACCCACCACCGCACCACGGCCGAAGGCGGCTGCTGGTGGGAGGTGGCGATACCCGCTGTCTCCGAGCGAGCCGAAGTCAACGCCGCTTTTGAGCGCTACACCGCCGCCAAACTTGAACAACGCATTTAACTTAAAGAGAAGCAACATGACCTGGAACGTACGCATCGGCATCAACCCCATCAGCTGGATGAACGACGACCTGCCCTCGCTGGGCGGCGAAACACTGCTGGAAACCGCTTTGAGTGAAGGCAAAGAAATTGGCTATGAAGGCTTCGAGCTGGGCAACAAATTCCCCAAAGACGGCCCCAGCCTGAAAGCCAAGCTGGACGAGTTCGGCGTGGCCTGCGTCTCGGGCTGGTACTCGGGATTTTTGGGCAATGACACCGTAGAAGCCGAGATCGAGCGCTGCAAAGCCCACATGGCCAAGCTGCAATACAACGGCGTGAAAGTGGTGGTCTACGGCGAATGTGCCGACACCATCCAGGGCCAGATCGACGTACCGGTCTCCAAACGCCCCCGCTTCACCTCCGAAGCCCAGTGGAAAGCCTACGCCGAGCGCCTCAACGCCTTTGGCGCACACCTCATCGCCACCTATGGCATCCAGCTGGCCTACCACCACCACATGGGCGCCTATGTCGAGTCCCCCGCCGACATCGACAAACTCATGGCGCTGACCGACCCCACGAAAGTCTTCCTGCTGTTCGACACCGGCCACGCCTACTTTGGCGGCGCGGTCGACCCTACCGTGCTGCTCAAAAAGCATATCGAGCGTATCAACCACGTGCACTGCAAAGACGTGCGCGTCCCGGTGATTGCCCAGGCCCGCAACGACGGCTGGAGCTTTTTGAACGGCGTGATCAACGGCACCTTCACCGTGCCCGGCGACGGCGCGGTGGACTTCGAAGCCGTGCTCACCATCCTGAAAAACGCGGGCTACGAAGGCTGGCTGGTGGTGGAAGCCGAGCAAGACCCCGCGGTGGCCCCCAGCTACGAGTACGCGAAAAAGGGCTATGACACCCTGCGCGCCCTGGTTGACAAACTGGCAGCCTGATATGGTCAGCCCCCTCCTCGCCAAAGCCGCCCCAAAGGGCCGCGAAATCGTCAACGTCACGCCCGAGCGCGCAGGCTGGACCCATGTGGGCTTTCGTGCCGTGCGCCTGGCCGCCGGTGAAACCGAGACGGTGGTTACCGCCACCCGTGAGCTCTGCCTGGTGGTACTTACCGGCACCGTCACCGTCACGGTGGACGGCCAAACTTTTGAAAAACTGGGCACGCGCACCAGCGTGTTTGAAGAAGTCTCGCCCGCCGCCGTCTATGTGCCCGGCGGCAAAACCGTGGTGGTGCGGGCCGACACCAATGCCGAACTCGGCCTGTGCACCGCCCCCGCAGGCGACACGCCCCACGCGGTGCGTGTGATCGACCCGAGCAGCATGCGCCGCAGCGTGCGCGGCCAGGGCACCAACACCCGCTACGTGTGCGACGTGCTGCCCCACGACGACCCCACCGCCGCGCATCTGCTGGTGGTGGAAGTGCTCACCCCCGCCAGCCATTCCAGCAGCTACCCGCCGCACAAGCACGACATCGAGCAGCCGCCGGTGGAGACGCTATTGGAAGAAACCTACTACCACCGCCTGAACCCACCGCAGGGCTTCGCCTTCCAGCGCGTTTACACCGACGACCGCACGCTAGATGAAGCCTGCGCGGTGGAAAACCACGACGTGGTGATGGTCCCGCGCGGCTACCACCCGGTTACCGCACCGCACGGCTACGACCTGTACTACCTGAACGTGATGGCCGGGCCGAACCGCTTTTGGGTCTTCAAGAACGACCCGGCGCATGAGTGGATGTTGAAAGCCGTTTAAGCACGTTTTAGGCTGCTACCGCCCATTCCATGGGCGGTAGCAGCTATCATTTTTTGAGAAATTTTTATGCAACGCAAAACTATGTACCTGCTGGCCGCCGCCGCGCTGGCCAGCAGCCTCGGTGCCCAGGCCCAAACCACCTGGCCCAGCCAGCCGGTGAAATGGGTCGTGCCCTACGCGCCCGGCGGCACCACCGACCTGATCGCCCGCACTTTGACCGTCAAGATGGGCAAAGACCTGGGCCAACCGGTGGTGGTGGACAACAAACCCGGTGCGGCCAGCATCATCGGAGCCACCTTCATCGCCCGCTCCAACCCCGACGGCTACACCGTGGGCACCGCCGACTCGGGCACGCTGGCCTTCAACCCCGCCATGTATGCCAGCCTCAGCTACAACGCCGATAAAGACTTCAGCCTGATCGGCGGCCTGGGCAAGATGCCGCTGGTGCTGGCGGTGCATCCCGCGTTCCCAGCCAAGAACCTGCAAGAGTTTCTGGCTCTGGCGCGCAAGACACCCGGCAGCATTTCGTCAGCTTCGTCCGGCCCCGGCTCGCCGCTACATGTAGCGCTGGAAATGTTCAAGCAACGCACCAGCACCGACATCCTGCACGTCGCCTACAAGGGCTCGGCCCCCGGCTTGCAGGATTTGATGGCCGGGCAGGTGAACTCGATGTTCGTAGACCTACCCCCCAGTCTGTCCATGATCAAGGGTGGCAAGCTGCGCGTACTGGCCGTCGCCACGCCCAAGCGCCTGGCCATCTTGCCCGACGTGCCCACCATGGCCGAAGCGGGCCTGCCCGGCTTTGAAGCCTATGCCTGGCAAGGCTTCGTCGGCCCCGCCAAGCTGCCCGCAGCCGTGGTGGCCCGGCTCAACAAAGACCTGGTGGCCGTGCTGAACGATCCCGACACCCACACCAAACTCGAAGAAATGGGCATCCAACCCATGCCCATGGACCCGCAAGAGTTCGGCAACTTCGTGCGCAGCGAGCAAAAGCTATGGGCGGGCGTGATCAAGGCGGCCAAGATCCAGCTGGATTAATGGGCAAACGCTGACAAATTAAAAGGCCGTTCACACGGCCTTTTTTAATGCCCCCCTGTCATCAAGCCTTCATCCCCCGCACCGATGCTGGCGCAGCGGCATGTCGCCGTTGCCACCCTTGCGAGATTTTTATGAATTCCCACAGCACGCCCGCCATCGAGTTGCCGACCGAAATTTTTGACGAAGAGTTTGAAACCGTGGGCGACCACCACCGCATGGCGGCGCACCACTTTGCGGCGGCGGCCAAGCTGCATCTGCTGGCGGCCACGGCCGATGATGAAGGCGACGACGAGGCTGCCGCCCGCCACGCCTACGGGGCCTACCGCCACCAGCTCAACGGCGTGCAGTTTGCCGAGATTGCGGTGATGGACAGCGAGCCCATGGACGACGACGAAAGCACAGAAGCTGCGGCGGACTAAGCCCCACCCCCGCAAGGCCCCGCTCTACATTCCATAGCTGCTTGTGCTGATGGAATAAGCGCTGGAGGCCTATTTCTTATCAATCCAGCGCCGGGTCAACCCGCAGCCGCAGCGGCCCGCAACTTGTCTTTCTTGCTGGGCCGTTTGCCCTTGATGCCGCCGTTGGTCTGCGCGGGCAGGGACGGCACGGCCAGCTCTACCGGTTCGAAACCGGCCACCTCTTCGCGCGGCAGGCTCAGGCCCTGGCGCTTTTCGATCAGGGCGAAATGGGCTTCGGTGTCGGCGGTGATGAAGCTGTAGGCCTCGCCGCTTTGCCCGGCGCGGCCGGTGCGGCCAATGCGGTGCACGTAATCCACCGCAGAGCGCGGCAGGTCGTAGTTGACGACCACCGGCAGCTCGGCTACGTCGATGCCGCGCGCGGCCAGGTCGGTGGCCACCACCACGTGCACCCGGCCGGCCTTGAAGTCGTCCAGCACCTGGGTGCGTTTGCCCTGGCTGAGCTGGCCGTGGAAGGGTTCGGCCCAGATATCGGCCTTGCGCAGCTTGTCGGCCACAATCTCGGCCGAGAACTTGGTGGCCACAAACACCAGCACGCGCTGCCACTTTTGGGTCTGCACCAGGTGGCGCAGCAGCTGGGTGCGGCGGCTGGCATCGACGGCGATGGCACGCTGGGCAATGGCGGGCGCGGCGGTGTGGGTAGTGGGCTCGGCAGCCATTTCAATCCGCACCGGCTCGCGCAGCAACTGGGCGGCCAGGGCTTCGATAGCGGGCGGGAAGGTGGCCGAGAACAGCAAGTTCTGCCGCTGCGCGGGCAGCAGTGTGAGCACGCGGGCCAGCTCGTCAGCAAAGCCCAGGTCGAGCAGGCGGTCGGCCTCGTCCAGCACCAGGGCCGTCACAGCAGATAGTTGCAGCGCGTTGTGGTCCACCAGATCGAGCAGGCGGCCCGGCGTGGCCACCACAATGTCGGCCCCGCCGCGCAGACCCATCATCTGCGGGTTGATGGACACGCCACCAAAAATCACCGCAATCTTCAACGGCTGCGGCAGGTGCTGGGCCAGGCCCCGGAACACCTCGGCCACCTGGGCTGCCAACTCGCGCGTGGGCACCAGCACCAGCACGCGGGGGCGGCGTTTGCCGTCGGGGCGCGGGGCTTCGGTAAGGCGCTGCAGCAGGGGCAAGGCAAAGGCGGCGGTTTTGCCCGAACCGGTGGGCGCGGCGGCCCACACATCTGCCCCGCGCACAATGGCCGGAATGGCCGCGGTCTGGATGGCGGTAGGCGCGGTAAAGCCCTGTTCGCGCACGGCGCGCAGCAAGGCGGGAGCTAGTCCCAGGGAGGCAAAGGGCATGGGGGGTGCGTCGGGCAGGACGGCAAGATGGGGGGTTGCAGTTTAACCCCCTACACCAGGCTGCGGAATGGCTTGCATGTTAAATTCAGCGTTTGTGCATATGCTGTCTGCGTGAATTGCTACAAATAATGAAGCACCTGCACCCGGCCCGCTGACAGTATGCGACCCGCCTGACCTCTTACTTTCACGTGAACGAAAGCCGCAGTTGAGCGACGATTTTGATTCCCTGTTCGATGCCCCCCCCACAGCGGCGGCACCTGCCCGTCCTGCTGGCGCTGCGGGCGCGGCCGCGCCTGCCCCGGTCCAGCCCGAAAGCACGGCGGTAGCCCCCTTGCCCCCGCTTGCCGAGCCAGCGGCTGCGCCTGCACTGTGGCTGGCCCTGTACAAGCCCGGAGCCCCTGTGCAGTACGAGGGCAACCACCACACCGTCAGCCATGTGCACATCAGCCGCAAAGGCCTGTTCGTGCGGCTCAAGGAAAAAGAAGGCGTGGTACCCGCCGAAAAGGTCGATGTGGCCCTGACCCGGGTGGTCCTGCCGCCGCAGGCCTACCAGGCACCGCCCGCCCTGCTGCCCCCCCTGCCGCCGGGCCCGGCGCGCACCAAATAGCTTCACGAATCACCACCAGGAACTGCATGACCACTCTCTTCACCCTGCTCCACCTTGTCGCCGCCATCGTCTGGATGGGCGGCATGACCTTCATGCTGTTTGCGCTGCGGCCTGCCGCGCTGCTGGCGCTGGACGCGCAAGTCCGCGCCCGGCTGATGGTGCAGGTGTGGCAGCGCTTTTTCCGCTTGGTGCTGGGGGCCATCGTGGTACTGCTGGCCACGGGCGGGCACCTGTTTGGCAGCGGCATGAAAGCCTTTGTGGCTGCGGGTAGCAGTGTGCCGCTGGGCTGGACGGTGATGGCCGCGCTGGGCGTGGTGATGGTGCTGGCGTTTGGCCACATCCAGTTTGCCGGGTTCGCCCAGTTCAAACGCGCAGTAGCCGCCGCCGAATGGCCCCAGGCCGCCAAGGCCGCCGGGCGTATCCACACCCTGGTGGTGCTGAACTTTGTACTGGGCTGGGTGGCGATTGCGGCCATCAAGCTGTTGCACTAGTTCTGAAGTTTCGGGTGTTTGGGCCGATAACTCTGTATTGCCAGGAGACTCTGTAATGAACATCGCCAGCACCACCGCCGTGCAGTCTGCCACCGCAGACACCCAAGCCCCCACCTCGGACAGCCTGAACATCCGGGTGCTCAAAAAAGCCCTCGACGCGCAAGCCGTAGCGGCCCAGGCGCTGATTGAATCCATCCCCCAGCCCGTGCCTGCACCCGCGTTGGCCACCAGCGGTAGCCTGGGCACCCAGCTCAACACTTTCGCCTGATAACCTTGTGGGCATGCACTTCTCTGCCCCCACCCACTGCATTCCCGTCCCCCTTGCCAAAGCCTACCGGCTGCTGAACCACGGCCCGGTGGTGCTGGTGTCTTCGGCCCACGGCGACACCGCCAACGTGATGGCCGCCGCCTGGTCCATGCCGCTAGACTTTGACCCGCCCAAGGTCACGGTGGTGATCGACAAGGCCACGCTAACCCGGCAACTGGTAGAAGCCAGCGGAGTCTTTGCCCTGAACATCCCCTGCGCCGCCCTGGCCGCGCAGACCCTGGCGGTAGGCACCGACAGCGCCCACACCGTGCCAGGCAAACTGGCACAGCACGGCATCACCACCTTCGCCGCCAGCCAGATCGCCGCGCCGCTGGTGCAGGGCTGCGTGGGCTGGCTGGAATGCCGGGTGCTGCCCGAGCCGCACAACCAGAACCAGTACGACCTGTTCATCGCCGAAGTGGTGGCGGCATGGGCCGACGAGCGTGTGTTCAGCAATGGCCGCTGGCACTTCGACACCGCACCCGACGCACTACGCAGCCTGCACTACGTGGCCGGTGGGCAGTTTTATGCTACGGGAAAATCGATGCAGGTGGCGCTGGACCCCACCTCAACCGCTACAGAATAAGTAGCTGCTTGCGCCGATGGAATCGGCGCTGACGGCCTATTTCACCCTGAATACTCAGCCAGACCTTAGTTGTCGAACTGGCGATGGCCGCGCCCGGGGCCACGGTCATCACGGCCATCACGGCCATGGCCGTTACGGTCATCGAACCGGTCGTTATGGCGGTCCTGGTTGCGGTCGTAGCGCGGTCCATCATGGCGGTCACCACGGTCATCGCGGCGGTCGTCACGTCGATCATCACGGCGGTCATCGCGCCTGTCATGGTGCGGACGGGGCCCGCCGTGCGGCTGCGCCCACCAGCGGTTACGCTCGTTGACCTGCACAAAATACACAGGGCGGCCACAGGCGTTGTAACGCGCGCAGTGACGCCGCCAGTTTTTGGAATGGCCCGGCGGAACGTACAGGTACAGCGGCTGCTGGGCGACGGGCCCACGCTGGATCAGCATGGGCTGGGCATACAGCACCGGCGGCGGTGGCCTCCCGCCAAAAGTGATCTGGCCGTACACGCCCGGGGCAATCGCCCCGCCCACCGTGCCGTTGATGTAGACATCCTGCGCCTGGGCCACGCCCGCGCCCAACCCACAGGCCAGCGCCAGCAGGGCGGCGGCTTTGCGGGCCCGGGCACCGGACACAAATCGCGAAAAAGAAAACCAGGATGGGGTCATGCAGCGCTCTCGTTGTACAAACATTGGTATACAACGTGGTAGTCGGCTGGAGGGAGGACAGTTCCCGGTTGTAAGCAGTGTTTTACAAACAGGAACTTCAGGGTCTTTTTGGTACCCTGAGCTTATTCCATAAGCACAAGCAGCTCCCTATTCAATAGCAATTAAATAGCAATCACCCCAACTGCACCAGCACCTGCCCGCCTTCGATCTTGGCCGGATACGTCTTCAAATTCACACACACCGGAGCCCCCAGCGCGCGCCCGTCGCGTATGTCGAAGCGGCCGTTGTGTTTGGGGCACTCCACCACGTGCTGCATCACCAGGCCGTCGGCCAGGTGGACGTGCTCGTGGGTGCACAGGCCGTCGGTGGCGTAGACCTTGTCGTTGTACCGGTACACGGCGTAGGTGTGGTTGTTATGGTCAAAACGCATCACGTCTTCGTCGTCGATATCGTCCAGTGCGCAAACTTCGGTCCAATGTGTCATGGGGTCTCCTGGGAAGTCAAACCGGCACCACGACCACAGCAGCCCGGCGCTGACGCAGCAGGGCGGGCAGGATCTCGCGCCAGACCGACCACAGGCTGGTGTGGGGTGCGGGGCATTGGCTGCGGATGGCGGCGTGCAACTGGGGCAGCGCGTGGTAGGGCACCATGGGGAACATGTGGTGCTCCAGGTGGTAGTTCATGTTGGCGTACAGAAAACGGAACACCGGGTTGGTATGGAAGGTGCGGGTGCTTTCGCGGTGGTCGTGCACGTTCTCCTCCAGGCCGGCGTGCTGGGTCAGGTTGAACACCTGCGTCAGCGCGCCGCCGTAAAAGCGCGGGCCCACCACCAGCACCAGGGGCTGCAGGCTGTGCATCAGCCCACAGGCCAGCAGCAGCGCCAGGAAGATGGCCACATAGATGCGGGACGCGCGAATCACCTTGGGCCGCTCGGCCTCTGGGATGAAATGCAGGCCATCCGGCGTGATCTGGCCACAGGCATGGCGCAGGATGTTGGCGATCTGCGCCGCGCCGGACTTGATGAAAAACAGGTCCAGCAGCAGGCCGCCCAGGCGCACCGGCTGGTGCACCGCGATTTCGGCATCGCGCCCCACCATCAGCGTGTGGGTGTGGTGGCGGGTGTGGCTCCAGCGCCAGTAGTGGCCCTCGTGCAGCGTCATGAAGCCAGCGAGTTGGTAAAACGCCTCGTTGACCCACCGCGTCTTGAACGGCGTGCCGTGCGACAGCTCGTGCGCCCGGTGGTCGGCAGACGCGTACACGATGCCGTACACCGCAAACGCAGGCAGACACCACCACGTGCCCCAGGCCAGCACGCCTGCCGTGCCACTGGCCAGCAACAGGGCCAGCCACAGGCCGTAGTTCCACAGGCTGTGGCGGTCGTTGCGCTGCATCAGTTGCTTGAGCAGCTTGCGGTCGATGCTGGGGCTGAACCAGGGGGTGGTGTCTGTGGCCGTTTCAGCATCGCCGCGCAGGGCGTAGGGGTTGGACATGCAAGGTCTCCGGGTGGTTGGTTTAGTGCCTTCATGGTAGGTGGAGTGCCCGCTGATTTGACGGCTATTCGGCATTTCATGGCATAAACTGGCACGCTCCATGACAGACATGTCAAACATGCCCGCATCCTCACAAATACCGCCATCCTCCCGCGCCACCATGGCCGATGTGGCCCGCGCCGCCGGGGTCAGCCCGTCCACGGTAGACCGCGTGCTGAACGCCCGCGTGCCGGTGCGCAGCGACACCGCCGACCGCATCCACGCAGCCGCGCAGGCACTCGGCTACCACCCGGTGGGCATCATCCGCGCCCGCCTTCAAGAGGTGCGGCCCAAGCGCACGCTGGGCTTTTTGCTGCAGCAGCGCAGCTCGGCTTTCTACAGCGGCCTGGCCGACGCGCTGACCACCGCCACCCAAGCCAGCGCGCAGATGCAGGGCCGGGCGGTGGTGCGGTTTCTGGACGACCTGGCACCGCAGGCGGTGTGCGCGCAACTGGCGCAATTGGCCCAGTCTTGCGACGCGCTGGCGCTGGTGGCCGCAGACCACCCCCACATCCACGCCGCCATCGCCCAGCTGCGGGCCCAGGGCAAGCCGGTGTTTGCCCTGGTGTCCGACCTGGACGCGTCCGAGCGCGCAGGCTATGCCGGGCTGGACAACCGGCGTGTGGGCCGTACCGCAGCGGGCTTCATCACCCGGCAGGCCGCGCAGCCGGGGCAGATCGGCATCTTTGTGGGCAGCCACCGCTACCAGTGCCAGGAGCTGTGCGAAATGAGTTTTCGCTCGTATGTGCGCGAGCACGCCCCCGGCTTTGAAGTGCTGGAGCCGGTGGTGACGCTGGAGAGCGACCACTACGCCCAGGAAGCCACACGCGACCTGCTGCAGCGCTACCCCGACCTGGTGGGCGTGTACGTGGGCGGCGGCGGCATCGACGGCGTGCTGCAAGCCCTGCGCGACCACGTGGACCGCCAGCCGGGCGTGCCCCTGGTGGCCGTGGCGCACGACCTCACGCCCACCACCCGCGAAGCGCTGGTGGGTGGGTATTTGCAGGCAGTGTTGTCGCATCCCCTGCCGCTGCTGGCCGAACGCTTGGTGCGTGCGATGGCCGGGCCGGTGTCAGCGGCGCAGCAGATCGTGGTGCCTATGGATATCCATACGCCGGAGAGTGTGTGAAATAAGGCTCTCGTGCTCATTTCATGGGCGGGAGCAGCTACTTATTCAATAGCATCGGGGTTTGGAGCTTGGTGAGTGGAGTAGTCCGTTGCCGGGCTTCTTAAGGGACAATTCAAGTAGGCGATCACAGCTAGAGCCATGCGTGCAGCCCAACATTGCAGTTGTGCATTTTCCGCCCTGTCGGCCTATGGGGTCCACCGCTGTACATCGTTTGCCACGAGGTGCGGCATCAGCTTTTTGTCCAAGGTTGCCAGCTGTGCACCGTTGTCCAGTGCGGCCCGAACGTAGGCTGCGTCATAGCTGCCACAGCCCAGGTCCATCGCGTCAGAAAACAGGGATTCAGCATCCCGGATATCGACCACATGCTGAAAGCTGACATCGGTCAGCAGGTCAAAAAACTCACGGGCTTTGGCTGCCGTGATAGTCAGGCCTCTGACCTTGCGCACCAGCTTTGCAGCGACTTCGTGCTGGCAAAGCTGGGTCATGACCGGGATCACGTCGCCTTTATCGATGGCGAACAGCAACGCCGTGGCGTAATCCTTGTTGGCTTGTGGGTCGGGTAAAGCGATAGCCAGCAGTACGCTGGCATCCATCACGACGAGCTCAGTCATGGCCTCTGTCGCGGTCCCTGCGCACTTCTGTTGTGATGCCTTTGGCGGCGGTGCTCACAGCAGATTCCTTGCACATTTTCACAAGCTTGCCGATGGCGGTGTGCTGCCGCTTGACGTTGGTGGCAGACTTCAAAATGATCGAAGTTGCTTGCACTTTGCCTTTACCGCTAGAAAGCAATGCCCCTGGCACCTGAAAGGTGCTGGATGCAGTAGCTTTGGCGGGTTGGTGCAGAGCGGATTTCATGGCTTCAGTTTATCGCAAGGCCCGATTCTTGGCTTTCGCAAAGGCAGTGTGTCGAAACGCCTGGGTGGCTCCACCTCGTGGGGGCTACTGACTAGCTGTACGCGCACAGCCATTTAGACCCCCAGCGCTTATAGAACAAGCACAAGCAGCTACTAAATAAGTAGCATCACCCCAACTGCACCAGCACCTGCCCGCCTTCGATCTTCGCCGGATACGTCTTCAAATTCACGCACACCGGCGCCCCCAGCGCGCGCCCGTCGCGTATGTCGAAGCGGCCGTTGTGTTTGGGGCACTCGACCACGTGCTCCATCACCAGGCCGTCGGCCAGGTGGACGTGCTCGTGGGTGCACAGGCCGTCGGTGGCGTAGACCTTGTCATTAAAACGGTACACGGCGTAGGTGTGGTTGTTGTGGTCAAAACGCATCACGTCTTCGTCGTCGATATCGTCTAGTGCGCAAACTTCGGTCCAGGCGGTCATGGGGTGTCTCCTTGTGGTTATGGAATTTATGCAGCGGCTACAGGCATCTGGCGCACCACGTGGTAGTGCGGGTCTTGGGCCTGTTTCAGCACGGCGGGAATGATCTCGCGGTAGGCGGCTACGGTGCCGTTGTAGGCCGGGGGGCAGTCGGCTTTGATGGTTTCGTGCAGCTGGGGCAGCGCGTGGAACGGCACCATGGGGAACATGTGGTGTTCGACGTGGTAGTTCATGTTCCAGTACAGAAAACGGAACACGGGGTTCATATAGACGGTGCGACAATTTTTGCGGTGGTCGAGCACGTTTTCGGGCAGGCCGGCGTGCTGCGTCAGGCCGAAGAAGGTGTACAGCCAGGTGCCGCCCATCACCGGCAGCAGGCCAAACAGGGCCAGTGGCAACCAGCTGCCGAAAAAGATAGCGCTGGCGATCAGCACGGCGTACAGCAGCACCCAGACGCGGGCTTCCTTGACCATTTGCGGCCACTCCATTTCGGGCACAAAGGTCTTTTCTTCTTCGCCCAGGATGCCGCAGGCATTGCGCAACACGCGCCACAGTTCACGCGGGCCGGACTTGATGGAAAACAGGTTAAGGAAGGTACCCAACAGATCGGTGGGCAGCGGCACGGCGACTTCGGGGTCGCGGCCTGTGACCAGGGTGTCGGTGTGGTGGCGGGCGTGGCTCCACTTCCACACGCTGGGGCGACGCAGCACCTGGAAGCAGGCCATCTGGTAGAGCACGTCGTTCATCCAGCGGGTCTTGAAGGCGGTGCCGTGGCTGGACTCGTGCCAGCGCGAATCGGCCGGGCCGGTGTACAGCGTGGCGTAGACAAAGAACGCCAGCCAGGCCCAGGCCGTGCCCCAGGTGGCTACCAGCACCGCACCGGCGGCAATGATCAGCGCGTACCACAGGGCGGTGTCGCGGATGGCCCGGGCGTCTTCGCGCTGCATCAGCTGTTTCATGCGGGCGCGGGGCACAGGGCATTTGTACCAGCTGGCGTTGACCAGCCCGGCGGCCTGGGCGCGCTCGCCTGCGCCGGAGATCAGGTGGTAGTCGTCCTGGGTGCGGGTCCAGTTGGGGCCTGCGAAGGCAGCAGATTCGGTGGTGGGCATGGGGCTTGTCTCGGTTGGGGTTCGCGGATGCCGGATGCTAAAACCAATGCCGCTTGCCGTGTGATGCAAAACATCAAAAACCATCAAATCATTGCAGAAACCATCATCCACCAGAGGTAAAAACTTGCATTTATGGCAGACGGTGCGATGATCTGGCCCCATGAAAAACAAGATCACCCTGCACGACGTGGCCGAGGCCGCGGGCGTGAGCACCGCCACCGTAGACCGCGTGCTCAACAGCCGCCTGCCGGTGCGCGAAGGCACCACGCTGCGCGTGATTGCCGCCGCCGAAAAGCTGGGCTACCACGCGGTGGGCCTGATGCGCGCCCGGCTGAAAGAGCGCGTGCCGGTGCGCCACCTGGGCTTTTGCCTGCAAAAACGCAACGACCACTTCTACCAAACCCTGGCCGCCGCGCTGCAGCAGGCCGCCGCCCAGAACCAGCCCGAAACCTGCGTGGCCCACATCACGTTCATGGACGCGCTGGAGCCCGCAGCCATTGCCGAGCAGCTGCTGGAGCTGGGCAGCAAGGTGGACGCGCTGGCCGTGGTGGCGGTAGACCACCCGCACGTCACCGCTGCGGTAGAGGCGCTGTTTGAACAGGGCACGCCCTGCTTTGCGCTGCTAAGCGACATCAGCGCGCCGCACCGGGCGGGCTACATCGGGCTGGACAACCGCCAACGGGGCCGCACCGCCGCCTGGGCCGTCAGCCGCCTGAACCGGCACACCACGGGCGAGGTGGGCGTGTTTGTGGGCAGCCACCGCTACCTGGGGCACGAGCTGGCCGAGATCAGTTTTCGCTCGTACCTGCGCGAAAACGCGCCCGGCTTCAAGGTGCTGGACACCCTGGTCAACCTGGAAGACCCGCAGCTCGCCTATGAAGCCACACTGGAGCTGCTGGCCCGCCACCCGGACCTGGTGGGCCTGCACCTGACCGGCGGCGGCGGCGCGGGCGTGATCCGGGCGCTGCGCGAAGACGCAGCCGATCGGCAACTGGTGGTGGTGTGCAACGAGCTCAATGCCACCACCCGCGCCGCGCTGATCGACGGCGTGGTGGACCTGGTGATCCACACCCCGCAAGAGCGCCTGGCCCAGACCGCCGTGGCCCAGATGCTGGCCGCCACCCTGCCCGGCGCGGTGGTTGCCGGGCCGCAGCAGAAGCTGCTGGCGATGGACCTGTTTACGCCAGAGAACATGGGGTAAATCTGTGCCCCCAGGTTGCAACCCCATGTCAAAACATTGCACCCTGGGGAAAACAAGAATTTTAATAATTGTGTAATTATTTCTCCACCGCCCCCCTGGCGGAAAACTGGCCGGAGGCATCTGGCCAGGAATACACAAAAGCCTCTCAGAGGTTCACCCAAAAATGGAGACAACCATGCCCAATTTGCGCAAGCACCCTGCTGCCCTTTCGCTTTCCCTGGTCGCTGCCGCCACCCTGTATGCCTGCGGTGGCGATGACTTACCCCAGGCCACCCTGGGAGCCAAGTCGGCCAACTTGCTCACCATCGATGGTTACCAGTTCAAGGACATGAACAAAAACGGCACGCTCGACGTGTATGAAGACTGGCGCAAAACCCCAGCGGACCGGGCCAAAGACCTGGTGGCCCAGATGACCCTGGCCGAAAAAGCCGGGGCCATGATGCACGGCACCGCCCCCACCAACAGCACCGGCTACAACCTGGCATCGCTCACCACCCTGCTGACCAGCGGCAAGGTCAACACCTTCATCACCCGCCTCAGCCTGGACACCAAAACCATGGCCGACCAGTACAACCAGATGCAAGAGGTGGCCGAGGCCACCCGGCTGGGCATACCGGTATCGCTCAGCACCGACCCGCGCAACCACTTCCAGTACACCGCCGGTGCCAGCGTGGCGTCGGGCAGTTTCTCGCAATGGCCAGAGACCTTAGGCATGGCCGCCATTGGGGACGCCACGCTGACCAAACGTTTTGGCGACATTGCCCGCCAGGAGTACCGGGCGGTGGGCATCACCCAAGCCCTGTCGCCCCAGGCCGACCTGGCCACCGACCCCCGCTGGGCGCGCACCAACGGCACCTTTGGCGAAGATGCCGACCTGGCCAAAAAGATGGTGCAGGCCTACATCGAAGGTTTCCAGAACGGCAACACCGGCCTGCACCCAGGCAGCGTGGTGGCGGTGGTGAAACACTGGGCGGGCTACGGCGCGGCCAAAGACGGCTGGGACAGCCACAGCGCCTACGGCAAGTTCATGACGTTCCCGGGCAACAACTTTGCCTACCACCTCAAACCCTTTGAAGGCGCATTCGCCGCCCAAGCGGGATCGGTCATGCCCACCTATTCCATGCCGGATGCGCCGCTGAGCTACGACGGCATCACCTTCGAGCAGGTGGGCGCAGGCTTTAGCAAACAAATGCTCACCGACCTGCTGCGCACAAAAATGGGTTTCAAAGGCGTGGTGCTGTCCGACTGGGCCATCACCGAAGACTGCAACGCCATCTGCACCAACGGCACGGCACCAGGCACCGCGCCCTCGTTTGCCAACTTCGGCACGCCCTGGGGCGTGGAGGGCCTAACCAAGATGCAACGCTATGTCAAAGCCGTCAATGCCGGCATGGACCAGTTTGGCGGCGTCACCGACACCAGCCATCTGATCGCAGCGGTAACCGCAGGCACCCTGACCGAAGCCCGCCTGGGCGAGTCGGCCTACCGGGTGATGCTGCAGAAGTTCCAGCAGGGCCTGTTTGAAAACCCGTACGTCGATTCGGCCCAATCGGCCAGCACCGTGGGCAATGCGACCTTTCTGGCAGAAGCGTTGGATGCACAGCGCAAAGCCCTGGTGCTGCTGGAAAACAAAAACAAGGTGCTGCCCCTGGCCGCCAGTGTCAAAAAGGTTTACCTCCATGGCATCAGTGCCAGTGTGGCCGCCCAATACGGCCTGACCGTGGTGGCCACGCCCGAAGAAGCCGATGTGGCCATTGTGCGGGCCAACGCGCCGTACGAAACCCTGCACCCCGGCTACATCTTTGGCACCTTCCAGCATGAGGGCAGCCTGGCCTATGCCGATGGCAACGCCGACTACGAGGCCATCAAAGCCGCCAGCGCCAAGGTGCCCACCATCGTCACGGTGTACCTGGACCGCCCGGCCATCCTCACCAACGTGCGCGACAAGGCGGCGGCCATTCTGGGCAACTTCGGGGTCAGCGATGTGGCCCTGTTCGATGTGCTCACCGGCAAGGCCAAGCCGCTTGGCAAGCTGCCCTTTGAGCTGCCATCGTCCATGGCCGAAGTGGAAGCCCAGCTGTCGGACATGCCACACGACACCGCCCATCCGCTGTACCCGGTGTTCCATGGCCTAGCGTACTAAACTGCTGCCATACCACCCTGCCGCCGATCCCCGGCGGCAGGTCTGCCACACCATGGACACCCGATTCAAGACCGTTTCCAACGCCATTGCCCGCAAGCAGGTGCTGTTGGCCGATGCCATCGGCATGTCGGGCGAGGAGTTGCTGCGCAGCGTGGGCATTACCCCCGAAGAACTGCAGCGTGAAAACGGTCGCCTGCAGGCGCACAAGCACATCCGCATCGTCAAACTGTTTGCGCACCTGCCGATTCCGTACGAGAGATTCGTCCACGGCGGGCTAGACCCTCTGTTTGACGACTTCCCCCTGCTGGCCGCCGTGTGTGCCAACTGCCCCAACCTGCGCGCGGCCATCACCACCTTCATGCAGTTTCGCGGCATCATCGGTGAGCTGGATTTTTTGCACTTTTACGAAACTGACCACACAGCCCGCTTCGAATTTATCTCGGAAGGCATGCCGCCCACCTTTGACAAGGGCGCACTCGCCAATTTGCTCTACCTTGCCAAGATTGCGCACCACTACAGCCTGGGCGCGCGCTTGCCGATGCGCTGCCATTTGCGAGGCCCTGCACCGGCCGACGTTCGCGTGATAGAAGACTTTCTGGAAGGCAAGGTGCACTACAACATGGATAGCAACAGCCTGGAGTTTTCTGCAGCCCAGCTCGATGTACCCTACCCGCAGTTCAACGCGGTGCTGCACCGGGTCTTCAGCCAGAAGCTGGCCCAGGAGCTGGCCGCCATCCAGGCGCATGGCGCGTTCTCATCCAAGGTGGAGCAGGCCATTCGCGGCATCTTCACCGCAGACAACAGCCCCCCCACGGGAGACGCCGTGCTGAAGAACGTGTGCGCACAAATGAACACCACGCGGTGGACGCTGTGGCGCAAGTTGCAGCAAGAAGGCCAGACCTACCAGGACATCGTGCTCAAGGTGCGCACCCAGGTGGCGCGCAGTTATCTGGAGAGGCCCGGCATGTCGCTGGGTGCCATCAGCCACCATCTGGGTTTCTCGTCCCAAAGCGCGTTCAGCCGTTTCTTCAAGGACCAGGAAGGCATCGCCCCCACGCTGTACCGCCACCGGATACTGGGGCGCGAGTGATGTCTGATTGTTTGCGCCAATCGCTATAAAAAAAGTAGCTACTCCCGCCTATTCCATAAGCGCTAGCGGCCTTTTTTCCTTAAACCGCTGTCACACCAGCGTTTGCAGCACCGCCACCGCCAGGGCGTGGTCGTCGGCCTGCGGCAGGCCCGACACCGTGACCGTGCCCACTACTTGGCCCACGCCCCGGATGCGGATCGGAAACGCGCCGCCATGGGCCGCGTACTCGCGCGGGTCCAGGCCGGTGGCGGTGTCAAAGTCGGTGCCCTTGCTGCGGTACAGCGTGCCCATGTAGAACGAGCTGCGGGCAAAACGGCGCACCACGTTGTTTTTGCGGCGCACCCAGTCCACGTTGTCGGGGTTGCAGCCCTCCATGGCGTGCTGGAACAGTTGCAGGTCGCCCATGCGGATGTCCACCAGCACCGCCTGCCCGGCCTGCCGCGCCGCGTTCACGATGCCCAGGCCCAGGTGCAGGGCGGTCTCGCTGGTAAAGCGGCCAAATTGCAGGGTCTCTTCCTGGCGCAGCAGCTCTTGCAGCAGGGATTTTTCGTCTTCAGGCATCAGGGTCTCCGGGTTTAAAAAGTATGCAGGTGGGTACGCACATATTGTCCTACCCGCAGGCCCTGGGCGGCCACGGTCAGCGCCGGGTTCAACGCGGCAGACGACGGAAAAAAGCTGGCATCCACCACAAACAGGTTGGGGTGGTCGTAGGCGCGGCACCAGGGGTCCAGCGCGGCCTGCGCCGGGTCATGGCCCATGCGCACCGTGCCGCACTGGTGGGATGGCGTGTCGATGCCAAACGGGCGGCTCAGCACCACCGGAAATCCCAGGCTGCGCAGCAGCGCCTTGGTGCGCGCCACCAGCGTGGCGTGGGTCGCCATATTGGTGCGCTGCCAGTGCAGTTGCGCGCTGCCGTCGGCCAGCGGGCGGACGGTGCTGTCACGGTGCGGCAGGTCTTCGGACATGGCCAGCCAGTCCACGCTGTGCCGCGTCAGCAGGCGGCCCGCCCAGCGCGGCAGCAGCGGCATGGCCGAGCGCACCATGGGCTCCTGGATGTTGCCCAGCATCTGGATGTGGCCTAGCGGCGCGGGGTGGGCCGGTGTGCCGTCGTAAAAGTCGTTCAGCGCCAGGGTTTTGGTGAAGCGTGTGCTGTTCACCGTGCCCGGCAACATGCCCATCAGGCAGCTGGTGTTGTGGTTCATGTAGTGGCGGCCCACGCTGTCCGAGCTGTTGGCCAGGCCGCGCGGGTGCTGGGCGTTGGCCGAGCGCTGCAGCAGCAGGGCCGAGTTGATGGCCCCGGCGCTCAGGATGAACAGCGACGCGCGGATGGTTTGCACCTGGCCCCGGTGCAGCACTTCGGCCGCCACGATGCGCTGGCCGCGTGCGTCGGTCAGCAGGCGCAGCACCTGGCTGCCGGTTTGCAGGGTGACGTTGGGGTGTTGCAAGGCCGGGTCGATGAGCCGGGTTTCGGCATCGCCCTTGGCGCCTACGGCGCAGGGAAAAGCATCACAGGTGCCGCAGCGCAGGCAGGTTCCGCCGGGGTGCATATCTACCGCAGACGGCATGTGGAACGGGTGCAGGCCCTGCCCTGCCAGCTTCTCGGCCAGCGCGCCGATCAGTGGCTCGTGCGGGATGGCGGCGTGCGGGTAGGCGCTGGTGCGCGGCGGCTCGGTCGGGTCCTGCCCGGCCTGGCCGTGCACGCCAAACACACGCTCGGCCTCGGCGTAGTAAGGCTCCAGGTCGGCATAGGTGATGGGCCAGGCGGGCGAGGTGCCGTCGGCATGTTCGGTAGCCTCAAAGTCGCGTGCGCGGAAGCGGAACATCGCCGTGCCATAGAACTTGGTGTGGCCGCCCACAAAGTAGTACTGGCCGGGCTGGAAGGGCTGGCCCGCGCCGTCCAGCCAGCGCTCGGAGGCGCGGTAGCGGCGCTGGGCAAACACCGCCTCGGCATCGGTGTTCTGCGGCTCGCGCGGCAGGCGTTCGCCGCGTTCCAGGATCAGGATACGGGCCCCGGTGCTGGCCAGGCTGCGCGCCATGGCCCCGCCGCCTACGCCGGAGCCGAAGATGACGATGTCTGCGTCCACCGAGTTCAGACTTTCTGCACTGGCGTGCTGCGCCCGGTGCGCGCGGCTTCCAGCACCGCCAGCGCGGCGGCCAGCGAACGCAGGCCATCTTCGCCCGTGGCCGCAGGCGCGCCCTGCCCCTGCACGGCGCGGTTAAAAGCGGCCAGCGAATGGGCGTACAGGTTGTGCGGCTCCACGGCCACCACACGCTCGCCATCCGCCGTGCGCAGCCGTACCTCGCCCACGGGCCGCTGCGTCATCACGTCGCGGCCCACCAGCGAGCCCAGGCTGCCGTGGACCTCGATGCCGGTGCCTGCGTGCGGGACATTAAAGGCATCGTGCAGTTGCGCCAGCACGCCGTTGTCAAAACGCAGCACGGCCATCACGCCATCGGCCAGGGGGCCGGCGCTGGGGGTCATGGCGATGGCCTCCACCGGCTCGGCATCCAGCAAAAAGCGCAGGGTGTCGGCATCGTGCACGGTGATGTCCAGCACCACACCGCCGCCCGCATCGGCCTGGTTCACGCGCCAGCCTTGCAGGTGCGCGGGCAGTTGCACCGCGTGGAACACCCGGGCAAACAGCGGCGTGCCGATGGCCCCGCTGCGGATGAGCGCGCGCATGGCCTGGTGCGTGGCGGCGTTGCGCAGGTGGTGGTTGGTGCCCAGCACCACCCCGGTGGCTTTGCAGGCGGCCACGATGGCCTGGCCGTCGGCCAGATTCGTGGCCAGCGGCTTTTCGCACAGCACATGCTTGCCCGCAGCGGCGGCGGCAATGGCCTGCGCGGCGTGCAGCTCGTTGGTGGTGCTGATGTAGACCGCGCCCACCGCCGGGTCGGCCAGCAGATCGCTCAGTGTGGTGTACGACTGGTCAATGCCGTGGGCCGCCGCGTAGTCTGCGCCGCGCTGGGCGCTGCTGCTGAGCACGGCGGCCACCGTGTTGCCTGGCTGGGTGCGGATCGCGTCGATCATCCATTCGTGGGCGATGGTGCTCGCACCGATCAGTCCCCAGCCTAAAGTGTGTGCCATGGTGTGCTCCTTTGTATGTGGAGCCCAGTTTAGGAATTTGCCGCCTTGGGACTGGCAGAAAAATCGCAGGTTTTTGCACGATTGCCGCATCTCTAGCCACTCCACTGCGCCAATTGCATAATTCGGCCATGCAGCCCTGGTTGGAACAAGTCACCCGCAGCAGCGGCCAGTCGTGGACGCTGTTTGACCGGCAGTTGCCCGCGTTTCCGTTCAACTGGCACTACCACCCCGAGTTCGAGCTGACCCTCACACTGAACAGCAGCGGCCAGCGCTTCGTCGGCGACCACGTGGGCCAGTACTTTGATGCGGACCTGGTGCTGGTCGGCCCCAACCTGCCGCACGCCTGGCAGTCGCGTGCCGCGCTAGACCCGGCCCAGCCGCACCGCGCCCTGGTGCTGTGGTTCCAGCCGCAGTGGGCTTACGGCCTGACCCAGCCCTACCCGGAGCTGGACAGCATCGCCCCGCTGCTGGCCGATGCGCGCCGTGGCGTGGCCTTCAGCGCGGGCACCGTTGCCACGGTGCGGCCCCGGCTGCTGGCGCTGGTGGACATGGCCCCGGCGCAGCGCTGGCTGGGCCTGGTAGAGGTGCTGTTGCTGCTGGCCGCCGACCGCCAGCGCCAACTGCTGGCCCTGCAAGGTTTTGCCGCCGACCAACTGCCGCGCGACCGCGACCGGCTGGACCGGGTGCTCGCCCATCTGCACGCGCACTACGCCGAGCCCATCCGCCTGGAGACCCTGGCCGCGCTGGCGGCCATGAGCCAGAGCCAGTTGCAGCGCGCCTTCAAACGCAGCACCCGCAACACCGTCAGCGGCTACCTGGCGCAGCTGCGCATAGGCCACGCCTGCGCCCTGCTGCTGGACGGCGACCGCCCCATCGCCCAAATCGCCGAGGCCACCGGCTACCGCCAGCAGGGTTATTTCACCCGGCAGTTCCGGGCGGTGAAGGGCATGGCACCGCTGGCGTTTCGGCGTAGCTTTCGCACGGAGGCAGGCGGGGTTTGACTTGCTCTAATTTAGATAGCTGCTTGCGCCCATTCCATAAGCGCTAGAGCCACTTTTTATATACAAAACAAAACTATCCCAACGTGCGCTGAAAAAAGGCCGTGAGCTTGCTCCAGGGAATCAGGTTCACGCGGTCGTACAGATCAACGTGGCCCGCACCCGGCACGATGTGCAACTCTTTGGGCTCGGCGGCAAGCTGGTAGGCACGTTCGCTGAACTCTTTGGAGTGCGCCTGGTCGCCAGTGATGAACAGCATGGGGCGCGGCGAAATCGTCTCGATGTCGTTGAACGGGTAGAAGTTCATGAACTTGACGTTGCTGGTGAGCGTGGGGTGGGTGGTGAGCAGCCGCGATGAGCTTTGCGGCGTGTACTCGCCCCGGGGGGTGCGGTAGAAGTCGTAAAACTCGCGCTGGATGGGGTGGGTTTGGTCGTTCAGCACATGCTCGGTACCGCCGGTGTAGCGGGTGGGCGCGCCCGCAAATTCGGCATAACGTTGCTCGGCGGCTTCGGCCATGATCGCCTTGCGCTGGGCCAGGGTTTGCGAATGGTTTAGCGCGTCGCGGTTGGCTGCGCCCATGTCGTACATGCTGACCGTAGCGATGGCTTTCATGCGCGGGTCGATCTTGGCCGCGCTGATGACGAAGCTGCCGCTGCCGCACACGCCGATGGCACCAATCCTCTGCCGGTCTACAAAGGGCTGCGAGCCCAAATAGTCGACCGCTGCGCTAAAACTTTCGGCATACAGGTCGGGGGCCACCGCGTTGCGCGGCTGGCCATCGCTTTCGCCCCAAAAAGGCAGGTCCAGCGACAGCGTGACAAAGCCCTGCTCGGCCATTTTGGTGGCGTACAGGTTGGCGCTTTGCTCCTTCACCGCGCCCATGGGGTGGCCCACCACCAAGGCCGCCGATGTTTTACCGCGGTCCAGGTTCTTGGGTGTGAAGAGGTTGCCCGCCACCACCATCTGGTACTGGTTCTTGAAGCGCACCTTTTGCACCGTGACCCGGTCGCTGGTGTAGAAATTATTGGCACCGTTCGACATATCCGGCACCGCTGGCGCATCGGCCGCCAAGGCCGCGCCGCCGGTGGCAGACAGCACGCCCAGCGCGATGGCACCGGTGCCGGTTTTGAGCAAGAAATCGCGGCGGTCGTTGGCCGCGCCTGGGTTGAATAGTGTGTGCATCTCAAGACTCCTAGTAAAAAATGGATAAAGCGGCTCAGTCGGCCAAACGCTCGATACGCACCTGCAGCGGCCCGGGGCGCTGCAGCGCGGCCAGGCCGGTATCGACCCGGCCCAAACGCACCAGCCCATCGGCGTACACGTTGTCGCCTGCAAAGATCGCCAGGTTGTTCCAGGGCGCGTAGTAGGTGATGTCGCCCACCGCCGGGTCCATGCCCGCCGGTGCGCCCACGGTGGACAGCTTGCGCGGCAGGTCGCCAATGCGCTCGACCTTGGCAAAGTCTTTCAGGGTGATGGACAGGGGCAGCAGAGCCGCAAAGTCGCGGGCGGTGGCGTTGTCGGCCAGGGTAGCGGTGGCGATTTCAGTAGTGTGGGCGCCATTGACGTGCAGGCGGATCTTCATGGGCAGCTCCTGGGCAAAAACCGACGTAACAAACAAGGCGCAGCCCCACAGCGCGGCATTGCGCAACCAGCGGGCTTGGCGATCGGAAGGGGTGTGGTGTGTGGGCATGGCCTGCATTCTGGTGGCAAGCGCAGACCCCGACTAGATAATGAATGCTTACATGGTCTGTTAGATTTTCTAATCAATTTTTCAAGGAGACTCGCTCCATGGCACGCCGCAACCTCAACGATTTACTGGCTTTAGTGACCGTGGCGCGCGAAGGCAGCTTCACCCGTGCCGCCGCTGCGCTGGGGGTCACGCCATCGGCCCTCAGCCAGGCGATTGCCGGGCTGGAGACGCGTTTGCGCATCCGCCTGCTGACGCGCACCACGCGCAGCGTGTCGCCCACCGCAGCAGGCGAGCGGCTGGTGCAGGCCATTGGCCACCGCTTTGACGAGATCGAAGCCGAGCTCGATGCCCTGACCGAGATGCGCGACAAGCCCGCGGGCACGGTGCGCATCACCAGTGGCGACCACGTGCTGCAGTCCACGCTGCTGCCCAAGCTGGCCCCGCTGCTGCTGGCCTACCCCGAGGTGAAGCTGGAGTTCGACGTGAACTATGGTTTTCGCGACATCGTGGCCGACCGTTTTGATGCCGGTGTGCGTCTGGGCGACACCATCGACAAAGACATGGTGGCCCTGCCGATCGGCCCGCCCTTGCGCATGGCCGCGGTGGCCACGCCCGGCTACTTTGCCACCCACCCCGCACCCGCCACGCCGGGCGAGTTGGTGGAGCACCAGTGCATCCACATCCGGTATTCGCCGCAAAGCGGCCTGCCCGCCTGGGAGTTTGAGCGGCAGGGCCAAACGCTGAACGTGCGCGTGGACGGCCAGGTAGTGGTGAACACCACGCCGCATGTGGTGGGCGCGGCGCTAGCCGGGCTGGGCATTGCCTACCTGCCCGAAGAAGAATTCGCCCCGCACATTGCCCAGGGCCGCCTGGTGCGCGTGCTGGAAGACTGGTGCCCGCCGTTTGCGGGCTATTTTTTGTACTACCCCAGCCGCCGCCAGCCGTCGCCCGCGTTTTCGCTGGTGCTGGATGCGCTGCGCTTGTCCAGCGCGGCCCGGCCCAAGCGGCGCAGGTAGATTTTTACCCCCCACCCCACCATGCACACCGCCAATCTGCCCCCCGGGCACCCTGCCCCCGCCGCCGCCCGCCCCGCCTGGGGCGCGGTTTTATCCATGGCGCTGTGCGTGGCGGTACTGATCGCCTCAGAGTTCATGCCGGTCAGCTTGCTCACGCCGATTGCGCACGACCTGGCCCTATCGGAGGGGCGCGCGGGGCAGGCAATTTCGATCTCGGGCATTTTTGCGGTGCTCACCAGCCTGCTCAACGCGCCCCTGACCGGCCGGTTCGACCGGCGGCGGGTCTTGCTGGGATTTACCGCGTTGCTGACGGTATCGGGCGTGGTGGTCGCAACCGCTGGCAACTACACCGTGTTCATGCTGGGCCGTGCGCTGCTGGGTGTGGCGATTGGCGGCTTTTGGTCCATGTCTACCGCCACCATCATGCGGCTGGTGCCACCGGCAGCCGTGCCCAAAGCCCTGGCCACCATCAACGGCGGCAATGCACTGGCCGCCACCATCGCCGCGCCCTTGGGCAGCTACCTGGGCCAGTACGTGGGATGGCGGGGCGCGTTTGCCCTGGTGATCCCCTTGGCCGTGGCCGCATTCGCCTGGCAATGGGCCCGGCTGCCGCCCATGCCAGGGGAAGTCCGCACAGCATGCATCAACCCGTTCCGGCTGCTGCTGCGGCCTGCGGTGGCGCTGGGCATGGCGGCCATCCTGCTGCTGTTCATGGGGCAGTTTGCGGTGTTCACCTACCTGCGGCCCTTCCTGGAAACCGTGACCGGTGTGGACACCTCGGTGCTGTCGCTGGTGCTTTTGCTCATGGGAACCAGCGGCCTGGTGGGGACCTACCTGGTGGGCGTGCTGCTGAAGACGCGGCTGTTCGCCTGCCTGGTGCTGATTCCGCTGTCCATGGCGGGGATGGCGCTGCTGCTGGTCGCGCTGGGCACCTCGGCCACGGCGGTGGCGGTGCTGCTGCTGGGCTGGGGCCTGGTGGGCACGGCCGCCCCCGTGGCCTGGGGCGTGTGGCTGAGCAAAACGCTGCCGCACGATGCCGAAGCCGGTGGCGGCCTGATGGTGGCCACCATCCAGCTGGCCATCACCCTGGGTGCCGGGGTGGGCGGTGCGCTGTTCGATGCAGTGGGGTGGTGGGCCACGTTTGTGTTCGGCGCGCTGCTGCTGGCCGGATCGGCCGGGTTGGCGTGGGTAGCGCGCAAAGCTTGATCTGCATCAGCCCGGGGCCAGGCAGTTTTGACAAGATGGACCGGTGCACCCGCTATGTGCTGCACCGCACAGACCCCGCGCGCGCGCCGCTCTACGGTGAGGCTGCGCAAACGAAAAGGCCCGCCGCATGCAATACAAAGACTACTACGCCACGCTGGACCTGCCGCGCGATGCCAGCCTGGACCAGGTCAAGAAGGCCTACCGCAAGCTAGCGCGCCAAACCCACCCCGACGTATCCAAGGCGGCCGATGCCGAAGCCCGCTTCAAGGAAGCCGCCGAGGCCTACGCCACCCTGAAAGACCCCGAAAAACGCGCCGCCTACGACGCGCTGGGCCGCCCCAAGCCCGGCGAAGAGTTTGCCCCGCCGCCGCAGTGGCGGCACGAACACGCCGCCGATGCGGCCTCGTTCGACGACCTGGACCTGGCCGACCTGCTGGCCGCACTGGGCCGGGGCCAGCGGGGTGCACCGCGCAGCCCGGTGGCCACGCCGGGGCGCGACTACGAAAACACCGTCTCGCTGCGCCTGGAAGACGCGCACCGGGGCACCACGCTCCATCTGGACCTGGCCGAGGCAGGCGGCAACCGCACGCTGGAAGTGACCATTCCGCCCGGCACCCGCGACGGCCAGAAACTGCGGCTGCGTGGCAAAGGTGGCAAGGGCCGCCATGGCGGGCCCGATGGCGACATCTACCTGCACATCACGCTCGTCCCCCACCCGCTGTTCCGCGCCGACCACCACGACCTGTACTTCGACCTGGCACTGGCCCCGTGGGAAGCCACCCTGGGTGCCGAGATCGAGGTGCCCACGCTAGACGGCCCGGTGCTGCTGACCGTGCCTGCGGGCACCCGGTCCGGTCGCAAGCTGCGGCTGCGGGGCCGGGGCCTGGCCCAGGGCAAGGCCGGGCACGGTGACCTGTATGCGCTGGTGCACATCGACGTGCCCGCCGCACCGTCCGAGGCGGAGCGCGCGCTGTACCTGGAGCTGTCGCGCATTTCGCATTTCAATCCCCGCCCCCACACCCCACCTACCGCCCAAACTGCCAAGGAAACCCCATGAACCTCACTCTTGTTGAATGGGTCTGGCTGGATGCCAGCGAAACCATGACGCTGGTCGAACTGTCCAGCTGCTGCGGCATCGGCGAAGAGGACCTGCAGGAGCTGGTGGAGTACAGCGCCCTGGTGCCGCTGCAGCCCGCCACGCAGCCGCCCAGCTTCAGCGCCGAATGGGTGACCCCGCTGCGCACGGCAGGCAAGCTGCGCAGCGACTTTGACCTGGAGCTGTTTACCGTGGCGCTGCTGCTAGGCCACCTGAACCGTATCGAAACCCTGGAGCGCCAGGTGAAATCCTTGCAGGCCCTGGTGCCTGCCCACATCGCTTGAACCCACCGGAGCATCCTATGCAACATTTCCAAATCGCCGTAGTCGTTGGCAGCCTGCGCAAAGAGTCTTTTAACCACCAGCTGGCCGCGGCCATCACCCGGCTGGCACCCAGCAACTTCTCGTTCAAGCTGCTGCAGATTGGCGACCTGCCGCTGTACAACCAGGACGCCGACGGGCACCAGGGCGAGCCGGTGATCCGACTGAAGCAGGACATTGCGGCCTCGCAGGGCCTGCTGTTCGTCACGCCCGAGTACAACCGCTCCATCCCCGGCGTGCTCAAAAACGCCATCGACCACGCATCCCGCCCCTACGGCGACAACGCCTGGGCGGGCAAGCCCGCCGGGGTGCTGGGCGTGTCGGTGGGCGCCATCGGCACGGCCATGGCGCAGCAGCACCTGCGCAATATCCTGGCCTACCTGGACGCGCCCACCATGGGCCAGCCCGAGGCTTTTATCCAGGCCAAAGACGGCCTGTTTGACGCAGACGGCAACATCGGCGCGGACAGCCGGGAGTTTTTGCAGGGCTGGATGGACCACTTCGTGGCCTGGGTGCAGAAGCACACCCCACCCCTCACCACCGTGGCCGGTACCTAGAATCCAGGCCCGCCTATGTGCTTCTCGGCTTCGGCCAGCTTCACCGCAGGCGTGGCACTGCTGGGCCTGGGCGCGGTGGCGGTGCGCCGGGCTTGCCGCCTGCAGCGGCACCGGGACCTGCCGTTTGCGCTGATCCCGGTGCTGTTTGGCATCCAGCAGCTGCTCGAAGGCGGCCTGTGGCTCAGCTTTGCAGGCACAGCCCCCGGCCTGAACTTCGCGCTGACGCAGGCGTACTCGCTGTTTTCGCAGGTGCTGTGGCCGATTTACGTGCCGGTGGCGGTGCTGCTGATGGAAACCGTGCCCTGGCGGCGCAAGGTGCTGGTGGCCATGGCGCTGGCGGGCACAGCGGTCGGCACATTCCTGCTGGTGGACCTGCTGCAAACGCGGGTGGTGGCCCAGGTCAGTGGCCAGCACATCGTCTACATCTTTCCGCACCTGCATGTGCTGGCCGCCAGCGGGCTGTACCTGCTGAGCACCTGCACCAGCCCGCTGCTGTCGAGCCAGCGCGCGGTGTGGCTGTTTGGCGTGGCGGCCACCGTGTCGTTCATTGCCGCCTACACGGTCTACACCACCTGGTTCATCTCGGTCTGGTGCTTTTTTGCGGCCCTGCTCAGCGGCATTGTGCTGCTGCACTTCCCACCGGCCCGCACCAGCGGCGAACCCAAGGTACTACTGAAAATATAGCTGCTTGCGCCGATGGGACGGGCGCAAACGGCCTAAAGCGCTTAAGACGCCCCTGAAGGGATGGCCGTGACCCCCTGGCAGCGGGCTTGTCCTACACGTCTGGCGTGCCCCGGGGTGTGCAATAGAGACCCGCACCCGGAGCCTTCCCTTATGTCCCTGCCATTTCTGCACCTGCTGTCGCAATACGATGGCGACACCTACATCAACAACCCGGTGGAAATCGGCTGGTTGGTCACGCTCAAACGCCAGGGCCTGGTGGATGCCGACATCGGCCCGGCCGCGCTCACCCTCTACCCCAGCCGCCCCCCGATGTACGCCATCACGCGCGGCCTCACGCCCGCGGGCTATGCGGCACTGGGTATGCGGCCCCGGCGCAAGGTGGATTGGTGGCGCACGTTTTTTGGCTTCCAGCGCCGGCAATTTCCCAGGCTGCAGTTTCGCAACTGCCAGACTACGCCGAACTGGTAGGCCCGCCGCTTTCCGGCGCCCGCATGGCCTCCAGCGCCTTCAGGCGAAAGGCGCGCGGACTCAGGCCGGTGTGTTTGCGGAAAAAGCGCCCAAAGTAGGTTTCGTCGGCAAAGCCCAGGCTGTCGGCCAGCTGCTGGATGCTGTTGCTGGTGTAGACCAGGTCGCGCTGGGCTTCGTGCACCAGCCGGGCGTTGATCACATCCAGGCTGGACATGCCCAGCACCTCGCGGCACAGGCGCGATAACTGCCCCGGCGTGATGCCCAGCTGCTCGGCATAGGCGGTGATGGGCAGGTGCTGCTTGAAGCGCGCATCCACCATGGCCCGGAACTTCTCGATTTGCTGGGTCTTGCGCGGGTTGCCCAGCGCCTTGGCGGCCTGCTGCACCTGGGCCAGCCGCGCCACCTGCACACACACCGCCGCCACCAGCGCCATGCCCGCATTCACCTGCCCGGCGGCGAGAAGATGCGCCTCGCGCTCGATCGACAAAAACAGCGGCATCAGCATCTCCGCATGGCCACTGCTGGTGTCTAGGGGGATGACGGCGGGCGTACGGATGGTGGGCAACAGCCCCGGCATGGCCACCCCGGCCAGCGACTCCAGAGGCCGCTGCGCGGCGGTGACCACCGGCCCGTCCATGTCGTCCGAGAAGCTGAACGCATGCACGGTTTGTGCGGGAATCAGCAGCAAACACGGCGCGCTGACGGCAAACCGCGCGTGGTCGATTTGCACCTCGGCCGTGCCCTGCACCAGGTACAAAAGCTGCAGGAAAGCATCGTGTTTGTGGGGCCGTATCTCCCAGTTGTAAGGGCGCGAGCGCTGCGGAATCCACTCGAAATCGAACGAGCTTTGCCAGCCGGGTGCGGCCTGGTCGCCGTACAGCGCGTAGTTCGGAATCACCCTGGTAGCCACATTCGTCCTCTGAAAGATGCACGAACTGTCTGGGTTTTCGCGTGAATTGTCAAACCCGTGTTTGCCCGTAATTTCAACAATAGGGTCTTCAAATAACAAGGAGACCCGCATGCCCGACACCCCCCGCCATTGGCTGCAACTCGACGGCCAGGTCTGTGCCGTGACCGGCGCGGCCAGCGGCATCGGCGCCGCCATCGCCCGCAGTTTGGCCCAGGCCGGAGCCCGGGTGGCCCTGCTCGACCGCGACCTGGCTGGCTGCGAACACATCGCCAGCGAACTCACCGCCCAGGGCGCATCTGTCCTGGCCGTGGCCTGCGATGTGGCTTCTGAAGCCAGCGTGCAGGCCGCCGCCCAGCAGGTACAAGCCGCCTGGGGCCCCGCCTACGCCCTCATCAACAACGCGGGCATGCTGCGCGCCGGGGGCCTGGCCGATGTGAGCCTGGACGACTGGAACGCGGTGCTGGCCGTCAACCTCACCGGCTACCTGCTGTGCGCCCGCGCTTTTGGCGCGCAAATGCGCCAGGCCGGGCGCGGCAGCCTGGTGCACGTGGCCTCGGTCTCGGGCCTGACCCCGCAAACCCAGAGCGGTGCCTACAGCGCCAGCAAGGCCGGGGTGCTGCTGCTGTCGCGCCAGTTGGCGGTGGAATGGGGGCCGCAGGGCGTGCGCAGCAATGCGGTGTGCCCCGGGATGGTTCGCACCGCGCTGTCGGCCAAGTTTTACGAAGAACCCGGCTTTGAGGCCAAGCGCGCTGCCGTCACCGCCAGCCGCCGCGTCGGCGAGCCGCAGGACATTGCCGACGTGGCCCTGTTCCTGGCCAGCCCGCGCGCCGCCTACGTCAACGCCGCCGAGATCGCGGTGGACGGCGGCATGACATCCATGCTGATGGACATGGTGCCCCGCCCCGGTTTTAACGTTACCTGAGAACACCCCCATGACCCCAAAATTGGATTACGACCTCGTCGTCGTCGGCTCCGGCGCTGCCGGCCTGGCCACCGCCATCACCGCCCGCAAACGCGGCCTGGACGTGGTGGTGCTGGAGAAAGAACCCGTGTTTGGCGGCACCACCGCGCTGTCGGGCGGCGTACTGTGGATCCCGCTGGGCCCGCATGGCCGCAAGCAGAACCCGGCCGACACCCTGGAGGCCGTGCGCACCTACATGCAGCAGGAAACCGGCAAGTTCTATGACGCAGCGGCGGTAGAGGCCTTTTTGGCCAACGGCCCCAAGATGGTGGAGTTTTTCGAGCGCGAAACCGCCGCCCAGTTCATCCCCACCCTGTACCCCGACTACCACCCCGACGCGCCCGGCGGCGTGGACCTGGGCCGCTCCATCCTGGCCGCGCCCTACGACATCCGCGGCCTGGGCAAGGACATGGCGCGCCTCAAGCCCCCGCTGAAAACCATCACCTTCATCGGCATGATGTTCAACTCGTCCAACGCCGACCTGAAGCATTTCTTCCAGGCCACCAAGTCGTTCACCTCGTTCGTCTACGTGGCCAAGCGCCTGGTGACGCACCTCAAAGAACTGGCGCAGTACGGGCGCGGCATCAACGTCACCAGCGGCAACGCGCTGGCCGCCCGCCTGGCCCAGTCGGCACTGGACCTGGGCATCCCCATCCTCACCAGCACCCCGGTGCGCGAAGTCACCCTGTTCAGTGGCCGGGCCACCGGCGTGCTGGCCGACGGCGCAGACGGCCCCTGCCGCATCACCGCCCGCCAGGGCGTGGTGCTGGCCTGCGGTGGTTTTCCGCAAGACATCCAGCGCATCACCAAGGCCTACCCGCACCTGCAGCGCGGCGGCGAGCATTTGTCGCCCACGCCCCTGGGCAATACCGGCGACGGCGTAGCCATGGCCGAAAAGCTGGGGGCCAACGTAGACATCCGTTTCGAGGACAGCGCCGCCTGGATGCCGGTCTCGCGCGTGCCTTACCGCGACGGCACGTTTGGCGTGTTCCCGCACCTGCTGGACCGCTACAAGCCCGGCATCATCGGCGTGCTGCGTAACGGCCAGCGCTTCACCAACGAATCCAACTCCTACCACGACGTGGGCGCGGCCCTGGTGCGCGCCTGCGCGGGCCAAAAGGAAACCGCTATGTGGCTCATCTGCGACAAAGCCACCATCGCCAAATACGGCCTGGGCTACGCCAAGCCCGCGCCCATGCCGCTGGGCGGCCACCTGCGCAGCGGCTACCTGGTGAAAGGCAATACCCTGGCCGAACTGGCGGCCAACGCCGGTATCGACCCCGCCGGACTGGAGCAGACCGTGCGCCACTACAACACCGGCGCGGTGCGCGGCGAAGACCCGGCCTTCCACCGCGGCAGCACCAGCTTTAACCGTTACCTGGCCGACCCCGAGCACCGGCCCAACCCCTGCGTGGCCCCGGTGCAGACCGGCCCGTTCTATGCGCTCAAGGTGGTGATGGGCGACCTGGGCACCTTCGACGGCATCCAGACCAGCGTGGTGGGCGAGGTATTGAAACGCGACGGCACGGCGATTGACGGCCTGTACGCCGTGGGCAACGACCGCGCCAGCGTGATGGGCGGCAACTACCCCGGCGCGGGCATCACCCACGGGCCGAACATGACCTTTGGCTTCATCACCGGCAACCACATTGCCGACCGGGCCGGAGCCGCAGCATGAACCAGCCCAAGCCACTGATCGACCACCGCACCTACACCATCGCGCTGCGCAAGATGCCGGAGTTTCTGGAGGTGTTTAACCGCCTGGCCATGCCCATCCTGATGGAGACGCTGGGCCACCCGGTGGGCTTCTACACCAGCCTGGTGGGGCCGCAAAACCAGTTTGTGCACCTGTGGGCCTACGACGACCTGGCCGACTACGAGCGCCGCTGCTTCGCCCGCGACACCCACCCCGGCTTCGGTGCCTACCTGGCGGCATCGGGGCACTTGATTACCGCGCAAGAGACGCGGCTGGTGAAGGCGGTGGCAATGCCAGGTTTTGCAATTGCTACGTAATTAGTAGCTGCTTGCGCCCATGGGATGGGCGCTAGCGGCCTAAAACGCTTAGAACCTCTATACCGCTTCCAGCAGCCTGCGCGATGCCGCCAGCGCCTGGCGTGCCCATTCCACGTCGCCCAGTTGCGCGGCCCGCAGCTGGTGTGGCACTTCCACACTCACCGGCACATCGGCGGGCAGCGCGGCAAAGATGCTGGCCGGGTCAATCCCGCCCTCGCCCGGCAGCAGGCGCTCGCAGCGGGCGGTGTGGACCATTTGCTCCACCGTGAAGTCTTTGCCCGCGGGCGCGTCGCAGATCTGCGCGTAGTGCAGCAGGCCGGGCGGCAAGGCGCGCAGGTCGTCCAGCGTAGTGTGGGAGCGGGCCACGTGCAGGGCATCGACCAGGATGCCCGCGTTGGCCGGGTGGCCTGCGGCCTGCACCGTGCGCAGGGCCGCCTGGGCATCGGGCACCGCCGTCCAGGGCATGAATTCCAGGTCGGCCGTCATGCCGTAGGGCTGCAGCACCGCGCACAGGCGGGCGTAGTTGTCGGCCAGGCGCGCCAGGTCGGTGTCGTCCCCGGCTACCAGCACGGCACGGGCCCGCAGCGCGGCGGCGGCTTCGAACATGGGCAGGTAGGCCTGCGGGTCGAAGGCGGCATCGATACGGACGATCTCGATGTCGAACACGCCCACGCCGGTGTCGCGCTGCACCGCCAGGGTTTCGCGCAGGATGGCGGCATCGCCCAGCAGCGGCTGGTAGGGCGCGCCGGGTGCGTTGGGGCGCAGGCGCAGGCCCACGTGGCCGTAGCCCAGCTGGGCGGCGGCGGCCAGCATCTGCGGCGGGGTGAGGTTGGCGGCGGTGAGGTAGGCCAGGGAGTAGCTGCGCATGGCTGGTCCTTATTTCAAGGGCGATACCGCCGTGGGCAAGGCGATGGTGGAAAACATATTGGTCGTCAGATTGGCAGGCCCGCCTTTGGGTGGCCAGATGCCTTGGGCCACCGCGTCGGCGCGGGCTTTGCTGCGCGCGTCCAGCGTGGGGTAGGCCCAGATATTGGTGAAACGCAGGGGTCCGTCCAGCGCCACCATGGCCACCACGCAGGGCGACAGCACTTCGCGCGGTGGCACATACTGTTCCCACAAATCGATGGTGGCCTGCACGCCGCCCGGCTTGATGCCGTAGGTGCGGATCTCGTAGACCGGGCCGGAGATGCCCGACTCGGCCGAGGGGCGTACCGGCTTCATCCACGGGAAGCCCTGGTAGCTGTGCTGCTCCAGGCTTTGGAAGATGCTGCCGCAGCCGAACGGGTCGGCGCTTTTTTGGGTGCGGTCGCGCTCTTTTTGCAGCGTGGCCAGGTCGGCAAAGCCGCGCAGCACCACCATCTGGTTGAGCTGGCCGATGTCGGTAAACCAGCAACCCAGCAGTTCGCCGCTGGCGTCCTCTGCGCTGGTGGCGCTGGTAAAGGCCTGCACATTGGTGGCGGCCTGGCCTGCGGTGCCGAAAGGCAGGGTCATGGTGGCGAGTTCGTAATACATGGTGAAAGTCCTTGGTTGCTATGGAATAAAGAGCTGCTTACGCTGATGGAATAAGCACGGAGTGCCTATTTCTTATAAATCGATACCTGCTGCATGGTGGGCCGCAATAAAGCCGAAAGTCATGGCCGGGCCCAGCGTGATGCCGCCGCTGGGGTAGGTGCCGCCCATCACGCTGTGCATGTCGTTGCCACCTGCATACAGGCCGGGGATGGGTTGGTCTTGCGCGTCCAGCACCTGGGCGCTGGCGTTGGCGCGCAGCCCGGCGAAGGTGCCCAGGCTGCCGGGCACGACTTTCACCGCGTAGAACGGGCCGTGGAGCAGCGGGGCCATGCAGGGGTTGGGGTAGCCGCTGGCCGCGTCGCCCTGTACCTTGTTGTAGGGGGTGTCGCCTTTGGCGAAGTCGGCATCCACGCCAGCCAGCGCCTGCTGGTTGTAGCGCGCCACCGTGGCCTGCAAGCCTGCTGCGTCGATGCCGCAGGCCTGGGCCAGATCGGCCAGGGTGGCACCGCGCTGCAGGTAGCCGTTGCGCAGCATCGCGCCCATGGGCATGGGGGCGGGTTTGACCGCGCCCAGGCCGTAGTGGCGGATAAAAGCGTGGTCGCACACCAGCCAGGCCTGCACGCACGCACCGGCGGGCGTGGCGGCCAGCAGGCCGCTGACAAAGTCGTAATAGGAGTCGGCCTCGTTGGTGAAGCGCTGGCCTGCGGTGGTAACCGCGATCAGCCCCGGCTTGGCGCGCTCGACCAGGTGCGGGAAGTGGGCCACCGATCCATCGGCACGCGGCACCAGGGATACCGGGGCCAGGGCTGCGGCCTGCACCGCATCACGCGCCACCTGGCCGCCCACCGCCTCGCCCAGGCGCAGGCCGTCGCCGGTGTTGCCCCGCGAGGCGGCAGACCAATGTTCTTGCCCGGTAGGCGCGTGTGGCAGCAGCTCTTTTTTGCGCACCACGTCATGTGGAAACCCGCCACAGGCCAGCACCACGCCGCAACGCGCCCGTATCTCCACACCACTCACCACCGCGCCGACCACACGGCCTTGCTCGGTTAGCAAACGCTGCGCCGGGCTGCTGGTGCGGATCTCCACACCCTGGGCAAAGGCCGAAGCCGCCAGCCCCGCCACCAGCGCATTGCCATTGACCAGCCGCATGCCACGCCGGTAACGCAGCAGGTCGGCAAAGTGGCTGAGCACCCGTTGTGTGACGTACCACAGCGAAGCGGGCTTGCGCAGGGCGTTGAAGAAATGCCGCAGCTCCGCCCCCGAGGCGATGCCCATGCCCCACAGCGTGGTTTCCTTGAGCGGCGGTTTGAGCCGCGCCATCTGGGCACCCAGTCGGCGGCCATCAAACGGCGCGGCGCAAATCGAGCGCCCACCCCGCGCCGCATGCGGGTTGCGGCCATGGAAGTCGGGCACGCCATTGCCGTCGATGAACTGCAGGGCGGTCTGGGTGCGAAAGAAGTCCACCATGCTTGGAGCCGCCTGCAAAAAAGCCTGCACCCGTGTCGCATCAAACTGCGCGCCCAGCTCTTGCTGCAAGTAGGCGGTGGGCGTGGCGATGTCCTCGGCAATGCCCGCCTCGGTGGCCAGCGGGTTGCGCGGCAACCACATCCAGCCGCCCGACCAGGCGGTGGTGCCACCAAACTGGGGCTCTTTTTCGACCACCAGCACCTTCAGGCCCAAGTGGGCGGCGGTGACGGCGGCAGATAGACCCCCGGCACCGGAGCCAATGACCAACAGGTCGGTGTGTTCGGTGGCAGCCATGGTCAGGACGCGTAAATTTTTCGCAAGCCCGCCGCCGCATTGGCCCGTGGCTGGTTAAAAAACGGCGAGGCCCCGCTGGCTGCGGCCAGTTGCGCCGCCAGCGACACCAAATCACCACCCAGGGCCTGCATGCGCTCCAGCGTGAAGCGGGCCGACGGCCCGGCAATGCTGATGGTGCCCAGGGCCTGCCCGGCCAGACACACCGGGGCGGCCATGGCGTTGAGGCCGGGGGTGTAGGTTTCTTGCGTCAGGCTGTAGCCGCGTTCGCGCGTGGCCTGCACCTGCACCATCACTTCTTGCAGGGTTCTGGGGGCGTTGGGGCCGAATTCTTCCACCGGGCCTACGCCCTGCTGGGCCACCAGGGCCAGGGCATCGTCGTCGTCCAGGGTGGACAGCCAGGCCAGACCGGAGGACGAGCAGGAGATGCGCGCATCGCTGCCCATGTCGGGGTCGTAACGCAGGCCTTGGCGGGCACCCTGGGCGCGGGCCACCCAGGTCAGGCGGTTGCCATCCACCACGGCCAGGCGCACCAGCTCGCCGGAGATTTCGGCCAGCCGGTCCAGCAGCGGCTGGGCGATGTCGACGATGCCGGTGTTGCTCAAAAAGCTCAGTCCCATGGACACCAGCTTGGTGGTCAGCAGGTAGTCGCCGTGGTCGCGCGTCTGGCGCACATAGCCGCAGCGGGCCAGGTCCACCAGCAGGCGGTGCACGGCGCTGCGGGGGATGTCGAGCCGGTCGGCAATAGCGGCCAGCTCCAGGCCGCCGCCGTGCTGGGACAGCAGCTCCAGGATGGCTAGGGTTCGTTCTAAAACACCGTTCATGGCTTGCTCGATTGTGTGTGGCGATGGCGCATCATAGCAAAATTAGAATTAAATTCAATACTTGAATACTATTCCACTTTTGACTATGATTCCGTCATTCCAACCCCCCGGAGACTTATCCCATGACCGAACCCCTCAGCGGTGCCACCCGCATCCACTTCATCGTCGGCGACCCGATCGCCCAGGTGAAATCCCCCGCAGGCGTGACCCAGGAACTGCAGTCCCATGGCCATAACGCCTATGTCATACCCGCGCATGTGGCCCCGGCCAAGCTGGCGGCCTGGCTGGACGGCGTATCGCTGGCGCAGAACGTGGACGGCATCATCGTTACCGTGCCGCACAAATTTGCCTGCTTTGACCTGTGCGCCACCACCTCGGACCGCGCCGCTTTCTTGCACACCGTCAACACCATGCGCCGCAACCCCGACGGCACCTGGCACGGCGACATGTTCGACGGCCTGGGCTTTGTGTCCGCCATGCAAGACAACGGCTGCCAGCCCGAGGGCAAAAAAGCCTTGCTG
Source organism: uncultured Albidiferax sp. (assembly GCA_963512645.1). GTDB lineage: Bacteria > Pseudomonadota > Gammaproteobacteria > Burkholderiales > Burkholderiaceae_C > Rhodoferax_B. Next base: position 175,544 of record CAUPNM010000001.1, on the reverse strand, counting down.
GTGGGCGCAGGCGGCGCAGGCTCGGCGATTGCCCATGCATTGGTGATGGCCGGGGTCAGCGAGCTGGCCATCTTTGATGCCGACACCGCCCGCCGCACCACCCTGGTGGACCGCCTGGCCAGCCTGGGCCGCTGCACTGTTGCCCACGGCAGCGCCGACCCCACGGGTTTTGACATCGTCCTCAACGCCACGCCGGTGGGCATGCGGGAGGGTGATCCCTATCCACTCGACGCAGACAAGATCCAGCCCAACATGTTTGTGGGCTGCGTAATCACTGCGCCCGCCATCACGCCGCTGATCGCCGCCGCCCGCGGCAAGGGCTGCGCCACCATGACCGGGGCCCACATGTTTGGCCGGGTGCGTGACCTGATGGTGAACTTCCTGCTGGAGAAGTGAGATGCAGGTACTTCCCTCGCTAAGCGCCCTGCCCGAAGCCTCGGCCTATGACCTGGTGGTCGTTGGCGCAGGTGGCGCGGGCATGGCCACCGCGCTGTTTGCCGCGCTCGAAGGCCAGCAGGTGCTACTGGTAGAGCGCACCGGGCATGTGGGCGGCACCACCGCCTGGTCGGGCGGCACCACCTGGATTCCGGGCACCCGGCACTCCGCCAGCGTCAACCCTAGGGACACCCTGGCCGATGCCAAACGCTACCTGGACAACGCCGTGGGCGAGCGCAGCCCGGCCGCCCTGCGCCAGACCTTTCTGGACCATGGTGCGCAGGCGGTGGACGTGCTGGAGAACCGCACCGAGGTGCATTACCGCGCCTACCCCAAGCACCCCGACTACATCTCCGACCTGGGCGGCTCCACCCTGAATGGCCGGGCGCTGGAACCCCTGCCCTTCGATGGCCGCCTGCTGGGCCCGCTGTTCCCGCTGGTGCGCCCACCCATCCCCGAGTTCACCGTGCTCGGCGGCATGATGGTGGACCGCACCGACATCAACCACCTGCTCGCTCTGAGCAAGTCGTTCCGCTCGTTCAAACACGCCTGCAAGCTGCTGACCCGCCACGCCAGCGACCGGCTGCGCCACCCGCGCGGCACCCGGCTGGTGATGGGCAATGCGCTGGTGGGGCGGCTGCTGCATTCCCTCTCACAACACGCCAATGTGACCCTGGCCCTGCACACCTCGGTGCAGCGCATCCAGCGCGGCGCCGACGGCATCCAGTCCCTCACGCTGGTGCAAGAAGGCCAACGCCGCACCGTCGCCGTGCGCAAGGGCCTGGTGTTGGCCAGCGGCGGCTTTAACCGCCACCCGCAGTTGCGCCAGGACCTGCTGCCCGGCATCGCCGCCGACTGGTGCCCGGCAGCACCCGGCCACACCGGAGAAGCCCACGGCCTGGCTCAGCACGCGGGTGCGCACTACGGCCAAGGGGGGCTGAGCCCGGCGTTTTGGGCACCCGTATCCAAGCGCCAACGGCCCGACGGCAGCACCGCCGTGTTCCCGCACTTCATGATGGACCGCGCCAAGCCCGGCATGCTGGCGGTGAACCAGGCGGGCGACCGCTTTGTGAACGAGAGCACCTCCTACCACCTGTTCGCACTGGCCCTGCAGCAGCAACCCCAGATGGCGGCCTACCTGGTGTGCGATGCCAAAGCCCTGCGCAAGTACGGCATTGGCATGGTGCGCCCCGGTGGCAAGGGGCTGGAGCCGTTTTTGGCCGACGGCTACCTGGTGCAGGCCGACACGCTGGACGCCTTGGCGCAAAAGCTCGCCCTGCCTGCAGCCCACCTACAGGCCAGCGTGGCGCAAATCAACGACTACGCCGCAGCCGGTATCGACCCCGACTTCCAGCGCGGCAGCACCGCCTATTCGCAGAACATGGGCGACCCCAGCGCGGGCGGCAAAAACCCCAACCTCGGCCCGCTGCGCGAAGCCCCGTTTTATGCCGTGCGCCTGTACCCCGGCGACATCGGCGCGTCCACCGGTTTTGCCACCGACGGCGATGCCCGGGTGCTGGGCGAAGACCACACGCCCATCCCCGGCCTGTACGCCGTGGGCAACGACATGCACAGCATCATGGGCGGGGTCTATACCGCGCCCGGCATCACGCTGGGGCCGGGGGTGGTGTTTGCGTATTTGGCCGCGCGCCACGCTGCCGCACGCGCCGCAACCTAGGGAAACCCCCTGTCGGGCCATGCAGGAAATGTCCTGTTCATGGCCCGAATCGTTGGTGGTTTTCATCTCCCCGCAAAACACAATTTAGCTGCCTTTTAACAAAGAGCGGCAGACACCGCCCGTTCCAAATCCGTGTGAGGAGACAAGCATGCACAACCCGATTACTACTATTTTTATAGCTTCCCGTGCTTATCGAATAAGCGCTAGCGGCCTATTTTCTTTAAATTCGGCCCACCCGGCCTAAAGCATGGCCACCACCCCCATGGTCGCGGTTGTCACCGGTGCCGCCGACGGCATCGGCTGGGCCACGGCCCAAAAACTGGCGGCCAGCGGCTACCGAATTGCACTGCTGGACCTGCGCGCTGAGGCGGCCCAATCCCGCGCTGCGGAACTAGGCCCCGAGCACCTGGGCCTGGGCTGCGACGTAACCCAGCCCGACAGCGTGGACGCGGCCATCGCCGCCGCCCGCGCGCTGGGCCATATCGCGGTGCTGGTCAACAACGCGGGCATCGCCGACCAGACCGGCCCCACGGTGGCGCAAGAAGTAGCAGCCTTTGACCGGGTGCTGAGCGTGCACCTGCGCGGCACCTTCCTGGTCAGCCAGGCGGTGGCCAAAACCATGCTGCAGGGCAGCGGCCACCGGGCCATCGTCAACCTGGGCTCCATCGCCAGCAGCACCGGCCTGCCCGCCCGCAATGCCTACAGCGCGGCCAAGGCCGGGGTGATCGGCATGACCCGCGCCATGGCCAGCGAGTGGGCCCGCGACGGCATCCGCGTGAACGCCGTGGCCCCGGGCTACGTGCGCACCGCGCTGGTGGCCGAGCTGGGCCGCCAGGGGGCCATTGACCTGCCGGGCATTACCCACCGCACGCCGCTGGGCCGCATGGCCGAGCCGCACGAGATCGCCGAGGCGATTGCCTTTCTGGCCTCACCCCAGGCCAGCTACATCACCGGCGCGGTGCTGCCGGTGGACGGCGGCTGGACGGCCTTTGGTGCGCCGGAGTCGGCCCTATCGGCGCTGGCGGCGTAACCCATTTTTAAAACTGGAGGAGACAAAAAATGTTGGCTATCAACCTTTTCAACGGCCTGGTCTACGGCGCATTGCTGATCGTGATGTGCTCGGGGCTGGCGCTGATCTACGGGCTGCGCCGGGTGGTGAACTTTGCCCACGGCTCGCTTTACATGCTGGGGGCCTACCTGGGCTATTCCATCGCCAGCCACAGCAACTTCTGGGTGGCGCTGGTGGCGGCCCCGGCGGTGATGGCGCTGCTGGGCGTGCTGCTCGACCGCTACGGCTTTCGCCTGCTGCAAGACCGCGACCCGCTCAGCGTGGTGCTGGTGACCTTCGGCCTGCTGCTGATCATTGAAGACTTTGTGCAAAGCGTGTGGGGCAAAAGCAACCTGTCGGTGGCCGCCCCCGAGGCGCTGAACACCTCGGTGGATCTGCTGGGCACGCCGGTGCCCGCCTACCGGCTGGCGGTGATTGCCGTGGGCGCGCTGGTGGCGCTGGGCCTGAGCCTGTGGTTGCACTATTCCAAGGTGGGCCTGTTTGTGCGGGCCGCCAGCACCGACCCGACCACCACCGCCATGCAAGGGGTGAACACCGACCTACTCAGCGCCGGGGTGGTGGGCCTGGGCACCGCGCTGGCCGGGCTGGCCGGGGTGGTGGCCGCGCCGTTTCTGTCGCTGTCGCCATCCATGAGCAGCGACGTGATCATCGATTCGTTTGTGGTGGTGGTGGTCGGCGGCCTGGGCTCACTGGTGGGGGCCTTCGTGGCCGCCATGGTGCTGGGCATGGTGCAGGCCCTGGGCGCGGTGTACCTGCCCGACCTGTCGGCGGTACTGCCCTTCGTGATCATGGTCGCCGTGCTGGTCTGGAAGCCTGCGGGTTTTGCCGGCAGCCGGACCTGAAAGAGGAAATCAATATGTCTATCCAACGTATCACCTTATCCACCGCAGGCGCATTGGGCGTGGGGGCCGTGGTGGCGGCTACCGTCACTTCGGGCACGGTCTTGTCGCTGCTCACCCAGGCCATCATCTACGCGGTGTTTGCCAGCGGCGTGGGTCTGCTGCTGCGGCAAAACGGCATGGTCAGCTTTGGCCACGCGCTGTTCTTTGGCGCGGCGGGCTACGGCGTGGGCCTGCTGCTGCAGATGCAGGTTATGCCTGCCGAGGCGGCGATGCTCGTCACCCTGCTCGTCCTGACCGCCGTGGCCTTTGTGATGGGCCTGGTGATTGTGCGGGTGCCCGGCGTGGCCTTTGGCATGCTGACGCTGGCGGTGGGGCAGATGTTCTACCTCACGGCCTCGCGCTCCCGGGGCCTGACCGGCGGTGCCGACGGCATGAACATCGAATGGCCCGCCACGCTGTTTGGCCTGCCGATGTCGCAGTTGCTGAAGTCCTCGCACATGTTCCTGCTGTGCTGGACGGTGCTGGTGCTGGTACTCCTGGCCCTGGCCCTGCTGCTGCGAAGCCGCTTTGGCAGCATCACCGAGGCGGTGCGCGACAACGAAGAGCGCGCCCGTTTCATCGGCATCCGCACCCTGCTGCCGCGTGCGGCCATCTACGCGCTGTCGGCCCTGGTGACGGGCGTAGCCGGTTTGCTGTCGACGCTGAACACCGGTTTTGTGTCGCCGGAAAACCTGCACTGGAGCCTGTCGGGCGTGGCGCTGATGATGGTGGTGGTGGGCGGCTACAAGGCGCTGTGGGGCCCGGCGCTGGGTGCCGTTGTGTACTTCCTGGCCAAGGACATTCTGGGCGACTACGCCAACCACTGGATGGCCATTTTCGGCGTGGCGCTGATCACCGTGATCGTGTTCTCGCCCACCGGCATCGCCGGGGCCCTGGGTCGCCTGGTGCGACCCAAACCACCCACCCCCGCCCTGCGCACCGCGCCCGGGCACTGAGAGGAAAACCCCATGAGCAACTTTGTATTGGAAGCCACCGACGTGGCTATCCACTATGGCGGCGTGAAGGCCGTGGACGGTGTCTCGCTGACGCTGGAACGCGGCCAGATCCGCGGCCTGATCGGCCCCAACGGCGCGGGCAAATCCACGGTGATCGATGCCATCACCGGCCGCACCCGCCTGACCCGCGGCACGGTGCACCTGGCCGGGCAGGACGTAACCGCCCTGGGGGCCACCCAGCGCCGCATGCGCGGGCTGTCGCGCAGTTTTCAGCGCACCAGCATCTTTGGCCAGATGGCGGTGCGCCAGCAGGTGGAACTGGCCTCGCACAAGATGGGCGTGGCCGACTCCGGGGCCGATGCCGACGCGGTGCTGCAAGAGCTGGACCTGCTGCCGCTGGCCAACGCCACCGCCGAAGACCTGGGCTACGGCCAGCAGCGCCGCCTGGACCTGGCGTTGGCCCTGGTGGGCCGCCCGCAGGTGCTTCTGCTGGACGAACCCATGGCGGGCCTGTCGGTGCAGGAATCGCACGACCTGGCCAAGCACCTGAAGGCACTGACCTCGCGCTGGGACGTGTCGGTGCTGCTGGTCGAACACGACATGGACGTGGTCTTCGGCATCTCCGATGTGGTCACGGTTTTTGAACTCGGCCGGGTGATCGCCAGCGGCGCACCGGCCAGCGTGCGCGCCGACCCGCGTGTGCGCGAAGCCTATTTGGGGAGCACGGCATGAGCGCTTTACTGCAACTGGAAAAAATCAACGCCTTTTATGGATCGGCCCACATCCTGCACGGCCTGAGCCTGGCCGTACACCCCGGCGAGCGGGTGGCGCTGATTGGCCGCAACGGCGTGGGCAAAACCACGGTGGTCAACACCGTGCTGGGCCTGGCCGCGTTGCGCGGCGGCAGTGTGCGCGTGGGCAGCAAAACCCTGCCGCGCCCACGCCCCTACATGGCGGCCCAGCAGGGCGTGGTGGTGGTGCCGCAGGGGCGGCGCATCGTGGCCAATTTGAGCGTGGAAGAAAACCTGCAGCTGGGTGCCGCCGTGGGCCGCAAAGGTCCGTGGAACGTGCCTGAAATCTACAAGCTCTTCCCCATCCTGCAAGAGCGCGCCCACACCCCTGGCACCGCCTTGTCGGGCGGCCAGCAGCAGATGCTGGCCGTGGGCCGGGCGCTGATGGCCAACCCGGCGCTCATCCTGCTGGACGAGCCCACCGAGGGCCTGGCCCCGGTGATCGTGGACCAGTTGGCGGTGATCTTCAACCGCGTGGCCGACCAGGGCACGGCCCTGCTGCTGATCGAGCAAAACATGAGCCTGGTGGTGCGCGTGGCCGAGCGTTACTGCGCCATGGCCAAGGGCGCGGTGGTGGCCGAGGGCCCGGTGGAGAACAGCAAGGCCTGCCTGCATGACTTGGAAGCCCACGTGATGGTTTAAGGCGTATCCCCCTTTTTTATCGGCAACCGGGCCGCTTCCGGCAATTTGATTCAGGAGACACAACCATGTTCACACCCAACCGCATCCTCGCCGCCCTGGCACTCACCGCCGCCCTGCCCCTGGCAGCTTTGGCCCAGGGCAAGGAGCCCGTCAAGATCGGCCTGGTGTCGTCCAAGTCGGGCGTGTTTGCCCAGCAGGGCGAAGAAGTCATGCGCGCCGTGCAGTTCGCCATCGACGAAGCCAACGCCAAAGGCGGCGTAGATGGACGCAAGGTCGAGGTGCAAACCGCCGACGACGAAGGCACGCCCGACGCTGGCCGCCGCGTGGCCGAAAAGCTGGCGCGCGATGGCTACAACCTGCTGATCGGCGCGATTCCCTCGTCCATCTCACTGGCGCTGGCGCAGAACCTGGAGCGCTGGGACGCAGCCTACTTTGCCGTGGCCAGCAAATCCGACAAACTCACCGGCGACACCTGCCGCCCGCGCAGCTTCCGCACCAACCACTCGGATGCGATGGACATGGCCATGATCGGCCAGTGGGCCAAGGGCTTCAAGGAAAAGTCGTTTGCCGTGCTGGCCGCCGACTACGTGTGGGTCCGCGACTCGGGCGAATCGTTCAAGAAAGCCGTGGAAGCCCAGGGCAAGACCGTGCCGCTGAGCCTGTATGTGCCAATGGGCACCAAAGACTTCTCGCCCTACATCGCCCAGCTCAAGGCGTCCAACGTGGAAGCTATCTGGGTGGCAGAAACCGGCCGCGACGCGATTGCGTTTGCCAAGCAGGCGCAGGAGTTTGGCCTGATCCCGGCAAAGAAGCTGATCGGCCACTCGCTGATCCTGAACTTCATGATCGAAGGCTCGGGCGATGCGCTCAAAGACACCATTGGCACCATCCCCTACGCCGTGGACATCGACACGCCACGCAACAAAGCCTTTGTGACCGCCTGGAAGGCCAAGTTCAACCGCCTGCCGTCCGACAACGAGGGCGCGGCCTACAACGGCACGCAGGTGATTTTTGAAGGCGTGAAGAAGTCCAGCAGCGTCAAGCCTGCCGAGGTCAGCAAGGCCCTGCGCGGTGCCCAGTTCGACTCGATCTACGGCGACGTGACCATGCGCGCACAAGACAACCAGCTGGTGCTGCCCAACTACGTGGGCCGTGCCAAAGTGGCCGACGGCGTGCTGCGTGCGGTGATCGAGCAGCGTTTCGACCCGTCGCTGACACCCGCGCCCTCCCCTCTGTGCAAGATGTGATGGCAGCGGTGGCGCACTCCACCGCGGTGCACGCCCTGGTCACCGGGGCCACTGGCGGCATTGGCCGGGGCATCTGTTTTGCGCTGATCGCCCAGGCGCACAAAGATGGCGCAGCCATCCACATCAGCGCCGCCGCCTCGCAGCCCGGTGCCAAGCTCGACCAGCTGCTGGACGAACTGCGTGCGGCGGGCGCCAGTGCCCACGGCGTGGCGGGCGACATCACCGAGCCCGCAGATAGCGCCAGCCTGTTGGCCCAGGCGCAGGCCGAGGGTGGCGACCTGACGGCCCTGGTTTGCAACGCCGGTGCCTCCGGCCCGGGCCGCCTGGCGGACCTGCCGCTGGCGCAGTGGGACCGTACGTTTAACCTCAACACCCGCTCGGCCTGGCTGCTCGCGCAGGCCGCCTACCCGGCGCTGGCGCGCACGCGGGGCAGCATCACAGCCATTGCGTCGATGTCGGGCCTGACACCGCACCCCGGCTACGGCGCGTATTCGGCCGCCAAGGCAGCCCTGGTGATGCTGTGCCGCCAGCTGGCGCAGGAATGGGCGGCAGACGGCATCCGCGTCAACACGGTCTGCCCCGGCATGGTCCGCACGCCGCTGACCGAGGCCGTCTACCAGGATGCGGCTACGCTGCAGCAACGCCAGGCCCTGGTGCCGCTGGGCCGCATCGGCCAGGCCGAAGATGTGGGCGCGGCGGTGGCCTACTTGAGCAGTGCGGCGGCCTCGTACGTCACGGGCCAGAACCTGCTGGTGGACGGCGGTATTTCAGACCACATGCTGGCCATGGTTCCGGGACGGCCCGGCCAACCGCCGGTGGGGAGCCGGGGGCCGTAGATTGCGTGGTGCGGGTGGTGTGCAGTGGGTGGGACTATGTCTTTTCGGGTGCATACTTAGAATGTGCACCTGATCGGCACCCCATGAACATCACCGCCTCCACCTCTTCGATTGCCCTGTCGGGCCTGCAAGCCGCGCAAACCCGGCTGCAGGTGTCTGCCCACAAGGTGGCCAACAGCCAGACCGTTGGGTTCCAACCACTGCAGGTGGAACAAAGCACCCAGACCGGCGGCGGTGTGGGCACCCAGGTCAGACGGTCCAGCCAGCCCAGCGCAGGGCTGGAGGGCGATGTGGTCGCCCAGTTGCAGGCCAAAAACGCATTTCTGGCCAACCTGAACGTATTCAAAACCCAGGATGCGATGCTGGGCTCGCTGCTCAACACGCAGGCCTGAAGCCCCCATCCATCTCTGTGGAACCCCGCCCCGACGATCTCTCCACCAGCCAGGCGCTGGTGATCGACAGCCACGCCACCTCCCGCTCCATTCTGGTGGCGCAGCTGCGGGAGTTTGGCCTGGGCAAGGTGGTGCAGTGCGTCAACACCACCGCCGCGCGCAAACTGCTGGAGCAGGAGCGTTTTGACGTGGTGCTGTGCGAGCACGCGTTTGAAAGCCGGGGCTTTTCCGGGCAAGACCTGGTGGACGACCTGCGGCGCAACCAGCTGCTGCCGTTTTCTACCGTGTTCATCATGGTCACCGCCGAAGCCACCTATGCCAAGGTGGCCGATGCCGCCGAGTCGGCCCTCGACGGCTACCTGCTCAAGCCGCACAGCGCCAACAGCCTGGGCGAGCGGCTATACCAGGCCCGCACCCGTAAGCTGTCGCTGCGCGAGATCTTCGAGGCCATCGACAACGGCAACTTCGACCAGGCCGCCCGCCTGTGCCTGCAGCGCTTTGCCGCCAAAGGCCCGTTCTGGCTGTATGCCGCGCGTATGGGAGCCGACCTGCTGCTGCGCACCGGCCAGTTCGAAGGGGCCTTGACACTGTTGAACGCGGTGATCGCCGCCAAACCCATGCTCTGGGCCCGGCTGGGCATCGCCCGCACCCTGCTGGAAAGCGGCCAGGCCGCGAAGGCTGCCAGCGCGCTGGAGAAGTTGCTGGCCGAGCAGCCAGACTACGCCGATGCTTTCGACATGCTGGGCCGGGCCCAGTTTGAGCTGGGCAAGTACCCGCAGGCGCTGGAGGCCTACCAGAGTGCGGCCCAGCTCTCGCCCCACTCCATCACCCGGGCGCAAAACTTCGGCCTGCTGATGGCCTACGTGGGCGACCGCAAACAGGCCGAGCTGCTGCTGGAGCGCACGGTGCGTATGGGCCTGGATTCGAAAATGCTGGACTGCCAGGCCCTGGTGCTGCTGGCGTTTTTGCGGCTGGAATCCAGCGACAAAAAAGCCCTGCTGCGCTGCCAGGACGAGTTCAAGCGCGTGGCCGCCCGCAGCACCGACACGGTGCGTACCGAACGCCACGCAACCACCATCGCGGCGCTGGTGCTGGTGCAAGAGCAGCAGTACCCGGCGGCGGTCGAGGTGGTCAAAACACTGGCCAGGCAGCTCAGCGCCCCTGAGTTTGACTTTGAAGCCGCCACCAACCTGCTGGCCCTGGCCTGCGCGCTGGCGCAGCGCAAGGTGTTTATCGACCAGATAGAGGCCACCATCGACACCTTGGGCATGCGCTTTTGCACCACCCGCCCTTTGAGCGAGCTGCTGATCACCTCGGCAGCCGCCCACCCGGCCCACGCCGAGCGTATCCGCGCCTGCAACACCCAGATCACCAAGGTCACCGAAAGCGCCATCTCGCTGAGCCTGCACGGCGACCCCCGGGGCGCGGTAGACAACCTGCTGGCCCACGGCCAGACCACGCTGAACGCCCGCCTCATCGACACCGCTTACCTGGTGCTGCAGCGCTACGGCAGCACCATGGACAGCCACAGCATGGACGGCGGCGCGGACCTGCAGGCCCGCGTGCAGGACCTGCGCACCCGCTTCGCCCCGGCCCATGGCCGCTCGGTGCTGGGCGAACCCCAGCGGCCCGCAGGCGCGCTGATGCTGCGCACCGGCGGCGGCAGCAAAGCCCGTGCCCTGCCCGGCTGGCAGCCCGCCGAGCCGCCCGTGCCGCGCCACGCATTCCTACCGCCGGGCCTGCTCCCTTCCGATCCACCCTGAACCCACAGGACTTGCGCCAAGTTCCCCCTGTAAGCCCGAAGGGCGATACAGGGGCGCTGCGCAAGTCCTAACCCATTTTTTTGACGATGTCCTGGCACGCCCAACTTGACCTGAACTACCGCCTCGAAGCCGCCCGTTGCGTGGCCCGCCACCAGCACCAAGGCCCCTTGCGCATCCTGCAAAGCCTGTACCCCGAGGGCGATGCCATCTGCCACAACGTGCTGGTGCACCCGCCCGGCGGGCTGGTCGGCGGCGACACGCTGGACATCACCGTGCAGGTGGAGCCCGGGGCCCACGGCCTGATCACCACGCCCGGCGCGACCCGGTTTTACCGCTCGGCGGGCCCATTGGCGCTGCAAAACACCCAGATCAAAGTGGCCACCGGCGGGCGGCTGGAATGGCTGCCTACCGAGGCAATTTGTTACCACCAGTGCCATGCCGAAAACCGCGTGCGGTTTGACCTGGAGCCAGGGGCGGAGCTGATGGGCTGGGACGTGACCGCCTTTGGCCTGCCGCAGGCCAACCAGCCGTTTGCCCAGGGCCAGTTTGTGCAGCACCTGGAGCTGCCCGGCGTGTGGCTGGAGCGGGGCCGCATCGATGCGCTAGACACCCGGCTGATGGACAGCCCGCTGGGGCTGGCGGGCTACAAGTGCATGGCGTCGCTGTTCTTTTTGGCGGGCAGCAAGCTGGACCGGCAGCGGCAGGCAGCGGCGCTGGATGTGGCCCGGCAGGTGATCGACGCCCATAGCCTGCACCACACTGCGGGTGCTACCAGCCCCGACGGCCAGGTGGTGGTGGTGCGGGTACTGGCCCCGCTGGTCGAGCCCGCGATGGACTTGGTGAAACAGGTGTGGGCCGCATGGCGGGCGCACTTCTGGGGCCTGTCGGCCACCCGGCCGCGCATTTGGGCAATGTAAGCCAAATCAGGCCCTAGCGCTTATTCCACAAGCGTGAGCAGCTATCAAAAAGCTAGCTGGCACCCACCAGCATCTGCACAAACATTTGCAGCTTGGTGTTGGTCTCGGTGCCCAGCGCGGTGAACTCCAGGCCGGCCAGCAAATGGCCGTCTTCGTGCTTGGTTTTCATCACGCGGGCGTAGATGTCGGTCACCGGGTACTCGACCAGGGTCATGTCGAAGTTCAGCTTCACGTCGAAACCCACCTCAATCGGCAAGTCCAGCTCCAGCAGCACGCCGTGGTAGCCGATGTCCAGGATGTGGGCCTTGATGGCGTTGGGCAGCACCGTAGTGCCTTCCAGAATCTGCAGGCTGCAGGGAATGCGCACCTCGGCCCGGTGGCTGCGGCGAAACTCCTGGCGCGGCACCTTCAGGTGCAGGCTGGGGATGGCAATGAGCTCGCGCACCTTCACCGGCACCAGTTTGCCCGCCACAAACACCTCCACCGGCTCGGTGGCCGACACCGTGCCGTGGCAGCGCTGGTAGGTGGTTTCGCTGATGAGCACCTGGCCGCGCAGGCTGAAGGACTCGATGCGCGAGGCCAGGCTGACCTGGTTGCCGATCACCGTGTACTGCGAAAACGCTTCCGAGCCAAACCGCCCCGCCATCACCGTACCGGTGTTCAGGCCAATGCCCATGAACAGCTCGGGCATGCGGCCCCGCTGGTACTGGTCGTTGAGCAGGCGCATGGCCAGCTGCATCTCCACCGCGCAGGCCATGGCGCGCATCACGTCGTCGGGCCGCTGCACCGGCGCGCCAAACAGCACGGTCATGGAGTCGCCGGTGAACTTGTCGATCACGCCCTGGTAACGGTAGATCACCGCGCTCATGCGCTCCAGGCACAGGTTGAGCATGGTGACGATGGTGCCTGCGGGCTGCGAGGACGTGAGCGCAATGAAGCCGCGCAGGTCGGCCACCAGAATGGTGACTTCGCGGCTCTCCACCGGCAGGTTGGCGGTGTCGGGGCCACCCAGGGCCGCATCCACAATCGCGGCCAGCTCCGCCTGTACCACGGGCGATACCGGCGCACCCGTTTCTCGCGCCAGCAGCGCCTGCAGGCGACTCTGCGCCTCGGTCCTAGGATCAGTTTTCATGCAGTAAATATCCCAATGAGATGAGCCAAGCCAGAATAGAGCGGCATCCGATTATGGTCAAGATGCAACGCCCTGAAACATATTCACGCCACAGACACCCCATCGGCCTTGAACATCGCCTTGATGCCGCGCACCGCTTGGCGGATACGGGCCTCGTTTTCGATCAGGGCAAAACGCACATGGCCGTCGCCGTGGTCGCCAAAGCCGATGCCGGGCGACACCGACACCTTGGCCTTGGCCAGCAGCTGGGTCGCAAACTCCAGCGAGCCCAACGCCTGGTAGTGCGGCGGGATGCGCGCCCAGATGTACATGCTGGCCTTGGGGCAATCGACCTGCCAGCCGGCCTCCATCAGGCCCTTGTAGAGCACGTCGCGGCGGCTTTGGTAGGTGGCGGCGATTTCGGCCACGCAAGCCTGGTCGCCCTCCAGCGCGGCGATGGCCGCCACCTGCAGCGGCGTGAAGGTGCCGTAGTCGTGGTAACTCTTGATGCGCGCCAGGGCCGCCACCAGGTCGGGGTTGCCCACCATGAAGCCGATGCGCCAGCCCGCCATGTTGTAGCTTTTGCTCAGGGTAAAGAACTCCACCGCAATGTCTTTGGCACCCGGCACCTGCATGATGCTGGGGGCCTTCCAGCCGTCGAAGGTGATGTCGGCATAGGCCAGGTCGTGCACCACAAAGATGTCGTGCTTTTTGGCCAGGGCCACCACTTTCTCGAAAAACGGCAGCTCCACGCACTGCGCCGTGGGGTTGCTGGGAAAACCCAGCACCATCATCTTGGGCTTGGGGTAGCTGCCGCGGATGGCCTTTTCCAGCTCGCCGAAAAAGTCTACGCCCTCGGCCATGGGCACGCTGCGGATGTCGGCCCCGGCGATCACCGCGCCGTAGATGTGGATGGGGTAGCTGGGGTCGGGCACCAGCACGGTATCGCCCCGGTCCAGCGTGGCCAGCATCAGGTGGGCCAGGCCTTCCTTGGAGCCGATGGTGACAATGGCCTCGCTGTCGGGGTCGATGTCTACCGCATACCGGTCTTGGTACCACTTGCTGATGGCCCGGCGCAGGCGCGGAATGCCCTTGCTGGCCGAGTAGCCATGGGTGTCGGGCCGCTGCGCGACCTCGGTGAGCTTGGCGACGATGTGGGCCGGGGTGGCCCCGTCGGGGTTGCCCATGCTCATGTCGATGATGTCTTCGCCACGGCGGCGCGCAGCCAGCTTGAGTTCGGCCGTGATGTTGAAGACGTAGGGGGGAAGCCGGTCAATGCGCGCGAAACGGCGCTTGCCTGCGGGGGATGCAGCCATGTTGAAAAATCTCACGTAAGCGCCCGGAACCGTCCGAGCGACGTGGCCTGCCGATGTGGACAGGCCCGGAGAGATGGTATCAGGCGCTGAGGTTGACCAATTGGCCGGTGGCCTGCCCTTGCCCATTCACTACCGGTGGCAGCAGCAACGAGGCCGCTGGCGGGTCGGCGTACAGCCGCGACACCACGCCGGTGCCCAAGGTGCGGGGCTCGTTGGGGGCCACGCGCTGGGACTGCACGTAATTGGCCACCAGCTGGTTGCTGCGCTCGGCCAGAGAGCGGGCGTTTTCCTGGCTGACCTGGGCCGTGCGTTCGGCGCTGTCGGCTTGGCGGCGCAGGTTGTCGGCGGTGTTCTGGGCCTGCTCGGCATCGCGGCGGGCCTGGGCCACCCGCGTTTTATCCGCCGAAGCCGCGAGGGACGGCGTTGCGCTGCTGCTGATGGCAAGGCTGGCCATGGTGAGCCCCTGCGGCGCAGGTTCAGGCGGTGGTGTTGACGATGCGCCCGGTGGTTTGGCCCTGGCTGTTGACCACGGGTTTGGGCGGCTGGGCCTCCTTCACTTCGGTGGCCTTTTTCAGGTCGGCATCGTCGGGCCGGGTGGCGCGGTTTTGCGTTGGCTGGGAGGCGTTGGTGGGAGAGATCGGCTGTGCGGTCTGCCGATAGACTGAAGAGACATCCATGTTGGGCTCCTGGGTTGGTCTGTTCATTTTAGGAGCGCACACGCTTGCTTGCAACGACCATAAACTGCCCGAAACCCCATGCTCGCCACGCAGCTAGAATTGATAGAAATAAGCCTCTAGCGCTTACTCCATCGGCGCAAGCAGCTACAAAAACCATAGTATCCACCCCATGCCCATCTCCCTGCCCCTGCGCCACTTTCTGCTTGCCTTGGCCGTGGTGGCCGTGTGGGGCAGCAACTTTGTAGTGATCAAGGTGGCGCTGGTGCACTTCCCACCGCTGTTGCTGGCGGCTTTGCGGTTTGCGCTGGCGCTGCTGCCTGCGGTGCTGTTTCTGCCGCGTCCGGCGGCCAGCTGGGGCAACCTGGCGGCCTACGGGCTGTTGATTGGCGTGGGGCAGTTTGGCCTGCTGTACCTGGCCATGCAGGGGCATATTTCGCCGGGGCTGGCTTCGCTGGTGGTGCAAGTGCAGGTGTTTTTCACCATCGGCCTGGCGATGCGGACCACGCACGAGCGGGTGCAGCCCTTCCAGTGGTGCGCGCTGGGGCTGGCGGTGGCGGGCATTGCGGTGATCGTGCTGCACACCGACGGCAGCACCACGCCGCTGGGGCTCTTGATGGTGGTGGGTGCGGCGCTGTCGTGGGCCGGTGGCAACACGGCATCGCGCAAAGCGGGCAAGGTGGACATGCTGGCCTACGTGGTGTGGTCCAGCGCGTTTGCGGTGCCGCCTTTGCTGCTGCTGTCGCTGGTGTTCGAAGGCGCGGATGCCTGGCGCAGCGCCGTCACCCACGCCGACCTGCCGAGCTGGCTGGCGCTGGCCTGGCAGGCCTGGGGCAATAGTCTGTTTGGCTACGCCGCCTGGGGCTGGTTGCTGGCCCGCCACCCGGCCGCCACCATCACGCCCATGGCCCTGCTGGTGCCCGTGTTTGGCATGGGCACATCGGCCTGGTGGCTGGGCGAGCCGCTGCCCGCGTGGAAGCTGCTGGCGGCGGCGCTGGTGATGCTGGGGCTGGTGCTGAACCTGCTGTGGCCGCACGTACGGAAGCGCCTCGCAGGGTAGGCAGACACCTGCGCGACAACGCTGCCGTACCGTCACCATGCTTTCACGCCCCTGTCACGCCGCGCCTCTGTAATGCAGCCTCCCCACAGGAGCTTCTTACCATGCGCGATTCCGACAACACCCAGGCCCCCAGCCGCCGCCATTTTCTCGTCCACACCACATCGACCGCTGCTGCTTTGGCCGTCAGCGGTACGCTGGTAGCCTGCGGCGACGGCAGCCCCGAGCCCGCAGAATTCAAATACGGCGTGGCCAGCGGCGACCCGCTGGCGACCAGTGTGATCTTGTGGACACACGCCAAGGTGGCAGGCAGCACCCGCAGCGTGGGCCTGACTTGGCAGTTGGCCAGCGACAACAGCTTTGCCGTGCCGCTGAAATCTGGCCGGGTCGAGGCCACCGAGGCCTCCGACTTCACTGCCAAGGTCGATGTCACCGGGCTGAGCGCAGGCAGCAGCTACTTCTACCGCTTTGTGGACGATGCCGGTGTGGCATCCACCGTGGGCAGCACCCGCACCTTGCCCGCCAGCGCTGCGACCTCGGTGAAGCTGGCGGTGTTCTCGTGCGCGCTGTACTCCGAGGGTTACTTCAACACCTACGATGCCGCCGCCAAGTCGGACGCGCAATACGCCATCCACCTGGGCGACTACATCTACGAATACGGCTCCGACCCGGCCAAGTTTGGCAACACCGATGCGGTGGCCCTGGGCCGCGTGACCAGCCCGGCCAACGACATCGTCAGCCTGAACGACTACCGCACCCGCTTCGCCCTGTACCGCGCCGACCCCAACCTGCAGGCGCTGCACGCCAAGATGCCGATGATTGCCGTGTGGGACGACCACGAGTTCACCAACAACGCCTATGTGGGCGGTGCCGAAAACCACAACCCCGCCACCCAGGGCGACTGGACCACCCGCAAAAACAACGCCGCCCGCGCCTACCACGAGTGGATGCCGATCCGCACGCCCGACACCAGCAACCTGCTGAAGATCTACCGCCGTTTCGACTTCGGCAACCTGCTGTCGCTGCACATGCTGGACACCCGCATCGAAGGCCGCGACCAGCAGTACGACAACTTTGGCGATGCCGACGGTGGCCTGGGCCGCTACATCGCGGGCATGACCCCCAACGCCAGCGGCGTGCTGCCCGATGCCAGCCGCCAAATGGTCAGCAGCACCCAGCAAAGCTGGCTGGCCAGCGGCATGGCCGCATCCACCGCCACTTGGCAGTTTTTGGGCAACCAGGACATCATGGCGCGCATGTGGTTTCCCGCGTCGGTGCTGCAGGCGCAGGCGGCTGCGGCCAGCAACCCGGCCGCCGTGCCCACCGCCATCAGCGCCTACCTCACCGCCAAGGCCACCCGCGCCGCCGGGGCCCCGCTGACCGCCACGCAAACCGCCCTGCTCAGCGCCAGCACGAATCCGCGCCTGCCCTACAACCTGGACAGCTGGGACGGCTACCCCGCGCAGCGCGAAACCATTTTGCAAACCGCCAAGGCACAGGGCAAAAAACTGGTGGCCTTGTCGGGCGACTCGCACAACGCCTGGTGTGCCCACCTGACCACCCTGGCAGGCGACAAGGTCGGGGTGGAATTTGCCACCAGCTCGGTCACCGCACCCGGCTTTGAAAGCGTGGGCCTGGGCGCTCTGGCCAGCTCGCTGGACGGCAGCGCGCTGGGTGCCACTGCCGTGGGCGCAGGCCTGGGGCTGGTCGACGACCTGCTCTACACCGACACCGTCCGCCGGGGCTACCTGCTGGTAACCGTGACGGCGGCGGCGGTGAAGGGCGAGTTTGTGTTCATGAGCACGGTGAAATCCACCACCTACAGCGCCAGCGTGGGCAAGACCATTACCGTGGCCGCCAGCGGTGCCGTGGCCTTCGCCTGAGATTTATAAGAAATATGGCTCTAGCGCTTATCGAATAAGCGCTAGCAGCTATTCAATACATAGCTTATCACCCGCGCTCCCCGTCCACAGAAGAGGCCGCCGGTGCGCCCAGTGCCCGATGCAGCATCAAGATGTCGGCACCAGGCCCGGGCTGCACGCTGAACCCGGCCTTGCGGGCCAGCGCCGCCATGCCCTTGTTTTGTACCAGGCACTGGCCCACCACCTCTTGCGTGCCGCGCTGGCGCAGGTAGGCCAGCATCGCGTCCAGCATGTGGCGGCCCAGGCCCTGGCCTTGCCAGGCAGAGGCCACCTGCAGGGCGAATTCGGCGATACGGTTGTCGGGGTCGCACACCACCCGGATCTCGGCCGCCATGGCCGCAGGGTCGCCCGGGGTGAGGGCGATGAAAGTCATCTCGCGGTCGTAGTCGATCTGGCTGTAGCGCGCCAGCTCGGAATGCGGCACCTCGCGCCGCGTCAGGAAAAAGCGCAAACGCATGTCGGCAGCGCTGGCATGGGCATAAAAGGCCTGCAGCCGCTCACCGTCTTCGGGCTGGATCGGTCGCACCTGCAGCAGGCTTCCGGCCACGGCCACGGTGTGCTCCAGCTCTTGCGGATACGGACGGATGGCGGGTGCCACCGGCTGCCCGCGCCCCGGGCCGTGCAGCCGTATGCGCACATCCAGCGCCAGCACGCCCTGGGCATCGGCCAGCAGCGGGTTGATGTCCAGCTCGGCCAGCAGGGGCAGGTCGCAGGCCAGTTGGGCCACCTGGCGCAGGGTGTGCAGCAAAGCCGCCTCGGGCACGGCCGGGCGCTCGCGGTAGCCCGCCAGCAGCCGGGCCAGGCCACTGCGCTGCACCAGGTCCCGCGCCAGCGCGGTGTTCAGCGGCGGCAGTGCCACCGCGTGGTTCTGGCTCAGCTCCACCGCTGTGCCCCCCTCGCCAAACAGCAGCACCGGGCCGAATACCGGGTCGGTGCTGATGCCCACAATCAGTTCATGGGCCTGGGGCCGCACCACCATGGCCTGCACCGTAAAGCCCTGTACCTCGGCCTGGGGCCGCAGGCGGGCCACCCGCTCCAGCATGCCCTGGGCCGCGGTACGCAAAGCCGCCTCGGAGTCCAGACCCAGCACCACGCCGCCCACGTCGGACTTGTGCACGATCTGCGGCGACACAATTTTCAGCGCCACCGGAAATCCCAGGCGGGCGGCGCAGGCCACGGCCTCGTCCACCGTGCCGACGCGCTGGCTGCGCTGGGTGGGGATGCCGTAGATCTCCAGCAGGCTTTGCACCTGGGCCTGGTCTAGCCATTCCTGCCCGGCTTGGGCAGCTTGGGCCACCAGGGCCTGGGCCTGGTCGCGCTGGGGCACAAATGCCGGGGGCGTGCTGGCCGGCAGCTCCCGCAGCGCGGCCTGGTTGCGGGCATGCTGCACCAGCTGTAGCCAGGCCGCCACCGCCCGCTCGGGGGTGTCGTAACTGGGCAGACCGGCTTGCGCCATGGCCGTGCGCGCTGCTGCCACCACCGTGCCGCCCAGCCAGCAGGTCAGCACCGGTTTACCGGCCTGCGCCAGCAGGGGCAGACAGCCCGCCGCAATATCGGTTGCCGACACCATGGCGGTGGGCGCATGCATGAACAGCACGCCGTCCACCTCGGGGGCGGCCAGCAGCACCTGCAGGCCGTCCAGATAACGCTGCAAGGGGGCGTCGCCCACGATGTCCACCGGGTTGCCATGCGACCAGGTACTGGGCAGGCAGGCGCTCAACGCGGCCAGGGTTGCCGGGCTCAGCGTGGCCAGCTCGCCGCCATGCAGGTCCAGCGCATCGGCGGCCAGCACCCCCAGGCCACCGCCGTTGGTCAGGATGGCCAGACGCTCGCCCAAGACGGGCCGGGCGTGGGCCAGGGTCTCGGCTGCGTCGAACAGGTCCTCCAGCGTGTCCACGCGCAGCATGCCCGCCCGGCGGAACGCCGCGTCAAACACCACATCGGCCCCCGCCAAGGCCCCGGTGTGCGAGGCGGCCGCGCGTGCGCCATCGGCCCCGCGCCCGGCTTTCACCACAATGACCGGCTTGTTGCGCGACGCGGCCCGTGCCGCCGACATGAATTTGCGCGCCGCCTTGACCGACTCCATGTAGACCAGAATGGCCCGGGTCGCGCTGTCGCTGGCCAGGTAGTCGAGCACGTCGCCAAAGTCCACATCGGCGCTGTCGCCCAGGGAAATGAAGTGGGAAAAGCCGATGCCCCGGGCCTGGGCCCAGTCCAGCATGGCGGTGGCCAGCGCGCCCGACTGGGTGACAAACGCCAGCCGACCAGGTGACGCGTTGCCCGGCGCGAAGCTGGCATTCAAACCCACAGCGGGCACCAGCGCGCCGATGCAGTTGGGGCCCAAAATGCGCAGCAGGCTGGGCCGGGCGGCCTCCAGCATGGCCTGCTCCAGCGTGCCAGTGCCGTCGGGGTTGGGCTGCTTCAAGCCAGCAGTCATGACGATCGCCGCCCGGGTGCCCTTGCGCCCCAGCTCGGCGATCAGCCCGGGCACGGTGTGCGCGGGGGTGCACACGACGGCCAGGTCGGGCACCTGCGGCAGCGCGGCCACAGTGGGCCAGGCAGTTTCGCCGTCCACCTGGGCGTGGCGGCGGTTGACCAACCACAGCGGCCCCTGGAAACCGCCCTGCTTCAGGTTGCGCAGCACCACAGCCCCCAGGCTGCCGGGCCGGTCCGAAGCGCCAATCAAGGCCACCGAACGGGGGCGGAACAAAGCTTCCAGGTGGCGTACGCTCATAAGTTTCCCATTAAGGTTCTACTCCCCATAGTGCCCTAGCTTAGTGACAAGCGGCGGGCGGGGGGTTGCGCAAGATCAAGGGCATGGTGGCCGGCGTTGACCACAATGCCGGGTCGGGCCGATGGCCGAAGCTGCCTGTGGCCGCCCCGGTCAACGCCATGGGGCTCCGTCCAAGCGCGGCGCCTTTACAAGCGGATGCTTGTAAAGAATCTCCGGATCAAAACAGCCTATAGCGCTTATAAAACCAGCGTGAGCAGCTATCAAATGAATAGTGCTTCGATTCAGGCCGCCGGTGTCGGCCCACGCACCGAATTCTCTGCCGCCCAGGCCCAGGCCTGGGCCGACAGCTCCAGCACCCGGGCGGCGCTGGTGAAGCCGTCGGCGGCGGCGCTGGCTTCGCTGGCGGTCTGGTTCTCGACATCCAGCGCGGTGCGCAGGTACACATGCCAGGGGCCAGACTGGGCCAGCACCGCTTGCGCGCCCTCGGGCGGCAGGCTCAGGGTGGCAACCACGTCGATCGGGGCCATTTTCAGAATCAGGCCCAGCATCGAGGCCAGGCCCAGGGTGAAGAAGCGGCCCGGTTCGGACTCGCCGCGCTCCAGTGCCAGCAGCTCCACAAACCGCGCCCGCCACAGCGCCACCTCCTGCAGCGCCGATGACAGCTGGCGGCTTCCCGCAAACTGCATCAGCATCAGCGACAGCCAGCGGTGCAGGTCGTTGCGGCCCAGCAGCATCACCGCCTGGTCGATGCTGGCCACGCCGCCCAGGTGGGCATAGCTGGCGCTGTTCATGCGCTGCAGCAGGCGCACCGACACACCAATGTCGCCCTTGATGTCGCCCACGATGAGCGCCGTGTCGGCCCCCGCCGCCAGCTTGCTGATCAGCACAGCCACGCGGCCCACCTCGGGTGCCAACGGCCCCGCTTGGGCCACTGTCTTGGCCATGTCGGCGGCAGTCAGGCTGCCGCTGGCCAGGCGCACGCCGCCTTGCAGGGCGCGCTCCAGGTCTTCCACACTGGCCATGTCGGTGGCAATGAACGGAATATTCGCCAGGCCCGCTGGTGGTGTCTTGACGGCGGCGATAAGCCCGGTCACCGCTGCAGATGTGCCGGGGCGGACCAGCAAAAAGTCGGGGTTGGAGCCCATGGACTGCCCGGCCCCCCAGGCCAGCTTGGCCCCCACCGCCCGGAATTCCGCCACCTTGGCCGCCACGCCCAACAGCACCTCGGACGACAAGGGTGCCGCCGCATCAAACTCCACACCAATCACCGTACCGGCATCATTTTTAGGCACCACCGCCAGCGGCAGCCAGACGGCTGGCAGGCGCGCAAAGCCAATCCGCCCGTCCATGGCCACCAGCCGCGCCGCCACCAGCACCGCTGCCACGTGCGCAGCCTGTGCCACCGGGTCGGCCCCCAGGGCTAGCCTGCGCATCGCCATGTCGTCGATTCGGAACTCAAAACCCGCCACCTGCCCATGGGCCCCCATCAAAGGCCGCCGCGCCGCCAGGGCAACGGGTGCAGGGCGGGCGGGGGCGACGGCCACCGGGCTGGTAACCGGCTGGGGACGGGTAGAACGCGCAGCAGCAGGCGGTGGGGCCACAGGAGCCGGTGCACCGCCCAACAACTTGGACAGCGCACGTTGGAAAAAAGAGGTCATGGGCTAGCTTCGTCCAGTGAGGGATCAAGGGTGCAAGAGCCCTGACTTTATCGCCTTCCGCGTGAAATTGTATGAAGTTGTTACTTTTTCATGCAGCTCGGAGCCCCCACGGCCCCTGGGTCAAATCGCCACCAAATTGCGCACGCCGTTGGCTTCCATGTCCTTGCCCAGGCCACGGGCGATGAACTCGCCACGCTCCATGACCAGGTAGTCGTCGGCCAGCTCCTGGGCGAAGTCGTAGTACTGCTCCACCAGCAAAATCGCCATGTCACCCCGGTCGGCCAGCATACGGATGACGCGGCCAATGTCTTTGATGATGCTGGGCTGGATGCCTTCGGTGGGCTCGTCCAGGATCAGCAGTTTCGGCCCCGCCGCCAGCGCGCGGGCAATGGCCAGCTGCTGCTGCTGCCCACCGGATAAATCGCCGCCACGCCGGTGGATCATCTGCTTGAGCACCGGAAACAGCGTGAACAGCTCGTTGGGTATCGGCGTGCTGGCGCTCTTGTAAGCCAGGCCCATGCGCAGGTTTTCTTCCACCGTCAGGCGCGCAAAGATTTCGCGGCCCTGCGGCACAAAACCCACGCCCGCGCGCGCCCGCTCGTACGGCGTGAAACCCTGGATGGGTTTGCCGTCGAGCTCGATGGTGCCGGTCTTGATAGGCACCAGGCCCATCAGCGACTTGAGCAAGGTGGTCTTGCCCACGCCATTGCGGCCCAGCAGCACGGTGACCTTGCCTTGTGTGCATTGCAGGCTGACATCGCGCAAGATGTGGGAGCCGCCGTAGTATTGGTGGATGTTTTTGACGTTCAGCATGGATGGTGCGACCGGTTGAGGTTGGACTGTGAGACGTTGACTCCGAACCGCCAATAGGGGTCGGAGCCCAAATGCGGGAAGCACAGGACGCGCCCCGCCAGCAAGCAGCGCGCAATTGGGATCCGACCCCCATTGGCTTCGTGCCCTAGGCGCGATGTGGCGCAAAGCGCCACCGATCCCGATCCCCGGGGTCCCCCTCTGCCAGCGCCGAGGAGCGCAGCCCCACGGGGATCAGCAGGACGCATGTTTGAGCGCAGCGAGTTTGCGGCATGCCCCCGTGGGGCGAGCACCGCAGGTTCCCCGACGCGATAGCGGCGGGGCGCTGGCAGTGGGGGTGGCCTTTCTTTTGGTGACTTTTCTTTGGTCACGCAAAGAAAAGTTACTGCGCCGCCGGGCGCAACTCCCGGCCGGGGATCGCTGTTAACGCCCAAGGTACACCTCAATCACCCGCTCATCCGCCTGCACCTGGTCCAACGTCCCCTGCGCCAGCACCGACCCATCGCTCAGTACGGTGACGATCTCGCTGATGGTGCGGATAAAACCCATGTCGTGCTCCACCACCATCAGCGAATGCTTGCCCTTGAGCGTCAAAAACAGCTCGGCGGTGCGGGCGGTTTCCTCGTCGGTCATGCCGGCCACGGGCTCGTCCAGCAGCAGCAGCTTGGGATCTTGCATCAGCAGCATGCCGATCTCCAGCCACTGCTTCTGCCCGTGGCTGAGGTTGCCCGCCTGGCGGCCCACACTGTCGGCCAGGTGGATGGTGACCAGCATCTCGGCCAGCTTGTCGCTCTGCGCCGAATCCAGCTTGAACAACATGGACGATTGGACGCTTTTGTCCATTTTCAGCGCCAGCTCCAGGTTCTCGAACACGCTGAGCTGCTCAAACACCGTGGGCTTCTGGAACTTGCGGCCAATGCCCAGCTGGGCGATCTGCGGCTCGTTATGGCGCAGCAAATCGATGGTGCTGCCAAAAAACACCGTGCCCGCATTGGGCCGGGTCTTGCCGGTGATGATGTCCATCATCGTGGTCTTGCCCGCACCGTTGGGGCCGATGATGCAGCGCAGCTCGCCGGGCGCAATGTCCAGCGACAGGCCGTTGATGGCCTTGAAACCGTCAAAGCTCACATGCACATCTTCCAGGTACAGGATGCGGCCATGGGACACATCGACCTCGCCGGGGGTGGCGATGCGCGAGAACCCAGCTTCGCGACCACCGGACTCGGTGTTGCCGGTAATCAAAGCGGGTGCTTTGGACTCCAGGCGGCGCGCGCCCTCTTCCATCAGATCGGGGGTCATGCTTTGGCTCCCTTTAATTTCTTCACCAAACCGACCACGCCATCAGGAAGAAACAGCGTGACGGCAATAAACAGAGCACCCAAAAAGTACAGCCAGAACTCGGGGTAGGCCACGGTAAGCCAGCTCTTGGCGCCGTTGACGATAAAGGCCCCCAAAATCGGCCCGATCAGCGTGGCGCGGCCACCCACCGCCGCCCACACCGCAATCTCGATGGAGTTGGCCGGGCTCATTTCGCTGGGGTTGATGATGCCCACCTGGGTCACATACAAGGCCCCGGCCACACCGCACATCACGGCCGAAATCACCCAGATGCTGAGCTTGTAGCCCAGGGGCGAATAGCCCGAGAACATGACCCGGGTTTCCGCGTCGCGGATGGCCTGTAGCACGCGGCCATACTTGCTACCCACCAGCCATTTGGCAAACAAAAAGAAGCCCAGAAGCGTCAAGCCCGTCAGCACAAACAAGACCATGCGCATCGACGGTGTGGCCATGGGCATGCCCAGGATGCGCTTGAAGTCGGTAAAGCCGTTGTTGCCGCCAAAGCCGGTTTCATTGCGGAAAAACAGCAGCATGGCGGCAAAGGTCATGGCCTGGGTGATGATGGAAAAGTACACGCCCTTGATACGCGAGCGGAAGGCAAAGAAGCCAAAGATCAGCGCCACCAGGCCGGGGGCAAACACCACCAGAAACAGCGTGGCCCCGAAGCTGCCACTCAGCGCCCAGTGCCATGGCAGCTCTTTCCACGACAGAAACACCATGAAGTCGGGCAGGTCGCTTTTGTAGTTGCCGTCCTGGCCGATCTGGCGCATCAGGTACATGCCCATGGCATAGCCGCCGAGTGCGAAGAACATACCGTGGCCCAGGCTCAAAATGCCGGTGTAGCCCCAGATCAAATCCATGGCCAGCGCGGCAATGGCGTAGCACATGATCTTGCCGACCAGACCCACGGCGTAGTCGCTCATGTGCCAAATGCTGTCGGCAGGCACCACCAGGTTCAGCAGCGGTGCCACGGCGCACACCACGATCAGCGCCACCATGAAGCTGCTCCAGCCGCTGCGGGTCAGCAAGGGGCCCTTAAGAGGTAATTGAACGTTGCTCATGCTTCTGCACTCCGGCCCTTCATGGCGAAAATTCCCTGGGGGCGCTTCTGGATAAAGATGATGATCAGCACCAGCACCGCGATCTTGGCCAGCACCGCGCCGGTCCAGCCC
The DNA here is from genome assembly GCA_963512645.1 of uncultured Albidiferax sp. Classification (GTDB taxonomy): domain Bacteria; phylum Pseudomonadota; class Gammaproteobacteria; order Burkholderiales; family Burkholderiaceae_C; genus Rhodoferax_B. Next base: position 150,145 of record CAUPNM010000001.1, on the reverse strand, counting down.
TCCAAAAACTTGTTCAAAATGCCCAAGCCCATGGCGGCGTAGACGGTGCCCGCCAGTTGGCCCACGCCCCCCAGCACCACCACCATGAACGCGTCCACGATGTAACCCTGGCCCAGGTCGGGGCCCACATTACCCACCTGGCTCAGGGCGCATCCGGCCAGCCCGGCAATGCCGGATCCGAGTGCAAAGGCGTAGGTGTCGATACGCGCGGTGTTGACCCCCATGCACGAGGCAATAGGACGGTTTTGCGTCACGCCGCGCACAAACAGGCCCAGGCGGGTTTTGCCGATCAACCAGGCCACGCCCAGCAGCACGGCCACGGCAAACGCGATGATGACGATGCGGTTGTAGGGCAGCGACAGGTTGGCCATGACCTGCAGGCCGCCGCTCATCCACACCGGGTTTTCCACGCCCACGTTTTGCGCGCCAAACAGGCTGCGCACGCCCTGTTGCAGCATCAGGCTGATCCCCCAGGTGGCCAGCAAGGTCTCTAGAGGGCGGCCGTACAGAAAACGCAGCACGCTGCGTTCCAGCGCCGCACCCACCAGGGCTGCGGCCAGAAAAGAGGCTGGTACGGCCACCAGCAAATACCAGTCGAACGCGTTCGGCAGGTACTTGAGAAAAACGGTTTGCACCAGGTAGGTGGCGTAGGCGCCAATCATCATCAGCTCGCCGTGGGCCATGTTGATCACGCCCATCAGCCCATAGGTAATGGCCAGGCCCAGGGCCACCAGCAGCAGGATGGAACCCAGGCTGATGCCGCTGAAAATCGCGCCCAGCTTGTCGCCCCAGGCCAGCGAGGCCTCGACCTTGGCCAGGGCAGCGTTCAGGGCGGTTTTGACATCCGCATCGGTCTCGACGGTCAGGCGCGCCAGCAGCACGGTCTTGGTGCTGGGGTTGCCGCTGTCGGCCAGGGTGGCGGCGGCTTCCAGGCGGCGGGCCTTGTCGGTGCTGCCCAGCAGCAGCGCACCGCGCAGCAGGCCCAGCTGGTCTTTGATGGCGGGTACGGTCTCGGCCCCAAAGGCTTTTTCGACCAGCGCCAGCTTGGCCGGGTCGGGCTCGGCCAGCAGGGTGGTGACCGAGGCGGCACGCACCTTGTCGTCTTTGGAAAAGAGCTGCAGGGCGGCCAGAGCGTTGTCGAGCTCGCCACGCATCTGGTTGTTGTTGATGATGTCTTCGGCCTCCGCAGGCAGCTCCAGTTCGGCACCCGTGACCGGGTCTACCGCCTTGTCGCCCTGCATCAAAAAGACCTTGTCTTCCAGGACCTTGACCTGGTCGTCGGAGATAGCCTGGATGAAGGCGACAGTCTTGTCGTCGGCACTGACCACGGCTTTGTTCAAGGCCTCGATCCGCGTCTCGGTTTCGCCAGTTGCCAAGCCTTTTACCTCGTCAGCGCTTAATCCATAAGCGTGACCAGCTACTAAAAGCGTAGCAGCAAAGAGTAGTTGTCGAATCAACATGGAGTGGCCTGTTGGTTGGGCATGGAAGCGATACCAAATTTGTATGCAAATACTGTTCCAGCAGGCCCGGCCTGCCGAAAAAAAAGGCGCCTCTCGCCCAAAGCAAGAGGCGCCCGGAGAAAAAAGCAGGGTCGTGCTTACTTCTTCACTGGTTCGTCAGGCTTGCCCGCGTTGCCTTCGATGAACGGGCTCCATGGCACAGCCTTGACCGGGCCAGGTGTTTTCCACACCACGTTGAACTGGCCGTTGGCCTTGATTTCGCCGATGAACACCGACTTGTGCAGGTGGTGGTTCTTGCCGTCCATCTCGGAAACGATGCCCGAGGGTGCGTTGAACTTCTGGCCAGCCATGGCGGCGATCACCTTGTCGGTGTCGGTGCTGTTGGCCTTCTTCACGGCCTGGGCCCACATGTTGATGCCGATATAGGTGGCTTCCATCGGGTCGTTGGTCAAAGGCTTGTCGGCACCGGGCAGCTTCTTGGCCTTGGCGTAGGCCGACCACTTCTTGATGAACTCGGTGTTGGCCGGGCTCTTGATGCTCATGAAGTAGTTCCAGGCGGCCAGGTGGCCCACCAGCGGCTTGGTGTCCACACCGCGCAGCTCTTCTTCGCCCACCGAGAAGGCGACGACCGGCACGTCCTTGGCCTTCAGGCCGGCGTTGCCCAGTTCTTTGTAGAACGGCACATTGGAGTCGCCATTGATGGTGGACACCACGGCGGTCTTGCCACCGGCAGAGAACTTCTTGATGTCGGCCACGATGGTTTGGTAATCGCTGTGGCCAAACGGGGTGTACTTCTCGTCGATGTCGGTCTCTTTCACGCCCTTGCTCAGCAGGTAGGCGCGCAAAATCTTGTTGGAGGTGCGGGGGTACACATAGTCGGTGCCCAGCAGGACCCAACGCTTGGCACCGCCACCGGCCTTGCTCATCAGGTAGTCCACTGCGGGAATGGCTTGCTGGTTAGGCGCAGCACCGGTGTAGAACACGTTCTTGGACAGCTCTTCACCCTCGTATTGCACGGGGTAGAACAGCAGGCCGTTCATTTCTTCGACCACCGGCAAAACCGACTTGCGCGACACCGAAGTCCAGCAGCCGAAGATCACGGAAACCTTGTCCTGGCCCAGCAGCTGCTTGGTCTTTTCAGCGAACAGCGGCCAGTTGGACGCGGGGTCGACCACCACGGGCTCCAACTTCTTGCCCAGCAGGCCGCCCTTGGCGTTGATTTCGTCAATCGCCATCAGCACGGTGTCTTTCAACACGGTTTCCGAAATGGCCATGGTGCCCGACAGGCTGTGCAGCACACCGACCTTGATGGTGTCGGCAGCATAGGCAGGCACGATGGACAGCGAGGACAGGGCGACAGCGGCGGTGAGTGCCTTGAGAGTGAATCGACGTTGCATGTGTGCTTCTCCGTAAAGTAAATGAACCCGGCTCGCTGCTTGGGGCCTTTGCAGGCTTTGTGCGGCGATGGGTGGACTTTAGGGATTCACAGAGGATGCGGGAATACGCCGGGTGGCGTACGGGGTAAGTTGCAGCAGCCCACAGTGCCATCGACACACCACTGTCATTACAGCCCATAAAAATGCAGTGTTGACCTGCGTCAAGGTGGCACCACCATGGTGGTCCCCCGAACGCAACACCTGTTCTATCCACAGGTCCGGCACGCGACTACAGTGTGCGACCGACCCCCAACCCCAAGGACATCCATGCGTTTCTACCGCTCTGTCATTTCTACCGCCGCCCTCAGTGCCCTGCTGATGGCAGCCTCTACCCAGGCCGTCCAGGCCGCTGACACGCCGGTCTATGCCATCCAGGGCAGCAGCAGCACCAGCCCGCTGGTGGGCCAAACCGTCACCACCACCGGCGTGGTCACGCGCATCAACAACAACAGCTTTTTCCTGCAAGACATGCTGGGCGACGGCAACCCGGCCACCTCGGACGGCATCCTGGTGTTCACCGGCAGCGCCCCCACCGTGGCACTGGGCGATATGGTGCGGCTGACGGGTCGCGTGGTCGAGTTCAACACCGGTGCCGCCGCCAATGCCGACACCGCCGCCCACACCGTAACCGAGCTGACCACCATCACCGGCCTGTCCGTCATTGGCACCGGCCAAAGCATTCCACCCGTGGTGCTCACCCTGCCGCTGGCCGATGTGGAAGACTTCGAGCGTTATGAGGGCATGCTGGTCAGCGTCAACGGGCCGCTGACCGTGTCGCAAAACTACTTCCAGGGCCGCTACGGCCAGCTCACCCTGTCGGCCCAGGGCCGCCTGGAAAACCCCACCAACCGCGTGCGCCCCGGTGCCCCGGCCCTGGCCCTGAACGCTGCCAACGCCCGCCGCAGCTTCATCCTGGACGACGGCAGCAGCCAACAAAACCCCAACCCCATGCCCTATGTGGGCGCAGACAACACCTTGCGCGCAGGCGACACGGTAGCCGCCATCACCGGCGTGCTCGACTACGGCCTGGCCACGGCCACCAACACCGACTACGGCTCCTACAAGATCCACCCCACCGTAGCCCCCGTGTTCAGCCGCCAAAACGCCCGCACCGCCACGCCCGAAGCCGTGGGCGGCAACATCCGCCTGGCCAGCTTCAACGTGCTGAACTTCTTCACCACCTTCACCACCGGGGCCACCGCCTCCGGCCAGACCGGCCAGGGCTGCACGCTAGGCACCAGCAATGTGCGCGGCAACTGCCGGGGTGCCAACAGCCTGGCCGAGTTCGAACGCCAGCGCGCCAAGATCGTGGAAGCCCTGGTAGCCATCAACGCCGACGCAGTGGGCCTGATGGAGATCCAGAACAACGGCAACACCGCGCCGCAAAACCTGGTCGATGCGCTCAACGCCCGCCTGGGTGCGAACACCTACGCCGTGGTGCCCGACCCCAGCACCGGCACCGGCACCGATGCCATCAAGGTGGCCATGGTCTACAAACCCGCCCGGCTGGGCCGCGTGGGCGATGCCACCAGCGACGCCAGCCCCATCCACAACCGCCCGCCCCTGGCCCAGACCTTTGCCGCCGCCAATGGCGAACGTTTCACCCTGGTGGTCAACCACTTCAAGTCCAAAAGCTGTGGCGATGCCACCGGTGCCGAGGCCGACCAGGGCGACCTGCAAGGCTGCTGGAACAGCACCCGCCTGCAACAGGCCCAGGCCCTGCGCAGCTTTGTTGGCAGCCTGCAAACCCGCAGCGCCAGCAACGACGTGCTGCTGGTCGGCGACTTCAACGCCTACGGCCAGGAAGACCCCATCCACCACTTCACCAGCAACGGTTTTGTAGACCAGATTGGCCGCTTCAGCAACTTGGGCTACTCGTACGTGTTTAACGGCGCAGCCGGTCGGCTCGACCACGCCATCACCACCGCCAGCATGTCGCCCAAAGTGGCCCGCGCCACCGAGTGGCACATCAACGCCGACGAACCCGCAGTGCTGGACTACAACCTCGAATTCAAGCAACCCGCCTGCGCCGCCTGCGGCCCCGACCTGTACAGCGCCACCGCCTACCGCTCGTCGGACCACGACCCCGTGGTGCTGGGCCTGAACCTGTACAAGACCATCACCGGCACCGCAGGCCGCGACACCCTGAGCGGCACCCCCGGCGACGACCTGCTGGTGGGCGGCGCCGGTGCCGACACCCTGAGCGGCGGCGCAGGCCGCAACCTGTTTGCCATCACCAACCTGCGCGATGTGGGCGACACCATCACCGACTTTGTGCCCACCAAGGACCAGGTCGACCTGCGCCAATTGCTGGCCAGCCTGGGCTATGCGGCCGATGCACCCGGTGCCGAAAGCCTGCTGCGCGTGCTGCCCAACGGCAACCACAGCGTGCTGCAATTCAACGCTGGCGGTACCTGGCGCTCGCTGGCCACGCTGCAAAACCTGGCCCCCGCCGACATCCAGATCGCCCGCGACATCGTGCTGCGCTAACTTTTTACATCCCTATCCACCATGAACTTCCTATCTCAAACCACCCTGGCTATTTCCCTGCTCGCCGCCCTGTGCGGCACCGCGCAGGCCAGCGTCGTCAACGGCAATTTCAACGCCGGCCTGTCCGGCTGGAGCACCCTGGGTGACGCCAGCGTGCAAGGCGGCCAGCTCACCCTGAACACCAGCACCGTGGTGGCCGACGACGTGGATGCCCTGGGCAACCCGGTCGCCAGCTTTAACCGCTCGGGCACCGATGCAGCCGAGGCGGGCCTGCTGACGGCAGCCAGCGCACTGGCCGCCGGGGCGCTGGACCTGTCGGTGTTCGATGCAGCCACCGAAGGCGCGCTGGCCCGCCAAGACTTCAGCGCCAACGCGGGCCAGACTTTGAGCTTTCTGTGGAACTTTGGCACCCGCGACAGCTTTGCCGACTACGCCTTTTTGGTGCTTGACGGCGTGCTGATGCGCCTGGCCGGGTCGGCCGATGCCACACTCGCTGGCACCGGCGACGCCCTGCTGGAAACCGGCTTTGGCCGCTACAGCCTCACGCTGGGCAGCAGCGGCAACCACAGCCTGGCGTTTGGCGTGGTCGACGTGGGCGACACCGCCGTGCTGTCGTCATTGACCATCGCCGACGTGCAACTCAGCCCCCGCAACGACGTGCCCGAACCCGCATCGCTGGCGCTGGTGGCGCTGGGCCTGGGCTTGTTGGGCTGCCGCAAATTTAAGGTTAAATAGCGCTTTGGCGCTTGTCCACCCTGCACAAGCCGCTATGTTTTTCACCCTCAGGACTTACGCAAGTTCCCCCTGTAAGCCCGAAGGGCGGTACAGGGGCGCTGCGTAAGTCCTAACCCTATTACGTCGGAGTCCCCATGCAATTCGAAAAAGGCGGTTTGTGGCGCAATTGGGTCGGCAACCAGTCGTGCATTGCGCGCTACAAGGGCGCGCCCACGTCCGAGGCGCAGCTGTGCGAGATGGTGGCCGAGGCGGACCGGCGCGACCTGAACCTGCGGGTGGCGGGCTCGGGCCACAGCTTCACCCCGGTGGTGGGCACCGGCGGGGTGCTGCTGTCACTGGCGCAGATGCAGGGCGTGCGCAGCTTTGATGATGCGAAAAAGCAGGTCACGGTGGCGGCGGGCACGCGCATCCACGACCTGGCGATTGCGCTCAAGGCGCATGGCTTTTCGCTGGTGAACCAGGGCGATATCGACTCGCAGGCGGTGGCGGGTGCGTTCACCACCGGCACCCACGGCACCGGTGCCACGCTGGGCTGCCTGGCCACCTCGATCGCCGGGCTGCGGCTGGTGCAGCCCGATGGCAGCGTGCTGGTGGTGGATGGATCGGACCAGGATTTGCTGCACGCCGCCCAGGTGTCGGTGGGCACGCTGGGGGTGATTTCCGAGCTGACGCTGCAGGTCACCGATGCCTACCACCTGCACGAGCACGTGTGGCGCGACGACTTCGAAACCTGCATGGCCCGCCACGACGAGCTGGCCGCCACGCACCGGCATTTCGGCTTTTTCTGGTGCCCCACGCCGCACAGCCGCCAGTTGTATTGCCTGGCCGACACGGCGGATGCGCCCTTGACCACCACGGCCAAAACCGCCGACGTGTGCGAGATGAAGGTAATCGACCTCACCGACCGCCCGGCGCTGGACACGCCGTTTGAAAAAATCGCCTACTCGTCCGAGATCTACCCCATCGAGTACGTACCCAACTTCCACGAGCTGGAATACGCGGTGCCGGTACAGCACGGCAAAGAGGCGGTGCGCGCGGTGCGCGAGCTGATGCTGACCCAACACACGAACTGCATCTTCCCCATCGAATACAGGTTTACTGCAGGCGACCCGGCATGGATCAGCCCGTTCCACCAGCAGGACAGCATCACGCTGTCGGTATCCGGCCAGCCGGGCGTCGACTACTGGGACTATCTGCGCGATGTGGATGCCATCCTGCGCCGGTTTGGCGCACGCCCGCACTGGGGCAAGATGCATTTTCTGGACACCGACGACGTGACCGCGCTGTACCCGCGCGCAGCCGATTTCCGGGCCCTGCGGCGCAGGCTGGACCCGCGCGGACGCTTTTTGAACGACCATGTGCGGGCGCTGCTGGGTTAGGCACTAAATCCGCCCCTAGCGCTTATAGAATAAGCGCGAGCAGCTATAAAATAAATAGCTATCAGGGTGCCAGCACGCGTATATGCACCAGCTGCCGGACATCAGCGGCGGCCTCGCTGCTGTACGTGCCCGCCTGGGCCTGCCCGCCCCCGGTGGCGGCCACCGTGACCCACTGGCCCAAGGGCGCGCTGACGATGGTGGCCAGCTGGCTACGGGCCTGGCTGGGGAGTTCGGCGTTGCCGGTAGGGGCCTGCAGGCTGGAAGATTGCACCTCGATGTCGATCTTGACCGGCTGGCCACCACCAGGCCAGCGCGGCTGCACCGCCATGCTCTGGCCCGCCTGCATCCACACCATGCCGTAGCTGACACCGCTGCCCTCGCGGCCCGCAGCCACCGACTGCACAAAACGGATCGGCACATTCTGGCCCATGGTCAAAGTGGCTTTTTCGCCATTGCGCACCTGGATGCGCTGGGAGGCCAGCGGCGCGGCCACGGGCTGGGTGCTGACCGTGTTGCCGCCGGGCTCGCTGATCTGGCGCAGCTCCACCGTCAGGTTGCGCTGCGGCAATTGGGCCCAGGTCGGCAGGGCGATTGCCAGGGCGGCCCCGGCCAGAAGCGTGGATGCAGTGTGTGCCATGCCGCCGATTGTTCCACGCCGCCACACATGCTGCCCAGCACCCGAAACGCGCAGAGGCCGGGTGTTTGCACCCTAATTCCGGCCCTTGCCCGGACCACTGCGGCCTATATTGATTTCAAGGGCGGCGCACCCATCTACAGCGCATAAGAGGCCACTATGCACACGATCCACACACACGACGACCCCGGCAGCCAGCTGCTGCTGGAAGTGGACTTCAAGTGGCTGATGGCGGGCCAAGGTTATGCCGTGGACCCCGACCGCCTGCTGCACGATCCCGCCTACGCCGACACCTGCCTGCAATGCGCCCAGCGCTCCAACTGCACCGCGCTGCAAGACTGCGCCTTGAACCTGCGCGAAGTGCTGGCGCACGCCGTCCACTAAGCCCTGGACTGGCCCGCCAAACGCAAGGCCAGCACACTCAGCGCATCGTAGGCGGCACCGGCTTCTCGGTCCCAGGCTTGCACGGCCAGCGACTGGCGGGCGATAGCCGCCGTGTCGCCCCGGGCGGCCGGGCCGGTCAAGGCGGCCGCCGGGCCCAGGGTGGTGATGTTGTGCACCGCATGGGCCAGCAGGCTGGCACGCAGGTCGGGAATCAGCTCGGCGGGCACCCCGGCACTGCGCCACGCGTCTTCGGCCACGCTTTGCAGCACCGGCATGAAGTTGGTGGCAAACACGGCCGCCGCGTGGTAGAGCAATTTGTGTTCAGTAGCCACATCAAAACAGCGTGCGCCGATGGCCGTAAAGGCCGCGCGCAGCAGACCACAGGCGCGGCTATGGCCCTCCAAGGCGCAGGCCGTGCCAGGAAACTGGGCCAAGGCCGCCTCCACCGACGCAAAACTCAAAATGCAGTGCGCACTGGCCGTCTGCCAACCCAGGGTGACCAGCGGTGCCAGCTGCGTGCTACCCAGCGCCCCGCTGCAATGGAAGGCCACGGTTTGCGCGCTCAGGGCCGACGATGCCGCAAACGCCGCGGCCAGCGCCTGCGCCACCTGGGGCAGCGCGGTATCGGGCACCGCCAGCATCCACACATCGGCCGGACGCATGGCCTGCAGCGTCTCCACCGCATACCCCGCGCCGATGGCGGCACAGGCGGCCTGCGCACTGGCCGGGCTGCTGGTCAACACATCCTGCACCGCAAACGTGCCCTGCCGCTGCCATAGGCGCGCCAGCGTTTGCCCCACGCGGCCAGCGCCTACCAGGTTGAGTGTTTTCAAGGGACTGGCTTTCTGTAGTTGAACGGTCGCAGGCCATTGTGCCAAAGATGGCCTCGCAGGCTGCGCGCTCTACTTTTGATAGCTGCTCGTGCTCATTCCACGGGTGCAAACAGCCTAAAACCCTTGCAATCCGGGAGGCTGCAACTCAGTCCGCCGCGATCTCAGCAATGGCATGGCCAGAGGCCACCGGGATGCCTTGGGCCACCTTGTGGCGGATACGCCCGGCGCGGTGGGCGGTGACGTGCATCTCCATCTTCATCGCCTCCATCGAGGCAATCGCGTCGCCTGCGGCTACGCTGGCACCGTCTTCGACCATCCAGGCCAGCAGCGTGCCGGAGATGGGGGCCAGCACAGCGGCAGCGTCTGCCGCTCCCGCAACAACTGCAGCGCCCTCACCCACCGGCGCTGCCGCCTGCAAGCCGCGCAGCAGCTCGGCGGGCAGGCCGAGCGCCATGCGGCGGCCATCCACCTCGATGGCGGTGCGCACCAGCGCCACATCGGCCAGCGGCTCGGGCCGCACAGCGGCGCTGAGGGTGTTGGCAAAGTCGGTCTCGATCCAGCGCGTGTGCACCTTGAACCCATCCTCGCCCACAAAGTCGGGCGACTCCATCACCGCACGGTGGAAGGGCAGCACCGATGCCACGCCTTCGATGCGGAACTCCTTCAGCGCACGGCGGGCGCGGGCCATGGCCTGGGCGCGCGTGGCACCGGTGACGATGAGCTTAGCCATAAGCGAATCGAAGGTGCCCGGCACCGTGGAGCCCGACAGCACACCGGTGTCGACACGCACGCCAGGGCCTGATGGAGCCTCGAATACGCGCACCAGTCCGGGCGTGGGCAGGAAGCCCCGGCCCACGTCTTCGGCGTTGATGCGGAACTCGAAGGCATGGCCGCGCGGCACGGGCGTTTCGGTGATCGACAGCGGCAGGCCATCGGCCACGCGCAGTTGCTCCACCACCAGGTCGATGCCGGAGGTTTCCTCGGTCACCGGGTGCTCGACCTGCAGGCGGGTGTTCACCTCCAGGAACGATATCGTGCCCGACGGGCTGAGCAAGAACTCGACGGTACCGGCGCTGACGTAGCCCGCCCGGGTGCAGATGTCGCGTGCCGATTGGTGGATGCGCTCGCGCTGCGCGTCGGTCAGGAAGGGCGCGGGCGCTTCCTCGACCAGCTTTTGGTTGCGCCGTTGCAGCGAGCAGTCGCGCGTGCCGAGCACCACCACATGGCCGTGCGTGTCGGCGATGACCTGCGCCTCGATGTGGCGCGGTCGATCGAGAAACTGCTCGACAAAACATTCGCCGCGCCCAAAGGCGGTGATGGCCTCGCGCACGGCCGAATCGTAGAGATCGGCCACCTCGTCCATGCGCCAGGCGATCTTCATGCCGCGGCCGCCGCCGCCGAACGCGGCCTTGATGATGATGGGCAGGCCGTTCTGTTCGGCGAAGGCGACCACCTCCTGCGCATTGCCGACCGGCCCGGACGTGCCCGCGACCAGCGGCGCGCCGACTTCCAGCGCAATCGTGCGTGCCTGCACCTTGTCGCCCAGCGCTTCAATAGCGGCGGGCGGTGGGCCGATCCAGGCCAGGCCGGCACCGATGACGGCACGGGCGAAGGCCGCGTTCTCCGACAGAAAACCATAGCCCGGGTGCACCGCGTCGGCACCGCAGCGCGCCGCCACGGCCAGCAGCTTGCCGATGTGCAGGTAGGTGTCGGCCGGGCGCTGTCCGTCCAGGCCATAGGCCTCGTCGGCCATGCGGGTGTGCAGCGCGTCCAGGTCGGCATCGGCATACACCGCGACCGACTGCACGCCGTAGTCGGCACAGGCCCGGGCGATGCGTACGGCGATCTCGCCGCGGTTGGCAATCAGAACTTTGGTAATCATTTGGACTCCTGTACGCCCGACAAGCAACGGGGGGCGAGATCGCCGCAGCCTGCTGCGCAGGCCCGGCCATGTAGCGAAACACTCGCTGGACGAGCGTTTTCGCCACGGTTGGCAATCAGAACTTTTTTCATGGGGTGTCTCACACAGAGGAAGAATCGGAAGAGGTGGCCACGTGGAACGCGCGGATGGGGTTAAAGCGCACCTGCGCGCCAATGGGGATTTGCCCCGCGCGGTCCAGGTGGTACGGCGCCACACAGCCGATCACCGGATAGCCACCGGTGAGCGGGTGGTCGGCCAGAAACAGCACCGGCTGGCCGCTGGGCGGCACCTGGATCGCGCCCCTGGCAGTGCCCTCGCTGGGCAGCTCGGCGAGTTGGGCGCGGGCCAGGGGCAGCGCGCCCGCCAGGCGCAGGCCGACGCGGTTGGACTGGGGCGTGACCGTCCAGCACTGGCTCTGCAGCAAGGCCACCGCTTCATCCGTGAACCAGTCGGTGCGCGGCCCCATCACTACATCGAGCAGCACGACCTGCTGGCGGGTGGGTAGATCGGTGCGCGGTGCCTCGGGGGCACCCACGATGGAGCCGCGCGCCACCGCCTGGACATGCAGCCGGTCGCCCGCCTGGATGGGGGGTGGGCCGAGATGCGCCAGGGTGTCTGTGGCGCAACTGCCCAGCACCGGCGCAACCGCAAAGCCACCGCGCACGGCCAGGTAGTTGCGGATGCCTGCACGCGGCTCGCCCAGCGTGAGGCTGTCGCCGTCGCACAGCGCAATCGGTTCGTGGCTGCTGATGCTGTGGCGTATGCCGCGGGCCGACACCAGCTCAATGGGTGCGTCGGCACCGGCAAAGGCTACCACGGTGTCGCCGTGGCTGGTGATCTGAAAGCCGCCGTAGACGATCTCAATGCAGGCCGCGTCGCTGGGGTTGCCCACCAGGCGGTTGGCCAGGCGCAGGCTGGCCTGGTCCATCGCGCCGGATGCCGACACGCCCTGCCCCGCCTGGCCATGGCGGCCCAGATCCTGGAACAGCGCCTGCAGGCCGGTGCTGCGCACTTCCAGCGCGGCACCCGCGTGTGGCGCCGAGGCGGTGGGCGCGGCTGCCGGGATAGGCGGTGCGGCCTGGACTTGCCCCGACACATCCACAAAACGCACCTTGAAGCCGGGTTGCAACAGCGCCGGAACCTCGCGGCCCAGGTCCCACATGGGCGCGGCGGTCACGCCAATGATCTGCCAGCCGCCCGGACTGGCCTGGGGGTACACCGCGCTGAACGGCCCCGCCAGCGCCACTGCACCGGCGGGAATACGCGTGCGCGGCGTGGCGCGCCGGGGCACTTGCAGGCTGGGATGGCCACCACTGAGGTAGGCGAAGCCAGGCGCAAAGCCGGTGAAGGCCACGGTGTAGTCCGTGCCTGTGTGGCGGCGCACGACTTCTTCGCGGGAGATGCCCAGGATCTGCGCCACTTCGTCCAGGTCTTCGCCCTGGTAGTCCACCGGAATCTCCACCCGTGTGCCCGCGGTGTCGACTGTGGCCGTGAGGCGCCGACTGCCGATGCGGGTGACCAGCTCTGCGTAGGCCACGGTGCCGGGCCGGAAGCCCACCATGAGGGTACGCGCCGCCGGTATCAGCTCAACGATGCCGGCGATGGGCTCGCTCTGCAGCGAGGCCAGCAGCGCCAAAGTTTGCGGCAGGTCGTCCAGTTCGACCAGCAAGGCATCGAGGTTGACGGGCAAAAAGCGCATCATGGTGCGCCGCCCAGGTCGACGAAGGGCGCGATCTTGACGCCCGAGCGCTCCAGCAGCGCACGCACCTGGCGCGCCATCTCCACCGCGCCGGGGCTGTCGCCGTGTACGCACACCGAGTCGGCCTGTATTGGCACCGTGCTGCCGTCGATGGCGGTAACCACGCCCTGGGTTGCCAGGCGCAGCATGCGTTCGGCAACTTCATGCGCGTCGTGCAGCACCGCGCCCTTTTCACGGCGCGAAACCAGCGAACCGTCGGGCATGTAGGCGCGGTCGGCAAAGGCCTCGGCCACGGTGCGCAGGCCGCTGGTCCGTGCCCAGCCCAGCAAGGGCGAGCCCGCCAGTCCCACCAGCACCAGCGACGGATCGACGGCCTGGATGGCGGCGATCACATCGCGCGCCTGGCGCTCGTCGTGCGCAATGGTGTTGTACAACGCGCCGTGCGGCTTGACGTAGCGCACCACCGTGCCCGCCACCGCCGCCAGAGCCTGGAGCGCACCGATCTGGTAGACCACATCGGCCTGCAGGTCGGCGCTGGCCACGTCCATGTTGCGGCGGCCAAAGCCTGCCAGATCGGGATAGGCCACGTGCGCACCCACGGACACCCCGCACTCGGCGGCGCGGCGCAATGTACGCAAGATGCCCGCCGGGTCGCCCGCGTGGAAACCGCAGGCTACGTTGGCGCTGCTGACGATGCCGAGCATCGCATCGTCGTCGCCCATGCGCCAGGCGCCCAGGCTTTCTCCGAGATCACTGTTCAAATCAATTTGCATGGCGGGCCTCAACGGAACATCAAAAAGTACAACAGAAACACATTGCAGGTCAGCAACGCCAGTGCGGTCGGCACCTGCGCACGGATCACCGCATTCTTGTCGGGCAGGTCCAGCAGGGCGGCGGGCACGATGTTGTAGTTGGCCGCCATGGGGGTCAGCAGCGTGCCGCAGTAGCCCGAAAGCATGCCGATGGACGCCATCACCGCCGGGTCGCCGTGGTAGACACCTATCAAAATCGGCACGCCCACGCCCCCCGTCATCACCGGAAAGGCCGCAAAGCCGTTACCCATGATGATGGTAAACAGCGCCATGCCCACCACGTACACCAGCACGGCAAAAAAGCGCACATCCATGTTGACGTAGCTGGTGGTCACATGGGCCACGGCCTTGCCCACGCCCGCATCCGAGAACACCAGACCCAGCATGCCCAGCATCTGCGGCAGCACCACCGCCCAACCCAACGCATCGGTCAGACGGCGCGACTCGCGGATGCCCTGCACCGGGGTCTCGTGGGTCAGCTTGCAGGCCAGGGCCAGTGCCACCAGGCAGCCTATGCCCAGGCTGACCAGCGTCGAGTTCTTCAGGTCCAGCAGCGGCGTGCCGCCCACCACCAGGTACTTGGCCGACAAGGTGCCCACCATGGTCACCACCGGAATGGCCAGCGCCGGAATGAAGAGCCGGTTGCCCAGGCGCGTGGCGCTGGCGGTGTACTCGGCCGCCGAGCGCACCACGTGGTGGCCCACACCCACGCCACCAAAGGCGGCAATCAGCGCCATCACCACCACACCGACGCCTACCCACACCGGTGGCAACTGGTCGCCCACCAGGAACACCAGCGAATACAGGCCCCAGAAAAAGGCACTGGAGTAACGCCGGGAGTGCTGGCGGTCCATGAGTGTCATCACCGCAGTGATGGCAAGGATGACTCCGACCAGGTTGTACAGGTGCGTAATCGTCAAGGTCATGCTCAGGCTCCCTTGGCAGCGGTAGCGAGGGGCGCTGCGGGCGCGCTGCCCGCGAGCTCACGCGCCAGCCAGGCGTCCAGCCGGCGCAGCCGCCAGGCGTGGATGCAGAAGGCGCACACTGCCGTAGGAATGCCCCACATGGCGACGTGGATGGGTTCCACCTCGATACCCGCCTCCCGCAGGAAGGTGGTCATCAGCACCACGGCACCAAAGGCGACAAAGATGTCTTCGCCAAAGAACAGGCCGACGTTGTCGGTGGCTGCGGCCAGGGCCCGCAGCTTGTAGCGCACCTTGTCGGGCAACGCGCCGAAGCGGGCCTCGGCAGCCCCTTCGGCCATGGGCGCGAGCAGCGGCCGCACCATTTGCGGGTGGCCACCCAGGCTGGTCAATCCCACTGCGGCGGTGAGCTGGCGTGCGCCCAGGTAAGCCATCAGCAAGCGGCCCGAGGTTGCGGACTTGATGCTGCTGATCCAACGCTGGGCATGTTGGCGCAAACCGTGGCGTTCGAGCAGGCCGATCACTGCCAGGGGCAACAAGATGATCAATGGCAGGTTGCGCGTCTTGATGAAGCCGGTGCCGATGGTGGCCAGGATTTTCTCCACCGGAAAGTGCGCCGCGAAGGCCGTGACGATGGCCGTCACGATCACCACAAGCATGGGATTGAAGCGCAGGACAAAGCCCGCAATGATGACGGCGACCCCTAGCAGGGGCCACAGGTTGATATCAGTAGGCACGGCTTTACTCCTGGATGTGTGAGCGACTTCTTTGCCTGACTCAACCAAAAATTAAACTTGATTGAATCAAACATGCACAATTGTTCAACAATATGACATTTCTGAGTGATGAATAAACGGTAGATTTCTAGGTAAAAACCCGTTGTTCGTTGAACAGATGGCACCGCGCAAGGACGAAAACCTGTTACAAAGCATGCGCCGCAGCACTCTGAAACCTGTTCCATGTCCCTCCCCTCCGAGCCCCCTCCCCTGGCCCCGACCTTGAGCGAGCGCATCGCCGACCAGTTGCGCCAGAAGATCACCCTGGGCGAGTTCTCGCCGGGGCAGCGGCTGTCCGAGCAGGCACTCAGCGACAGCCTGGGCATCTCGCGCAACACCTTGCGCGAAGTGTTTCGGGTGCTGACCAAGGATGGCCTGCTGCGGCACGAGCCGCACCGGGGTGTGTTTGTGGTGGTGCCCAGCATCGCCGCGGTCATCGACATCTACCGAGTGCGGCGCATGATCGAATGCCAGGCCCTGGCCCTGGCCTACCCCCGCCACCCGGCGAAAAAAAGCATGCGCATCGCCGCAGAAAAAGCCCTACAGGCGCGGGACGCGGCGGACTGGCTCAGCGTGGGCACCGCCAATATGGACTTCCACACGGCGGTGGTGGAGTTGGCGGACAGCGAACGCTTGAATGTAATGTTCCGGCAAATATTGGCCGAGCTGCGGCTGACCTTTGGCTTGCTGCAGGATGCCGAGTTCCTGCACGAACCCTACGTCGACATGAACCTGCGGATTCTGGAATTGGTGGAGCACAACGAGATGGCCAAAGCCTCTGCCGCCATGCTGGACTACCTCATCCACTCAGAACGCATTGTGTTGGCCGTCTATGCACGGCGGGTGTCGCGCGAGGGGTGATGCACCCTCAACGCCGCAGCGCCAGCAGCCAGCGCGGCAGCCGGTTCAACACGGCCACCAGCCAGCGCATCTGCCAGGGAAACACGCATACCGCCTGGCGGGCGCGGATGGCCTCGGCGATGCGGGCTAAGGCCTGGGCTTCGGACAGCAAAAACGGCTTGTGGCTGGCATCACCGCCGTTGAGCGAGCGAAGTTTTTCGGTATCGATGTAACCCGGCACGATGGCAGTAACGGCGATGCCAAAGGGCTGCAAGCCCATGCGGTAGGTGGCGCAGACGCTGAGCACATGGCGCTTGGTGGCGCTGTACACGATCGGGCACCACCGGCGCGGGCTGGCGCGACCATTTGCGCCGGGCCGCGCCCCACAGCGCCCGGGTGATGCGCGCCTGCCGCGCGGGCTGCAGGCTGCCCCAAAACTGGTACATCTGCGGCGAGCTGAGCCAGGCTTTGCGCTGTGCGTCGTCGGGTAGCACCTGCACCAGCGCCGCCGCAATCGCCCCGCCGCAGGTGGCCAGCAGCACGTCGGGGGCCCGGCCCGCATCGCGCGCGGCGGCATACATGCCCAGATAAATGCCTAATCGGAAGCCGCCGCCGGCGAACACCATGCAGCGCTGGTATTTGGGATGTGTGGGGTGCATGCGGGGACGACAACCGACCCCGCACGCCGTTCCCTCAAATCGCGCTATACGCCCCCACGCCCTCTGGCCAGGGTGTCAGCACCTCGAAGCCGGTGTCGGTGACGGCCACCATGTGCTCCCACTGGGCCGAAAGTGAATGGTCTTTGGTGACCACGGTCCAGCCATCGGGCAGCTCTTTGGTGTCGCGCTTGCCCGCGTTGATCATCGGCTCGATGGTGAAAATCATGCCCGTCTCCAGCCGCAGGCCCTCGCCGCGCCGACCGTAGTGCAGCACTTGGGGAGTGTCGTGGTAGATCTGCCCGATGCCGTGGCCGCAGTACTCGCGCACCACGCTGAAACGCTCGCGGTGCGCCACGGCCTGGATCGCGTGGCCCACGTCGCCCAGGGTCGCGCCCGGCTTCACCTGCAAAATGCCCGCGCGCATGGCCTCGTAGGTAGTCTCGACCAGACGCTTGGCCAGCGGGCTGGGTTCACCCACAAAGTACATGCGGCTGCAGTCGCCAAACCAGCCGTCTTTGATGATGGCCACGTCGATGTTGATGATGTCGCCGCGCTTGAGCACCTTGGCCGACGGAATGCCGTGGCAGATCACGTGGTTGACCGAGGTGCACACCGTCTTGGGGTAGCCGTGGTAGCCGATGTTGGCCGGCACCGCATCCAGCACATCCACGATGTAGTCGTGGCAAATCTGGTCCAGCGCTTCGGTGCTGATGCCTGCCACCACGTGCGGGGTGATCATGTGCAGCACATCGGCCGCCAGGTGCCCGGCGCGGCGGGCCAACGCGACTTCATCGGGTGTGCGGATAGTGACGTTTTCGTGATTCATGCCGCTCATGCCCGCAGCTTTTTCGGCAGTGCCAGCACTTGCGCCTCGGCCTGGATTTCATCCTGGATCAACAGGCGGCACAGCTCCCCGTACTTGAGCTCCGGGTGCAGCTCACACATCATGCCGATACGCAACCAGTGCTCGGCCTGCGCGTTGATGGAGCGGTTCAAGGCACCGCTGGCGATACGCACGTTGTCGTGCATCGGTTCTGAAATTTTGACGAGGCCCAAGCTGACTCCAATATATGAAACGGCTATGTTTCGTATATTCTACCGCCCTGCCCTATTCGATACCCAGGTCTAGCCTGGACACCAGCGCCCGCCTTTGGACATTCATGCCCACCAACTCCACCGCGCCGTTGGCTCCGATCAGATGCAGCATCTGCGCCAAGAAATCGTGTATCACAACACCGATGACTTACACTCTTTGCATGCTCCGCCACGAATCCGCTGCTGCTCTCGACGTACTGTACTGCCATGGTGGCTGCACGGGCGAGCGATCGGGCCAAGAAGCGGCGGTGCGAAATCTCGCCGCACTTTCTTAAGCCCGGCGCGCCACCTCTCCCTATCTCTATTGCTCACCCACGGTCGCCGGGCACACCCCGAGCAGATCTTCGCCTTGGCTGCATTGACCCAGGCGATATACCGTTGGAGTGTCAAATGAAAAACGCATTTTTTGAACGCACGCTTACTGAGCTCGACCACGCCCGGCTTCTTGGGATGATTTCCCGCAATCACGATGCCTCCGAGCTGGCAGAGCTGCTTGACGCTGCAGAAATCGTTGCGTCGGCAGATGTTCCCTGTACTGTGGCAACCATGCGGTCGCAGGTTTTGCTGACGGATACGAGTTCAGGTCGAGACTTCGAAGTCGCGCTCAACTATCCAGACGAAGCGGACACCCGAGAGGGTCGCATATCGGTGCTCTCACCCATCGGACTTGCATTGTTGGGGTGCAAAGTCGGAGACCATCCTGTTTGGCACGGCGCAGACGGCACCCAAACCCATGCGCTGTTCAAGGCTCTGCTGTTTCAACCCGAAGCTGCCGGGCAGTTTCTTCGCTGAGTTTGGCGGGTGAGGTGGGCAAGGGCTAGCTAACACCCCACCCGCCCAAGGGGTCGGAGCACGCGCGCGATGCACGGCCAGGGCGGCATCCCGCTTTTGGAGCGCGCGGATGATCCGACCGCTCTGGCTACCGCCCGTACAGCCGTACCGATTGCTTCTGTTTTGGTAGTAAAAAACAGGAGCACCTACCGCCCAGTCTATAAGCACGGGCTGCCGATTGGAGCCCTGAAAAACGGTCCAAAAACCTCCAATTCACTCCCCGTCCAGCAAGCCCTCTTTCACCGCCAGCCGCACCAGCCCGGTGATATCGCTCACGCCCAGCTTGGCCATCACCCGCGAGCGGTAGGTTTCCACGGTTTTGGCGGACAGGTTCAGGGTGTGGGCGATGCTGCTGCTGGGCTGGCCGCGCACCACCAGATTAAGCACCTGGCGCTCGCGCTGCGACAGGGTGTGCAAGGGCTCGGGCACCGCACCGGGGTCGGCGGGTAGCAGGGCTTCCTGGGCGACGCGTTCGATGGCGGCGCTCCAGTAGTGCTGGCCGCAGCAGGCCTGGCGCAGGGCGTTGATGACCTCGGCGCCCGATGCGCCTTTGAGCACATAGCCCATGGCGCCCATACGCACGGCATCCATCACCTGGCGGGGCTGGGCCATCATGCTCAGCACCACCACGCGGCTGGGGATTTTGCGGCGCTGCAGCTCGGCCAACAGCTCGTGGCCCGAACGCTCGCCCAGCGACAGATCGAGCAGCACGCAGTCGGGCGGGGCGCGCACGATGTCGTGCAAGGCGGTGGGCAGGTCGCCGCTTTCGCCCACCACGTTAAAGCCCGACGGCTCCAGCAGCGCCCGCAGGCCCTCGCGCAGGATGGCGTGGTCGTCGACCAGATAAACGCTGTCTGTCATGGGGAATAGCTCAGTTCGATGACGGTGCCACACGCGTTGTCGGCGCTGCGGGCACTCAGATGGGCACCGATGGCCTGGGCGCGTTCGCGCATGCCCACCAGGCCCAGGTGGCCGGGCTTCACCGCCTGGCCAATGGGACCCAGGCCGATGCCGTCGTCTTGCACCAGCAGGCGCAGGCCCAGCGTACCCAGGGGTTCGATGCCCACGGTGAGGCTGAGGCAGCGGGCGTGGCACAGGGCGTTGCCGATGGCTTCGCGGGCCACCATGAAGACGGCGTATTCGACCTCGGGGTTCCAACGGCGGTCGGCCATGGCGGGGGGAATGTGCAGGCGCAGGGACACACCGCTGTGGTTGGCGGCCTCTGCCTGGATTTCGTTGTCCAGCGCCACGCCCAGGCCCTGCTCTTGCAGCAGCGGCGGGCGCAGTTCCACCAGCACCTGTCGCACTTCGCGCATGCCGCGGTCGATCATGCTGGAGACGCGCGCCCAGCTTTTGTCGATGGCGGGCGTGGCGGGGGGCGGCAGCTGGGCGCGCAGGGCATCGACCGAAATGCGCAGGGTGGTCAGCGTCTGGCCCAACTGGTCGTGCAGCAGCTGGGCCAGGCGCTGGTTGGTTTGCTGCTCAGCCTCCATGAGTTGGCGCGACAGGGCCGAGAGCTGCTGGCGGTAGTGCAGCAGGGCCTGCTCGGATTCGACCCGCTCGGTCACGTCACGGGCAGTCAGGGTGAACAGCACCTCGCCGTTGACGCGGGTTTCGCTGGCCGATGCCTCCAGGTGCAGCGTGGCCCCATCGGGGTGCCGGGCCGACAGGGTACGCACCGCGCCGATCAGGCTGGGCAGCTCCACATCGGGCATCACATCGGCCAGCGGCATGCCCAACAGTTGCGCGGCGTGGCGGCCAAAAATGCGCTGCGCTGCGGGATTGCTGAAGACCACGCAGGCCTGCGCGTCCAGGCCCAGGATGGCATCGCTGGTGGTGGAGACGATGGCCGATAGCAGGGCTTCGCTGTCGCGGATTTTTTGTTCGGCCAGGCGGCGGTCGCTCAGGTCGCGGGCCACCAGCACCACGGCCACCACGGCGTTGTTTTCGTCGGCTTTGGGGTACAGCAGCAGGTTGCCCCAGAAGCGGCCACCGGGCTGGCGCGGCAGCCAGCCCTCAAACTCCATGCGCTCGCCGCCTGCGGCCCCTGCCAGCAGCGCAGGCCATTGCTCCGGCAGGGCCAGCACCTGGGCCATGTCCTGGCCCAGGACGTCCAGGGCGGGCAGGCCAAACAGGGCCTGCACGTTGCGGTTCCAGCTTTGCGCCCGGCCCAGCGGCGAGAGCTGCAGCATGGCGATATCTACCGCCGCGTCCACCAGCAGATCGACCTGCTGCTTGGCGGCGCGCACGGCGGTGTGGGCACGCAGCTCTTCGCTGATGTCGGTGTGGGTGCCCAGGTAGCCAATGAAGGTGTCGCCCTCAAATAGCGGCGTGGTGTACCACTGCACCCAGGCCACATGGCCGTCGCGGCGCAGTTGCACACCGCGCCCGTGCAGCGAGATGCGCTCGGTGCGCATGCGGCGCAGGGTGTTTTGCAGGTTGGCCACCTGGTCGGGCAGGATCCACAGGCCGATGGGCGAGCGGCCCACGGCCTCGTCGGCACCAAAACCGGTCATCAGCTCGCTGGCGCGGTTTTGGTAGACCACATTGAAGTCGGCGTCGTACAGCACCAGGCCCACCGGCATCTCGCGCAGTAGCTGCCACACGCGGTGGCTGTTGGACACCAGCACCGACTCGGCCTGGGCCTCGCCGCGCTGGTCCAGCAGGTCGGCCTCGCTCAGCCAGCGCCACACCGCGCCCTGGCCGAAGCGGGGGTCGTTCTTCTGCTTTTGCTCGCTGTAGCCGGGCACGCCGGGCAGGCCATCGGCCCCCAGGCGGTCGGTCATCTGCAGCTTTTGCTTGGGCATGGCGGAGACGCCGGGCAGGTCGTCGGGGTCCGGGCGGTCGCTCAATTGGGGGGGTTGGTGGTGCATATCGGAACTAATTAGTTACCAAGTGTGCCGCAAGCCTGGGGGCCGGAACTGGCACTCAGGGATACCCATAGTACGGGTATCAAACTTTCCCTACAGACTAGGCGATCCATCGTCCATAACATCGCGGCACTTACCCACTCTGCCTCTTTTTTGGAGCACCATGCCAGCTGTCCCAGCCCTGAACATTCCAGCCACCTCGGCCATTGCCCAGCCCGAATTTCTGATGGGGGTGGCCACTGCTTCCTACCAGATCGAAGGCGCTGCCGACGAGGATGGCCGCCTGCAGTCCATCTGGGACACCTACTGCGACGAACCCGGCCGCGTGCTGCACGGCGACACCGGCGACGTGGCCTGCGACCACTACCACCGCTGGCAGGCCGACGTGGACATGATTGCCGGTCTGGGCGTGGATGCCTACCGCCTGTCGATCGCCTGGCCACGGGTGATGGACGAAAAGGGCAACCCCAATGCCAAGGGCATCAGCTTCTACAAGAACCTGCTGGACGCGCTCAAGGCCAAAGGCATTCAAACCTACGTCACGCTGTACCACTGGGATCTGCCCCAGCACTGGCAAGACAAGGGCGGCTGGGCCAACCGCGAAACCGCCTACGCCTTTGCCGAATACGCCGACCTGATGAGCCGCGAACTGGCGGGCAAAGTCACCGCCTGGGCTACGCTGAACGAGCCCTGGTGCTCGGCCTTCCTGGGCTACGGCATTGGCCGCCACGCACCCGGCGTAACCGACCTGCGCCAGACCACCCAGGCCCTGCACCACCTGCTGCTGGGCCACGGCCTGGCGCTGGCCAAGATCCAGGCCAACGACCCCCAGGCCATGCGCGGCATCGTCTGCAACACCGGTGTGTTTGGCCCGCGCACCGACAGCGCCGCCGACCAGGACGCTTCTTACCTGGCCTACGTGCAGCAAAACCACTGGGTGTTCGACCCGCTGATGCTGGGCACCTACCCGCAAGACCTGTTCCGCCTGTGGCCGGGCTGCGAGCCGCTGGTGCTGGCGGGCGACATGGAGATCATCTCCACCAAGATGGACTTCCTGGGCATCAACTACTACTTCCGCGCCGAGGTCGAGTCCGACGGCAAGGGCGGTTTCCAGGAAGCCCCCCACTCCGACAAGGTGGAACGCACGCAAATGGGCTGGGAGGTGTACCCCCAGGGCCTGACCGATCTGCTGGTGGACTTCGACGCCCGCTATCCGGACATGCCCCCGGTCTACATCACTGAAAACGGCATGGCCAGTGACGACAGCGTAGGCACCGACGGCGGCGTGGCCGACCCCCAGCGCATCCGCTTCCTGGAGCGCCACCTGATGGCCGTGGACACCGCCATCAAGTCCGGGGTGGACGTGCGCGGCTACTTCATCTGGTCGTTGATGGACAACTTTGAATGGGCTTACGGCTACGAGCGCCGCTTCGGCATCACCCATGTGGACTACACCACCCAGGTGCGTACCCCCAAGCACAGCTCGCTGGCGGTGCAGGCCTTTTTGCAGCAGCGCAAGGAGCGCCCCCGGCCTGCGTTGGGCTAATTTGTTTTCCCTGGCAGGGCCGGTGCCATCGCATCGGCTCTGCCCTTTTTACCCCCTGGGCAGTCAGCCCTTTTTCTAAGAAAACTGGAGACAACATGCAAACACAAGTTCGTACCTCGGTGGCCCTGGCCATTGCATCGCTGGCCGCTGTGGGCCTCATGGCCACCACCAGCGCACACGCGCAGACCAAAGGAGAGGTCATGCACTGGTGGACTTCGGGGGGCGAATCGGCTGCCGTGCAGGAGCTGGCCGCCGCGTTCAACAAGTCCGGAGGCCAGTGGGTCGATACCGCAGTGGCCGGTGGTGAGGCTGCCCGTGCAGCCGCCATCAACCGCATCGTTGGCGGCAACCCACCCACCGCTGCCATGTTCAACACCTCGCAGCAGTACCTGGACATCATCAAAGAGGGCATGCTCAACGACATCGACGCCGTGGCCGCCAAGGAAAAGTGGGACACCATGCTGCCCGCGCCCATCGTCAACGCCATCCGGGTCAACGGCCACTACTACGCCGCGCCAGTCAATATCCACATGCCCAGCTGGTTCTGGTACTCCAAGCCCGCATTTGCCAAGGCCGGCATCACCAGCGAACCCAAATCTCCCGACGAGTTGTTTGCTGCGCTCGACAAGCTCAAGGCCGCAGGCCTGGTGCCACTGGCGCTGGGTGGCCAGGGTTGGCAGGAAAACATCACCTTCTCGGGCTGGCTGGCCCAGGCCGGTGGGCCCGAGCTGTACCTGAAGTTCTTCAAGGACCGCGACGCCGCCACCATCAACACGCCCGCCTTCCGCAAGGTGCTGACCGACTTCAAACGCCTCAAAAGCTACACCGATGCGGGCTCGCCAGGCCGCAACTGGAACGATGCCACTTCGATGCTGATCACCGGCAAGGCCGGCGTGCAGATCATGGGTGACTGGGCCAAGGGCGAGTTCAACAACGCCAAGCAGGTCGCAGGCAAAGACTACGGCTGCTTCCCCGGCTTTGGCCCCAAGTCGCCTTACATCATCGCCGGTGACGTGTTTGTGTTCCCGCGTACCAAAGATGCCAACGCCATCAAGGCCCAGCAGATGCTGGCCACCTCGATGACCTCGATCGGTACCCAGGTTGCGTTCAACAACAAAAAGGGCTCCATCCCGATCCGCACCGACGTGGACGTCTCGCAAATGGACCAGTGCGCCCAAACAGGTCTGGCCATCATGAAGGACAAGAGCCGCCACCTGGCCAACCCCGACATGCTGTTGCCACCCGATGTAGCCGGTGCGGTGCAAGACACCATCTCCAAATACTGGAACAACAACCAGTCGGTGGACGACGTGGTCAAGGCCTTGCAGGTCGCGATCAAGAGCTGACCCAGGTGCGGGCTGGCATAGAGCGGCCAGCCCCTCGGTGCCGACGTGCAAGCGCACGTCAGCCCTCTTCTGTACCGCATCCCCGTCCCGTATTCCGTACCGCACAAAGGACACCTTAGATGGCCACACTCTCCACCCCCCCGCCCCGGCGCGGCAAGCGCCAGAACTGGGCGGTCAACTTCGCACTGATGCCTATGGCGGTGACCGTACTGCTGTGTTACCTGGGCACCGTGCTCTGGTCCATCGTGGTGTCGATGACCAGCTCCAAAACCTTCCCCAACACCAACTTTGTCGGCCTGGCCCAGTACGAGCGCCTGTTCACCACCGACCGCTGGTGGCTGTCACTGCACAACATGGCGCTGTTTGGCGTGATTTTTGTGGTGTCGTGCCTGGTACTGGGTTTTTTTCTGGCCGTGTTTATCGACCAGAAGGTGCGCGGCGAAGGCATTTTGCGCACCATCTTTCTCTACCCCTACGCCATGAGCTTTGTGGCCACCGGCCTGGTCTGGCAATGGATGCTCAACCCCGGCCTGGGCCTGCAGGAGGCGGTACGCCAACTCGGTTTTCCCAACTTTGAATTCGACTGGATCATCAGCCAGGACAAGGTGATGTACGCCATCGCCCTGGCCGCCATCTGGCAGTCTGCCGGGCTGGTGATGGCACTGCTGCTGGCAGGCCTGCGCGGCGTGGACGAAGAGATCTGGAAGGCCGCGCGCATCGACGGCATCCCGGTCTGGCGCGTTTACATGAGCATCGTGGTGCCCATGATTGCGCCCAGCATTGCCACCGCCACCGTGCTGCTGTCGCTGG
This sequence comes from uncultured Albidiferax sp., assembly GCA_963512645.1. GTDB lineage: Bacteria > Pseudomonadota > Gammaproteobacteria > Burkholderiales > Burkholderiaceae_C > Rhodoferax_B. Next base: position 124,666 of record CAUPNM010000001.1, on the reverse strand, counting down.
GGGTGATCAAGGTGTTCGACGTGGTGGTCTCCATGACCGGCGGCGGCCCCGGCATTGCCAGCGAGGTACCCGCCAAGTTCATCATGGACTACCTGTTTAACCGCGCCAACATCGGCCTGGCCTCTGCCGCATCTGTGGTGCTGCTGCTCACCGTGCTGGCCCTGCTGCTGCCCTGGCTGTACGCCAAGAACCGCATGGAAAAAAACAATAACAAGGGCCACTGACCATGAGCACGACTACTTCACCTGTCAAGGTGCGCAACCAGCGCCCCGCCAAATCCTGGTTCACCCAGGCCCGCATCGGCATCTACGCCTTCTTGCTGATGAGCGCGGTGTTTTTTCTGCTGCCGCTGTATGTGATGGTGGTGACCTCGCTCAAGCCCATGGAAGAAATCCGCCTGGGCCAGATCTTCGCCCTGCCCAGCAAGCCCACGCTGGAGGCCTGGGGCATCGCCTGGTCCAGCGCCTGCACCGGGCTGGAGTGCACCGGCATCCAGGTGGGCTTCTGGAACTCGTTGAAGATCGTCATCCCCAGCGCACTGCTGTCGATCTTCATCGGTGCCCTCAACGGCTACGCGCTGGCCTACTGGCGCAGGCCCTGGGCCGGGGTGTTTTTTGCCATCTTGCTGCTGGGCGCGTTCATTCCCTACCAGGTGCACATGTACCCGCTGGTGCGTGGGCTGTCGATGATGGGCCTGTTCAGCACCCTGCCTGCCATCGTGCTGGTGCACACCATCTTCGGCATGCCGGTGATGACGCTGCTGTTCCGCAACTACTACGCAAGCCTGCCCGAAGAGCTGGTGAAAGCCGCCCGCATCGACGGCGGGGGTTTCTGGCGCATCTTTTTCCAGCTGATGCTGCCCATGTCCACGCCCATCCTGATCGTGGCCGTGATCATGCAGGTCACCGGCATCTGGAACGACTTTTTGCTGGGCCTGGTGTTTGCCGGACGTGAGAACCTGCCCATGACGGTGCAGCTCAACAACATCATCAACACCACCACCGGCGAGCGTCTGTACAACGTCAACATGGCGGCCACCATCCTCACCTCGTCGGTGCCCCTGTTCATTTATCTCATCTCCGGCCGTTGGTTCGTACGCGGCATCGCCGCTGGCGCAGTAAAAGGTTGAAAGAAAAATTATGTCTAGCGTTTCCATCCAACAACTCCACATCCGCCTGGGCAATGTGGACATCCTGCAAAACATGAACCTGGAGGTCGTCGATGGCGAAGTCCTGGTGCTGCTGGGCCCCTCGGGCTGCGGCAAGTCCACCCTGCTGCACACAATAGCCGGACTGATCGACGTGCATGACGGCGTGATCGAAATCGGCGGCAATGACGTGACCTGGGCCGACCCCAAGGACCGGTCGATTGGCATGGTGTTCCAAAGCTACGCCCTCTACCCCACCATGACGGTGGAGCGCAACATGTCCTTCGGACCGCGCATCACCGGCATCCCGGCCGATGAAATCGCCCGCCGTGTAGAGCGCGCTTCCTCCATGCTGCACCTGGGGCCGCTGCTGCAACGCAAGCCCTCGCAGCTCTCAGGCGGGCAGCGCCAGCGGGTGGCGATTGGCCGGGCGCTGGTGCGCGATGCCGGGGTGTATCTGTTTGACGAACCGCTGTCGAATCTGGACGCCAAGCTGCGCAACGAGCTGCGCCGCGAACTCAAGCAGCTGCACGTGGACATCGGCAAGACGATGATTTACGTGACCCACGACCAGACCGAGGCCATGACCCTGGCCAGCCGCATCGCGGTGATGCTGGACGGCAAGATCCAGCAGATCGGCACGCCCGCCGAGGTCTACGACCGGCCCATCAACCGTTTTGTGGCGGGCTTTCTGGGCTCGCCCACCATGAACTTCTTCGAAGGCGTGATTGCCTCCGACAACGGCCAGCTGGTGTGGCGCGCCCCGGGCCTCACGGTCGATGTGGCCGCCTACCCCTTCGCCACGCCGCCGCACATGGGCCAAAAGGCGGTGCTGGGCGTGCGCCCCGAGCATGTGGACCTGGTGCCCCAAGACGAGCCCGCCCTGGGCAAAGCCACCGTGACCCTGGCCGAACCCATGGGTGCGATGGTGGTGCTGTGGCTGGACCTGGGCGGCACCGCCATGTCGTGCATCGCCGACAGCCACACCCCGCACCAGCGCGGCCACACCCTGGGCGTGCGCTGCGATGTGCGGCGCATCTCGCTTTTTGGCGAAGACGGCAAGCGGCTGTAAGAGCCCCGGCTCTTCGGAGGACAAGCTTCGGTCAGATGACCCTTAACGCCCGCCGTTTCCTGGTGCTGATGCTGCTGCAGGCCTTTGCCGTCGGCCTGTCCAACATCTTCGTCAACCTCTACATCTGGAACATCGACCGCTCGCTGATCACCCAGGCCCACTACAGCCTGAGCCAGTCGGCGGCGATTTTGCTGAGCTTTCCGCTGTGCAGCCTGCATGCGCGGCGCACCTCGCCCATGGCCAGCTCGCGGGTGGGGCTGGTGCTATTCATGATGGCCTACGCGGTGATTTTGTGGCTGCAGGAAGATTGCGCCCGCCACGTGGGGTGGATTGGCGGCCTGCTGGGCCTGGCGGTGAGCTTTTTTGTCATCGGCCAGCACATGCAGTTTCTGGAGAATGCCCAGGACGCGCAGCGCGACCGCTTTCTCTACGCCGCCAACTACATGACCAGCGGCGCCGCCATCGTGGCCCCACTGCTGGCGGGCTGGCTGATCCGGCACATTGCGGGCCCGCCGGGCTACAGCGTGGTGTTTGGCCTGTCGCTGCTGACCTTTGCCGCAGCGGCCTGGTGGTCCACCCGCATCAGCGGCCAGCCGGTGGGCCGCACCTCCAACCTGCTGGGCGCCTGGCGCAACAAGCAACGCACCTGGCGCGGCATGTTCTGGGTGAGTACTGCCATGGCCACGGTGCAGGGCACCTACACCAGCTTTCTGGTCACCATCATGGCCTACGCCATCCTGCAAGACGAGTTTGCCTTTGGGGCCTACAGCGCCATGGTGGCGCTGGTGGGCCTGGTGTCCAGCGTGGTGCTGGCCGCGCGCAGCCAGGCGCGGCACCGGCTGCGCACCTACACCCTGGGCGCGCTGCTGCTGTGCACCGCGTCCATCGGGCTGGCGCTGGTGCAAGAGCCGGCCATGCTGGTGGTCTACGGCATCGCCAGCGCCATCGGCATGAACACCATCACCACCTGCGAAATGGCCTGGAGCTACGCCGCCATCGAGTCCGCCCCCGGCTACGAACAGCACAAGCTGGACTACATCGTGGTGCGCGAAATCCCGCTGGGCCTGGGCCGCATGGTGGGCGTGGGCCTGTTTGTGCTGCTGCACACCCGGTTTGAAAACCAGGTGCTGGCCCTGGCCTTTGTGCTGTTTGGCGCGGTGTACCTGGCGCTGGTGCCTGCGCTGCGGCACATCTGGCAGCCCCGCGCACCCACACTACAAAAAACATAGCTGCTCACGCTTAAAGAATAAGCGCCAAGTGCCTAAAAGATGCTTGAAATAAGAGTTTAAAAATGTAACTGGATTCTTATACGATAGGCGGGTGCACGCTGCCATGCCCTCCCCACCGCCGTCCACCGGCGCCGACCGCCCGCCCGGGTGGATCTACCTGCTGCTGCCCCTGCTGCATTTCGCCAGCGTCAAGCTCACCTTTTTCTGCGCCGTCACCCCCGAGAACGAGGCCGTGGTCTGGCTGCCTAATGCGGTGCTGCTGGCCGCCCTGCTGCGCTACCAGGGCCAGCGCGCCTGGGCCATGGCGGCGCTGACCTTCAGCTCGGACGTATGGGCCACCACGTCGGCCTTTGCGCTGGGGACTGCGGTCCTGCTGAGCCTGGTCAACCTAGCCGAGGTGCTGCTGGCCTACGGGTTGATGCGCCGCATGCAGGTATCGCGGGGCCTGCAGCGGTTTCGGGATTTCGGCATCTTCATCGCGGCCGGGCCCATCACCGCTGCGCTGCTGGCGGCGCTGGTGGCGTCGGTCGTGCTGCAGCAGTTGGGCACCACCACCACGCCGTACCCCACCCTGGTGCGGCTGTGGTGGTTTGGCGATGCGCTGGGGCTGTTGATCTACACGCCACTGCTGCTCAGCGTGTCGGGGCCGCTGCAGTCGCCGCCCACCCGCACCACCCTGCTCGACGCCGTCGTGGTACTGCTGGGCCTGGCACTGGCCGGGCTGGTGTTCACCGCCAAAGGGGGCGAAGTCGGCGGCGTGTCGGTTACGCCCGACCTGCTGCTGCCGCTGGTGCTGTACCTGGCGGTGCGCTTTGGCGTGCGCTGGACGGCGCTGGCCGTGGCGCTTATCTCGCTGGCCACCGCCTGGGTCCTGACCACCGGCCAGCAGCCTTTTGGCGCGGTCGATGTGCACCTGGAAATCGTGCGGGCGCAAGAATTCATCTTCACGCTGTGCACCGTGGGCATTGGCTGCGCCATCTTGATGGCCGAGCTGAAAACCCACGAACGCCAGCTGGAGGACAAAGTGCGCGAACGCACCCAGGCGCTGGAAGCCTCCAACGCCCAACTGGCCGCCCTGAGCGCCACCGACGGCCTGACCGGCATTGCCAACCGCCGCCGCTTCGACGAAGCGCTGGCCAGCGAATGGAGCCGGGCCGCCCGCAGCGGCCAGCCCCTGGCGCTGGTGATGCTGGACGTGGACTTTTTCAAAGCCTACAACGACCACTACGGCCACCTGGCGGGCGACGACTGCCTGCGCCACATTGCCCAGATGCTGGCCGCGCAGCTACACCGCAGCAGCGATCTGGTGGCCCGCTACGGCGGCGAAGAATTTGTGCTGCTGGCCCCGGTGCGCGATACCGCCGATGCCCGGCGCATCGCCGAAACCGCCCGCCAGGCCCTGGCCGCCCTGGCCCTGCCGCATGCGCAATCGCCCTGGGGCACCGTCACCGCCAGCCTCGGCGTGGCCGTGCACGTACCCGCCGTGGGCGAAACCGCCGAGCTGCTGGTGCAGCAGGCCGACCTGGCGCTGTACCAGGCCAAGGCGCGGGGCCGCAACCAGGTGGTACTGGCTTCTAAAATGCCGGTTCATGATCCTACTGGAGTACCCCCATGAGCCTGCATACCTGGTGGCTGTTTTTGATGATGACCTTTCTCGTGTCGGCTACGCCAGGGCCGAACATGCTGCTGGTGATGAGTTCTAGCGCCCGCTTCGGCTTCCAGGCCGCGCTGGCCACCATGGCCGGCTGCATGGTGGTGATGGTTCTGATGATGGGCATTTCGGTCGCCGGACTGGGCGCGTTGCTGCAAAGCTTCCCGACCGTCTTCAACACCTTGCGCTGGCTAGGCGCCGCCTACCTAGCCTATCTGGGCATACAGTGCTGGCGCGCGCCGGTGGCCCAGGAAGCAGATGGCAGCGTGGCCAAAACCCACGCCGTGCCCAGCAACGCCAGCCTGTTCCGCCAGGGTGTGCTGGTAGCGGGCAGCAATCCCAAGGCGATTCTGTTTGCCGTGGCCTTTTTGCCGCAGTTCCTGGACGCCGGCGCTCCGCAGCTGCCGCAGTTCACTGTGCTGCTGCTGACCTTTGCGGTGATTGAGGCCGGCTGGTACATGGTGTATGCCGGCAGCGGCAAGACGCTGGCCAACTTTCTGCGACGCGCCAGCGTGCTGAAAATGTTCAACCGCGCCACCGGCGGTGTATTCGTAGGCTTTGCCGCCGCGATGGCTGCCGTGCGCAACTAAACCAACCGCTACCAAATAAATAGCTGCCAGTGCAGGCATTACCTGCGCTGGCAGCTATTTTTATTGGAAGCAACTAACGGGCTAATGCCATCTGCGCAGTGGCCGCAGTGCCGCCATGGCCCAGCTTGAACACCGTTACCGACTGCACCAGCGACGCAGCCTGGCTCTTCAGGCTGCTGGCAGCGGCCATCTTTTTTTCTGTACTCTCATCCATCGCATCAATGCGGCCGATACCCGCCGCCGCCACGCTTAGGAGCACTCAAGACACAAAGCAACATCTTGCGCATGCACCGCCTGCGAAAGATGTTATTTATTTCATAGCAAATGGCAAGCAAAACAAGCGCTTGAACCACAGGTTTGCGGGCATACCCTGCATACGCAGAGCCCCACCCGGCAGCTCGCACCAAGATGAATCTTGCCGCACCAATACGGGTTTATCATTACAAGGAAAACGATTGCGCAAACGTTTTCCCCACTATTATTCGGCCTACAAAAGAGCTCCACCCTGGCCCCGGCGTATTGCCATAGGACCGTGGAATTGCTTTTGTGTGTTTTTCTTAGCCCCTCATTGATATGGAGACAGCCGCATGAAACTGACCCGCCGTACCGCCCAAACCACCCTCGCCCTCAGCCTGCTTGCAGCACTGACGGGTGCACCCGCCTTCGCCGCCGACAAGCCCAAGGTGGCCCTGGTGATGAAGTCGCTGGCCAACGAGTTCTTCCGCACCATGGAAGACGGTGCCAAGGCCCACAACAAGGCCAATGCCGCCAAATACACCCTGGTGTCCAACGGCATCAAGAACGAAACCGACACGGCGGCCCAGATCCGCATGGTCGAGCAGATGATTGCCCAGAAGGCGGACGCCATCGTCATCGCCCCGGCCGACTCCAAGGCCCTGGTGCCGGTGCTCAAGACCGCCATCGACAAGGGCATTCTGGTGGTCAATATCGACAACCAGCTCGATGCCGATGCGCAAAAAGAAAAGGCCATCCAGATCCCGTTTGCCGGCCCCGACAACCGCGCCGGTGCCAAGCTGGTCGGTGACTTCCTGGCCAAAAGCCTGAAGGCGGGCGACAAGGTCGGCATCATCGAAGGCGTGTCCACCACCTTCAATGCGCAGCAGCGCACCCTGGGCTACCAGGACGCGATGAAAGCCGCCGGTGCCACCGTGGTCAGCGTGCAGTCGGGCAACTGGGAAATCGACAAGGGCAACACCGTGGGCTCGGGCATGCTGCGCGAACACCCCGACCTGAAGGCCCTGCTGGCCGGTAACGACAACATGGCCCTGGGTGCGGTAGCCGCCGTCAAGGCCGCAGGCAAGACCGGCCAGGTGCAGGTCGTCGGCTACGACAACATCACCGCCGTGAAACCCATGCTGAAAGACGGTCGCATGCTGGCCACCGCCGACCAGTTCGGTGCCAAGCAGGCCGTGTTCGGCATCGAGATCGCGCTCAAAGCGCTGGCCGAGAAAAAGAAACAAGCCGAAATGCCCGCAGCGATTCAAACGGACGTCGTTTTAGTCACCAAAGACACCAAGTAAGCTCGGCCTCCCCGTGGCGCAGGCACCTGTCTGCGCCACCCCCATTTTCGAATCCCATGACCCCCTCCCCCGTCCTCAGCATCCAGTCGGTCAGCAAAACCTACGCCAGCAACACCGTGCTGCACGGCGTGTCCCTGTCGCTGCGCCCTGGCGAAGTGTTGGCGCTGACGGGCGAAAACGGCGCGGGCAAAAGCACGCTGTCCAAGATCATCTCCGGCCTGGAGCGCGCCAGCCTGGGCAGCATGCAGCTGGGCGACCAGCCCTTTGCCCCGGCGGCCCGCCGCGAAGCCGAGGCCCTGGGCGTGCGCATGGTGATGCAGGAGCTGAGCCTGGTGCCCACGCTCACCGTGGCCGAAAACCTGCTGCTCGGTGCCATTCCCCACCGGGGCCGCTGGCGCGCCCACTGGATCGACCACGCGCAGCTGAACGCCCGCGCTGCCCAGCAACTGGCCAAGATGGGCATCCAGGACATCGACCCGCGCACCCCCGTGTCGCAGCTGGGCATCGGCCAGCAACAGATGGTGGAAATTGCCCGCAACCTGCAGGACAACACCCGCGTGCTGATCCTGGACGAGCCCACCGCCATGCTCACCCCGCGCGAGACGCGGCACCTGTTCGACCAGATCGCGCTGCTCAAGGCCCAGGGCGTGGCCATCATTTACGTATCGCACCGGCTGGAAGAGCTGGTACAAATTGCCGACACCCTGGCCGTGCTGCGCGATGGCCGCCTGGTGCAGGTCTGCCCCATGCACAGCGTGACCGAGCCCGACATCGTGCAGCTCATGGTGGGCCACGCGGTCGACCAGGACATGCACCGCCCCCGCCGCCCACGCGGCAAGCTATTGCTGAGCGCCAAGAACCTGGGCCGCGGCAAGGCGGTACAGGGCGTGGACCTGGAAGTACACGCCGGTGAAGTCTTTGGCATCGCCGGGCTGGTGGGCAGTGGCCGCACCGAGCTGCTGCGCCTGCTGTTTGGTGCCGACCGTGCCGACACCGGCGAGATCACCGTGCAGGGCCGTACCGTGCCCGGCTGGCGCTCCCCCATCCAGGCCATCGCCGCTGGCATCGGCCTGGTCACCGAAGACCGCAAATCCCAGGGTCTGCTGCTGGCCCAGCCCATCCGCATCAACACCACGCTGAGCGACGTGGGCGCGGTGGCAAGCGCCGGGTGGCTGGACGTGGCGCGCGAAAACACCATCGCCCAGGACATGGTGCAGCGCCTGTCAATCCGCTGCAACAGCCCCGAGCAGGCGGTGGGCACCCTGAGCGGCGGCAACCAGCAAAAGGTGGTGTTTGCCCGCTGGCTGCACCGCGAATGCCACGTGCTGCTGCTGGACGAACCCACCCGCGGCGTGGACGTGGGCGCACGCGCCGACATCTATGCCGAGCTGGAAAAAATGGCCCAGGCGGGCAAGGCCCTGCTGATGGTTTCCAGCGACCTGCGCGAACTGATGCAGATGTGCGACCGCATCGGCGTGATGGCCCAGGGCCGCCTGGTCACCGTGTTCGAGCGCGGCGAATGGACCGAAAAATCCCTGCTGGCCGCTGCCTTTACCGATACCGCCGCCCTGAACGGCACCCACGGCTAAACCTCTCTTTGATCCCTATGTCTACACCCCAAAAATCCCCCACCAGCAGCCAGCTCGGCACCTACCTGGGCCTAAGCGCCGTGCTGGTCGGCATGGTCGCGCTGTTCAGCAGCCTGAGCCAGTACTTCTTCAGCGGCGAAACCTTTGTCGCCATTGCCAACGAAATCCCGGCCCTGCTGGTAATGGCAGTGGGCATGACCTTTGTACTGATCATCGCGGGCATTGATTTGTCGGTGGGCTCGGTGCTGGCGCTGTCGGCGGCGGCCACGGCCAACGCCATCCTGCTATGGCAATGGGGCGTGCTGCCCGCCGCCGCGCTGGGCCTGCTGGTGGGGCTGCTGTGCGGCGCGCTCACCGGCAGCATTGCGGTGGTGTGGCGGCTGCCGTCCTTCATCGTCTCGCTGGGCATGCTGGAGGCGGTGCGTGGCGGGGCCTATGTGGTGACCGACTCGCGCACCCAGTACGTGGGCGATGCCATATCGGGCCTGGCTGCGCCCTGGGTGGGCGGTGTGTCGTCGGCCTTTTTTATCGCGGTGGCCGTGGTGGTGGTGGGCCAGCTGGTGCTGACCAAAACCGTGTTTGGCCGCTACGTGGTCGGCATTGGCACCAACGAGGAAGCCATGCGCCTGGCAGGCATCAACCCCAGCCCGATCCGCATCGCGGTGTTTGCCGCCACCGGCCTGCTGGCGGGCTTTGCGGGCTTGATGCAATCGGCCCGTCTGGAAGCCGCCGACCCCAACGCGGGCACCGGTATCGAGCTGCAGGTGATTGCCGCCGTGGTGATTGGCGGCACCAGCCTGATGGGCGGGCGCGGCTCGGTCATCAACACGTTTTTTGGCGTGCTCATCATCGCCGTGCTGGAGGCTGGCCTGGCCCAGATAGGCGTGAGCGACCCGAGCAAACGCATCATCACCGGCTGCGTGATCGTGGTGGCGGTGATCATCGACACGGTAAGGCAACGTAGAGCGTTAGCTCGCTAAAACGATGGCCTCCATCAAAGATGTTGCCCGCCATGCGAATGTGTCGATCTCCACGGTGTCGCACGTGGTCAACCGCACCCGCTTTGTCAGCGACAAGGCGCGGGCGGATGTAGAGGCCGCCATCCGCGCCCTCGACTACGTGCCCAGCGCCGTAGCCCGCAGCTTGAAGAGCAAGACCACCAAAACCCTGGGGATGCTGATCCCCAACTGCTCCAACCCCTACTTCGCCGAGATCGTGCGCAGCGTGGAAGACCACTGTTTTGCCAGCGGCTACACCCTGATTCTGTGCAACACCGACGACGAGCCGCGCCGCCAAAGCGTGTACCTGCAGGTGCTAGCCGAGAAGCGGGTGGACGGCCTGATCATCATCTCCACCGGCGAAACCAGCGACCTGCACGATCTGCTGCAGGGCCTGACCACGCCCACCGTGCTGCTCGACCGCGAGGTCACCCATGTGCACTGCGACCTGGTGGAAACCGCCCACCTGTTAGGCGGCCAGATGGCCACCGAGCACCTGGTCGCCCTGGGCCACCAGCGCATCGCCTGCATCGGCGGCCCGGCCGACCTCAGCCCCAGCGCCCAGCGTATCCAGGGCTGGCGCAATGCGCTGGCCGCCGCCGGGCTGGCCGACGACCTGCTCTGGCACAGCGACTTCAGCAGCCAGGGCGGCTTTACCGCCATGCAGGAAATTTTGCAATCAGCCCACCGGCCCACCGCCGTGTTTGTGTGCAACGACCTGATGGGCATAGGCGCGCTCAGCGCCGCGCACGAGGCGGGCCTGCGCGTGCCGCAAGACCTGTCGGTGATTGGTTTTGACGACATCGAACTGGCCCGCTTCACCAGCCCGCCGCTGACCACCATCGTCCAGCCCAAACAGCGCATTGGCCAACTGGCGGTAGATATGCTGCTCGAGCGTATCCAGGGCGGGCGGCTCGATGCCAAACAAATACTGCTGCAGCCCGAACTGGTCGTGCGCGCATCCACCGCTTCCAAAGAAAATAGATGAAACGCACCTCTTTGCTCCACGCCGAACTCTCCCAGGTCATTGCCAGCATGGGCCATGGCGACATGCTGGTGCTGGGCGACGCAGGCCTGCCCATCCCGTTCGGCCCCGGCGCACCGCAGCGCATCGACCTGGCCGTGTGCCCCGGCACGCCCGATCTGCGCACAGTGTTGCAAGCCGTGCTGAGCGAGCTGCAGGTGGAGTCCAGCACCATTGCCACCGAAGCCCTGGTGGGCGACGCGCAGGCACTGCCCGCCTGGTGCGCAGGCCTGCTGACCAGCGCGCCCACCACCGTCAGCCACGCCGAATTCAAACAGCGCTGCGCCCAGGCCCGCGCCATGGTGCGCACCGGCGAGTGCACGCCCTACGCCAACATCATCCTGGTGGCCGGGGTCACGTTCTGAGCAGTTGCTATTGAATAAATAGCTGCTTACGCCTATGGAATAAGCGCAAACGGCCTATTTCTTATAAGGTTCTGCAGGCCTGCGCATCCAGCGCGTCAGCTCGACGCTGGTGATGCACACCACCAGCCAGGCGGTGCCCGACGCAAAACCCGCCAGCACGTCGCTGGCAAAGTGCACCCGCAAAAACACCCTGCTCACGCCCACCGTAAACGCCAGCGCCACCGCCGCCAGCACCAGCGGCAAATGCCAGCGCGGCGGCACAAAGCGGCACAGCACATAGGCCAGCATGCCGTACAGCACCACCGAGCCCGAGCTGTGGCCGCTGGGAAAACTGAAGCCGTGGGCCATGACCAGCCCGTCGTCGTGCACCGGCCGCACCCGCTCGAACACCTGCTTGAGCGTGGTGTTGAGCACGCCGTTGCCCGCCACCGCCAGCACCCAGGCCAGCGCCAGCCAGCGGCGGCCCCGCCACACCAATAGCCCGGCTACCAGGATGCACACCCCGGTGACGGTGGGGGTATCGGCCAGGCGGGTCAGCCATGCAAACACCTGCAGCACACCGGGTGGCAGCTGGGTGCGCAGGCTGTCGGCCAGCGCCTGGTCGGCACGGCCCATGCCGCCATCGGTACCCAGCTTTTCGGCCAGCTCGGCAAACACCCAGGCCCCGCTGACGATCACCGCAAAGCCCGCCGCCAGCCGTACGCCCAGGTACAGCGTGGGCGACAGCTTGCTTTGGTCGCGCGGCACATGGATGCGCCGCACCAGCCACCAGCCGCACGCGGCAGCCAGCAACAGCAGCGCCAGCGCAGCCGCATAGATCTCGACCGCCCACGGGGCCCAGGCCTGCACATCAAACCGCATGCCGCCCCCGTTCCACCTGGAGCGAGATGACTTTGGCGCACACGAAAGCGCCTGCATCGGCAGCGAAATCCCACTGCTCCACCTCGCAGCACCCGGTGCCCGCCTGCCAGCGCAGCAGGTTTACCGAGTTCGGCGCACCCTTGCGCACCCGGCTCGACACCGCCGTACCCGCCTGCACCGCCCACATAGGCCGCGCCACGCCCGGCAACTGCCGCACAAACGGCAGGTGGATGTGCCCGCCCAGCACCAGGTCGGCCCCGGCCCGCGCCCACACGCACTGCGCATCGGCGTGGCCGCGCAGCAGGTTCTTCACATCTTCAGGGCGCTCCACCGCGATCGGCTGGTGCACCACCACCACGCGCAACTGCGCCGCCGTGGCCCCGGCCAGCAGGCTGGCAACCCGGTCGATCTGTGCAGGCGACACCTCGCCGTTGGCATGGCGGTAGGCCCGGGTGGTGTTCACGCCGATAACCAGCATATCGGCGGACCGGAACACCGGCTCCAGCTCGGCCCCAAAAGCGGCGCAGTGCTGCGCGTAAGGCGTTTTCCAGCGCGCCCACAGGTTCAGCAGCGGAATATCGTGGTTGCCGGGAATCGCCAGCAGCGGCCCGCCCAGCCGGTCCACGAACGAGCGCGCCGCACGAAACTGGGCCGGGCGGGCACGCTGGGTGATGTCGCCTGACAGCACCAGCAAGTCGGGCCGCTGCTGCCGGGCCAGGGCCACCAACGCCTCGACCACCGGGGCCTGCTCGGTGCCGAAATGCGGGTCGGATATCTGTAGCAGCACGGTCATGAACGGCTGCCCCCGGCGGGTTTCATCAGGAACAAGGGCTGCGCGGCCACGCGAAACTCCAGCGGGGTGCGCATGCGGGTGACCTCGCCGTCAAACGCCACCTTGATCTTGCGCCGGCGCGGCTGCACCACCATGCGCGAAAAAGCAAAACTCTCTACGCTGTCGGCCTCGCCCAGCGTGCCCATGGCGCCGCGCAGCATCAGGCCCACCATGGCCAGGGTGCCCATGGGTTTGAGCATCACGGCGGCGATCTGGCCGTCGTCCAGGGCCCGCGCCGGGTGTTCGCTCAGGCTCACGCCCACCTGCTCCAGCTGCAGGCGGTTATTGCCCACAAACAGCGTGGGCGTACGCACGTTGCGCACCACGCCGCCCTGGTCGATCTGCAGGCGCAACTGGCGGTGAAAACGCAGCAGCGTCAAACAGGCGGCCCCCAGGGCCACCCAGCGGCTGCGGCCAAAGCGGGCCTTGTAGGTTTCGCGGTCTTCCAGCAGCACCGGGTACAGGCCCAGGCTGGCGTTGACCAGAAACACGTGGCCGTTCACCGTGCCCACCTGCACCGGCGTGGGCACGGCCTGCATCAGCATCTGCGCGGCCTGCGCGGGCTCGGTGGAGATGCCATGGGTGCGCGCAAAGTAGTTAAAGGTGCCCAGCGGCACCACGCCCATGGCGCAGCCCGCCGCGTGCGCCGCCTGGGCCACGGCGTTGATGGTGCCGTCACCGCCCACCGCCACCACCGCCGAGCGGGTGGCCAGGGCGGTGGCCGAGGCCTCGCGCGCCACCCGGGGCAAATCGGCGGGGCGGGTAAAGCGCAGCTCACCGGTGCGCCCGGCGGCTTGCAGGGCCTGTTCGATCACCGCCCGTTTGGTTTCGGCATCGCTGCGGCCCGAGGCGGCGTTGATGATGAAGATCAGCGGCGCGGCGGGGTCTTGGGGAGGGCAAAGGGTCATGGCCTGCATGCTAACAGCCGCAGGTGCGGCATACTACAAAACAGATAGCTGCTTGTGCTTATGGATAAAGCGCTAGAGGCCAAAAAGTCTTACAAAATTCGGTGCCTGCGTAACCCCACCCGCATCGCATCGCATCGCATCGCGACACGCCAGGTCATGGGCCGGGCGCGGGCGGCCAATCGCCATAAGGGTGCGTGGCCAGGCGGGAGTTGTAGTAGCGGGCATCGTCGGTTACCTCCTGGCCCACCCAGGCGGGCCGGGCAAACGGCTGGTCTTCAGACGCCAGTTCGATCTCGGCCACCACCAGCCCGGCGTTCTGGCCCAAAAATTCGTCCACCTCCCAGGCGAAACCCTCGTGCAGGACGACGCGGCGGATTTTCTCAACGGTGGGCCCGTCGCACAGGGCCATGAGCTGTGCTGCATCGGCCAGCGGAATCGGGTATTCAAACTCGGCCCGCGTCGCGCCCTGGTTCGCGCCCTTGATGGTCAAAAAAGCCAACTCGCCCGCAATGCGCACGCGCACAGTGCGCTGCTTGTCACGGTTCAGGTAACCCTGGCTGAGCAGGGTGCCGGGGCCTTGGCGCCAGGCATCGCCGGTGACGAGAAACTTGCGTTCGATTTCAGTGGCCAAGGGGGTCTCCGGAAAAGGGATGGGGATTGCGGTGGGGCTGGCCATTCTGCACGGTGTTATAACCAAGCCCCGCAATTCGCCACCCCCGGGGGGTAGGCCAAAGACAATAGAACAGAAGGAACCGCACCATGGGCGCGCAGTGGAAAGCAAAAGGTAAGGAACTGGCAGCCAACGCCAGGGGCCGCGTATTTGGCAAATTGTCCAAAGACATCATGATCGCCGCGCGCAGCGGGGCCGACCCGGCCGCCAATGCCCGGCTGCGGCTGCTGGTAGAGCAGGCCCGCAAGGTCTCCATGCCCACGGACACGCTGGACCGGGCCATCAAAAAAGGCGCAGGCCTGACCGGCGAAGCCGTCAACTTCGAGCACGTAATCTACGAAGGCTTTGCCCCGCACCGCGTGCCGCTGATGGTCGAGTGCCTGACCGACAACGTCAACCGCACCGCACCCGAGATGCGCGTGCTGTTCCGCAAGGGGCAGCTGGGCACCTCCGGCTCTGTGGCCTGGGACTTTGACCACGTCGGCATGATCGAAGCCGAACCCGCCGCCAAGGGTGCGGATGCCGAGCTGGCCGCCATCGAAGCCGGTGCGCAGGACTTTGAGCCCGGCGAGGAAGACGGCAGCACCACCTTCCTGACCGACCCCGCCGACCTGGACCTGGTCAGCCGCGCCCTGCCCACCCACGGCTTTACCGTGCTGTCGGCCAAGCTGGGCTACAAGGCCAAGAACCCCATCGCCGCCACCAGCCTGAGCGCCGAGCAGCTGGAAGAAGTCGAAGCCTTCCTGGCCGCCATCGACGCGAACGATGACGTGCAAAACATTTATGCAGGCTTGAACTAACCCTCCATGGACTTTCTCATCCTGGCGATCCTGATCGCCATCGGCAGTTACGCGCTGACCTCGCGCGACCAGCGCCAGCGCATCGCCACCCTGGGCAGCCACCTCAGCCAGTACCAGATCGAAAAGCTGATGGAAACCGTCACCCAGGGCTATCTGCGCGCGCTGGGCGAAAAAGACGCGGCCCGGCAGGAGCAGATCTGGGCCCTGCTGAACACCAGCGAAGCCCAGTTGGCCGAGCAGTTCAAG
The DNA here is from genome assembly GCA_963512645.1 of uncultured Albidiferax sp. Classification (GTDB taxonomy): domain Bacteria; phylum Pseudomonadota; class Gammaproteobacteria; order Burkholderiales; family Burkholderiaceae_C; genus Rhodoferax_B. The sequence goes on along the minus strand of CAUPNM010000001.1, from coordinate 109,143 downwards.
CGTTTTGCCAGCGAATTTGCCAAGGCCGCAACCGAGCAGACCCGCGTGAGCAAAATCGCCATCGCCCTGCCCTATGCCGACACGCTGTTCCCCAGTGCCACGTTCGACCTGCGCAAGGCCTTTGCCATCCACGCCCAGGGCATTGCCCGCGCAGCGGACGCACCAGCCACCACCTCGGCCAAGGACAAGGCCTTCACCATGTCGGCCGAACTGTTTTTGATGCAGCACACCTGCCACTGGTTCTGCAAGTCCAAAACCGTGGCCTCGGCCCGCATGCTGGCCCGCCACCAAACCACCTACGCCCAGCTGGTGGCTGCGGTATCGCCCGAAACGCGCCGGGCGTATAGCAGCCTGGTAGACGCCTGATTGCTATTTAAACAGTAGCTGCTCACGCTTATGGAATAAGCGCTAGAGGCCTATAACACTCACATCTCGTCGATAGGCGTGGAGCGGCTGCCGGCCTGCGCTTGCAGCGCATACCGCTCGCGGGTCTTGACGTAGAAGCTGGCACCGAAGCGGCCTACCGGGTGGTAGTTTTGCAGGCGCACGCGCCAGGTTTCGGTGTCGATGAGTTCGTCGCGGGCGTGCATCCACAGCACCTTGCCGATGAAGATCTGGCGGCTGTCGGTTTCCAGCAGTTCCCACAGGGTGCATTCGAACGCCACTGGAGCCTCGGCAATGCGCGGCGGGGCGATGGCGCACGACGGGGCGGTGCTCAGGCCCACGGCCTCCAGCTCGCTCTGCTCGGGCGGCAGGCGTTCGCCGCAGCGGTGCATTTGCTCGGCCAGGTCTTCGTCGCACATGTGGACCACAAACTCTTTGCTGCGCAGGATATTGGCCGCCGTGTCCTTGAGCTGACCATCTTTGAGGCGATTCAGGCTGATCATCACGATGGGCGGCTCCTCGCCCACCATGGCAAACATGCTGAAGGGCGCAGCGTTGACCACCCCACCCTCGCTCAATGTCGTCACCAGCGCAATCGGCCGGGGCACGATCAGGCTGGCCATCATCTTGTAGCGCTGGTACTCAGAAAGGGTGGCGAAGTCGATGTTCATAAAACGCGATGGGGTGGCGGCAATTCACCACTGGGCTAGACGGTATGCAAAGAGGTACCAAAGCAATGTTCGCGCCTGCGGGCGCAAAAGCCTTCAGAGCATGGCTGCTGCTGCACGTTGCTACACCCAAGGCCGTGCGCAGGCCGACAAGAATCAATTTCATCAAAAAAACAATATCGGATGCGACTATTCAAAGATCAACAACGAAAGTCCGACTATTTCACTCAATCTTTACATGAATAAAGATATTTATGATAAAAATAATCAAATTATTGAAAATCAAATATATTATTTTTATCAAATGAACTAGACTTCCACCACAGCAACTTCCTACCCACAACCCACGATGCGCACACCTGCAATCAACCAAACCGTTGCCGTCCCCGCAGCCATGGGCGCCTCGAGCGAATACCTTTCCTTGCGCTTAGGCGCCGTGGAATACGGCATCGACATCCTCAAAGTTCAAGAAATCCGAGGCTACGAGCAACCGACCCGAATTGCCAATGCGCCCGCCTACCTGAAAGGTGTACTCAACCTACGCGGCGTGATCGTGCCCATCATGGACCTGCGGGTAAAGCTGAACCAAGCGCACATTGGTTTTGACAATCTGACCGTGACCGTCATCCTCAACCTCGCCCAAGGCCCGGTAGGGGCCGTGGTGGACGCGGTCAGCGACGTGATTGAGCTCAGTCCCGCGCAGACCAGGCCCGCACCAACTTTTGATAGCGCCGTGGACGCGGACTACATCACCGGCATCGGCACCCTGGGCGAGGGTGCGCAAGAGCGAATGCTGTTACTGCTCGATATCGAACGTCTGTTGACCATTCCGGGCGTGGCAGCCGCCAGCACCCTCGTACATTGATTTTTTAAGAGAAACTACGATGAACTTCTTCAGCCACTTCAGTATTGCCAAGCGCCTATACACCGTCTCGTTCCTACTGATAGCAGCGCTCACCGGCCTGGCCTTCACCTCCTGGTCGCAGTTGAGCGACGTGAGCGCGCTGGCGCAGAACACGGAGAAGGTCCGCGTGCCCCAGCTCCAGCTCATTGCCAGCACAGAACTCAGCGTGACCCGCATTTCACTGCAAATCCGCCACGCGATTCTGGTCAAAACCCCCGAGGACCTGAAAGCCACCTTGGCTGACATCGCCAGCAAAATCAAGCTGATCGAAGAAAACGATGCCACCTTCGTCAAGCTCCTGCCTAACGAAGCCCGGCGTAACGCATTTGCCGAGTTCCGTCGACTCGAAGCGGAGTTCATGCCCATTGCCGCAAACAATCTAAAACTGGTCGAAGCCGGACAAAAGGACGAAGCCTTTGACTATCTGGTGTTCAAGACCATTCCAGCCCGCAATAAGTTGCTGGAATGGCTGGCTACTGAAAAAACCCGCCAAGGCGGCATGCTCAGCAAAGAGCTAGGCAGCATCGAAGAACAAGCTGCTTACACCCGCAACCTCCTTTGCGGCCTAGTGGTTTTGATCGCATTGGGCTTGATTTCCTTCTCGTGGTCGATTACCCGGGTTTTGCGCCGCCGCGTGGCCATATCCCAAACCGTAGCCCTGCAGGTTCGCGACGGCGACCTGGCCACCATCACCACCGACACCTCTCGTGACGAATTCAGCCCCTTGCTTACCGCCCTGCAGGATATGCAAGGCACACTGGCCCTGGTGGTTGGCTCGGTACGGCAGAACGCAGAAGGCGTTGCCACCGCCAGCGCCGAAATCGCCCAAGGCAATAGTGACCTGAGCGGTCGCACCGAGCAGCAAGCCAGCGCACTGGAAGAAACCGCAGCCTCCATGGAAGAACTCTCCAGCACCGTTCGACAGAACGCTGACAGCGCCCACCAGGCCAACCAACTGGCCGTCAATGCCTCGACTGTGGCAGTGCAAGGCGGTGAGGTTGTCAACCAGGTAGTGGACACCATGAAGGGTATCAACGACAGCTCGAAGAAGATCTCCGACATCATCAGTGTGATTGACGGCATTGCTTTCCAGACCAATATCCTGGCTTTGAATGCGGCGGTCGAAGCCGCCCGTGCTGGCGAACAAGGCCGCGGCTTTGCAGTGGTAGCGAGCGAGGTGCGCAATCTGGCGCAACGCAGCGCGGCGGCCGCCAAAGAAATCAAGGTATTGATCGACAACAGCGTGACCCAGGTGGAACAAGGCTCTAGCCTGGTGGCCAAAGCCGGCAACACCATGACAGAGGTGGTGACCGCCATCCGCCGAGTGACCGACATCATTGGCGAAGTCAGCTCGGCCAGCAGCGAACAAAGCCAAGGGGTGGCCCAAGTTGGTGAGGCAATTACCCAGATGGACCTGGTCACCCAACAAAATGCAGCCCTGGTTGAAGAAAGCGCCGCAGCCGCCAATAGCCTGAAAAGCCAGGCCGAGCAATTGCTGCAATCGGTGGCGGTGTTCCAGCTGGAGGGGGTTGCCAAAAACGGCCCCGCTGCGGCCACACGACCCCGGGTACAGCCCAGCCCAGCGCGTCCAGCCTTCAAGCCCAACAAGCTGGCAGCGCCCAAGCCCGCAGTAAAAAAAGTTACCCAGGCCACCAGCGTCGATTCCGACGACTGGGCCAGCTTCTAAAAGCACATGCGTTTGCGGGCCCGGAGCCCGCTAGCTGACAACACCCATGTCCCTGGGGCGCGCAGAACAAGCGTGGCCCAGGGACATGGGTGTTTATGCCCGCCACGGGCAGGGTGAATCACTCTCTATTTAATAGCTGCCAGCGCAATGACTGTATGCGCCAGAGGCCTCAAAGGCTTAGAACCCTAGCCGTCAAGCGCAATGCAATGGCTGCAATGCCTTAGCAACGCCCGCCCCAGGGCACGTTGAGAAGATTGCTGGATCGACGCTAAACGCATGCCCATGGGACGGTAGCCATACCCCTGCCAAATTGCAAAAATGCTTCATTTTTTAATATATTTATCAAAAAATGTGCTTTATTCTCAAATCAATTTATCATTTTTATTAAATTTAACAGATTGGTACTAGAATTCGGGTCTACGCAAACCACCAGAACTTAGCGATGACCACACGAACAAGCACTACACCCCCAGGCTTTCAAACGACCCAAACAAGCAGCAGCGAGTACCTCTCGTTCCGCATTGGCGCAGTGGAATACGGCATCGATATCCTGAAAGTGCAGGAAATCCGCGGCTATGAAGAGCCCACCCGCATTGCCAACGCACCCGCCTACCTCAAGGGTGTTTTGAACCTGCGCGGCGTCATCGTGCCCGTCATCGACCTGCGGGTGAAGCTGGCACAAACAAATATCGGATTCGACACCCTCACGGTCACCGTCATCCTCAACCTCGCCCAAGGCCCGGTGGGCGCGGTGGTGGATGCCGTGAGCGACGTGATCGAGCTGGCAGCAGAGCAAATACGCCCCGCTCCGGCATTTGACGATTCAGCAGCTGCAACACACATCACCGCCATAGGCACGATCAGCCAGGGTGACAAAGAGCGCATGCTGATCTTGCTGGACATTGAAAAACTGATGAACAACACGTTCAACACGGCAAGCACAGCCGCCGAGCAGGCCGAACCTGCATTCGCATAAATATTGCCTAACCCAAGCTACGAAATACACAATGAAAAACATAAAAATATCCACCCTATTGCTGCTGGGCTTTGCCGTCATGGGTGCCTTGATTGCGCTTTTGGGCTTTGTCTCTTACCTGAAGATCGAACAAGTACGGGAGCAGTTTTCGATGGTCACTGAAGACCGTTACCCCAAAGTCGCCGCGTTGAATAACATCGCCTTGGCAAATGCCAATAATGCGCGCGCCCTGCGCGACCTGGTTGTGCTGGACGGCGAGGCCGCACAAAAGACGGCGCTGGACGAAATGGCCAGCAATTCCAAGTTGATCAACGACAACTTCAAACTGCTGGGCGATACCGTGACCAGCCCCAGCGGCAAGGCCATTTTGGCCAAGGTAGCCAATGCCCGTGCCGCGTACACCGGCCCCCGCGACAAAGTGCGCAATCTGGTCAAAGCCGGCGACAAGGCCGGGGCAACCACTGCGCTGTACACCGAACTGCACCCCGCTCAGCAAAAGTACCAGGCGGCAGTGGAAGAATTCACCACCCTGCAGGAAAAGCTGATGGCTGAGTCCAACGTGACAGTCGAAGAAACCGTACGTTCTACCGAGCTCACTGTGCTGACCGTCGTGGGTATTTCGCTGGTAATTGCCGCGTTACTCGCCAGCTGGATTACGCGCAACACCACACGGCCATTGGCCCAAGCGGTCAGCATGGCCCGCGCAGTTGCCGAAGGTGATTTGACCCAGGACATTGACGACAGCGGCAGTAACGAAACAGGCCAGTTGTTCAAGGCGCTGAAAGACATGCAAGGCAAACTGGCCAGCATCGTCCAAGGTGTTCGCCAAAACGCCCAGAGCGTGGTCACGGCCAGCGCCGAAATTGCCCAAGGCAATGAAGACCTGAGCAGCCGCACGGAGCAACAAGCCAGCGCACTGCAAGAAACCGCAGCATCGATGGAACAACTCTCCAGCACGGTCAAAAACAATGCCGACAATGCACGCCAAGCCAACCAATTGGCCTCAAGTGCGTCCACGGTTGCCGTGCAAGGTGGCGAAGTAGTGAGCCAGGTGGTCAGTAACATGAAGGGCATCAACTACAGCTAGAAGAAGATCTCCGACATCATCAGCGTGATCGACGGCATCGCCTTCCAGACCAATATCCTGGCGCTGAACGCGGCCGTGGAAGCTGCCCGCGCCGGTGAGCAAGGGCGCGGCTTTGCCGTGGTAGCCAGCGAGGTGCGCAACCTGGCACAACGCAGTGCAGCCGCCGCCAAAGAAATCAAGACCCTGATCAACAACAGCGTGACCCAGGTGGACCAAGGCTCGAGCCTGGTAGCCCAGGCCGGCAACACCATGACCGAGGTGGTATCGGCCATCCGCCGGGTCACCGACATCATTGGCGAAGTCAGCGCGGCCAGCAGTGAACAAAGCCAGGGTGTGGCCCAGGTTGGCGAGGCTATTACCCAGATAGACCAGGTGACGCAGCAAAATGCTGCGCTGGTGGAGGAAAGCGCTGCCGCCGCCAGCAGCCTGCAAAGCCAGGCAGAGCAATTGCTGCAGTCGGTGGCTGTATTCAAGTTGGCGAACGATGCAAAAAACGACACCGCAGCGACCGCACGGCCCCGGGTGCAGCACAGCATGGCTCGCGTCGCCAGCCCAGCGCGCCCAGCCTTCAAGCCCAACAAGCTGGCAGCCCCCAAGCCAGCAGCCAAAAAGGCAGCCCTTGCCACCAACGATTCCGACGACTGGGCCAGCTTCTAAAAGCACATGCGTTTGCGGGCCCGGGGCCCGCTAGCAACCACAACACCCATGTCCCTGGGGCGCGCAAAACAGGCGCGGCCCAGGGACATGGGTGTTTATGCCCGCCAAGGGCAGGGTGACTCGCTCTCTATTGAATAGCTGCCAGCGCAATCAAGATATGCGCCAGAGGCCTAAAAGGCTTAGAACCCTAGCCTTCAAACTGCGGATGCAGTTGCCGGATCTTGGTCATGGCGGCCCCGGCGGCGGCGGTGCGGGTCTCTACGCCCATCTTCACGTAGACGCGCTCCAGGTGTTTTTTCACCGTGGCCGGGCTGGAGCCCAGGATTTCGCCGATGTCGCGGTTGGTTTTGCCCTTGACCACCCAGTACAGCACCTCGGCTTCGCGGGTGGTGAGCTTGAAGCTCAGGCTCATGGCCTCGATCACCGCCGCGTCGGACACTTCGCGCATCACGATCAGCCAATCCCCCTCGCCCTCCCCGTCGCCGGTTTGCTGGTGCAGCCGAAAGCTCAAGCGGCGTGCACCCTGCTCCACGCTCAGGCGCGGCGGCTCGATCTGCTGCCGTGCGGCGGGCAGGTGCTGCTGCAGCCAGTCCACTACCAACTGGGGGGTCTGGGGCGCGCTGGTGCCAAAGTAGTCGCGCAGCAGGTCGCGGGCCAGCGGGGTTTGCCACATCAGTTTGCCGTCGCTGGCGCGCACGGTGATGCTGGCATAGCCGAACGCGTCCAGCGCGTTGCGGGCCTGGCCGGCCTGGTGGACCTGCTGGCGGGCGCGGCGGGCGCTTTGCAGGTGCACGTTCATGCGGGCCATCACCTCTTTGGGCTTGATGGGCTTTGTGACGTAGTCCACCCCGCCCGCGTCCAGCGCGGCCACCAGGTGCTCGGTCTCGGTGAGGCCGGTCATGAAGATGATGGGAATGTGGGCGGTGGCCGGGTTGGCCTTCAAACGCCGGGCCACCTCGAAGCCGTCCATGCCGGGCATCATCGCGTCGAGCAGCACGATGTCGGGCAGGGCCTGGGCGGCGCGCTGCAAGGCGGTTTCGCCGCGGGTAGCCACCAGCACGGTGTAGCCGGATTCGTCCAGCGCGTCGTGCAGCACGGCCAGGTTGTCGGGCACGTCGTCGACGATGAGCACCACGTCGGAGTTGCTGCGGTCGAGGATGGCTTGGGGTTCAGGGAGCATGGGTGGTATCTGGGCTGGCGGGTGCTTCAGCCAGCAGGCGGCCGATGGCTTCAAACTGGAATTGTTGGGCCAGGGTGCGCACTTCCTGCGCCAGGCCCCGGCAGGCGGGCTGCGCCTGTTCCAGCGCGGCCAACTGGTTAAGGATACCCCGGTAAAAACCCAGCTCGGCCACCTGGCGCAGCGCCTGCAAGCGGGCCGGGTCGGGCCAGACGCGCAGCACCGGCGCGGGGGTCGGCAGCGCGGCCTCGGCGGGTGCCTCGACCCACTGGAGCTGCAGGCGGCGCTCCAACCAGTCGAGCAGCTCGGTGTGGCGCACGGGTTTGGTGATGAAGTCGTCGGTGCGGATGCCGACATCGTTGTCCAGGCCTTTGTCGAAGGCGTTGGCGGAGACGATGGCAATACAAGCCCCCACGCTCGGCACTTGCGTGTACTCGCTGCCCCCCGAGGGGGCTGCCTCGCCTTGGGGCGGCCCGGCGGCGAGGCGGGCCGTCATGAGCCCATCCGACTTGATGCGGCGGATGGTTTCCCATCCATCAATACCAGGCATGGCCAGGTCCATCAGCACGGCATCCGGGGCGTAACCGGCAGCCAGCAGGTCGAGCGCGTCGTGGCCGCTGGCGGCGGTGCGCACCTCGAAGCCCAGGGGCTGCAGCAATTGCACCAGCAGCTCGCGGTCGGGCTCTTCGTTGTCGACCACCAGCAGTTTGCGGCGCGGGCCGAGGTAGGCGCGGCGCAGGCGCGGGGTGCTGCGCTGCACGCCTTGAAGGTCGGCGCCATGGATTTCGGGCAGGAAGAGCTTGACGCGGAACACCGAGCCGCTGCCGGGCGTGCTGACCACGGTCATCTCGCCGCCCATCAGGTCGGTGAGCATTTTGGCAATGGTCAGGCCCAGGCCCGCGCCGCCACTACCCGGGGAAGCTCCGCGCTCAAACGGCTCAAACACCTGCGCCAGCTCGTCGGCGTGCATGCCGGGGCCGGTGTCTTCGATCTCGATGAAGGCCATCTCCAGCGCGTAGCGGGCGCGCAGCCGCACCCTGCCCGTGGCGGTGAACTTGATGGCGTTGCCCAGCAGGTTGATGAGGATCTGGCGCAGGCGCTTTTCGTCGGCGCGCACCTGCTCGGGCAGCACGCCCTGCGGGTCGAAGTGGAACTGCAGGCCCTTGGCGCGGGCCTGGGGCTCGAACATCTCGGCCATCTCGTGCAGCAGGTCGGCAAACGGCATGGGTTTGGTGGCCAGGGTGAGCTTGCCAGACTCGATGCGGGCAATGTCCAGCGTGCCTTCGATCAGCGACAGCAGGTACTCGCCGCCGCGCTTGATCACACCGATGGCCTGCTGGCGGTGCGGCGGCACGCTGGCATCCTCGCCCATAAGCTGCGCGTAACCCAATATGCTGTTCAGTGGCGTGCGCAGCTCGTGGCTGATGGCGCTGATGTAGCGGCTTTTGGCCTGGTTGGCCTGGTCGGCTTGGGCGCGGGCCTGGTCAGCCACCCGCTTGGCGGCTTGCAGGGCCTTGTCGGTTTGCGCGTGCGAGGCGATTTCGCGCTGCAGCAAATGGGTTTGGCGGTTGGATTCTTCTTGCGCCACCTGGCGGCTTTTGTGCGCCAGCACAAACCACCAGGCGACGATGCAGGCCATCACCACCAGGGCCATATAGGCTTTGACAAAGCCCGAGCGCAGCGCCGCACTGGGATCAAAATCGGCCTCTACCGCCGATAACATAAGCGCCTTTAGCTCCTGAAAGTAGAGCAACCCAAACAGCGTGGCCAAAATCGGCACCACCACCAGCATCAGCAAAATAAAGTGCGCCAGCCCCGTGTCCAGGTAGGGCCAGGCGCGCTGGGGCAGCAGCCACCGCATGGCCGCAGTCCACTGCACTTTGAGGCTGGCCTGGGGTTTGCACAGGTCTCCACAGCGTGCGTCCAACGTGCAGCACAGCGAACAAATCGCGCCCTGGTAGGCGGGGCAATGGGCCATGTCGGGCGCTTCGTATTCGCGCTCGCAAATCACGCAGCGCTGTACGCGCAGGCGCTGGTAGCTGTCATCGGCCATCGGTTGGGTAATGCCTTTCCAATCGGATTGGGGGCCACGGGCGATGTAATAGCGCCCCTGGGTCCACCAGGCCAACAGGGGGGACGCCACCATGGCCGTGCCCAGCGCAATCAACGCCGAAAACGCCTGCGCCATCGGCCCGAACGCGCCCAGGTAGGCCAATATCGACAAGGTGGAGGCCAGGCCCATCGACCCCACGCCGACGGGGTTGATATCAAACAGGTACGCGCGCTTGAACTCGATGCCCGGCGGCGACAGGCCCAGCGGTTTGTTGATGACCAGGTCGGCCACCACGGCCATGATCCAGGCGATGGCGAGGTTGGAGTACAGCCCCAGCACGTCACCCAGCGCCTCGAACACGTTCATCTCCATCAGCATGAAGGCGATCAGGGTGTTGAACACCACCCACACCACGCGGCCCGGGTGACTGTGAGTGATGCGCGAGAAAAAGTTGGACCAAGCCAGCGACCCGGCGTAGGCATTGGTGACGTTGATCTTGAGCTGCGATATCACCACAAACAAGGCCGTGGCCGCTACCGCCCAGCCGTACTGCGGGAACACGTATTCATACGCGGCCAGGTACATCTGGTTGGGGTCGACCGCGCGCTCGGGCGGCACCATGTGGGTAATGGCCAGGTAGGCCAGCAGCGCGCCGCCCAGCATCTTCAGCACCCCCAGCAGCACCCAGCCCGGCCCGCCCACCAACACGCCCAGCCACCAGCGGCGGCGGGTGGCGGGCGTGTAGGCGGGCATGAAACGCAGGTAGTCGGCCTGCTCGCCCATCTGGGTGATGAGCGCAATGCCCACGGTGAGCGCCGCGCCAAACGACAGCAGGTTGAAGGTATCGGCGTGCCCCGCCACACCGCCGTAGTGCAGCACCCCGGCAAACGCGCTGGGTTCGCGCAGCCACACGTAGACAAACGGCACGATCAGCAAAATCAACCACAGCGGCTGGGTCCAGACCTGCAGGCGGCTGATCATGGACACGCCGTGCGTGACCAGCGGAATCACCACCAGCGCACAAATCAAATAACCCCAGCGCGGCGGTATGCCCAGCGACAGGTCCAGCGCATAGGCCATCACGGCGGCCTCCAGCGCGAAAAAGATGAAGGTGAAGGACGCGTAGATCAGCGAGGTGAGCGTGGAGCCGATGTAGCCAAAGCCCGCGCCACGGGTGAGCAAGTCCATGTCCACCCCGCAGCGGGCGGCGTAGATGCTGATGGGCAACCCAGCCAGAAAAATGATCAGCCCGGTGGCCACAATCGCCCAGAAGGCGTTCACAAAACCGTGCTGCACCAACAAGGTGGCCCCAACCGCCTCCAGAATCAAAAACGAAGCCGCGCCAAACGCCGTATTGGCCACCCGCCACTCGGACCACTTGCGAAAACGTTGCGGGGCAAAACGCAGGGCGTAGTCTTCCAGGGTCTCGCTGGCCACCCAGCTGTTGTAGTCGCGCCGGATCTTCACCACCTGCTGGGGGGCGTCGTTCAGGGGAGTCAGGTCGGAGTCGGTCACCGGGGGATCTTCGCAGCTTTTGTGCCCAGCCATGCACCAAGCTTGTGCGCCATTTGGCGTAGGCCTAAGGCATACCGCTTGCTTAATAATGGACGCAATAAGTCACAACTAGCGAGCATCCATGGAACTCACGCCCCGAGAGAAAGACAAGCTGCTGATCTTCACCGCCGCCTTGCTGGCCGAGCGGCGCAAAGCCCGGGGCCTGAAGCTGAACTACCCCGAAGCCATCGCCTTCATCAGCGCGGCGGTGATGGAAGGTGCGCGCGATGGCCAGAGCGTCGCCCAGCTGATGAGCGCAGGCCGCAACATCCTGACCCGCGCCGATGTGATGGACGGCATCGCCGAGATGATTCCCGACATCCAGGTCGAAGCCACCTTTCCCGACGGCACCAAGCTCGTCACCGTGCACCAACCGATTGTGTGAACAAAAATATGAATACTCCTAAATTAATAGCTTCTACCGCCCTATTTATAAGCACAGGCACCGTATTTGGCCATGAAGTTCCCGGCCTGACTGGCAGCCACTGGCACACCTCAGACGCCATGGGCTATTGCGTGCTGGCGGCTTTGGCAGGGGTGTCGGCCTGGGCACTGTGGCGCGACCGGGGCGGCAAATGACCCCCGGCGAACTGCTGGTAGACCTTGGTGAGCACCCTCTCAACACCGGGCGGCGCAGCATCACCTTGGTGGTTAACAACACGGCAGACCGGCCTATCCAGGTGGGCAGCCACTACCACTTTGCCGAAACCAATGGCGCTTTAGGCTTTGACCGGGCTGCGGCGCAGGGCATGCGCTTGAACATCGCATCCGGCAGCGCGGTGCGCTTCGAGCCCGGCCAGCAGCGCACGGTGGAGCTGGTGGATTACGCGGGCGACCGCACGGTGTATGGATTTCGCGCACTTGTGCAAGGGAAACTCTGACCATGGCAACCATTGGCAAACGCGCTTACGCCGAGATTTTTGGCCCCACCGTGGGCGACCGGGTCCGCCTGGCCGATACCGATCTGCTGATCGAAGTCGAAAAAGACTACACCCTGGCCGCAGGTGCCTACGGGGAAGAAGTCAAGTTCGGCGGCGGCAAGACCATCCGCGACGGCATGGCGCAGTCGCAAAAAATGCGCTCCGAGGGCGCGGTGGACTGCGTGATGACCAACGCGCTGATCCTGGACCACTGGGGCATCGTCAAGGCCGACATCGGACTCAAGGATGGCCGCATCGTGGCCATCGGCAAAGCGGGCAACCCCGACGTGCAACCCGGTGTGGACATCATCATCGGCCCCGGCACCGAGATCATCAGCTGCGAAGGCAACATCGTCACCGCGGGCGGCATCGACAGCCACATCCATTTCATCTGCCCGCAGCAGATCGAGGAAGCCCTGGCCAGCGGCGTGACCACCATGCTCGGCGGCGGCACCGGCCCGGCCACCGGCACCTTTGCCACCACCTGCACGCCCGGCCCCTGGAACATCGAGCGCATGCTGCAGGCGGCCGATGCCTTCCCCATGAACCTGGGCTTTCTGGGTAAGGGCAACGCCAGCCTGCCCGCCGCGCTGCACGAGCAGATCGGTGCGGGCGTGATCGGCCTCAAACTGCACGAAGACTGGGGCACCACCCCCGCCGCCATCAGCAACTGCCTGGACGTGGCCGAGCTGGAAGACGTGCAAGTGGCCATCCACTCCGACACGCTCAACGAGAGCGGCTTTGTCGAGAACACCATTGCCGCCACCAAGGGCCGTGGCCTATGCGCCTTCCACACCGAAGGCGCGGGCGGCGGGCACGCCCCTGACATTTTGCGGGTGGTGGGCGAAGGCAACTTCTTGCCCAGTAGCACCAACCCCACCATGCCCTACACCGTGAACACGCTGGACGAGCACGTGGACATGCTGATGGTCTGCCACCATCTGGATGCCAGCATCCCCGAGGACCTGGCCTTTGCCGAGAGCCGCATCCGCAAGGAAACCATTGCCGCCGAAGACGTGCTGCACGACCTGGGTGCCATCAGCATGATGAGCAGCGACAGCCAGGCGATGGGCCGCGTGGGCGAGGTGATTCTGCGCACCTGGCAAACAGCGCACAAGATGAAGCAGCAGCGTGGCTCCTTGCCAGAGGATTCCTCACGCAACGACAACTTCCGCGCCAAACGTTATGTGGCCAAGTACACCATCAACCCGGCACTGGCCCACGGCATCAGCCACGAGGTGGGTAGCATCGAGGTGGGCAAATGGGCCGATCTGGTGGTGTGGAAACCGGCCTTCTTTGGCGTGAAACCCGCGCTCATCTTGAAAGGCGGCTTCATCGCCATGGCCGCCATGGGCGACCCCAACGCCAGCATCCCCACGCCCCAGCCGGTGCACTACCGCCCGATGTTTGGTGCGTACGGCACAGCCTTGGCGCGCGGCTCGTTGACCTTTGTGTCGCAAGCCGGGCTGAATGGTGGCATCAAGGAACGTTTCGGCTTGGCCAAGACTTTGAGCGCCGTAAAGGACATCCGCGCGGTGCGCAAGCAGCACATGGTGCACAACAGCTACCTGCCGAAGATGGAGATCGACGCGCAAACCTACAGCGTACGGGCAGATGGGGTGCTGCTGACGTGTGAGGCGGCGGTAAGCTTGCCGATGTCACAACGTTACTTTCTCTTCTAATGCTCCAAACCTCCAAACTCATCCCCCAAGGCAAAGGCCTGGCCCCGGCCCTGCTCAAACGTGGCAGCACCGTCGAACTGGACTGGGACGTGCGGCAAAAAAGCCGCTTCGATGCCACCGACTCCCTGGGCCGCCAGCTTGGCGTGTTTTTGCCGCGCGGCACCCTGGTGCGTGGCGGCGACGTGCTGGTGGTGGAAGACGGCTCCCTGGTCCAGGTGGTGGCTGCCCCCCAGCCGGTGCTGGTCATCACGGTCCACGGACACGGCACGCCCTTCGACCTGACCCGCGCCGCCTACCACCTGGGCAACCGCCATGTGCCGATCGAGCTGCAGCCCGACCACCTGAAGATCGAGCCCGACCACGTGCTGGCCGACATGTTGCGCGCCATGCATTTGACGGTGGTGGAAGCCACGGTGGCGTTTGAGCCCGAAGGCGGTGCCTACGCGGCGGGTGGCCACAGCCATGGCCGCGACCATGCGCACCCGGCTCCCAAACCCGTGTCGATCCCGGTCAAAGCCGCCCCCCACGTCCACGGCCCAGGCTGTGGACACGACCATGGGCATGGCCATTCCCACTGATCCCCGCACTGTGCGCAGAGTCCGCCCGCTGGAGCCGCCGGTTCGCCGCCGCCCGGCCAGAACCGTTCGCCACGCCACCCCGCCAGAGTCGGCAACTCCCAGCCTGCTCCAACTGATCTGGCTGGCATCGCCCGCGTTGCCGGTAGGCGGATTTTCTTACTCCGAAGGGCTGGAATCGGCCGTGGATAGGGCGGGAGTAGCTACAGAAAATGCAGCATCCGACTGGCTGATCGACCAACTGCACCTGGCGCTGACCCGGGGCGACTTGGCCGCCATCGCCAAAGCCATCCCCGCCTGGCGGCGCGGCGATCTGGCCCATGTAGCCGAGCTCAACGCCTGGGTGCTGCAGACCCGCGAAACCAGCGAGTTGCGCGCCCAGGCCGAGCAGATGGGCCGCTCGCTGTTGGAATGGCTGCGCAACCACCACACGGCCGCGCCCGCCCAGATAGCGGCCTGCGCCCAGATGCAGCCCACCTACCCCATCGCCTACGCCCTGGCCGCCTCCGCCACCCAGGCCCCGCTGCGCGACTGCCTGCTGGCCTACGCCTTTGGCTGGGCCGAGAACATGACGCAGTCGGCCATCAAATCGGTGCCGCTGGGGCAAAGCGCCGGGCAGCGCATCCTGGCGCGCCTGGCCGCCGACATTCCCGCCGCCGTAGACCGTGCCATCCTGCTCCCCGACAGCCAGCGCCAAGCGTTTTCGCCCATGCTGGCCATTCTGAGCAGCCAGCACGAAGTGCAGTATTCAAGGCTTTTCAGGTCCTAGCGCTTATTCCATCGGCACAAGCAGCTCTTTTTTAAATAGCAAAACACCATGTCCACTCTGCACCACATCGCCAACCGTACCAAGAAGCTCCCTCCCCTGCGCGTCGGCATCGGCGGCCCGGTGGGTTCCGGCAAAACCACGCTGCTGGAAATGCTGTGCAAAGCCATGCGCGACAAATACGACCTGGTGGCCATCACCAACGACATCTACACCAAGGAAGACCAGCGCATCCTCACCGTCAGCGGTGCCCTGCCCGCCGAACGCATCATGGGTGTGGAGACGGGCGGCTGCCCGCACACGGCCATCCGCGAAGACTGCTCCATCAACCTGGAAGCCATTGACCGCATGCTGGTCGAGCACCCCAACACCGACATCGTGTTCATCGAAAGCGGCGGCGACAACCTGGCCGCCACCTTCAGCCCCGAACTCAGCGACCTCACCATCTATGTGATCGACGTCGCCGCAGGAGAAAAAATTCCCCGTAAAGGTGGCCCCGGCATCACCAAGAGCGACCTGTTCGTCATCAACAAAACCGACCTGGCTCCGCACGTGGGCGCGAACCTGGACGTGATGGAATCCGACACCCGCCGCATGCGCGGAGTCAAACCGTTTGTCATGACCAACCTGAAGACCCTCAGTGGCTTGGCCGAGGTGGTGGCCTTCATCGAAACCAAGGGAATGCTGATGCCCCAGCACGCCCAGTAAAATCAAGGGCTTAGCTAGCTCCACGCCGCTTACAACGGTGTTTCCCCATGACCTATAGCGTCAAAGAAATTTTCTACACCCTGCAAGGCGAAGGCGGCCAAGCCGGCAGCCCCGCCGTGTTTTGCCGCTTCGCCGGTTGCAACCTCTGGACCGGCCGCGAAAGCGATCGCGCCACCGCCGTCTGCCGTTTTTGCGACACCGACTTTGTGGGCACCGACGGCACCCTGGGCGGCAAGTTTGCCGATGCCGATGCGCTGGCCGATCAAATCGCCGCCCAATGGCCCGCAGGCGATGCCCACAACCGCCTCACCGTACTCACCGGCGGTGAACCTTTGCTGCAAGTAGACGCCGCCCTGGTCGCCGCCTTGCACGCACGCGGCTTTCGTATCGCGGTGGAAAGCAACGGCACGGTGCGCGCCCCTGAAGGTATCGACTGGCTCTGCATCAGCCCCAAAGCTGGTGCGCCCTGGATCCAGCAGCAAGGGCAAGAGCTCAAAGTGGTGTGGCCCCAGCCCGGCCTGGACTTGGTCACCCTTGCCCGCACCGGGCAGTTCAGCCACCGCTTCTTGCAGCCCATGGACGGCCCCGACCAAGCGGCCAACATCGCCCTGTGCATAGACACCTGCATGCAGCACCCCGCCTGGCGCTTGAGCTTGCAAACCCACAAGATCACCCAGATCCGCTAACCCACGGCCCCATCCATGCAGTTCACCATCAGCCAACGTTTTTACTTTGACGCGGCCCACACCCTGCAACGCGAGATCGAAGCCGCAGGCAGCCGCCGCATCCACGGCCACACCTACCACGCCGAAGTCAGCGTCAGCGGCCCGCGCGATCCGGCCAACGGCATGGTGCTGGACCTGGGATTCCTACGCCTACGCCTGGAAGCCGTACGCGAGCAACTCGACCACCACCTGCTGGACGAAGTGCCCCAGCTCGGCACCCCCACCCTGGAGAACTTGTGTACGTTTATCGCAACACAACTTGCCGACGTACACCCCCCCGTAAGCCGGGTACGCGTATGGCGCGATGCCCTGGGCGATGCCTGTGTACTAGACATCCTCTAATTGGAGGATGTTTATTACCCTAGGTAGAAGTACCAGGGTTAGAATGGAAGGCTTGGAAGCGTGGCAGAGTGGTCGATTGCACCGGTCTTGAAAACCGGCGATGGGAAACTATCCGTGAGTTCGAATCTCACCGCTTCCGCCAGCGAATGGCATCCTGTTATATTTTCAAGTCCGCAATTTTAGATGAATCAAAAATTAACAGAACATTTTGACCTCATCTATATTTAGTCATAATTTTTACAAATCAAAGACTTACGGGTATAGGTCCTTGATCGCTTAGGATAAAAGCGGATCTATCTATAACGGAATGCAATCGATGACATTTCACTACCCCATTAAGTCATCAAAACTCCAGCACGTACTGCCTCTATAAAAACGTGGCCGCTACACTGCTGAATTTAGAAATACCATTGCCTGGAACGCCCTACCATTGAAATTCAATGGCCTCTTAAAGGCAAACCAATGTGTCAATCACAAATCAACAAGAAACCGCTTTAGCACAAGCAAAAAAATCCATTAGCATGACTAGTTCATCAACAACAATAAACCCCCATGTTGCCCATTCCATATTACCTCTTTCCCTGATCAAGAACCTTTGGCGAAATCGCCAACTCATCGTGCAAATGACCAAGCGCGAAGTTGTTGGACGCTACAGAGGGTCGATCATGGGACTAGCTTGGTCATTCCTTAATCCAGTGTTCATGCTTGCCGTGTATACCTTTGTGTTCAGCGTAGTGTTTAAAGCCCGCTGGAGTGGTGGTGGGGAAGAAAGCAAAACACAATTCGCGATTGTTCTTTTCGTTGGCATGATTGTTCACGGCCTATTTTCCGAAGTTTTAAACCGTGCTCCAGGACTAATTCTTTCCAACGTTAATTACGTAAAAAAGGTCGTTTTCCCATTAGAAATTTTACCTGTCATCAGTATGGGTGCTGCACTGTTTCATAGCATGGCCAGCCTCGGAGTATTGTTGTTGGCATTTACTATTTTTAACGGGCACTTATATTGGACAGTTATCTTCACCCCAATCGTACTTCTCCCACTTATTATAGTTTCACTCGGACTAGCTTGGATGCTCGCATCGTTGGGAGTTTACATGCGGGATGTTGGTCAAACCATCGGCCTAGTTACTACCGTAATGATGTTTCTCTCCCCTGTTTTTTACCCTATCACATCATTGCCTGAAGCGTTCCGCCCATGGCTTCTAGCTAATCCATTAACTTTCATTATTGAACAAGCGCGTGAAATTCTGATTTGGGGGCGCTTGCCTGACCTCTTAGGATTGGGCATTTACACCCTTGCGGCTTCGGTAGTGGCTTGGGCAGGTTACGCCTGGTTCCAGAAGACAAGAAAGGGATTTGCTGATGTCCTCTAACGATATTGCCATCCGCGTCGCCAACATTAGTAAGCGATATGAAATGTACGATACACCACGCGACCGTCTAAAGCAGTTTGTCATTCCTCGTTTAGGACGCATGTCAGGATCAGCACCCAAGCAATATTTTCGAGAATTTTGGGCGCTTAACGACATCTCTTTTGAGGTCAAAAAAGGCGAAGCAGTCGGCATTGTTGGGCGAAACGGCAGCGGCAAAAGCACTCTGCTACAAATCATCACAGGAACCCTTTCCCCGACATCTGGCTCAGTAAACACTCAAGGTCGAATTGCAGCACTCCTAGAACTTGGCTCGGGGTTTAACCCAGACTTCACCGGAAGAGAAAATGTTTATCTTAATGGTGCGCTGCTTGGTTTCTCTAATAAACAGATAGATGAAAAATTTGATGCAATCGCTGCCTTCGCCGATATTGGGCAGCACCTAAATCAACCAACAAAAACTTATTCGAGTGGAATGCTTTTGCGACTCGCCTTTGCTGTACAAGTACAGGTTGAACCAGACATTTTAATCGTTGATGAAGCACTTGCCGTGGGTGATGCATTATTTCAGAAACGCTGCTTCCAACGTATTGAGAAACTAGTATCTGATGGCACGACCTTACTATTTGTGTCACATGATCAGGAAAGTGTCAGAACACTCACAAATCGGGCCCTACTGTTAAACAAGGGAAAAGCGGCCGCATGGGGAGCATCTTCCGAGGTCGTTTTAGAGTATCGCAAACTACTTCATGATGAAGAATCCGCATACTTCTCCAGTCTTACGAAAGATCTGACCGAGCGTGCTCAACAAGCTTCTGCCTTAAAGGCTTCAAAAAAGGCCACTCCAAACTCAAAAGATGATGCAAATTTGGTTGCGGAGTCAAATTCGGAAGGAGTGCGATCAGAGCGTCTTTCATTTGGTGACGGGGGAGTCAAGATTATTCAGGTTGAGACGCTTGATGGGAATAACGAACCGTGTTCAGTATTTTATCCCGGTGAGCAGCTGCGCATCAAGGTGACCTGCGAATCATCGACAGATATCGACAGACTAAACGTTGCTGTCCGCATTAGAAATAAGGAGGGCGTAAAAATCTACTCATGGGGCACTCTTAATCAAGACATGTGTATTCAAACCAAAAATGGTGACCCTCCTATTTTCTGGCATAAGCGGCATCAAATAGGAGAGCGATTTTCAGTCGTACTTGAATGTTCTTGTAGTCTTGGTATCAACCTCTACGAAGTGCAAGCTGCTGTTTCATTTGAAGAAACAATGGATTACATGTCTCAACGCATGTTGCATTGGGTTGATGAAGCTGCTTTTTTTCAAACTTCTATGAAGCGTGATGAATATTTTTTTGGCGGTGTAGTTGACTTAAGAATGAGTGCGTCATGGTAAATACAGAATTTCCCGCAGGCAGAGAGAATGTTTATCAGACTCAATATGATGAGTATTGGTCTGCAGATGACCGGATTGGCGAATCGAGTAGCGATCTTGAGCAAGTCGCCGACCAGATTGTCATGAGTTGTGGGGTAGGACGGACATTGGACATTGGTTCTGGTGAGGGTGCTCTGGTCACGGCGCTTCTTCGCAGAGGGGTGGACGCACATGGCCTGGATGTATCGGAAGTAGTGGTCTCACGCTGTAATCAGCGAATTCCGAATCGATTTACGCAAGGCTCTGTACTCGCACTTCCTTTTGAAGACGGCACTTTTCAAACAGTTGTGTCTACAGATTGCATGGAACACCTAGCACCGGAAGATGTACCGATAGCTCTCAAGGAGATCCATCGAGTTGCTGGTCGCTATGTTTTTCTTAAGCTGGCGACAACACTGGATCGCGACGGACATTGGCATTTAACAGTAGAAGGACGTGCTTGGTGGGAAACGAAATGTTTAGAGGCGGGTTTCCGCAAGCATCCCGCCTACTACAAAATCAACCCATACGAGTCATTGAACCAAGACGGCTGGCAAATCATCATCCCGTTGGAAAAAGTACCGACAGCCGCACTTTTGCGATACCCCTTGGTTGCACTGAAAGAAGAACGTGACCTACACATGGATATGCTCCGGGAGCATGGGAGTCGATCCGACGCTCACGTTTCTCGATATCACTTCGCTTGCAAATATGTACGCCCCGGGGACTCCGTTATTGATGCTGCTTGCGGTCTTGGGTATGGGTCGCATGTCATTAACAGTTTGACGAAATGCTCAACCGTTACGGGAATTGATGGGAGTGCGTATGGGGTTGACTATGCCAATGCCAATTTCGACAGCAATGGCACGATGCGATTTGTTCAAGGATATCTGCCGGAGTGTCTTCAGGCCATTCCTGACAACAGCATTGACTGTGTAATTTCCTTCGAAACATTAGAGCATGTTGAAAATCCAACCGCCTTACTCGTTGAATTTCATCGAATATTGACGCCAGGTGGACGTTTAATTTCGAGCGTTCCTCATGATTGGAGTGATGAAACTGGGCAGGATCCCAATCCATTTCATCTCCACGTGTATACCCGACCAAAATTTATTTCCGATTTGACACAATGTTTCGAAATTGAACATCTACTTGGCCAGACAGCAGACCGAGTAAAGAAACCTGAAACTTGCGAATGGGAGCCTAGGCCGCGCTCGTTTTGTAATATTGATCCCCAAGATGCAACGGTGCACGTTGAAGCAGAATGGCTGATTGCAGTGGCCTGCAAATCACCCTTGAATGGAGAGTATGTCCCATACATCGAAAATGTATTCACCCCAGATGAGCAAACTGCTGCTGGAAACGCTTTGGCATTTGCCAGGGATTACCAGAATCCTTGGCTGATTCGCTCACTTGTTTCGATGGGCTTAAGGACTGAAAACAACATACTGCGAGAACGCTGGGCATCGTCCATTCTTCGTATTGCACCCTCCACCAGTGCAGACTATGGCGCTGCGCTGTGTATTCTTGCTTATGGTGAACTCACGGATTCCACAGTTTCCCGAAAAATAGAATTATTGAAACTTATAGACCAGTATATTGCCTCAGAACCAGTTGCAAACCCCAATGTCCTGCGATGGAAGGTTTCGCTACGCTATGTGCAAGGTTTGATTGCTTTAACGCAAGGCCAGAGAGATCATGCAAAGCAGTATTTCAGTAGTGTTATTGCTTATCCGGTTGTGCAATACAGCCCCACGTTGCTCACGAAGTCGGCGGAAGCGGCCTACATACTTGGTCTACTCTTTGCGGCCGATAACGAATTAAAAAAGGCTGAAGCAGTTTGGTCGACTTCTCTAGCCTCTATCAGTAAAGACATAGGACTACATCTGCATTCGCCAAAATCAGGTGTAATGCCAGGATTTGAACTTCGCGAAATTACGTCCGTACTTTCGACGCTTGGAAGGCTGGTCATGGCTATCGGCCATGCGCAAAAAATTGTTTCGCAGCCGACTGTTTTTTTTGACCAAGTAAATGATGACCTTGTCACCAAGTTACCTTGGCTAACCTCACAACGCGAAGCCTGGGAGCGTACGGCCACTGAGCGCGAAAAGGCGATTGTGGTCCTTCAGACCCACGTGCACGACCTGTTAACGGGCAACGCTTGGCTAAACTCACAGCGCGAAGCATGGGAACGTACGGCTACTGAGCGCGAGCAGGCGATTGTGGCACTCCAAACCCACATGCACGACTTGGTTACAGGCAAAGCTTGGCTAACGTCGCAGCGGGAAGCCTGGGAGCGTACGGCTAACGAGCGCGAACAGTCAGTGATTGCTCTGCAGGCCCATGTGCACGACCTGCTAACAGGCAACGCCTGGTTGACCTCGCAGCGCGAAGCCTGGGAACGTACGGCCAACGAGCGCGAACAGTCAATTACTGCCCTGCAGGCACAAGTACACGACCTGCTAACAGGCAACGCCTGGCTAACCTCACAGCGCGAAGCGTGGGAGCGTACGGCCACTGAGCGGGAACAGGCGAATACAGCACTGACCTATGCGCTTCAAGAGGCCAACGACAGGTTAGCCGAAAGCGACGCCATACTGAACAAGCTTCGTAAGCATTGGGCAATGCGATGGATCAACTATTTCTCAAGAAGAAATTCTTAGACTAAAAAATATTTAGATTCATCAAATCACAAAATATTTATTTTGCCGTCCGCTTTGCACTGCAGAAATCAACGAAGAGGTTGCCCAAGATTGCATCGTACCTATGGAAGTCGTATGTAAGGAAACAACGAGCTAGGCAAGGTGCTCCTCGATATTGGTGTTACCTCCATATCAATAAGGCCGCCTGAAATACAGCGCTTGACCTAGTCAAGGTACGAACAATGCTGAACTGATCGATGTATCGGCAGCCATGGTCAAGCGGTGGCGTTGTTTAACTTAGAGGCCTTAGTTTCCTGACACAGACCAATCGAAAAACCCGAAAGAATTCGAATATGAACGAAAAAAAAGTCGTCGATGTGAGTCTATTGATAACCTTTCATGGCGAAGGGGTGCTTGCGCATTCGACGTTGAACTCCATCGAACGCTGCCGTAAATACGCAGAGGCTGCGGGAATCACCACTGAATACGTATGGGTACTGGATGACGTGAACGACGAGACACGTAAGGTGCTGATGGCACACTCGGCCTCTGCCGGTAAAGTACAAATCGTAGAGGTTACCCATCGCGATTTGGGCGCGTCGCGCAATTCTGGCATCCAGGTGGCTCACGGCACTGCCGTGGCAATTCTGGACGGCGATGACTATTTTTCAATGAATTGGATTGAGCGAGCCTGGTTTTCTCTGAAAGAATATGGCGATCAGGCCATCCTGCATCCAGAGTTCGTCATAAATTTCGGGGCGCATACAGCGTACTGTTGGCAGGTAGACCAGGCCGGGCAGTATTACGAGCAGAACGGACTGCTCGTAAATAACTATTGGACATCTTGGACTTTCGCCAAGCGCTCGGTTTACGTCGCATGTCCCTATTCGGTGACACGTCCCCTCCACACGGGATTTGGTTACGAGGACTGGCATTGGAATTGCGAATCGATTGCCGCCGGATATGAGCATCGTCTAGTATGGGGATCCGTAGGTTTTTATCGTCGAAAAAAAAACAGCCTTGTAACTTCAACCACAGCATCAGGTGCTATCGTCCCGCCAACGCGGCTTTTCGCACGTGATGTCGCTAAGAAGGAAATTCAATGAACCGCGGCAGTGCATTCAAGTTGCTCCGGTTCACGCATCTTGCGCTTGATCGTTCGCTCACATCAGTTTTCGGTAGCCGGTTTCGCCAGAACTACATCAGGATGAGCTATCGGATCAAGACTTCGTTGTTTCCCGAGTATGGCACCTACATCCCGTCGCCCTCGGAAATCGGCCCGAATCCGCAGACCGTTGCCTGGTTACCGCCCGCAATTCCCAATTGGGTATTGGACGAAATGAAGGACCTGGCGCAGAACATTGATCCCATTCTGTATCCAACAGACCAGTTCCTGGCGAACTGCCGCTATTACTCCTTCCCCGTCCTACCGCGACCCGGCGAGATCTATCGGGAGCTTATGCAGCGTTGCTCTTCTGATCATTACACCCACTGCTTCGCGATCCCGTGGCTCAAGCGCGGTGGTGCAGATTTGGTGTCGCTCAAGCATATTGAGGAAGCATCCCGCGTCCCAGGTGGGAAAGTGTTGGTCATCTTGACTGAGCCGGGCGATTCACCCTGGATATCGCGGATTCCCGCCTGTGTCGATGTGATTGATGCATCACGCTTTGTAGGCGAAGTTTCGCACGATGAGCTGCTTCTGCTTATCGTGCGAATGCTAGTTCAGCTACAAATCGACACCCTACACATCATCAACTCCAGGCACGTTTGGGAAATAGTGTGCCGCTATGGCCTCGCGTTGACGCAGCGCACCCGTATATTCGCATCGATTTACTGCGACGATTACGACCGGTATGGCCAGCCTGTTGGATTTGCGCGCCAGTACCTGCCGGACAGCTATCGTTGGCTGACTACCGTCTTTTCCGATAACAATGCCTTCCCAGCATTACTTCGTCAGACCTATGGCTACAGTTCCGATCTATTCAGAGTTCTCAAAAGCCCAATTGATGTGTCATCGGTAGTGACTGCAACCAGAAAGCCAGAAGGGCGTAGGGTGCTGTGGGCGGGGCGGCTTGACCGCCAGAAGCGCCCAGATCTGCTGCTGGCTGTGGCGCAGGCTCTGCCCAGCGTAGAGTTTCATGTCTATGGCGATGCAGTTCTCGGCGATAAGACCAGCGTTGTAGCCAGCCTACGGAAACTCAAAAATGTTCATATGCTTGGAGGATTTGACGGAGTCGAAAGCTTGCCGTTCAGAGAGTTCCCCGTGTTTCTCTATACGTCTCAGTGGGATGGCACACCAACTATGATCATTGCCGCAGCTTTGGCGGCGATTCCCATCGTTGCATCCCAGGTCGGAGGCGTAGGTGACATAGTGACCGAGGACCGTGGATACCCTGTCGTGGATATCGAGAACGTGGCAGTCTATGTCGCGCGAATTAATGAGGCTCTCGACAACCCGGCAAGCGCCGAAAAAAGGGCAGCGTCTGCCTGCAAATACGTGAACATAGAGCATTCGGACATCGCTTTTGTCAATACACTCGCTGCGACGCCGGGTTACATGCCTTCAAAAACCGGCGACAGCCGGGTTAGCTCTGGAGGCCCTGAATCATGCGTTGTTTAGTATTAGGTGCTGGAGGATTCATTGGTCAAAATCTGGTTGAAGAACTGTTGCTCAAAGGTCACCATGTCGTGGCCTACGACCGACCAACAGCGATTCTGGAAATTCAGGAACAGTTTCCCCAAGCGAGTTGCATCAACGGCGACTTCCTAACGGAAGAAAACTGGGAAAACGTCTTGCAAGGGGTAAATACTTGCTATCACCTAATCTCAACCAGTCTTCCTAAAACATCTAACGATGATCCTATAAGCGATGTGGCTGGTAATGTTTTGGGCACCTTACGCCTCCTCGAGGCAGCCCGAAAAATGAATAAAAATATTCGAATTGTTTTTGCATCGTCAGGGGGTACGGTTTATGGCCCCCTTAAATCAGAAAAAGTGAGCGAGGATCATCCAACTGACCCAATTTGCTCATATGGGATCACCAAGTTGACGATAGAAAAGTATTTGCAGCTTTACAGGGAGTTGCATGGAGTAAGCTCAATAGCGCTGCGTATAGCCAACCCGTATGGTTTCAGACAGAGTCCGGATTCCACCCAAGGTGTCATTGGTGTATTTTCTGGTCGAATTCTCCGTAATTCTGCGGTTGACGTTTGGGGTGATGGCTCTGTGATCAGAGACTATATTTTCGTGAAAGATGTAGTTGATGCCATGTTGTCTGCGGCACATTATGGTGGCAGAGAAGTAGTTTTTAATATTGGATCCGGAGAGGGTCATTCACTTCGAGAAATATTGAACGCTATAGAAACAGCAACTCAAAAAGAGGCGAATATTATCTTTCATCCTTCAAGAGGTTTCGATATTCACAAGAGCATTCTGAATATATCAAGAGCAAAAATAGAATTTAACTGGAGTCCCAAAACCGAGCTTCAAGAAGGGATTAATAAAACAATTCACTGGATGAAAAATTATATGAATAATACACAAAATTATTAATAATTTTTATGTTGATATATTATTCTTAATAAAATTCAAAGCTGCCAATAAATCCAACAAAAATTCAATCGTTAATTATACCAGATTAACTCTTAAATAATTAACAAGATTCAATATATAAATATTACTTGTGTCACCAAGTATCAATAACCTATTAGATGCGGATCCAGATTTAACGATTTCTGTCGCGCTATGCACGCACAATGGTGCTAGTTTTATCACTGATCAAATTCATAGCATTTACAAACAGAGCGTGATGCCAGTTCAGATCGTGGTATCAGATGATGCATCAAAAGACAACTGCGTAGAGTTAATTGAGTCGATCGTTGCAGAGTGGCAAAAAAAAAATCAGCACAAACTATTGGAATTGCAAGTTCTCCGCAATCAAGTACCGTTAAAAACAACTAAGAACTTTGAAAAAGCAGTTCTTGCATGCACTGGTGACTTAATCGCTTTGTGCGACCAAGACGATATTTGGCACTCTACCCGACTAGCGCAAATCGCAGCCGAATTTTACAAGTACCCCAGCTTGCTGTTACTACACAGCAACGCCCGATTAGTTAATTCCCAAGGGCAAGTAATACCGGGCTCACTATTTAATGCATTAGAAGTAAAGTCATTTGAGCTGGAGTGGATTCACAAGCGACGCGCCTTTGATGTCTTCTTGCGTCGCAACTTGGTCACCGGTGCCACTACCGTATTTCGCCGGTCGTTACTTCAATACGCTTTACCGTTTCCCAAAGAATGGCTCCACGATGAATGGCTGGCCATGGTGGCGGCCGCGATGGGCGGTGTCGATGTAGTGGAAGAACCCTTGGTTGACTACCGACAGCATGCATCCAACCAGATCGGTGCCCGGCGCATCTCGTTTGTCGACAAAATACGCAAAGCGTTTTCCACCCGCGACCACACGTTGGCAGATCGCGCCGTGAAGATTGAAATTCTCTTAGAACGGCTCAAACAGTATGGGGATTTGGTTCCTATAACTGTAATAGACGCACTGCAGCAGAAGCTAAAACACCAGCACTTCAGGGCCAACTTGCCCAACAGCCGTTGGGCGCGTTGCCTACCCGTCTTATGCGAGGCGTTCACCGGGCGGTATAACCAGTTTGGTAGAGGTTTCCACAGCATCGCGCGGGATCTTTTTGAGTCCGCTTGATTGAAAATGCATACAACTGGATAAGAACCTATCCCCAAAGGCGTATTTTGATTTCTGTAGTGATCGTTAATTACAACGCGGGGAGTCTCCTCGCTGAGTGCATCGCATCTGCTTTGCCGCAAGTGGGCGAAGTGCTGGTGGTCGATAACGCATCGCGCGATACCAGCATGCAAGATTGCGCCCGGCAGTTTGCGGGCGATGCACGCGTGCAATTGATTGTGAACACCTCCAACCATGGTTTTGCAGCGGCATGCAATATGGGGTATACGCGGGTCAAGGGGGACACCGTGCTGTTTCTCAACCCCGATTGCCGGCTGGAGCCTAATGCAGTAGCTCTGCTGTCAGAGGCTTTGCACGCCCATCCCACGGTAGGCATGGTGGGTGGTTTGTTGAGGAATATGGATGGCTCCGAACAGGGCGGGGGGCGCCGTGCAATTCCCACGCCCTGGCGCTCGTTTGTGCGGGCGTTTGGCCTGAATCGATTCGAAGAGCGTTGGCCCAAGTTGTTTTTCGATTTCCATCTGCACCAGCAGCCTTTACCGCCCGGGCCGATAGAAGTTGAAGCCATATCTGGGGCCTGCATGCTGGTCAAACGACAGGCGGTAGATGCAGTCGGCTTATGGGATGAAGGCTATTTTTTACACTGTGAAGACCTGGATTGGTGCATGCGCTTCAGAAAAGCGAGTTGGAAAATTTTATTCGTTCCTTCAGCGCACATCTTCCATGCCCTGGGGGTCAGCAGCAGTGGTAGACCCATCTTTGTAGAGTGGCACAAGCACAAGGGGATGATGCGCTTTTACCGCAAGTTCTTTCGCCACCAGTATCCCGGCGTACTCATGGGGCTGGTAGCGGTGGGCGTGTGGCTACGCTTTGGCAGTGTGGCTGCGTATTACCTAGTTAGACGTGCTGGGCGGGCACTGAGGTTGGTCCGTGGTTGAAGCTTCCCAGCAAACACAGCATCCGATCAAGGTGCAGGGGCCTAACAGGATGGTGGGCGGTGCGTGTGGTCGCAAGCGACCCAGACCATAGACCGGTGTATATCTTTTCTCGCCAAACCACCGTGCTTCAGTTTGACGATAGAACTGGTGCAGTTTGGCAGCACATCCTATTGGCACCAGCATGGCGCGTCGCTGGCTAACGAAGCGAGTCTTTGCTGAGTTTGTATGGCACCCATCTTGACCTAGCCAGAGCATTTTGCTTGGCTGGAAGCGCGGAGGGTGCGTCAAGTTGTGGCCTTGTCGTCCACCAGCCAAGTGACTAAAAATACGTCTTCCAATCCGCAGAAGCGGACTGTTACGCGAAAGTGTGGTGGGCCGCATATTCGCCGCGCAAGGGCGGGTGACACGCGTACTGAGCATACCGTTGTGGATGTTCAAGTTGGCGGTGTCGCTGCTGCGCTGCCTGCCGCGCTACCGGCACTGGACGACCGCCATGGCCGAGCGCATGAACCGCGACCTGGTGTTTGACCACACCGAGGCAACCCGAGACTTTGGTTTCCAGCCCAGGGCATTCACGTTGGAGCAGAAGAGCATGCCATCAGCCAGCACCCAATTGCTATCCAATAAATAGCTACTTACGCCCGTCAGTAGGTCGATAGAGCGTCATTTCGTGTAGATCACCCCGCCGATGCCGCAATCGGCCCCACCGCCTGCACCACATCCGCATTCTGCGCACGCTGGCGCAAGGCGTGCTCCATCACCACCAAAGCCAGCAGCGCCTCCACGATAGGCGTGGCGCGGATGCCTACGCAGGGGTCGTGGCGGCCCTTGGTGATGACTTCGGTGGCGTTACCCGCCGTGTCGATGGTTTCGCGGGGTGTAGTGATGGAACTGGTGGGTTTGATGGCGATGGAGACTTCCAGGTCTTGGCCGGTGCTGATGCCGCCGAGCACGCCGCCCGCGTTGTTGGTTCGAAAGCCCTGCGGCGACAGCGAGTCGCCGTGCATGCTGCCGCGCTGGGCGACGCTGGCGAAACCGGCGCCGATCTCCACGCCTTTGACGGCGTTCAGGCCCATCATGGCGTAGGCGATGTCGGCGTCGAGCTTGTCAAACAGCGGCTCGCCCAGGCCCACAGGCATGCCGGTGGCGGTGACGCGGATACGCGCGCCGCAGGAATCCTGGGCGTGGCGCAGGGCATCCATGTAGTCTTCCAGTGCCGACACATCGGCCACCGGGGCGAAAAACGGGTTGTTGGGTACGTGGTCCCAGCTCTCGAACGGCACCACCAGGTCGCCCACTTGGGTCATGCAGCCGCGAAACACCATGCCGTACTTCTCTGCCAGCCATTTTTTAGCCACCGCGCCTGCAGCCACGGTGGGCGCGGTCAGGCGGGCGGACGAACGGCCGCCGCCACGCGGGTCGCGGATGCCGAACTTGTGCCAGTAGGTGTAGTCGGCGTGGCCCGGGCGGAAGCTTTGGGCGATGGCGCTGTAGTCTTTGCTGCGCTGGTCCGCATTGCGGATCAACAGGGCGATGGGGGTGCCGGTGGTTTTGCCCTCGTACACGCCGCTCAAAATCTCTACCGCATCGGGCTCGTTGCGCTGGGTGACGTGGCGGCTGGTGCCGGGGCGGCGGCGGTCCAGGTCGGCCTGGATATCGGCCTCGCACAAAGCCATGCCGGGGGGGCAGCCGTCGATCACGCAGCCAATGGCCGGGCCGTGGGATTCACCAAAGTTGGTGACTGCGAATAGGGTTCCGAAGGTATTTCCGCTCATAGCCGCCGATTATCCCCGACGTGGAGCGGCGGCTCTAGATTTAGGGCAACGCTGAACAAGTCCCTCGCGGTCTGCGCATCCCTGGCCTCGGGCGGTCTGCGGCGTTGCAAATCCTCGCCATAGCCCTGCTATGCCTTCAGTTTGCGCCTTGCATCCCATCCCGATCCAGGGCGCGCAGCCTCGCGGGGACTTATTCAGCGTCGCCTCAGGAACGGTTCATGCTTATGCCCTCACACCCTTTGCGGGTTTACACGTATCTTTCACCTAGGAGAGGCCCATGCTGCAAGCAACCACGACCGAGTTTTCCCACGTCAAACCCGGCGACACCGATTTTGTGCAAGGCGGTTTGCGCGACTTCTTTTTGTACCGCGACCTCGGCATTGCCGAGGCCACGCACGGAAAGGTGATTGCGCACCTTGTGAAGGCGAATATGGCTCCAGAAAAGGGCACCGGCTGGCACCGGCACGAGGCCGATTTCCAGATCGTCATCATGGTCAAGGGCTGGGCGCGCTTCATGTACGAAGACAAAGAGACCCTGGTGCAGGCGGGCGACTGTGTGCACCAGCGCCCGGGCATCCGCCACTACCTGTTCGATTACTCGCCGGATATGGAGTATTTGGAGATCGTTTCACCCGCCGATTTCAAGTCGATTGACGTAGACCCGGTCTGCGAGATCCCCGAATCAACCCCCTGGAAATAAAGCGGTCACAGGCAGGGGACTCCCAGTCCCCCGCCCGGAGTTGTCAAAACTCTGCGTCAAGTTCGTCGATTTCTTCGGGTTCTTTCATTGCCTCGGCCACCCATTCCTGCATCGCAGGCAAGGCCATGATGCGCTGGCAGTAGGCTGCGCACACCGGGTCCAGTGCCACGTTGTAGGTGAGGAAACGGGTGACCACCGGGGCGTACATGGCATCGGCCATGCCCACCTGCTCGCCAAACAGGTACGGGCCGCCGTAATTGGCCAGACACTCTTTCCAGATCTCCACGATGCGGTCGATGTCGCTTTGGGCGCGCGACCAGATTTTGAACTCGGCGAAGTGCGCCTTGATGTTCATCGGCAGCGCGGTACGCAGCGACGAGAAGCCCGAATGCATCTCGCCACAGATGGCGCGGCAGTGGGCGCGGGCCGCCTGGTCGGCGGGCAGCAAACCGGCTTTGGGCTTGATTTCGTTGAGGTATTCGCCAATGGCCAGCGTGTCCCACACCTTGATCTTGTTGTGCTGCAAGGACGGCACCAGCATGGAGGACGACAACAGCATCATCTCGGCCTTCATGGCCGGATCATCGGGCGAGACCACGTTTTCGGTGAACTCCAGCCCGGCAAACTTGGCGGCGAGCCAGCCACGCAAAGCCCAGGCACCGTAGTTTTTGCTGCTGATCGTCAACTCTGCTTTGCGCATGGGTAGCTCCTTGTGTTGTGGAAGCTTTCAGCAAGGGCTGTGCCAGAGCCCACGGTAATGCAAATCCGTATTTCTACGTATGCCATGCAAAGTGGATCTCCGCGTCTAGTCCGCACCTGGTAACTGGCCCGTTACTTGCCTGCAGTTGGTGCACCCCCCGCACCAAGTCAGGAACCACCCACATGCTCTACCAGGCCTACCAACTCCAGTCCGACTTGATGTCTCCGCTGCGTCTGATGGCGCAAAGCCTGGGCGTGTCGCTCTGGTTCAAAGACACAGAAAACAGCCCGGTTCGCAAAATTGCCGCCGCCTGCGACGTGTTTTCCCGCCTGCGACTCACCCATTCACGGCCCGGCTACGGCATTACGTCGGTGAAAGTGGGCCAGGTCGAGGTGGAGGTGACCGAGGAAATCACCCTCGCCCTGCCCTTTGGCAGCCTGCTGCATTTCAAACGCACGGGGGATGCCGTGGACTTGGACGACCAGCCCCCGGTGCTGCTGGTGGCGCCTCTGTCGGGCCACTTCTCCACCCTGCTGCGCGAAACCCTGCGCACCCTGCTGCAAGACCACGATGTCTATATCACCGACTGGTACAACGCCCGCGATGTAGCGCTGACCGAAGGCGGCTTTGCGCTGGACGACTACGCCGAGCACATGATCCGCTTCATCGAAGCCATAGGCCCTGGCACCCATGTGGTGGCAGTGTGCCAGCCCTGTGTGGCCGCGCTGGCCGCCGCCGCCATCATGGCCGAGGACGACAACCCTTGCCAGCCGCGCAGCCTCACCTTGATGGCCGGCCCGGTGGACTGCCGCATCAACCCCACCGGGGTCAACACCCTGGCGGTGAGCAAGCCGATCGAGTGGTTTGAGAAAAACCTGATCACCCACGTTCCGCTGCCGCACAAGGGCTTTATGCGCCGGGTGTACCCCGGCTTCATCCAGCTCAGCGCATTCTTGAGCATGAACCCGGCACGCCACAAAGCCCAGTTCAAGGACATGTACAAATACCTGCTGGAAGGCGATATCGAGAAGGCCGACACCATCCGCAACTTCTACGACGAGTACCTGGCCGTCAACGACCTGCCCGCCGAGTTCTACCTGGAAACCGTGGCCAAGGTGTTCCAGACCTACGACCTGCCCCGGGGCGTGCTCACCTACAAAGACCGCATCGTCAACCCCGCCGCCATCCGCCGCACCGCGCTGATGACGGTAGAAGGCGAGCGCGACGACATCTGCTCCGTCGGCCAGACCATGGCCGCCCAAGATTTAGCCAGCAGCGTGCGCCCCAGCCAGCGCACCCACCACATCCAGACCGGGGTGGGCCACTACGGCGTATTCAGCGGCAAGAAGTGGAACCAGCAGATCTACCCCCGCGTGCGCGACATGATCTACGCCAACCAGCTCTGAACATGTTCTAAGCGGCACACAGCAAAAAGCCCGGTGGAACCCACCGGGCTTTTTTATGGCAAATATCAAATGCTATGTATTTAATAGCTTCTTGCGCTTATGGAATAAGCGCTGGCGGCCAAAAAGACCCTTAAGCCATTGGCAAACCTGGGAGTCTGCAGCCGTCAGCTGCCTTCTTCTTCGCCCGCCGGCCAGTCGCGGATGTAGGCCTTGAGCATCTTGTTTTCGAAGTTCTGGCTGTCCACCACGGCCTTGGCCACGTCGTAGAAGCTGATCACGCCCATCAGCATCTTGCCGTCCATCACCGGCATGTAGCGGGCGTGGCGCTCCAGCATCATGCGGCGCACATCGTCCAGCTCGGTGTTGGGGGTGCAGGTCAGGGGGTGGTCGTCCATGGCGGTACGCACCAGGGTGGTGCCGATAGTGCCCGCGTTCTTCACCACCAGCTGGATCACCTCGCGAAAAGTCAGCATGCCCACCAGATCGCCGTGGGACATGATGACCAGGGAACCCATGTCCTTTTCAGCCATCGTGGCCAGGGCGGTCGCCAGCGGCTCGTCGGGGCTGGCGGTATAGAGCGTATTGCCTTTCACACGCAGAATGTCGCTGACTTTCATGGGGTTCTCCTGGTAACGCAGAGCGCAATGGATGGATAAGTGACAGATGTGCTTGCAATATAGCCCACAAACGCCTATGGCACGGCAGGAAATGCGCCTGCGTGGCCCTGCCAAGCCATGTTGCACTGCAATAAAATCCGCCCATGGACTTCTTCATCGCCAAAGCCCCCTACTGGATCACCCGTTTTGGCGAGATGGGCATCGTCGTACCCCTGGCCGTGGCGCTCACGCTGTGGATGCTGGCCACCAGCCGCGCCGTCCGCCCGTTGATGCTGTGGCTGGTGCCACTGTGCTTGGCGGTAGGCCTTACCGGGCTGTCCAAAATCGCCTTTATCGGCTGGGGCCTGGGGATTGCGGCCATCGATTTCACCGGGTTTTCGGGCCATGCGATGTTTTCGGCAGCCATCTACCCGGTCGTGGCCTACACCCTGGCCGCGCAGTCCAGCCGCCAGCCCGGCATCCACCGGGGGGCCGTGCTAGCGGGCTACGCCTTGGCACTGCTGATCGGCTGGAGCCGGGTGCATATCCAGGTGCATTCGGTATCTGAAGTGGTGGGCGGCCTGGTGCTGGGGGCCAGTGCCAGCGGCTGGACGGTGTGGCACCTGTCACGCACCCTGACGGCGCCCCAACCGCGCCCGCACCGCTGGGCGCTGCTGGCGCTGCTGGGCTGGCTGGCGGTGATGCCGGTGCACGCCTCACCGTCCCGCTCACACGACATGGTGACGCAATTGGCGCTGCGCCTGTCGGCGCACGACAAGCCGTTTCGCCGGGCCGACCTGCATGCAGTGCCCGTGCCACCTGGGGCCTGAATACTCCTTTTTTTATAGCCTCTTACGCTTATGGAATAAGCACGAGAGGGCGATTTTCTATAAGTTTCCTCAGGGTTCGACGGGGATTTGCACAACTTGTTACAAATTAATGCGGATGCGGTAAGCTGCGGACCTTTGAGCGCACCGCCCCATGGACATTGATCCCTCCGTCTACAAGACCCTGCTCGAATCCACCCAGGCCATTCCCTGGCGGATCGACTGGAAGACCCTGAAGTTCACCTACATCGGCCCGCAAATCGAAGCGTTGTTAGGCTGGAGCCCCGAGAGCTGGGTGGGCGCGCAAGACTGGGCCGACCGCATGCACCCCGAGGACCGCGAGGAAACCTTTAACTTCTGCGTCAGCCAGTCGCAGGCCGGGTTGGACCACGAGGCCGACTACCGCGCCCTGACCCAGGACGGCGGCTACGTGTGGATCCGCGACGTGGTGCACGTGGTGCGCAAAGACGGCGAGGTAGAGGCGCTGGTGGGCTTCATGTTCGACATCAGCGAACGCAAGAAAACCGAAGAAAAACTCATCACCCTGCAAAAAGAGCTGGAAGAGCTGTCTTTCAAAGACGGCCTGACCGGCATTGCCAACCGGCGGCTGTTTGACTCGATCATGGAGATCGAATGGGGCAATGCCCGGCGCAACCACCAGCCGGTGTCGGTGATCATGCTGGACATCGACTTTTTCAAACCCTACAACGACCACTACGGCCACCTCAAGGGCGACGACACCCTGAAGCAAGTGGCCCAGGCCCTGGCCTCGGCGGCGACCCGGTCGCGCGACTTTGTGGGCCGCTACGGCGGCGAAGAGTTTGTGCTGGTGCTGTCCGAAACCGATGACAAAGCGGCCCTGAAAATTGCCGAACGCTGCCGCAACCTGTTGGCCCAGCTACAAATTCCGCACCAGGGCTCGCCCCTGGGCCAGCTCACCGCCAGCCTGGGCGTGGGCACCTGCATTCCCGGGGCGGATTCCAGCATGGCGGACTTTCTGGACGCGGTGGACAAGCAGCTCTACCGCGCCAAGCACCTGGGCCGCAACCGGGTGGAAGCCGTCGCCGCCAGCCTGGCCGCTGCGACGGTGTCCCGCGCAGGGCTAATCCGCTAGCAAATTCAGAGCACCTCACGCAGATACATAGAGCGGCGGCCGCTGTTTTTCCATAAATTTTCCAGCGCCGGGGCCGGGGTCAGCAGCAGCTGGTCGACCAGCGGCAGCAGCAGCGTGGTGTCGGGATTCACCAGCAACAGCAGGCGCGGCTCGCGGGGCTGGGCGGTGGTGTCCAGCGGGTCGGCTTCGTCCAGCCGCCCCACCCAGTCCAGCCCGCCCAGGGCCGCCAGTACCGGCTCCAGCTGCAGGGTATCGACCTGCATGGTGTGGGCCAGTTGCGCCACGCTCAGGCCTTTGTCGCCCCGGGCCTGTACCGCATGCAGGTGCTGCAACACCTCAATGGCCAGCAAAAACGACCAGCCGTGGGGGGTGGAGCGGCGCGACACGCCTTCCAACAGGCTGGGCATATAGGCCGCAATCACCGCGCCCAGCAGCACGATGACCCAGGCCAGGTAGATCCAGATCAGCAGGATGGGCAGCGTGGCAAATGCGCCATACACCACCGAATAGGTGGGCACGGCGGACAAGTAAAACGTCAACAGCCGCTTGGCCAGCTCGATGCTGATGGCCACAAACACGCCACCAGACCAGGCGTGCGCCCACTTCACCCGGGTGTAGGGCACATAGTGGTACAGCGCGGCCATACCACCCGCCAGCAGGGTGACTTGCAGCAGGTCAAACAGCAGCCGTACGCCGCCGGGCAGGTCGCCCACCACGCCCTGCGAACTGGAGACAACGTAGGACGTCAGCGCCAGGCTGGCCCCCAGCAGCAGCGGCCCCAGGGTGATACCGGCCCAGTAAATCAGCACCCGCTGGCCCAGGGGCCGGGGGCGGCGCACGCGCCAGATAGCGTTGAGCGTGCGGTCGATGGTGAGGATCAACGCCAGCGCGGTAAACAACACAATGGCCAGGCCCACCGACCCCAGCTTGCTGGCCTGGCTGGCAAACTGGGTCAGGTAGCCCAGCACCTGGCGGGCAATGCTCTCGGGAATCAGGCTTTGCACCAGCCACTTTTGCAGCACCACCTGCACTTTGCCGAACATCGGAAACGCGGTGAAGATGGCCAGTGCTACGGTAAAAAACGGCACTAGCGCCAGCGAGGTGGTGAAGGTCAGGCTGCTGGCCGTCAGGCCCAGCTGGTCCTCGCGGAAACGCTCGCGCAGGGTGTGGGCGGTAGTTCGCCAGGGGAAACGGGACAGGTCTTTCAGGAACTGGTCGAAACGTTGGGACAATGCAGGAAGGGACAAAGGCATGGCCGCTATGATGCCATCGCTATGACTACCCCTGAAAACCCTATCTCCTGGACCCGCAACCTGGCCGTCGGCAGCCTTTTGGGCCTGATCGCCCTGTGCTTAGCCTGGGAGCTGGTGCTGGCCCCGCTGCGCCCGGGCAGCGTGGTGCTGGCGCTGAAAGCCGTGCCGCTGTGTTTTCCGCTAATTGGCCTGCTGAAAAACCGCATGTACACCTACCGCTGGGTCAGCCTGATGGTGTGGCTGTACTTCACCGAAGGCGTGGTGCGCGCCTACAGCGATGCCGCACCCAGCCGCTGGTACGCCCTGGGCGAGGCCCTGCTGTGCGTGGCCCTGTTCGTGGCCTGCGCCATGCACGTGCGGCTGCGGTTCAAAAATGCCAAGGCCGCCGCCCAGCCCGCCTAACCTGAGAGATTTCTGCCATGCAAGACCTGATCGACAGCCTGCGCCAGACCCTGGGCGCCACCCATGTGCTCACCGATGGCGACCTCAGCGCCTACGAGCTGGACTGGCGCAAACGCAGCCGGGGCAAGTCCCTGGCTGTGGTGCGCCCCGGCAGCACCGCCGAGGTGGCTGCGGTGGTCAAAGCCTGCGCCGCCGCCGGTGTCAGCATCGTGCCGCAGGGCGGCAACACCGGGCTGGTGGTGGGCAGTACGCCGGACGAATCGGGCACGCAAATCGTGCTCAGCCTGCAGCGCATGCAGGCGGTGCGCAGCGTGGACGCAGCCAACCTGACCATGACGGTCGAGGCCGGCTGCATTCTGCAAAACCTGCAAGACGTGGCCGATAAGGCCGGATTCCTCTTCCCCTTGAGCCTGGGCTCCGAGGGCAGTTGCACGATTGGCGGCAACCTGTCCACCAACGCAGGCGGCACCCAGGTGCTGCGCTACGGCAACACCCGCGAACTCTGCCTGGGCCTGGAGGTGGTGACGGCGCGCGGCGAGATCTGGAGCGGCCTGAGCGGCCTGCGCAAGGACAACACCGGCTACGACCTGCGCAACCTGTTTGTCGGCAGCGAGGGCACGCTCGGCATCATCACCGCCGCCACCATGAAACTGGTGCCCCAGCCCGCCGCCACCCTCACCGCCTGGGCGGCCGTGCCCAGCCTGGACCACGCCGTCACCCTGCTCGGCCTGGCCCACCAGCACCTGGGCGCGGGGCTCACCGGCTTTGAAGTGATGGGCCAGTTTGCGCTCAGCCTGGTGGCCAAGCACTACCCGCAGCAGCGCGTGCCGCTGTACCTTGATACCCCCTGGTGCGTGCTACTGGAAAACGCCGACAGCGAGTCGGAGGCCCACGCCCGCGAACGTTTCGAGCACCTGCTGGAGCTGGCCATGGAGCAAGGCTGTGTGAGCGATGCCGTGGTGGCCGAAAACATCGCCCAGGCCCACGCTCTGTGGCATGTGCGTGAAAGCATCTCCATGGCGCAGGCCGAAGAGGGGCTGAACATCAAGCACGACATTTCCATCCCGGTATCGCACATCCCCGAGTTCGTGCGCCACACCGATGCCCTGCTCACCGCGCAGATTCCAGGCGTGCGCCTGGTCAACTTTGGCCACCTGGGCGACGGCAACCTGCACTACAACGTGCAAGCCCCCGCAGACGGCGATGCCGCCGAATTTCTGCGCACCCAGGAAGACCGCGTCAACACCCTGGTGTTCGATGCGGTGATGGCGCATGGCGGCTCCATTTCGGCCGAGCACGGCGTAGGCAGCCTGAAAGTGGGCCACCTGGAGCACTACAAATCCCCCGTAGCGATGGCGCTGATGCGCAGCATCAAGGAAGCCCTGGACCCGCAAAACCTGATGAATCCGGGGCGGGTGGTGCAGGTGGCTGCAGCGGGGTTTTAAAGTGATGCGCATATACTGTGCGCATCATTTTTGGAGAATGCCATGTTGGATCTCGCTGCAGCCCCCAAAAAAGCCACCAATCTCACGCTGAACACCAAGACACTGGAAATGGCCCGCAGCCTGGGCATCAACCTGTCGCAAACCGTCGATGCGCTCCTGGCCGCAGAGGTCAAACGCATCTATTGGGAGCGCTGGAACGCTGAGAACAAAGACGCTATTGACCACTACAACGCCCGAATAGCGGAGGAAGGCACCTTTGCCGAACAGGTTAATCGCTGGCTGGCTGAGCAGGGTGAAGACGCGTCGGGCCCGGTGCAAAAAGCCGCTTGAAACATGGCGCAATTTGACGTTTACACCAACCCCATGGCCGACCAGCGGGGTCGCATTCCGTATTGGCTCGACCTGCAATCCAACCATATTGGGCAAATCCAGTCGCGCGTCATCATCCCGCTGCGCAGCCTGCACGCCATGGGGCCGCGCATCGAAGGCTTGCAGCCCTTGGTGACAGTGGCCGGGCAAAGCTTGTGCGCCGATGTGCCCGCCATCGCCTCCTTCCCGGCCCGCCTCCTGAAAAACCCCGTGACCTGCATCGATGCCCAGCGACACGACTTGGTCGCAGCATTGGACTATTTGATTTCTGGATATTGACTTGATGAACACCCGCCCCGTCCGCTCCCAATATGAAGACTTCATGCGCCTGGTGCACACCACCGGCACCGCCAAAACCGACCGCACCGGCACTGGCACGCGCAGCGTTTTCGGCTACCAGATGCGCTTTGATTTGAACGAAGGCTTTCCGCTGGTCACCACCAAGAAGGTGCACCTGCGCAGCATCATCCAGGAGCTACTGTGGTTCCTCACCGGCAGCAGCGACAACAACTGGCTCAAAGAGCGCGGCGTGAGCATTTGGGACGAATGGGCCCGTGAAGACGGCAGCCTGGGCCCGGTGTACGGCGTGCAGTGGCGCAGCTGGCCCACGCCCGACGGCGGCCACATCGACCAGATCGCAGAAGTCATCAAGACGCTCAAGACCAACCCCGACAGCCGCCGCATCATCGTCAGCGCCTGGAACGTGGCCGAGCTGGACAAGATGGCGCTAATGCCCTGCCATGCCTTCTTCCAGTTTTATGTAGCCGACGGCAAGCTCAGTTGCCAGCTCTACCAGCGCAGCGCCGACATCTTCTTGGGCGTGCCCTTCAACATTGCCAGCTACGCCCTGCTCACCCACATGGTGGCGCAGCAGTGCGACCTGGAAGTGGGCGACTTCATCTGGACCGGGGGCGACTGCCACATCTACAGCAACCACGTGGACCAGGTGAACGAGCAGCTCGGCCGCACGCCCTTCCCCTACCCCACGCTGCACATCAAGCGCCGCCCGGCAGACATCTTCAGCTACGCATTCGAAGACTTCGAGGTGCTGGACTACCAATGCCACCCGGCCATCAAAGCCCCGGTAGCCGTATGACGCGCCTGCACCTGATCTTTGCCCGCGCCGCCAACGGCGTGATTGGCGTGCGCGGCACCCTGCCATGGCATTTGCCGGAGGACATGGCCCACTTCAAGCGCACCACGCTAGGCTGCCCGGTCATCATGGGCCGCAAGACCTGGGATTCGCTGCCCGCCCGCTTTCGGCCGCTGCCGGGGCGCTTGAACATTGTGGTGACGCGGCAGGCCGATTGGCAGGCCGAGGGCGCTGTGCGCGCCGGGTCCATCGAAGAGGCGGTTACGCGGTGCCCGGCAGACAGCGATGCCTGGGTGATCGGCGGGGCCGAAATCTATGCCCAGGCGCTGCCGCTGGCGCAGTCGGCGGTAGTCACCGAGATCGACGCAGCCTTTGACGGCGATGCTTTCGCCCCCCCGTTTGGCCCCGAATGGTTGGAGGCAAGCCGCGAGGCGCACACCAGCAGCACCGGGCTGCACTTCAGCTTTGTGCGTTACCTACAGCGCCGCTGAATGCTACTTTTTTGATAGCTTCTTGCGCCGATAGAATAAGCGCTAGAGGCATAAAAAGCATATAAAAAAAGCCATCCAGGAGCAATGCTCTCGGGATGGCTAAAACAAGGGTCGCCGCAACGGCCCCCTGGTTACTTCTTCACACTGAGCTCGTTGTCCACGCTCTTCACGTCTTGCGTGGCCTGGGTGATCTCCAGGGCTTTGTCGATCTGCCCCTGGTTGTCCACAAAACCACTGAGCTGGACCACGCCCTGGCGGGTCACCACCGCAATGTCCAGGCTTTTGACGTTGGCATCGTTGAGCAGCGCGGCCTTGACGCGGCCGGTCACGATGGTGTCATCCACCTTGGTGCCCACCGTGGTGTCGGCCACTTTCAGGGCCATTTTGTTGTCGATGCTTTTCACACCGGTCACGGCCTGGGCCACAAGGGTGGCGCGCTCGACCTGGGCCTGGTTGTCCACAAAGCCGCTGAGCATGACCTCGCCCTTGCGGGTTTCAACCTTGACATCCAGGCCCTTGACTTCCGCATCGGCCAGCAAGGCCGACTTGACGGAGGCGGTGAGCACGGTGTCGTCGATCTCGGTGCCCACCGTGGTGGGCGGCGGCGCGGCCACAGGATCTGCGGGCTTGCTGCAGGCCACGATAGACAGGGCCATGGCGCTCACCAAGGCGATGGCGGCGAAACGTTCAAATGGGGTTGTGTGCATGGTGTTCTCTTAGCGCTGGATGGTTTTGCCAGTTTCGTCCGACAGGACGATCTCGACGCGGCGGTTCAACTGGCGGCTTTGGGCCGTGTCGTTGCCCGCGACAGGGTGGGCTGCACCGTAGCCACGGGTGGCGATGCGGCCATTGCCAACGCCCATGCCGACCAGGGCGGTGCGCACGGCACCGGCGCGGCGGTCCGACAGCTCCAGGTTGTGGGCACTGCCGCCGGTGCTGTCGGTAAAGCCTTCGACCAGCACGTTGCGCTGCGGGTTTTGCTGCAGCACGTCGGCCAGCTTCTGGGCGGTACGCATGCCGTCGGGGGTCAGGCGGGCCTGGTCGGTGCCAAACAGCACGTCGCCCAGGGTGATGACCATGCCGCGCTCGGTCTTTTTGGCGGCCAGCTCGGCCAACTGGGCTTCGAGCTGCACGTTACGAACCTGGGCCTGCATGGCGGCGCGGCGGGCCGCATCGGCCTTACGCTCGGCATCGGCGGCATCGCCCTGGGCCACCAGGGCGGCCTGCTGGGCTTGCTCGGCCTTGGCCTTGGCCATGTCGGCTTCATTCGAACGCTGCTGCAGGCGCAACTGGTCGCTCTCCTTGCCGGTGCGCAGCACTTCGTCTTCGGCGAACTTCTGCTGGGCCAGCTGCTGCGTCAGCGCGATTTTTTGCTTGGCCAGGTAGGCCAGTTCATCCACCTTGGCGGGCTTGTCCTTGTCGTTGGCGGCTGCATCGGCGCGGGCCAGCGCTTCGCCGGCCTGCTTGAGTTCCAGCGGGGCGTAGCGGTTCACATTGGGACTGGCCTGGGCCATGCGGTAGTCGCTGCGGGTCTGGTCCAGCAGCGTGGTGCTGGTGGGCAGGGAGCTGCAGGCACCCAACAGGACGGCGACGGCTAAGGCAAGGGGGGTGTAGAGATTTTTCATTTTTATATTCCTAATTAGTTGGTCTTGCTGGCGCGGTCGAGCTCTTCGCGCAGCACCCGCAGGTTGTCTTGCAGCGCATCGGCCGCCGCCTGGGCTTTGGCGTTGTTGGCTTTGCCTTGGGCCAGCTTGGCATCGGCCTGGGCTTCGGTGGCCAGGGTGGCGGCCAGCTTGTAGTCCTTGTCGGCCATGGCTTTGTTGGCGGCGGCCATCTTGGTGCGGGCCGAGTCCATCTCCAGCGGGGCAAACTCCGCACCACCGGCGCCCACGGCGCTGTCTACTGCGGCCTTGGACACCGCCACATTGGCGGTAGCGGGGGTTTTCATGCTGCTGCAGCCCACCAGCAATGCGAGTGCGGTGGCGCTCAGGGCCAAGGCCCATGTGTTGTTCGTCATAAAGTCTCCTGTAAAAAAGTGGTGGGCCTGCGCAAT
Source organism: uncultured Albidiferax sp. (assembly GCA_963512645.1). GTDB lineage: Bacteria > Pseudomonadota > Gammaproteobacteria > Burkholderiales > Burkholderiaceae_C > Rhodoferax_B. The sequence goes on along the minus strand of CAUPNM010000001.1, from coordinate 66,979 downwards.
GCACAGGCCGTAAAAATCAAAAAGCCTGGCTTTGCCCGTCGGTAGACAGGCCGTGGGGTACATGGACGGGCTGCACCAGCACGCCCTCGGCATTGGGAATGGCCTCGATCTGCACCGTGGGCGCAGAGCCAGTCACGCCACCAAACATGGTGGCAAAGGCCACATCGGCGGCATCGCGGCCCGTGCCCAGGCGCACAAAGCCCATGGGGACGGCGACCCCCGAGGCATCAAAGATGTACCAACGGTCGCCCAGGAACACCTCCACGTAGGCATGGAAGTCGGTGGGGCCCAGGGCGGGGTCGGCACCAAAATCAATGCCCGAGGCAAAACGGGCCGGAATATTGACGGCGCGGCACAGTGCCACCATCAGGTGCGCAAAGTCGCGGCATACGCCGACCCGGTCTACCAGGGTGTCGATGGCGGTGGTGTTGCCGTTGGACGAATTGGACTGGAACGACACCCGGCTGGTGACCCAGTCGCGGATGGCCTGCACCCGGCCATAGCCCTGCGGCAGGTGGCCGAACTCCTTGACGGCCAACCGGTGCAGGCGGTCGGAGGGGCAGTAGCGGCTGGGGTACAGGTAGGGCAGCACGGTGCCCGGCAGGTTGCCCACCGGCACTTCCGCAATGCTCTCGGGCGGCGCGGTGAAATGCGCCAGGTCCACGATCGCGCCGTAATGCACCGCCAGCGGACCCGCCGCCGCATGGAAGCGCAGCAGACGGGAGTGGGTGACCGGGTCGGTATAGAGGCTCGACTGCACCGGCTGGCTGATCTGCAGCAACTCGTTCACCACGGTCTGGTGGGGCGTTTGCGCGGCGTGGATGCTGAAGATGAAGTCGCAGCCGGGGGCCGCAATGTCGTAGTTCAACCCTATCGAAAACTTCAATCTAACCATGTCGGGTCCTGGATGGAGCAGTGGCTCCAAGGTATGTGTGGATGTAGGGCCAGTCTAGAAATACCCCCTCCCCTTGCCCAGCAGACACCCGCGCGCCGTGCGGTAGGACGGGACAGCGCCACCGCCAGCGGCATCCTCCTACACGCCAAGGGGCTACCAGGGCACCGTGGTGGTGCCCATGCCGCCCGCCGGGTTAGGAACCTGCGACAGGCCAGGCCGGCATTGGCAGGCACGCTGCGCCCACAGCCATGGCACAACGGCAGCCTGCCAAAACTATCTTTTTGATAGCAGCACCAGCCTGACCGCCGTGCTCCAAAAGCCAAAAAGTATCCAAATGAAAAATATGGCGACCCGGTCTGTCCAAGGCAACTCCGGGTAACCATGCTTTTGTATTCATGCGCTTTTTACAAAAAGCAATAGTTTTATTTCAATACGGTGTGCTACCAAAGCCGCAACTCCGGGCGCAGAATATTTCGTATACCGTGCGAATTTTCAGATTAATTCGCGAACAAAATACAACCTGCATGCCGCCATTTTTTGTACTCCCCGCAAGTTCTTCCCTTCTTTTGCATGGCAGCCACAGCTTTGGGCTGGCTGCGCTGTCGGTGGGGATTGCCATCTTTACCGCCTGCATGGCACTGCACATTGCCGGTATTGCGCGCGCGTTGACAGAGCCTTTGCACCGCCATCTCGCCCTGTTGGCGGCCACGGTGACACTGGGTGGCGGTATCTGGGCCACGCATTTCGTGGGCATGCTGGGGTTTGATCTGGGCACACCGGTGCGTTACTACATCGGTTACTCCCTGCTGGCGTTGTTGCCCGCGCTGGTGGCATCGTGGCTGGCGCTGTACCTGCTGGCCCGCGCCCGGGTCGGCATCCGGCATACCGTGCTGGCCGGGACGCTGCTGGGCTGCGGCATGGCCGGCATGTTCTACGGCGGCATGGCATCCATGCACATGCAGCCGCAACGCCACTACAGCCTTGGCGGATTACTACTGTCCCTGGCCGTGGCCATTACGCTGTCCGTCCTGGCACTTTGGATACAGTTTGGTTTGCGCGGCAAGCGGGGCCAGGGCAGATACGCCGCAGGCCACACCATTGTGCTCAGTGGCAGCGTTCTGGCGATGGCCACCGTCGCTATGCACTACCTGGGCATTGCCGGGATCCAGTTCAGCGTAGTGGGAGAACTGGTGCCCCATGCCGCCGACCAGGGCGTGCGTACCGATGCCCTGAAAATCACCCTGGTTACCGTGCTGGGCACCATCGCAGTGGCCGTCACCAGCAACCTGCTGCTGCGCTACCGGTCGGCTTACCAGCAGATGGTGGCCAGCGAATCCCAGTACGCATCGCTGTTGCTGAACATCCCCGGCCTGGCCTACCGGCGCCGGTTGGATACACGTGCGCTGGTGTTTGTCAGCGACGGCGCCCTGGCCATTACGGGCTGGTCGGCACAAGAGTGCATGGCCGATGGGCATGACTTCTGGGACCAGATCCATCCCGACGATACGGCCCGGGTCCAACAAGGCATACGCAAGGCCCAGACCACGCACTCCAGCTACGAAATGGAATACCGGCTGGTCCACCGCGACGGCAGCCTGCGCTGGGTGATGTCGCGCGGCAGCGTGGTCCTCGATACCCGAGGCACCCCCTCCTGGCTCGACGGCCTGCTGACCGATATCACCGAGCGCAAAGCCATAGAGCAGGCGTTGCACGCCAGCGAATCACAGTACCGTTCCTTGCTGCTGCACATCCCCGGCCTGGCGTTCCGCCGTGAGCTGGAGGGTGCACGGCGCGTCTTGTTTGTCAGCGATGGCGTGCTGGCGCTGACCGGCTGGACCGCCCAGGAATTTCTGGCCCTGCACCAGAACTTGCTCGACTACATCCACCCCGAGGACCGGTCGCAGGTAGAAGCCAGCGTCAGCGCCGATCGGACTGCGGGCGTAACTTACGAGAGCGAGCACCGCATGGTGCACCGCGACGGCAGCATCCGATGGGTACTGGCACGCGGCCGGGTGGTCAATGACGACAGCGGCACGCCACGCTGGTACGACGGCCTGCTGACCGACATCACAGCCCGCAAATCAGTGGAGCAGGCGCTGCACGCCAGCCAGCAGCAAATCCAGACCATCACCCAAAGCATTCCGGGCGTGGTGTTGCGCGCTATGGCCGATGGGCACTGGAGCGTCCAATACATGAGCGAGGCGGTAGCCGCCATCAGCGGGTGGCCTGCGCAGGCGTTCGTCGCGGGCGAAGTGTCACTGCCGCTGCTCACCCACCCGGACGATGTGGCCGGGGTTTTGGCCCATCTGGACAAAGCCATTGCCGAGCACACCACCTACGACATCGAACTCCGCCTGCTGCACCGCGACGGCCACTACCTGTGGGTGTGGGCGCGCGGCATCGCCACCTACGACGCGCAAGGCAAGCCGCTGTGGGTAGACGGCATCCTCATGGACATCTCCAAGCGCAAGACGATCGAGAGCGCCCTGGATGCCAGCCAGGCACAAATCACCTCGCTGATCCGCAGCATCCCCGGCATCGCCTTGCGCATCATCGCCAAAGACGGGTGGCCTGTGCAGTTCATCAGCGATGCGGTGGAGACCTTTACCGGCTATTCTGCGCTGGCGTTTGTGCACGGTGGCATCAATATGGCCACCCTAGTCCATCCCGATGACCTGGCCATGTTGCTGCCCATCGTGGCCCAGTCGGTCGCCGACCACACCACCTACTCCATCGAGTACCGCCTGCGTTACCGCGACGGCACCTACCGCTGGGTCTGGGGCCGTGGTACGACCACCTACGACGCCCAAGGCCAGGCGTTGTGGATCGATGCGTTCATCATGGACATCCACGAGCGCCACACCATGGAATCTGCGCTGCGCGAAGCCAAGCAGAATGCCGAAATCGCGGTGCAGTCCAAAACCAGCTTCCTGGCCAACATGAGCCATGAAATCCGCACCCCGATGAACGCCATCATCGGCTTTACCGAGCTGCTGCTGGGCACCGACCTGGGCCAATTGCAGCGCCGCCACATGACCACGGTGCGGCAGTCAGCCCGCTCGCTGCTGGGGCTGCTGAACGACATCCTGGACACCGCCAAGCTGGAAAAAGGCGCGGTGGAGCTGGAGCTCAAAGACTTCTCCCTCAAGGCCCTGGTGAACGACGCGGCCGATGCCCAGCGCCTGACCGCCGAGAACAAGGGCCTAGACCTGGAAGTGCACTATGCGCCCGACATGCCCGAGTTCTTCCAAGGCGATGCCATGCGGGTGCTGCAGGTGCTCAACAACCTGCTGGGCAATGCGGTGAAGTTCACCCAGGCCGGTTCGGTACACATCACGGTAGAGCTCGATCTGGGCCTGGTGCACATCGTTGTAGCGGATACCGGCATCGGCATTGCCGAGGACCGGATCGACAGAATATTCGACCCGTTCGCGCAAGCCGATGCGTCCATGAGCCGCCGCTTTGGTGGCACCGGCCTGGGCACCACGATTGCGCGGCAGCTGGTGGAGCTGATGGACGGCCAGCTGCAGGTCGAAAGTAGCCTGGGCGTAGGCAGCACCTTCCACGTGCGCCTGCCCTTGGCCCCGGGCCAGCCGGTCGAGGCGGTGAGTGACGTGCTGCTGTACGAGCTGCCCGGCCTGCAGATTCTGGCGGTGGACGACGTGCCGCAGAACCTGGAGCTGCTGTCCCTGTCCCTGGGCCAAGCCGGGCACCGGGTGACCACCGTCGCAGGGGGGGCCGAGGCGGTACAGGCCTACCAAACGCACAGCTTTGACGTGGTGTTGATGGACGTGCAAATGCCTGGCATGGACGGACTGGAGGCCACCCGCCGCATCCGCCAGCTGGAAAAAACCCGCCAGTTGCGCCCCACCCCCATCGTGGCGCTGACGGCCAGCGTCATGGAAGAAGACCGCCGCGCCACCGAAGCAGTGGGCATGAATGGCTTTGCCAGCAAACCGATTGACCTGCCCCAGCTGTCGGCCGAAATCGCCCGGGTCCTAGGCATCCAGCTGCCCGAGGTCGAAGGAGCCACCACCCTCGCGATACGGCAGGCAACCGCCCAGGTCCACACCATCGACTGGGAACGGGGCACCGACCTGTGGGGCAGCGGTGCCGCGCTGACCCAGGCCATCCGCCGGTTCCTGGAAGAAAGCCACGCGGTACCCACGCAATTGGCGGCCCTGCTGCAACAGCCGGACCTGGAGGCCGCCCGCTCCCTGGCCCACCGGCTACGCGGCGCAGCAGGCAACCTGTGCCTGCAAACCCTGTCGCGCAGTGCCCAGGTGCTGGAAAGCATCTTGCCCTCTGCCCAGCCCGAGCAGGCCCGGCTGGCCCTGGAAGACATCTCGGCGGCCCTGGCAGCCGTTGACCTGGAGCTGAACGATGCCGACACGGAACCCGCGCCCTTGTACCCCATGGTGGACACACCGTCGGTTACGACGGCGCAGTGCCACCAACTGGTCCGCACCCTGCTGGAAGCCACCCGGCGCAACACCCTGGACGAGGCCACCCTGGCGCAACTGGGCCAGGCCTTGCGCAGCAACGGACGTGGTGCACGCATGGCCGCCCTGGAATCGGCCCTGACGGCCTTTGAATTCAATACCGCCCAAAAGCTTCTATCCACGCTGCTGCAGGAGCTGGCTCCCTATGCCGAGGAACCCACACCATGACCCTCCCCGCAGACAACCGTGCCCAAATTCTGGTGGTCGACGACGAAGCCACCAACCTGCAAATGCTGCGCCACGTGCTGCAGGACGACTACCGCCTGGTGTTTGCCAAAGACGGCACCCGGGCGCTGGAACTGGCGCTCAGCGAGCACCCTGACCTGGTGCTGCTGGACATCATGATGCCCGGCATGACCGGCTACGAGGTGTGCGAAGCCCTCAAGCGCGATGCCCGAACCCGGCACATCCCGGTGATCTTTATCACCGCAATGAGCGATACCGACGACGAGGCCAAGGGCTTTGCCGTGGGCGGGGTGGACTACCTCACCAAGCCCGCCAGCCCGGCCATCGTCAAGGCGCGGGTACGCACCCACCTGTCGCTGGTGCAGGTGGACGAGCTGCGCGACACCCGGCTGGAAATCATCCGCCGCCTGGGCCTGGCCGCCGAATTCAAGGACAACGAAACCGGCATGCACGTCATCCGCATGAGCTACATCTCGCGCATCCTCGGCCAGGCCGCCGGGCTGGGGCCCGCCGATGTCGAGAACCTGTTCAACGCCGCGCCCATGCACGACATCGGCAAGATCGGCATCCCCGACGCGGTGCTGCTGAAAAAAGGCGCACTCACCCCCGAAGAATGGGCCGTGATGCGCACCCACGCCCAGATCGGCGCCGACATCCTCGGCACCCACCCCCCAGGCCTGATGCAGGTGGCCAGCGAAGTCGCCATCACCCACCACGAGAAGTGGGACGGCAGCGGCTACCCCCACGGCCTGGCCGGTACCGCCATCCCCATCTCGGGGCGCATCGCCGCCATTGCCGATGTATTTGATGCCCTCACCAGCGAGCGCCCGTACAAAGCCGCCTGGACGGTCGAAGCCGCAATGGGCCTGCTGCGCGCCCAAAGCGGCAAACATTTCGACCCCGCCCTGGTCACCCTGTTCGAAGCCAACCTGCCCGAGATCCTGGCGGTCAAAGAGCGCTGGGCCGAAACCACCCCGCCCATGCCCTACCTGCCACCCACCGCGTAGGCCGCTTCCGACACCGCAAAGGCATGCCCTCTGCCAGACGGTACCCACACCTTGATTGATGATGCAGGCATGCCTTTGAACACCCTCGTCCCCTACTGGAAGCTCGTCAAGCAAGTCGCCAACTCGTGGGTAGACGACTACGCCCTCAGCATGGGGGCCGCGCTGGCCTACTACACCACCTTCTCGGTGGCGCCGCTGCTGCTGATTGCCATCTCAGTGGCCGGGCTGGTGTTTGGCGAAGAAGCCGCCCGCGGCGAAATCGCCGAGCAACTGCGCGCTCTGATGGGCGACCAGGGGGCCGGTGCGGTGCAGGACCTGCTGGCTAGCGTGCGCCAGCCCGGCGAAGGCATCGCCGCCACCTTGCTGGGGGTGGCGCTGCTGTTCATCGGTGCCGCCACCGTGTTTGGCGAGTTGCAAGACGCGCTCAACCGCATCTGGCGCGTACCCGCCCACAGCAAACAGGCCGGCTGGGTGGGCATGCTGCGCGCGCGGCTGCTCTCGTTTGGCATGATTTTGGCCATCGGCTTCATGCTGATGGTGTCGCTGGTGGTCAGCGCCGCCCTGGCCATCACCGAACGATGGCTGCAACCCATCTTTGGCAGCTGGCTGGCGGTGGCGTCGATTGCCAACGCGGTAGGCGGCTTCGCGCTGATCGCCACCATGTTTGCGCTGATCTACAAAATCATGCCCCGCGCCCGGGTGGAGTGGAAGGATGTGTGGATTGGCTCGGTCTTTACCGCCTTGCTGTTCACCCTGGGCAAGTCGCTCATCGGCCTGTACGTGGGCCGCAGCGGCGTGGCATCGGCCTTTGGCGCAGCGGGCTCGCTGGTGGTGATGCTGGTGTGGGTGTATTACTCGGCGCAAATTTTCCTGGTTGGGGCCGAATTCACCTGGTGCTACGCCAACGCCTTTGGCTCGCGCAAAGACTGCGCCGCCCCGCCGGGCATGGCCCTGGAAGAACCACCACAGCGCCCGTAGGTATTGCTTTGGTAACGCTGGCTTTTTACCGGTGTAGGTTGAGAATGGTGAAGCCATGCACCCCGTGGCATTTCTGAAAGGACGGTCGCCATGCACACGCTCCCCCATGCCCACAATGCCACATTCTGGCGCAGGCTAGCGACCGCCCTGGCCGCCCTGCTGCTGTCGGTATCTGCACTGGCCGCGCCGCTGGCGGCCCAGGATGCCAAAAACGTGCGCAGCGTCATCCAGGCCCAACTGGCCGCCTTCGCCGCCGACGATGCCGCCAAAGCCTTCTCGTACGCCGCCCCCAATGTGCGCAAATCGGTGGTCTCGGCCGAACACTTCATGGCCATGGTGCGCGGCCACTACGCCGTGGTCTACCGCCCCGCCTCGGTCGCCTTCATGCAGCCCGAGCGCGACGGCAACCTGGTGGTACAGCCGGTGCAAATGTCCGATGCCGAAGGCGTGGCCTGGCTGGCCGTCTACACCCTGCAGCAGCAAAAAAACAAGCAGTGGCGCATCACCGGCTGCTTTGTCAAAGGCACCAACGGGCGCATGGCCTGACCTTGCATCCACTACGGTTTTTATAGCTACTCACGCCGATAGCAAAAGCAATGGCCGCTTCCAGTTCGGCTGCGACCACGGCCCCGCAGAAATGACCGTCCGCGATGCACCACAGAACACCACCGGCGGCGGTGTCGAAGTGCTGGGCCGCAGCGACCTCGGCCACCTCGCCCCCGGCATGTGCGCCGACCTGGCCCTGTTCGACCAGCGCACCCTGCCCTTCGCAGGCGGCCTACACGGTCGTCAACGGCCGGGTGGTGGTACGGCAGGGGCAGCTGGTGACGGTGGAGCTGGGGCCGCTGGTGGAGCGGCATAACCGGTTGGCGCGGACGCTGGCGGGCTGAAGCGAGGGTTTTTGTATTTTTAGGCCATTTTTGGGTACCTAAATGGCCCTTAGCGCTTATGGAATGGGCGCAAGCAGCTCCTGTTTTTTACTCTCAAAAGAGGAGCAATCTAAACGAACAGCCAGCGAATGTACCCACGGAGCACCCACCCACTCTGCGGCTGCCTGCGCGCACCGGGCCATTGGCTACGGTGCATTTTTCCATCCTATTTTGGCGGCCCGAAATACCTGCACCGCCATCCAGGAACTAAACCCAGCGAGGGCGCTGTGGTACGCCACAGAAGCCCAATAGGCCACGGGATTTCCAGCCCGGGCTACATGGAGCTTGCTGTACTTGTGAATCTCCTTGATGTCGCCATTCCAAATACCCAGGACGACCATGGCCACCGTTGCCAGCGCCAAAACCAGCACCGGCAGTAGCGCTACCCGGGCGACCCAGCGGCCGTACCGGTCGACCCAGGCGGCTTGCTTGGCAAGCTGTTCCGCATTCCTATCAAGTTTCGCCTGGGCTTCGGTGAAGCTCCGATCCAACTCTTGGCCCATGGCCTCTACGTTACGTCTTGCGGCCTCACCGTGCCATTGCGCTCGCGAGAGGTCCGCGAGGTTCTGCTTATGGGCCGGTGATATTTGCGGTGGCGGACGAGACATATCTGCAATTTGGCATCGCCGCTCTGTCGCCGCCGAAATGGGGGGTAGGCCACAGCGGTTTGTTATCAAATTATCCGGCGGGCTCCATCGAAGCCAGGCTCACCGACTTGGCCAGCACCGTTGTCACCTGGTCATCTTTAAACAACCGAACAGCCTGCGGCTTAGGTTCTGTGGGTACCGAGCACAGCGCATCGTTTGAATATGTGTGTTGCCGCACAGACTGGTGCCATTCCAACGCGCACTCTGGGTGGACGCATGGGATCCGTAGCGGATCTACTCCTGGTGCCTTTGCCAAGCATCGATCCGCTGCAACGGGCCATATTCCGGCCACGGGCAGGCGAATCTTGGCCAAGCGGATTTATCCACCGGCCCCCAGACACAAGGCACCTATGAACAACGAATCTGCAGTTTATTTACGGCCTGACGAAATCGTTGCCCATGGCACAGCGCCCGGCGCAAGCGCTCAATTGCTGAGCGACACCGGCGGCCGACAAACCTATGCCTTGGTGTTGGCCGCTGGTGACGAAGTGGCGACCGCCTTGATGGATTTTGCAAAGGCACACAACATCCAGGCAGCGCATTTCACCGCAATCGGTGCCTTGCGTGAGGTGAAGATCGCCTGGTACGACTTCGCCCGCAAGGCCTACAAGATCACCTCGGTTCCCGGCCAAGTCGAAGCGCTGTCGCTGGTGGGTGATGTCGGCATCGCGAACGGCAAACCTGCTGTGCATTGCCACCTGATCGTCGGACTGGAGGATGGCGATACACGCGGCGGCCATCTGGTCGAGTCGACTGTTTCGCCGACGCTGGAAATCATGATCACGGTCGAGCCCAGCGTGCTGAAAAAGATGTACGACTCCTGCTCGGGCCTCACGCTATTTGCCCCTGTTCCATAAGGCCTTACACGGCACGACGTCGACCAAGGCCGGCCTGCGCTGCATTTCTTTTCCGATGGCCTTTTCGCTTTATCTTTGTCTCAAACACCATCGGCGACGTGCGGAGTTTTGGGCAGGTCGGCGACTCCGGTGACGCCCACGCCCGCCGACGGGCAGAGCAATACGAGGCCCGTTCGAGTGCAGCACATTGTGCGGCAGCATGCCCCATCTGCGAGTCAGCGCGCGCGCTGGTAGTGCATTACGACCACGCCGTTACGCAGCGGCTTCGCAGAAACCAAGAGCAAGCGCGCGGTCGCGAGCTTGCCGCGACCGCGGAGTACGTCGTCCGGGGTCGCGTCCTTGAGCTGCTGCACGCATGTGCGCAGGTCGTCGGCGATGTGGGCGCATCCAGGGTGACGTTGATGCTGAAGGTCAAGAGTCCCATGGTGTCCTCCGTTCGACATACGCGACGAGCCACTTGCCGCGTGGCTAAGTTGCACGAGCCTAACTCGCGGGGTACTCAGCCTGTTTTGTCTAACGTGAAACTGGGCGGGCGACGAAAGCGGTCCGATCGAATGACAGGTTATCCACCGCCCTCTCCGCAGCTACTTCTGTAAGCATGCTTCAAAATGAAAGCTTGCAACGTCAGCCGAAGCCTCGTCGTAGGACGTGTATTGCAGGCGGTCCAAGCTGCAAGGCTTGCTGGAACTTGAACGATCGGTGTTATTTAGAGCGCGCAACGCATAACGCTTTACCGCCTCCGGCACGAATGAGAACGCCCGTCCGCACGTTGGGAAAGCATCTTTAAGCCCCATGAGCGTAAACGCCATGCGCTTGCCGGAAGCGATGTCAACCCCAGTCGGATTTTGGTCATTTATGAGAGAGTTGCCCTTGTTGATAACCAACATCCGCTCGACCTTCATAGGCTGGCCGCAAACAATCGGATTCTCAACCCTGTACAAAATGGCTACGCCAGAAAGAAGACTCTGATCCTGAAAATCGATTTTGATATGGGCACGATCTACATCGTCACTTGGGGGTTTGTACATTGGGATCGGCGTGCATGCGCTCAGCGTCGTGACTAGCGCACAGTTACCAGACTGCTTCTTGCAAAAAAACGATATCGCATTTCAGGGCTTTCGATGGGTTTTAGCGGTGCATTGATGACCCTCAGCTAAGCACGGTAAGTCATGTTCACAAACCATAGTTCCACAATGCAAACGACGACTGCAAAAATCATAGGGAAGGCAGCAAACAGATATGTTCGATCTGTAGGAGATACACGCTCGTGCAGGTATTGCTTGTAAGCCTTGATGCCGATGAGAAATCCTATTGCAGGAAAAATCAGGATGGTGATCATCAAGAACATCGTTGGCACCGACAAGAGTGTGATGATTACCGAGAGCTTGGAGTAACGCATAGTTAAGTAGGTTGTGAATGTCAGTGCCGGCCCCCCATCCCGCACCCTCACGGCGGCCCGCGCTGCGTTGGCCGCACCAGGGATACCGGGCTTTGTGGCGCAGGTAGTCCAAGTGTTTATACCGCCAAAATATGGCAAGTGCCTGCCGGGCATCGTTGCCATGACCATTCGCGAGTTTCAAATTTGGTACTTGGCACCATTCGGGCTAAACCGTTGCCCTAGATGGCCCTTATGGGAGACACGGCAGTTGCAAAATCGACTTTTCGTTGGGGTCGGATTTTGGCGGCACGCGGGAGGTCTCTAGTGCCCCCGAAGCCCATCCATCAAGCTATAAAAATGTGCGGTGCCCAAACCCCTTACACTGTTTAAATGCACAGCCCCCGCCGCATCGCCCACCTCGACATGGACGCGTTCTACGCTTCCGTGGAGTTGCTGCGTTACCCGCAGCTCAAGGGCCTGCCGGTGGTGATTGGCGGGGGGCGGCGCAAGGAAGACGAGGCGCTGGCGGGGCGGGCCTTGGCCGAGATTGGGGTGGACGAGTTTCCCAAGCTCCAGGACTACGTGGGGCGCGGGGTGATTACCACGGCCACCTATGCGGCGCGGCAGTTTGGGGTGGGGTCAGCGATGGGCTTGATGAAGGCGGCCAAGCTGTGTCCGCAGGCGATTTTGCTGCCGGTGGACTTTGAAGAAATCCGCCGTTACTCGCGCCAGTTCAAGGCCATCGCGCAGGACATCGTGCCGCTGATGGAAGACCGGGGGGTGGACGAGATTTATCTGGATTTCACCGACGTACCGGGCGGGCAGCGCGAGGGCGGGCGGGTGCTGGCGCGGCTGATCCAAAAGGCGGTGCTGGATGCCACGGGGCTGACCTGTTCGGTGGGCGTGGCACCCAACAAGCTGATCGCCAAGATGGCCAGCGAGTTCAACAAGCCCAATGGTATTTCCATCGTCGGACCGGACGATTTGCAAACCCTGATCTGGCCCCTGTCCTGCCGCAAGATCAATGGCATCGGCCCCAAGGCGGGCGAGAAGCTGACAGCGCTGGGCATCCACACCATTGGCGACCTGGCCGCTGCCGACCCGCAGTGGCTGGTAGCGCACTTTGGCAAGGCCACCGGGGCGTGGATGCATGCGTCGGCCCACGGGCGCGACGACCGGCCGGTGGTGACCGAGAGCGAACCCGTGTCCATGAGCCGCGAAACCACCTTTGACCGCGACCTGCACGCGGTGCATGACCGGGCCGAGCTGGGCGCGGTGTTTACCCGGCTGTGCGAGCAGGTGGCCGCCGACCTGCAGCGCAAGGGTTATGTAGGCAAAACCATCGGCATCAAGCTGCGTTATGACGACTTCAAGGCCGCCACCCGCGACCACACGCTGGCGGTACCCACGGCCGATGCACGGGCCATACGCCACGCCGCCGGGCAGTGCCTTAAGCGCGCGCCGCTGGACAAACGCCTGCGGCTGCTGGGCGTGCGGGTGGGCTCGCTGGTGAAAGCAGATTTAGAAGGAAATACGGCCTCAGCGCTTATTCCATCGGCGCAAGCAGCTATACATTTAGAAGCGCAGACGGGTTGGCTGTTTTAGGCCGTTCGTAATTCACGGCGCAACACTTTGCCCAGCGCAGACCGGGGCAGCGCGTCCATGAATTCCACGCTGCGTGGGCACTTGTAGGCAGTGAGCTGCTCGGCGCAATAGGCCAGCAGCTCGGCCTCGGTGAGGGCCGGGTCTTTTTTGACCACCACCAGCTTTACCGCCTCGCCGGTGGTTCTATCGGGCATGCCCACGGCGGTGCTTTCCAGCACGCCGGGGTGGCGGGCCAGTACCGCCTCGATCTCGGCGGGGTAGACCTTGAAGCCGCTGACCAGCACCATGTCTTTTTTGCGGTCGATGATTCGGATGCGGCCCTGGGTGTCCATCACGCCGATGTCGCCGCTGAGGAAATAGCCGTCGGGCGTGAAGGCAGCGGCGGTGTCCTCGGGGCGCCGCCAGTAGCCGGCCATGACCTGCGGGCCGTGGATGGCGATTTCGCCGGGCTGGCCGATGGGCACGTCGTTCCCCGCATCGTCCAGCATGCGCACGTGCACGCCCGGCATGGGCAGGCCGATGTCGCCGGTGAACAGCTCGAGGTCGGTGCGGTTGCAAACGACGGCGGCGGCGGTTTCCGACAGGCCGTAACCTTCGGTGATGGGGCAGCCTGTGACTTCGAGCCAGCGGCTGGCCACCGCGGCCTGCACCGCGCTGCCGCCGCCGTTGCTGATGCACAGCTCGCTGAAGTCGAGCTGTGCAAAGTCGGGGTGCTGCAACAGCGCGCCAAACAAGGTGTTGACCGCCGGGAACATGTGCAGCTTGTAGGGCTTCAAGAGCGCGATCATGGCGGTCTGGTCGCGCGGATTCGGGATGAGGATGTTGCGCGCCCCGGCCCGCATGCCCAGCAGGCTACAGGCGACAAACGCAAACACGTGGTACAGCGGCAGCGCGCAGACGATGGTGAACTGGGTACTGCGGGTTTTGCCGATATGACGATTGAGGCCCGGCGCCATCCAGGCCTCAGAGGCCAGCACGTGGGCCACCAGGGTGCTGTGCAACAGCGTAGCCCCCTTGCTCACCCCGGTGGTGCCGCCGGTGTACTGCAGCACGGCCGGGTCGCTGGGCTGCAGCACGGGGCGGTGGTAGGGCAGGCTGCGGCCTTGCACCAGGGCATCGACAAAGCTGCTACCGCCCTCGGTCAGTGCGGGCAGCACCGCCCCGGCGGGCAGGCCCATGAGGTCGGTGCCCGCAACCACGAGCACGGTGGCCACATCGGTGTGGGCGGCGATGGCATCGAGCGTAGGCACAAAACGGTCGAGGATGACGATGGCCTTGGCCCCGGAGTCCTGCAACTGGTGCTGTAGTTCGCGTGGGGTGTACAGCGGGTTGATATTGACCGCCACGAACCCGGCCCGCAGCACCGCCGCCATGGCCACGGGGAAGCTCAACAGATTGGGCAGCATGATGGCCACGCAGTCGCCCTGCGCCAGGGGTTGCGCTTGCAGCCAGGCGGCCAGCGCTTTGGACAAAACATCTACATCGCCATAACGCAGCGCGTGACCCATGAAAACGTAGGCGTCGCTGTCCTGGTGGCTGGCAAAGCTGTGCTCCAGCAGGGCCACCACTGTCGGCAGGCCGGAGGTGTCGATGGCCGTGGGCATTCCAGCGGGGTATTGGGCTTGCCAGGGGTGTTGCATGGAAGGGGTCCCGGTTGAAATTATCGAAAGCTAAAACAGCGGAGGCCCCTGTTTTTAAGGTATTTTCGGTGTGTCTGAATGCACGGATTTGCACCAACATGTTACAAAAAATATCTGCAGAATCTGCCCCGTTGCCAGGCCCAGTGCGTGTGCGCTTGCTGACCACGGCACTGGCAGCGTCCGTGTGGGCCCTGTGCAGCCCCGGGGTGCAGGCAGATACCGGCAAGCTGCTGTTGACCGGCGGCGTCAGCAGCATCGACGGCGCGGCCGGTGGCGGGCTGAGCCCGTGGGCGGTGGTGGGGACGAATGCAACCGCTGGTGAGATCGGGGCCAGCGCCGCCCTCACCCGCGTGCACACCCAAGACTACAGCCTGGCCGTTGTGAGTGCGGTGCTGGGCGTGCACGACCGGTTTGAGCTGTCCCTGGCCCGGCAGGATTTCGACGCCAGCCCCACGGTGGCGTTGGGCATTTCACCCCACCAGCACATCCAGATGGACATCTTCGGTGCCAAGCTACGCGTGGCGGGCGATGCAGTGCTCAACAGCGACAACTGGATGCCGCAGATCGCCGTGGGCCTGCAGCACAAGCGCGTGCACGCTGGCAGCATGGAGCCGGTGCTGACCGCCCTGGGGGCCAAAACCACCGGCACCGACCTGTATGTGAGCGCCACCAAACTATTGCTGGGCCAGGGCCTGCTGCTCAACGGCACGCTGCGCGCCACCCGGACCAACCAGAACGGCCTGCTGGGCTTTGGCGGGGCGCTGGGGCAAGGCAAGTACAGGCTCATGCCGGAATTCTCGGTGGCCTATCTGCTGCGCAAAGACCTGGCCATCGGCGCAGAAGTGCGCTTCCAACCCAACAACCTGGAGCCGGTGGGCAACGCCGTGTTCGGTGCCAATTCGGGCGCGCTGCGCGAAGACAGCTGGAAAGACCTGTTCATCGCCTGGGCCCCCAGCAAGCATTTCTCGCTGACCCTGGCCTATGTGGACCTGGGCCGCATCGCCCCCGCATTGGTGTCGGGCCGCAAACAGACCGGTGGTTATGTGTCCGCCCAGGTCGCATTCTGAGGAGCTGCTCCATGCACTTTTGCAAACCATGGATCGCCGCCCTGCTGTTCACCCTGGCCGCAGCCGCCCACGCGCAATCGAACACGCTCTACCAGTCCCTGGGCGAAAAGCCCGGCGTCACCGCCCTGGCCAGCGACTTTGTGGACCGCATGAAAGCCCACCCGCGCATCGGCACGATGTTTGACAAGATCAAACCCGCCTACCTGAAGGAGCAGATCGCCGACCAGTTCTGCGAAGTCAGCGGCGGGCCCTGCCAGTACGACGGCGAAACCATGAAGAACTCGCACGCCGAGCTCGGTATCGACAAGGCCCAGTTCAACCTAGTGGTAGAGATTTTGCAGGCCGCCATGGATGCGCAGGGCATTCCGTTCACCGCGCAAAACCAGCTGTTGGCCAAGCTGGCACCGATGCACCGGGACATCATCACCAGGTAAAACCGCCTCCCGTGCTTATGGCATCAGCACGGACAGCTATTGTTTATATAGCTTACGAAGATAAAGAGATTTTTGCTGCGTAATTTATAGCTACCTACGCCCTCTGAATAGGCGGTAGTGCCCGAAAAGGCTCTGAACTCAACCCACGTCGGTCTTCAATGCCGTGCTGCCCGCCCGGTCGAAGCGCAGGGAGATTTCGTGCAAGCTGCTGCGCAGCTCGGCGCTGGCGTTGGGCGGCAGGATGACGAATCCGTCCTGCTGGTCGGTGCGAGCCAAGCCCAGCTTGAGCTTGAGTTCGCCTTCGGCCAGGCGCAGGGTGGGCATGCCGGTTTCCAGCTGCTGCAAAAAGCCGCCCATCAGATGCCCCACCTGGTCCGGGGCCAGCACCTCCAGCTTGCCCGCGCCGCCCAACTGGGCCGACAGGGTCTTGATGCGTTCGGCACCCAGGCGCAGGCTCTCCAAGTTGGCCTTGGTGACGGCCTCTTGCTCGGCCATCTTGGTCTGCACGGCGGCGGCAATGGCGGCTTTTTCGCGCTCGACGCTGCCATCCAGGCGTTTGAACAGTGTTTGGTTGTCGGCCTGGGCTGCGTCACGCTGCTCGGCCAGGCGCTGGTTCTCGGCCAGCAGGCCCTCGATCTGGGTTTTCAGCAGGCTGATCTGGGCGGTCTGGGCGGCAGCATCTTCGGGTGCCCGCAGTTGGGCCTGCACGCTGGCCAGTTGCTGGCGCAGCGCGTCAGCTTCGGCGGTAGCTTTGAGTTCACGGTCGCTGGCGGCGGTGGCGGCCAGTTTCAGGCGCGACATGGCATCGGCCGCTTCGGCCAGGCTTTTGCGGGCGGCGGCTTCGGTATCTGCCGCCTGGGCCTGCGCGGCCTTCAACGCGGTCTGCAACTGCGCCAGCGTGGGGGGTTTGGTTGCCATCTTGAATTCCTCGGTTGCGCACAGTATTGGCTTTAGTCCGCCACCAACTGCTCACGCACCATGCGGCCATCGGCATCCACCGCGTTGACCAGCCAACGGCTGCTGCCGGGCATAAAGGTGGCCTGCACCTCCAGCGGACCCATCACCCGCTCCAGCGCCTGCAGGTCGTCGCGTTGCCGAAAGCCTTTGATGATTTCGTCCTTGTTTTTGACGGGGACGGTGGTGCCGCCCGGGTTGCTGGCCACGGCCGGGGTGGCGGCAGTGGCCACAAAGTTGACGCGGATGGTAGACACGGCCGAGGCGTTAAGCGCGCCTGCCAGGTGGGCGGACGACAGCGGCTCGATTTCCAGTTCGCCCGTGCTGCTGCGGGACACTGCAGCTTTGATCTCTAGCGTGGCCTCGGACATCACCATGCCACTGGCCAGGCCCACCCCCAGGCCCAGATCCGTCTGGGCGCTGGTCAAGGCGGCTCCTGCGTTACCCAATAGGGCACCCAGGGGAGCCCGCTGCGGGTTCGGGAGTTTGGTGGCAAGGGCCATGGTGAAAGTGCTCCATCGATCAGGTCAACCAGCAGGTCACCCGGTGACCGTGCGGCGCGGAATCTCCAGACGCAGCGGCGCGGGCACGGGCACCAGGGTGGCGGTAATTTTGGAATGCACCGACACGTCGCGATTGAGCTTACGTTCAAAGCGGATATTGGAAGTCTCCGCAAACAAGCCCAGCCCGCCCTTCTTGACCGTACCGTTTTCGTTGGTCTGCTCCACCAGCTTCAGGTCCATGCTGACCTCGACCGTAGCTTGCGAGAACTGGTAGAAGGTCGGCTTCACGCCCAGCGCCAGCAACGACACGGTTTGCGGCGCGCCCTGGGTGAAGCTGACCGTGCCGTCAGCCGCGACCGTTTCGGTGATGTTAGGGACGATCTGCACCGTGGTTTCGGCCAGCTCGGCCACCATCTCGGCTGCGCTGCGGTCCAACGCCATTTGCGCATCGGCAATACCCTCGGCCATTAGGCGCACCAGGTCGGCAAACGAGGTGGATGCCGTTTCCTGCACCGCTACGTCGGCTGCCACGATGGGCGCGCGAAAGGCCCGGGCCTTGTCCAGCGTAGCCATGGTCAGGCGGGTACTTTGGGAGGACGGTTGTCTACCACGTTGAGCTGCGGCGCGATACGCGGCGGCGGGGGCACCGGCACCATGCGGGTCAGCAGGCGGCTGGTACCGCGCACCTCTTTACCGAACTTGCGGTTGTGCGACACGTCTACCGACACCGACGCACTCCAGCAGGCAAATCCGGCTTTGGCTTTGACTCCCACTTTGAGGCTGGTCTCCACCGAGGTGGTGGTCTTGATGTCCATGGTCACCTCGATGGTGGCCTCGGCAAACTGGTAGAAGGTGGGCATCAACCCGATCTGGATCAGCGACACATTCACCGGGGCCGCGTTCACATAGGTCACGTCGCCATTGGCGGCGATAGTCTGCGTTACGCCCATCACCAGCGGAAGCTCGGTGTCGGCGAGGGCTTTGGCAGTTTCCACCGAGTTTTCGTCCAGCGCCTTTTGCGCCTCGGCGATGCCCAGCGCGAGTTTCAGCACCATATCGGGAAGGGGTACGTCGAGTAATTCTTGTCCAACACTACCGGCCATGGCTGTCTCCTTGAAGTGGGCCGCTGGTCACACAGCAGCAGTTACGAAACCCGGGGTGCAGGCACCGTTCTGGAGAGATTCAAGGCCCCCAGAACCTCCGCCAGGCGCTGCTGGTCCACGTTGACCGGGCCGATGAAACGCACCGCCCGCGATCGGCGTAAACCCATGTACGAAGTCACTCCCATCACCACCAAAGCCTTGGCGGTATCGAAACGGGCGACCACCTGGCCACCCACACTGCGCACCAAAGCGTCCAGGCCACCCGGCTCCGCCGCTTCCAGCAAAAACATGCCCCGTCCCGGCAAGCCGATGGATACTTTGGCTCCAAAGCGTTCTGCAGTTTGCATTGGCCGGCTCCGAGGTGGAATCGACTTCATGATGGTGGATGGATGCCGATCCCGCATCCATAAGTTTGATGAAACCGGCAAAGCGGCGCCCCAATGCAAAAAGGCACCGAAACTCGGTGCCTTTTAAGGAGTGGCCGCAAGCGGCCAGAGAGCGAAAACTTAAGCGGCTAAATTAACCGATTGGCCCTTGCCTTTTCGGCGGCTGGTGCCGATCAGGCCGAGCAAGCCCAAACCAATCAGTGCCAAAGAGCCTGGCTCGGGAACTTTACCGGTACCAGGCTGTGGATTGCTGGCAACCGACATGATCTTGACGTAATCGGCGATGGAGTCCATGGCACCGCCACCGTAGCCTGAGTTGTAGGCGCTGATGATCCACCAGCTGGAGTAGGTGGTCGTATTGGTGGTGTTCAACGACACATTCGTAGTCGAGCCGCCGTTGCCATTGATGTCCACAAGATTAGTGCCAGTGGCGGTACCCGAAGTCCCATAGTTTTTGACGGAGGTCCAGCCAGAACTGACCAATGTTGCAGCAGTTTTACCCGTAACAGTGGGGGTACCGGTACCGGTGTAAGCCAGCACCGAAATGTCATAGTCGCTAGACCACCAGCCCAAGGTGATATTGGTCAAGTTCACTGCCGAGGTGAACTTCAGAACGATCAAGTCCGTGCCATTGTTGTTGTCCATGGAATGGTTGGGGCTCCCTGTACCATCATTGACACTTTGGACACCGACGCCATAGGTAGCGCCATAGTTTTGAATGGTAGCCGCCGCAAACGTGGTACCCGTGGTGGGGGTGCTGGTAGTGCCCGTAGCGGTTGAGTATGCCTGGGCCGTCAAGGTGTTACCACCAGAGGTGCCGCATGCTACGGCACCCGTGGAACCGGAACCGCAACCGGTTTCCAGGTTCCATGTTGTTGTCGCGGCGAAACTGGCCGAAGCCCAACCCAGCACAGCGCAAGCTGCAATGGCCTGGACAGCACGGTTCAAGGGGGTGGTTTTCATATGTGTGATCCTGTTAACCAAATGTATAAAGACTAATTTCATTCAACTAAGCGTTATTAAGCCAAACCCATGCCATGACAAAAAAAATATTATAAATCAACAACTTATACATGTAAAAAATTGCTAAATTAATGATTTTGCAAGAAATGCCGACACCTCTTTTTACGGCTTCTGTTACACGTTTTAACGCAGAGTTTTCAACAGGCTTTCGGCTGCAGCTTGCTCTTCAAAGCCCCTTCCAGCCTTGAGTGCAGCCTCGGCCTCGTCACGGGCCTCGATCTTGCGACCCAACTGGGCCAGTACAGCGGCCAGGTGGTAGCGGACGACCGGATTACCGGGCTCACGCAAGCGGGCATCGCGCAGCAATTGCAGTGCACGGTCCATTTGGCCCGACTGGAACAAGGCCCAACCCAAGGTGTCAATGGCGTTGGCGTTGTTACCGTCCTGCGCGACGGCCTTTTCAGCAATAGCGATCGCCGTCGGATCCTTCATCCGCAACAATACGTTGGCCAGGTTGTTGAGCGCCTCGGCATCGTTTGGGGCGGTTTTCAACAGGCCCTCGTAGTGACCGCGTGCAGCGGCAAGATTACCGGTGCGGGTGTAACCCTCAGCCAACGCTTTGCGTACTTGGGTGTCTTGCGGACGGGTTTTGGCCCACTGCTCGCCCAGTTGCAGAGCGGTTTTTCCGCCGTCTTGGCTGAACTGGGCACGAAACAGGCGCAGCAGCGTGTCGGCACTAGGTTCGACCTGGTGGGCACGGCGGTAGGCATCGATAGCAGCGGCGGTCTGACCCCTGGCCAGGGCGACATCACCCAGCAGACTATTGCCGATGGCACGCTTGGGGGCCAACGACAGCACTTGGCGGGCCCGTTGCTCGGCTTTGGCGGGGTCGTTGCGGCGCAGTTCCACATCGGCCATCAGGGCCAAGGCAGGCAGAAAATTGGGTTGGCTGGCCAGGGCTTTGTCCAGGCTGTAGGCGGCTCCAGCGGTATTGTTGACGGCCATTTGCAAGACGGCGATCTGTGTTTGCATAGGAGCATCGGACTCGGCAAAGCGGGTGGCTCCGGAGAATGTGGATTTGGCCCCCTCCACGTCACCATTGGCCAACTGGGCGCGGCCATAGACCAACAAGGACGGCAGGTTGTCTGACCCCTTGGCGAGCAGACGCTTGGCGGCCTCCATGGCCAATGCGGGGGCGCGGTTGCGCAAATGCAACTCGACCAACGAGGTGTCGGGGCGCAACTCGTGCGGACCCGCAGTGTCACTGGCTTTTTGCAGCCAACGCAGGGTCTCGGCGGGCTGGCCACGGCGGTCTGACAGATTGGCCATTTCGTACATCGCGTCGATGTTTTTGGCATCAGCTTTGAGAATGGCCGCCAGGCGGGTTTGGGCACTGTCAAAGGCTTTGGCGGCAATGTCTACCCGGGCCAGGTTGACCACGGGGGCCATCAGGGTGGCATCGAGTGCAATGGCACGTTCAAACGCGGTTTTGGCAGCGGGCAGCTTGCCACCCTGGGCATGGGCCATACCCAACAGCGTGTAGTAACCGGCGTTGTTGGGCTGAAGTTGGACCAGTTTTTCGGCCACCGCGGCGGCTTTGTTTGTCTGGCCATCGCGCAGGTACAGACCGACCAAGGCAGCACCGGCCTGAACCTGGCTGGGGTCTTTGAAGGCAGTCTCCAGCTGGACAATGGCATCGCCGGTTTTGCCGCCGCCAACCAGGCTCAGGCCCAGAGCGGCGCGGTATTCGGGGGTGTCTCTGGTGGTGAGCGCTTGCTGCATCAGGGCCGTAGCTTTGGCGTGGCGGCCCTGGGCCATGTTCGCACCGGCCAGCAGGGTGATAGCCTGACCGTCACCAGGCTGGGCTTTGATGTAGGTGTCCAACAATTCGGTGGCACTGCTGAAATTGCCTTCGGACATGTAAATCTGGGCCAGCAGTTTGGAGACCGGGCTGTTGCCCTGCACACGCTGGAAGGACTCAAGGTAGGGCTTGGCTTTTTCGCGCTCGCCAAGACCAAAGTGGGCCAGGCCATTGAGCATGAGCAACTGCGGGCGATACTGGATGAAACCTGGTGGCACCGGGTCCAGCAAGCTGGTGACTTCAAGCAGCGCAGCACGCACGGCGGCTAAATTCCCGCTGCGCTCTGCCAGCAGCGCCTTCAGGTAGGCGGCACGGGGTTCGCGGGGCGAAAGACGCTGCAGTTCGGCTACGTCTTTGGCGGCCTCGGCATCTTTGCCTAAATCGATAGCGATGCCAGCGCGGGCGACGCGGGCTTCAATGTGATTGGGATCGGATTGCAGCGCTGCATCGTAGACAGCCACGGCTGCGCCCAGTTTGCCCTGGACGTGCAACAAAGCGCCTTTTTGGTAGCGGACTTCCGCCGAGCTGGGGGCCAGGGATTGGGCCCGGTCGACAGCAATCTGGGCCTCGGCAAACTGGCGTACCCGGATACGCACCGGCACTTCGGCCAGCCAGGTTTCCGGTGCCCGGCTGTCCACTGCACGGGCATCCTCGATCGACTTCAGGGCCGCACGCACATCGCCCAGATCGGCGCTGGCGGCCGCGCGCAACAGCAGGATTTGCACCTGCGTGCCCGGTGGCAGTCCCGCAGGGTTGAACTGGCCCTGCTCCAGCACCAGTTTTTGCTTGCCTTGGGCAATGAAAGCCTGCGCCAAGGGCACAACCACCTCGGCGCGGCTCACGCCCAGACGCAAGGCCTCCAGTAAGGCGACTTCAGCCGTGACAGCCTCGCCATTGGCCAGCAAGGCTTTGCCCAGCAGCACCTGCACAGGCAACATGTTTCTGTCGATCTGCAAGGCGTTTTTCAGCTGAATGATGGCACCAGGCATGTCGCGTTTTTCGAAACGACCCAGCGCATCTTCGTAATACCGAGAGGCTTTGCTGTCGGTGACGGCATAACTTGCCAGGCTACTGGCACACATGAGCGCTAAAAAAACAGCGCGAAAAGGAGGGGAAATTGGCTTCATAGACAGGTCCAGCTACTAAATTTGCACACAATGTATGCGCACATTTTTGGATGGTATCTGATGAAACAAGCGCCAATACCCCTATCGCCGCTACAGGCGACAATGAAAAGCACGAAGGGTGATATCCGTCACGGGCCCGTCGAAACCGGGCCACAGACAAGTCAAGTCGGTGTTGAAAACCGCTCAAATCCGCGCGCGCGCAGCACACAGGCCGGGCATTCGCCGCAACCATAGCCCCAGGCGTGGCGGTGGACGCGGTCGCCCAGGTAGCAGGTGTGGGTGTCTTCCACGATCAGGTCCACCAGCGGCTGGCCGCCCAGTTGCTGGGCGAGTTGCCAGGTCTGGGCTTTGTCGATCCACATCAACGGGGTTTCGATCAGGTAGCGCTTGTCCATACCCAGCGACAAGGCCAGTTGCATGGCTTTCATGGTGTCGTCACGGCAATCGGGATAGCCAGAAAAGTCGGTTTCGCACACGCCGGTGACGATCACTTCCAGATCGCGCCGGTAGGCCAGCGCGGCGGCCAGGGTGAGGAACAGCAGGTTGCGACCAGGCACAAAGGGGTTGGGCAGGCCGCCCTCCTCCATCTTGAAGGCCATGTCTCGGGTGAGCGAGGTTTCGCTGACCTGGCCCAGCACAGACAAGTCCAGCAAATGGTCTTCGCCCATCTTGTCAGCCCACTGGGGGAACTGGGTTTTGAGGTTGGCGAGCACCTGCAAACGCGCTTGCAGCTCGACGTGGTGGCGCTGGCCGTAGTCGAAGGCCACGGTTTCCACATGGGCGTACTTGGACAGGGCCAAGGCCAGGCAGGTGGTGGAGTCTTGCCCACCAGAGAACAGAACGAGGGCGCGGGAATGCATGGTTTCAGGGCGGATGCGGACGGGTGGGCAATTTACCACCTCCGGGCACAGGGGGTGGCCAGCCCTGAAATATGCACCAAATTGGCCTCCAGCGCTTATTTAATAAGCGCAACAAGCTACCAAAATAATAGCATCAGCGACCCCAGCGCAGTACCAGCGGGTCGAGCCTGCGGGCGGTTTCGATCAAACCGGCGCGTACTGCGGGGTGCATTTCAGGCCAGGGGTGGCGCGGGGCTTCGCAGGCGATCACACCGCCCTCGGCCATCAGCGACTTGGCGGTGAGGATGCCGCCCTGGCGGTTTTCGTAGTTAATCAGCGGCAGCCACTGCTGGTAGAGCGCGTAGGCCTTGTCGCGGTCGCCCGCGCGGTGGGCTTCGATGATGGGGCGGATGCCGTCGGGGTAGGCACCGCCGGTCATGGCACCGGTGGCACCGGCATCCAGGTCGGGCATCAGGGTGATGGCTTCTTCGCCGTCCCACGGGCCTTCGATGGCTTCGCCGCCCACGCGGATCAGCTCGCGCAGCTTGGCGGCCGCCCCGGCGGTTTCGATCTTGAAATACGCCAGGTGCTCGATCTCTTGCGCCATGCGGGCCAGGAACGGCACCGACAGCGGCGTGCCCGCCGCGGGCGCGTCCTGGACCATGATGGGGATGTCGATGGCATCCGACAGCCGGGCGTAGAACTCGTAGATTTGCGGCTCGCCCACGCGGAAGGTGGCCCCGTGGTAGGGCGGCATCACCATGACCATGGCCGCGCCCATGTCTTGCGCGCGGCGGCTGCGCTGGGCGCAGACGGTGGTGCCGAAATGGGTGGTGGTGACGATCACCGGCACGCGGCCCGAAACGTGTTCCAGGATGGTCTTGGTCAGGATCTCGCGCTCGGCGTCCGACAGCAAGAACTGCTCGGAGAAGTTGGCCAGGATGCACAGACCGTCAGAGCCTGCATCGATCATGAAATCGACGCAGCGTTTTTGGCTGGGCAAATCCAGCTCGCCCGAAGGCGTGAAGGTGGTGGGGACGACCGGGAAGATGCCCCGGTAGCGGGGGTTGGAGGCGTTATTCATGTTAATTAGTGTGAATGGCGGGGCACGGTGGAACCACGGCAGCCGACCAGGAAGTCAAAATCGCAGCCATCGTCGGCCTGCAACACGTGGTCTACATACAAACGGGCATAGCCACCCGACAGGGGCTTGGGCGCATTGCCCGACAGCGCGGCCAGGCGCTGGGCCAGTTCGGCATCGCTGATGTCCAGGTGCAGGCGGCCTTGTTCGCAGTCCAGCTCGATGAAGTCACCGTCGCGCACGGCGGCCAGCGGGCCACCGGCGGCGGCTTCGGGGGCCACGTGCAGCACCACGGTGCCGTAGGCGGTGCCACTCATGCGGGCATCGGAGATGCGCACCATGTCCTTCACACCCTGGCGCAGCAGCTTAGGTGGCAGGCCCATGTTGCCCACCTCGGCCATGCCGGGGTAGCCCTTGGGGCCGCAGTTCTTCAAGACCATCACGCAGCTCGCGTCGATGTCCAGGTCTTCGTCGACGATGCGTTCTTTGTAATGCTCCAGGTTCTCGAACACCACGGCACGGCCCCGGTGCTTCAGCAGCGCAGGCGTGGCAGCCGACGGCTTGAGCACCGCGCCGCGGGGCGACAGGTTGCCGCGCAGGATGCAGATGCCGCCATCGGCAATCAGCGGGTTGTCGATGGGGCGGATGACCTCGTCGTTGTACTGGGGCGCGTCCACCACGTTGTCCCACATGGATTTGCCGTTGACGGTGAGCGCATCGGGGTGCGGCAGCAGGCCGTGCTCGCCCAGGCGGCGCACCACGGCGGGCAGGCCCCCGGCGTAATAGAACTCTTCCATCAGGAAACGGCCCGAAGGCTGCAAGTCGACGATGGTGGGCGTGCCGCGGCCAATGCGAGTCCAGTCTTCCAGGTCCAACTGCACGCCGATACGGCCAGCGATGGCCTTCAGGTGGATGACGGCATTGGTCGAGCCACCGATGGCCGCGTTGACGCGAATCGCATTCTCAAAGGCTTCGCGGGTCAAAATCTTGGACAGCGTGAGGCCTTCGCGGGCCATCTGTACCGCCCGCGTGCCCGACATGTGCGCCAGCACGTAGCGGCGCGCGTCCACCGCCGGGATGGCGGCGTTGTGCGGCAGCGAGGTGCCCAGCGCCTCGGCCATGCAGGCCATGGTGCTGGCCGTGCCCATGGTGTTGCAGGTCCCTGCAGAGCGCGACATGCCCGCCTCGGCGGCAAAGAACTGGTGCTCGTTGATCTCGCCCGCCTTGAGCGATTCGTGCAGCTGCCACACCGCCGTGCCAGAGCCGATGTTCTTGCCGTTGAGCTTGCCGTTGAGCATGGGGCCGCCGGTGACCACGATGGCCGGGATGTCGCAGCTGGCCGCGCCCATCAGCAGCGCAGGCGTGGTTTTGTCGCAGCCGGTGAGCAGCACTACCGCGTCGATCGGATTGCCGCGGATGGCCTCTTCCACGTCCATGCTGGCCAGGTTGCGGGTCAGCATGGCGGTGGGGCGCAGATTGGATTCGCCGTTGCTGAACACCGGAAACTCCACCGGGAAGCCGCCGGCCTCGAAGATGCCTCGCTTCACATGCTCGGCAATCTTACGGAAGTGGGCGTTGCACGGGGTGAGTTCGCTCCAGGTGTTGCAGATGCCGACGATGGGGCGGCCATCGAACTCATGGTCCGGGATGCCCTGGTTCTTCATCCAGCTGCGGTACATGAAGCCGTTTTTGTCGGCGCTGCCAAACCATTCGGCGGAGCGCATTTTTTTAGGGGTGTCAGTCATAAGAAACTTCAGGGTTGGGGAGATTTATGGGCGGCAAATACGCGCTGGAGCAGGCAGAACAGGAACAGCAGCGCGCCCACGACGATGCGCGTCCACCAGGAACTCAAGGTGCCGTCAAAGGAAATCAGGGTCTGGATGATCCCGAGCATCAGCACGCCAAACAGCGTGCCGACAAGGTAGCCCGAGCCGCCGGTGAGCAGCGTGCCGCCGATGACCACCGCCGCAATCGCGTCCAGCTCCATGCCCACGGCATGCAGGCCGTAGCCCGAGAGCATGTAAAAAGTAAACACCACGCCCGCCAGCGCCGAGCAAAAGCCCGACAGCGTGTACACGCCAATCACGGTGGCGCGCACCGGCAAGCCCATCAACAGCGCCGAGTGTTCGCTGCCACCCACGGCGTACACCGTGCGGCCAAACGGTGTGCAGTGCGCCACAAACACCGCCACCACCAGCACGATGAGCGCAATCACCGCGCCAATCGACAGCGAGGCATCGCCCCACACAGGGATGCGCATTTGCGAGACCTCGGAGTAAAACCCGTTGGTCATGCTGATCGAGTCGATGCTGATCAGGTAACACAGGCCGCGCGCCAGGAACATGCCCGCCAGCGTCACGATGAAGGGCTGCAGGCGAAAACGTTCGATCAAAAAGCCCATGAAGGCCCCAAACGCCGTGCCCATCAGCAGCACCAGCGGGATCACCACCGCCGGGCTCCAGCCGTGCTTTTCCACCAGCGAGGCCGACACCATGGTGGTGAACGCAATCACCGAGCCCACCGACAGATCGATGCCGCCGGACAGCACCACAAAGGTCATGCCCACCGCTACGATCACCAGAAAGGCGTTGTCTATCAGCAAGTTCAAAAACACCTGCGGCGAGAAAAATCCGTCGTAAAACACCGAGCCGAGCGTCGCCATGGCGGCAAACAACGACACGGTGGCCACGATGGGCAAATGCTGGGAACTAATGCCCAAGTTTGTACGCTTCATGGCTGGCCTTGCACAGGACGGACCACCCAGGTGCCCACGGTGGCGCGAAACTCGGCAGACTGCAGCAGCATCACTGCAAACACCACCACGGCCTTTACCACCAGGTTGATCTCGGGCGGTACGCCCAGCGAGTAGATGGCGTAGGTCAGCGTCTGGATGATCAGTGCGCCGATCACGCTGCCAAACAAACTAAAGCGCCCGCCGGTCAGCGCGGTGCCGCCCAGGGTGACGGCCAAAATCGCGTCTAGCTCCAGCAGTTGCCCGGCGTTGTTGCCGTCAGCGCTTTTCACGTTGGAGCTGATGAGCAGCCCGGCCACGCCCGCGCAAAAGCCGCAAAACGCATACACCCATACGGTGAGCTTGCGCGCCTGGATGCCCACGCCGCGCGCCGCCACCGGGTTGATGCCCACCGCCTGGATGAACAGGCCCAGGGCGGTGCGCGTCATGGCCAGGTGCAGCACGCCATACACCAGGGCCACGATGAACAGCGAGAACGGCAGGCCCGCCAGGTAGCCACTGCCCAAAAAGAAAAACGGGGCGTAGTAGATGGTGATGATCTGCCCGCCAGTGATGAGCTGCGCAATGCCCCGGCCCGCCACCATCAGAATCAGCGTGGCAATGATGGGCTGCATGCCGATGCGGGCCACCAGCACACCGTTCCACAGGCCACACACCACCGCCACCCCCAGCGCGGCCACAATCGCCAGCGGCATGGGGAAGCGGCTGGCATGCACCGCCACCCCGTCTTGCACCACCAGCGCGCCGCCAATCATCCAGGCGGCCAGCGCCGCCGAAATCGCCACCACGGCGCCCACCGAAATGTCGATGCCACGCGTGGCGATCACCAGCGTCATGCCCAGCGACACCAGCACCAGCGGCGCGGCCCGGTTCAGGATGTCGATCAGGCTGCCGTACAGGTGGCCGTCGCGCCACGTGATGTGCAGAAAGCCGGGGTTAGAAACCACATTTACTATCAAAAGTAATAGCAGGGTCAGCAAGGGCCACGCGCGCGGGTGCCGCAAAAAGGTCTTAAACATGGTCGGCGGCAATCAGTGCATAAACTTCGTCTTCCGAACTGCCACCGGGCAGCTCCCCTACTTTGCGCCGGTCGCGCAGCACGGCAATGCGGTCGGACACGCGCACCACCTCGCCCATCTCGCTGGAGATGAACAGCACGGCCATGCCGCCGCGCGCCAGGCGCAGGATTTCTTCCATGATTTCCTGCTTGGCCGCCACGTCGATGCCACGGGTGGGCTCGTCCAGAATCAACAGGCGCGGGTCGGTGGCCAGCCAGCGGGCGATCACCGCTTTTTGCTGGTTGCCGCCCGACAGCAGGCCGATGGGTGTCTCAACACTGGCGGTTTTGATGCCTAAGGTTTCGACGAAATGTTCGGCCAGCGTGGTCTGCTCGGCAATGCTCAAAAATTGGCGCACGCCCAGCCGCGCCTGCAGCGCCAGGGCAATGTTTTCGCGCACCGACAGCTCGGCGACGATGCCGTCGGTCTTGCGCTCTTCGGGGCACAGGGCGATGCCGTAGCGCACCGCGTCTGCCGGGTTACCGAGCTGCACGGTTTGGCCGTCGATCTGCAGGCTGCCCTTGTCGGCGGCCTCCAGGCCAAACAGTAAGCGTGCCCGCTCGGTACGGCCCGCACCCAACAAGCCCGCCAGCCCCAGCACCTCGCCCGCATGCAGCTTCAGGTCCACCGGCTGCAAGCGCCCCGCCTGGCCCAAACCCTGGGCTTGCAACAGCACCACTTCCTGGGCGGCATCGCGCTGCTGCCCGGCATGGGCGTTTTGCACCGCAAATTCGCGGCCTAACATGGCGGAGATCAGGGCCTGGGGCGGCAGCGCATCGGCCATCCACTCCCCCACCCACTCCCCATTGCGCAGCACGGTGATGCGGTCGGAAATCGCATAAACCTGGTTCAGGAAGTGCGACACAAACACAATCGCCAGGCCCTCGCCCCGCAGGCGGCGCAGCACCTCAAACAGCTTTTGCACCTCGTCCTCGTCCAGGCTGGAGGTGGGTTCATCCAGGATCAGCACCTTGGATTCCACACCCAGCGCCCGGGCGATGGCCACCAGTTGCTGCACCGCTACCGGGTAGGTGGAGAGTAGCTGCGTCACGTCGATGTCCAGCCCGATGCGCTCCAGTAGTTCACGGCTGCGGCGGTGCACCGTGGCCCAGTCGATACGGTAGCCCTGCATCCAGCCTAGACGTGGGAAACGCCCGGCAAACACGTTCTCGGCCACCGACAGATTGGGGCACAGGTTCACCTCCTGGTAGACGGTGCTGATGCCCAGCTTTTGGGCCGCCAGGGGCGAATCGGGTCGGATGGGTTGGCCCATCAACAGCATCTGCCCGCCGCTGGACTCCAGTACGCCGGTGAGCACCTTGATCAGCGTGGACTTGCCCGCGCCGTTCTGCCCCATCAGGGCGTGGATTTCGCCGGGGTACAAGCGCAATTGCACGCCACGCAGCACAGGGTTACCGGCAAATGCCTTGTCGATACCCGTGAGCTCCAGCACGGGCAGTGCGCTGGGGCCGGTCATCCCTTGTTTTTGTTGTACACGTCGACAAACACGGCGGCCAGCAGCACCAAGCCCTTGATGATCTGCTGGTAGTCGATGCCGATGCCCATGATGGACATGCCGTTGTTCATCACGCCCATGATGAACGCACCGATCACCGCGCCCATCACCTTGCCCACACCGCCCGATGCCGAGGCCCCGCCGATGAAGCAGGCGGCGATCACGTCCAGCTCAAAACCCAGGCCGCCCTTGGGCGTGGCGGTGTTGAGCCGTGCGGCAAACACCAGCCCGGCCAGCGCGGCCAGCACGCCCATGTTGATGAAGGTGTAGAAGGCCAGGCGCTCGGTCTTGATGCCCGACAGCTTGGCGGCCTTTTCGTTGCCGCCCAGGGCGTAGACGCGGCGGCCAATGGTGGTGCGGCTGGTGACAAAGTCGAACACCGCAATCAGCAGCGCCATGACGATCAGCACATTGGGCAGGCCTTTGTAGGAGGCCAGCAGGTAGCTGAACGTGACCAGAATGGCGGTAAAAATGGCCATCTTGCCCCAGAAAAACGCTGCGGGCTCACCCGCAATGCCATGCTGCTGCTGGTTACTGCGGGTGCGCATGCCGGCCACCACCAGCGCAAATGCCACGGCGGCCCCCAACAGCAACGAGGTGGTACGCAGGGTTTCGTTATTGAAAAAATCGGGGATAAAGCCCGAACTCAGCAACTGGAACTCGTCCGGAAACGGACCGATGGACTGCCCCGCCAGCAAGGCCAGCGCCAGCCCACGAAACACCAGCATGCCCGCCAAGGTAACGATGAACGAAGGGATGCGAAAAAAGGCCACAAAGTAACCCTGCGCCGCACCAATCAGGCCACCCACCAGCAGGCAGACGATGGTAGTGGGCAGGTAATGCCACTCGTAGGTGACCATCAGCACAGCGGCCACCGCGCCCACAAAGCCGACGATGGAGCCCACCGACAGGTCGATGTGCCCGGCCACAATCACCAGCAGCATGCCCAGCGCCATGATGACGATATAGCTGTTTTGCAGCACCAGGTTGGTCAGGTTCAGCGGCTGCATCAGCGTGCCGTCGGTCATGAACTGGAAGAAGCCCATGATGGCCACCAGCGACAGCAGCATGCCGTATTCGCGCAGGTTGTTTTTGAAGAAGCTCAGGCCCGAAGGCGCGGCAGGTGCGACAGGGGCCGCAGAGGTTGTTGTTGTTTTTTCCATGGTCTGAATGCTCTGGTTTTTATTTAGTTGGCGCTGACGATGGCGCGCATGATCTTTTCCTGGCTGGCCTCGGCCGTGGGCATCTCGGCCACGAACCGCCCCTCGTTCATC
Organism: uncultured Albidiferax sp.; assembly: GCA_963512645.1. GTDB lineage: Bacteria > Pseudomonadota > Gammaproteobacteria > Burkholderiales > Burkholderiaceae_C > Rhodoferax_B. Next base: position 35,437 of record CAUPNM010000001.1, on the reverse strand, counting down.
ACGTAGATACGGTCCGACAGGCCCAGCAGCTCGGGCATCTCGCTCGATATCACGATCACGCATTTGCCCTCGGCGGCGAGCTGGGCTATCAGGGTGTAGATCTCGAACTTGGCCCCCACGTCGATGCCGCGTGTAGGCTCGTCCAGGATCAGCAGCTCGGGGTTGGCGAACAGCCATTTGCTGAGCACCACCTTCTGCTGGTTGCCGCCCGACAGGTTGACCACTTTCTGGTCCACGCCCGAGCAGCGGGTGCGCATCTTTTCGCGGTAGCCCTGGGCCACTGCGTACTCGCGGCCATCGTCGATGATGCCGTTTTTAGACACGCCGGGCAGGTTGGCCAGCGAGGTGTTCCACTGGATGTCTTCGCCCAAAACCAGGCCGTTGCCCTTGCGGTCTTCGGTCACATAGGCCAGGCCATGGGCTACGGCTTTTTGCACCGTGGAGACATCGATTTCCTTGCCGTGCAGCAGCGCCTTGCCACTGATGCGCTGGCCCCAGGAGCGGCCAAACACGCTCATGGCCAGCTCGGTGCGGCCCGCGCCCATCAGCCCGGCAATGCCGACGATCTCGCCGCGCTTGACGGTGAGGTTGATGCCCTTGACCATTTCGCGATCGGCGTGCTGCGGGTGGTAGGCGCGCCAGTCACGCAGCTCGAACACGGTTTCGCCAATCTGCGGCGTACGCTTGGGGTAACGGTCGGCCATCTCGCGGCCCACCATGCCGCGGATCACGCGGTCTTCGCTGATGGTCTCGGCGCGGCAGTCCAGTGTCTCCACCGTGGTGCCGTCGCGCAGGATGGTGATGGAGTCGGCCACCTTGGCAATTTCGTTGAGCTTGTGCGAAATCAAGATGCAGGCAATGCCCTGGGCCTTGAGCTCCAGCAGCAGCATCAACAGCGCATCGCTGTCGGTCTCGTTCAAGCTCGCGGTGGGCTCGTCCAGGATCAGCAGTTTGACTTTTTTGGACAGCGCCTTGGCAATCTCCACCAGCTGCTGCTTGCCCACGCCAATATTGGTGATCAGCGTGTTGGGCGATTCCTTCAGGCCCACTTTTTTGAGCAACGCCTGGGTCTGGCTATGCGCGGCCATCCAGTCGATCACGCCGTTGTGCGCGGTCTCGTTGCCCAGAAAGATGTTTTCGGCAATCGACAGCAGCGGCACCAGGGCCAGCTCCTGGTGGATGATGATGATGCCCTGCTGCTCACTGTCGTGGATGCCCTTGAAGCGCTGCTCCTGGCCTTTGTAGCGGATCTCGCCGGTGTATTCGCCAAACGGGTACACGCCCGACAGCACCTTCATCAAGGTCGATTTGCCCGCGCCGTTCTCGCCGACCAGGGCATGTATTTCGCCCGCGCTCACACGCAGGTTCACTTTGTTCAGTGCAACCACTCCGGGGAATGTCTTGCGGATGTCGTGCATCTCTAGGATCGTGTTCACCATCAGCACCCCTTTTTTTAGGACTTACGCAGCGCCCCTGTATCGCCCTGCGGGCTTACAGGGGGAACTTGCGTAAGTCCTGTTATTTTTATAAAACACCGAAAAAAAGGCCCTGCACCTCGCAATGCAGGGCCTCACCCAAGTTACCCAAGTTACCCAAGCGCACTGGCAACGCCCCAAGCGTTCGGCTTGGGGCGTGTGCCCCTACTTGATTTGCGACTCTTTGTAGTAGCCGCTGCCGATGAGGATCGGGTTCCAGTTGGATGCATCCACAGCCACCGGCTTGAGCAGGTAGGCAGGCACCACCTTGATGCCGTTGTTGTAGGTCTTGGTGTCGTTGAGTTCGGGTTTCTTGCCGGACAGCTCTGCGTCCACCATGTTGGCGGTGACCTTGGCCAGCTCACGCGTGTCCTTGAAGATGGTCGAGTACTGTTCGCCGCGCAGAATCGATTTGACCGATGGCACTTCTGCATCCTGGCCGCTCACCACAGGGCAAGCCTGGGTTTTGCTGCAGTAACCCACGCCTTTGAGCGAGGACAAAATGCCGATGGAAATACCGTCGTACGGCGACAGCACCGCGTCGATCTTGTCCTTGGTGTAGAAGGCCGACAGCAGGTTGTCCATGCGGGCCTGGGCCACCGCACCGTCCCAGCGCAGCGTGCCCACTTTTTCCATGCCCATTTGTTTGCTGCGTACCACCAGCTTGCCGCTGTCCATATAGGGCTTGAACACGCTCATCGCGCCGTCGTAGAAGAAGAAGGCGTTGTTGTCGTCGGGCGAGCCGCCAAACAGTTCGATGTTGAACGGGCCCTTGCCCTGCTTCAGGCCCAGCTTGTCGACGATGGTGCCCGCTTGCAGCACGCCGACCTGGAAGTTGTCGAACGTGGCGTAGTAGTCCACGTTTTTCGAGCCCTTGATCAGGCGGTCATAGGCAATGATCTTGACACCCTTGTCGGCCGCGTTTTGCAGCACTTTGGACAGCGTAGTGCCGTCGATGGAGGCAATCACCAACACCTTCACCCCCTTGGTGACCATGTTCTCGATCTGGGCGAGCTGGTTGGGGATGTCGTCATCGGCGTACTGCAAATCGGTCTTGTAGCCGCGCTCTTTCAACACTTTGACCATGTTGTCGCCGTCGGCAATCCAGCGGGCCGAGGACTTGGTCGGCATGGAGATGCCGATGGTGCCCTTGTCTTGGGCATGGGCCACCGGCGCAACACCGAGTGCCGCCAGGGCCAGGCTGGCCAACACAGATTTGAGTAACGTACGTTTCATTGGAATTGTCTCCGGGGTTTTTTAAAAAGGCGCGTTCAGTATGTGGCGCGCCATGGGGGATGCAGATCAGTACTTACGCTTGGGGAACTCTTTGGCCGCCACTTCCATCGGGAAGATGCCTTCTTCGGTGACGATGCGTTTTTGCAGGGTTTTGCCAGCCTTCAGGTCTTTCACGGCCGACATCAGCTGCGGGCCCAGCAGCGGGCTGCACTCCACCGACACATTCAGCTTGCCCGCAATCATGGCCTCGAACGCGCCCTTGACCGCATCGATGGAGATGATGGTGATGTCCTTGGCGGGCTTCATGCCGGCTTCTTCGATAGCCTGGATGGCACCGATGGCCATGTCGTCGTTGTGCGCGTACAGCACATTGATCTTCTTGCCCTCGGCCTTGAGGAAAGCCTCCATCACTTCCTTGCCCTTGGCCCGGGTGAAGTCGCCGGTCTGCGAACGGATGATCTTGAACTTGGGGTCGGCCTTGATGATTTCTTCAAAACCCTTCTTGCGGTCGATGGCCGGGGCCGAGCCCACCGTGCCTTGCAGTTCGACGATGTTCACATCGCCGGTGCTGCCCTTCATGGCATCCACCAGCCAGCGGCCTGCCTTGCGGCCTTCTTCGGTGAAGTCCGAGCCCATGAACGACACATACAGCGAGTCGTCCTTGACGTTGACCGCGCGGTCGGTCAGCACCACCGGGATCTTGGCGGCCTTGGCTTCGCGCAGCACGGTTTCCCAGCCGGACTCGACCACGGGCGAGAACGCAATCACGTCCACCTTTTGCGCGATGAAGGAGCGGATCGCCTTGATCTGGTTCTCCTGCTTTTGCTGCGCGTCCGAGAACTTCAGCTCGATACCCGCCTCTTTGGCCGCAGACTTGATGGACTCGGTATTGGCGGTGCGCCACTCGCTCTCGGCCCCGACCTGGCTGAAGCCCAGCACGATCTTTTTCTGTGCGAACACGGTGCCCGGCAGCAGAGCTGCCAAGGGGGCGGCGGCCAGTGCGATGGCGAGGGTACGGCGATGGATGCGCATGTTGTCTCCTGGTGGTTTCGTTATTTGCCCTGTCCACCGTCCGAATAGACGGGGTTAGAACGCGGTATTGGCTTCTTTGGCCAGCTATATGAATGTTTAATTACAAGCACCCGGTGAGTCTATGAACAAAATTGCTATCAATCCAATGGTTTTTTAGCCAAAATACATATCAATATTCACATTCTGGAAAACCCCATGGCCTCCACCGCCCCCTGGTTCATCCGCGCCCGGCTCAAAACCCGCCAGCTGCTGCTGCTGGTGGCGCTGGACGACGAGGGCAACATCCACCGCGCCTCGCAGGTGCTCAACATGACCCAGCCCGCCGCGTCCAAGCTGCTCAAGGACCTGGAAGACGTGCTGGAGGTGCCGCTGTTCGACCGGCTGCCGCGCGGCATGCGCCCCACCTGGTACGGCGAAACCATGATCCGCCACGCCCGGGTGGCGCTGGCCAGCCTGAACCAGGCGCACGAGGAGCTCACCGCCCTGAAGGCCGGGCGTTTTGGCCAGGTCAGCGTAGGTGCCATCACCTCGCCCGGCCTCACGCTGCTGCCCAGTGCGGTGGCCATGGTCAAGCGCGAGCAGCCCACGCTGCGCGTCGGCCTGGAGATCGAAAACAGCCCGGTGCTGATCGAGCGGCTGCAGCAGGGCAAGCTCGACCTGGTGGTGGCCCGCCTGTTTGCCGAGCAAGACAAGACCAACCTGCGTTACGAGCCGCTGATCGAGGAACCGGTATGCGCCATCGCCCGCCCCGGCCATCCGCTGGTGGACGTGCAAGGGTTGGCGCTGCGCGACGTGGTGGCGGCCGGCTGGATCGTGCCGCCCGCAGGCAGCGTGCTGCGGCACCGGTTTGATTTGATGTTCCAGGAGGTGGGGCTGGCGCCGCCGACCAATGTGATCGAGTCGTCTGCCCTGCTGTTCATCACCCGCATGCTGCAGCAAAGCGACATGCTGGCGGTGATTGCCGCCGACGTGGCCCACTACTACGCCGCCCACGGCCTGGCGGCCATCGTGCCGCTGGACATGCCCTGCCACATGGACGCGTTCGGCATCATCACCCGCACCGACCGCCTGCCCTCGCCCGCCGCCAAGGTGATGCTTACCGCCCTGAAAGCCACCAGCCAGGCGCTCTACGGCTGCACGCTGGAGCCCAGCGAGGCGTAAATACGGGTTTTAGGGCCATTTTTCAGGCATGAAATCAGCCCCTAGCGCTTATTCAATAGGCGGTAGCAGCTATCAAAAACTACATCAAAAAATGTAGCATCGCTCTACAGCGCGTTCTTAAGCCCAACCCGCATCCACCTTGAACTCTTGCGCGGTGCACATCGCGCCGTCGTCCGAGGCCAAAAACAGCACCATGCGGGCGATGTCGTGGCCGCGCAGCTTGTCGGGCAGGCACTGGGTGCGCAGCAGTTCGGCCTCGCTCTCGGTGTTCAGCCACAGCGCCACCTGCCGCTCGGTCATCACCCAGCCGGGCGACACGGTGTTGATGCGGATACGGTCCGCGCCCAGGCTCTTGGCCAGCCCGCGTGTCAGCCCGTTCACCGACGACTTGGCGATCGCGTAGCAGGGGTAGCCCGTGCCCTTGGTCTGCCAGCCGGTGGAGCCCAGGTTGACGATGGAGCCGCCGCCCCGTCGCTGCATGCCCGGCACCACCGCCTGGATGGCAAAAAACGCCGGCCGCTCGTTGATGGCCATGCGCTGGTCGTAGTACTCGGGCGTAACCGACTCCAGCGTGTGCCGGTCGTCGCTGGCCACGTTGTTCACCAGCACCGCAAAGTCGCCCAGGGCGCTGGCCGCGTCGGCCATGGCGGTCTGCAGCGCCGCAATGTCGCGCACATCACACTTGCGCCACCAGGGCGGGGGGTAACCGGCCTCTACCAACTCCTGCACCAGCGCCTGGCTGGCGGCCTCGGCCACGTCCACAAAGGCCACGCGCGCGCCCTGCTGCACAAACGCCGACACCATGGCCGCCCCAATGCCGCTGCCCCCGCCGGTAATAAAAACAGCCTGCTCGCGCAGGCTGGGGTAGGTGGAGCCTAAATTCGGTTCGCTTTGTGACATTGCAATAATGGTATCAGTTATGACAAAATAGAAATTATTTTGCTATGGACTATGCCTTGCGTTGCCCGCACGCGTCAAGTACAGACTGATACAACTCCATCAGGATTTAAAGCAGATAGGCTGCCTGCGCTTATTCCATCAGCGTAAGCAGCTCTCAAATAAGGAGCAAATGAATTTACGCAGCCCGCAGGCCCTGCACCACCGCATGCAGCGCCACAAAGGCCTGCGTCAGCTTGTGCTGCGGGTCCAGGTACACCATGGGCAAAGACTGCTCGTGCGACTCGCGGATCTTCACCGACGATGCCAAATACGGCTGCAGCACCGGCAGGCCCTCGGCCACCAGCTCATTCACCATGCGCTGCGGCAGGTTGGCGCGCGGTTGGAACTGGTTGACCACAATGCCGTCTACCACCAGGCCGGGGTTGTGGTCGGCGCGGATCTCGGCCACGTTGTCCAGCAGGGTGTAGAGCGCCTTGCGGGCAAACTCGTCGCAGTCGAACGGGATCAGGCAGGCCCGCGCACCGATCAGCGCCGAGCGGGTGTAGAAGTTCAGCGCGGGTGGCGTATCGATGTAGATGCGGTCGTAGCCCGCCGCCAGCAGCTGCAGTGCCTCTCGCAGCTTGTACAGCTTGTGGCGCGACTCCAGCTTGCTCTCCAGCTCGCCCAGCAACGGGCTGGACGGCATCAGGTGCAGGTTCTCGTGCGGCGTGGTGACGATGAAGTCGGTGGGCAGCACGGTGCGCAGGCTGTAGCTCAGGCAGTGCTCAAAAAACCCGGCCACCGTGGGCTGGTCGTCCTTGGCCTGCGCGCCCAATAGATAGCTGCTGGAGTTGCCCTGCGGGTCCAGGTCGATCACCAGCGTGCGCAGCCCCTGGCTGGCACTGATGGCGGCCAAATTGCAGGTAATGGTGGACTTGCCCACCCCACCCTTCTGGTTAAAAACGACAAGCGGCATGGCACATTCCTTATGGAGGACGACAAGGTTACAAAAACAAGCGTGTATTGTCAGGCAAGCAACCGTCAGTCCTGCGCCACACAGACCTCACGCACGCAGGTGCGCAGCCAACGCTGCGCCGGGTCGGCATCCAGCCGGGGGTGCCAGAGCATGGCCACGGTGAACGCGGGCGTGGCCACCGGCAGATCAAAACTGTGCATGCCTGCACGCAGCACGCCGGTGTGCCGCCCGGGCACGCTGGCCACCAGGTCACTGGCCCGGGCCAGCGCCAGGGCGGTCGAGAAACCGCCGACGATGGTGGCGATGTCGCGCTGCAAGCCCAGCGGCTCCAAAGCCTCGTCAATCGCCCCCTTGAACAGCCCGCGCCGCGACACGCTGATGTGCTGCCCGGCGGCATAGCGGGCGGGGGTGATCTCGCCCTCCGCCAAAGCATGGCCTGCGCGCACCACGCCGATAAACCGGTCGCGGAACAGGGCCTGCGTACGCAGCTCGGGCGCGGCCGTGCCGCCCACCACGCCAATCTCCAGATCGACCACCCCCTCGCGCAGCGGCGCGCTGTCCTTGTCGGGCTTTTGCACAAAACACAGCCGCACGCCGGGGGCCTCTGCGGCCACGCGGGCGATCAGGCCGGGGCCGAAGCATTCCACAAAGCCTTCGCTGGTGCGCAGCGTGAAGGTCCGCACCAGTTGCGCGGGCTGCAGCGCCTCGGTGGGGCGCAGCACCGCTTCTGCGTCCTGCACCAGCTGGCGCACGTGTTCGCGCAGCTCCACAGCACGGGGCGTGGGCACCAGGCCACGCCCGGCCCGCACCAGCAGCGGGTCGCCGGTGGTCTCGCGCAGCCGCGCCAGCGCCCGGCTCATGGCCGAGGGGCTCAGGCGCAGGCGGCGGGCAGCACGCGCCACGCTGCCTTCGGCCAGCAGCACGTCCAGCGTGACCAGCAGGTTGAAATCGGGGGTAACCATGCACGCACGATAGCGCAATTGAGGCCTGGCATGGCGTTTGGTGCACGCATACAGTGCAAACGCTGCGCCTTCCGCCATGCCGGGTAAAGACCTACGCTAGCGGCTAGCTCCACAGAAAGACGCATTCATGTTCAAAACCCGCCAAATTCCCTGGGCGCTGGCCAGCCTGTCGCTGTCGATGCTGCTGTCCTCGCTGGGCACCAGCATCGCCAACGTGTCCCTGCCCACCCTGGCCCTGGCCTTCAACGCCCCGTTCCAGCAAGTGCAGTGGGTAGTGCTGGCCTACCTGCTGGCCATCACCACACTGATCGTCAGCGTGGGGCGGCTGGGCGATATCTTGGGCCGTCGGCGGCTGTTGCTGGGTGGTATTGCGCTGTTCACCGTCGCCTCGGTGCTGTGCGCTGCGGCACCCACACTCGGCTGGCTGCTCGCAGCCCGCGCCGCCCAAGGGCTGGGCGCAGCCACCATGATGGCGCTGACCATGGCCTTTGTGGCCGAAACGGTGCCCAAGGCCCAGACCGGCAGCGCCATGGGCCTGCTGGGCACCATGTCGGCCGTGGGCACGGCACTCGGCCCCACGCTGGGTGGTTTGCTGATCGGCGGTTTCGGCTGGCGCAGCATTTTTCTGGTGAATCTGCCGCTGGGCATCCTGGCTTTTCTGCTGGCGCAGCGCCATTTGCCTGCAGACCGCCAAAGTCACAGCACCGCCCGCTTTGATGCCATCGGCACCCTGCTGCTGGCGCTGAGCCTGGCGGCCTATGCACTGGCCATGACGCTGGGGCGCGGCCACTTCGGCACGCTGAATATGGCGCTGCTGATGGCTGCAGCCGCTGGCACTGGCCTGTTCGTGTTCAGCCAGACCCGCGTGGCATCGCCCCTGGTCCAGCTGGCCGCCTTCCGCGACCCGGCGCTGGGGGCCAGCCTGGCCACCAATGTGCTGGTGGCCACCGTGATCATGGCGACGTTCGTGGTGGGGCCGTTTTACCTGTCGCAGTCGCTGGGCCTGAGCGCGGCCAGGGTCGGCATGGTGATGGCCATCGGCCCGACGATCGCCATCCTGGGCGGCGTGTTGGCAGGCCGGGTGGTGGACCGCTGGGGCGCGGCCTCGACGGTGGTGGTCGGGCTGGTGGCGATGGCGGCTGGCGCAATAGCGCTGGCGTTGCTGCCCATCCTGTTCGGCGTGGTCGGTTACATCGCGGCCATCGCCATCCTGACCCCGGGCTACCAGCTGTTCCAGGCGGCCAACAACACCGCCGTGATGCTGGACGTACCCGCCGACCAACGCGGCGTGGTCTCCGGCCTGCTCAGCCTGTCGCGCAACCTGGGGCTGGTCACCGGTGCCTCGGCCATGGGCGCGGTATTCGCCTTCGCCGCAGGCACCACCGACATCACCACGGCCCGCCCCGGGGCGGTGGCAACGGGCCTGCAGGCGACCTTTGCGGTGGCGGCCTTGCTGATCGCCGCCGCACTCGCCATCACGGTGGCCAGCCAGCGCAAGGCAGAAACGAAAAAAGCGCCTGGGCAGGCGCTTTTTTGAAAATACTTGGAGGAAGAGGTGGGATTCGAACCCACGGTACCTTGCGGTACGCCTGATTTCGAGTCAGGTACATTCGGCCACTCTGCCACTCTTCCAATTGCGGTTAGGCAACGCCCGCTATTCTAGCAGGCCAAAACCCGGCTTTTACGCCAGCGTCTCCAAACCGCGCAAATACGGGCGCAACACTTCGGGCACGGTAATAGAGCCGTCGGCGTTTTGGTAGTTCTCCAGCACCGCCACCAGGGCGCGGCCCACGGCCAGGCCGGAACCGTTCAGGGTGTGCAAAAACTCGCTCTTGCCCTGGGCGTTCTTGAAGCGGGCCTGCAGGCGACGGGCCTGGAAGGCTTCGCAGTTGGAGACCGAGCTGATTTCGCGGTAGGTGTTCTGGCCGGGCAGCCAGACTTCCAGGTCGTAGGTCTTGGCCGCGCCAAAGCCCATGTCGCCGGTGCACAACGACATCACGCGGTACGGCAGGCCCAGCTTTTGCAGCACGGCTTCGGCGTGGCCGGTCATCTTCTCCAGGGTCTCGTAGCTCTGGTCGGGGTGGACGATCTGCACCATTTCCACCTTGTCGAACTGGTGCTGGCGGATCAGGCCGCGGGTGTCGCGCCCGGCGCTGCCGGCTTCGGAGCGGAAGCACGGGGTGTGGGCGGTCAGCTTGATGGGCAGGTCGGCCTCGGCCACGATGGTGTCGCGCACAAAGTTGGTCAGCGGCACTTCGCTGGTGGGGATGAGGTAGAGCGCGCTGTGGTCGGGCATTTCCTCGCCGTCCTGGCCGCCCTTTTTGGCGGCGAACAGGTCGCCTTCAAACTTGGGCAGTTGGCCGGTGCCGCGCATAGAGTCGGCGTTGACAATGTAGGGCACATAGCATTCGGTGTAGCCGTGCTCTTCGGTCTGCACGTCCAGCATGAACTGGGCGAGTGCCCGGTGCAGCTTGGCGATGGGGCCTTGCATCACGGTGAAGCGCGAGCCGGTGAGCTTGACGCCCATTTCAAAGTCCAGCCCCAGCGGCGCGCCCAGATCCACGTGGTCTTTGGCTTCAAACTGCAGGGTGCCCGGCGCACGTTCGGCCGGGTTCCAGGTACGCACCACCACGTTGGCGTGCTCGTCTTCGCCCACGGGCACGCTGGCGTGTGGCAGGTTGGGCACGGCCAGCAGCAAGGTTTGCAGCTCGGACTGGATCTGCTCCAGGCGCACGGCGGAGGCCTCCAGCACATCTTTGATGGAAGCCACCTGGGCCATCAGGTCGTCTACGCCCTCGCCTTTGGCTTTACGCTGGCCGATCTGCTTGCTGGCGCTGTTGCGCTGGGCTTGCAGGTCTTCGGTGCGGGTCTGGATGGTTTTGCGCTCCGACTCCAGGGCTTTGAACGCTTCGACGTTCAGAAACTGCTGGGGGTTTTTGCGCGTTTGCAGGCGGGCGACCACGGCATCGGGGTCTTTGCGGAGGGTAAGGATGTCTAGCATTTTGCTATTCTAAATTCAGGCCAAAGTGGAAGGATCGACGTTGCCGCCGCACAATATCAAGGCGACTTTCTCGTCGGCACGGGGCCGGTACGCGCCGGTTTGCAATGCCGCCAGCCCCAGGGCCGCGCCGGGCTCCACTGCCATCCGCAGCTCTTTCCACAGCCAGCGCTGGGCCGCTGTAAATGCTAGCGCTATTTGCGAATAAACCCATTTCATGGGAAACTAAATGCGAATAATATACCTTTGGATGAAAAAATTGGACACTCCAAGAGGCGTGCGTCGCGTGCCGGTTTCAAGTCGGAGCCTCACCGGAGAGGTACTTGGCGTTGATTTCGAGTCCGCATTGGAGCGGGATTTGATGTTGAAAATGAGCTTTCATCGGCAGGTCGATTGGTTTCAGTCACAGCCGGTGAGGATCGACTATGAATATCCCGACGGACAAAAGCGGCACTACACACCTGATCTTTTCGTGTCCTTTACCGCAGATGACAACTTTGTGACGCCTAGACCTCTTCTATGCGAGGTCAAATATCGGAAGGACCTTCTGGGAAATTGGCAAGAACTCAGGCACAAGTTTCGCGCGGCGAAGGCCTATTGCAAGGCAAAGGACTGGCGATTTGAGGTCTTTGACGAACGGCGAATACGCACGCAGGAACTCGTCAGCATTCAATTTTTGTGGAAATATCGGACCGCAGATTTTGACAAAGAGATCGGGGATGTCATCTACGAGGCACTTCGGGTGGCGCGACGACCTCTTCCCATGCTGGACACCGTGAAGAGCTTATTCTCTTCCGATGAGCAGCGTGGAAACGCTGTTTGGGCATGGTGGTGCCTTGCTTCTCGACGATTAATCGAGTGTGATTTAACCACCCCCCTCACCGGTAATACCCAATTCTGGCTCGCCAATTGGAGGTACCGTGGTTAGCTCATCCAACCAAGTTATCAAACCTGGCGCCACGGTGTTGGCGGGCAAAGAAGTTTGCGAAGTCATTGATTTCGTAGATCTCAGTAATGCCATTCTTCTGACTCCCGCAGGTGACAGGCAGAGCTGGGCATTACGGGATCTGCGACCTTTGGGTGGCCGTGCTCCAACGCGGCGGCGCGAACTTGCCGACACTGGGACTGAAGAGTGGACCAAAGCTACTGCTCACTACAACGCTATTTCACTTCTGATGAATCTGCCTGATGAAGAGAGAACGCTCGCTCGAGTAAAGCAGGTTTCTCAACTCCTGGAGGTACATCACTCGACTGTTTACCGGTGGATTGAGCGGTACAAAGAAAAGGGAACGATTTCCGGACTGCTTAGAAGCCAAAGAGCAGATGCGGGGGCGAGCCGTCTTTTGCCGGAAGTGGAAAGCCTGATCTCCAAGATGATCGATGCGCTTTACCTTACCCAACAGCGCCGAAGCATGGCCTCTGTTGCCAAGGAAACTCGCGAGGCGTGTAAGAAAAACAAGTTACCTGTTCCCGACGCAAGCACCATACGCGCACGAATCTACGCACTTGATCCTAAAGAGGTGGAGAAAAGACGGTACGGCAATAAGAAGGCAGACGAAAAATTTACCCCCTTGAGGGGTTCATTTCCAAACGCGGACTTTCCTCTGGCAGTGGTTCAGATCGACCATACACCCATGGACGTGATCGTGGTGGACGACGTGTGGCGTAAGCCGATCAACCGCGCGTATCTAACCGTGGCAATCGACGTAAAAACAAAAATGGTCGTTGGGTTCTTTATTTCGCTTGATCCTCCCGGCGCATTGGCCGCTGGCCAATGCATCAGCAACGCCATTTTGGACAAACAAGATTGGCTTCAAGAGCATGGTCTCAACGACTATGAATGGCCATGTCGCGGCAAGATGCGCACTGTGCACATGGATAACGCCAAGGAATTTCGAGGCTCGATGATGGGACTTGCCTGCTTAGAGCACCAAATTAACCCCGAACGTCGTCCCAAGACCCAGGCCAAGTACGGTGGACACATCGAGCGCAGTTTCAGAACATTCATGCAGAAGATTCATGAGGAGCTGCCAGGGACTACTTTCTCTAGCGTCGCAGATCGATTCGACTATGACTCCGAGGGTAAGGCCGTAATGTCATTGGCTGCCTTGGAAAAATGGTTTGCGATGTACATCCTTGGCTACTATCACCACGACAACCATTCAGGTAACGACGACATTCCGCCTATCGTGGAGTGGCGCCGAGCTTATCTGGAGGGGACTGCGGATACTCCTCCTACAGGAGTTCCCCATCGCGTCGCCGATGAGGAGCAGCTGCGATTGGATTTCTTGCCTTACGTGATGAGGAGCGTGCAGGAGTACGGGGTTCAGTACGAAGGACTGCAGTGGTACTCCGACAGCATTCGTCGATTCATTCATGCGAAGGATGAAAAGGCGCCTTCTAAAAAGAAATTGTTTGTGTGCCGGTACGACCCACGAGACATGAGCATCATCCACTTCTGGGACGACAAAGCGCGAATGTATATTGACGTTCCATTTCGCAATCGACATCGTCCACCGGTAAGTCTTTGGGAGGTAATGTCTGCAAAGAAAGCACTTTCTAGGGAATCCAAGAGTGCGACTAACGAAGAGTTGCTTTTCAAAACTATCGACAAAATGCGTGAACTCGTAAAACAGGAAGCCGAGCTAACCAAAACGGCCAGGCGAACGCAACAACGGAGTAAGGAGTGGGAGAAAATTCAAAGTAAAAATGCATCAAAAAAAGCTACCTCGAAGCCGGCAAAGCCTCCTACCCTACCGGCTGGGCCAGAAGATACCGCTGATATCTTTCCTTTCGACTCAATTCGCGAATCATGAGCGTTGCCGGTGAACGTAAACTTTCAGCTCGCGCAACTGCATTGTTGGAGGCTTCTAATGCCGAACGTGTTGGGCACATAAAAAAGAATGTGTTCATCCCCTATGACAAAGCCAAAGAAATTCTCAATGAAATGGAGGAGATGCTCACGCATCCGGTCACTCGAAGGCCGCCGAACATTTTGATCGTAGCCCGATCAAGAAATGGAAAGACAGAGCTTCTCAACGAATTTAAAAGCCGGCATCCTGCGCAGGAACTGCGGCACGGAGATGCAATCTTTGCGCCCGTAATCTATCTCCAGTCTCCACCTGGCCCGGATGAAAAGGTATTCCTCCGCTCTGCGTTGCAATTGTTGGGGGTGGAGCCAAGGAGAGCTGAAGATCCTGGCGTTATGCTCGGGCACTTTATTGACCAACTAAAAAAAGTGAAGACCAAGATTCTTCTCTTGGATGAAGTCAATTCGATGCTTGCAGGTAGTGTCACGAAGCAGTTATTCGTGATGAACATGCTCAAGTACATTAGTAACGAAACCAGCATTTCCATAGCGGCGGCGGGCACGATTGATGCGTTGAATATTCTGCATTCAGACGAACAGTTGGCAAGTCGATTCCCCGCGAGGCCGCTTCCACTGTGGGACGAATCCTCAAAGGAGCTCTTACAACTTCTTGCCAGCTTTGAGTACGTGTTGCCATTGCGAAAAGCCTCCGGTCTGCACCGCACGCACCTGAAACGGCTGATCTATGGCATTTCAGAGGGACGTATTGGAGGAATCGCAAAGACGCTGCAAGACAGCGCAATAGTTGCCATCGAAAATGGCGAAGAGGCAATTACAGAGGAAATCCTGCAGACCTACGCGGACCAGATTAAAAGGCGCGAGCAGGACATAAAGAGAGTTTGATCGATGGACCGGCTGTTTGGAAGTCTGTGGCCGGTGCACCTCAAGCCCCATCCCGACGAACTTCTCAGTAGCTGGCTAATTCGCTTGGCACATGCACATGGATACCAGGTAGAAGGTCTATGTCGTCTGCTGTTGGGGCGCGGTGCCGCAATGTGGAACCGGGACATAGATCGCTGCGCCAGCGAGCCACTGATGGCTGCGGTGATGACCGCAACTGCAGCCACGGAGTCTCAATTTCGAAACACCCTGTTATCCGCGTACGACGGCGCGCTTATTGAGTCCGTCGGGCTCTCTGGAACTGCTCGTTGGTTGGTTCCCTTGTCAATCCTTCACCGTAAGCGGCGTCGACCGGGACTGATGTACTGCAGCACATGCATTGCAACCGATGCCGATCCGTATTGCAGGAAGAAATGGCGACTTGCCTGCATAACTGTTTGCTCGGCCCATGGCGTCGAGCTCAAGGATAGCTGCTCGAGCTGCGGTGCGGCGTTTATTCCTCACCGAGTGGATATGGGGCACGGAGGCTACATGCCTTCGGACAAACTACTCGTGAAATGTCATGTTTGCGGCCATGATCTTCGCGTACAGAACGCAGACAGAGCCGATCCGAAATTGGTGACATTCACGCTTCGGATCGAGAAGTGTCTTCAATCTGGGCACTTCGACATATCTCCTGCGACGCCGGTTCACTCAGTGGCATTCATGCAAGGCTTGAGGCTGCTGATCCGCGCAATCAGAAAGGCCAGCGAGGTGAAGGGGCGCGTAAAAAGGCATCCAATTCAGATTCCAAACAAGGAGTTCGAGCATTTACCGCTTAGCACTCGGCGACTGGTGATGACCGAGCTGGCGTCCTTGTTCACCGCCGATGTAAAGTGCCTGGCAGATAAGATGCGGGGGATGGGCGTTCGTTACTCTGACGTCGTCACTTTGAAGGGCGAAACACCATTTTGGCTAGCCGAAGCATTGATGCCACTGAAGCGTGCGCAGCATCCCATCCGCGGAGATCAGGAGCGCCAAAGAGTTGCGGATGCCGTGGAAGCCCGGGCTGGTAAGGTAAATGAGCGGTCCGCACGGATGCTCTTCGGCTTATCCCTTGAGATGGCCAAGTTGCCAGTCAGCTACCGTTCATTGGTTTCAGATGACGCCTATGAACTACTTATGGCATCGATAGATCAAAGTGTTGGCGCTACGTTTGATAGGCGGCAGCGGATGGCCTATCTGCAGGACAAGGTGATCTTCGCCTTGCTGCGTACCACCCAGATGACGACGGCTCAGATAGCGCGACTGGAAATACGGGACGTAGAAACTTCGTGCCAGCCGGCCGAGTTCAATGTGGAAGCGCGTACCGAGGAAGAGGCTTTGGCCTGGACCAGGTGGCACGTCGCGAATCTTCGACCACAGTTGGTTGCAGCTCGTTCGTGTCCGCACGTCTTCGTTTCGGCATTTACTTCCAAACCGCTCGGGGCGACCGGAGTTCAACGCCGGTTTTGGTCAGCCGTAGAACGTGCCGGATTGGGTACGTCCATACGGAGGATCGAAGCATTCAGGAAGAGAGTCTAGAAGCCAGACCCTCTAATTGCAGGATGCCCATTCCCAGAAAAACTGGCATCGTGTGGACTCCATAATAAAGGTAGCGCATGACTCTGTACACCCTCAAGAAGCATAAGGAAACGGAAGAGCAGCATTTGTTTGAGGCGACGCTAAGTGCGGACAAAAAAAGCTGTACATCGAAAACAAAGTCTATCTGTGAAAAGATGGCGAATTCAGACGGTGGAGGTAATGCATTTATCTGTCAAACCGAAGATCAGGCGCGTACTAAATGTGCCGCTCTAGGACGTATGGTGTGTGGTGTTTGTGTAAGCAGTTTGTACGCTACTTATCCTTAGTCACCGGCGGATCGGGCTTGCGGTAGAACCGCTCAGCGTTTTACCGGAGAGCTGAGCCGCGCATGGAATCCAGGCCCTTGAGCTTTTGACGCCGGCAGAATCTCATGGCCGCAGGCGTGCTGGCGCCCCAATGACGTACCGCCCAGCAATATGTAAATGGAAATTCGTGATACTCGCATGCTCCTTGATCAAGTACTGCACCGCTCTGACGAGCTAGACGACGCGATAGTCCAACTCCTCGGCGGCGAGCGCTATCGACCGGCGAATGACACGAATCGAGTGTCAACCAGCGCCAGCGCTGCCGCAGTATCTCTAGCGCATGCTCGTGCATTGCGTTGCCTGATTGCAACTGCTCAAATGCCATCTGCGGTGGCGCTTCTCCGCCTTCAATTCGAAACGCTCACACGATCGGTTTGGCTGCTGTATGCCGCCAACGATCTAGAGGTTGAGTTGGTAGCGGCACCTTTGTCAGCAGAATCTGAGAAAGAAGCTAGCAAGTTGTTTGGCATCGCCAAGATGCTGGCAGCGCTGAGCGCGAGCTCCGCTCCTAGCTCTGCAGCTCCCACCGCAATGCTCAACCAGTTCAAGAAAACATCGCTCCCCGCGCTGAATTCATTCGTTCACGGAGGCATACACCCGCTGCAGCGTCAACGTCACGGGTATCCAGAAAACCTGATCATTCAGGTGCTGGAGTGCTCGAACGGACTGCTTACTATGAGCGGAATGATTCTTGCCGTGCTTACAGGCGATCAGCTTCTGGCGATCCGCATGAATCGAGTGCACATCGGTTTCGAGGACTGCATTACAACAATGCTTGAATCGTACTGACTGTGCTTAAGTGTTCTGGAGCGTTAATGCCAGTCTATATCCACTCACCACTCGCTCTCGCGTCTAACTCGATACGCCGCCCTGCAAGTAAGATCTTCGGTACTTGTGATGATGGATACTAATGACTGAGGGGGAGTGGCGAAATTGGTATACGCGGTCGTTGGTGACTAGCTTTTTTCGGGGAGTGATACACGACCCAAGTAACTGCCTATCTCCGCACGGCTCTTCTGCTGGTTCGAATCCAGCCTCCCCTGCTCCTATGCAGTGGCCGCCCGGCTTTGCCTAGTTGAGTTAGAAGCTTAGTATGGCTTGCACTGTTCAAGGAATTTTCAATGAAGGTCTCACCATGAACGACGCGGTAATCGGATTCCTTGGTGTGCTAGTCGGTGCGGGTATTACGGTAGTCAAGGACCTAATTTTTGCTCGGCGCGCGAAGCGAGAGGCAGCTGAATACCTAGCCATACGGATCGTTACCGCCATGGACCTTTTTGTCGAGGGATGCACGGCGGTGATGTTTGACGATGGTCTTTGCGAAGGGCAAAAAGACGAGTCTGATTGCCTTCAAATTCAAACCTCTGCCCCCGAATTTCACATACATCTATTAGATGGCGAGTGGAAGGCGCTTCCCACAAATCTCATGTATGAAATCTTGAGCTTTCCGAATCTTGTCAGTGCGGCTGAGCATCAAGTAAAGGGTGCTTTCGACTACGGAGGTCCCCCTTACGATGAGGGCTTTGAGGAGAGACAATTTCAGTACACCGCGTTGGGATTGAAGGGCGTTCATCTGGCTAACGAATTCCGCCAGGCGTTCAAGATCCCATTGAGAGACTACACGGACTGGAATCCCTTCGCGCATCTAACGGAGCGGATGAGAGAGCTAGTGCTTCTGCGAGAGAAGAAAGCAGAAGCCAATCAGAAACTCAACAATGAAATGAGCGCACTATTTTCTGTTGAACGACCATCTGAAAAATAGAAGGATGATGTGTGGAACTGAAGTTTATCGAGCTCATATCTGATGCCGGAGGATTTGCGGACGTCTGGAAAGCACGCGACGAACTCGGGCGCGAACTTGCAGTAAAAATCATCCGAGCTGCAAGCATAGGTATTTCGGATGCGCTCCAGCATGCAAAAGCTTTGGCGCGTGTCAAACACCCAAACGTCGTGACTATTCACACGGTTGAAAAAGTAACCGACCCCCGCGGAAGCGGATTGGTCGATGCTGTAGTCATGGAGTTTCTGCCTGGTGAAACTTTGGGCGCCAGGCTACAAGGTGCTCCGCTACCAATGGACGAACTGGTAAGTATAGGTCGGGGCATCATTCGCGGGTTACGTCACATACATGGTGAAGGCATGGTGCATGGTGACTTGCATGAGCAGAACGCGATGATCTCTCACGGGGAAGTCAAGATTATTGATTTGCTTCATCGATACACACTTGCAACTACCAATGAAGAAAAGCGAGAAGACGCAGTACGTCGCGAGTTGCGTACGCTAAAGGGGCTGCTACAGCAGCTAATAGGCCATTCCGAAGTGAGCCCTCAGCTTTCCTATGCCTTCACTGAGGAGGTAAGAGGTGATGTATCTCTTGATGGTTTGGCTGCGGCGTTCGAAAACGCGGTGTCGGCAAACCCTCCCTCCCGTTTGCGACTTGAGCACTCTCGAACTCCACTGAATTTCCTAGACATCATCACTCCTGGCATGCACCGGGAGCACGTCCGAATGCTGCTTGGTCCGCCAAGCGCTGTCCAAGGAGATCGATGGTTGTTCCGATATCAAGAAACGCAAATTGAGATCTGCTATACAGAATCAGAAGGCGTCGAGTCGGTAGTTGTCGCCCTATGCGCGGGTAAAAAGTACCACGGAAGTCATCCGACGGCGCACACAGATCGGCCCTTGGGTGAACTGACATTGGCCGACTTACTTGAGGGCGGCTATAACCAAGTTGAAGATGTCGAGTACTTCGAAGGTCTGCGTACTCGTGAGGTTTCCGTTCGTAGTCGCTGGGGGCCACCAGGGGCTTGGACCTACTATGCAGCTGGAGCGCTCGATGTATTTAGTGGAGTCGGCCATCTTGCTCCAGTAGAGTTTGAATGGGATCCAGTGGAGGGACGGCTTGTAACTGAGCCAAGTAAAGTGATGATCAACTGGATGGCTTTAATGTCCACCTACTCGGAAAACGTACCAGGATTCAATTGGTTCATCAAGAGTTGATCTAAAAGTATGTCATTAAACCCAGAGACCAGAGCGCTAGTTCAAACGCTCATTAACGGGGCCAGCAAGACATTCGCAAACGCAGAGGCACTCTTTGTTGAGGCGACTCTACTCGCCAACTCCGGCGCATGGGCTCGTGCACTGCTTCTTCACCAGATATCACTGGAAGAGTGCGCAAAGATTGAAATGATTTGCGCGGCAACAAGCTCGCTGCTGACGGGACATTCCGTCGACCTCAAATGGCTAAAGCGCGCGTTCGCCAAGCACGAGAGCAAAAACAAGACAAACGCCTATTTTTTACCTCCAACCGCCATCGAGAATGAGGCAAGGACAGAGGGTGACCTTGCAAAGGCTGCTGCGGCCTTTGAATACCTGCAAGAAGCATTTCACAAAGACTCGAACTATGACAAGAACGCATCGCTCTACGTCGATTTCGGGGAAACATTTACCTCCCCGTTGGAACTCATTACTGAAGAAGTCTTCTTGAAGGTGCGCGAGCGAAACGAAGAATTTATGTCAGGTGGTCTTCTAAAGACAAAGATGCTTGCTCGCTGGGAGAAAGACCTCGATGCCGCCATCGCCGAACTCGAGGAGGTTGATGAGGTTCTTGGTCTCGCGAAGCTTGATCGTAGTAAGCCTGAAGAACTCACGGTGCTCCATAGAACGTTGTACGAGAAGCTGCAAGAGCTTGCGAGCAGGCGTTTGGCGAAGAAAAGTCCTACATCTGAGTGAGCGTAAGAGCGGTGCTGACCATAGCTCGGGGAACACCCGCCTTTGATATTCGATTAAGTGCGGGCAGTCTTATGCGTTTCGGCCAAAGGTGGGGGAATGGCTATGCGCCAAGTAACCTCTCCCCTAAATGGGGGGTGCGCTAGCTGGATAGTCGGCAAATAATGC
Organism: uncultured Albidiferax sp.; assembly: GCA_963512645.1. GTDB lineage: Bacteria > Pseudomonadota > Gammaproteobacteria > Burkholderiales > Burkholderiaceae_C > Rhodoferax_B. The sequence continues at coordinate 15,184 of CAUPNM010000001.1, read as the reverse complement.
AGATTGTCGACCGGCGAAATGGTAAACGTCGCGATTTTTCAATCAAAAGATTTCTTAACGCAGCTATCTCAATATGGCCTACTACGACCCCGCAAAAGAGCCTTCCGAACGGACCATAGAGACCAACGCAAATCACTGGCTACTCAGCCTGTTGCTGAACCCGCATGCATGGATATTTGCGCCGACAACGCCCGAAGAATTCGCTCTCGGATTCGACGCCGAGCTGATCGGTACGTACAAATACCTGTTTATCCAGTACAAGGGTATTAAGAAATCCGCCGGCAATGGCGTCAGATTTAACATAGATCCTGCGCAGAGGACTATGTTGCAGCTTTGGGCACCAAAACAGGCTTACTATGCCTTCTCAGAGCACCGAACACACGATGGCCTCCGTGCTGACTTCGCGGCATATCCAGTAAAATTTTTCGAGCATTGCAGATTCATCCTCGAGGATCATTTGCACCCCGCGACAAGCTCGGTGAGGGGGTCGGCGATCATCGGGTTCAGGATGTATAGCGCGGCCGGAGTGAACTTGGGGCTTATCCCTCCTGCACGCGTGCTGACTGGGCCAGTTATTGCACAGCGTATTCGCTCATGCAAGATCGGAGGCAAGCTCACCAAGGGATTCGTGTCGAAGGCGATTCTCGAAGCGCGTTGGTGGGAGGCATTGATCAAGCTTTCCAGACACTCGCGGCTGCCAAGCATTGCTTTTTACCGATACAAGTAGCCTGGGCGCTGGGCATTGCGAGCTCAGATGATTGTCCGCGAGCCTTCAAGACGTACAGGCCTGGCTCGCACACAGTGAAGATTCGCCCGGCGCAAGAGCGTGAGCCCAAGTACCCTAGGCGGGTAAGCTCCAGCAAACTCGCTCCCTACGCCGAGAAACCGCTGCATAGCTCAAGCTGTATCAGCTCTAACCAGCGCCCAAGGTCTGCACACCTTGTATGCTTCCAGTAAGATCGTTTTTTCATGGGAACGAGGGCCGCGGACGCTGATGACTTTCACGCCTCTTTGCAAATAGAAAAAGCCAAGAAAAGGGAAGGACAATGTCGGAATTTACCGTAGTAGACGAAAGATACGCGTCCCGCGTTGGGCGTCAGTTCGAAATGTTGATCCGTAACGGCGTGATTACTGGCATCGACTTTAAATCACTGCGGGCTTGGTGGCTCAACTTCGAAACTAGCGAGGAGCAGTACCTCGCTGCGCACTTGCTCGACTCGTTGGTGTACCGCACGGAAAGCATGTTGCAGAGTAGCAGTCGCCATATCATGCATATGATCTTGCCAAACATTCTGGAGAACGTAGGCAAGAAACGCTGGTCAGATCTCTCCGACTTCCTGTCGCGCATGGGTGCTGGCGACAAGACGCTTCGCCTGCGCATTGGCTCGGTGGATGGAAATTTTGAGAATGCCCAAGGTGTAGTCACAAAGGCAGTAGCTAAAAGTGGCCCAGCTCTTCTGCGCTTATTCAAACGAGCGACAGGCGTCGACGATGCAGTGCTACTCACGCCTGACAGCATTCGCAGTTTGCGTCTGGATCAGTGTGACGCGCTGATCCTTCTCGATGACTGCCTGGGTACTGGAACCCAGTTTGAGAACTTTGCCCGGGCCTACCAGCTAGAGCGGCAACCTGAACAGCGAGCGGTGATTTACATTCCGTATGTTGCACACACGAAGGGAATCGACCACTTGAAGAAGCAGTGCCCTCGGGTGCACGTTGCTCCCGTGGAGACGCTTGGCGAGGGCGCTGATTTTTTTGGCGGGGATAAAGATGACCAAGCGCTTTGGCGTCGTGATAAGACCAACTCGGCAGCCGCAGCTCGGAATTTCTATGAAGAATTGCTGAGGCGAAAAGCGGGATCAAAAGGAGAGGGACAGTACAACCTGAACTTGTCTCTGGCCTTTCACGGCGCGACCCCTAACAATTCACTTAAGGCCTTTTATACCGACGATGCCGGCTGGCGCCCATTGTTCAAGAGGTAAGTTTATGACGTCGCAGAAAATTGCCAACGAGTTCATTAGTACTCGTGCCGAACTCTTGCCCGAGGATGTATGGGGACGTTATATCGTGCTTCCTCTGTTTAGCCGCATCCCTGTTTTTCTTGAGCGTCGCTCATTGCGTGTGCGGGGAGGACGCGGATGCGGCAAGACGATGTTTCTTCGGTATCTCTGCCACTCGACCCGGTTTAGCCCAAGGCGAGAGACCGTTCCACTTGAAGAGTTCAAGCACGTCGGCCTATTCTGGCGTCCCGATACGCAATTCTGCGGTCTTATGAAGCAGGAATGGCTCGGGGAGCAGGACGCAAAAGTGGCGTTTATTCACTATGCGACCTTGGTGATCTTGGACGAAATCGCGAATGCATTTGAGAGCATTGCCCGCGCCAAGATTCCGGGCGATACCTGTGATCTGCGGTCAATGCAGCTGCCATCCACAGTAAAGGCGATTCTCGGCAATACCGTTACTGATATGCAAAGTTTGAAGGAGTTTTCCCTCATCGAGCGAGCCAAGCTCGAAACATGGGTACAGAACCCCAAAGAACAGCGCCCAGTGATGTTGCGCTTTGAAATTCTCCTGCAAGAGTTGGCGGAAGCCGCAGGTAAGGTCGATGGCAGACTGAAAGATCTGTTCTTTCGCATCTTTGTCGACGAATTTGAGAATCTGCAAGAACACCAACGCAGGTTGGTCTGTGATTACGTCAAGCACCCAGGAAAACGCTTCAATGTTTGCTTCGCGGTCCGGCAGAACGCTATCGCGCAGTTTCGGACCAGTGGGGAGGAACAGATCGTTGAAAACCATGATGTATTCACTATCGATCTGGAAAAACAACTCGGCAATGACGATGGCCGGGATTTTCTTGTCTTGGCGGCAGAGTTCCTTCTACAGGGCGTAGTACGAAGCAAGGCGGCTTTAGATGTTTCCCCTTTTGATCCCCAAAAACTGGTCGATGAGGATTCGCTGACCATCCGCATGCAGCCTGGCTATCGGAGCGATATCTTGAGCAAGGCGCGACAGATATTGCCGGGTATGACTGCGCCTGAGATCGCACGTGAGGCTTTGAAGGATAAGGCTCTTCGTCGGCGACTGGTGGAAATGATCGACAAGGGTTTGCGGTTTCACAACGAGAAAAATCTCACTCCCGACGACTTTATCGATGACGGTTTGCCTGAGGCCAGCATTGTGGCCGGTGCTGTCATCAACCGTACCAAGCCGGGCCCGAAGGTGTTGCACGACGCGATGAAGTCATTGAAGGCCGGTACGGATTCGGGTGGATATTTTGCAGGGCTAATTGATAACAACCTCCACGGCTGCCTGTTCTATCTCTATATAGGATTGCCACGGCGGCCAAACCTGCTTTACGCTGGCTTTGAGCGGTTCTGTTCGCTTTCCTCGCCGAACCTGCGATTCTTTCAGCAACTTTGCCACGCGTCCTTTGCCTTGGCGCAGGATGGGATGGACCAGTCGCTCCAGGAACCGTTGCTTCAAATACCGCCCGAGATACAGGCTCAAGCCGCGGAGCAGGTCAGTGAAACTTCGTTGGCCGAAATCGAGCGCCTGGGTCTACGCGGCACTCAATTGTTAGAGGTCATGCGGCGTCTTGGACTGCTATTTGCCGCCGCGCACAGAAGACCAAGCCAGAGCGAAGTGGAAATTAATCACTTTTCCATTGATCAGTCCGATCGCGTAGGTCTTTCGCCTGAGAGCAAAGAACTCATTGAGCAGGCAAAAATTTGGTCTGTTTTTTATGAGGAGCAGTACACGAAAAACAAGAGTGACTACGACCTGGCTCAGACGGACATCATTCCCAACCCACTGTATAGCCCGATCTTTCGCATCAGCTATCGTAAGAAGAAGAAGCTGACGTTGACTGCGACACAGGTCAATATTCTGATGACGGGCACGGGTGAGCAGTTCGATGCGGTATTGCGCGACTACTCAGAACGCTGGCGAACCAGCGACGATGTGAATAGCCTGACAACTCCCACTACGCTCGGCTTGTTCTGAGATGAAGTTTTCCTATTTGAGAGATCTGGGCGTAGCGGGGGAATTGCCGCGCACCTACCCTACCGCTTTATGCGGAAAGGCACTTGATGACCGCGGCCGCCACTCCGTGACTGTGGCCCGGCAGGCGAGTGAGTCATGCCATGAAGTTTCCTATAACCTGGAAACATTCGAGTTAACGATAGATTCCGTTACGGTTAGGGCGGGGGATCATGCCGCATTGCGCGCCCGTTTTCCTGGGCAAGCGATACTTCTCGATGCGACGACTCTGGATGTGCCTGAGCTGCTTCTGCTTACCCGGGCTTTTTCATCGACGCGGCACATCGGCTACCTGTATGTTGAGCCGGAGAAGTACCGCAAGCGTCTGTCGGCTGGCCCTGATTCGCATGGATTCAGTCTGAGTTCGGGCTACAGGCCATTTGCACCAATCCCGGGTTTCACTCCGGAGCTGAGCGCGCAACGTCAAGGCCGGCTGCTTGCATTTGTGGGCTTCGAATCGACTCGACTGAGCCGTGTTTTGTCACCTGACGAGGTCGGCTATGTGAAGTCCTGGTCTGTGGCGTTCGGAGTGCCGCCCTTTCAGGCCAGCTGGGAGATGCACGCGCTGGTGCAGAACGCAGAGGTGTTGAATGATGCAAGGCAAGGTTCGGAAAACTCACAAGATGTCTTCTTTGTCGGAGCCAATGATCCGCTGGCAGCTTATAACCTCATCGGCGAGGTCTCTAGTTCTATTGATCCAAAGAGCGAGCGATTAATTCTCGCGCCCCTAGGAACAAAACCCGCCTCGATCAGTGTGGCGCTATTCGCCGCTATGAATCAGAACGTACGTGTCACGTTCGATTTTCCGCACCGGTTAGCTGAGCGCACGGAAGGGGTCGGCAAGGCTCACCACTATGGAGTTTCGTTCGTATGACGACCCACTCAGTTGGCCGTTAGTTGGGCGGCAATTCCCGACCATACCGAAGTCGAGATCGCACCTGGCGCAGCATCCGCGCGGATGGATATGTTTCCTATATGTTGAGCCAGCACTCGTGCCGATAGCGCTTGGGGGGTGGCCATGTTCACAAAGGCGCGCCGAAGTCGTCGAGGTGTAGGGGCATTTCCAGGCTTTTTGCCGGATTCTCGAAGAACTTTGCTGATCAACCACGGAGGCATCGGTCGCTTGTCGGCGCCCAAAATCACCGGCTCATACGCGCTACGTCCCGTTATATAGGTGCGGAGCATGGCAATCAGATGTTGTGGAATGGTGCACGCGCGCCGGTTTTCCCCAAGGCGAACTTTTCCATCAGTTAATTCCACATCCTTGCATTTCAATGCGGATATTTCAAGGGCGGATGCACAGCACCAGAACGCCAGGTTAATCACGACGTCACTTTGGCGCGTGGCTCGCCTGGCCAATAACACGCCACTTAAAGCTGAGGCTTCTGCGAGGCAGCGCGATTTGTAATCTTCTGCGCCGTGATCGACAAGGTTCCTGACATCTGAATGTTCGGCTGACCAGGAGCGACTCAGCGGAAGTTGCTTGTCCTCCGCGAGATGTCGGATGAATGCCCCAACAATACGTTTTGTTTGTTGAAGGCTAGCCGGCGTGGGCACCCGGCCTTCATGTCTGACAGCATGCTGAAGGACGGTGTGTTCTAGAAATTCAAGCATGTCAAATGCTTGAATTGCGACAACCAGCCGCTTTTTCCCCAGGATTACCCAGTCGTGTAGACGTTGCATCTCCAGATGATAGGCGCGAGTTGTATTTGGTCGGAGGTCTTTAGAGCCGATCCAGTGCTGTACGGCTGCATCGAACTCAGTTTTTAATAATTCAGCGGTGCTTGACATGGTTTCAATTATGTTCATAATCAGACCATGCGTGTCAAGTACCTCACTAAAGAACAGCAAATTGGGCAATTCCTTACGCCAGAGCCAATCGCAAGAATGCTTGCGCGGCAGCTTGCGCAAGGAGGACAAAACTTGCTTGAGCTGGGCACGGGCGCGGGTGCGTTAATTCAGGCAATTGAGCGGACTCATGGCTCACTGAATGTTCTGGCGGTAGAAGCAGACAAGCGACTCGCGGCGCTTGCGCGAAAGGCCATGCCAGATGCGTCGATCCTGGTCGCTGACGCTTTAAAGAGCAAAGTTCTTGGTCAGGTCAAAGCTTCCGCGCCATTTGACTATGTAGTGGGCAACCCGCCATACGCGTTAGCGGCACAAGACGCCAAACATGTGGGTATCCTGCAGCGCTGGTGTCTGCACGACCCAAATCGTGGTCTCCGCATGGACGCACTATTTCTTGCGCATTCGTTGGATGTTCTTCGCCCTGAGGGCAGCGCCGCGTTCGTCTTGCCGGTTTCTTTTTTTACTGACGCGCCTTTTCGAGGGTTCAGAGTCGCGCTGATGCAGCGTTTCGCGTCCATAAAAATTATTGAACTGCCTAGTACAACTTTTGGGGGCGCAGAAGTAAGCACAGTCGTCTGCGTGCTCAAAGGCCTTCGTGGCGCTCGATGCGTTGTCGAACTGGGGACGGCGAATGCAAAAGGCACCATTCTGGATAAAGTTTGCATCACCGAGTTTGACGCCACTGAGCGCATGGATTATTCGTACCATAAGGCTATTCATCAGCTATGGGAAGAAGTCGGCCGCGGTTGTCCGACCCTAGGGCAACTTCAAGCGACAGTACTGCGTGGAAGCGCAACCAGTATCGACTTTTTCAGAGCGGGGGTGGAACATCTGCACACTACCGACTTACCCGTTAGCGGCATTGGTCGGTTCCGATATGGCAACAAAGTTGAGAGCCCGTACAACCAGATCCGCACTGGAGATATCGCCGTTCCCCGCGTTGGAACCCGTTGTCTCCTACGCCAAGCCGTAGTGGTCCGTGGTCAAGCTGCATATTCGGAGAGCATCTACAGAGTTCGAGTGGCTTCAGAACATCGAAGCCAAGTTTTGGCGGCTTTTGCGGGCCCTATTGGCGAAGAGTGGAGAAGGCTGCACGCGCGTGGCTCGTGCGCCAAGCACTTGACCGTAGCTGACATTCTCAGCATGCCCATATCCCACTGAATCGCATCACCGGCTTTAGGTCTGCCAGCAGATGCGGAAGTCCCACGCGCTTCGCGTTTCGCTAACCCCCTAGAGCGCGGTGAGGAGCTTCTTCTTCGGAGATCGAGGATTGAGGCACCCTCCTCCAGCCCGGGCCTTCGCCGATCCACCCTAAAAGCTAGGACATTGTCTGCCGCAGGCACCCCCTTGCATTTGAGAGTCACTCGCTCTACAATTTTGCTCAAGGCGTCCGCCTGAGCTTCGAGCGGCTCATACCAGACAACGGCGTGTTTTTGCGACACGCTTTCGCTTTACTTCGATTTCCTAAATGTCCACCCCCATGCATCTCGCATGGCACCGGACGGTTAATCGCTCGAACGTCCTGTGCCTTACATGGAGAAATGCATGTCGATCGACATATCTAGTCTCGCCTTTGCGGTTCGCACTGCCAGTGCCCAATCGCCTCATCCTCTTACGCTCAGCCAGGCACAGCAATGTGTCGCTGCTGCTTTGAGTTTTAAAACTTTGGCATCCTTTCAAGCCTCGGGCGAAGGCCGCCTGTCCCTGGACTCTGACACTCACGTTGTTCTGGACGTCGCTTGCCTGGTACACCGAGCCCGAGGCGTGGGAGCGCCGCATGACGAGGCCGTTCTGGTCGCTCTCATCGGCGAAGCCTTTCGCAAAAAGCTTCCTGGCGTGCACGTGCACATCTCATGGGCAAAGTTCGAAGACGCGCTGCGCGAACTTATTGACCAAGGCGTCCTGAATGATCCGAATGCGTCGGGCGCCATGGCCAGCACCAACACATTCGGCATCAATGAAATTTACCTCCCGTTCGATATTGATTGGGAGGCAATCCCATCTAACGGTGACCCGCTGGAAATACCGATCGAAGGCCATGTTTCGTTGGAGATTGATGACGAGCGCCCCTATTCGGGCCATCGAATCAATGTCAAGGCTAGGTTGTGGGTCTGTCGCCTGGGCCAGGCGATCTACGGGGTGCCGTGGCGAATGGATAGTGCTACCCTGGACTGGGACTCGGAGCGTGATGATCCAGACGACGAGCCGCCGAAGATTTCCCTGACACAAGCCCTGGCGGAAGAGCTGGGACTGAGTTTCGATGAGGCGGATGAACTCGTGGACGCCGAAGTACAGCCGATCGAAGGCCATGAGGGCATGGTGTATGCCTTCGTGTTCGATTTTTCAACTGTCGACGCTCCCAAGGCCGTACAGAGCAAGATCCAGAAAAAGCATGGTTCCCTGAGTGTCCGTGTATCGGCGCAATTTTTTGAGCGCGTGCATGGCCACGACCCCAATCCCGACCGGTACTATGTGCATGGCGACCAGATAGAGGGAGCTGCCGACCAGTACTACTGCTCCCACTGCGATGCTCTCGTTGCGGCACCACATTTCGAATCTGATCATCCAGACACGTCTGGCGAACGGTACTTCGCCACACTTCAGAGATGGCAGAAACGACCAATAATGTCCAAGGTCAATGAACGGCGCCCGATCAATGCTATGAATGTTGTAGCTGCAGCAGCGGAAGCAGGCCGAGCCGCTCGGGAGGCCTCACGCAGCGAATTTCACCTCTGGCTGGAGCGCCAGGCTAAACGTAAGGACCTGGTTGGCGATCTCGCGCGCGACGTCAGGGGTGACCGTGAATTCCCGATCTCGGAAGGCACACGCGACGGCATTCAAACGTATCTCACCTATGCCGGCGCTTCGACCCCCGCAGTGAAGGCTTTTAAACAGGCCTGGACAGAGTTTTCAGGCTGAGCACTTCTATCTTCGTTGCCATGCGACGGATCCATGGGCCAGCTCTGGTCCAGGACCCAGGTATTTACACGGCATAACGGAAGTCCTACAACTTGACTCACGCCGTGACGAACATGATGGTCCATGCGGTTCTTGACGGCAGCCTTTAGGTCATTTTTTGACAAGAGATTGCATGGGAGGTATTTTCCGTAGCCGGTGCCGGCTGATGCGGGTTCAGTCATCCTCCAATTAGAGGAGGCGGCCGCTCAGGTCACCTGTCACTATGCCTAGCATGGCTGGAGACATCATGAAACTGTTTTGCGCGCCCGCGCTGCTAGCCGTGACGGACCACCGCAGAGAGTCGAGACATGAAAGACGCGCGTGACTGGGTGCAGCTGATTTTCGTCGTGCTCGGCGGGGTGCTCGCCCTGGTTGCGTTCTTTCAGAACCTGCGCCAACGGCGGGTCGAGAACGCGTTGAAGTTCATCTCGCTCTTCAGAGACGGGCTGCAACCCGATGATCTCAAGCACTGGCACGAATTGTTCGTCTCATCGAGCGAGCTTGCTGGCGCTAAGCATGGTCAATACAAGAAGGAGTGGGAGCAGTTCGCTCCGATAGCGGAGTACTTCAAAGAAGGGGCACCCGATGGGCATGCCATTGCGAGAATGGCCACGGCTCTGGATGTGGTGTGCCACCAAGTCGTCTCAAAAGTGGCAGACCCACTCACCGTGTACTACGAGCTAGGCCAGTTGCTTGAGTCAATGCACGACTGGCTCTGCGCAATCCCGGGGGTAGAAGGAAAGAAGACGCTGCTCGAATCCTCCTATCCAAGCATCGCCAGGTTTTTCGCTAACTACAAACCGCGGCCGAATGGGTGGCCTTCCCGTGTTTACGCATTTATCGAATGACGACTAACTAGCCATCGATACGGATACCCGCTGTCGCTTGAATCTCCCTGGCTGCGTCATCAAAATACACCCAGATATCAAAGTCGATTGGCCAAAGCTCTAACGTGGAGCATTAATAGATGAACGACTGCTTGGTCCTCATCATCTTGGTTTTCGGTCTCTTAGGCGTCGCCGTCAAACCGCACGCCATGTTCACGAGCGTACTCAACATATCGATCTAGAGTGAACTCGCGATCGATAGAGGAAAAGAATCGAAGTTCCGCGCCATAGTTTTCGGGGACTTCTAGTAGTCCATGCTGATACAAGCAGCCGACGCCCCATTTCGACTCCACGCGGATCGCTGTCAATAACAGGCCAATATGCTTGACGGAGCCTTGATCGAAATACACGACAAGCGCGCCATCGGTGGCTCCCGCTAACTCATGAAGATGACCTTGGGTAATTAAACGTTCCACGAAACGCGGGCTGGCAAATATGTTGCGAGGTGCGGCAGCTACGATAGCAATGTACTGGGCATCTTCGACAATATCGAGGGCGTGCATCACACACGTGTAGCGGTCATTGGGTACTGTGGCCTGGACAACTTCGATCGAATGAGGTAACTCGCCGCGAAGGCTTTCGATTAAATCTTGATGCGTCTGCGGCGCGCCATTTTCTGTGATCTCGTGCAATCGCCGACGAAGTTCGCACATTTTTTTCTCCTACGTGTTGAATCGATCTGAAGTTTGACCCAAGTTTGGGTGCTTATGTAACTCAAGCTGGAAGGAGGTAGCAGGAAGAGTTGGTCGCGGCCTAAGCAGCGCGCGGGGCTCAGCCTGACCGGCAGGGACGATCAGTCAGCATCGCCGTCTACTTGCTATCTGGCGCAGCTTTGACAACTCCAGGCCTTTGCGCAAATTCCAATGCGCAGCAATGCCATCGAGACTATTCACAGCGGGATCACACCGCAGCAGAGGCCACGGTGGCAAAGATTCGCCTGGAAGTAACCGGCTCACTTGATTAAGTCGCCCGAAGATTTTTAGATAGGTTTCGTGCACGCTTGCGGGAGCAACGTGACTGGCAGCGTGAATGAGGTATCCCAAACGCGCCTTTTCATCGGGGAGCAGTCCGCCGACGCCATCCAATAGCTGCGCCGGAGCGGGGCGTTTTAACTCGTCCATGAACAATGCCACCAGGTCATAGCAGTCACGCAAGGACGCGGGTTGCTCGTCATAAACGAGCAGGCGAGCAACTTGATCAGGAAGCGCAGGATGCTTCACGGATGGAATCGGATCGGTTAACCGAATCTGAGTAGGGAATCATCTTAGATGTTGCTCAGCCAGAAAATTCCGCAGTTGACCCAGCTCGGACGCCTCCAGTCCCGTTGTACCTTCCACCCAATAAATATTGGTCTGCAAGGGGTGAAAGTGATCGAAGGTGTCATCTATGGCACCCCACGGGGTGCCATCTCCTGGACGGTGAGATCCCAACCAGGCCAAGCACTCCAGTTGCCGGGGGTGATTGAGAAGGTCTGAAGGGAACAGGCTTTTCTCAAGCTTAGTGAAGTCATCGAAAAACGGATTGACATCAATGATCCGGGCCTGGATGTCTCGCGAAAACGGTTTGCGCAGATCGTCAAGAGATTCGTGAATCCGTCGATCGCTGGAAATCACGATGTCGATGTTTGGATGCGCACGAAGCGCATCCTCGAAGATCGGCACAGAGCGGTAAAGCAGCCTGGGCTCGCGATGCCACGGATGCAGCACACCATCGATGTCAAGGAATAGGATCAAGTCGCCCATAACAGCAGTTACCACCGCACGCGTGATATCTCTTCGTCCACCACCTCGAGGAATATGTCAGACCGTTCTTTGGGCGTCAGCGTGTCATATTCAGGCGGCATGCCGCCCAGCAGCATTTCGATAGGGGTCAGGCCAGCGTATATCCTCTGCGGGCCCCGCAGGAAAGTCCAAAGCAAGGTCGAATTGACGTCGGCTTCCAGATATTTCTGCATGGTTTGTTTTAGCAGCGACTTGTCCAGGCGCTCATCGAGCTGAAATGCAGGGTAGCGCCGATCGTCGACTCGGGACGGCGACGATAGGAAAAGCAATTCGCCGGCGACCGCGCGTTCATAAACCGCCTCGGGCGAGCACTTCAGATGATCAGCCATCTCCTGGGCCGTCAGTACGCCGCATAGATGGGCAAAGCGGCCGGGGTTCTGGCTCTCGACCGTTGGTGGAGGGTGTGCGACGGCCGGCGCAAGTTTGTCCGACGGACTTGGATCGAGGTATCCGATTTCCGCTGCGCTTGGGTAGTGACGCAGGATGACCCGGGCTTCTTGCTGGCGCTTCTCCGAGATCTCACCTGTGTTGATCAGTTCTTTGATGAACTCTCCCGCCCAGCGCAGTGCGCGTGCTGTTTCGTTTGGCAAGGTCATGGCGTATCCTTTCGCTCCCGTAGCAGCTGGCGTAACCGGCGCCCGTCCGCGCTAACAAACCCTGTCGCCGGATTGATGGTCAGCAGGTTCTTGCAAAAAGGACGAAACAGATACGCCTTGTCATCCAGGGCCAGCCAGTGCGGGCTGTAAGGCCGGTTAGCACGCAACCAGGCGATGCACTCCCATTCCCGCGGGTAAAGTTCCAGGCCGTCCGGAAACTGTCGAGGATCCAGATTCTTGGCGTCAGGCGTGACCCCGACGATGCGCTCGGATATATCGTAAGAAAAATAATGCTTCAGGGTGTCGCCTGCAGAGTCCAATGGAAAGCGAAGGCGCCAGGTTGTTGTCAACACGATGTCGACTTCCGGGAAATCACGCAGGATTTTCTGGAGCCGATCGCGGTTACAAAATTTGCTCTCCCTATCGCAAACGTCTGGATGGAGGACGCCATCGAAGTCAAGAAACAGGGTCATATATTCCTTACTGGTGTCCATCGGTTGTCTCGTGATCCGAGTCAGGTGTTTGCGGAACACGTCTTCATCGGACGGCATGAATCCGACGTCTTTATTGATCGCCATAAGATTGACGCTGCCGGGTGAGAACCACCAGGCGCGATCATCCAAAACCATCCACGGAGTCCAGGCGGGCCGGTTCGACTTAAGCCAGCTGAGGCACTCGGCCTCGCGCGGGTATGGCAGGGGAGCCAGACCCCGCGATTCACGCCGGCCTAAAAATGGCGTAACTCCGATCACACGTGATGCGATGTCTGGGGAAAAATGCCGGCGCATGTTCGATACAGCAACCGCTTCACCATCATTGAACCAATCGAGGCGCCAGGCTGAGGAAATGACGATTTGGACGGAAGGGAAGTCCCGCAGGATTGCTTCCACGAGGGGGAGCTGCGACAGCTTTTTTTTGGCCAAGAGTGGCTCCGGATGCAGCACCCCGTCGAAGTCGAGAAAGAGGATTGGGCTCATGGCGGCGCGTTCTTGAAAACGTCCAAGTACTTTTGCCGGAAGTCCCGCTGCGCGTCCAGCTCGCCGGGGAAGATCACGGTGGCGTTTCCGTCCGCGTCGATAGCGGTGATTCCTCGTAAGCCGACGCCATAACTCTTGAAGCCCTGCTGGCTCCATCGATCGGAGCTGTCCAGGTTGTCGTGGTGGTGCCCGTGCACTGTCACCTTCGCACCCATGCTCTGGACCAGTTCGTCCAGGATTTCAAAGCCGTTGTTGTGATAACCCGGAGCTTCGTGAGTGACGAGAATGTCTGCTCGCATCAGGGACAAACGGTCCAGCTCCGCGGGATAAATGCTGGACCAGTGTTTGCGCGGCACGCCACCCTGCCACCGGTCTTGCGTGGACGTTGCCTGGATATGTTCTTGGCGATTGCGGAACTTTGGCGGGGTAGGCAGGCTGGGGTACCAGACGCTTTCCCGGAATACGCCACCCAGGCCGGCGATCCGGATGCCGTTATGCAAAGTCACCACCCGGCCATCGAGGTTTCGACCCGCGAGCTTGCTGCCCCAGAGGTGGTTCCAGTTGCGCTCGCTGTCGGTGTCGTGATTTCCGTGGACGTACCAGAGCTTGTCGGCAATCGGCGCCAACTCCTCGTGCAGCGGCCGCACTGGTTCCATGTCCCCGAGCAATATGACTGCTGAGGCGCGTAGCCCAGCTGCAGCCTGGAGGATGTGGCGGAACTGTCCGTGTGGGTCGCCGCAGAATAAAACGATGTCGCCAGGGGTTTTCACAGTTCATTTCCGAGGTTGCAGCGTGCGGCGATCCATGCCAGCCGGTGCTTGGCTCCCGTAGAACTAGACTGACTTTTAACCACTGCTGTGAACGTGACGCCACAGCGCCATGCTCACCATTCCTTTATATGCATCAGGCTTACTCTCACGCGCCTGCCAACGCAGACTTCCGTCCTCGGGTGACTCGGTTTGAGCGTTTGGGATTTATAGGTAGATCTTATTTGTTGACAAACAACAAATAAGATCATTCTACAAATGGTGTCGATTGTCAACACTTTGGTCCGTATCAAAGGATGTGATGTGCGACGCAAGAAGAGGCAATTTCCTGAGGACTTTCGACGAAAACTGGGCGGCGCTATTGCGGAACGGCGTAAGCTCGGCAAGCTGACGCAAGACGATCTTGCCGGTTTGATTGAAGTCGATGCCGAAACCGTTTCTCGATTTGAACGTGGAATTTCCCTACCTTCGCTTGAGCGACTATGGGTTATTGCCGACGCGCTTGATGTCGGTATGACCGATCTGCTGGCAGTAACCAGTACGCTCTCAAATGATCAGGCTCGTAGCCTTGCGACAATCATGGAGGGGTTGACTGCGGCTGATCAGCGATTGCTGATGGAGTTCGCCCAGCTGCTTCAAAGACGATAGAGCCCTTGTCTCAAAGCGCAGATTAGAAAACAGATAGTTCGAGAGCGGGCAACACGAGCACGCTGTCTGGAGGTGGCGGCCTGCTGAGAAAACTCTAAGCAGATGCCGTGGTCAAGTGCCGCGTCGAACAACGCGCGTGATTCGAAATGGCTGTAGAGGCTTGCGGCTTTCATGCAGGCCGCCTGGGAGAGTTCAGGCAGCCCCAAGGCGGAGGACCCGCGCGTCTGCATCAGGTCAATGCCAAGCTGGTCAACGCCTCTTTGCGCGATACCGGCGCCCTCTCGGATTTTTCATTCTGCCTTTGAACCTAGAGAGCCCGCTATGGCCTGGAAATGGAATAAGCGCATCGCGCAGGCCAGCGGTAGCTCAAGATGGCCTCATGGCGCTGGCTTGGCAGACTGCAAGTCCGTTTTCATGTGAGCCGCGAATGCGAATGCGAATGCGAAGGCACAGGCGTTAGCATAGCCCTCTCGTCAAAATCTGCCGAACGTTAGAGCTCCGGCCTTTGCTGGGCGGGCAGAAAATCTTGCTTTCTCGACCTGCACCCTGATGGCCAGGTCAAATTCCCCCACCCTTGGCCACCCCAAATTCCCCCAGGCAGGACCGCCGGATTATGACGACTCGGGTGCGACGGCGATGCGTGCGGCGGCCTCCTTGAGGCGGTAGCTCTTGCCCTCGAACTCC